>CAVWHP010000022.1:0-77876 GCA_963754825.1 uncultured delta proteobacterium | reverse complement strand
CGTGCCGGATTACGCGTTGGTCGTCGGCAACCCGGCGCGGCAGATGGGTTGGATGTGCGCCTGCGGCGTCCGGCTCCGGTTCGAACACGATACGGCACAGTGCACGGCGTGCGGCGCCCAGTACGAACAGAACGGCGCCACCGTACGCCCACGCGAGCCGTGAACCAGACCGACGCGGCGGGCGCCGTGCCGCCCGGCGGCGCACCCCTCGCCATTCTGCACGTCGATCCGGAACGTGGCTGGGGCGGCGGCCAGGAAGTGCTGGTGGAGTTGGCTCGTCACCTTGCTGAGCGCAGCCACCAACAGGTGGTGGCGTGCCGGCCGGATGGGACGCTGCACCCCGCATTAGAAGCCCGCGGAATCCCGGTCTGCGACCTACGCATCCGCAATGACCTCGATATCCTGGCCGCGTGGCGGTGGCGGCGGCTGCTCCAAGCCCACCCCGTCGATATCGTGCACTTCCACACCGCTCGCGCACACGCGTTGGCGCCCTGGCTGCCGCGCCCAAGCGGCTGCCGTTTCGTCGTGTCGCGACAGATGGATTATCGGCCACACTTCGCGCCGCGCGTGCGCTACCTCTACAACCGGTGCGTGGACGGTGTGATCGCGGTCTCGCGCGCGATTGCGGACGTGCTGGTGAGCGTCTGTGTCGATCCGCGCCACATCCGCGTCATTCATGTGGGCATCGATGGCGGCCGCTTCGAACAGGCCCTTGAGCAGCGCCAAGAGGTCCGGAGGCGTTCGGGTGCGGAGCCGGGAGATTTCGTCTTGCTGACTGCGGCCGTGCTGGAAGCGCGCAAGGGCCACGATGTGCTCTTGCACGCCGTAGAACAGCTGTGGCGCGATCGCGTGCCGCTGCGCTGGGTCATCTGCGGCGAGGGCGCCCTGCGTGAACGTCTGCAGACGCAGGCCCGCGCGGCGGGACTGGCCGAGCGCGTGGTGTTCACCGGCTTCTCCTCCGAGGTGCCGCGGCTGCTGGCGGCGGCCGACGTCTTTGTGCTGCCGTCCCGGCATGAAGGTCTCGGCATGGCGGCGATCGAAGCGATGGCTGCCGGGTTGCCGGTGGTGGCGAGCCGCGTGGGCGGTCTGCCCGAGGTCGTCGTCGACGGCGAGACCGGCCTGCTAGTGCCCGTGGGGGACGCCGGCGCGCTGGCCGCGGCGATCCGGCGTTGTGCTCACGACCGGGACTGGGCGCAGGCGTTGGGCCGCGCCGGGGCGGGCGCGAGCGCGGGCGCTGTTCCAGCAGCCGCGCCATGGCCGCGGCGGTCGAGAGCTACTACTACGAGTTGCTCGGTCTGCCCGCGGGTGGCGGTCGTCTATGATCGCAACAGGATATAATTGCGGTATTCGCCGAGGCGAAAGCCCAGGATGCCGTTTTCGATGAACGAGAGGAGGAGGTTGCCGATCTGGTCTTGGCGGTGGCGCGACTTGCCCGTCGGCTTCACCTCCCAGTCCTTCTCGGCGATGCGCTGCGCCATCACTCGCGGGTGTGTGCCGGTGAAACGCGCGCGGCCCCACAGCCGCCCGTAGTCGAAGTCCTTGTCGAGCGTGGGGCGCATCTCGCGCGCCTTCTCGAGCCCGGCGTGCACGGACAGCAGTGCAAACTCCTTGCGCGTCATCCGTCGTGGCGGGCGCACCCAGCCGTAATGGTAGATCTCGGCGTTGGCCAGCTTGACGTGCAGCTTCTTGTCGCCGATGCGGAAGCCCTGCGCGCTGTGCCATGAGCGTACGCCGATGCCGGTGCGCACGACGCGCACCTCTCGCCGGTACCAGCCGTGTGCCGTCTGATAGTGATCGTAATCGCCGTAGAAATGCTTGTAGTCGAATAGCAGCCCCTGGACGCGCCGGTCATCCAGGCCCTCGCGCATGCCGCTCGACCAACCCGGGCAGGTATTTCTCGTGCACCACTTCATCGGCCTGCAGGTAAAACCCCCAGTCGCCCGTACAGGCGTCGAGCGCGATGTTGGTTTGATCGGCGTTGCTGGCGCCGCTCACGAAGCGCTTCGGGTCCCACACCGTCTCGATGATCTTGACCTTGGGGTCGTTGATGCTGCGCAGCAGCTCCGTGGTCCCGTCGGTGGAATCGCGCCGCCACGACGAATTCGTCGCAGATCGGCAGAATGGAGGTGATCGCCTCCACCACGGGGTAATAGAGATCAATGGCGTTGCGCACGAAGGTAAAGCCGCTGATCTTCATTGCCGGCGAATCTAAACGACTCGCAGAAGCCTATCAACAGAGCGGCGAACGTTGACCTTTGCCGAACCCTCCGATATTTCCGCGCTGACCATGGCACGGGCAGCGAAGAGGCACCAGCGAGGCGACACCCGCCGCCGGGTCGGCGCGCTCATGCGCCGCTTCGCTACAGTGCGGCTGCTCGTGGTCGGCGACCTGATGCTCGACCAGTTCATTTGGGGACGGGTCGACCGCATCTCCCCGGAGGCGCCGGTGCCGGTCGTGCAGGTGACGCACGAGACGCTTCCACCTCGGGGGCGCCGCCAACGTGGTGCACAACATCCTGGCCTTGGGCGGGCACGCGACCGCCTGCGGCGTCATCGGCCGCGACCGCGCCGGGCGGCGCATCTTGGCTGAGCTCAAGCGCGCCGGTGCCGGTACCGCGGGTGTGGCCATGTCACGGGGAGTCGTCACGGTCCGCAAGACGCGGATCATCGCGCACAACCAGCAAGTGGTCCGTTTCGATCACGAAGGCGGCGATTGCGCCGAGGGTGCGGCGGCTGCGATCGCCCGCTTCTTGCGGCGGCACGTATGGGACTTCGATGCCGTGGTGCTGTCGGACTACGGCAAAGGCGTGATCACGAGGGAGTTGCTCGACACCCTGCGCGGGCTGCGGACGGCGCGCCCGTTCCGCCTGGTCGTCGATCCGAAGAAGCGCAATTTTCCCCACTACCGCGGCATCACACTCGCCACCCCGAACCTCCTCGAAGCCGCGGACGCCGCCGGCGTGGACATCCATGACGACGCCAGCCTGCACCTCGCCGGGCAGCGGCTGCTCGAGAAGTGGGATGCCGAGGCCATCCTGATCACCCGTGGCGAGCACGGCATGACGCTCTGTGCGCGCAACACCGCTGCCCGGCACTTCCCGACCGCCGCCCGGCAGGTGTTCGACGTCACCGGCGCCGGCGACACCGTGGTGGCAGCGTGCGCGCTGGCGTTGGCGGCCGGGGCGACGCTGGAGGAGGCCGCCTGGCTGGCAAACCACGCCGCCGGGGTCGTTGTCGGTAAGGTCGGTACGGCGACGGTCAGCGCGCCGGAGCTGCGCACGGCAATGATGAATGATGAACGATGAATGGTGAGGAAGACTGCGGAAGGAAATGATGTCGATAGAGCAGAATGACTGCGAGTTCACGCAATGCATCGTTCATACAATTCATCATTCATCATTCATCATTCATCGTTATGAAAAGCATGACCGGCTTCGGCCAGGCGGCCTGGCAAGGCGAAGGGTGTAAGATCACCGCCGAGATCCGCAGCGTGAATCAGCGGTTTCTCGAGACGCGCTTCAACATGCCGCGCGAGTACATGCAGTGGGAGGGTGAGTTGCGGCAGCTCGTCCAGGCCGCTGTGGCGCGGGGCAAGGTGGACGTGAACATCAGCCGGTCGGGAGCCCTGGCGAGCGATTTCGCCGTCGAGGTCAACACGCCGCTGGCGCGCGCCTACGTCGACGGCTGGCGGCAGCTGCAGGTGGCGCTCGGCCTCGGCGGTGAGGTCGACCTGGCAGTTCCTGCTCGGACGTCCCGACCTGGTGCGCATCGTCGAGCGCCGCGCCGAGCCTGCCAATGAGCTCCAGCGCGTGCGGCACGTGCTGCGGCAGGCCCTGCGCGCCTTCGATCGTGAGCGCGAGCGCGAAGGACGGGCGCTGGCGCGCGACATGCGGCAGCGGATCGAGCACTTGCGCAGGCTGGCGCGGCACATGCGGGCACGGGTGGCCGCCGCCGCGCCGGAGACCGCCAAGCGCTTGCGGCAGCGCGTTCAGGCTGCTGCTGAACGGCGCAGCCGTAGACGAGGAGCGGCTGGCGCAAGAGGTCGCCTTCGTGCTCAGCCGCAGTGACATCACCGAAGAGCTGGTGCGCTTGGAGAGCCATCTCGACGCATTGCGCGCCTTGTGTAGCAGCCGCGAGCCCGTGGGCAAGCGCCTCGACTTCCTCCTGCAGGAGGTCCACCGCGAGGTGAACACCATCGCCTCGAAGAGCAACGACCTCAAGCTCACCGATCTCAGCCTCGAAGCCCGCAGCGAAATCGAGAAGCTGCGCGAGCAGGTGCAGAATGTGGAGTGAGAATAGGGTCGATGGCTGAGGGTTCCAGGGTTCGAGTCAAGGATCCTTCCCTTGAACCCTCGAACCCATGAGCTCTCGATACGCCTGGTCTGGCGTGCTTTGTCGAGCCGATCTCGCTAGAATCCTACCGTGTTGATCACCATCTCCGGCCTTCCAGGGAGCGGCAAGACCACGGTGGCTCGGCTGCTGAGCCAGCGTCTCGGGCGTGCCGCACATCTACGCCGGCGATCTGTATCGGCGCGAAGCGGAGGCGCGCGGCCTGTCGCTCGAGGAGTTCAACCGGCTCTGGCCGAACAGGACCACTCCATCGACCGGGCGCTCGACGCCAAAATGGCCGAGTATGCCCGCCGCGGCGAGCGTGGTTCTGGAGGGTCGGCTGGCCGGATTCATCGCCCTGCAGGAAGGGGTTGATGCGCTCAAGGTGTGGCTGACGGCCAGTGACGAGGTGCGCGCCCAGCCGCGTCGCCCAGCGCGAGGGCAGCGACTCGAGCACGGTCTGCGGCGCTAACGAGGCGCGGCAGCGCTCCGACGCCAAGCGCTACCGGGAGATCTACGGCTTCGATCTGAACGATACCTCGATTTACGATCTGGTCCTTGACAGCGACGACGACGCCCGGAGGCGCTGGCGGACAAGATCCTGGCGCGCGGTCGAACGCTTCGGGCGCGACGCGGTTCGAGCGTGAGCCGATGAACTTCACACGGCTTGCATCGAACGCGTGCGCAGCTACGACAGCAGCGCCGACATCGACCTGATCCGGCGCGCCTACGACTTCTCCGCCAAGGTGCACAAGGGCCAGAAGCGCGCGTCGGGCGAGCCCTACCTGACGCACCCGGTCGAGGTCGCCGGCATCATCACCGATCTCAAGCTCGACGTGGCCAGCGTCGTCACCGGGCTGCTGCACGACACGGTCGAGGACACGCTCACCACCCTGGAGGAGATCGAGAGCGGCTTTCGGCGACGAGATCGCCGCGCTGGTCGACGGCGTCACCAAGATCAGCCAGATCAGCTTCAGCAGCCGCGAGGAGAAGCAGGCCGAGAACTTCCGCAAGATGATCCTGGCGATGGCGCGCGACATCCGCGTCATCCTCATCAAGCTGGCCGACCGCACCCACAACATGCGCACGCTCGACCACCTGCCGCCGGAGCGCCAGCACGACATCGCCCAGGAGACGCTCGACATCTACGCGCCGCTGGCGCACCGCCTCGGCATCTACTGGATGAAGAGCGAGCTGGAAGACAACTCGCTGCGCTACCTGCGCCCGGAGGTGTACTACCAGCTCAAGCGCAACGTCGCCAAGAAGAAGGCCGAGCGCGAACGCTACATCCAGGAGGTCATCACCGTCCTGTCGAAGCGCCTGGAGGAGAATGGCATCGAGGCCGAGGTCACCGGCCGGCCGAAGCACTTCTACTCCATCTACCAGAAGATGCAGTCGCAGAACCTGCTCTACGACCAGATCTACGACGTGGTCGCCTTCCGCATCGTCGTCGACTACCGTGCAGCGAGTGCTACGCGGCGCTCGGCGTCGTGCACGCCGAACTGGAAGCCGATCCCGGCGCGCTTCAAGGACTACATCGCGCTGCCGAAGCCCAACATGTACCAGTCGCTGCACACCACCGTGATCGGCCCGTACGGCGAGCGCATGGAGGTGCAGATCCGCACGCATGACATGCACCGCGTCGCCGAGATGGGCATCGCGGCGCACTGGCGCTACAAGGGCGGCAAGCACGTCGCCGGAGGAGGACGCGCAGCGCTTCACCTGGCTGCGCGAGCTGCTCGAGTGGCAGCAGAACGTCGCAGGACCCGCAGGAGTTCCTGCGCTCGGTGAAGGAGGACCTGTTCAGCGACGAGGTCTTCGTCTTCACGCCCAAGGGCGACCTGCTCAGCTTTCCCGAAGGCGCGACCGTCATCGACTTCGCCTACCGCATTCACTCGGAGGTCGGGCAGCACTGCGCCGGCGCGCGCGTCAACGGCCGACTGGTGCCGTTGCGCTACGAGCTGCGCAGCGGCGACACGGTGGAGATCATCACCACGGCCAGCCAGACGCCGAGCAAGGACTGGCTCAACTTCGTCAAGACCAGCCGCGCCAAGCAGAAGATCCGCAACTGGATCAAGCACCAGCAACGCACGCGCAGCGTGGCGGTCGGGCGCGAGATCCTCGAGCGCGACCTGAGCCGCTACCGGCTCGACCTCGGCAAGCTGCGCAAGGAAGGCCGGCTGGCGCAGCTGATCAGCGACCTGTCGCAGCGCGACGAAGAGACCCTGCTGGCCAGCATCGGCTACGGCAAGATCACCTCGCACCAGGTGCTGGCCAAGCTGCTGCCGCCCGAGGCCCTGCAGCAGAAGCCGGTGCAGGAGGAGAGCACGCTCAAGCGCCTGTTCCGCAAGATGGCGCGGCAGACCAAGGCGGGGGTGCGGGTCAGCGGCGTCGAAGACGTGCTGGTGCGCTTCGGCAAGTGCTGCGACCCGCTGCCGGGCGAGCGCATCCTCGGCTTCATCACCCGCGGCCGCGGCGTCACGGTGCACGCCGTCGACTGCCCGCGCGTGCTGGAGAGCGATCCGCAACGGCGCGTCGAGGTGGTGTGGGAGGATGGCGCCGCCGGACCCCGGCCGGTGACGGTCGAGGTGATGTGCATCGACGAGCCCGGGCTGCTGGCCGCCATGAGCAAGGCCATCAGCTCCGCCGGCGTCAACATCAGCCGCGCCCAGGTGCGCAGCGTGCCCGACAAGAAGGCGGTGAATACGTTCGAGGTGGTGGTGAGCAGCGCCGACCAGCTCAACCGCGTCATCCGCTCCATCGGCAAGGTGCGCGGCGTGATGAAGGTGGCACGGGCGAGAGGATAGCCGTCAGCGCTCAGCGATCAGCATGCAGCTTCCAAGAATGCACTGAGCTGATAGCTGAACGCTGAGAGCTGACAGATGAAGAAGCGATTGCGACTGACGCAGGCGCCGCAGGCCATTGGGCCGTACTCACAGGCGGTGCGGGTGGGACCGTGGCTGTTTCTGTCCGGACAGATCGGGCTCGATCCGGCGCAGCGGCGAGCTGGTGGCCGGCGGCGTGGTGGCAGAGACGAGGCGGGTGTTGGAAAATCTGCGCGCCGTGCTGGACGCTGCGGGCGCGTCACTCGACGACGTCGTGCGGACGACGATCTACCTGGTCGATCTCGCGCGATTTCAGCCGCGTCAACGAGGTCTACGCGCGCGTTCTTCCGCGCGCCGTATCCAGCGCGCGCGACGGTCGGCGTGGCCGCGTTGCCGCGCGGCGCCCGCGTCGAGATCGATGCGATTGCGGTGCGTTAACTGCAACGCTGAGTGCTGTCGCGAGCCGAGCTACGCGGCTGACAGCTACGCTGCCCGTTGCGCGGCTTTGATCACCTTGCCGGAGCGGATGCAGCGTGTGCAGGCCAGAATGAACCGCACGGTGCCGTTGACGTTGGCGTGCACCCGCTGCAAGTTGGGGCGCCAGCGTCCGTTTGGTGCGGTTGTTGGCGTGACTGACGTTGTTGCCGACGGATGGGCCTTTGCCGCAGATATCACACTCTCGTGCCATGGTGATTCCTCGCGCTGAATTCGCTAGCACACGACGCAAGGAGCTGCAACGTAATGGCTGAAACTGCAAACCAGACGCCGCCGGCGCTCGACGGCTACCTGCGCGAGCATATCGCGCCTCGCTTTCGCGATTTGGTCAACGCAGCCGAGCAGAAAGTGGCGGCGGCGCAACGCGAGCTCGAAGATCTGCGCGCCGCCACGGGCACGATGCTGTGGGAGGTGGCCGGCCCGACGCCGGCGACGTGCTTCGTGAACATCGCCAACGGCGAAATGAAGGTGGAAGACCACCCGCTGGCCGAGCCGTTCATGACCATCTCGCAATCGGAAGCCGACTGGGCCCGGTTCACTGCCGGCGTGGCGCAGACCGGATTTCTGTCCGGTCAAGCCGGCGCCCGTTCGGCCGTTCGCGCATCGAGCGCTTGCGCAGCGTCAAGGGCGCGCTGCGCTTCGTGCTGACCGGGCTGCCGGACGGCGGCGCGTGGACCTTCACGCTCTGCTTCGGCTCGGGACCGCGCCCGGCGGAGCCGCAGACCACGATTACCGTCCCGGCCGATCTGGTGCCGAAGATTCAGTCCGGCCAGATCGATCCGCAGCTGGCCTTCATGCAGGGGCAGGTGAAGATCAGCGGCGATCTCGGCCTCGCCATGCAGCTCGGCATGGCGCTGTTCATGTGAAGGCAGTCGAAGCTCGAAAGTTGAAAGTCGACAGGAGGACTGCGACTACGACGTCCGCAGGGCGGCGATCTGCTGGCTCAGCCGTGCGATGCGGCGCGCCGCGTTGTTGCGGTGGAGCACCCCTTTGGTAGCCGCCTTCTGCACCGTGGCCATCACCGAACGGAGCTTCGCCTCGGCTGTCGCAACATCTTTCTTTGCGATGACTTCGCGCAGGTCGCGCACGGTGTGACGCACATGCGTCCGGATGGTCAGATTGCGCGCCTGGCGCTTCACACTCTGGCGATGGCGCTTGATGGCGGACTTGTGACGTTGAGCCAAGGGGTTCCTCCTCGCTGTGATCGTGGTTGGCTAGCATACGTGTCCCAGAGGGTCAATTCGCAGGAAGTCGATAGTTGATAGTCGATAGTTGATAGTCGAGGGCCGGCAAGCCGGAACGGCGTTGGCTATCGACTGTCGACTATGAACTATCGACTGGACCATCGATGTCTGAGAACCGTCGCATCGCTCGCGCCGCCGGTTTGGTCGGCTTGTTGACGCTGATCAGCCGCATTGCCGGCCTCGTTCGTGATGCGGTCATCGGGTACTACTTCGGCACCGGTGTCGCCGCCGATGCCTTCTTCGTCGCCTTTCGGATTCCCAACCTGCTGCGCCGGTTCGTTGCTGAAGGCGCGATGAGCATCGCCTTCGTTCCCGTTTTCACCGATTACTTGACGAACCGCTCGCGGCGGGAGGCGGTGGAAGCCGCATCGGCACTGGCCAGCCTCATGGCGGCGGTGCTGCTGGTGCTCACGATGATCGGCGTGGTGTTCGCGCCGCTGTGGACATCGCTGTTCGCGCCGGGCTTCGCCGACGACGCCCGACAAGTTCGCGCTCACGGTGACGCTCACGCGGTGGGTGTTCCCGTACATCTTCCTGGTCAGTCTGGTGGCGCTGGCCTCGGGCATCCTCAACTCCTTGCGCCACTTCGCCGCGCCGGCGGCGGCCCCGATCTTCCTGAACCTGTCCATCATCGCCGCGGCGGTGGTGCTGTCGCCGCGGCTGAGCGTGCCGATCTACGGCCTCGCCTACGGCGTGTTGATCGGGGGCGTCGTGCAACTGGCCGTTCAGATCCCGCCGCTGGTGCGCCACGGCGTGCGCATCGTGCCGCGCTGGCAGCCCGGCCACGAAGCGGTGCGGCGCGCGCTCGGATTGATGGCGCCGATGGTCTTCGGCGCGGCGGTGTACCAGATCAATCTGATGATCAGCACCATGCTCGCGTCGGTGCTGCCGAGCGGGAGCGTATCGTACCTCTGGTACGCGGATCGGATTTTCGAATTCCCGCTCGGCATCTTCGCCGTCGCGCTGGGCACGGCCGCCTTGCCCAGCTTTTCGGCGCAAGCGGCGCGGCGCGCGTACGCCGACCTGCGGCACAGCCTGGCCTTCTCCATCCGCATTACCAACGCGATCGTCGCTGCCGGCGACGGTCGGCATGATCGCGCTGGCCATGCCCATCGTTTCCGTGCTGTTCCAGCGCGGCGCGTTCGGCGCGGAGGAAGTCGCGCTCACCACGCAGGCGCTATACGCCTTCGCTGTCGGGCTGTGGCCGGTATCCATGGTCCGCTTGGTCGTGCCGGCGTTCTATGCCCTTGGAGGACACGCGCACCCCGGTAATCGCCGCCGCGGTCGCCTTCGTGGTGAATTGCGCGTGCAGCTTGCTGCTGATGGGTCCGGCTGCGGCCAGCGGAGATTCACGTCTGGCCGATGCGATCGCGGCCCTGACGCAGACGCTCTCGGTGTTCGATCTGCGGCACGCGGGGCTGGCTCTCTCCACCTCTATTGCCGCGAGCGTGAATCTG
Source organism: uncultured delta proteobacterium (assembly GCA_963754825.1). Classification (GTDB taxonomy): domain Bacteria; phylum Desulfobacterota; class Desulfobulbia; order Desulfobulbales; family Desulfobulbaceae; genus Desulfobulbus. Next base: position 67,526 of record CAVWHP010000022.1, on the reverse strand, counting down.
CTCCTGCTGTTGTGGGTCCTGCGCCGCCGCCTGGGTGCGCTCGGCGAGAGGCCGTATCCTCGCATCCTTCTTTCGGAGCTTGGGGGCGTCGCTGGCGATGGTTCCCGTCGTCCGCTACATCGCCGGTCTGACGACGTGGTCGGACCCCGGGCACACGGTGGTGCACGCCGCCGTGCTGGCGGCCGCGATCGGCGCCGGCGTGCTGGTCTTCGCAGTGGTAGCGCTGGCATTGGGCGGCGACGAGGTGCAAGCGCTGCAACGGACGCTGGCCTGACGGGCAGCGCCTCGGTGCAGCTGGGTGCAGCCTCACGGCAGAGATCTAAACCTTCGCCTTGGCTTCTTCCCACAACGTGTTCATCTCCTGCACCGAGGTGTCATGCAGGTCTTGGTTGCGTGCGGCGAGCCGTTCCTCGATATAGCGGAAGCGGCGGATGAAGCGGTCGTTGGCGCCCTGCAGCGCATCCTCGGCTTGGATATCGAGGTGGCGGCCGAGCGTGGTGAGGGCAAACAGCAAGTCGCCGAGTTCCGCCTCGACGTCGGAGCGGTCGCCCAGCTGTACCGCGGCTTCGAGCTCGGAGAACTCCTCGCGCGCCTTCTCCAGCACCTCGCTGGCGCAGTCCCAGTCGAAGCCGACGCGCGACGCCTTCTCGCTCAGGCGGTGCGCGCGCAGCAGCGCCGGCATGGCGCGCGGCACACCGGCGACGATGGAGCGGTCGTCGCGGTCCTGGCGCTCTTCCGCCTTGATGCGCGCCCAATTGCGCAGCACCTCGGCCGAGTCCTTCACCTCGCTGTCGCCGAACACGTGCGGGTGGCGGCGGATCAACTTTTCATTGATGGCACGCACCACGTCTTCGATGGTGAAGTGCCCGGCCGCGCGCGCCATTTCGGCGTGAAAGACGATCTGCAGCAGCAGGTCCCCCAGCTCGGCGCGCAACTCGTCGACGTCGTTGTCTTCGATCGCCTCGGCGACCTCGTACGCCTCCTCGATCACGTACGGCTTGATGGACTGGTGCGTCTGCTCGCGGTCCCACGGACAGCCGCCGGGCCCACGCAGGCGCTCCATGATGCGAACCAGCTCGGCAAAATCTTCGGCAGCACTCATTTGACTATCCGCTAGCCCACGCTCGGTGACGAGTCAACGCGGCGCTGGCGCCCGCGAGCGACAATTGACCCGTTCGGCCGATGCGGCTTGTCGAGTACTGTCCCAATTTGACGCCGCTCGCATTGAAACCTAACCCCCTACCCCCTTCCCTGCGAGGGAAGGGGGCGAAATGCTTGGCTTTTCGCTCCCCTCTCCGTGTCGAGACTGTCGATAAACGGGAACCACACCCTTCGAGACGGTCCCAAAAGAAGGGACCTCCTCAGGGTGAGCGGAAATTGTCTTTTGAAAACAACAACAGAACCGCTCGGCCTGAGGAGCCGCCTTCTTCGGCGGCGTCTCGAAGGGCGCCCGTTGGAGAAAATCGACAGTCTCTGTCGGAGAGGGGCCGGGGGAGAGGTTCCAGTGGCTGGCGCAGGGACACTATATTCGAACTTAGGACAGCGCCGCTTGTCGCTTGCGACTCGAGCTGCACCCACGTTACGTTCGCTGCGAAGTCGCGAAGGAGATCGTCACCGCGCCATGGCCAAAGTCGTGATGTACACGACACAACAGTGTCCCTTTTGCGTCGCGCGCGAAAGCGCTCTTGCGGCACAAGGGGGTTGCCTTCGAGGAGATCGACGTTGGTGCGGATACAACCCTGCGGGAAAAGATGATCGAGGAGTCCGGTCGTCGGACCGTCCCGCAGATCTTCATCAACGGTGTGCCGATCGGTGGCTTCGAGGAGTTGCGTGCGTTGGATCAGGACGGGGGACTTGATCGCCTGCTGGCGGCGTAGAGCCGACCGACCGGACGGTCGGCTCGGCGAGCACGGACGGCCATGTCTGACCTCAGGCCTGGCTTGAGCAGTTTAAAGCCAATCGGGCGCTGCGGATCTCGTGTTTCATCGTGGCCATGAAATCTGAACATGGATTCGAGTGCGGCCGTGGGCCAGTTGCCTCCCTCAGCCAACACCGATAGCGCCATCAGCACGGCGCAGCGCACCACGCATTCCGCCTGCTCGTCTTCCAGAGCCGCACGCAACACCGGTCCACTCGCCTCGATGTCCGCCGTGATTGCGCCCTGATCGTCACATACGAAAAGTCGAGCCATTTCGCAGCCTCCTGCACTGCCTTCCGTTCCACCGACAGTTATTCTTCTAACCGGCCGGTGGCCGTCGACTTCCGTCGGAAATGAACGCAAAGGGTGTGCCGTAGCTCCGTCGGTCCGTTTGTCCAATCAGAATCGCAGCGAGAGACCGTTGCAGCAGTCGGTCCCGGACATCGGGATACTCACTTTGAGATATGCACGTCCATTTCTGGATCTGACCAGACTTCGAGTTCTCCAGTGTTTGCGGAACGGCAAGTGCGAATGCCGAATGGATCTCGAGCTCGCGGTGCCGCCGGTGTCGGCGCCAACCGACCGGGTGGTTGGGTGAGTGAGCCCGACCACCCAGCTCCCGCGCCTTGCTAGCGCAATGACAGCGATGATTTGATGCGGCGATGGATCAGTGGATTGCGGTGCTGTCGGACGAGGAGATCAAGCGCGAGCGTTCCAAGGCGCGAGAGTTGCGCCACTCGCAGTGGTGGAAGCGGCGGCGCGCCGCCGGCATCTGCCACTATTGCGGGAGGAAGTTCCCGCCCCGGGAACTGACGATGGATCACCTGGTGCCGCTGGTGCGCGGCGGCCGGTCGACAAAGGGCAACCTCGTCCCTGCCTGCAAGGACTGCAACACGAACAAGAAGCACCGGCTCGCGTTCGAATGGGAGCCGGCAGAGCAGCCAGTCCTGAGTTAGCCGTCAGCGCAGGAGCTGCAGCCGTCGCTGGACTCAGCACCTATCGCCTCCGCGGCTTCGCCGCAGACTTGATGGCCTTGGAGGCCGTGGCGGCATCGGCGTCGCTTTGGAAGCCGAAGACCGCGGAGAATTTCCGGCCGATGGTTTCCGCCATCATGAAGGAGATGTTCACCCCGGCATCGGCGACGGCGCGGGCCATGGCCGCGCCCAAGCCGGCGCGGTCGTCGCCTTCGACCAGCAGACAGGCGATCGGCGAGGCGGACAGCGCCGGCAGCGCTGGCTGCCGCCGTCGCCTTCTTTCCGGTCACCGGGAACACCTCGACTGCCGCCCGGCTGGACTCACCCGGGATCGCATAACCCATCACCAGCCGCAGGTTGGCGCCGGCTTGCGCCAGGGGCTCGAGCACACTCGCAAGCGCGCCGGCCTCATGCGCCACCTCTTTCCGCCACAGCGTGATCTTCTTGACCGTGACTGCCATCGCCAGTTTCCCTCCTTGTCGGTGCAGCGCCGTCCACTTCACAACGAGAGACCACGCTGATTGTACACGCCCAGCGCCAAGCTGGAAAGAACTCCCTTCTCCTCGTGGGGCCGGCCGCTATAATGCTGGCGTGGTTGACGAAACAGCGAACGCCCTGCCCGGCGGCCGTCCCGTCGCCCAGCCTCGGCGCAGCAGCTCGACGCGGTGCAGCCGCGGCCCGGCGTGTATCTCCTCAAGGACCAGCACGGCAAGGTCATCTACGTCGGCAAGGCGAAGAACCTGCGTGGCCGTGTCCGCACCTATTTCCGCGGCGGCGACGAGCGCAGCCAGGTGCGTTTCCTCATGCAGCGCGTCGCCGGCCTCGAAACGCTGGTCACCGCCAACGACAAGGAAGCGCTGATCCTCGAGAACAACCTCATCAAGCAGTACAAGCCGCGCTACAACATCCGCCTGAAAGACGACAAGTCGTACGTCAGCGTGAAGGTGACCGTGCAGGACCCGTGGCCGCGCATTCTGGTGACCCGCAAGATCGTCAAGGACGGCAGCAAGTACTTCGGCCCGTACGCCTCGGCGTGGGCCGTGCGCGAGACGCTGGACACGATCCGCAAGGTGATCCCGCTGCGCACCTGCAGCGACGGCGTGTTTCGCAACCGCACCCGGCCCTGCCTGGAATATCAGATCAAGCGCTGCCTGGGCCCCTGCTGCCTACCGGTCGACCCCGAGGTGTACCAGCGGCACGTCCGCGAGGCGATCATGCTGCTGGAAGGCAAGAGCCAGCAGCTGGTACGGCAGCTCGAAGAGCAGATGCAGCGGGCGGCGGACGAGCTGCGCTTCGAGGATGCCGCGCGCCTGCGTGACCGGATCCGCGCCATCGAGAAGACGCAGGAGCGCCAGCAGGTCGTGTCGCACTGGGGCGACGACCAGGACGTCTTCGGCCTCTACCGCGAAGGCGGGTTCATCGAGGTGCAGGTCCTGTTCGTGCGCCAGGGCAAGCTGACGGGCAATCAAACCTACAGCTTCGCCGACTTCGAGTTCGCCGACGAAGAGGTGCTCGAAGCGGTGCTGACGCAGTTCTACCAGGGCGACCGCTACATCCCGGACGAGATCCTGGTGCCGGTCGAGCTGGAAGACCAGGACGTGCGGGCCGAGTACCTGAGCGAGCGCAAAGGCAAGCGGGTCGCCATCTTCCGGCCGCAACGCGGCGACAAAGTCGCGCCTGCTGGAGATGGCGGCGGAGAACGCGCGCCAGAGTTTTCGCGAGCGGCAGGATGCGGAGCCGCAACCGCGAGCGCATGAGCGAAGAGTTGCAGCAGCGCCTGCACCTGCGCAACGCGCCGAAGCGCATCGAGTGCTTCGACATCTCGAACATCCAGGGCCGTTTGGCGGTCGGCTCCATGGTGACCTTCGACGAAGGCGAGCCCGACAAGAGCCGCTACCGCCGCTTCCGCATCAAGACCGTGCCCGGCGCGGACGACTTCCGCATGATGTACGAGGTCCTGAAGCGGCGCTTTGCCCGGGCCAAGGAGGAGGGCAGCTATCCGGATCTGCTGGTGGTGGACGGCGGCAAGGGGCAGCTGAACGTCGCGCTCGAGGTGCTGCGCGAGCTCGAGATCAACGAGGTGGACGCCGTGGGGTTGGCGAAGATGCGCGTCGAGCGGGCGCCGCAGTCGCCGGAGCTGGTGCGCAGCGAAGAACGCGTCTTCCTGCCCGGCCGCAAGAACCCGGTGGTGCTGAGGCGCAACTCGAACGCCTTGTTCCTGCTGCAGCGCGTGCGCGACGAAGCACACCGCTTCGCCATCACCTATCACCGCCAGTTGCGCCGGCGGGAGCGCCTGCGTTCCGTGCTGGACAGTATTCCCGGCGTCGGCCCGACGCGGCGGCAGGCGGCTGCTGCGCCACTTCGGCAGCGTGCGCCGCATCCGCGAGGCGAGCGTGGAGGACCTGGCGCAGGTGCCAGGCATCTCGCCCGCCCTCGCCGCGCACATCAAGGGAAGCCTCGCGCCTGCCATCGTCGGCCGATCACGTAGCGGCAGCGGATGTCGGGCAGTCCGAACCCGCTGTATAGGCGCAACTCGCTTGCCGCTCCGGGAGCGCGTCGCGGTGAGGGGATGTGAGCAGACCGAATGATTGTGCGGTAGTGCTATTTTAACCTTTTTCGACTAACAAACCTCGCAGCCGTAGGGGGGCGTGGTGGAGTTCCGCCATCCGGAGTGGTCGGTGAGCGTGGTTGCCGGGACGCTGTGGCAGTCCTTGGATCGCCTGCCTTTGCTGGTCAGCGGCGCTGTCGGACTGGTCCTCGGTGACCTGCTTGGCCGGTCAGGGGCACGCGCTGGCGGCCGCGACCCTCGCCGTGACCAGCGCCGCCGGCGTGCTGCTGTTGTGGCCCGGCGCGGCGTGCAGGCGCCTGGGGCTGTTCCTGCTCGCCCTCGCAGTCGCCAACGTGCGCGCCGATCATCTCTACCGCCCGCGCTTCAGCTCCGGATCACATCGCCACTGCTCCCACGCACGTGCCGCTGCGCATCCAGGGGACGCTGATCGCCGATCCCGAAAGCAGGATTGAGCGGACGCGGCTCTTGCTCGCAGCGGAGCGCATCGACAGCGGCGATGGATGGCAGCCGGCGGAAGGTGAGGTGTTGCTGACCGTCTTGCACCTCGAACAGCGGTGGACCGCCGGGGATCGCCTCGAAGCGCAACTCATGCTGCGGCGCCCGCGCAATCTCGGCAACCCCGGGGAGTTCGACTACGAAGCGTACCTGGCGCGCCGCGGCATCTACGTCACCGCCTTTGCGCAGGACGACGCCGATTTCTACCGTCTCGGCCACGTCGACAACGGCATCGCGGGCTGGTTGGCGCGGTGGCGCCGCGGTGTCGGCGCGCTGTTCCAGCGCACGCTGCCGGAGACCGAGGCGGGAGTGCTGGGCGCCTTGATCGTCGGGACCGAGACGGCGCTGCCGCGCGAATTGCGCACGGCGTTCAGCCGCGCCGGCGTGAGCCACGTGCTGTCGATTTCCGGATTGCACGTCGCGCTGGTGGCCGGAGCCGGATACGCGCTGTTCCGCTGGTTGCTGGCGCGCAGCCGGCGGCTGCTGTTGACCATCAACGTTCCGAAGCTCGCCACCGCGCTGTCGGTCATTCCGGTGCTCCTGTACGCCGGCATCGCCGGCAGCAACGTCGCCACCATCCGGTCGGTGATCATGATCCTGGTGTTCGTGGCTGCCGTGCTCGTCGGTCGCCAGCGCCACCTCATCGTCAGTCTCGCCGTGGCTGCCATTCTGATTCTGCTGTGGTCGCCCGGCGCCGCGCTCGACATCTCCTTTCAGCTCTCGTTCATGGCGGTGCTCGGGTTGGTGTGGGGCATGGAGCGATTCTGGCCGTGGTGGCGGCGGTGGGAAGAGCGCCGCCTGGTCCGGCTGCGCGGCTGGCGCGCGCGTCTGTGGCGGCCGCTGGCTGTGTACGGCATGGTTTCGGTCACCGCGCTGGCGGCGACCGTGCCGCTGACGGCGCTGCACTTCAACCAGATTTCAATCGTCGCGCCGCTCGCCAACGCGCTGGTCGTGCCGCTGCTTGGTTCGGTGGCGGTCGCGCTCGGCTTGATCGCCGCGCTCGCCTATCTGATTTCGGAGCCGCTGGCGCAGTGCTGTGTCCTCATCGCGGGACCGTTCGTCAAACTCGGTGTGTGGCTGGTAGAAGTATTCTCGGCGCTGCCGTACGCGTCCGTTCGTGTCGTCACGCCTGATGCTCTGGAGTTGGCGCTCCTCTACACGGCACTGTTCGCACTGGTGCGGCTCTCAGGACGCGTGCGGGCCGCCACGTTGGTGCTGGTGGCGCTGCTGGCGCTGGGGGACGGGGCTTGGTGGTACGCCGACCGGTACCACCGTGCGGCGCTGCGCATCACCTTCCTCAGTGTCGGCCAGGGCGACAGCGCCGTCGTCGAGTTTCCGGGCGCGGACGTGATGGTCATCGACGCCGGCGGATTGCGAGGCGAGAGCTTCGACATGGGCGAGCGAGTGATCGCGCCGTTCCTGTGGAGCCGCAAGATCGGGCACGTCGATTATCTGGTGCTGAGCCATCCCGAATGGGACCATTACGGTGGCTTCGCGTTCTTGGCGGCGAACTTCTCGCCGCGGGAGTTCTGGTCGAACGGCGCGCGGGCATCCACCGACCAGTTCGCCCGCCTGCAGCAACTGCTCAGCGAAAACGGCGTCGAAAAGATTGCTCTGCATCGAGGTGAGCGGCGGCAGATCGGCGACGTCCAGGTCGCGGTGGAATCTCCGCCTCAGCGGATGGAGGGGTTCAGCACCAACGATCAATCGCTGGTCCTTAGCCTCGGCTTCGGCGGCACGCGGGTGCTGTTCCCGGGAGACATCGAAATGCGCGGTGAAGAAGACTTGGTGGCAGCTGCCGATGGCTCGCTGGCCAGCGCCGTCCTCAAAGTGCCGCATCACGGCAGCGACACCTCCAGCACGCGGTCCGCTTCCTCGACGCCGTTCGCCGCGGTATGCGGTCGTCTCGGCCGGCTTCGACAACCGCTTCCACTTTCCGCACGCAGCCGTGCTGCGCCGCTACGCCGCCCGCGGTTGCCGGTTGGCACGGACCGATATGGACGGCGCCGTGCACGTGCGCGTCAGCGCTGCGGGTGAAATTGCGATGCACCCCGAGCGGGTAGCCGGCGCAGCGAACACGGACTGAACGGACGGAAGTAGGGGCCGCCGCAACCCCTTTCAGCCGTTGCCGTAGCGCGCCGCGATCAGACGTCCGCCGTGCAGGCCGAGCACTTCGTTGGTGCCGTCCTCGATGAGCGCGGCGCGCGCGTCGCGGAACAGCTTCTCGATGACGTATTCCTTGCTCAGGCCGTAGCCGCCGTGCAGTTGCACCGCAGTCGACGCCACCTCGTACGCCGCCTGCGTGCAGAAAGTCTTGGCGGCGATCGAGTACTCGGTGCGCGGCGGCAGCGTTTGCGCGTTGTAGAGGAACGCCGCACGTGACAGCGTGCGCGCCGCCTCCACCTTGGTGAACATCTCGAACAGCTTCGCCTGAATGAGCTGGTGCTCGCAGAGGCGTTTGCCGCCTTGGACCCGCACCCGCGTGTAGGCGAGCGCCTCTTCGAAAGCGGCCCGGGCCACACCCGTAAACGTCGCCCCCATACTGGCGTTGGCCAAAGCCAAGATGGCGTCGACAATCACCTCAAAGTTTTCCGGCTCCACCATCATGTGGTTGCGCGGGATGCGCACTTCGTCGAAGAAGATCTCACCCTGGTTCAAGGCGCGCTGGCCGATCTTGTCCAGCGGCTTGCCTTTGGAAACCCCGGGCAGATCGAGCGGGACGATGGCCACGCCCGAGCCGGCGAAGCCGCGTGCCGGATCGGTGCCTAGAAACGTCAGCGCATGCGTGGCGATGGTGCCGTTCGACACCCAGGCGGACTTCTGGCCGCTGATGATCCACTGATCGCCGTCACGCCGGGCGCGTACTTGCGGCTGAATGCGCGGGTCGGTGAACTCCGGCGTGCCGACCAGCAACTGGTCCGAACCGTGCTCAGGGTCGGTGATCGCCCAGCAGCCGATCATCTTGGCCTCGGTATCGTCGACGAACGGCTTGACATAGGTCTCGAACAATTCCGGGTCGCCCCACAGGGCCGCGAAGACGTACGGAAACGCGGCGACGCCGATGGCGATGGCGAAATCCGCGCTGCCCCAGCCCATCTCCTCGGCAACCATGTATTGCTCACGCGGTGTCAGGCCCTGGCCGCCGAGCTCCGCCGGCAGGGCGTTGGTGTGAAACCCCATCTGGTACGCCTTGCGAAAGACGTCCCACATCGGCGACGTCGGCGCGATCACCTGCTCAGGGGACAGCTTGTCGAGGGCGATGCTCGCCGGCCGCGTCACCTCCGCCGCGAAGCGGTGTGCGGTGTTGCGCACCTCGCGCTCATGATCCGTGAGTTGCAGATCGATATCGAGAAAATCCATTGTCATTCCCCTCCGTTGCTACTTCGCTGCCTTCTCGCGGTCCCAGGTGTTCGGGGTGACGCCGGCGCGCTTGAGCAGTTGCTTCTGCACGCGATGCGTCTCCGTCTTCGGGATCGAGTCGGTGAATTCGATGTAGCGCGGCACCATGAATTTGGCCATCCGTTCGGTGCAGAACGCGACCAGCTCCTCCGGCGCGACGTGCGCGCCCGGCTTGCACGTCACCACCACCATGACCTCGTCCTCGCTCAGCTCCGACGGCACGCCGAAGGCAGCCGACTCCAACACCGCCGGGTGCTGGTTGACGATCTTCTCCACTTCGAACGACGAGATGTTCTCACCGCGGCGGCGGATGGAATCGCTCTTGCGGTCGGCGAAGTAGAAGAAGCCTTGCGCGTCACGCCAGGCGAGGTCGCCGGTGTAAAACCAACCGTTGCGGTGGCCAGCGTGGTGGTCTTGCCCACGCCGGTGGGGCCGATCAGGCTGATGCGCTGCTGGCGGCCGGGCCTGGCCGGGAACAGCTCGGCGGTGGTGAACAGCCGGGCGATGGCCGCCTGGAAGATCGCGTTCAGATCGCCGCTGGTGGTGCTGCCGGCGCGGACGATGGTGTCGCGGGTGAAGCGGGCCACCACCTGGGCGGTCTCGCGGCTGAGGCCGAAGCCGCGCAGGTAGCTGACCGCCGGATCCGTCGGCGCGGCGGTGAACTCGGGCTCCACATAGGGCTGGCGCAGCACCGAGGGGTCGGTACCGCTGATGCGGCTGCTTAAGCCCCGCACCATGGCGCGCAGCTCGGCCAGTTCGCCGTGCAGGTCGCGGCCGGCGGCAGGCGGTTCGCTGGCGCGTACCGCTGCGCTCGCGTACGGCTCGGGCCGGGACGGCCGGGCAACGGCCTCCTGCACCGGCAGGTTCGGCCAACGGTCGCTGTCGAGCGGCTTCGCGCCGCTCCCTGGCGGCCGGGGCCGACTCCTGGCGAGGCGTGCGCCGGTCGCCGGCGAGCCGGTCCGACTCGCCCGGCCAGCGGGTGTCGATGGCCGCGGTGATCTCGAGCATGGGCTTGCCGAGCACGCCCAGCCGGCCGGTGCGCACCGTGCGCGTGCTGAGAATGAGGGCGTCCGGCCCCAGGGCCTCCTTGACCATTTTCAGGCCGGTGGTCATGTCTTTGGCTTCAAACACCCTAACTTGCATCGATGGTCACCGTTCCCACTGATTGGATGCGCACCTGCGAGGTGATTTCGTTGTGCGAGAGCACGGCCAGCGCCGGGAAGGAGCGTTCCACCAGGCGGCGGACGTGCGGTCGGATCTGCGGCGGCACGAGCAGCACCGGCTGGCCGCCGCCGGCCGTGGCCAGCACCGCGCCCAGGCGGTCGAGGATCTTCTGGGCGGTGCGCGGGTCGAGCGCCAGGTAGCTGCCGCGCTCGCGGTGCTGGATGGCGGTCTGGATGGCCTCCTCCACCCGCCGGTCGAGGGTGAGCACCGCCAGCATGCCGTCCGCGCCGGTGTGGCCCGCGCTGATCGACCGGCTCAGGCCGTGGCGCACGTACTCGGTGAGCACGTCCGCGTCCTGGGTCATGGTGGCGTAGTCGGCCATGGTCTCGAGGATGGAGCGCAGGTCGCGGATGGACACCCCTTCGCGCAGGAGGTTCTGCAGCACCCGCATGATCGTGCCCAGGCCGAGCACGTGCGGCACCAGCTCCTCGACCAGCTTGGGATAGCTCTTGCCCAGGTTGTCGATGAGGTTCTGCGACTCCTGGCGGCCGAGCAGTTCGTGGGCGTGGCGCTTGAGTATTTCGCTGATGTGGGTGGCCATGACGGTGACGCAGTCGACCACCGTGTAGCCGGCGATCTGGGCGCGCTCGCGCTTGTCCTCGGTGATCCACAGGGCCGGCAGGTCGAAGGCCGGCTCGCGCGTCGGCAGCCCCTTGACGGTCTCGGTGACCAGGCCCGGGTCCATGGCCATGTACGAACCGGGCATCATCTCGGCACTGGCCACCACCGCGCCCTTGAGGCTGATGGTGTACTGGTTGGGGTTGAGCTGCAGGTTGTCCTTGATGTGCACCGGCGGCACGATGAAGCCGCTGGTCAGGGCGAACTGCTTGCGGATGGACTGGATGCGGGCGAGCAGTTCGCCGTCCTGGGCCGCGTCGACAAACGGGATCAACCCGTAGCCCACCTCGAGTTCGACCAGTTCGACGTTGAGCATTTTCTCGTAATCCTGGTCCGGCCGGACCACCGGCTGCGGCCGTTCGACCTCGCCCGCCTCGACCACCCTGGCCCGCTCGGCCCGGTCGAGTCGGCGAGCGGCAAAGGCCAGCGCCGCGCTCAGGCAGACAAAGGGCACAAAGGGCATGCCCGGAATGAGGGCGAAGCCGAGCAGGATGCCGGCCACCACCCACAGGGCCTTGGCGTAGCGGCTGAACTGGGCCTTCAGTTCCGTGCCGAAGTCCTCGCGGCCGGAGCTGCGGGTGACGAGCATGCCGGCGGCGGTGGTGATGATCAGCGCCGGCATCTGGGCGACCAGGCCGTCGCCGACGGTGAGGATGGTGTAGACCTTGGCCGCGTCGGCCATGGGCATGCCCTTCTGGAGCACGCCGATGACGAAGCCGCCGACGATGTTGATGAAGGTGATGATGATGCCGGCGATGGCGTCGCCGCGCACGAACTTGGTGGCGCCGTCCATGGCCCCGTAGAAGTCGGCCTCGCCGGAGATCTCCTCGCGGCGCTTGCGGGCGTCTGCTCGTCGATCAGGCCGGCGTTCAGGTCGGCGTCGATGGCCATCTGCTTGCCCGGCATGGCGTCCAGGGTGAAGCGGGCCGCCACCTCGGCGATGCGGCCGGCGCCCTTGGTGATGACGATGAAGTTGATGAGCACCAGGATGAGGAAGATGACCATGCCGACGACGTAGTTGCCGCCGACGACGAACTGGCCGAAGGCCTGGATGACCGAGCCGGCCGCGTCCATGCCCTCGTCGCCGTGCAGCAGGATGAGCCGGGTCGAGGCCACGTTGAGCGACAGCCGGAACAGGGTGGTGGCGAGCAGCAGCGACGGGAAGATGGAGAACTCCATCGCCCGCTGGGTGTACAGGCTGATGATGAGGATGAGGATGGCGATGGTGATGTTGGCCGCCAGGCAGAGGTCGAGCAGAATCGGCGGCAGGGGGATGATCATCAGCATGAGGATGGAGATCAGCCCGAGCGAGGCGACGATGTCGCTGTGCCCCAGCAGGTCGGCCGGGCGGATCCGGCCGAAGAATGTCTGTGCCCCGGTTGCTGCCATTTACGGTCTGTTGGTCCTCAGTGAATAGACATAGGCAAGGATCTCGGCCACGGCCTTGAACAGCTCCGCCGGGATCTCCTGCCCGATTGCTACCCTTTTATGCAATAATCTTGCCACCGGCGGGTTCTCGACCACGGGCACCCGGTGCTCGCGGGCGATCTCGCGGATGCGCGCGGCCACCAGTTCGCTCCCTTTGGCCACGACCACAGGCGCTTCGGTGCGGCCGGCCTGGTAGCGCACGGCCACCGCCACGTGGGTCGGGTTGGTGATGACCACGTCCGCCGAGGGCACCGCGGCCATCATCCGCCGGCGGGCCATCTGCTGCTGGATGGAACGGATTTTTGACTTGATGTGCGGGTCGCCCTCGGTCTCCTTCATCTCCTCGCGCACCTCCTGCTTGGTCATCTTCATCTTCTCCTCCATCTCGAAGCGGACAAAGGCGAAGTCCGCGGCGGCGAGCACGATCATCACCGCCGCCACCTTGGCCATGACCAGGGCCGTGGTCTGCGCCAGGTAGCGGACCGTGTCGGCCACCGGCATCTCGCCGAGCAGCAGGGCCTCGTCGAACTCGCCGGCCACGGTCCGGTAGGCCACCCAGCCGATCAGGCCGACCTTGGCGAGCGACTTGATCAACTCGACGAGCGAGCGTTTGGAGAAGAAGCGGCCCATGCCGCGGATGGGATCGAGTTTGCTCAAGTCCGGCAGGAGCGGCTGGGCGGTGAACAGCCAGCCGATCTGCAGGTAGGTGGCCAAAAAGCCGATGACGAGGACCATGAGGAAGAGCGGCAGGAGGAGCACGGCCATGCCGGCGGCCAGGTGGTAGGCGAGCTGCATGAGCGAGCTGGCGGTCACCGCATAGGTGCCGCTCGTGCGCCACACCGAGACGATCAGCTCCTGCAGGCTGCCCCAGAAGCGGGGCGCGAACAAGAGCCAGAACAGGAGCAGCAGGGTGAACAGGGCCGCGGTCTGCACCTCGCGGCTCTGGGCCACCTGGCCCTTCTTGCGGTAATCGTCGCGACGTTTCGCGGACGGGGATTCGGTGCGTTCGCCGCTGCTGGTGTCCTCGGCCATGGCTCGGTCCGGTCAGGCTTGGGGGACCCGGCCGTGCGCCGGGGACGGGCCGTGCCGGTCCGCCGCCCTCGCTGATGCAATTAGCGCACCCGCACAGCGCGGGTCGGTGCGGGGCGGGCGGGAGCGCCCTTCAGCGCAGCAGTTGGAGCAGGGTGAGGATGTTTTCGCCCATGGTGTCAAATTCACGGCGCAGGACGAAGAACATGGCCTCCAGTGTCAGGCCGATGACGATGAGGGCGATGCCGATGTTGAGCGGGAAGCTGAGCATGAACACATTCAGCTGGGGGAAGACCCGGGCGAGGATGCCGAGCACGATGTTGGTGATGAGCAAGAGGGCGAGCACCGGCGCGCTGAACTTGACGCCGAGCACGAACATGTGGCTGCCCAGGCGCATGAGCGTCTCCACCGCGCCGGCGGAGAAGTCGAGCGGTCCGGGCGGCAGCAGTTGGTAGGACTCGACGATCACCCGGAAGAAGAAGTGGTGGCCGTCCAGGGCCAGGAAGGCGAGCAGGGCGAGGATGTTGATGAACTGGCTCATCAGGGACAGCTGCTGGGTGGTCTGCGGGTCGAAGATGTTGGCCGCGGCAAAGCCCATCTGGTAGCCGATGACCGTGCCGCCGAAACTCACCGCGGTGAACACCAGCTGGGCGACCAGGCCGATGAGCGCGCCGAGCAGCACCTCGTTGACCATGAGCAGGCCGAAGGCGGTGAGGGTGAAATCCACCTGCGGGGTGTGCGGGGCCATGAGCGGAAAGAGCACCAGGGCGGTGGCGACGGCCAGGCCGAGCTTCATCCGCACCGAGGCGGCCACGCCGGCAAAGGCCGGGATGGCCGCCACCAGGGCGATGACCCGGGCCAGGCAGAGAAGGAAGGTCTGGAACTGGGCGACCGGGACGAGCTGCAGGTCCATGGCGGCCGGGCTAGCGGCCGATGGTGGCGATCTGGGCGAGGATGCCGGTGGTGAAGGTGACCAGCAGCTCGATGATCCAGGGGCCGAAGATGAGCAGGGTGACGAACACGGCCACGATCTTGGGGATGAAGGTCATGGTCTGCTCGTTGATCTGGGTGGCGGCCTGGAAGATGCTGATCAACAGGCCGATGACCATGGCCGCGATGAGCATGGGCGCGGCGGTGAGCAGCACGGTTTCCACCGCCTGCCTGCCCACGTGGATGACCTGTTCCGGACTCATGGCGTCTCTCGCGGGGTGCGGCCGGCTCAGCCGAAGCTCTGCATGAGCGAGCCGACCACCAGCTGCCAGCCGTCGACGAGCACGAACAGCAGCAGTTTGAAGGGCAGGGAAATGACGATCGGCGGCAGCATCATCATGCCCATGGCCATGAGCACCGAGCTGACCAGCATGTCGATCACCAGGAAGGGTACGTAGATCATGAAGCCCATCTGGAAGGCGCGTTTCAGCTCGGAGAGCATGAAGGCCGGAACGAGAATGAGCGTCGACACCTCCTTGGGGTTTTCCGGCTGTTCTTCCTTGGTGATCTCGATGAACAGCTGCAGCTCGCTCTCCTGCACCTGGGAAAACATGAAATCGCGCATCACCGCCACGGACTGCTCCAGGGCCTGCTGCTGGGTGATCCGTTCGGCCATGTAGGGCTGCACGGCCCGGTCGTTGAGGGCGTTCAGGGTGGGCGCCATGACGAACAGGGTGAGGAACAGGGCCAGGCCGAGCAGCACCTGGTTGGGCGGGGTGTTCTGCGTGCCCATGGCCTGGCGGACGAAGCTGAGCACGATGATGATGCGCGTGAAGGCGGTGGTCATGAGCAGGATGGCCGGCGCCACCGACAGCACGGTGAGCACGAGCAGCACCTGCAGGGCAGTGGACACCTCGGCCGGGGTGGCGGCCTCCTGCACGCCGATGGACAGGGTGGGCAGGCCGGCCGCGGCCGCGGCCCCGGGCAGGAGGGTGAGCGCCGGCAGCAGCAGGGCGACCGGGCGGGCGATCGGCCGGGTCACGTCGGCTGCTCCGCCAGCACGGCCTTGAAATCCGGGGTGGCCGGGTCGGCCGCGCCGTTCACCAGGGCCAGGCAGGTGGTCCCGGTCGGGCTCACCGCCAGCAGGTACTCGTGGCCGCGCACCTCCACCAGGGCAAGCGTTGTCCGGGGCAGGAGCGGCCGCATCTCGACCACGCGGATCAGGTTGCCGGAGGACCGGCCGGGCAGGAGCCGCCGCCGGGCGATGCCGTAAATGGCGAGGATCAGGCCGACCACCACCAGCAGCGCCCAGCCGGTCTGCAGGAGCATGCGACTCATGGGCAGGCCGTCCGCAGCCAGGACCGGCGCCGGGGCAAGCAGGGTGATGGCGACGAGGGCGACGGGCACAGCGAGGGCGCGCATGGCCTAGCCGAGTTTTTCCAGCCGGTCCGACTGGCTGACCACCTCGGTCAGCTTGATGCCGAACTTGTCGCCGATGCGCACCGCCTCGCCGCGGGCGATGAGCCGGCCGTTGACGTACAGGTCGAGCGGTTCGCCGGCCATCTTGTCCAACTCGACCACGTAGCCCTCGCCCATCTGCAGGAGGTCCTTGAGCAGGATGCGCGCCCGGCCCACCTCCACCGACACCTGCAGGGGCACCTCGTAGAGGAATTCCAGGTCGCGGACCAGGGCATCCGCGCCGTTGTCGCCGCCGGCACGGCCCGGTTCGCCGCGGAGCAGTTCCGCGGTCTCCTCGGGGTTGAGGGTGTGGGCCGACGACCGGCCGGACGGATCAGGTGTCGCCATGGATGGTTCCTCTCGGGTGAGCGTGGCGGCCGGTGACGTGGACGGCCCTGCAGCCGTTGCGCTCGCCGGCGATGGCGGTGAACAGGGGCTGGTCCTCGACGAGGACGGTCAGCGGCTGGTCCGGGTTGTAGGGCATTTCGATCACTTCGCCGGCGCGCAGGGCGAGCAGGCGGCGGATGGTCATGGGGATCAGGCCGGAGCGGGCCGCCACCTCGCACTCCATGGCCAGCACCTCGCGGGCGAACAGCCGGGCCCAGCCGCGGGCCGCGGCCTGGCCGACATGGACCAGGTTGCGGAACTTGTCGCGTAGCGGCTCGAAGCTCAGGTAGGGGACGATGCAGCGCATCCGCCCGGCCTCCTCGTCGCCGAGGCGGAGGCCGAAGCGGCAGACGAGCACCTCGGCCTCGGGCTCGACGATGTTCACCATGCGGAAATTGTTCTCCACCCGGGCCAGTCCGACCTGCAGTTCGGCCACCGGCCGCATGGCCCGTTCCAGTTCGCTGGCGAGCATGGCCATGGTGGTCTTGAGGATGGACATCTCGATGGTGGTGAGATGGCGCTCCAGGGCGGGGGACTCGCCGGAGCGCGAGGCGCCGAGCATCATCTCGAGCAGGGTGAAGGCCAGCCGGGTGTCGAAATGAAACAGGCAGCCCGACTTGAGCGGGGCCATGGTGTAGATGCCCACCGCCCCCTGGTGCTCCAGGTCCTCCAGGCTCTCGTGAAAGGTGCGAACGAGAATCTCCTCGCGCGTCACGGTGAAGGTGCGCTGCAGGGCGTTGGTC
Source organism: uncultured delta proteobacterium (assembly GCA_963754825.1). Classification (GTDB taxonomy): domain Bacteria; phylum Desulfobacterota; class Desulfobulbia; order Desulfobulbales; family Desulfobulbaceae; genus Desulfobulbus. The sequence goes on along the minus strand of CAVWHP010000022.1, from coordinate 50,354 downwards.
AGGCTGACCCCGATGTTGCGGGCAAAGGTGTCGAGGACGATATCGAAGTTGGGCAGCCGGCTCTCGCCGCTCTCGTGGCCCCGCTCGTAGGTGCGCACCAGGTCGAGGGCGCGGTTCGGCAGCACCCGCCCGGGCCGGGCCGCGACCCGCCCGGCCGGCGGCTCCAGCGGAATCCGCCCGGTTTTGACGGCGGTGAGCAGGTCGGCGATCTCCTCGCGGCTGAGAATCGGTTCCATGCGGCTACTGGACGACAAAGTCGGTGAGATAGACGTTGTTCACCTTGCCGGTCTTGAGAAACGAGTTGATCCGGCTCTTCACCTCGGCCTTGACCTGGTTCTTGCCCTGGATGTCCTGCAGTTCCTCGTAGGTCTTGTTGCCGATGAGCAGCAGGATGGCGTCGCGGATCTGCGGCATGCGTTTGTTCACCTCGTCAAGCGTGGTCTCCCGGTCCAGTTCGAGCGACATCGAGGCCTTGACGTAGTGGGCCACGTCCTGACTGATGATGTTGACCACGAACTCCTTGATCTCCACCATCGGGCCGATGTGCGCCTCCTCGGTCACCGTTTTGGCGATGGCCGCGGCCTTGCTCGCCTCGGCTTGTTTGGCGACCTCGGCCTTCTTGTAGACGAGGAAGTACCAGGCCGCGCCGCCCGCCAGGAGCAGGATGAGCAGTACCGCGAGGAGGAGGATGAGCTTTTTTTTGCCGCCGCCGGCCGCCTTTTCGGGCTTGTCCGGCTTGTTTATGTCCTTGTCCGCCATGATCTCGCCTTGCGTCGTCTAGAAGGGAAGGGGGGTGGGGGAACTGCCGTCCGCGCTGACCGGCCGGTCGCTGCGCAGGACAAAGTCGACCCGCCGGTTGCGCGCCCGGTTTTCCTCGCTGGTGTTCGCGGCCACGGGCCGGGTTTCGCCGTAGCCGGCCGCGGCCATGCGGTCCAGGGGGAACAGGCCGCCGCGGTGAAAGAAGGCCATCACCGCCACCGCCCGGTCCACCGACAGGTCCCAGTTGGACCGCTGGCCCGGGGCCATGGGCACGGGGTCGGTGTGGCCCTCGATGCGCAGGGTCATGGGCAGGGGGCGGACGATGTCGGCGATCTTGCGGAGTACCGGGTAGGCGGCCGGGTCGAGGGTGGCCTGGCCCGCGGCGAAGAGGACGTTGTCGGCGATGCGCAGGATGATCGAGTCGTTGTCCCGCTGGATGGCCTCGATCTGCGAGTCGAGCCGGGTCATCTTCAAATCGGTCTCGATCCGCTTGAAGTACTGGACCGCGGCCTGGCGGGGGATGGGTGTGAACTCGGCCTTGGGCGGCGAGGGCAGCACCGGGATGTTGTAGTCCACCGGCGCGGCCGTGGTGCGCCAGCCGAAGGCGCTCTCGATGGAGGTCTTGGCCTGGACGAACTTGGTCGGGTCCATGCTCGCCATGGTCAGCAGGAGCACGAAGAAGGTGAGCAGCAGGGTCACCAGGTCACTGTAGGTGGCCATCCACATGGGCAGGCCGGGAGGCGGGCATTCGGGTTCCCTGGGCATCTCCTCCTCCTATTTTTTGAACACCGACTCGCGCTTGCGCGGGGCGATGTAGGCGTGCAGCTTCTGTTCCATGATGCGCGGGTTTTCGCCGGAGAGAATGGATTCCATGCCCTCGGTGATCACCGTTTTCTGCAGGATCTCGGTTTTCGAGCGGGTCTTCAGCTTGCCGGCCATGGGGATGAACAGGACGTTGGCCAGCACCGCGCCGTAGAAGGTGGTGAGCAGGGCCACGGCCATGGCCGGGCCGATGGCGGCCGGGTCGCTCATGTTCTGCAGCATCTGCACCAGGCCGATGAGGGTGCCGACCATGCCCATGGCCGGGGCGATGGCGCCCATGGTGTCGAGGATCTGGGCGCCATTGCTGTGGCGGGCGGCGATGTTGTCGATCTCGGTCTGCAGCATGGTCTTCAGATCCGCGGGTTCCTGGCCGTCCACGGCCATCTGCAGGGCCTTGACGAGGAACTGGTCCTCGACCTGGTCGATGGAGTCCTGCAGGCTGAGGATGCCGCCCTTGCGCGCCCTGGTGGCGAACTCCATCATCTGGGCGATGAGGGCGTTGGTGTTGGTCTCGCGGATGAGCACGGTCTTTTTGAAGATCGCGATGGTGCCGAGCACGTCGGCCAGGGGAAAGCTGATCAGGGCCACGCCCGCGGTGCCGCCGAACACGATGGCAATGGAGGGGGTGTCGATGAACAGGCTCAGCGGCCCGCCCATGAGGATGGCCCAGATCATCAGGCCAAAGGAAACGACGATCCCGATTATGGTCGCTATGTCCACGCTTCTTCTCGTTTGGGAAACAGCTGTTGAAGTTGGCCGGGCAGGATGGCCCGGCGGGGCGAGTGTACCTGCATTCCAGCCTGAGGGCAAGCTTGCAAGGACGATGCCAGTGTAAGCGGCGACCGGCCGGCGCGGCCACGGTCGGAAAATGGCCGCGGCCCAACGCAAAAAGGCTGCGCCGGTGGGAGCACCGGCACAGCCTCGCGTCAGAAATTTGACCAGCCCTAGCGTTTCAGGTTGATCAGCTCACTGAGCATCTCGTCCACGGTGGTGATGATTTTCGAGTTGGCCTGGAAGCCGCGCTGGGTGGTGATCATCTTGACGAATTCCTGGCCCATGTCGACGTTGGACTGCTCGAGCGAGTTGGTGAACACCTGGCCCAGTTCAGGTCCGGGCAGGCCGACGCGGATGGTGCCGGCCTCGGCCGTGGCCTCGTAGTGGTTGGAGCCGCGCAGCTGCAGGCCGCCCGGGTTCTGGAACCGGGCCAGCACCAGCTGGCTGATGTTCATCTTCTCGCCGTTGGAATAGGTGGCGACGATCGTGCCCTCGCTGTTGATGGCCACGTTGTTCAACTCACCGGCGCTGAAACCGTTCTGGCTGGTGCCGATGACCTGCGAATCGCTGTCGTACTGGGTGCAGTCGAACACCAGGTCAAGGGCCTGGCCGGCGGTCGAGCCGTTGCCCCAGTCGGGCAGGGCCAGGGCGACCGTGACCGGGTCGGGAGCGCCGTCAGCGTTGGCGTCGGCCAGGTTGCCGTTCGCGTCAAAGGTCAGGTTGCCGATGTTGGCCAGGGTGGCCGGGTCGCCGTCGGTGGTGTAGGCCATGGCCCAGGTGTTGGTGGCGTTGTCCACCAGCCGCCAGTAAACGGAGAGCTGGTGCGGCTCGCCGAGCGAGTCGTACACCTGGCCGGGGGCGGTGTAGTTGTAGGTGGCCGCGTTCGCCGGGTCGATGGCGCCCGCGCCGAGCTGGGCGGCATTCTCGTCCAGGTTGGTGGTGAAGGTCAGCTCGTCGGTGGCCCTGGCGCCGATCAGGCCGACGTTGGTCACCTGGATGTCGCTCGGATCGCCGTTGGTGAGCACGCCGGCCGCATCGAAGCTCTTGCCCTGGACGCGCATGCCCTCCGGGTTGACCAGGAAACCCTCGTCGTCGAAACGGAAGGCGCCGGCCCGGCTGTAGTAGGTGGTGTCCGCGCCCGCCTCCTTGAGCACGAAGAAACCCGCGCCCTCGATGGCCACGTCGGTGTCCGAACTGGTGGACTCGAAGGTGCCCTGGCTGAACACGTTGTCGACCGTGGACAGGCCCACGCCGCGACCCACCTGGGAGGTGCCGCCCGAGCCGGAGACGTTGCTCGACAACAGGTCCGAGAACACCGTGCGCGAACCCTTGAAGCCCAGGGTGTTGGTGTTGGCCAGGTTGTTGCCGATGACGCTCATGGCCTGGGAGTTGGTGTTCAGTCCGCTGACGCCGCTGTACAGTGCGCTGGTGATGCCCATGTCGATCTCCTTGGGTGGCTGACCCTTGGTGGGCCAAGGGGTGGTTGTGCGAAGTGGTGGTGGCCCCGGCCTTTCAGTTGGCGGTGGTGCCGGTGACAGTGTCGATGGCGCCGGCCGGGTCGCCGGCAAGGGTTGTCGCGGCCTCGGCCGGTTCGTCGCCGGTTGGAGCCGGGACACCTTCGTCGACCAGGTCGGCCGAGCCGCCGGCAGTCTCCGCCAGAGCGTCACCGTCCGCGGTTCCGCTCCCGGTTGCGGCGATCGGACCGGCGGTTTCTTCCGCTGCGGTGGCAGTGGCGGCTGTGGTGGCCTCGCCCTCGTAGACGCCGCGGATGGCGGAAACGAGGAACTCACCGGTGCGGGTGACGACCAGCGGCTCGCTGCCGCTCAGGTCGACCCCGGTCACGGTGGTGCGCACCAGCGGTGCGACGGTGACGGTGGCGTCCGCACTGGCGCCCTTGGCGGTGACGGCCAACTGGTAGGTGTCGGCCGGCAGGGGCGCGCCATTTTGGTCCAGCCCGTTCCAGGTGAGGAAATGCTCGCCCGGGGTGGTGTCGCCGGCGTTCAGGGTGGCCACCGTGGCGCCGGCGCTGTTGCGGATCTGCAGGCTGATGTCCGTGGCCGGGCCATCGACCCGGTAGCCGATCCGTGTCGGCGCGCCGTCAAAGGGGAAGTGGATGTCCTCGACCACCACCTCCTTGCCGATCAGGCTCAGCGCCGACACCTTCTGCGAGCTGGTCTGGGCCGCGGTCAGCCCGTCCATGGCGTCGTTGAGGTTGAACAGCTGTTCCAGCTGGCTGTACTGGGCGAGCTGGGCGGTGAACTCGGTGGCGTCCGTGGGGTTGAGCGGATCCTGGTTCTGCAGCTGGGCGACCAGCAGGGTGAGAAACTGATCCTGGCCGAGCGTGTTATCGGTTTTGGCGGCGGTGGCTGCCGTGCCGGCAGCGGTGTTGTTCAGGGCTGAAACCGTGATCATGAGCGTTCTCCTCTGTTCAGGCGACGACGTTCACGCCACCGGCCGGCGCGGTTGCCGGCTGTGCCGTCGCGGTTGCGGACGGGGCGAAGGGCAGCGGTGCGATCGGGCCCTGCAGTCCGCCGGAGCCTAGGTGGCGGTTGAAATTGTCGTGGAAGCGCTGGCTGTCGGCGTGGTCGCCGCTGGCCAGGGTCACCGAAACCTGCTGCAGGTGCAGCCCCTGCTGTTCCAGGGCCTCGCGCAGCCGCGGCAGGTGGCGGTCGATCATCTCTTGGGCCTGCGGGTTCTGAGCGATGATGTGCGCCTTGATATTGTCCTGCTCGACCTTGATCTCCATGCGCAGCTCGCCCAGTTCCTGCGGGTTGAGCCGCAGGTGGACGGTGCTGCTCGCCAGCCGGCGCTGCAGGGACAGGTGGGTGAGCATCTGGTCCATGACCGTGCTGTCCGGGACGATCAGCCCGGAGGGCAGGCGCAGACCACCGCTCTCGCTCCCAGCCGCACCGGCCGCGGTCGGCGCGGCGGCCTCACGCTGGTGGGCGAAGAACAGCGGTTGCTCGTCCGGTGCGAGGGTGAACGTGATCCTGCCGGTCTGCACGGGCTCGGTCTGTCGACCATCGGCGGACTCGGCCGGCGTGTTGTGCTGCCCGGCCGCGTTACCGGCTGGGTCCTGCTGCGGGCCGGCGTCGGCACGCACGCCGGCCGGGGCGTCATTGCCCAGGGATGAGCGGAGGGCAACGTCGGCCACCTCCTGATGCGTCTCTTGGCTGGCGGTCGCCGGCGCGGTCTGGGTAACGACCGTCCGGGACAGCTCGCCCTCGGCCGGAGCGGTCTGCTCCACGGTGAAAACCCGGCCGAAGCGGACCTCCGCGACCTGGGGGGCAACGGTCTGCGCCGGGGCGCTGGCTGGGGTGTATGCCTGCGGCGGGGTAAGGGCCTGTTCGCCAGCCGCGGTCGCGCTGGCGGTGACTTCCGGGGTGAGGACCGGTGCTGCCGTTGTTGCCGGTGCAGACGCCGCGGTGGGGGCGTTCCGGGTCACAACGGCCTGCGCCGTGCTCGCTGCCGCTTCAGGCAGGGCGGGGGGAGGAGTGTTTCGGGCGGCCGGCGGTGTTGCCGGCGGCGCGGCGGCGACCGCCGCTTCCCCGGCGCGGGCGGCCGGACTCGTGCCGACGACGAACCGCACCCTGCCCTGGGGATCGGCATTGGCGGCCCGGGCCGGTACGGCCACGGTGCTGGTGTCTTCGCCGGCTGTGGCCGACAGGGCGGCGTCGACCGCCGTGGCGGGGGAGGGCAGGGCTTGGTTTGCGTCCGCGGCCGGCTCCGGGGCTGCAGTTTCCCGGTTGTGGGCCGGTACGGCCGGGCGGCTGTCCGCGCGGGTGACGATGGCGGCGAGCAGCCGGCCCATGGCGGAACCGGTGTCGGTGTTCGCGGCCAGGCTGCCGGCGGGCCTGTCGGTTGGCCGCTCTGCACCGGCGTTTGCCGGCCAGGGGAACCAGGCCGTGGCCAGGGTGGCACCGTTCGCCGGGTCGGGGGACAGCGGTGCGGCGTCCGCTTCCTGCTCGCGGGCCGCCACCGACAGGTCGCTGTCCGTCGTCGTGTCCGCCGCAGGATCGCCCGCGGGCGCACCCCCCGCTTGTTGACCGGGCCCGGCGGTCCGCACCGGCTGGTCCGGCCGGGCCCCGGCGGCTGCCGACAGGTGGGTGTGGAACCGGCCGTCCGGAGCGGGTGCTGCGGGCGCAGGCCCGCCCGCCATCAGGGCGGCGGCCGGGTCAGGGGCGGCGAGGGGCAGGGCGTGCATCGTCTAGGGGTCGTCCAGGGTGGAGAAGGCGGTGGACAGCTTCGCAGCCTTGTCCCGCTCCATGCTGTTGAGGATTCGGGCCGCGGATTTCGTTTTCATTCGGCCGAGGATGGCAATGGCCAGTTGCTGGTCCAGGCTGGCCAGCACTGCGGCCGCCTTTTCGGCGCTCATTTTTTCGTACATCTTGGCCAACTCGGCGGCCCGCCGCTGCTCGGCCTCGTCCTTCTGGCGGAGCAGTTGTTCGATCTGCTGGCGGAGCTGGCCGAGTTGATCAAGCTTCTTATCGACCTCCGCCGCCATCCTCTTTAGCTCCATTTGCCGATTTTCCAGATCCTGCCGCTGACCGGCCAGGGAGGAGTGCTCGCCCTCGGCCAGGGATTCGACGAGCCGCCGCTCCTCCACCGACCTGTAGGCGGGCGTCTCGGTTGCGGCTGCAGCAGGCTCGGCCGGCGGTGCGTCCTGGGCGACGGTCGGTGCGGTGGTCGGCGGCGGCGCCTCTGCCGCGGGCGCGGTCCACGCCGGGGCGAGCACGAGAGCGAGGAGCAGGGGGCACAAGCAAAGGAGGCGTGTCATGGGCATTGCCGGACTCCGGCCGGGGCGGTCACTGGCCGCCCTGTCTGCGTTCGTGGGACAGGATGGCGATTTCGTCGAGCATCGCGGTTTCTTTTCGGTCCAGGTACTGGCGGTAGTTCGCGTTCTGCTGGTCGCGCAGCTTTTCGAGAATCCTGCGGTCCGTGCTCGCCTTGACAAGCACCTGGCGCTTCTGTTCCACCTGCTGGCGCTGCCGGGCCACGTCCTTCAGGCGGCGCTGTTCCTGCTCGCGCACCAGGGATATGCGGTGTGCGAAGAGCACGAGCCGGTCCGCGGTGGTGCCCTCGGCCCGGTCCCGGTCCAGGCCGGCGTAGAGTTCCGCCAGGTCGGTCTGCACCCGGGCAAGGGTTTCGAGCAGGCGGGCCTCGGCCTGCAGGGCCCGGTGCAGCTCCTGGCGGGCCGCGTCCTCGAGTTGCCGGCGGTAGCGGAGTACCGAATGCAGGGCAAAGGGCTTCATCCGCCCTCACCCGTGGGCGCGTCCGTCCGGCGCCGGTCGTGGCCGGTGCGGCCCCCGCGCCGCCGGTCCGCGCCCTGGCGATCGCTGACCAGATCGCCCAGGGCGACCATGGTCGCCTCCATGGAGGCGGACTCGTCGAACCCCTGGGTGAGAAAATCGTTGATGGCGTCGATGCGACTGATGGCGTAGTCGATCTTCTTGCTGCTGCCGGCCGCGTAGGCGCCGATGTTGATCAGGTCCTCGTTCTCGCGGTACACTGCCATGACCGAGCGCGCTTTGCCGGCCAGCTCGCGGTGGCGGGGGGTGGTGATGTCGCGCATCACCCGGCTGGTGGAGAGGAGCACGTCGATGGCCGGGTAGTGGTTCTTGGCGGCGATGGACCGGCAGAGCACGATATGGCCGTCGAGGATGGAGCGCACCGAGTCGGCCACCGGCTCGGTCAGGTCGTCGCCGTCGACCAGCACCGTGTACAGGCCGGTGATCGAGCCCTGGTCCTGGAAGTTGCCGGCCCGTTCGAGCAGCTTGGGCAGGGTGGCGAACACGCTCGGGGTGTAGCCCTTGGTGGTGGGCGGCTCGCCGATGGACAGGCCGATCTCGCGCATGGCCATGGCAAAGCGGGTGACCGAGTCCATCATCAGGAGCACGTTCTTGCCCTTTTGCGAGAAGTATTCGGCAATGGCCGTGGCCACGAAGGCGCCGCGCATGCGCAAGAGCGGCGACTGGTCCGAGGTCACGGCCACGATCACCGAATGCTGCAGCCCGGCCGGGCCCAGGTCGCGCTCGATGAACTCTTTCACCTCGCGGCCGCGCTCGCCGATCAGCGCGATGACGTTGATGTCCGCCTTGGCGTAGCGGGCCATCATGCCGAGCAGCACGCTCTTGCCCACGCCCGAGCCGGCCATGATGCCCATGCGCTGGCCGATGCCGCAGGTGAGCAGGGCGTTGATGGCGCGCACGCCGAGATCGAGCGGCTGGCTGATGGCCTCGCGCCGCATGGGGCCGAGCGGCAGGGAATAGAGGCCGATCTCGTCGGGCAGGTAGAGCGGCGGCCCCTGGTCGAGAGGCCGGGCCATGCCGTCCAGCACCCGGCCGAGCATGGCCTCGCCGACGCTGATGGTGGCCTGCTGCTTGCGCACGCGGACGCGGCTGCCCGGGCCGAGGCCGCGCAGTTCGCCCAGCGGCATGAGCAGGGCGCGGTGGTCGCTGTAGCCGACGATCTCCGCGGGCACCGGTTCCTCCCCCTGCAGGGGCACGATCTCGCACATCGAGCCGATGGACGAGCGCGCCACCGAAGCCTCGACCACCAGGCCGACGATGCGGTGCACCTTGCCGTACACGCGGATGGGGGAGAACTGGTGGAGCAGATCGTCGGCGTTGGTCATAGGTGTGGGTGCTGGCGGTTTGTCCGCAGGGGGGCGATGGGTGCGCCGGGCCGCGGCCGGGCGCTCGCTCAGGCCTGGTCCGAGGCCTGGTCCAGATCGGGGAGGAGGGTGGGCTGTTCACCGAGGAACTCGCGCAGGCTGTCGAGCTGCGTCTCCACGGTGGCGTCCACCGAACAGGTCGCCGATTCGAGCAGGCAGCCGCCCCGGGTCAGGGTCGGGTCGGTCTTGAACACGATCCGTTCCAGCCCGCGCACCGCGGCGATGAGTTCCGGCGCCTTGGCCTCGGCAACGGCCAGGTCGTCCGGGTGCACGGTCACGTAGTACTCCTCGCTGTCGATGGCCTGCTCGAGCGCCCGCTGCAGGGTCGCGGCAATGACGTTGCGCGGTGTGGCCAGTTCCTCGCCGACGATCTTGCGGGTGAGACTGATGATCAAATTGATGATGTCGCCCCGGCTGTGCTCGACCAGGTTCCGGCGCTGACTGTCAATCTTTTGGCAGGCATCGGCAAAGGTACCCATGACCTGCTGGAATTCCGTCTCCCACTGGGCGGCGAGATCGGCCCTGGCCTGGTTGTAGGCCTCGGCGCGCACCGCCTCCAGGTCCACGGACGGCGCCGGTTCGGCCGCGGGCGGCACGGGCGTGGTCACGGCCGGCCCGGCGGGCGCTGTCTCTTGGGGTGCGCGCGGCGGCGCGGCCGCCTCGGCCGGGTCGAGCACACGCTGGACCAGGGGCGTGGGCGTGAAGGCCGGGTCGGTCTTGAACACCCTAGACGAACTCATCGCCGCCTCCCTTGCGCAGCACCAGTTTGCCCTCTTCCTCGAGCTTCATGGCGATCTTGACGATGGTCTGCTGCATGGCCTCGACCTCGGACAGGCGGACCGGGCCCATGGCCTCCAGGTCGTCGCGGATCATGTCCGCGGCGCGCGAACTCATGTTGCTGAAGATCTTGTCCTTGATCTCGTCCGAGGCGGTCTTCAGGGCCATGGTGAGCGAGTCGTTGTTCACCTCGCGCAGGATCATCTGGATGGAGCGGCCTTCCAGGGCGCAGAGATCCTCGAAGGTGAACATCATCCGGCGGATGTCCTCGACCATCTCCGGGTCGATTTCTTCGAGGTTCTCGAGGATCTCGGCGTCGATGTTGTCGGTCATGGTGTCGAGGATGTCCACCACCTTCTTCAGTCCGCCCAGCTGGCGCTGCTCCTGGCCGCCGACGACGATGCCGATCTCCTTGCTCAGCGCCTCCTCGATCTGGTCGATGACCGCGGGCGAGACCTTGTCCAGGGTGGCGATGCGGTGGATCACGTCCGGCCGCTTGTCCTCGGGCAGGCTGGCGATGATGGCGCTGGCGTGCTCCACCGACTGGGTGGAGAGCACCAGGGCAAGGGTCTGCGGGTGTTCACGTTCGAGCAGGCCGGCCACCACCGAGGGCTGCATCTTGGCGATGGTCTCCAGCGGCCGGGCCTCGGTGCCGGAGACGAACTGGCGCATCAGGCTCGATTCGCGCGCCTTGCTGCCGCTGTTGGCGATCAGCCGCTTGGCGAACTCCTGGCCCTTGACCACCAGCCCGGCCTGGCTCTCGATGGCCATCTCGAAGTCCTCGAGCACCCGCCGGCGGACGTCTTCCGGAATGTGCTCGATCCCGGCCATGGTGCGGGTGACCTTGAAGATCTCCTCGTCGCTCAGCTCCCGCAGGATCCTGGCCGCGGTCTCCTCGCCCAGACAGATGAGCAGGATGGCCGCCTTGCGCAGGCCGGTCAGTTTTTCCGCAGTCGCCATGGGTCTCGTTCGTTCCGATTGAATGGGGCAGGGGAGCCGGGCATCGGGGGCACGGGCTCAGCCGCGGTCCTGGAGCCAGTTTTTCAGGGCGTGGGCGCCAAAGGCCGGGTCCGCCTCGACGTCACGGCGGATGCGCTCGAGCGGATCCGCCGGCCTGGGCTGGGCGGCGGTGCCGCCACCGGCGGCCGCGGCCTGTTCGGCCTCCATCTGTCCGACCGTCTTGTAGTGGCGGGTCACGTCCCGCTGCAGGGTCCGGGTCAGCGGCCGCACCAGCAGGAAATAGCCGAGCAGTCCGGCCACGAGCAGGAGCCCGTAGCGCAGGTAGGGCAGGTACGGGGTCAGGCCGCCGCCGGTCATGGTTTCACCGTCGCCGGCCTCCTCGGACTCGATGAACGGCATGGAGGTGACCTCGATGGTGTCGCCGCGCTTGCGGTCGATGCCGAGCGCCGAGGCGACCACCGCCTCCAGTGCCTTGATCTCCTCCGGGGTGCGCGGCTCGGTGGCGGCCGGCTCGTTGTTCGTGCCCGGAACCACCCGGTCGGCGACGAGCACGGACACGGACAGTCGGCTCACCGTGCCCACCGGGCTGGTGGTGCGCGACACCACCTTGCTGATCTCGTAGTTGGTGGTGCGCTGGGTGCGGCTGGTGGGCGGGGACGCGGCCGCGGCCTGGACGGTGTTGCCCTCGAGGTTGGACTGCACCCCGGGGATACCGCCGCTCATCTCCGCGCCGCTGCGCTCCTCGCTCACCTGCTCGCTGCGGATCACCGGTTCCTCCGGGTCGAAGGTCTCCTCGGTCTTTTCGGTGCGGGCGAAGTCGAGGTCCGCGCTCACCCGCACCATGGCGTTGCGTGCGCCCAGCGACCGGTCGAGCAGGGCCTGGGCCCGCTCCTCGAGCCGCTGCTCGACCATCTGCTGGAAGGCGAGCAGGTCCGGGCTGAGTTCGCCGGGCAGGCCCCGTTCGCCGCGGCGGGAGAGGACCGTGCCGTTCTGGTCGATGACCGTCACCTGGTCCGGGCCCAGTCCCTCGATGGAGTTGCTCACCAGGTGGACGATACCGTCGATCTGCGCCTCGCCGAGCCGCTTGCCGGCAGCCAGCTTGATGATCACCGAGGCGGTGGCCGGCTGCTGGTGGTCCTTGAACAGCCGTTTTTCCGGCAGGGCCAGGTGCACCCGGGCCGTCTCCACCGGGCCGAGCGAGGCGATGGTGCGGGCCAGTTCGCCCTGCAGGGCGCGGGAATAGTTGACCTTCTGGACAAAGTCGGTGAGCGCGAACGACTGCTTGTCAAAGATCTCGAAACCCACGCCGCCGCCCTGGGGCAGGCCGGCCGAGGCCAGGGCCAGGCGGGTCTCGTGGACGTTGGCCACCGGCACCAGGCAGCGAGCGGCCGTTCGCCTCGAGCCGGTAGGGGATGTTCTCCGCCTTGAGCCACTCGATCATGGCCGCGCCGTCCGCCTCGGCCAGGTTGCCGTAGAGCAGTTGGTAGTCGGCCTTTCTTGCCTGGAGGATGATGGCCGCGAACAGGCCCAGGGTGAGCAGGGCCACCGCGGCCAGGGCGAACTGGCGCGACCGCGGCCAGCCGCCTATGGTGGCGACGAACGCCTGGAGCGGGTTCGGTCGGTCGGTTGCTGCTTCGCTTGCTTCTGCCATGAGAGGTCCTTAACGGGTTGCCGATGTCGGGTGCGGGCGGGGCCTGTCAGAGCTGCATCCGCATGATTTCCTGGTAGGCCTCGATGGCCTTGTTGCGCACCTGCACCAGGTAGCGCAGGCTGATGTCGGCCTGCTCCATGGCGATCATGGCCTCGTGCAGGTTTTTCTCGCCGCCGCCGTGCAGGGTCTGCACGGTCCGGTCGGCCTGCTGTTGCTGCTGGTCGGCCGCGGTGACGAGCGACTGGAGGATGTCGCCGAAGGCCGCGCCCGCCTGGCGGGTCGGCGAGGCGGCCGGCGCGGCCGGGGCAGCGGTGGGGGCAAGGGGCAGCAGTCCGTCCATGGTCATCTCCCGATATCCAGGGCTTTCAAGGCCATGCGCTTGGCCGACTTGATGGTGGTGGTGTTTGCCTCGTAGGAGCGGGTGGCGGACATCATATCCACCATCTCCTTGAGCACGTTGACGTTGGGCATCTCCACGTAGCCGTCCGCGCGCGCGTCCGGGTGGCTGGGGTCAAAGACCAGCTGCGGCGGCTCGGTGTCCTCAACGATCCGCGCCACCTCGACACCGCGGGCCTGGCCGGCCTGGAGGGCGGACTGCAGTTGGTCGCGGAAGGGCAGGTCCCGGGTCTGGAAGACCACCGATTTCTTGCGGTACGGTCCGCCCTCCGGTGTGACCGTGGTCTCGGCGTTGGCCAGGTTGGCGCTGATCGTGTTCAGCCGGGTGGTCTGGGCCTTGAGCCCGGAGGCGGCGATATCAAAGGTGGTGAAAAGGTCCATGAAGGCTCCTGGTCAGGGTCTGTTTGATTGTAAGCAAATTATGCGCCACCGTTGGTCACATATTTGAGCAGGCTCAGCTTTTTGTTGAGCATGGTCACCGCGGCCTCGTAGAGCAGTTCGTTTTCGCTCAGGCGGATCATCTCCTGGTCCGTGCTCACGCTGTTCTCGTCGCCGAGCCCGGTGGTGTCCCGCTGCGTGGTGAGCGTGCCCTGCACCTGGTCGAGGCCCGAGGGCGCAAGCGGCAGGTGGTTCGGGTGGCTGGTCACCGGCCGCGGGCCGCCTGTGCTGAGCGCGCTCTGCAGTTCCTGCTCGAAGGTGAAGGTCTGCGCCGCGTAGCCCGGGGTCTCGGCGTTGGCGATGTTGGCGGCGATGACCTCCTGGTTCCTGGCGCGAAGGTCGAGCACCTTTTTGAGCAGGTGCATGGTGGTGTCGAACTGCTGGATGCCGGGCATGGGGTGCCTCCATCCTGTCACGTCGGACAGGGGGTGTTTACGGTGTGTTCAGCTGCAGGATGGCCGCTTCCTCGCGGGCAAGCCTGGTCCACAGGGGGTCTTTTCCTTCTTCGGCCAGTTTTTGGAACAGGTTAAGGGCTGCCGCTGTCTTGTCCCGCCGCAGTTCGAGTTGGGCCAGGCGGAAGCGGGCCTGTTCGCTGTCGCCGGACCGCGCCGCCAGGGCGGTGAACAGGGTTCTCGCGCGGTCGTCGGCCTTCTCCTGGAAACAGGCCTCGGCGAGCAGTAGGGTGGTGTCGTCGTCCTGTTGTTCCGCCATTTCCGGCCGGGAGAGCAGGGCGATCACCTCGGGCCACTGGTGCCGGTCGGCATGGATGCGCGCCTGCAGAAGGCCGAGTTCCGCTGTGGGCGTCGTGTCCTTTGCCTGGAGCACGGCCAGGGCGCGGTCGAACTGGCGGCTCTCGTAGAGCGCACGTACCTTGAGCAGGACGATCGCTCCCGCGTCGCTGCCCCCGGGATGGCGGAGCAGGTAGCGGTCGGCGTACTCCTCTACCTGCAGGTAGCGGCCGGCGGCGAACAGGGCCTGGATGAGCGGCAGGTGGATCCGCTCCTGGTCGGCCTCGGTGGAGACCTCGTACAGGTACTGGTAGGTCTGGGCCGCCTCGCCGGTCAGGCCGAGTTCAGCGTAGGCGCGGGCCATGTCGAGGAGCAGGCCACGCTCCAGCCAGCCGCGGGCAAAGAAGGTGCGGTTCTGACTGGCGAGCACCAGAGCCCGCACGTACTCCTTTCTGGCCACCAGGTCAGCGAGCAGGCCGGGCAGCTGTTCGAGCAGCAGGGCCTCGGCCTCGGTGCGCAGGTCGCCGGAGCGGAACTCGCGCAACAGCGTCATCAGCTGTTCGACGCTGGCCGCGTGGTCGCCCATGCGGGCGGAGACCAGGGCGAGCTTGAAGGCGGCCTCCAGGCGAAGGTCCTTCTTCGGTGCGGTGCGGGCCAGTTCGCCGTAGGTGGCGGCCGCCTCGCCGGGCACCAGGCGGCCCTCGGCGTACTCCAGGTCGGTGTGCTTGAGGCGGGCACGGATGCCGCCCTCGGTATCGGGAAAGGCCTCCTGCACCTGCAGGAGGTCAAGGCGCAGGGTGGTGTCGGTGGCACTCAGGTGCAGCCGGCACATGGCCTGGCGGAACAGCGCCAGCCCTTTGAGCCGGTCGCTGGCCAGCTGGTCGGCGAGCTGCTGGTAGCGCTCGGCCGCGGTGGCCCAGTCGCCGGCGTTGTACAAGAGGCCGGCGAACTGGGCGAGCGACATGGGGTCGGTGTCGATGAGGATGGAGCGGGCGGCCGCCTCCCGGTAGGCGGCCAGGGCCGTGTCGCTGCGCCTGAGAGCGAGCAGGTCGGCGAGTGCGCAGCTGGCGCAGGGGCGCCAGGGACGCCTTGTCGAGCACCGCGGGCCGGCCGAGCAGCTGCTCCGCCTCTCCGGGACGGTTGCCGGCCAGGGCCAGCTCGGCGAGCAGCATGGACAGCGAATCGGCAAAGGGCGTGGTTGCGGTGAGCCGTTCGCTCAGGGCCTCCAGTTCGTGAAAGGACTGCTGGTGCTCGCCGCCCACGGCCTGGACAAAGGCGGCAAGAAAGGCGGCCAGGTCGGCCAGCGGCGTACCGGTGTACTCGATGGCGATGCGCTCGAGCAGGGGGCGCGCCTCCTGGAGATTACCCGCCCGCACCATGGCCTCGGCCCAGGTGAGCAGCAGCCGCTCCTTGCGTCGTTCCTCCGTCTGGCCGGTGAGGAGCGCCCGCAGCGGCCGCTGCATCTGGTTCCACTGGTCGCCCTCGGCCATGGCGCCGATCTCCGCCGGCAGCCACTTGTCTGCCTGCAGGGGCGGACGAAGGCCCGCGGCCAGCGGGAAGGGGGGCAGCAGCAGCCGGGGCGGCGCCTGGATGGCCACCGCGGATTCGTACTGGCGGAACACCTGCAGCCAGTCGCTCCGGTAGCGCGAGGCGACCCGCGGGTCGAGGGCATCGGAGGGCGTTCGTTCGACCACGCTGACCCCGCGCAGTTGGGAGACGAGTTCCGGGTACTCGGCCGAGACCGGGTTGCCGGGAAAGATGTCCAGGAGCAGGGTGGCTGTCTCCTTCTTCCCGGTCAGGTTCATTTTCTGCGGCGGGTAACGGAAATAGAAGGACAGCAGGGTGGCCGCGCCCTCACGGCGGTGGGTCATCCTGATCATGCGGCCGTCCACCGGCGGCAGGACCAGCGAGTCGGCCAGGACCGTGTCCTCCAGGGTCAGATCGATGCGGCGACCGCGGGTGGCGGCGGTGTAGCCGGGCAGCCGGTCGAAGCGGAGGAACAGCTGCAGGCTGGCCGCCTCGTCGTTGCGGCTGATGCCGGTGAGCAGTGCGCCGGCCGACACCGCTGTCCCGGAAAACAGGTTGACAGCAACAAGCAGCGTGGCGATGATAAGGCGGCGCGCGGTCATGGCATGGGTGGTCAGGGATTCCAGAGGGGGTGGCGTGCGGACGCCGGTCGTCTGGGTTCTGTCCAAGCAATAAGCATTCCAGCCTGTGCGAACGCGGCCGCTGCGCAGGGTTTTTGACCGGTCGGATGGCCGGGCCACGGTCCGGCCGGTGGCGCGAGTCATGTTTTTGGCAGCACAGGGGCGATCCGGGCCGCGGCAGTGGCGCTCCGGTCCGGGACAGGGAGTTCAACGGGGAGGCAGTGGTGCGGGAGTCCAGGGAAGAGAGCGGAAGACAGGCCGAATTCGTGCAGGAAAGCCTGGCCATGGTGCGCCAGGCGAAACCGGTGGTCACGGCGCTGGTGCGCCAGCCCGACCGGGCCGACATCCTGCCCCGGGCAACGGAACTCTGCCACCGGTTGTTCGAGGCCATCAAGAAGGCCTGCACCGCACTGCAGCTCCCCCACCTGGCGGCCCCGGCCGAGGCCATGGAGTACCTGCTCGACCTGGCCCGCTCGGGCATTGTCGAGCTGACCCCGGCCCACATCAGCCTGCTCGCCGAGGCCATCGCCTTCATGGAACAGGCCCTGCCGACAGTGCTCGCCGAACAGAACGACACCCGTCTGGCAGCCTCCGCGGGCGAACTGGCCGGAGCCATCCTGCGCTCCGTGCATGCCGGGCCGACGGCCACCGAGGAGGAGCCCGGCACCTCCCCCATGGAGCCGGAGATGCAGGCCGCCTTTCTCGAGGAGACCGACGCCCTGCTCGAGGCGGCCGAGCAGGAATTCGTGCTCTGGGACTTCATCGCCGTGGACCCCCAGCGGGTGGCGGAGCTGTGCCGGCTGCTCGGCCGGCTGCGCAAGAATTTCACCTTTCTTTCCCGCCAGAACCTGGAACGGCTGGCCGCGGCCCTGGAATCGACCCTCAACCGCTTTGCCGGCGGTGAGTTTTTCCAGACCGAGTACCCGGAGCGCATCTTCATCCGCTCCATCGATGCCATGCGCACGGCCATGGCCAACTCGACCATCGCCGGCGGCGACTACCTGCCCGAACTCGACGATCATCTGGCCTCCCTGCAGGGGTTGATCCGCCAGCCCATCGGCGAGCTGCTCGTCGAGGCCGGCCTGGTGGACGCGGGCACCGTGGAGGCGGCCCTGCAGCTGCAGAAGGCCAACCCCGAGGCCGCGCCCCGCCGCCTCGGCGAGGTGCTCGTCGACATGGGCTCGGTCACCCGGGACCAGATCCAGGAGGCCCTGCAGGCCCAGCAGCGCAAGCGGGAGATGGCCGCCCGGGCCGCCGCCGCGGCCGAGCGGCTGGCCCCGGCGCCGTCGCTTGAATCCGGTGACCGCGAGGTCGGTGTGGACGGGCAGACCCTGGCCCGCATGATCGGCCTGATCGACCGGCTGGCGGCCCGGCCGGAGGTGATCGGGGCGGCCGCGCCGCTGGTGGTCGAGCTGCGTCAGCTGGCCCAGAGCTGCCGGCGCGACTGTCTGCGCGCCTTTGCCGGTCGGCTGCAGCGGCTCGTGCACGACCTGAGCGTGGAGTTCGGCCGCAAGGTGCGTTTCAGTGTGGAGGGCATCGAGGAACTGCTCGACCAGGAGGATGCGGTGCTGCTCGCCGGGCCGCTGCGACACCTGCTGCAGAACGCCATCAAGCACGGCCTGGAGACCGTGGCCGACCGGGAACGGACCGGCAAGGGCGCCAGCGGCCGTCTCAGCCTGCTCGCCCTGCGCCGCGCCGGTCAGCTCTGGGTGAGCGTCGAGGACGATGGCCGGGGCATGGACCCGCGCCGGATCGTCGGTTGGGCGGTGGCGCGCGGCCTGGTCGACCCGGACCGGGCGGGAGCCCTCACCAGCCAGGAAATCGCCCGGCTGCTCCTTCAGCCGGACGGGGCGGACGACACCGGCGCGGCCGTCCCGGGCCTGGCTGCGGTCAAGGCCAGCCTGCAGCCCGCGCGCGGCTCCATCGACATCCATTCGCGGCCCGGCAAGGGCACGCGCATCACCCTGAAGGTCCCCAAGGACGGTTGAACCGGTCCGTGTCCAGCCGACAACCCTAAATCTTTTCGCCGGCCGCGCCGAAGAAGGGACAGCGCGCCCGCTCGGCGCAGTCCCTTCCTTCTGCCCCTCCCTGCCGCTGGTGGAGCGGTGCCATGAACCACAGAGAACGCCTCGAACAGACCCTGCTCGCCTGTCGCGATCGCATCCAGGAGGAAGTGGCCGCGCTGATCGGCAAACCTTTCCGGCTGGGTGCGCCCGTGTTCCGGCTTGCTGACGGCGGCACCCTGACCATTGAGCCGGCAGCGGCCGGACGCCTGTTCGTCCCGGTCCGCCTGGACGGCGAGGTGGCGGGCATGGGGCTCATGCTGGTGCGTCTTGGTGACGCCATCCGCATCGGTGGACTGCTCGTCATGCTGCCCGAGGTTGAACTGCAGGGCGCCGTCAGGGCGGAGGCCTGGTCCGAGGAGATGGCCGACACCTTTGCCGAGGTGGCGGGCATAGTCTGCGGCGCACTGAGCGCGGTGTTCAAGGAGCAGTTCCCCCAACAGGTCCGCTTCCTCGCCGCCGGCCAGCAGGTTGTCGTTGCCGGCGATCCGGTGCCGCCCTCCTCCCTGGCGACCGGCGAAATGTTCGTGCTGACCCTGCCCATGGAGGCCGAGGGCTGCGATTTCGGTCCCTTCACCCTGGCCCTGCCCGCCGCCCCCTTCGGGCTGGTGGCAAGCGATGCAGCGACGGAGGCGACCGACGAAACGGACGCTACCGCAGCAGACACCGCGGCCGCAGCCGACCAGGGGGCCGCCGTGGAGGAACCACAGCCTCCGACGCCAGCGCCGCCCGACAGCCGCCGGCTGGCGCAGCGGGTGATGGCGGACTGCCTGGCCCGTACCGGCGACGCGGTGGGCAACCTGCTCGGCGGCAGCCTGGGCATCGTCCCGGAGCGGCAGGCCGTGCTCACCCGCGAGGAGGTGCTCGCCCAGGCCGGTGCTGGCCAGGTGGTGGCCCGGCTCACGGTGGGCGGGGAAGGCGAGGGCGAGGCCTGTGTGCTCACCGATCTGCCGACCGCGGCCACGCTCGGCGGCGGCCTGCTCATGCTGCCGGAGGACGAACTGGCTACGGCGATGCGCGCGGACCGGCTGGACCAGGATCTGACCGACGCCTACGCCGAGGTGATCACGGTCATCGCCAGCGCCTGCACGGCCGTGTTCGCGGAGCAGGACACCGTGGCGCGGCTGCGTTTCGACCGGGGCACGGTGGCGACGCTGCCTGCGGACAACCGTGCCCTGCCGGCAGCCGGCTACTGCCTGGCCGCCGGCCGGGTGGCGTTTGCCGGTCGCGACCTGGGACGGCTGCAGCTGTTGGTCCCGGCCCATCTGCTCGGGCTGGAACTGCCGGAGGCGGCCAGTGAAGCGGAGGAGGTGGCAGCGGCGGACGAAGGGGATCGAGCGGCCACCGCAGCGCAGGAGCCGGGTATCGAGGAAGCGGGAACAGCGGCGGACGACAGCGGGGCAGCCGGCGAAGCGGCCGGCGCCGGGGCGATGGCCGAGGTGCTGCTGTTCAGCGACGACCGGGCGGAGAGTGACCGGATCCTGGCGATGCTGGCGCGGATCGGCAGCAGCGGCCGGGTCTGTCACTTCAAGGATCCGGTGCACGCGGCGCTGGCGCCCGGGGTGCGGATGGTGGTGCTGGTGATGGGCGAGGTCAGCGAGCAGGGGTTTGGCGTGGCCATCAAGCTGGCCAGCGCCGGCCTGCGGGTGCCCCTGGTGGCGGCCGGTCCGGCCTGGACACGGTCGTTGGTGCTGCAGGCGGTCAAGTACGGGGTCAGTGACGTCCTGGTGACCCCGGTGGCGGAAGAGGATCTTCGCGCCAGGTTGGCGGTCGCGCCGGAGCAGCAGGCCGCCTGAGGGAGTCAGTCGTTCTCCTCCTCTTCGAGGCTTGCGAACAACTCCTTTTTCTTGATTTTTTCGAGCAAGGTGGTCCGCTTCAGGTTGAGCAGGCGGGCCGCCTCTTTTTTGTTGCCCTGGGTGAGTTTGAGGGCCTGGACGATGAGCTGGGTCTCGAAATCGTTGACCAGGGCGTTGAAGTCGATGCCTGTCTCCGGCCAGTGCTCCTCGGGCGCGGCCGCGGTCGGGCCAAGAAGCAGGTCCTGTTCCGACCGGCCGGGTTCGGTGTCCGCCTCGGGCTGCGCCGGCTCGGCGGGCAGGGGCGCGCCGTTGCGGAACTTCTCCGGCAGGTCGTTGTAGCCGACCTGGGAGCCGCCGTGGAGGATGGTCATGTGCTGCACCAGGTTCTCCAGTTCGCGGACGTTGCCCCGCCAGGGAAAGGCGGCAAGCGCGCGCATGGCCACCAGGTCGAAGCCGACCAGGGGTTTTTTCCGATTGCGGCCAAGGGCGCGGATAAAGTGGTCGATGAGCAGCGGGATGTCGCCGGTCCGCTCGCGCAGCGGCGGGATGTTCACCGGGATGACGCTCAGCCGGTAGTAGAGGTCCTCGCGGAAACGGCCTTCGGCTACCATCTCCTCCAGGTTGCGGTGGGTGGCGGCGATGATGCGCACGTCCACCGGGATCGGCTTGAGCCCGCCCACCGGCTCGAATTCCCGCTCCTGCAGCACCCGCAGCAGCTTGGCCTGCAGCGTCGGCGTCATGTCGCCGATCTCGTCGAGAAAGAGCGTGCCGCCGTTGGCGTACTCGATGCGGCCGATCTTCGCCATGGTGGCGCCGGTGAAGGCGCCCTTGGTGTAGCCGAACAGCTCGCTTTCCAGGAGGTCGTCGGGGATGGCGGCGCAGTTGACCGGCACGAAGTTGTTGCCGCCGCGGGGGCTGTTCAGGTGGATGGCCTTGGCCACCAGTTCCTTGCCCGTGCCCGATTCGCCCTGGATGAGGACCGTGCTCAGGTCGTCCTCGGCGAGTTTTTCGATCAGGCCGAACAGCTGCCGCATGCACTCGCTGCGGCCGATCAGGTTGCCGAAGGAATCGCTGGTTGCCATGGTTCAGCCAGGGAGCTGGTCAGCCAGCCTGCTGGTGGTCAGGCGCATGTTGAGGCTCAGGAGGCGGAGAATGTTCCGCATCAGGGTGAGGCCGAGGCCGGGATGACGGGCGGTGAGCAGGTCGAACCCCTTCCTGGTCAAGAGAATGACAACCGAGGGCTGGCGGGCGATGACCGTGGCCGAGCGGGGCGAGCGGTCGAACAGGGCCATCTCGCCGACGGTGCGGCCGCGGCCGGCGCGGGCCACCACCCGGTAGTCGCCCACGGCCGTCTTCTTGAGCACGTCCAGCCGGCCGCTGGCCACAAAACACATGAAATCGGCCGGTTCCCCCTCGCTGCACAATCGTTCGCCGCGGCCGATCTCGGCAAAGTTCAGGTGGCGGGCGAGGGTGGTGAGTTCCTCACTGCTGAAGGTGTCGAACAGCGGCAGGGTGAGCAGATATTCTCTCGTCGTTTCTTCGCTGTCGGTGAGCTGCGCTGCGGGTGGAGCGGGTCGTTTCATGGTCACCAGCAGGGGGTCCGGGAGGGGGACGAAAAACGGGGCGCGCGGCATTTTTGGAGTGCGCTCCCCGGGTTATGGGCAAGCCTACCACAGATGATTTGGGAAAGACAAGGGCCTTTCACGGAGCGTGTCATTTTCTTGACAACAGGGAGGAAGTATGGGGATTCAGGGAGGATGGACGACGGCAGCGGGTCGGGGCGTCTGCTGGTGGTGCCTGCTGCTGGCACTGGTGCTGACCGCGGTGCCGGCCCGGGCCTGGCAGGGGCGGGTGCGGAGCGTTCCGGACGGGGATTCACTCACCGTGGAACGGGCCGGGCGTACGGTCAAGGTCCGCCTGTACGGCATCGACAGTCCCGAGTACCGCCAGCCCGGCTGGCGCGAGGCGCGTGATTTCACCCGGCGACTGGTCAACGGCCGGACCGTGGACATCGAACCCATGGACCGGGACAACTACGGCCGGGTAGTGGCGGTGGTGTCCCGCGACGGCGTGCTCGTCAACCGGGAACTGGTGCGCGCAGGCCACGCCTGGCAGTACCCGCGCTACCGCCGCAGCCGCGACCTGTGCGACGAGATGGAGTCGCCTCCAGGACGCGGCCCGGGCGGAGCGGCTGGGGCTGTGGCGGGAGCCCTCGCCGCTGCCGCCCTGGAAGTGGAAGCGGCTGACCAAGAATCGCCGCTGACCCGGCTCAGGCCGTGGTCGGCTGTGGCCGGGCACGGTCGACGATGGCGCGGATGTCGTCGCGGTTCAGGGTCTCCCGCTCGAGCAGGGCGCTGGTGAGCGCCTCCAGGCGCCGGCCGGTTGTCGGTGAGGAGCTGCCGGGCGGTGTCCGCGGCCGACTGGACGAGCTTTTTCACCTCCGCGTCGATGAGCGTGGCCGTGGCTTCGCTCAGGATCTGCCGGGCTGGCCGCCCGGGGCTGGGGGGCGCGGAAGGTGAGCGGGCCGATGGCCTCGCTCATGCCCCATTCGCAGACCATCCGCCGGGCGATGTCCGACGCCGTTCGATGTCGTTGCCCGCGCCGGTGGTCATCTGCTCAAAGACGATCTCCTCGGCCACCCGCCCGCCGAGCAGGGTGCACAGGGTGTTGGTGAGCCAGGTGCGGTCGTGGGCGCTGCGCTCCTCCTCGGGCAGCTGCATGGTCAGCGCCCAGGGCGCGGCCGCGCGGGATGATGGTCACCTTGTGCACCGGGTCGGCGTCGGGCAGCATCCAGGCGACCAGGGCGTGGCCGGCCTCGTGGTAGGCGGTGATCCGCTTCTCCCGCTCGGTGATGATCAGGCTGCGCGCGCTCCGCGCCCATGAGCACCTTGTCCTTGGCCGCCTCGAGGATGTCCATGGTGATCGCCGGACGTTCTGGCGGGTCACGCAGCAGGGCCGCCTCGTTGACCAGACTGGCCAGCTGCGCGCCGGAGAACCCGGGCGTGGCGCGGGCGATGGTCTGCCAGTCGACGTTCTCGGCGGTGCGGGTGCGGCGGGCGTGCACCCGCAGGATCTTCTCGCGGCCGCCGACGTCGGGCAGCGGCACCATCACCTGGCGGTCGAAGCGGCCGGGCCGGAGCAGGGCCGGGTCGAGGATATCCTGGCGGTTGGTGGCGGCGACGACGATCACGTGGTCGCTCACCTCGAAGCCGTCCATCTCCACCAGCAGCTGGTTGAGGGTCTGCTCGCGCTCGTCGTTGCCGCCCGGGCCGCCGCCGGCGCTGCGGTGGCGGCCGACCGCGTCGATCTCGTCGATGAAGATGATGCACGGCGCCTTCTTCTTGCCCTCGGTGAACAGGTCGCGCACCCGCGAGGCGCCGATACCCACGTACATCTCCACGAACTCGGCTGCCGCTGATCGAAAAGAACGGCACCCCGGCCTCGCCGGCGATGGCCCGGGCGAGCAGGGTCTTGCCCGTGCCCGGTTCACCGTAGAGGAGCACGCCGGTGGGGATGCGCGCCCCGGCCTCGACGAACCGCTGCGGTTTCTTCAAAAAATCGATGATCTCCGCCACCTCCTCCTTGGCCTCGTCGATGCCGGCCACGTCCGCCAGGCGGACCTTGGATTCCTCCGGGTTGATGAGCCGCGCCCGGCTCTTGCCAAAGGCCGGCAGGCGCCCGCCGGACGACGGGCCGCCGCCGCTGCGCTGGAAGTAGAAGAACCAGAGAAAGACGAACAGCAAGAGCGGCAGCCAGCTGAGCAGGGTCTGCAGGTACCAGGGCGTTTCCGGTTTCTCCTCGGCGTGCACGGTCACCTTGTTCCGCGTGAGCCGGTCGAGCAGGTCGCCGGCGGGCGGGATGACGGTGGAGTGGCGGGTGCCGTCGGCCGCCTCCCAGGAGACGGTGCGGTGCAACGATGGTCACCCGCGAAAGCGCGCCGCTGTCCACCCGGGCAAGGAAATCGCTGTAGGCCACGGCCCGGCTGTCAGTGGTGGAGCGCTGGCAGAAGGTGACCAGCAGGACAACGGCCAGGGCGACGATCAGCCAGACGGACAGGTTTTTGAAGAGGTTCTGCATGCGCTTCTCCGGGCGGTAAGGGTGGGCCGCTGCTCACGCGGCAGCGGCGGGCCCGGCCGCATCCCGGCGACCGGTCGGACGATGCACTGTCGTCCCGCAGTGAGGTAGCATATTCAGGGCAAAAGGGAAAGGGGCTGTGTCTGCACCCTGCTGTCGGAGGCGTTCCCGGTCACGGCCAGGGGGATGGCAAGGTCCTGTTCCCGGGCCGGGGCATTCTGACCCATTTCGTTGGGCGGCCGGTACCTTTTGACCCGAGCGGGAAAAAGTCTGTTGTTTTCAGTCAGTTTGCGATGTTCTCCAGACCAAACGGAGCGCTCCCGACCACCCCGCCCCGGCCGGATCGGGGCGTTTTGTCCGGGAGTCCTTTTTCTGTCTCTTCTTTCTCGTTGAAAATAGGTCATTTTCAGTATGGCACGGGTGTTGCTATAGTGAGGGTGCGCATCATTGGATCCAAACCCGAGGCAGCAACCAGCACGGCACCCCACAACTTCTGGAAAAGGACGGTACATCATGGCAGTCAGAGAGCAAGTATACGGCTATTTCATTCCCAGTGTCACCCTGATCGGCATCGGCGCAGCCAAGCAGATCCCGGAGAAGATCAAGGCCCTCGGCGGTTCCAAGCCGCTGATCGTCACCGACAAGGGCATCACCGGCGCCGGCATCACCAAGCAGATCACCGACCTGCTCGACGCCGCCAAGATGAAATACGTTGTCTATGACGAGACCATCCCCAACCCCACCGACAAGAACGTCCATGACGGCGTCGATGTCTACAAGAAAGAGAAGTGCGACAGCCTCATCACCCTGGGCGGCGGCTCCTCCCACGACTGCGGCAAGGGCGTCGGCCTGGTGATCGCCAACGGCGGCAAGATTCATGACTACGAGGGCGTGGACAAATCCACCAAGCCCATGCCGCCCTACGTCGCCGTCAACACCACCGCCGGCACCGCCTCGGAAATGACCCGCTTCTGCATCATCACCGACACCTGCCGCCACGTGAAGATGGCCATCGTCGACTGGCGCGTGACCCCGGGCATCGCCGTGGACGATCCGCTGCTCATGGTCGGCATGCCGCCGGCACTGACCGCGGCCACCGGCATGGACGCCCTGACCCACGCCGTCGAGGCCTACGTGTCCACCATCGCCACCCCGATGACCGACTCCGCCGCCGAGAAGGCCATCGAGCTGATCGCCAAGTACCTGCGCCCGGCCGTGGCCAATGGCCAGGACATCGAGGCCCGCGACGGCATGTGCTTTGCCCAGTACCTGGCCGGCATGGCCTTCAACAACGCCAGCCTCGGTCACGTCCATGCCATGGCCCATCAGCTGGGCGGCTTCTATGACCTGCCGCACGGCGAGTGCAACGCCATCCTCCTGCCGCACGTCGAGCAGTTCAACCTGATCGCCAAGATGGACCGCTTCGTCAAGATCGCCCAGCTGCTCGGCGAGAACACCGCCGGCCTGGCCCCGCGTGACGCCGCCGAGCTGGCCCTGGTGGGCATCAAGAAGCTGTCCGCGGACATCGGCATCCCGTCCGGCCTGATCGAACTCGGCAAGCGCTACGGCAAGGAAGTCAAGGCTTCCGACATCGACACCATGGTGGGCAACGCCCAGAAGGACGCCTGCGGTCTGACCAACCCGCGCTGCCCGAAGGACATCGACGTCAAGGCCATCTACACCGCGGCCCTGTAAGAACCCCCCTCCGCCCGGTGCAGCCCACCCAAGCCCTCCCTGTCGGGTCGCATCCAGGCTGCACCGGGCGTGTTTTCGTGACATCTGTACGCTGTGGTTGGCGTCGCGGGGCAGGGATTCGTTCCTGCCCCGCATTTCCTGCTGTCCGGAAGGGGCGCATGGGGCCTTTCCTCCTTGTGGTCCCATGCGTCCCGTTTCCGATAGCGACCGTTACCGACCGATCCGGACAGGTGTTGACAAACGAATTATCACGATATATTAGTGTATTAGAATTTTTTTGCGGCTGGCGGAGCGTCGCCAGGCCCGGTTTCCCCCACCTCTTTTCAGGAGCAAACGCATGGCTGATAAAATTTTTCGCGTAAACATGTCGGATCTGAGCACCAGGATCGAGGAGGTGCCCGAAGCCTGGATGGGACTGGGCGGCCGCGGCCTGACCTCCACCATCGTCGCTGCCGAGGTCGAGCCCACCTGTCATCCGCTCGGCAAACGCAACAAGCTCGTCTTCGCCCCGGGCCTGCTCTCCGGCACCCCGGCGGCCAACTCCGGCCGCCTTTCCTGCGGCGCCAAGAGCCCGCTCACCGGCACCATCAAGGAGGCCAACTCCGGCGGTACCTCGGCCCAGATGCTCGCCCGCCTGGGCGTCAAGGCGCTGATCATCGAGGGCAAGCCGGCTGACGCCAGCAAGTGGTACAGCCTGCAGGTGGGTGAGAACGGCGTGACCATCAAGGAAGAGAGCGAAGTGGTCGGCCAGGGCAACTTTGCCATCGTCCAGGCGCTCAACCAGCGCATTGGCGACAAGGTCGGCGTGATCTCCATCGGTCCGGCCGGCGAGATGCAGATGCTGGCCGCCAACATCTCGGTCAAGGATCCGGACAACCACGTGCGTTCCTGCGGCCGCGGCGGCCTGGGCGCGGTCATGGGTTCCAAGCGGATCAAGTTCATCGCCGTCGAGCCGACCGACAAGAAGGTCGCGATCGCCGAGCCCGAGGCCTTCAAGGCCGCCAACCGCGCCTTTGCCAAGGCCCTGGTGGACAACCCGATCAGCAAGGCCCTGGCCCAGTACGGCACCAACGTGCTCGTCAACATCATCAACGAGTCCGGCGGCCTGCCCACCCGCAACTTCACCGCCGGCCAGTTCGAGGGCCACGAGACCATCTCCGGCGAGACCATGCACGACACCATCGTCGCCCGCGGCGGCAAGCCCAAGCACAGCTGCCACGCCGGCTGCGTCATCCAGTGCTCGCAGATCTACACCGACGTCAAGGGCGGCTACGTGACCTCGGGCTTCGAGTACGAGACCATCTGGGCGCTCGGTGCCGACTGCGGCATCGACAACCTCGACGACGTCGCCGAGGCCGACTCGATCATGGACGACATCGGCATGGACTCCATCGAGATCCCGGTGGCCTTCGGCGTGGCCATGGAGGCCGGCGTGCTCAAGTTCGGCGACGGCGTGGAACTCTGCCGCATCCTCCGTGAAGAGGTGGCCAAGGGCACGCCGCTGGGCCGCATCATCGGCAACGGCGCCGGCTCGGTGGGCCGCGCCTACGGCGTCACCCGCGTGCCGGTGGTCAAGAACCAGGCCATCCCGGCCTACGACCCGCGCGCCATCAAGGGTATCGGCATCACCTATGCCACCTCCACCCAGGGCGCGGACCACACCATGGGCTACACCATCGCCACCAACATCCTCGGTGTGGGCGGCAAGGTCGACCCGCTGAGCAAGGAAGGCCAGGTGGAGCTGTCGCGCAACCTGCAGATCGCCACCGCGGCCATCGACTCCACCGGCATGTGTCTGTTCATCGCCTTTGCGGCCCTGGACGACGCCACCTGCCTGCCCGTCGCTGATCGACATGATCAACGCCCGCTTCGGCGCCAAACTGACCGCGAACGACGTGACCGAGCTGGGCATGACCATTCTCAAGACCGAGCATGCGTTCAACCTGGCCGCCGGCTTCACCAACAAGGACGACCGGCTGCCCGAGTTCTTCCGCGATGAGCCCATCGCCCCGCACAACGTGGTCTGGGACATCACGGACGAGGCCATCGACAGCTTCTGGAATTTCTGAGCGTCGATGCGGTTCACGGTCAAGCTGTTCGCCTACTTCCGCGACAACCGCTTTCGGGCGGAGGTCCGGGACTACCCCGAGGGCACCACGGTGGAAGAGGTTATCCGCTCCCTCGGCATCGACCTGGAGGAGGTGGGGGTGACCATGATCAATTCCCGTCACTGCACCCTCGACCAGGTGCCGGCGGAGAATGATCAGCTGGCCATCTTTCCGGCCATCGGCGGGGGCTGAGTCCCCGCCGGCCGGTCGATCGGCAAAAAAACGCTCGCCGCCGCCGGTCAACCCGGGTATCTGCAATCAGGCGGCCGTCGCTCCGGCGTCGGCCGCCTTTTTTGCGCGCGCCAGTCACCCCTTCCCCGCACCAGGAGGCATCGACCATGGACGACTTCTTCAAACTGATCAGCACCGGCGAGTGCACGGCCCTGCTCGACCGGTTCGCGCCGCTTGCCAGCGAAACCGTGCCGCTCTCGGCGGCGCTCGGCCGCGTGCTGGCCGCGGACATCGTCGCCCGGGAGCTGTTGCCGCCCTTTTCCCGCTCCACCATGGACGGCTACGCGGTGCGGGCGGCCAACACCTTCGGCTGCTCGGAATCCGAGGTGGCCCTGCTCACCGTGGTGGGCGAGATCGCCATGGGCGAACCGGGCCGCACCCTTGCCCTGGCCCCGGGCCAGGCGGCGCGCATCTGGACCGGCGGGGAGTTGCCGGCCAAGGCGGACGCGGTGGTCATGGTCGAATACACCCGCCTGCTCGACCCGACCACGGTGGCCGTGTTCCGGCCGGTGGCTCCGGGCGAGAACGTCATCCGCGCCGGCGAGGACTGCCGGCCCGGCGACCGAATCCTTTCGCGCGGCCACCGGCTGCGGCCCCAGGACCTGGGCGTGCTCGCCGGTCTCGGCCTGACAACGGTTTCGGTGCACCGCCGGCCGCGGGTGGCCATCCTCTCCACCGGCGATGAACTGGTGCCGGCCGACCAGACGCCGCCGCCGGGCAAGATCCGCGACATCAACTCCGCCTCCCTGGCCGCCCTGGTCGAGGAGGCGGGCGGGGTCCCGGTTGCCCTGGGCATCTGCACCGATGACTTCGACCGCATGCAGGCCACCTGCACGACCGCGCTCGCGGGCTGCGACCTGCTGCTGCTCTCCGGCGGCAGTTCGGTGGGCCAGCGCGACTTCACCCTGCGGGTGTTCGCTGCCATCGACGGCAGCGAACTGCTCGCCCACGGCGTGTCCATCCGCCCGGGCAAGCCCACCATTGTCGCGGCCCGCGCCAACCAGGCCCTGTTCGGCCTGCCCGGCCATGTGGCCTCGGCCCTGGTGGTCTTCCTGCTGTTCGTGCGGCCGCTGCTGCGCCGCTACCAGGGGCTGGGCACCACGCTCGGGCTGCGCACCGTGCAGGTTCGCACCGGCCAGCAGATCCCCTCGGCCATCGGCCGGGAGGAGTACGTGCGCGTCCGCCTGGAGGAGCCCGCGGACGGCGGTCTGCCCCTCGCCCTGCCGGTGTACGGCAAGTCCGGCCTGCTCGGCCCGCTCATTCGCGCCCACGGCCTGCTGCGCGTGGACCGGGACAGCGAGGGGCTGGACCAGGGCATCGAAGCCACGGTGCTGCTCTTCCCCTGAAGCGGGGTCCCATTGCCCCGCACCACCAGGATGCCTACTGTGACCCGAAAGGGCCTTGTCCGGCCCGTGTCCCGTTGGCCGGTTGGCCTGCCAACCCCGTGTTCAGACCCTTTTCCCGGAGGCTTGTCCCCATGAAACGAAAAATCTACCTGCAGATGCGTTCCCGCGCCGAGGCCCGGCAGCTGTTCCTCGACCGCTTCGCCGACCGGCGCACCGAGGCGGAGACCGTGGCCGCGCGCTCGGCCTGCGGCCGGGTGACCGCCGGCCCGGTGAGCGCCCGCTTCTCCTCGCCCTCGTTCCATTCGGCCGCCATGGACGGTCTGGCGGTGCGCGCCGAGGACACCTTCGGCGCCAGCGACGAGAGCCCGCTCACCCTGCGGTTGGACAACGGCCAGGCCGTCCTGGTGAATACCGGCCACCCGCTGCCACCGGACAGGAACGCGGTGATCATGATCGAGCACGTGCTGCTCGACGAGGCGAACACCAGCGCGGTGATCCGCGCGCCGGTCTACCCCTGGCAGCACGTGCGCAAGGTGGGCGAGGACATCGTCGCCACCGAGCTGCTCTTTCCCACCGGCCACCGTCTCCGCGCCGGCGGACATCGGCGCCCTGCTCACCGGCGGCTGCGCCACGGTGTCGGTGCGGCGGCGGCCGCGGGTGACCATCATCCCCACCGGCAACGAGCTGGTGCAGCTGGACGGACTCGGCGACACCGTGCCCCCCGGCCGGATCATCGAGTCGAACAGCGCCGTGCTCGCCGCCCTGGCCGAACAGGCCGGGGCCGAGGTGCGGGTGACGCTGGTGGTCGCGGACGAGGCCGAGGCCATCCGTGAGCGGCTGCGGGAGCGAACTGGCCAGGGGCGCGGACCTGGTGCTGGTCAACGCCGGTTCGTCGGCGGGCAGCGCCGACTACACGGTGCAGCTGGTCGAGGAACTGGGCGAGGTGCTGGTGCACGGGGTGACCATCATGCCCGGCAAGCCGACCATCCTCGGCGTGATCGACCAGACCCCGGTGGTCGGCGTGCCCGGCTACCCGGTGTCCGCGATCATCGCCATGGAGCAGTTCGTGGTGCCGCTCCTGGCGCATATGCAGGGGCTCGACCTGCCCGTGGTGGAAACCGTGCCGGCGCTGCTCGCCCGCGACCTGCCCTCGCCCGCCGGGCATCGAGGAGTTCCGGCGGATGATCGTCGGCCGCATCGGCGACCACCACGTGGCCGTGCCGCTGAAGAAGGGCGCCGGCGCCATCACCACCCTCACCCGGGCCAACGGCATGCTCCGCATCGACGCCGAGCTTCGAGGGCGAGCGCCACGGCCGCGAGGTGCAGATCGACCTGCTCGTGCCCCGCTCGCAGGTGGAGCGCACCATCCTCTGCACCGGCAGCCACGACCTCTCCCTGGACGTGCTCAACGATTTCCTCTGCCGCCGCGACCCGGCCTGGCCGCTGGCCTCCACCCACGTGGGCAGCCTGGGCGGGATCATGGCCCTGCGCGACGGCATGTGCCACCTGGCCGGCTCGCACCTGCTCGACCCGGAGGACGGCTCGTACAACGCCAGCTACCTGCGCCGCTACCTGCCGGACCGCGACATCCGCATGCTCACCCTGGTGCACCGCGAGCAGGGGTTCATCGTCCCCAGGGGCAACCCGCGCGGGATCAAGACCATCCACGACCTGTTCCAGGACGGGCTCATGTTCATCAACCGCCAGGCCGGCTCGGGCACGCGGGTGCTGCTCGACTACGAGCTGAGCCGCAACAGCCTCGACCCGGACGAGATCCGCGGCTACGACCAGGACGAGTACACCCACATGGCCGTGGCCGTGGCCGTGCTCTCCGGCAAGGCGGACACGGGTCTCGGCATCCAGAGCGCGGCCAACGCCCTGGGCCTTGATTTCGTGCCGCTGGTGGAGGAACGCTACGACCTGCTCATCCCGGGCGAGTACTGGGACGAGCCGATGATCCAGGCCGTGCGCGAGGTGATCGACACCCCGCTTTTCCGGGAGACGGTGGAGCGGATGGGCGGCTACTCGACCCGGGACACGGGCACGGTGCAGCCGGCGGCCTGAGGGCACTGGGGCAGGATCGGGCCGACCGGGGTCAGCCCATGGGCTCGAAGCTGCAGTCGCGCAGGTCGATGTGCAGCCAGCTGTTGGCGAGCGGGGAGGGCAGGCCGAGGAGCAGCTTGAGGGTTTCCGCGGCCTGCAGGCTGGCGACCACGGCCACGGTGCAGGCGAGCACCGGCGGCGGCGTGGCCGCCGGCCGCACGGTCCGTTCCGGGTAGAGGCGGTCGAGCAGGTCGTCGCCCGGCCGCTGCACGCCCACCTGGCCGTACCAGCCGGTGACCGCGCCGTGCACCAGCGGCAGGTCGAGGGTGCGGCAGCGGGCGGCCAGGTCGCGGCGGGCCGGGATGTCGTCCAGGCAGTCGACCACCACGTCCACCCGCAGCGCCTCGTCGTCCGCCCGGCGGAAGTCGGTCGGAAACACCCGGGTAACGGTGCAGGGGTGGATGGCCGCGGCCCGCTCGGCCGCGACCTCGGCCTTGGGCCGGCCCAGGGTGGCCTGCACGGCCAGCAGCTGGCGGTTGATGTTGGTGGGCGAGAAGGTGTCCGGGTCGAACAGGTGCAGTCGGCCCACGCCAAGCCGCACCAGTTCCTCGACCAGGTAGCCGCCCAGGCCGCCGCAGCCGATCACCGCCACCCGGCCGCGGCCGAGGGTCTGCTGTTGGGCCGGGCTCAGGAGGCCCAGGTTGCGCTCAAACCAGACAGGAATATCGGCCATGACCACTCCGGGAGAACGATGAGGACGAACAGCAGGCAGAAACCGCCGACGCACGGAAGGGCAGGGTACCGGCGTCGGCCAACGCTGTCAACGCCCCCGGCGCCCGGAGCGCGGCAACGATGACCGACGGCACAGGGCAGGGGCGCCGCACCGGCGACGGTTCCCGACCGGGCGGGCCGATGCGCTGGCTGGGGATCGCGGCGCGCACCGCCCACCTGGCCACGGTTGCGGTCTTCTTCGGCGGCAGCCTGCTGCAGGTGGACCAGGCGCGACTCACCCTGTGGCTCGGTCTCGCCCTGGTGAGCGGTGCGGTGCTGCTCGTGCTCGAACTGCTCCACGACCGCCGCTGGCCGCACCGCGGCAAGGGCCTGCTCGCCCTGGCCCACGCCCTGCTGGTGTTCGTGGTGCCGCTTCGGCCCGGCCTTGCCGTGCCGCATTCTCTGGCTGGTCCTCATCTCGGCAGCGTGGGCAGCCACATGCCGCGGCGCTGGCGGCACTGGTCCATTCTCGACGGCCCGGAACAGCGGCCGGACCGGCGCTGAACCGGCATCTCGCCGTCGTTTTTGGAAGGAATCGGTCGGTTATGGAAAAAGAAATGCAGGACACGGAAATACCGTTGACGGAAACCGGCCAAAATGGCCAACTGGGCGGACCTGACAGCCAAACCGATCCCCCTCTGCCCAACACGCCCATGGAACGCCTGCTGTCGACCCGCGAGGTCGCCGAACTGCTCAACATCCACGAGAAGATGGTCTACACCCTGGTGGCCGAGAAAGGCTTGCCGGCCACCAAGATCACCGGCAAGTGGCTCTTCCCGCGCTACCTGGTCGAGCAGTGGGTGGAGAACAACACCATCAACTTCCCGGAGCGCATCCGGCCGCTCACCGCCAACCAGCGGCTGATCGTGCTCGCCGGCAGCAACGACATCCTCCTTGACCAGACCATCACCCTTTACAACCGCTCGTTCAAGGGCCACCTGGCGGTGTTCGGCAACCTGGGCAGCACCGGCGGGGTGCAGGCCCTGCGCAACAACCTCTGCCACATCGCCTCCAGCCACCTCATCCAGGACGACGAGTCCGACTACAACTTCCAGTTCGCGGCCAGCGAGTGCGAACAGATGCCGGTGCTGGTCAACTTCGCCCGCCGCCAGCAGGGGCTGCTCGTCCGCCGCGACAACCCGCTGTCCATCTTTTCGGTGGCCGACCTGGGCAAACCCGGCCTGCGCCTGGTCAACCGCTCGCTCGGCACCGGCACCCGGCTGCTGCTCGACCGCGAACTGGACAAGGCCGGCCTGCGCGGCGACCGCATCACTGGCTACGACCACGAGGTGGGCCGGCACATGGACGTCGGCCTGGAGATCCTCGCCGGCCGCGCCGACGTCGGCCCGGCCATCGAGGCGGTGGCCGGGGCCCTGGACCTGGGCTTCGTGCCGCTGCGCTGGGAGCGGTTCGATTTGCTGGTCAGCCGCGAGGTCTTCTTCGAAGAACCCATCCAGTCGTTCTTCGGCCTGCTCCAGTCCGACCCCTTCCGCGCGATGGCCCGTGCCCTGCCCGGCTACGACGTCAGCCAGGCGGGCAAGATCGTGTTCCCGGAAAACCGGTAAACCTCGTCCACCCGGCGGAGGACTGCTCCGCCTGAATCCTCACCATAACGAGAAGGAGAACCCATGCACAAAACACAACTGTTCGGCGGCCTGCTCCTGGCCATGACCCTCGCTGTCCCGGCCGGAGCCGCGGACAAGGTGATCAAGATGTCGACCACCACCTCGACCCAGGATTCCGGGCTGCTCGACGTGCTCCTGCCGGCGCTCGAGAAGGACACCGGCATCCAGGTGAAGGTGATCGCCAAGGGCACCGGCGCGGCCATCCGTGACGGCGTGGACGGCAACGTGGACGCCATCTTTGTCCACGACACCGCCCGCGAGGAAAAATTCGTCGCCGACGGCTTCGGCACCAAGCGCTACGGCGTCATGCACAACGACTTCATCGTCATCGGCCCGGCGGCCGACCCGGCCAAGGTCAAGGGCACCGCCGAAGGCGCCGAGGCCCTGCAGAAGATCGCCGCTGCCAAGCAGCCCTTTGTCTCCCGCGGCGACGATTCCGGCACGCACGCCAAAGAGCAGGATCTGTGGAAGAAGTCCGGCGTCGCCCTCGAGGACGCCACCAGTTCCATGGACAAGGACGGCAAGAAGGTCGAGATCAAGTCGGTGCAGCCGGCCGACGCCAAGGCCTGGTATCTCTCCGTGGGCCAGGGCATGGGCAAGACCCTGACCATCACCGACGAGAAGCAGGGCTATACCCTGGCCGACCGCGGTACCTACATCAAGTACAAGTACGGCCGCGAAGTGCCGGTCAACCTGGAGATCCTCAGCGAGGGCGGCGAGCAGCTGGCCAACCCCTACGGCTTCATCCCGGTGAGCCAGGCCAAGCACCCGCAGGCCAAGACCGCGGTGGCCGAGGAAATGGCCCAGTGGCTGATGTCCGCCAAGGGCCAGCAGTTGATCGCCGGCTACAGCCTGCACGGCAAGCCGCTGTTCTTCGGCGACGCGAAATAAGCATGCCATCCGGCGGGGCAGGGTGGTCCTGCCCCGCCATCCGTGGGGCAGCGCCGATCCCGCGGGCGATCTGCGCCCGGGTTTGGCCGCCCCATTTTTCATTATGCAGGAGGTTGTCCATGCAGTGCACCCGCCGTACCCTGTTTGCCGCGACGCTGTCGTTTGTCGCCCTGCTTTTCCTGGCCAGTGGCCCATCCCTGGTGCGGGCCGACCAGGTGAAACTCTCCAGCACCATCGGGCCGATCGACGCCGGCATCGTGCCCCTGCTCGCCAAGACCTATGAAGCGAAGACCGGCACAACCATCGTTTACGAGGGAGCCGGCACCGGCGCCACCCTGAAGAAGGCGCAGACCGGTTCGTTTGACATGGTCATGGTGCACGCCCGCGCCCTCGAGGACGAGTTTGTCGCCCAAGGCTACGGTCGTGACCGTCGCGACGTGATGTACAACGATTTCGTCATCCTGGGGCCACCCGAGGACCCGGCAGGGGTCAAGGGCATGCGGGTCGCGGTTGATGCCTTCCGCAAAATCGCCGCTGCCGGTGCCCCCTTTGTCACCCGCGGGGACAAGTCGGGTACGCACGTCAAGGAGATGGAGGTGTGGAAGGCGAGCGGCGTGGAACCGTCCGGCGCCTGGTACGAGACCTTCGCCGAGGGCAGCAAGGGCAACAAGGTGACCACCCGCCACGCCGACAGCCGCAAGGCCTACGTGCTCATGGATCGGGCCACCTACCTGACCTTGAAGAAGGAGATCGGCCTGGTGCCGCTGGTCGAGGGGGACAAACTGCTGATGAACTACATCGCGGTGATCGCCGTCAACCCGGAGCGGTTCCCGAACGTGAACGCCAAAGGCGCCACCGCTTTCATGGACTGGCTGACCGGTGACGAGGCCCAGGCCCTGATCCGCGATTTCGGCAAGGACACCTTCGGCGAGCCGCTGTTCTTCCCCAACGCCAAGCACTGATCCCTTAAAGCCACCCTTCGCCCGCCGTTTCCGGGTGGACCCGGCAGCGGGTCCGCCCGGTGCGACCTTGCGACCATTGCCTTCATGAGCTTCTTCCTCGACAGCTTCACTGCCGCCGGCCGGTTGGTCTGGGCGCTCGACCCGGAACTGTTCACCATTGTTCGCGTGTCGCTCTCGGTGAGCTGCCTGGCCACGGTGATCGCCGCCGTGGGGGGCATCCCGCTCGGCTTTCTCGTGGCCTACGGCCGGGTGCCGGGCCGGCGGGCGATCATCACCCTGCTCAATACCCTCCTGGCCCTGCCCACGGTGGTCATCGGCCTGTTCGTCTACATGTTCATTTCCCGGCGCGGCATCCTCGGGCCGCTGGACCTGCTCTACACCCAGAAGGCCATGGTCATCGGCCAGGTGATCCTGATCGTGCCGCTCATCGCCGCCCTGACCGTCGCCGCGGTCAGCCGGGTGGACGAGCGTTACCGCCGCACCGCGCAGACCCTGGGCGCGGGTCCCTGGCAGACCGCGCTGGTGGTGCTGCGCGAGGGCCGCTTCGGCATCGCCGCGGCGGTCATTTCCGCCTTTGGCCGCGTCATTTCCGAGATCGGCATCTCCATGATGCTCGGCGGCAACATCAAGGGCTTCACCCGCACCATGACCACGGCCATGGCCCTGGAATACGACAAGGGCGCCTTCACCCTGGCCGTGGCCTTAGGGCTCGTGCTCATGGCCATCAGCCTGGGCATGAACGTGGTCTTCAACCTGGTCCAGGGGCGGGCCGGGCGATGAGTCTCTACCAGCTCGAACACCTCACCCGCGCCTACGGCCGGCGCACGGTGCTGGCCATCGACCGGCTGGAGATCGAGGCCGGCCGGATGTACGCGCTGCTTGGCCCCAACGGCGCCGGCAAGACCACCCTGCTCAACCTGCTCGCCTTTCTCGACGAGCCCACCTCGGGCAGCCTGCGTTTCCGCGGCAAACCGGTGGGCAGCGACCGGGCCGAACGGCTCGCCCTGCGCCGCCAGGTGGTGCTCGTTGACCAGCACCCGATCATGTTTTCCACCTCGGTGGCGGCGAACATCGAGTTCGGCCTGAAGATCCGCAAGATCGACCGGACCGCCCGACAGCGGGCCGTGCAGGCGGCCCTGGAGACGGTGGGTCTGGAGCGCTACCGTGAGGCCCGGGCCCACGAACTCTCCGGCGGCGAGACCCAGCGGCTGGCCCTGGCCCGGGCGCTCGCCCTGGCGCCGACCGTGCTGCTCTGCGACGAGCCCACCGCCAGCGTGGACACCGAGAACCAGGCGAAAATCGCTGCCCTGCTGCGCCGCATCAACACCGAGCAGGGCACGACCATCGTCTTCACCAGCCACGACCGGCTGCAGGCGGCCAGCCTGGCCGAACGCACGGTGGTGCTGGAGAGCGGCCGGCTGACCGCCACCACCTACGAAAACCACTACGCCTGCACCCTGGACGACACCCTTTCCCCGCCGCGACTGATTCTCCACGGCCAGGCGGCCATCCCCCTGACCGCACTGCCCGCGGGGTTGCAACCGGGACAATCCGGCCGGGTGGCCATCGACCCGACCCGCATCCGCCTGCGCACCGGTGATCCGACCGACCCCACCGAATGTTCGGGCCGGGTGGTGCTGCTCATGGCCGAGGGGGAGCAGATCCGCGTTACCGTGGATATCGGCGTGCTGGTGGTTGTGCTCCTCGACCGGGAGCGGTATCGTGCACAGCGGCCGGCCGTGGGCGACACCGTGTCCCTCGGTTTTGCAGCGGACGCCCTCAGTCTCGCCCTGCCGCCGGCCTGAACCTCGTCCCTGTCCCGCCCGTGTTCCGGGCGAACCTCATCAACACCAATCCCCGCGATTGCAGAAATGACCAACGAAACGATTCCCCAATTGACCCTTGACCTGCCCGATTCGGCCGTCCCCGGCTTTGCCTCCCTGCTCCAGCACGGCATCCTCTGCCCCATTCCGGGCCCGGTGCAGATCCGCCCCTTTCTGCTCGCCCTGCCCGGGTTCACCGCGGACTACATCGAGGGCACGGTGCAGACCATCTTCATCAACGGCAGCGCCGCCGACTCGCTCGACCGGCCGCTCGGCTGCGGCGGCACCCTGGCCCTGAGCGCGGCCATGCCCGGCCTGGCCGGGGCGATCTTCCGCCGCGAGGGGCTGCATGGCAGCCTGCGCAGCCGCACCGCGAGTGACGAGTGCATCGGTGACGACGGCTCGGGCCACATCACCCTGAAACTGTTCAACTCCATTGCCGCGGACCGGGTGTTCGACCTGCTGGAACGCGGCATCCGGGTGAGCGGCCAGGCCCTGGCCGAGTTCGCCGGCCGGCGACCGGACCTGTTCCAGCCGCCCACCGGGCTGACCCTGGACGGCCGACCAGTGGACGCTGCCGGTCTCATGGCCGCGGCACAGCAGGCGGCGATGATCGACCTGCAGGCGCGGGTTCGGGCCGTGGCCTGAGCGGCCGTTTTTACGAGGGAAGGGGTACGGTCAGGCCGGGGTTGCCGGCAGGCCCAGGTCCGCGAGGGCGCGGGGGATGACGGCGATCAGCTCGCTCACCGGCGAGGCCGGCGTGGGCCGGGCGAGGGCCCCGCACAGCCGGTTGGCACGGGCCGCCAGCGAGGCCGCCGGCACGAGATCATGACCGGCCGCGCACAGGGCGGCGAGCAGGCCGGTGAGGGTGTCACCAGTGCCGCCGATGGCCTCCATGGCCGGGGTCGAGGGGGCATCGATGCGGTCCACCACCCGGCCGCGCTCGACCACGCGGTCAGTGCCGCCCTTGACCAGCAGGTGTCGGGCGGCGTTGTCGTGCAGGTAGGCCCGCTCGATCAGGTCCTCCGCCCGGTTGTTCTCGTGGAGGATGAAGCCGCGGGTGTAGAAGGGATGCGGGGCCTGTTCGTCGGCCAGGAAGGCCAGTTCGCCCAGGTCCGGGGTGAAGCAGTCGTAGCGGCCGGCCTGGCCGCTCATCTTGGCCGCATACATGAACCCGGCGTCGGCGATGAGCACCGGCGGCCGGGTCATCTGTTCGATGGCGAGCAGCACCCGGCCGTGCCAGTCCACATCCGGCTGCAGGTAGTGGAAAACGAGCACCGAGCAGGTGCAGTCCGGCAGGTGGCGGCACAGCCAGTCGTACAAGCGGCGGCTGCCGTCGCCGCGGCCGGTGTCGCCGACGAGATAGGCGTGGATCTCCGGCTTGCCCAGGTGGGCCGTCACCTGCAGCGGCCGCGGCGAGCAGGGCCGGGGTGCCGCGCTGCACGTCCACCTCGTGGCCGGCCACGCATACCCGCCCGCCGTCCAGGCGGGCCGGCCCGTGGAGAAGCCCCAAGTCCGCGTCCGGGACCGTGCCGACTATGCCGAGCATTGCCGCTTGATCTCCTCGAAGGCCAGCGCCAGGGCGTAGCCGCACAGGGTGTGGCCGATCCCGCGCGGGTTCGGGGCCGTGTCCAGGGTGCACCCCACCAGTTGGCTGGCCAGCCAGGGCACGTCCGGGCAGCCGCCGCCGGAGACGTTGACGATGCGAAGGTCCGCCTTGGCCACGGTGATCTTCATGTTGGCGGCGCGCACCATCAGGTAGTCACCGAAATCCGTGGTCTGGTACAGGTCCACCGGGGCGAGCAGCGGCCCGCTCACCGGCACCACCTGCAGGGGGGCGATGCCGGCCGCGGTCAGTTCGCGCACCAGGTGGAGTTCCTCCATGAGCGGGAACTCGATCACCAGGTCGCAGCCGGTGCGGATCTCCGGTGGCGGGCCCATCACCCGCACCGCCCAGCCCTGGTCGCGCAGCAGGTTCTCGGCGCGGATCACCTCGCCGGTCTGCTCGAAGACCATGATGCCGCGACCGACCCGGTCCGCTCCGGGCGCGGACGGTGCCTCGCGCCTGCGCTTCAGCCAGGCGAACATCCGCTCACTCCCGCACCAGGTCGAGGCGAAAGCTTCCCTCCTCCTCGCTGACCGCGTCCACCCGCCACCCCTGGCTGGTGGCGGCGCGGCTGACGTTCTCCTTCGAGGTCTCGGTGTCCACCAGGACCACGAGGGTTCCCTCGGCCCCGCTTCTGATCGCGTCCAGGGCCATGATCACCGGCTGGGGGCAGCTCAGGCCCCGGGCATCCACTGTTGTTGCCATTGTCAATCCTCCCGAGATTCGCGCTTCAGGCGCGGCGCATGCGCATGGAAAGGCCGATGGCCAGGCAGACCACCAGGCCCACTGCCACCGCGGCGATACCCCGCGGGCCGACCCCGGCGGGTGAGCTGGCCAGGCCGAAGTTGTGGGCAAAGGCCGCGCCGACGATCATGCCGAGCACGAACACGGCCGCGTCGCCGTCGCCCTCGCCGGCGAGAAAGAGCTGCCGGCCCGGGCAGCCGCCGGCCAGGGCAAAGGCCAGCCCGGCCAGGGCCATGCCGGCGAAGTTCCAGACATGCTGCGTGTGGGCCACCGGCTGGCCGGTGAACCCGGGGTGGAACTGGCCGAGCACCAGGTTGGCCGCAAAGGCGAACACGATCAGGCTGACCAGGCCGCTGAGCAGGTGGATGTGGCCGAACAGCAACCCGTCGCGGATGGCGCCCATGGTGCAGAAGCGGCTGCGCTGGGCAAGAAAGCCGATGACCAGACCGATGGCCAGCGAGATGAGGAGCGGCGCGTGCTGGGCGCCCGGCCCCTTGAGGCTGTAGAACAGTCCGCCGCTCTGCGCCTGGCCCTGCACCTGCGGCCAGAGGAACATCAGGACGAGCAGGCCGAGCATGGCGATGGGCAGCACCAGGCCGGCGGCGGTCCGGGCGGGCTGGGTGCGGCCCAGGGTGTAGCCGTTTTTCAGGAACAGGGTGCCGATCCAGATGCCGCAGGTCAGGCCGGCCAGGCCGAGCAGGGCGTTGCCGTCGCCGCCGGCCAGCCGCAGGGCCGCCCGCCAGGGACAGCCGAGAAAGACCAGCGCGCCGATCATGGCGAACATGCCCAGCACGAAGCGGATGATGGGCGACGAGCCGGCCCGCGGCCGGAACTCGCCGGTCATCAGGGCTGCGCCCAGCGAGCCGAGCACGAAACCGATGATCTCGGGCCGCAGGTACTGGACCACCTCGGCCCGGTGCAGGCCGAGCGCGCCGGCGATGTCGCGCTCGAAACAGGCCACGCAGATGCCCATGTTGGCCGGGTTGCCGAGTTTCTGCAGCAGCGCGGCAAGCACGCCGATGACCGCGCCCACCGCGATGATGCCCCACCTGGTGGCAAAGAGATTTTTTCCCTGCATGATCGATTACTCCCTGGGTTGTGAAGGTTCGTCGCCGAGCCTGCCGGTGACCGGGCAGGGCAGGTCGGCGGCCCGGTAGACGTGCAGTTGGCCGCACCAGGGACAGGGGCGGGTCAATTCGACCTGGGCCTCCAGCACCCGCTGACCGTCCGGGCCAATGTGCACGCCACGGTTGCCCGTGATCCGATACTGGTCACTGGTGAACGGCCGGCCGGTGTGCGGACAGGCAAAAAGCAGGTTCATGACATCCAGCCGCCTCCCCGGACGTGGCAGACAGACGGCCTCTACCGGATGGCAGGCCGCGCACGGGCCGGAAGATAGTCGGGTGGGAAGCGATTCGTCAAATAGGTAATATCGATACTTTGACCGCTGGTATCGCTGATGCCGATGGTCGCAGGAAACGACCAACATATTGGATCACGAACACATTTCTCAGGAAGGGAAGGAAAGGGCGGGAGGGGCAGGATGGGGACGCGGGCAGGGCGGCCGGCTCAGCCAGGCGCAGGCCCCTTGTTCCTAGCCGCGGCCGCGACCAGGTGCTCGGCCAGGGCCGCGGCCGAGGGTGGCAGCTGCCGGTTCCTGCGGCGCAGCAGGTAGAAGGGCCGCTCGCCGGAAACGCCCTTCAGGGGGATCTCGACCAGCGCGCCCGCGGCCAGGTCCGCGGCCACCGAGCGGCGGGACAGCATGGACACGCCCACCCCGGCCTTGACCGCCTCGCGCACCGCCTCGTTGGCGCCGAACAGAGCCACCTGGTGCAGGTCGGTTTCGCGGCGGCCGGCCGTCTCGAGCAGGGCGCCGATTACCTTGCGCGTGCCCGAGCCCGGTTCGCGGCCGACGTAGTCCTGGCCGCACAGGTCGTCGAGGGTCACCGGCCCGCGACCGGCAAGCGGGTGGTCCGGCCGGGCCACGAGCACCAGGGTGTCGGTGAACAGCTCGGTCCAGTCGAGCCCCCGCTCGTTCCACACCGCCCCCACCAGGCCCAGGTCGTACTCGCCGGCCAGCACCTTGCGGGCAATCTCGTGCGAGCCGCTGATGCGCACCGAGACCGTGACCTCCGGGTGGGCAGCGCGGAAGGTACCGACCAGCGCGGGCAGGATGTAGGTGGCCGGGATGGTGCTGGCGCCGATCATGGTTTCTCCGCTCAGCCGGCCGCCGAACCGGGCCAGGGCTTCCAGGGTCTCCTGCTGCAGGCGGAGGATGCGGCTGGCGTAGTCGTAGAGCAGGCGGCCCGCCGGGGTGGGCTCGGCCTCGCGGCCGAGGCGGTCCACCAGTTTCTGGCCGAGTTCCTCCTCCAGGTGGCGGACGTGGTCGCTCACCGTGGGCTGGGAGAGGAATACCGCCCGGGCCGCACGGGTGAAGCTTTTCAGTTCGACCACCTTGCAGAACACGTCGAGTTTGCGGATATCCATGGGCGTCGCGGGATCAAGGATGGTGTGCCGGGGTCGGCGGACAGGGCGGACTCTACCGGAAAGCGATGCACCGGTCGAGGGAAACGGGCCGGGTTGGCCCCTCAGGCCACCATCTGGTCGAACCGCAGCACCCACAGGTCGCCGGCGATGCGTTCGTCGCCTTCCCGGCGCAGGCTGGTGGGCTCCACCGTGAGCACGGTCCAGCCGGCGGTCGCGGCCGTGGTCGTGAGGTAGGTGCGGCTGTAGGCGTATCGGCCGGTGGCGCGCAGTTGGTAGTCGCCCCGGTCCAGCGTCTCGGTGGAGCAGCAGAACAGCGCCCCCGGCCGGGCCGCACCGGCCGCGGCGGCAAAGGTCTCGCGCAGGTCGCCGATGTAGATGAACACGTCGGTGGCGATGAACAGGTCGTAGCGCTCGGCCGTGGCCTGCAGATGATGGGCGATGCTGTCCGTGTGCAGGACCGCGTAGCACCCCTTGTCGCGGGCCAGGGCGAGCATGTTCACGGACAGGTCGACCCCGTCGAGCAGGCCCACCGCGCCGCAGAAGGGCAGACCGCTCAAGCCCGTGCCGCAGCCCAGGTCGAGGCCGTGGGCATAGTGTTCGTGGTGGCCCGGGCAGCGCTGCAGACAGGCGTGCAGCTGGGCCGGGTTGTCGTAGCCCAGGTCCGTGACCAGGGTCTGTTCGAAGCCCGCGGCGCAGGAGTCGAACAACCCGCGCACGTAGGATTCGGGCGCGTGTTCGTGGGGCGTGCCGGTGAGCGCGTCGAGCAGGTAGCGGGCCGCCTCGTCCCCGGGTTGACGGGCGAGCAGGTGATGGTACCAGAGAGCAGCCTCGTCGATTTCGCCGCGGGCATGGTGCAGGTGGGCCAGGGCCGCGGCCGCGGTCAGGTAGCTGTCGTCCAGTTCGAGCACGCGGCGGTAGCCGGTGATGGCCTGGCCACTGTCGCCGTTGTCCCGGTAACAGCCGGCCAGGTTGAACAGGCAGTCGGTCTGCTCCGGGGCGAGTTCGAGTACCCGGCGGTAGGCAACGATGGCGGCCGCGGTGTCGCCGAGCCGCTTCTCGGAGAGCGCCAGGTAAAACAGCGCGCTGGTGTCAGCCGGGGCGTGCAGTGCGCCAAGGACAAAGGCGTCCCGGGCCTCGGCAAAGGCGCCCAGGCCGAAGCAGGCCAGGCCAAGGTTGTAATGCAGGATGGCCGCTGCGGGCAGGAAGTCGAGCAGCAGCCGGCAGGTATCGCGGGCCTCGGCGAACCGTTCCGCCGCCAGGTCGTCGCAGGCCCCGGCAAAGAGGCGGTTGAGGTCATCACCGGAGAGGCCGGCGCGTTCGTTGGACATCGGAGAGTGCTCCCTGCGGGGTGGTGCGGCGACCGGAGGAGGGTGGGTGCGGCCGGCCGTTCGCCGCCGGACCAGCATACCTCTTTTTCGCCGGACCGAACGAAAAAACAGGCAGGAGCCGACAGCGCAGCCGGCAGGCGGCCCGGTTTTCCCGCGAAAAAAATGCGGGAAGGATACCGCCGGGCGGGCTATAGTGGCCGGACGTAAAAAATGGCCGCGGTCCGCGAACCGGGCGCGGCCTGTTCAGGCGCCGGCCCGGGCCGGGCGGCGGTACGGTTTCCCAGTGACGAGGAGAAGACAATGCGTGAAGTGGTTCTGGTTGGCGCCTGCCGGACGGCGGTGGGCAAATTCGGCGGTAGCCTGACAAATGTGCCGGCGGTGGAGTTCGGCGCGCTGGTCATCAAGGAGGCCCTGCAGCGGGCGGGCATCAAACCGGAGATGGTCGACGAGGTGATCCTCGGCTGCGTGCTCACCGGCGCCCTGGGCCAGAACCCGGCCCGCCAGGC
Source organism: uncultured delta proteobacterium (assembly GCA_963754825.1). Taxonomy (GTDB): domain Bacteria; phylum Desulfobacterota; class Desulfobulbia; order Desulfobulbales; family Desulfobulbaceae; genus Desulfobulbus. Next base: position 6,130 of record CAVWHP010000022.1, on the reverse strand, counting down.
CATGCTCAAGGCCGGCATCCCGCAGGAGGTGCCGGCGGTGACCATCAACAAGGTCTGCGGCAGCGGGCTCAAGACCGTGGCCATGGCCGCCCAGGCCATCCAGTGCGGCGACGCGGACATCATCGTCGCCGGCGGCATGGAGAACATGAGCGCCGCCGCCTACGCCCTGCCGCAGGCCCGCTTCGGCTACCGCATGAACGTGCCGCCCACCGGCATGATCGACATGATGGTCAACGACGGCCTGCACTGCGCCATGAACAACATCCACATGGGCCTGACCGCGGAGAACATCTGCGACCAGTGGAACCTGACCCGCGAGGAACTCGACCAGTTCGCCGCCGCCTCCCAGCAGAAGGCCGAGGCCGCCATCGCGGCCGGCCGCTTCAAGGACGAGATCGTGCCCGTGCCGATCCCGCAGCGCAAGGGCGACCCGAAGCTGTTCGACACGGACGAGCACTACACCCCGGGCACCACCGTGGAGAAGATCGCCAAGCTGCGGCCCGCCTTCCGCAAGGACGGCAAGGTGACCGCGGCCAACGCCTCGGGCATCAACGACGGCGCGGCGATCATCATCGTCATGGCCGCGGACAAGGCGAAGGAACTGGGCATCACCCCCATGGCCCGGCTGACCGGCTACGCCTCGGCCGGCGTGGACCCGAAGATCATGGGCATCGGCCCGGCCGCGGCCTCGCCCAAGGCGCTGGCCAAGGCCGGCAAGACCATCGCCGACCTGGACCTGATCGAGGCCAACGAGGCCTTTGCCTCGCAGAGCCTGGCCGTGGCCCGGGAACTGGGCTTCGACATGAGCAAGGTGAACGTCAACGGCGGCGCCATCGCCCTGGGCCACCCCATCGGCGCCTCGGGCGCGCGCATCCTCGTCTCGCTGCTGCACGAGATGGTCAAGCGCGACGCCAAGGCCGGCCTCGCCACCCTGTGCATCGGCGGCGGCCAGGGCATCGCCGCGGTGGTCGAGCGGTGAGCTGATGCGGATTATCGATTGAGCCTTCCCAGCGTGCAGTGCCCTTGCGGTGCTGCACGCTTTTTTATACCATTAATTATGAATTTTCTGATAATTCATTGGTTCAACGTATTAAATTCCTAATTAAGGTTTGATTATGAAAATAAATTATTACATAATTTTTTATTTAATATTCTGTAGTTATTTAACTTCCTATGCTGGATTGAGTGATATTAAGAAAAAACAGATATTGGAAAATCAGAAAATTGAGAAAAATGAACAAACCAATACAGTATCAAAATCATTTGATACTTTTGGTTCTGAAAAATTTGATGAAAAAGAATTATTTAAAAAAATTAGTGCAAATAAAATCCTCTCTGGGCATGACTATGTTTTAGAATTGACCAAAGAAGGTCAAGGTGAAGCCTTGGAATCTCTGATAAAAATGGCAAATCAGGGAAGTGCTGACGCACAATATACTTTGGGAGATATATATTATTTAGGTTGGGTAGTTTCCAAAGATTTGGAAGAATCAAATAAGTGGTACAAAAAAGCGGCTGAACTCGGAAATGCGCACGCCCAACGTATAATAGGAAACCACTACATTAATGGGACCGGAGTCCCTGAAAATCTCCAAGAAGGAGTTAAATGGGTCGAAAAGGCGGTAGAGCAGGGAGATGTCGAGGCTCTGCGTTATTATGGAGTCTTGCATTCAAAAGGTTTGGGAGTACCGAAAAGTTATGAGAAAGCTGTGAAATGGTACACGCGCGCCGCTGAGCAAGGAAATGTTTCAGCCATGATGTCCCTTGCCATTTTGTATCAGGAAGGTGATGATGTTGCAAAAAATATAGATGAATCAATAAAGTGGTACACATTGGCTGCCGAACAAGGCGATTCAATGTCAATGTATCTTTTAGCGAACATTTATGATTCAGGAAAAGAAGTTCCTCAAAATAAGGAAAGAGCTTTTTTTTGGTATAAAAAAGCAGCTGAATTGGGGAATGAACTCTCCTTTTCCGATGTAGGGAAAATGTACTATGAAGGAGATGGTGTAGATAAAGACATATATAAAGCTTTTTATTGGTACTCAAAGGCTGCTGAAAAGGGAGATCCTAATGCTCAATCTGTTATCGGAACTGCATATAATTTAGGTTACGGTGTAAATCAAGACAGAAGAAGGCTTTTGAGTGGTATTTTAAGGCTGCTGAACAGGGTCATGCAGATGCACAATTCTCCCTTGGAAGTATGTATTACGATGGAAATGGTGTTTTGCAAGATAAAACAAAAGCTTTTGAATGGTATTCTAAGTCTGCTGAACAGAATGTTGCAATAGCTCAATGGTTTGTTGGCAGGATGTACCGCAACGGTGAAGGAGTTACAGAAAATAAAATAAAAGCGTTTGAATGGCTTTCAAAGGCAGCTGAGCAGGGAGTATGCGGTGTGCTCAAGTCGACCTTGGCTCGATGTATTCCTCTGGAGATGGTGTCTTGCAGGATAAAACAAAAGCTTTTGAATGGAATTCTAAGGCAGCTGAACAGGGTAATGCACATGCACAATCCGCCCTTGGAATAATGTATTCCTCTGGAAATGGTGTTTTGCAGGATAAAACAAAAGCTTTTGAATGGTATTCAAAGGCTGCTGAGCAGGGGGAAGCGAGTGCCCAATTTTTTATTGGATCAATGTTTTACAATGGAGATGGAGTTAAAAAAGACAAAACAACAGCTTTTGAATGGTTTTCAAAGGCAGCTGAACAAGGGCTTGAACTCGCTCAGTTATCGGTTGGTTTGCATACATGGAAGGGGATGGTATTTCAAAAAACAAAATCAAAGCTTATGAGTGGTTGTTGAAATCAGCAGGTCAAGGTAACGAAGATGCACAGAATATGTTAGATCGTTTATGCAGAGAAAGCCCGTGGGCATGCAAATGAGGCGTTCGTGATGATCGAGTCAGATGAAGACTTCTATTTGAAAGCATCCCAAGAAGTGGAGAATGGTACCCCGCAAGCGGCTCTTTGGGCAAAGGCCTTAACCGTTGAGCGAGGCGACAAGGAGAAGGCGAAATACAGCTATATTGAAATGCGGGTTGAAAGGCTGAAACTTGAAGCTGGTGGATTGGATGGCGAGGAGGAAAAGGCTCTTTGCCCAGACAATGACAAGCCGATGGAAGATCTAAATTCATCAATTGCAATAAATGAGCAAAATTGTGCTACCGAGGAAATTGAAAATAAGAAGACACCGTATTTACTGGTGTCGGAATTCGGAACCGCTTCGAAGTGGGTAAAGTATAGTTGCATTTTTTTGCTTATAACGGCTGCTTTGTCTGCTACTTCTCCAAGTTAGGGAATTTTATCTTCTTGACCATATTGCTTCAATAGGAATATCTGAGGCAGAATTCCACGATTTTTTCGTTCGTTCATCATTGATCGGCCTAATTGTTGCCAGCTTATCTTTTTTAATTTCACTACTCGTCTGGGTTTATAAGGCCAGCAAGAACAGTCGTGGTTTTGGTAGCCAAGGAATGCGGTATTCCCCTTCTATGGCCCTGTGCTGGTTCTTTGTCCCTGTGGCTAATCTGGTTGTGCCTGTGCTGGTTCTGCGAGAAATTTTCAAGGTGAGTCAAAACCCGATGGAATGGAGGGAACAGAAAGGTACCATTCTGCTGATTGCTTGGGGGGTGGTACACGCCTGTAATTGGCTCATGGTGCATTTGGTAAGAAGTATGGATCAGCAAAAAGGCCTTGAAACCATTGCCGACCTTAAGAGCTTTACTTTGTTGAAGATATTAGGGTTGGCCGGTGTTGTCATCTACGTGATACTTTCTTGGGTTATTGTAAAAAAGATAACAAATAATCAACGCCAATTGGTTAGCCTTGCTTAGCAGGTAAAAAATCGATTCCTCAGCAGGACATCTAGGTACCCTTGGGTGCCTGTGGGTCACCAACTGCATGATACAAGGCTATTTTCAGCCCATTTACCTCGGAAGCCGTAGGATCGCTTGCTGACTACCTTGGCATTATTTTTGAAACCTTCCACAAGGCCCAGGACGATCGGTCCTTGAGCCCTAAGCCAGTTTGAGGAGGAGGACGCGGTGTGCCCGCCACATCTTCGCACCCTTCTTCATCGGTTAAATCCTGAAGCGCATGGTTTGTGTTTACCAGGCACCAGCTCTTTAGCAGAATTTGAGGGTGCCCTTGGGTTTAGGTAAGTTTGTTCAATCATAGGATCCAGTGCGAAAACGATCAATAATTGTCTTTCGAATTTGTCATGACAAGGATATGTGCACATTTTAATTCAAAAATAAATCAAATTCATTTCATTGTCGTTATTTAATATTTCGATTTTTATAAAAATTGGCCAGTTAACACTGTTATCTGAAAGAGTAAAAATGACCGAAGCAGAAAGATCACAAATTGCATCAAAAGTGGTAAGTGATACTCAATTCTGGATAGCATTTGTTGGAGTTGTTGGTGCTATAGTAGGTTCATTATTAACAATTTTTGGAAATATAATTGTTGAATTTTTAAAAAATAAAAATGAAAGAAAAATTGATAAAAAACGGCAAGAGATTTTAAAATCAATGCTTGAAGATGCTGCATTTGCTTGGCGCACATTAGAAACGCTAGCCGCAGTTATCGGTTGCGATGAAGAAAAAACTAAGAACCATCTAATTGCAATTTGTGCAAGAGGATCGGAGAAAAACGATGGGAAATGGGGGCGGACTCCTTTAGGCACCCACTTGATCAAATAAAAAGATAAAACACATGACCACTGGATTCACTCGACCCCGCAAACAGCGCGGGTCTGGTGAGCCGGAACGTTAGCCTCGCTTAGCAGGTGAAAAAATCATGACCCCTCCACCCACCGTAGAAATCCTCGCCATCGGCAACGAATTGCTGCGTGGTGAGATCCTCGATACGAACACGCAGTAGCTGTGCCGGCTGGTCACGGCCCGCGGCGGGCGGGTGGGGCGGGTGACCCTGCTGCCCGACGTCGAGGCCGAGATCGCCGCGGCGGTGGATCGGCCATCGAGCGCGGGGTGGCGGTGCTGTTCACCTCCGGCGGGGGCTCGGCCCCACGGACGATGACCTCGACCCTGGCCGCGGTGGCCCGCGGCGCGCGGGTGGCATCGGTGCTGACGAACAGGCCCGCGCCACTGGCGCGGGCGGCAGCTACGACGACTTCCACGCCCGCGGCATCATCGCCGAGCCCGGGCTCAATCCCTTCCGCGAAAAGATGGCCCGCCTGCCGGCCGGGGCCGAACCGCTCGGCAACCCGGTGGGGGCACCGCGCCCGGCGTGCTCCTACGCGCAGACCAAACCGCCATCATCAGTCTGCCCGGCGTGCCGCCCGAACTGGAGGCTATCGTCAGCCGGACGCTCGCCCCCTTCCTCGACCGCACCTTCGGCAGCGGCGCCAGCGCTCGCGCCTGCTCACCGTGCGCTGCAACGACGAGTCGATCATGGCCCCGGCCCTCACCGGGGTGGTGGCCCGTCACCCCCGCGTCTACATCAAGTCGCTCGCCCGTGCCCTGGGCGAGGTGCCTGAACTCGACATCCTCCTCCTGGCCACGGGCGGCGACCCGCACGAACTGCAATTCCTGGTGGACCGGCCTGCGAGGCGCACCTCTGCCAGGGGCTGGACGCGCTCAGCATCCCTCACCGGCCCAAGGCCGCACCCACGCCCTAATCCCGCCCCACCCTTCCTGCCCATTTAAAAAAAAGCAGTTGACATTCGGTCCAAAATACGTACCATGTCTATATTCAGTACCATAAAAAGACCGAGGTGAATTTATGAACATACCAAGTGACATTAGGCCGGTAACTTATCTGAAATCCAGAGCTGCAGATTTGCTCAAACAAATTAACGAAACCCATCGCCCTGTTATTATAACACAAAACGGTGAGCCCAGAGCCGTTATTCAAGACCCGCAAAGTTTCGAGGATATGAGAAATGCCATTGGAATCTTGAAGCTCATCTCCATGGAGAAGATATAAAGAATGAAAATATCTTGGAGCAAGAAGCTGTTTTCAAAAATATAGAAGAAAAAATGAAAAAACAATGAAGCAGGACTTCAAAGTTCTTTGGGCTGGTTCCGCTGTGCAGGATCTTGAAAGTATAATTGCCTATATCGCTGAAGATAGCCCTGCTAATGCCAAAAAGATACTGTCAAAAA
>CAVWHP010000021.1:0-100418 GCA_963754825.1 uncultured delta proteobacterium | reverse complement strand
CAGGTCGGCCTGGTGGTCGGCGGCAAAGGCGACGATGCGGTCCGCCGGGTCGCCCTCGAGCACCTCGCCGGCGCACTCCGCCAGATCGGCCCGATACCGTTCGACCAGTTCCTGCATGCGCTGCCGGGCACTTTTCAAGAGGTCGGCATCGATCTCGAGAAAAGCGGCCGGGAACATGTCCCCGTAGACCGCGGCGGAAAGATCGGTGGCGGCGAGGCTTCGAGCAAGCGACTGGACCACGTGGACAAACACCACCCCGGCCCCGAGCCGCGTCGCCAACCGACGGGCATAGTCGGCCACGGTGTCGGTGTGCCGGTGAAAATCCACGGGGACGACAATCCGGTGAAAGTCCTGCATGGTCTCCTCCCTGGGTCAAGGATGGGTGTGCCAACGAGCGCAACCGCTGTGCACAGGTCACGCTCCCCTGCCTGTCTTACTTTGTAAAACAGCGGAAGCCGCCTGGCCATGAAGGAAAATTTTATAGAAAAAGGGGAAAAAAACTATCCATACGGCCATCGGCCGATGCTGCCACTGCATTTATCTTCTCTTTTCCGCTTGATCTGGTACACCGGGCAGACTGGCGCCGGCGCAACGCCTCCGCCCTCAACCCGACCATTCGCAAGCCCTGCCGCCGGGCCGGGAACCTTCCAGGAGAGGCATGAACCGCATTGAAGACCTGATCAGAGAGATGAAGCGGCTGGAGGCCGAGCTGCTCGAAGAACTGGCCCAAAAGGAGGCGGAATTCCGCTACCAGGTGCGTGGCCGCAAGGTGCGCTTCGAGGCCGAGGCGCGCCGCTACCAGCGGCAGTTCATGGTCCATGTGGGCCGTTACCTGCGCCGCGCCTCGGTGATCAACATCATCAGCGCGCCGGCCATCTGGCTGTGCATTATCCCGGCCCTGCTCATGGACCTGAGCGTGTCCCTCTACCAGGCGATCTGCTTCCGGCTCTACCGCATCCCGCGGGTGCGGCGCAGCCGCTACATCGTCATCGACCGTCACAGCCTGGCCTACCTGAACCTGATAGAGAAGATCAACTGCGTCTACTGCGGTTATTTCAACGGCCTGATCGCCTACGTGCAGGAGATCGCGGCGCGCACCGAGCAGTACTGGTGTCCGATCAAGCACGCCCGCCGGGTGGCCAGCATGCACAGCCGCTACCACAAATTCCTCGAGTACGGCGACTGCACCGACTACCAGGAGCGGCTGCAGCAGCTGCGCCGCGACTTCACCGACCTGAAGGAGGAGCGCTGACGAGTACGGCCCCAAAAAATGGGCGGCACCCCTCCGGCCGGTTGCCAAGCTGGCGGCCGCAGGCTATTTTGCAAACGCGTTCAGCTGCGGTCCACGCGGCTGCCGGTCCTGCAGGGCAACGATCTCCAGTGGAGAAGGGGCGGACATGGGAACAGGCGACAGGCACAGGGGCAGGCCTGACGAGCGGAGAGCAGCAGAGGCAGGACGAGCAACCCGGGAGCGAGCCGCACCAGGGGGCGACGAGTCTGCCACCGAAAACCCTCGAGCGGCTGGCCCTGCTGGAGCGGCGGATCGAGGAACTGCGCCGCACCCGGGCGGAGCGCGATGCGGCCCGCTCTGAATTGGCACGGCTCTCGGCGAGCGAGGCCAGGTACCGCGCCCTGGTCGAGACCTGCCCGGACTGCGTCTGGGAAGTCGACAGCCGTGGCCGCTACACCTACCTGAGTCCGCGCTTCCGCGACCTCACCGGCTACTCCCCACAAGCCTTTCTCGGCCGCTCGCCCGTTGACCTGGTGGAGCCGGACCAGGCCGCCGTCTTCCGGGAACAGCTGCGTTGCCGACTCGCCGCCTGCCAACCCTTTACCGGGGTGGAGCAGCAGGTGGTGCGCGCCGACGGCCGGTCGGTGGTGGTCGAGGTGAGCGGCGAGCCCTGGCACGATGCACACGGCGTCTGCCAGGGTTTTCGCGGCATCACCCGGGACATCACCGCCCGTAAACAGGCCGAACAGGAACTGGAGCAGATGCTGCAGTTGTTCACCACCTCGCCCGACCTGATGTGCATCTTCGAGCCGGACGGGCGCCTGCGCCGGATCAACCCGGCCTGCCGGGAACTGCTCGGCTATACCGAGGCCGAACTGCTCGGCCGCCCGCTGACCCCGCTGGTCCATCCCGAGGACCTGGAGCGGACCCTGACCGAGGTCCGCAGCAGCCTGACCGGCAACGGCCCGCGGGTCATTCGCAACCGCTACTGCTGCAGGGACGGCGCCGTCCGCTGGCTCTCCTGGCGGGGCTACCATGACCCGGCGGCAGGGCTCGTCTATGCCACGGCCCGCGACATCAGCGAGCTGATCCTGGCCGAAAAACAGCTGGAGGCGATCAACATCGACCTGGAACGGCGGGTCGAGAAACGCTCCCGCGAGTTGCAGGAGACGCAGAAGCAGTACCTGCACGCGGAGAAACTGTCCGCCATCGGCAAGCTGTCGGCATCCATCGCCCACGAGTTCAACAATCCGCTGCAGGGAATCATGACCGTGCTCAAGGGCTTGAGCCGGCGGGCCGTGCTCGAGGAGGAGGACCGGCGCCTCCTGGAGATGGCCATCAGCGAGAGCGAACGGATGCGGGATTTGATCCGCAGCCTGCAGGACTTCAACCGGCCCTCGTCCGGGCTGCGCAGCCGCATGGACCTGCACGCATGCCTGGACTCGCTCCTGCTCTTCCAGAAGAGCGACCTGAAGAACAAGCGCATCGTGGTGCGGCGCGACTACGCCGCGGGTCTGCCGCCGGTGGAGGCCGTGGCCGACCAGATCAAGCAGGTGCTGCTCAACCTGCTCACCAACGCGGCCGACGCCTGCCACCAACCGGGCTGCACCATCACCGTCACCACCCGGCTGGAGGGCGAGCGGGTGGCAATCTCGATCAGTGACACCGGCGTGGGCATCCGCCCGGAGGAGATAGGCTCGATCTTCCAGCCGTTCTACACCACCAAGGCCGCGGTCAAGGGCACCGGCCTGGGGCTGCCGGTGAGCTGGGGCATTGTCCGCAACCACGGCGGCGAGATCCGGGTGGAGAGCACACCCGGCCAGGGCGCGACCTTCACCGTGTTCCTGCCGGTGGCGGGCGACGCTCCGCAGGCGGAGGGCTGAGCGCCGGTTTCAGTCCCGGGAATGCACCGCCAGCCAGACCGTGGGCTGGTCCGGGTCGGTCCACTCCACCCGGTGACGGCAGTGGGCCGGGATGTCCACCCAGTCGCCGGGCCCCAGGTAGCGCGCTTCGTCCTCGTCCGCAAAGCGCAGCCGGGCCGCGCCACTGAGCAGCACCACCCACTCCCCCCAGTCCTGATCGTACCAGAACCCGGGCGGGCTCGCCTGACCGGTGGAGACGATCCGCTCGATGCGCACCCCCGGCCGCTCGGCCAGGGTGGTCAGCAGTTCCTCGTCCCGTTTTCCCTCGCCGATGCCGGCAAACAGGTTACCGTTCACAATTCCTCCAGGAGATCGGTGTCATCGTGGGCATAGGCCGGGCTGCAGCAGCAGAGCAGGCGCAGCGGTTCCGGGCCGTCGGCGGTGATCCGGTGCGGCGTGCCCGGGTCGATCAGCACCGTGTCGCCGGGACGCACCGGGAACTGCTCCGCGCCGAGCGTCATCACCCCGCGACCGGCGAGCACATGGTAGAGTTCCTCGCTTTTGCGGTGCAGGTGCAGCCGGGTCGACTGCCCAGGCTCCACGATGGCCTCGGCCAGGCTCTGGTTCGGTTGCCGTGCACGGCCGGGTGGCACAGCTCGCGGATCTCGGAGCCATCCAGGGTGCGGTAGGCCGGGATGTCGGCGTAGCTGGTGCGTCGGGTCATGATTCCGCCTCCAATTGCGGCCGCTGGTTCACCTCCACGGTCACATGCACCAGTTCGTCGTGCACGCTCAGCCGCTCTTTGAACTGCTCCGGCTCCACCTGCTCCTCGACCAGCAGGCTGAGGATGCAGGCATACTTGCCCCGGCCGACCCGCCAGACGTGAAAGTCCACGATCTCCGCAGCCACCGGCCCCTGTTCGATCACCTCGACGATCTCGGCCACCACCGGTGCGTCCATCTCGGCGTCGAGCAGCACCCGGCCGGTGTCGCGCAAGAGCCCGAAGGCCCAGATGCCGACCAGGCCGGCGCCGACCAGGCCCATCACCGGGTCGAGCCAGTCCGCGCCCCAGAACTTGCCGCCGGTGAGGGCGACGATGGCCAGCACCGAGGTGGCCGCGTCGGTGAGCACGTGCAGGTAGGCGGAACGCAGGTTCAGGTCCTGGTGGTGGTCGTGGTCATGGTGTTCGTGGTCGTGCTGCTCGTGGCCGTGGTGATGGTCCGGGCTGTCGCGCAGCAAAAAGGCGCAGACCAGGTTGACCACCAGGCCGAGGGCAGCGAGCAGGATGGCCTGGTCGTAGTGGATGGGCACCGGCGCGAACAGCCGCTGCACCGAGTGGTAGAGCATCAGGCCGGCCACGGCCACCAGGCAGAGGGCACTGGTGTAGCCGCCGAGCACCTCGATCTTCCAGGTGCCGAAGGTGAAGCGGCCGTCCCGGGCGAACCGCCGGGCCGCGGCGTAGGCGAGCAGGCTGAGTCCCAGGGCCAGGGCATGGGAACTCATGTGCCAGCCGTCGGCAAGCAGGGCCATGGAATTAAACAGTATACCGCCGATGATCTCGGCCACCATGACCACCACGGTGAGCAGCACGGCCCAGCGGGTGTTGCGTTCGGCCGCCGGGTTGCCCTGGTCGAACACGTGCGGGGGCGGCAGGTTGAGGGAAGGGGCGTGACGCACGGGGCGCATGGGTGGATCTCCTCGTCAAGATGGGTTGTGGACCGGACGGCGCCCATCGCCGCCCTGCCCCAACCTTGCACGCGAACGCGGTGCTGTCGAGCTTTTTTGCAGGGGGTGGAGCGGGTTCAAAAGGCGTAGGCGAGCCGGGTGATGAAGCTCTGGCGATGGTCGCTCGTGGTGCCGGAGTCTGAGTCGTGGGCATACTCGAGCTGCAGCGTGGTGCCGGCGAACAAGGCCAGTGCCGCGGACACTGACAGGCGCTGCTCGGGCAGTTCCAGGGCCCCGGCCTCGCGGGTCTGCTGATAGCCGAGCGCCAGGGTGGTCTCGTGGCCCTTGAGCGCAGTGGTCCAGGCCACCTCGCTCGCCCAGGCCGTGGGCCGCGCGCCGGTCCCGCCCCAGGCCAACTCGTCGGCCGCGAAACCGGCGAGCGCGGCGACGTACTCGGTGTGCAGGCTTAAGGAGCCGTGGCGCAGGCCGGCGTACAGGTTCAGACCGGCTACCCGGCGGTCAAGCCTGATGCGGTTGTCCGCGGAACACGGCAGGGCCCCACCGATCGTGTCCGCATCGGCCAGGTTGCTCACCCAGCCGCCGCCGATTCGGAATCCGCGCCCCTCGTTCCCCTGTTCGTACGCAAGCGAGGCGCCGTAGCCGTGATCGGCCCGGTCCTCGCCAGTGTGGTCCAGACCGTCGTAGACGAACAGGGCCAGGGTCAGGCCATGGGCCGACCAGCCCGCGACCGCGCCCTCCTCGTTGATCTCGCCCAGGGCCTGGGTGAACGGGTCCTGGACCAGGTGGGTGCTGAAGTCGCCAAAGGGTGCGTACAGCCGACCGGCGGTGAGAGAGAACGGCTGCGTCTCGCCGCCCCCCAGGGTGCTATTCGCCTCGTCCAGGCCGATCTTGTCCTTGCCGCCATCATAGTCGACCACCACCCGGCCGGTGGCCCAGGCGCCGGCGCGAAGTTCCATGCCCAGGGCCACGGTGGACAGGTCGAAGGCGCTGGTCGTACCTGCCGAGTCGTCGACCAGGCAGAAGTCCGCCTCAATGGTTACCTCCGAGGTGAGGTGGTCCGTCCAGCGGACGGGTGGTTGGGCGGAGAGCGGCTCGGCCGCCCAGGCGGCAACAGGACAACAGACAAGGCCCAGGGCGAGACCAACAGTGGTCAGGGGTGCGGGAAAAAGCATGTGCGGGCAAGCCTCCAGAGGGGACGGGAGTGCGGGTTCCGGGTTCCTGGCCGGAGCGCGTGTTGGCAGTGTTGCGCAATAAAGTTAGACGACGCTAACTCAACCGGCACTGCTTTAGCACACCGCGGGGAGGCTCGCCACAGATTTTTTAGACTCGTCTAATTTAATTTTTCATGGGTAATAATATTCATCATGCGCAACCTTCTTTTGACACTGCAAACACAACCGGGTAGAGGATAGAGGCCATTTGCACCTTTCGACCCGCACCAGGAGGAACCATGGACAGCGCCCATCTGACCCCCAGCCAGGAGGATTACCTGGAGGCCGTGTACCGCATCTCCGAGGAAAAGAAGGCGGCCCGGGCCAAGGACATCGCCGACCGGCTTCAGGTGCGCGCCTCGTCGGTGACCGCGGCCCTGCGTACCCTGGCCGCGCTCGAACTGGTCCACTACGCGCCCTACGACCTGATCACCCTCACCGATCTCGGCCTGGCCGCGGCCCGCGACATCGTCGCCCGCCACGACGCGCTCTGCGATTTCTTCATCACCGTGCTCGGCGTGGAGGCGGACGAGGCCGACCAGGCCGCCTGCCGCATGGAACACACCGTGCCCAAGACCATTGTCGAGCGGCTGGTCCGCTACGCCGACTACGTCAAGCACTGCCCGCGGGAAGGCATCACCTGGGATTCGGGCTTCGGCTACTACTGCAAACACGGCTGCGTGGACCAGTCCTGCGCGCGCAACCGGCCCGACCTGCCGAAGTGAGCAACACCCGCACCGCCAGCGCGGTCGCACCGCGCACATCCAGCGGAACAGGGCCCGGATGGGCACCAATCAGCCCCCGGGAAAAGGCTTGACAGGGATCGGGCGATCCGCTAACCGAACGGGTGGCACGGGGCGCGGTCCGACCACGGCCGGCCGCGCTTTGTCGGCGTCACCCACGCAGTCCAACCAGCACAGGGAGGAACGAATGGAGTTCAAGGAAATTCTCTTTCAGGTCGAAGGCGGCATCGCCACGATGACCCTCAACCGGGCCGACACCCGCAACGTCATCACCCACCCGGACATGATCGCCGAGATCCAGGCGGCCTGCGCCCGGGTGAACGCGAGCCTGGACACGCGCGTGCTCATCCTCACCGCCACGGACCCGGCCTTCAGCTCCGGCGGCAATGTCAAGGACATGAAGAATCGCACGGGCATGTTCGCCGGCACCCCGGCGGAGCTGGTCGAGCAGTACCGCAAGAACCTGCAGGAGGTCCTGCTTGCCGTGTACAACGTCGAAGTGCCGACCATCGCCGCGGTGAACGGCTCGGCCGTGGGCGCGGGCTGCGGCCTGGCGCTTATGTGCGATATTCGCGTGGCCTCCAGGCAGGCCACCTTTGGCGAGACCTTCTTAAACGTCGGCCTGATCCCGGGTGACGGCAGCGCCTACACCTTGCCCCGGGTGATCGGCATGGCCAAGGCGAGCGAGCTGATCTTCACCGCCGAGACCATCGACGCGGACACCGCCCTGGCCCTTGGCCTGGTCAACCACGTGGTCGCCCACGAGGAACTGCTCGTCAAGGCCCAGCAGGTGGCCAAGCGCATCGCCGGCCGGCCGCCGCAGGCCACCCGCCTGACCAAGAAACTGCTGCGCCGCGGCGTCAATGCAACGCTCGAGGAGAGCATGTTCCAGGCCTCGGCCTACCAGGCCCTGTGCCACTTCACCGACGACCACATGGAGGCGCTCAACGCCATGTTCGAAAAGCGCAAACCGAGCTTCCAGGGGAAATAACACCCCTGCCCTGCCCGGCCCGGCCCGGCACCACCCCGGGCCGGTTGCCACGCACAAAAAAGCCTCCCCGTCCGCAGTGGACAGGGAGGCTTTTTTTAATCCGCAAGGCCGTGGGCGCGCAGATCGAAACCTATGGCCACGCCAGACGACCACCATCGCACGGAGGCGGCCGGGGTCACTGGAATGGGTGGCCGCCTTCGCGTGGAATCACCGGCCGGATGTCGTGGAATACGCACCAGCGTTGTTGCGGTCAATAAACGCGGCTATGGCACGGGCCCCCAGTTCCGCGGCCGAGTCACCCGGCTCGCTGTAAAAGGTGTAGGCAAAGGCCTGCTCCTGCCGCGCCCGGTAGCGCTCCTGGGCCTTACCGGCCTGCTGCAGGGCCAGATGCAGGTCCGGCTCGACCCGGTCCACCACCTGGCCGAGATGCCAGTGGACATAAGCCGGGTTGTCCATCCAGTCGACCGCGTGGGCGTTGAGAAAAATGCAGGGCCTGGGCTGCTGCAAAAATTCGTAGACCTGGCTGCTCACATCGCCGAGGTAGATGTCCGCAGCCCGTAGATAGCTCATGTCCACCGAGGCGCCGCTGCCCAGGTCCACGTGGATGTTGGGCACCCGGCGGTAGCGGCGGGGCAGAAAGGCTCGATGACGCAAACGTCGCTTGAAAAGAACCAGATGCGGCGCAAAGATCAGGTTATACTCGGGGTGTGCAGCAAAGAAATCCAGCACCTGCAGGCCCATGGTCTGCCAGGAGGATTGCGCGGCATCGAAATGCGGGTTGTACAGCACAACCGGCCGGTCGTTTTGAAAGAGGCGCGGCACCGGCCGGTTGAACCCCTCGATCACCTCGAATTTGGGGTATCCGGCCAGCGCATGGTCCCCCTCCGGCAAGAGCCCCAGGCCCCGCAGCCGGTTCGACATACTTCTGGCCGGGCAGAAGCATGAAATCAAAGGCGCGCAGCCGCTCGTCGAAGACGCCTTCCCGGTCTCCCGCCCCATGGCGCACGCGAATCAGGCGCAGGTTTTCCAGGCCGCGCTGCCGGCGCAGCTTCACACAGTGCACCTCCGGCGACACGAGGGCGTCCAGCCCCCTGAAAAATTCGAGGTTGTGCCGCAGCACCGCCTGCTTTCGGTGAAAACTCCACAGGGAGATGAGCGGATCGAGGAGTTCGAGGAACCGGGGCAGGGCCAGCATCTGCAGCCGGCAGCGCTGCCCCGGGTAAAGTGCGGCTATTTCGCGGGCCAGGGCCAGTTCCTGCGGGGTGGAACAGGCGATGACGACCTCGATCTGCGGGTAGTCCCGTGAAAGGACAAAGGCAAAGGGCGCCGCGTGGGGCACCTGGTGGGGAACGGCATGGTTGAAAAGAAAAGCGACGCGCACCCTAGCACCTCCCGTGGAGCCCGTTCCTGCTCGATGTTATGTCTGCCGCACCGGGGCGTCAGCCGTGTTCTGCGGATGAAACGGTTGCAAGCGGTGCCGCGCATCGTCGGGTCGGCCGTGCGCGGCCATGCCCCTGCCCCCGAAGAGGCCTGGGCAGCGACAGTTCGAGTTCCCGCGCGATGCGATGGCGCCTGTCCAGGCGGCACGCCACGCCCTGCCCGGCGAACCGGCACAGCTGCCGGTCCTTCTCCCTCCCCGATTGACAGGGAATGAAGCCAGCCTGTGCTCTTTAAGCCGAAGCGCGTTGCAAGGCAAGGGATTCGACCGGCGACGAACGGACACCGCGCGACCCCGCCAACCGGCGCCATGCCTCACTCCCGCCATTTCTCGGCTGCGAGCGGCAACCCGTTCAGTTCGGCGCGGGCCTCCCGCCAGGCTGGGTAGTGTTCATCGAGCAGATGGACAAAGCGTTCGTTGTGGGTGGGTTCGACCTGGTGGAACAGTTCGTGCACGAGCACGTACTCGAGCAGGTCGCGGTTCGGTGATGCCGCCTGACACAGCGTTAAGAGAACGGATACCGCTGTCTCAGCGAGTAGTCAATTAAAAAAAATATTCATTAATTATCCAAATTTTCTTCCTAGGCAGACTCTCCCCCCAGCAAGTATTTTTCAAGGTATTCCAGCCGGTCGCATCGAGAAGACACCGGAGCCTCCCGCGTCGTCCCGGGGATGGATGCCGTACACCGGGCCACCCCACCGGAAGATTGTTGTCAGCATCCGTGTCCAAGGCGATCACCACAATAATTTCAAAAGGAGGGAGCGATATGCACGGGTCGAGGTTTTTTGTCTATCTCTTTATTTTTTCGACGACAACCCTCTTTTTACTGTTTCCCTTGCACGCCGGTCTCGCCCGGGCGCAATGCACACCGGGTGAAATGTCCTAGCCCCGGCGCAAAAGGCCAATCCGGAAAAGTCGAAAGAGAACCTCAGTCGCGGCAGGAACCGTTTGCAGGCAGGGGATTTTCACCTCGTGGCCAAGAAAAAGTGCCGGGAGATGGCAGAGGGGAGCGGTTCCTGATCCGGCCGGAAGCATGCGATCAATTGCCAATTGCCAAGTGACCTGTGCAGATGGAAAACCAAGGGGGCGGCACGCAACGCGATGCGCACAGGTGGCAACCTCATTGCCGGTGTCGCCGCCTTCACTGCCGCCACTTCCCCCCCCGCGCGGCAAGCGGCAACCTGTTCAGTCCGGCGCGCACCGCCGCAAGGAGGAATATCAGCCAACCGGGAACAAGGGCAACCTCGGCGACTGGACCCTCGAGGTCACCGGCGTTTTTGGCGATTGGCCGTCCAGGCGACGGCCTGAGGGAAAGAACAGAGGAAAAGTACGGAAAAAGGTGTGGGGCGCACCACTCGGCTCAGGGTGAGCGGTCTGTTGCGAATAAGGCCGCTTGTTGACGGACAGGAACGGAGGAAACACAATGAAATCTCATATACTTTCCGTGTCGATTCTCACTGGTTGCTTGTCCTTCGCATCGGCCTGGGCAGAAGACAAGGTGGTGGTCGTGCCACTGTTCGAGGACTGCCCCGCCCCTGCGCAAACGAGCTTCACCAACTCCACCGGTATGGCCTTCAGTCTCGTTCCTGCCGGGATCTTCATCATGGGCAGCCCGACAGATGAACCGGGCCGTTCTGCCGACGAGACCCAGCACCAGGTCACGCTGACCAAACCGTTCTACCTGCAGGTCACGGAAGTGACCAACAAGCAGTGGAATACGCTTATCTTTGATACGGGCCTCGGTGCCAAACCCTCAACAAGCAACACCGGTGACGGGTATCCTGTCGAAACCGTCAACTGGTTCGAAGCGGCCTATTTGGCCAACAGGCTGTCGGTGGTCGAGGGAAAGTCTCCGTGCTATGTTCTGAACGGCTGTGATGCCACCGTGCCGGGCGCCGGAATGCTCTGCACTTCGGTGGAGATCAGCACCACCTGCACCGGCTACCGCCTGCCCACCGAGGCCCAGTGGGAGTATGCGGCCCGGGCCGGCACCACCACCGCCTATGCCAACCCCTACAGCTTCGATGCCACCAGCACGGAAACAGGGAGTGGCTTCAACGCCAACCTGGCGGCCATGGGGTGGTATGTCTGGAATGACACCAACAGCGGCTATGCGAGCGGAACCAAACCGGCAGCCCAGAAGCAGGCCAATCGCTGGGACCTGTATGACATGCACGGGAATGTCTGGGAATGGTGCCAGGACTGGTACGCCGCCGACTACTATACACCCAGTGCTGCCACCGACCCGCAGGGGCCCACTGACGGCTCGGAACGTGTGATGCGTGGCGGCGGCTATAGCAGCGAAGCGCGGTTTCATCGTTCGGCGGAACGGAACTTGTACCTTCCGTACCAACGCAACCAGAACGTGGGCTTCCGGCTCGCCCTGCCTGCAGGTCCGTGAGCTGGATCGGAAACGGAACGGAGAGCAGGTCTGCCCGGACCAACCGTTCCAGCGTCGGCCGGGCGGGTTTCCTGCCCGCTGATGATGCCACCGGCAAACAGGTCCGGGCTTTGTACGGGGAGCGACTTCGCCCCCCTCACTCCCGCCACTTCTCGGCGGCGAGCGGCAGTTCGTTCAGTTCGGCGCGGGCCGTTCGCCAGGCGGGGTAGTGTTCGTCGAGCAGGAGGACAAAGCGGTCGTTGTGGGTGGGTTCGATCAGATGGAGCAGTTCGTGCACGAGCACGTACTCGAGCAGGTCGCGCGGTTTCCTGACCAGTTCGGTGTTCAGGCGGATGTGCCCGGCCCGCGGGTTGCAGCTGCCCCACCTGGTTTTCATGCGCTGACAGCAATGGATTACCGCCACGCGCCTGTGGCCGCCGCATCGCTGCTCCCACTGAATGGACTCTTGCACCCGATGGGACACTGGAGAACAAACACCGTCCGTGAAAAGAACACCTCCCTGTCCGCCCGGACGGCGTGACGCAGGGACAGACCGCCACCAGCACAAAAGCCTCCTCGCCCACACGGGCGGGGAGGCTTTTTTTGTGTCCTGGGCCGGTTTCCGGGGCCGGACAAGGCCCTGGAATCGTCCAGCAAATGAGATATTGATGGACAATTCGGGCGCAAACCCTTATCCTGTTGTCTATTAAATCAGCACATAGAAAACAAAACACCGTATGCCGCCATCGATCCGGGAGGGATCACCCCAGCCATGACCGTTTTCGGCTATGCCCGCGCCTCCATCAGTCAGCCTTCGCTCGACCCGCAGATCGACATCCTCGCCACTCACGGGGTGAGCGCGGAGCACCTGTTCACCGACGCCCTCACCGGCCGCCGGGCCGAGCGCAGTGGCTTGCAGGCCCTGCAGGGCGCGGTGCGCTCCGGCGACATGGTGCTCGTCACCCGGCTCGACCGGCTCGGCCGCGACCTGAATGAGCTGATCGAACTGATCCGCGCTTTTGATCAAGCCGGCGTGAGCCTGCGCTTTCTCGAGGATGACATCAGCACCGAAAACGGCCAGGCCCGGGTGGTGCTGGCCGTGCTCGTGGCCGAGGCCCAGGCCGAGCGGCGGCGGTTGCAGGAGCGGACCAGCGAGGGGCGGGTCGAGGCGCGCGAAAAGGGCGTCAGGTTCGGCCGCAAGCCCTCGGTGGACCGGGCCCTGGTGCAGGAACTGCGCCGCCAGGGACTGGGCGCCACGGACATCGCCCGGCAAATGCACATCGGCCGGTCCACGGTCTACACCATCCTCCACTCGGGCCAGCGCGACGAACCCGAGGACGCTCCCTGAAGGCGCGTTCGGCCTTCCCGCCGCAACCGGAGACCCACCCCGCACCAGCCCCGTTTTCAGGGGAGCACGACAAGGAGAAGCAGTATGACACACACCAACACGCCCGCAGTCGAGGTGACCGCAATCCCCGATTTCTGGGACCAGGTGCACCAGGCCGAGCACCTGTTCCTCGGCCTTGGACTACGACGGCACCCTGGCCCCGTTCGCAGTCGATCCCATGCAGGCCCGGCCCCTGCCCGGCGCGGCCGAGCTGATCCGCGAACTGGCCGCTGACGGCCGCACCCAGGTGGCCATCATCTCCGGTCGACCGGTGGCCGAGGTGCTTGCCCTGCTCGACCACCCGCCGGTGACCGTAGTCGGCAGCCACGGCTTCGAGTTCTGCCCGGCGGGGGGCGACTGCGTGGTCCGCCAGCCCACCGCGGCCCAGGCCCGCGGCCTGCTCGAGGTGCGCACCAGCCTGCTCGGCCGCGACTACGCCCACAAGATCGAGATCAAGGTGGCCTCGGTGGCCCTGCACACCCGCGGCCTGGACCCGGCCCTGGCCGTGGCCATGGAAGAGGAGGTGGCCGGCGAATGGGCCGCGCGCGCCCCGGACTTCGGCCTGGAATGCCGCCGCTTCAACGGCGGCGTCGAGATCCGCTGCGCCGGCCGCGACAAGGGCACGGCCCTGTTGGAGCTGCTCGCCCGTCAGCCGGACACGGTGCTGCCCGTGTACCTGGGCGACGACGACACCGACGAGGACGCCTTTGCCGTGCTGCGCGGCTGCGGCATTCCCATCAAGGTGGGCGATGACCGCTGGCCCACCGCGGCCCGGGGCTTCCTGCCCGACTGCCAGGCCGTGGTCGAATTCCTGCGCGCCTGGGTCGCCCACACCAACATTCCTCGGAGGTAAGCCATGGAAACAACCCGACTCACCGTGGTCTCGAACCGGCTGGCCATTGTCGTCGACCGGGACGAGAGTGGCCAGTACACCATCAAACCCGGCAGCGGCGGGCTGGTCACCGCCCTTGGCCCGGTGCTGCGCGACCGCGGCGGCCAGTGGATCGGCTGGCTCGGTTCGAGCCTGCAGGACGTGCTCGACCAGGAGGCGCTGGGCGAGCTGCTCGGCCGGGGGTCGCGCGTCACCGGCTACGACCTGGTGCCGGTGGAACTGAGCGAGGAGGAGATCGAAAAATACTACTTCGGTTTCTCCAACGAGATCCTCTGGCCGCTGTTCCACGACCTGCCCTCGCGCTGCAACTTCGATCCCGCCTACTGGCAGGTGTACGACCAGGTGAACGAGAAGTTCGCCCGGGTGGTCGCCGACAATACCACCGAGGAGGAGGACTACGTCTGGGTGCACGACTACCAGCTCATCCTGGTGGCCGACTGCCTCAAGCGCATGGAGCGTCAGGCGGCAGACCGGCTTTTTCCTGCACATCCCCTTCCCGCCCCTGGACGGCTTCATCCGCCTGCCCTGGCGGTTCCAGATCCTCGATGCCCTGCTCCAGTACGACCTGGTCGGTTTCCAGACCGTGCGCGACCGCCGCAACTTCATGGACTGCGTGCGCATGCTCAAGCCCGATGCGCGCGCGTCACCGGCCAGGGGCGGCTGAGCCGCTGCTTCACCCCGGAGCGCGAGGTGCTGGTCGGCACCTTCCCGATCAGCATCGATTTCAAGCAGTTCGCCAAGACCGCCGCCAGCCGCGAGGTCGAGGACCAGGCCTGGATCGTGCACGCCAACCTGCCCGAACGCCAGCTGCTCCTCGGCGTGGACCGGCTCGACTACACCAAGGGCATCCCCACTGCGGCTCAAGGCCTTTGCCAACGCCCTGGACCGCTACCCGGAGCTGCGCCGCAACGTCTCCCTCGTCCAGGTGGTGGTCCCGAGCCGCGAGGATGTGCCCGAGTACGAGGCGCTCAAGCGCGAGATCGAGCGGCTGGTGGGCGAGATCAACGGCCGCTTCACCGAGGTGGGCTGGACGCCGATCCACTACATCTACCGCTCGCTCAGCCGGGTGGAGCTGCTCGCCTACTACCGCACCTGCGAGGTCGCCCTGATCACCCCGCTCAAGGACGGCATGAACCTGGTGGCCAAGGAGTTCTGCGCCTGTTCCATCGAGAACAACGGCGTGCTCATCCTCAGCGAGTTCGCCGGGGCCGCGGCCCAACTGCAGAGCGGCGCCCTGCTCGTCAACCCGTACGACATCGAGGGCGTGGCCGACGCCATCCACCGGGCCTGCACCATGGAGGCGGACGAACGCCACCGCCGCATGGAGAAGATGCGCCGCTCCATCCACAAGTACGACATCTTCCGCTGGGTGAACGGCTTTCTCAGCGCCGGCGTGCACAAGGATCTGAGCCAGTTCCCGCGGGTCGAGTTCTTCGTGCCCCAGCCGGACCCGTCCGAACTCTAACGCCTGCCCGTGGCCCGGGCCGCGGACGAACGCATCCATCGTCATCAGCCTTCACCCGGCGACCGGTCCCAGGGCCGGCCGCCGCCTTTTTGCGAGGAACAGCACCATGGCCAACAACAACGGCTCCGATCCGCTCTGGTACAAGGACGCCATCATCTACGAACTGCACGTCAAGGCCTTCTGCGACGGCAACGGCGACGGCATCGGCGATTTCCGCGGGCTGATCGAGAAGCTCGACTACCTCCAGGACCTGGGCGTCACCGCCATCTGGCTGCTGCCCTTCTACCCCTCGCCGCTGAAGGACGACGGCTACGACATCGCCGACTACCGGGGCGTCCACCCCGACTACGGCACCCTGCGCGACTTCCGCCAGTTCCTGCGCGAGGCCCACGACCGCGGCCTCAGGGTGATCACCGAGCTGGTGATCAACCACACCTCGGACCAGCACCCCTGGTTCCAGGCGGCCCGCCGGGCCAAGCCCGGGTCCGCGGCGCACGCGACTTCTACGTGTGGAGCGACACCGACGACCAAGTTCCCGGACGACGCGCATCATCTTCACCGACACCGAGACCTCCAACTGGACCTGGGACCCGGTGGCCAAGGCCTACTACTGGCACCGCTTCTTCAGCCACCAGCCGGACCTGAACTTCGACAACCCGCAGGTGCGTCGAGGAGATGCTGAACGCGTCATGCGACTTCTGGCTCGACATGGGCGTCGACGGCCTCCGCCTGGACGCCGTCCCCTACCTGTGCGAGCGCGAGGGCACCAACTGCGAAAACCTGCCCGAGACCCACGCCGTCATCCGCGAGATCCGCGCGCGCAGATGGACGACAGCTACGCGGACCGCATGCTGCTGGCCGAGGCCAACCAGTGGCCCGAGGACGCGGCCGCCTACTTCGGCGACGGCGACGAGTGCCACATGGCCTTCCACTTCCCGCTCATGCCGCGCATCTTCATGGCGCTGCGGCATGGAGGACCGCAAGCCCGATCACCGACATCCTCGAGCAGACGCCGGCGATCCCGGACAGCTGCCAGTGGGGCATCTTCCTGCGCAACCACGACGAGCTCACCCTGGAGATGGTCACCGACGAGGAGCGCGACTACATGTACCGCGACTACGCCCGCGACCCGCGGATGCGCATCAACGTCGGCATCCGCCGGCGGCTGGCGCCGCTGGTCGAACAACTCGCCGGCGGCGGATCGAGCTGCTGAACAGCCTGCTCTTCTCGCTGCCCGGCACGCCGATCCTCTACTACGGCGACGAGATCGGCATGGGCGACAACATCTACCTCGGCGACCGCAACGGCGTGCGCACGCCCATGCAGTGGAGCGGCGGACCGCAACGCCGGCTTCTCGCCGGCCGACCCGGCCAGCGCTCTACCTGCCGGTGATCATCGGACCCGGTCTACGGCTACGACGGCCATCAACGTCGAGGCCCAGCAGCGCGACCCGTCGTCGCTGCTGCACTGGATGAAGCGGCATGATCGCGCTGCGCCGCCAGCACAAGGTCTTCGGCCGGGGCACGATCGAGTTCCTGCGGCCGGAGAACCGCAAGGTGCTCGCCTACCTGCGGCGCTGGCGGGCGGACGTGCTGCTGGTGGTGGCCAACCTGTCGCGCTTCGCCCAGCCGGTGGAACTGGACCTGCGCGAGTTCCGGGGCTGGGTGCCGGTCGAGATGATCGGCCGCACCGAGTTCCCGCCCATCGGCGAACTGCCCTACTTCCTCACCCTGGGGCCGCACTCCTTCTACTGGTTCCGGCTGGAGCCGCCGGCCGAGTCCATTGCCCGGGGCATCGGCCTGCACGGACGGCGTCTGCCAGGCGCCTCTGCTCAGCATCGAGGAGAACTGGACCGGCACGCTCGAGGGCGCCTTCCGGCATGTGCTCGAAAACGAGGTGCTGCCCGTCTGGCTGCCCCGGCAACGCTGGTTCCGCGCCAAGACGCGGACCATCACCGGTGTCGGTCTGACCGACTGGGCCAAGATGGGCGGCGGCTTTTTCCTCGTGGTCCTGCAGGTGCGCTGCGCCGAGGGCGAGCCGGAGGACTACACCCTGCCCCTGAAGATCGTCACCGGCGGGGCGGCCGACCACTTCTGCGCGCACACGCCGGAGGCCATCCTCGCCCGCTTCAAGACGCCCCGCGGGCGAGGGGCTGTTCATCGACGCCCTGGCCGACCGGGTGGCCTGCCGCCTGCTGTTCGACGCCATGGCCGAGGGCCGCAGCTTCCTCACCCAAAAGAACAACACGGTCGAGGCCTTTGCCACCCGCGCCTTTGACCGGGTGTTCCCGGGCGACACCACCTGGAATGCGGTGCGCTTTCTCGGGCTCGAACAGAGCAACAGCTCGGTGGTGCTCAACGAGCAGGCGCTGATCAAGCTCTTCCGGCGCATCGAGGACGGCGAGAACCCGGACTTCGCGGTGAGCCTGCACCTGACCGAACACACCGGGTTCACGGCGCTGGCGCCGGTGGCCGGCGGCATCCGGCTGGAGCGCGACGGCCGCACCGCGGCCCTGGCCATGCTCCAGCCCTACCTGGCCAGCGACGGTGACGGCTGGCAGTTCGCCCTCGACTCGGCCGCAGCCTTTGCCGCGGCCCGTCACGAGCAACCCGAGGCGCAGTGGCGACCGTTCGCCGGCATGGACCTGTTCACCGCCGCAGCCGCCTGGCCGACCATCGAGGCGCCCGCCTGGTGCGGCGACGACCTTGCCGCCTTTGCCGCCCTGGGCGCGCGCACCGCCGAACTGCACCTGGCGCTCGCCAGTGACCGGCGCACCCCGGCCTTCAAGCCGGAACCCCTCGACCGGGCCTATCTCGTCAATCTGGCCGACGGCTGCACGGAACGGGCCAGGGCCGCGCTCGAAGGCCTTGCCGCCGGCCTGCAGCACCTGGGGCCGGCCATCCAGGAGCAGGTGCACCGGGTGCTGGCCGGCGGTGACCGGTTCACCAGCCGGTTCCACGACCTGGCCGCCATGCGCAGCCGGGCCACGCGCATCCGTTGTCACGGCGACTATCACCTGGGCCAGGTGCTGCGCCGCGGCACGGACTGGGTACTGCTCGACTTCGAGGGCGAGCCGCTCGTGCCGCTTGCCCGGCGACAGGACAAGCATTCGCCGCTCAAGGACGTGGCCGGCATGCTCCGTTCAATCGCCTATGCGGCCCTGCACGTGCGCCTCCAGCAGCCGGACCTGGACGCGGAGGCAGCCCGATCCCTGACCACCGGCCTGCGCGCCTGGTCGGAATGGGCGCGGGCCGCCTTCCTGGGCAGCTATCTGGAGCAGGCCGCCGGCGCCTCCTTCCTGCCCAAACGGGAGGCACACCTGCGCCTGCTGCTCGGGGCCTTCCTCCTCGACAAGGCCTTCTACGAGATCCGCTACGAGCTGGACAACCGGCCCGACTGGCTGCCCATCCCCCTGGAGGGTCTGCTCGAACTGCAGCAGGAACCCGGCATGGGGGCGGCATGAGCGCCCGGAACGGGACCGCCGTCCCGCCCACGGCGATCAGCGACAGCCTGCAGCTGCTCGGCGTGCGCCGACTGCTGCTCGGCATCCACGACCCGGCCTTCCCGGCTGCAGCGGACGGGGACATCGGCCGGGGCTCGCCCTACGGCGGCGCGGCCCGGGACTTCCTCGCCTTTGCCCGGTCCCTTGGCTTCACCGGCGTGCAGCTCGGCCCCCAGGGCATGACCTCGCCGGTGAACGCGTCGCCCTACGACGCCACCCAGTTCTCGCGCAACCCGCTCTCCCTGGACCTGGCCGGGCTGGGCGAGCAGGGGCTGCTCTCCGCAGCGACCCTGGCCGAGACTGACCGGGGCGGCTGGGGACAGCGGCCGGGTCGACCAGGCACGCGCCTGGCAGACTTTTGCCCGGGTCGAGGCGGAGATCTGGACGCGATTTCGCGCCGTACAGGCGCAGGGGAAACAGACCGAACTGGCCGCGGCGTTCGCCCGCTTCGAGCGGGACGAGGCGGACTGGCTGGTGGGGGATGGGCTCTACGCGCTCCTCTGCCGAATGTACGGCGAGCGCGGCTGGCAGGATTGGACCGGACCCCGGGCGGAACTCGACCGGCGGTTGTGGGCGCCGCTGCCGGGCGAGGAGGAGCGGGCCGCAGCCCGGCGGGCCCAGCTCATTGCCCTCTACCGCGAGCCACTTGCCGCCTACGCCTGCACCCAGTTTCTCCTCGACCGACAGCACCGGGCCCTGCGGCACTTTGCCCGCGAGGTCGGGCTCGAGCTGTTCGGGGATCTGCAGATCGGCTTTTCCGGGGCGGACGCCTGGTTCGCCCGCTCCTTCCTGCTGCCGAACTACCTGCTCGGCGCACCGCCCAGCCGCACCAACCCGGAGGGGCAGCCGTGGAACTACCCGCTGCTCGACCCGGGCCAATACCTGGACGCGGCCGGCAACCCCGGCCCGGCGCTCCGCTTCCTCGTCCGGCGGGTCGAGCGGATGCTTGGCGCCTACGACGGGCTGCGCATCGACCACCCGCACGGCCTCATCTGCCCCTGGGTCTACCGGGCCGACCAGCCGGACCCGCTCACCGCGGTGCAGCAGGGCGCGCGCCTGTTCGCCGCCCCGGACCTGGCCGATCACAGGGAGCTGGCCCGCTACGCCATTGTTCGGCCCGACCAGCTGGACCGCACCCGGCCGCGCCACGACGACCACTGGGTGCGCGAGCTGGACGCGGCCCAGGTGCGCTCGCTACGGCCTGCTGCTCACGGCCGTCCTGCAGGCGGCCCGGGCGCAGGGCCGCGACATCCGCGCCATTGCCTGCGAGATCCTCAGCACCCAGCCCTACCCCATCCAGCGGGTCCTGGCCGAACACGGCCTGGGCCGCTTCCGCATCACCCAGAAGGCGGACCTGACCGACCCCACGGACGTGTACCGCGGCGAGAACGCCCGCGCCGAGGACTGGATCATGCTCGGCAACCACGACACCCCGCCGGTGTGGCACCTGGTTGACCGGTGGCAGGCCGAGGGCACGGCGCGCGCCCAGGCCGACTACCTGGCCACCCGGCTGGTGCCGGATCCGGCCGAACGTGACGCTTGGGCCGCGCGCACGGCCGCGGACGCGGGTGCCCTCGTCCAGGCCGGGGCCGCGGACCTGTTCGTCGGCCCGGCCGGAAACGTGCTGGTCTTCTTCACCGACCTGCTGGGCATGCGCGAGCTGTACAACCGCCCAGGCGTGGTCAGCCCGGACAACTGGTCCCTGCGCGTGCCCGCCGACTACCGGCGTCTCTACCACGAGCGGCTGGGTCGCAACCGGGCCATCAACCTGCCCCTGGCCCTGGCCGCGGCCCTGCGCGCCCGCGGCCTGGACGCGCACCGGCCGGACCTGGTCAAAGAACTCGACCGCTTGGCCGGCTGACCGGCCCCTTCAATCCCCCTGCGTCCGGGCGCTGTGCAGGGCCCGGAACACCTGCTCGGCGGTGATCGGCAGGCGGCGGCAGTGCACGCCCACGGCGTTGGCCACGGCCGCGGCAATGGCCGGGGCCGGGGTGTTGCAGCCGATCTCGCCGATGGACTTGGCCCCGAACGGGCCGGTGGGTTCCTCGCTCTCCACGAACTCGACCCGCACCGGCGGCACGTCCAGCCGGCTGGGGATGCGGTATTCCAGGAAGGAATCCGTGGTCAGGGCCCCACGCGCGTTCTCGCGCACCTCCTCGCAGAGGGCCAGACCGATGCCCATGACCACCCCGCCCTCGGCCTGCAGGCGGGCCAGGTTGGGGTTGAGCACCCAGCCGCAGTCGGCCACGGCCACGAAATCGATCAGGCGGACCGCGCCGGTGCGCAGGTCCACCTCCACCTCGGCGAACCCGGCCATGAACGGCGGCGGCGAGGTGGCGGAACCGAAGGTGCCCACGCTCACCAGCTGGCCCCGGCCGGCAAAGGAGGCCAGCCGCCGGGCCAGCGCCCCCAGTCCCACCTCCCGCCCGTCCGCGGCGGTGCAGATCCCCGCCGCATACCGCACCTCGTCCGCATGCACCCCCAGCATGCCGGCCGCGGCAGCCCGCACCTGCCGCACTATGTCGCCGGCCGCCTGCAGAGTCGCCCGGCCGGTCACGTAGGCGCCGCTCGAGGCATAGGCGCCGCCGTCATAGGGCAGGGTGTCCAGGTCGAAACTGGCGACCACGATCCGTTCCAGGTCCACCTCGAGCGCCTCCGCGGCGATCTGCGCCAGCACCGTGTCCGAGCCTTGGCCCATGTCCGTGGCCGCGTGGCTGAGGGTGAACCAGCCGTCGTCGTTCAGCTTGAGCAGCACCGAGGCGGTGTCCACCCCGGCAATACCCGAGCCCTGCATGCTCACCGCCATGCCACAGCCGCGTACCCGGTCCGCATCGATGCGCACCCGCGGAAATTTCCGCTCCCAGCCGATCAGCTCGCGGCCGCGGGCGATGCAACGGCGCAGCGAGCTTGAGGCGAGCACCACCGGGCGGCCGGCGGTGGAGCCGGCCAGCAGCGGGCTGGCTTCGCCCGCCTCGATCAGGTTCTGCAGGCGCAGCTCGATGGGGTCCAGGCCCAGTTTCGCGGCCAGCTCGTTCATGGCCGACTCCTGGGCGAAGGCGCCCTGGGTGGCGCCGTAGCCGCGCAAGGCCCCGGCCGGGGTGCGGTTGGTGTAGACCGCGTGGCCGTGGTAGCCGCAGGCCCGGGCCCGGCCGTAGAGCGGCAGGGTCTTCTGGCTGACCGCCGTGAACACGGTGAAGGCGTGCTCGCCGTAGGCGCCGGTGTCCGACAGGCAGCGGATGTCCACGGCACGCAGCGTGCCGTCCCGGTCCGCGCCGAGCCGCACGGTCAGGCGCATGGCGTGGCGGGTGGTGGTGCAGGCAAAGGTCTCGCTGCGCCGGTAGACGAGCCGCGCCGGTCGGCCGGTTTTCAGGGTGACGATGGCCGGGTACATCTCCATTGAGGCGGTCTGCTTGCCGCCGAAGCCGCCGCCCACCCGGGGCTTGAGCACCCGGATGCGGCTTGCGGGCAGGCCGAGCAGGCGGGCCAGGTGACGGCGCACGTGGAAGGGAACCTGGGTGGAGGTCATCACCTGCAGCCGGCCGGCCGCATCCAGCGAGGTGGTGGCCCGGTGGGTTTCCATCATGGCGTGGGCCTGGGCCTGGGTGGTGTAGCTCCGCTCGATGACCACCGCGCTTGCGGCCAATTCGCTCTCCACCTCGCCCCAGCCGGTGCTGAAGGCGGCGGCGATGTTGCGGGCCGCGTCCGTGCCGATGTCCGCGTGGGTGAAGGGCTGCTCAGTGTGCACCCGGTTCACGTTGTCCAGGGCGGTTTCCGGGTCGAGCACCGGGGTGAGCACCTCCCAGTCCACCCGGATCAGGGCGAGCGCCGCGCGGGCGGTGGCCTCGTCCTGTGCGGCAACGATGGCCACCGGGTCGCCCACGTAGCGCACCCGGTCGTCCAGGATGCGCCGGTCATAGGGCGAGGGTTCGGGAAAACTCTGCCCGGCCAGGGTGGATCGGGTAGCAGGCACCTCCGCGTGGGTGAGCACGCAGGCCACCCCGGGCAGGCTGCGCGCCGCGTCGGTGTCGATCGAGCGGATGCGGGCCGAGGCGTGCGGGCTGCGCAGCAAGTGGACCACCAGGGCGTGGTCGTTCAGGTCCAGGTCGCTGGTGTACACCGGCCGACCGGTGACCAGGGCCAGTGCGTCGATCTTGGCGACCGGTTTGCCGACGTGTCGCATCAGCCCACCCCCAGGAAGGTTTTGATGGCTCGCAGTTGGCCGGCGTAGCCGGAGCAGCGGCAGAGGTTGCCGGCCAGGTAGCGGTTGATGGCCTCCTCGTCGGGCGCCTCGAGTTCGCGGCGCAGGGCGAGCACGGTCATTGTCAGGCCCGGGGTGCAGAAGCCGCACTGCTCCGCGCCCTCGGCCGCCATGCAGCGGGCAAAGGCTGCCGCCTCCTCGGCCACGCCCTCGATGGTGGTGATCTCCCGGCCGGCTACCCGCGCGGTCAGGGTGCAGCAGGAGAGCACTGGCCGGCCGTCCAGCCAGACCGTGCACAGCCCGCACGATCCTGTGTCGCAGCCCTGTTTGACACTCAAGTAGCCCAAGCGGCGTAGGGTGGTGGTTAGGAATTCGCCGGCCGCGCAGCCGAGAGTGACCGGGCAGCCGTTGATGCGGGTGTCAACCTGCATGGAGCACCTCCAGGAGGGCGCGCTGGACGAGCACCGGGCACACACTCTGCCGGTAGGCGCCACTGCCGCGCGGGTTGTCGCCAAAAGGAAGTTCCGCGGCGGCCAGGCGGCCGGCCTCGGCCGAGGTGGCCGGATCCAGGCCGCGGTCGGCGAGATGGGTTTCCGCCGTAGGGCTGCGCCGCGCCCGGCCGGGGCGGCTGCCGACCACCACCCGGAACCCGTCCGCACAGCGGGCCACGGCCGCGTTGAGCAGGGGAAAATCGGTGGCGCTGCGGCGCAGGTTCGACAAAGGCCGCAGTCCTGTCATCCCGCGGCAGCAGGACCCGGACGACGATGTCGCGGCGGGGTTCTCCGTTGAGCAGGTCGGTAAGAGCGATGCGGCCGCCGGCGTGCAGGTCTACCCCGGCGTCCATGGCGACAAGCGCGGTGAGCAGGTCGGAGAAGGGATAGCGGCCGGCCACGGTGCCGCCGATCAGCGGTCGGTCAGGGCCTGGCGGATTTTGACGGCGAGGTCTTTGCTGGAAAACGGCTTGCGCAGAAACGGCGAACCGTTGTCGAGGACGATCAGGTGGTCGAGCAGGTGGGGGGCGTAGCCGGACATGTACACGAGCCCCAGGTTCGGGGAGAGCGCGCGCAGCCGGGCGATCAGGTCGTGGCCGTTCATCTCCGGCATGACCACGTCGGTGAGCAGCACGTCGATGTTGGCCCCGTGTTGCCGGGCCAGTTCCACCGCCTCGCCCGGCAAGGAGGCGGTGAGCACGCGGTAGCCGAGTTCGCCGAGCATGCGCGCCGGCCAACTTGAGGATGGAGGGTTCATCGTCGACGACGAGCACGGTTTCCCGGTCGCCGCGGGGTGGGCCGGTGGGGATGTCGGCAGGGACGGATTCGCGCTCGCCCTGATGACGCGGCAGGAAGATGCGCACCGTGGTGCCCTCTCCCGGCGCGGTGTCGACATCGATGCAGCCGTTGTTCTGACGGACGATGGCAAACACCGTGGCCAGTCCCAGGCCGGTGCCCGCACCCGTGCCCTTGGTGGTGTAGAAGGGCTCGAACAGCCGGTCGCGGGTCGCCTCGTCCATGCCGGAGCCGTTGTCGGCGACGCTGAGCAGCACGAAATTGCCGGGCGGGCAGTCGGAGCGGATGGCCGGGTAGGGTCGGTCCAGGCCGATGGATTCGGTGGCGATGGTGATCCGGCCGGGGCCGGTGATGGCGTCACGGGCGTTGACACAGAGGTTGGCGAGGATCTGGTCGAGCTGCGAGGGGTCCATGCGCACCGGCCAGACCTGCTGGCCGGGCTGCCAGACCAGGTCGATGTCCTCGCCGATGAGGCGGCCGAGCATCTTCAGGGTGGCGTCCACACTGCGGTTCAGATCGAGCACCTGCGGGTTGACCGCCTCCCGCCGGGCAAAGGCGAGTACCTGGCGGGTGATCTCGGCGGAGCGGGTGGCGGCGTTGGCGATCTCCGTGAGATCGGCGTGCAGGGAGGAGTCGGCCGGCACCTTGTCCAGGGCGATCTCCGCATAGCCGAGGATGACACTCAGCATGTTGTTGAAATCGTGCGCCACGCCCCCGGCCAGCCGGCCGATGGACTCCATCTTCTGGCTGTGGAGGAGTTGGTGCTGCAGTCGCTGCCGTTCCGCCTCGACCCGCTTGCGTTCGGTCACGTCCCGGCTGATGCCGCGCAGCCCCTGAAAGCGGCCGTCCGCAGCGAAGATCGGCACGCCGCTGACCTCGATGATGCGCTGCCGGCCGTCGGGGTGCACCAGCGGCACCTCCAGCGCGGCGAACGGCTGGCGGTCGACGATCACTGCCTCGACCCGTCGGCGGAGTTCGTCCGCACAGTCGTCGGGCAGCAGGTCGAGCGGCGTGCGGCCGAGGAGCCGCTCGGCCGGATAGCCGCACATTTCCTCGCATTTCCGGCTGAGAAAGGTGTAGCGTCCTTCGGCGTCCACCTCCCAGATGAGGTCGCTGGTGGTCTCCACCAGGGAGCGATAGCGCTCCTCGCTCGCCCCTAAGGCCTCCTCGGCCCGCTTGCGGTCGGTGATGTCGAGGAAGTAGCAGAACATGCCGCCGCCCCGGCGGGGAAAACAGCGCTGCTGCAGCCAGCGGCCCGACGGCGCGTGGAACTGTTCGCAGGCGTGGGGCTGGCCGTCCTCAAGGCGGTGGCAGCCCTCGACCACACAGGTCCGGAGGGCATCGGGAAACACCTCGGTGTGGTCACGGCCGATCAGCTCCTCCCGCCGCAGACCGAGCACCCGCTCGGCGGCAGCGTTGACCGCGACCACCCGCCAGTCCGCATCACAGGTGAAGAAGCCGTCGGTAAAGTGCTCCGGGTCCGGGCCGAAGGGTTGTTCGCCGCTTGCGTGGGCGAACCGTGCCTCGCCCGGGCCCGTGCGCCCGTGACCTTCCTCTCTCACTGCCGTTCTCCTTTGCGTTTCTGGTCCTCTTCAGCACCGGCCAGCCGACCGGAACCTTCTGAAACAGTCTCACTCAGGCGGTGCCTGCCTGACCAGTAAGTTTTCAGTAAACATGGCCTGCGGCTGCTCCCGGACCGGGCTCCGGCCTGGGGCGCGGGCGAAAAAAAAGGCCCCGGGGCCAAGCCGCCGGGGCCAACAGCACGAATGAGAATCGGGGCTCAGTAATTTTCGCCGAGCAGCTCGAAATGCGCCTGCGGGTGGTCGCAGGCCGGGCACCGATCCGGCGCGTCGTTGCCGGTGTGCAGGTAGCCGCAGTTGCGGCAGCGCCAGGTGACCTTCGCGTCGCGCTTGAAGACCCGGCCGGTCTCGATGTTGGCCTTCAGGTCCAGGTAGCGCTTCTCGTGCTGCTTCTCGGCCACGGCGATGGCCTCGGAAGATCGCGGCGATCGCCCGGAAGCCTTCCTCCTCGGCGGTCTTGGCGAAGTCCGGGTACATGTTGGTCTGCTCGTAGTGCTCGCCGCCGGCCGCCTCGGCCGAGGTTCTCCACCGTGGTGCCGATCACGCCGGCCGGGAAGCTCGCGGTGATCTCGACCTCGCCGCCCTCGAGCAGCTTGAACAGCCGCTTGGCGTGCTCCTTCTCCTGGTTGGCGGTCTCCTCGAAGATGTGCGGAGATCTGCACGAACCCTTCTTTCTTCGCCTGGCTGGCGAAATAGGTGTAGCGGTTGCGGGCCTGGGATTCGCCGGCAAAGGCGGTGAGGATGTTTTTTTCGGTTTGCGTGCCTTTGAGACTTTTCATGCATGTTCTCCTTCAACTGTTGGGGTGCTGGAACGAACAGCAGGGCCGACGGCCCCGCGTTCCTGTGGTACTCTACCCGACTGACCGGCGAGCGCAACGCAATTTGCGCGGCCCGGCCGGTGTCCCGCGGCCTTGACCGCCTCCAGCCGTGTCAGGGCAAGCGGGAGCGCACCTCGCGCTCCTGACCGCGCGGGGCGATGCGGGCGAGCGCCGACAGTTCCTCGGCGAGCAGGTCGAGCAGGTCGTCGGCGGCCAGGATGCCGACCAGGGCGCCGCCTGCATCCACCACCGGCACGCGGCGCACACCGTGGCTGCGCATCAGCTGGATGGCCTCGATCACGCCGGCTGTTTCCGGCACACACACCACCGTGGCGCTCATGACGGCGCTCACCGTACAACTCGCAAACGGCTGCTCGCGGGCGATCACATCGACCACCAGATCCCGGTCCGTGACCATGCCCACCGGCACCCGCCTGCCCTGGACCTCGTCCACCACCACCAGGTCGCCCACATGGTAGCGGCGCATGAGCCGGGCCGCCTCGACGATGGTGGTTGTCCGTTCGGCAACCACCACTTCCCGGTTACAGATTTCTCCCACTGGCATAGCTTTCCCTCCACTGGTTGGCGGCGCGGCAGGGGCGCAACCCGGCCGACGCGCTGGTTGAATAATGGTCCGCAACAGACCGTTTTTTTCTAAAAAAAACGGGATGACGGCCACCCGGCCAGGAGAACCGACGGCGAACCGCCCACCGGACCGGGCCGGCCCGGCACCCGGATGTCATTCTGCCCCTTGGCTTTGCGGAGTTTCTGTGGTTGAATAGGCCGTTTCACCGGCGCGGCTCAGTCGCCCTTGTCCGCCAGCAGGCCGGCGCGGCCGGCCGGATCGAAATTCCCATTCGAGAGAAGAAGAGGATACTCGCCATGCTCAAGTTTTTCCCCGGCATTGTGCTTGTGCAGATCATCACCGTGGGGTTGGTCCTGATCTTTCCCGTGGACCCCGTGCAGTCGGCGATCTGGAGCTGGCTGCGGCTGGCCGCGCCGGTGCTCGTTGTCGGTCTGCTCACCGCCTGCTGGTTCGGCGCGGTGGCGGCCCACCAGCGCAAGGACGCCATCAGCCGCCTGCAGGAGGATCATGCCCGCGAACGCGAGGCCATCCGCATGCAGGCCGAGCGGGCCAAGGCCAGGGTCCTGCAGCAGGCGCACAAGGAAACCCTGCAGGCCGTGCAGCGCACCTCGACCCGGGCCACTGTCAAGGTCGGGGCCGCGTTCGCCGGACTGGCGGCCATCGGCGGCGCTCTGCTGCTCACCCAGTTCATGACCCTGGGGCTGCTCACCCTGACCACGGCGGGCGGGGCCATGGGCGGCTACCTGCTGCGCCTCCGCCAGGAGAAGAACCGCTCCTCCGCCCTGCGCCAGGGCCAGGCCGACCTGCCCGCGCCCATCGAACCCGCCGCCGCGCCGCTGGCCCTGCCGGAAAAGAAGAAGGGCGGAACGCGCCCGCAACGACAGCTCGCCTGACCCCGTCCCCCTGCGGACACCCGCCTCCGCCCCGGCAACCGTGGCGGATCTCCCCCTTCCCTTCCCGCCCCGGCTCAATACTGCTCAGGTCAGCGGCGCCTGCACCAGGCCCGTGCCCACGTCGTCCTCCTCACTGTCGGCAACGAGCCCTTCCCGGGTGCCGCTGGCCACCAGCTGCGCCAGCATGCTCAGGTGCTCGACCCGGCCGGTCATCTCCATCTGCCGCTGCGCCCACAGGGCGGCGACGCCGGCCACGTGCGGCGTGGCCATGCTCGTGCCGCTCATGCTCACCAGGCCACTGGTGCCCGCCTCGGCCGAGACGATGTCCACCCCCGGGGCGGCGATGTCCGCCTGGTTGTTGGCAAAATCCGCCACCCGCAACCCCTGCGGGGTCTGCTCCAAGGCGCTGACCGCGACGATGCCGGTGGCCGCGGCCGGCGGGGCCACGGCAATCTCGAACTTCGGCCGGTCACTCTCGTTGCCGCTGGCCGCGACGATCAGAGTACCCTGGCCGAACACCTCGTAGGCGGCCACGAAGCGGGCCAGTTCGGTGAACAGGTTGACGTTGGCGCGGTACTCCTCCAGGGTGAGCGAGGTGGCCGGCGCCACCTGCATGTTGCGGGTGTTCACCAGCCAGTCCACGTAGCCGGGAAAATCGATGCCCAGCGACATGGAGATGACGTGCGCGCCTTCCTCCAGGGCCCAGTGAATGGCCCGGGCCAGGGTGGCCGACGAGCCGCCGCCCTCGCCCAGCACCTTGCCGATGAGGGCGCGTTTGATCTTGCGGGCCACGCCGATGCGGATGCCCTGCACATCCTGACCGAAGATGGTGCCGGCGCAGTGGCTGCCGTGGCCGTGCAGGTCATTGGGTCCCTCCTCGGTAAAATTGCGCTGCACCAGCTGCATGCCGGCAAAGGCCGGGTGGTTCGGGTCGATACCGGTGTCGAGCACGGCCACGATGATGCCGCTGCCGTCGTAGGTCGACTCCGGCGCGCGCACCGCCCCGATCCCCCAGGCCGGTCCCGCGGCGGCAGCGGCCGGCTCGCGCCGGACCGGTTCGATCAACCGCAGGGGCATGGGCAGGGCGATGGCGCGGGTGCTGGGGTCGCGGCGCAGGTCGTTGCGCTCCCGCTTCGTCAGTTCGACCTCCTCCAGCTTGACCACCTGCCGGCGCAGACCGGCGGGGAGCGCGGCGCCGGCGCGGGCCCCCATATCGCCGCGGGGCGGCGCGGATATTTCCCTGCTGCGCAGCACCACATACTTTTCCGTTTCCATGGCAGATCCTCCCGGGGTGTGAAAACAAGGACACTTGAGCGCACTCGCCCCGAACGGCAGAATTGTGCCCGGGGCGAGGCGCAGTCTTGAGGCGAGTAAACCCCTTGGAGGGCGAAAGGAAAAGGGAGAATTACAGGCTATAAAATGGGGAGAAAAATTATCCAATACTGGTCAAAACCAAGCTGCGGCCTTCAAAGTACGATCAACACCACGCCCAAGACCATCAGGCAGGCGGCCAGCAGGTGCTGGAGCAGCCGGGTCTCGCCCAGCCAGAGCGCGCCCAACAGGATGCCGAAGAGGATGCTGGTGCGCTTGAGCCCGATCATGTAGGCCACCTGCACCTGCTCGATGGCGAGAAAGTGCGTGAGCACCATGCCGGCCGACAAGGCCGCGATGAGCCCGTGCGGCCACGACGGCTGCCACAGGCGGCGCATTGCCCAGGGTTCCCGCCAGCTGAAAAAGGCTACGGTGAACAGGCCGAGCAGGAGGTAGTAGAAGGGTCCGAAGACGGTC
Source organism: uncultured delta proteobacterium (assembly GCA_963754825.1). Classification (GTDB taxonomy): domain Bacteria; phylum Desulfobacterota; class Desulfobulbia; order Desulfobulbales; family Desulfobulbaceae; genus Desulfobulbus. Next base: position 70,481 of record CAVWHP010000021.1, on the reverse strand, counting down.
GCGGGCAGGTACTGCAGCGCGCCCTTGCCGAGCACCGAGGTGAGGCTGTAGATCAGGGCCACAACGAGCATGAGCCGCGAACCCCGCTCCCGGCCGATGGCAGAGAGCGGCGCCAGCCAGGAGCGCGCCTGCCCGGCCTGTGGGCGCTCCAGGTTGAGCGCCCAGGTGCCGATCACCACCAGCAGCACCCCGACCAGGCCGCGAGCCGACACCTGCTCACCGAGCAACAGCCAGCCGAAGAGCGCGCTGAACACCGGCGTGAAGGCCAGGTACGGCAGGGTCAGGGCCAGGGGACTGACGCGGATGGCGGTCATATAGAGGACCATGGCGAGCAACTCCAGCGGCAGCGCCAGCCCGACCCAGCCCCAGAAGGCGGGTTCCGGCAGTGCCGGCGGCTGGACGGCCACCAGCGGCAGGAGCAGGATTGCGGTCAGGCCGAGGCGCACCAGCACCACCTCGGCCGCGGTGTAGCGGGGGAGGAATTTGCGGGTGAGCACGTCGGCGAGCGCCTGGCAGAGGGCGCAGAGCAGGGCGAGGATCGGCCAGGACATGCGGGGCTCCGGGAAATCGATGCGGCCAGGCCCGCCGGGGACCGGCAAAGTGGCGGGAACAGGTCGAAGGGGTTGACTGCGCTGCCCTTTTTTTATAGGTACTGACGGTGCGGGGCCGATTGCGACCCCGGCCCGCCCGGCTCTTCCGGAGAACCAGCATGTACGATGTGTTCAGCCTTCCGGCCGTCCGCTTCCCCGAGGGGTTCCTCTGGGGCAGCGCCACCGCCGGCCACCAGATCGAGGGCGACAACATCCACAGCCAGGCCTGGCACCGCGAGCAGCAGCCGGATTGTGCCGGTCCGGACAGCGAGGGTCGGTTGCGCGAACCCTCGGGCCGGGCCTGCGACCACTACCGCCGCTACCGCGAGGACGTGGACCTGCTCGCCGCGCTCGGCCACCGGGGCTACCGCATGTCCATCGAGTGGAGCCGGATCGAGCCGGAACAGGGACGCTGGGACCAGGCCGCGCTTGACCACTACCTCGACCTGCTCGACCGGCTCACCGCCCGCGGTATCCGCGTGTTCGTCACCCTGCACCACTTCACCCACCCGCTCTGGTTCGACCGGCTGGGCGGATTCGCCCGGCCAGACAACCGGAGCCACTTCGAGCGCTACCTCAGCTTCCTCGTACCAAAGATCGCCGAGTCTGTCAGCGGCTGGAACGTGATCAACGAGTTCAACCACTGGGGCGGACTCGCCGCCGGCCCGGAGATCGCGGCCATCCGCTTCGCCATGCTGCGGATTCATGCCCTGGGCTATCACCTGATCCGCCGGTACTCGGCCGCACCGGTGAGCAGCGCCCACGCCTATGTCCACTACATGCCCAGGCGCTGCCACGACCCGCTTGACCTCCACCTGACCGCCCAGGCCGACTGGACCACCAACGAGTTCTTCTTCCACGCCCTGCGCACCGGCGAACTCGTCTTCCCCGGCGCGGACGCGGAATACGATTCGGAGGTCAAGGGCGCGCTCGACTGCTGGGCGATCAACTACTACACCCGCCGGCTGATCGACGGCCGCCGCGCCGACCTCAAGGGCTTCCCCTTCCGCCACAAGCGCCTCCGCCTCATCCCCCAGCCCTTCTACCTGGAGGAGATGTACCCCGAGGGGCTGATCGCGGCGGTGGAACGGCTCTGCGACCTGCCCGTGTACATCACCGAAAACGGCTGTGCCGCGGACGACGACCGCTTTCGCATCGTCTACCTGGCCCTGCACCTCTCGGCCCTGCACGAGGCCCTGGCAGGGGGCGCGGAGGTGCGCGGCTACTTCCATTGGTCGCTGCTGGACAACTACGAGTGGACCTCGTTCGTGCCCCGTTTCGGCTTGGTGGCCGTGGATCGCACCACCTTTGCGCGCACGCCCAAACCGAGCGCCGCTTTCTACCGCGAGGTGATCCGCGAGAACGGCTTCAGCGGCGCCACCGTGCGCCGGCACCTGGAGGTCCTGCCCACCCTGGCGCAGGAACAGCCGTGACGTCCTTCCGCCCGTCAGGCCCGGGACAGCCCGACCCGCCTCCCCCACCCCAGCCCCCTGCACCCATGCCCGCATCGAACCATTTTTTCCCCGCCTTCCTGCGGCTGACCCGAGCGTTCTTCAACTCGGCCGACAAAGTGAAGATCCGCCTCACCACCCTGGTACTGGCGGCGCTCACGGTCCTGCAGATGGTCATGGCCGTGCTCATCACCCAGTGGAGCGCGGGCTTGTTCAACGCCCTGGAGCAGCATTCCATGCCCGGTCTGCTCCGCCAGGCCGGCCTGCTCGTGCTGCTCTTCTTCGCCGACATGGCGCTCACCGGCTGGCACCTGGTGGTCAAGCGAAACCTGACCATCTCCTGGCGCGATTGGCTGACCGAGCATGTGTTCGGTCGGTGGATGCACTCCGGCCGTCATTACCTGATCAGCCACCTGCCGGGCGAACACGACAACCCGGACGGCCGCATCGCCGAGGACTGCCGGGTGGCCACCGAGTCGGCGGTGTCGCTGGCGCATTCGCTCTTCTACAGCGTGCTCCTGCTCGTCGGCTTTACCCGGGTACTGTGGACCCACTCCGGGGTGGTCACGCTCGATCTCGGCTTCGTCAGCTTTCCGGTCTACGGCCACCTGGTGTGGATCGCCATCGCCTACTCGGCGCTCGCCTCCTGGCTCGGCTGGCTGGTGAGCCTGCCCCTGACCGGCGCCACCAACGAGCGCCAGTCCGCGGAGGCCAAGTTCCGCGCCAGCCTGGTCGAGGCCCAGGAAAACAGCCAGACCATCGCCCTGATCCACGCCGAGAGCTGCGAGCGGCACCAGTTCCGCGAACTGTTCACCAAAATCCGACTGGTCTTCGACGTGCAGACCCGAGCCTGGCGCAACATCCTCATGTTCGGCACCGGCTACTCAGTGCTGTCCATGGCCTTCCCGGTGCTCGTCTGCGCGCCCCGCTACATCCTCGGCCGGATCACCCTGGGCACGCTCATGCAGTCGGCCCAGGCCTTCCAGCACATGGCCTCGGCCCTGTCCTGGCCGGTGCACAGCGCGGGTTCCATTGCCGAGTGGCGCGCCTCGGTGGAGCGTGTGCTCGGCCTGCTCACCGCGTTGGAGACCGTGGACGCCCAACTGGCCCAGCCGGACCGGTGGATCCAGCTGAAGACCGCGGACCGGCCCGTACTCGCCTTCCGCAACCTCTGCCTGACCGCCTACGACGGCACGGTGCTCACCCGCGACCTGAACGCCGAGATCCTCCCGGGGGAGAGGGTACTCATCACCGGCAACACCTTCACCGGCGCCCGGCTGTTCCGCGCCATTGCCGGCATCCGGCCCTGGGGCAGCGGGGTGATCGAACTGCCGAGCACCGGGCGGATGTTCTTCATGCCGCCGCGGCCGCACCTGCCCGCCGGCACCCTGCGCTACGCCATCTGCTACCCGACCTCGCGCCGGGTCTCCACCCAGGAGCAGATCGAACAGGCCCTGCGCCTGGCCGGGCTGGATCGGCTCATCGACCAGCTCGATCTGCGCGGCAACTGGGGCAACATCCTGGCCGTGGCCGAACAGCAGCGGCTGGGCATGGTGCGGCTGTTACTCAACCGGCCGCAATGGATCTTCCTGCAGCAGGCCTTCGACGCCCTGGACCCGGAGGACGAGGCGCAGATGCTCCGCCTGATCAGCGAACAGCTGCCCGAGGCGACCCTGCTCACCATCACCCACTTGGCCGACGGTGCTGCCCTGCACACGCGCCAACTGGCCCTGTAACCCCGCAAGGAGGCCCCCATGACCACTCCCACCCTGCCCGTGCCGGGCGACCGGCTGCGCGGCGTCAACCTCGGCGGCTGGCTGCTGCTCGAAAAATGGATCACCCCGAGCCTGTTCGCGGGCCTGGCCGCCACGGACGAGACCACCTACTGCGCCGAACTGGGCCTTGATGAGGCCACCCGGCGGCTGCATCACCACTGGCAGACCTTCATCACCCGCGACGACTTCGCCTGGCTGGCCCGCACCGGCATCAACGCGGTGCGCCTGCCGGTGGGCCACTGGCTGTTCGGCCCGGATTACCCCTACCACCGCAGCTACGGCTCGGCCCGCCACCCCTTCGTGGTCGGCGGCCTGGAGATCGCTGGACCAGGTGTTCGCGTGGGCCGCCGAGTTCGGGTTGCGGGTGGTGCTCGACCTGCACGCCGCCCCGGGCTGCCAGAACGGCTTTGACAACGGCGGCATCCTCGGGGTGTGCGAATGGCACACGAACGAGTCCTACATCAGCCATACCCTGGACGTGCTCGAACGACTTGCCGAGCGCTACGCCGACCACCCGGCCCTGCACGGGATCGAGGCGCTCAACGAGCCGCGCTGGGACATCCCCACGGACCTGCTCAAGCGGTTCACCCGGGCCGCCTACGAGCGCATCCGCCGTCACTGCCCGGCCGAGCGGGTGAGCGTGGTGTTTCACGACGGCTTCCGCAGCTTCCGCGAGTACGCCGGCTTCCTGCAGGCACCGGAGTTCGCGAACGTGGTCCTGGACATCCACCGTTACCAGTGCTTTGACCGCCACGACCTGGACATGGACATCTTCGGCCACATCCGCAAGACCGTGACCGAGTGGCACACCGAGGTGGACGAGATCGTGCGCGATTCCGGCTTCCAGGTGTACTGCGGCGAGTGGAGCCTGGGGCTGAACCTGCAGGTGGTGTCGCTGTGGGCCGAGGGGCCGTTCAACCACGCTCTCGAGAACATGGACGCCTTCCAGATGGCCGCGGCTCTGCGCGGCTACGCCGCGGCCCAGCTGCTCACCTTCGAGAAATGCCACGGCTGGTTCTTCTGGACCTATCGCACCGAAACCACGCCGGAGTGGAGTCTCTATGACTGCGTGAACATGGGTGTGCTGCCGGATATGGGCCGGCCGGAGCAGGTGGCCGGGGTGGAGCGGCTGCTCGCCCGCAGCACCCGCCAGGCGGTTTGAGGCGGGTGCGCTCATGCTCCGGGTGATGAGCTGCAACCTCCGCTACGGCCTGGCAGCGGACGGCGACAACCGCTGGGAGCGACGCCGGCACCTGGCGCTGGCCCGCATCCGCGCCTTTGTCCCGGACCTGCTCGGCCTGCAGGAGTGCCGCGACGACGACCAGGCGGCCTGCATCCGCGCCGGCCTGGCCGACTGCCAGTTCCTCGGCGTGCACCGCCTGGGTCCGGGCGACACGGCACTCGAAATGGCGCCCCTGGTGTTCCGTTCCGGCCGCTTCGACCTGCTCGCTGCGGGCTGGTTCTGGCTGAGCGACACCCCGGAGGTGCCCGGCAGCCGCAGCCCGGAGGCCGCCTTTCCGCGCACCCTCACCTGGGCGCGGCTCGGGTGCCGGCAGAGCCGCCGGGAACTGGTGTTCGCCAACACCCATTTCGACTACCAGCCCGCGGCCATTGACATGAACGCGCAGGTCCTGGGCCACTGGCTGGACCAGCTGGGCCGGGAGACGCCGCTGGTGCTCACCGGCGACTTCAATGCGGACAAACGGAGCGCGGCCTATCAACTGCTCACTGCAGACGACCGGCTGCAGGACGCCTACGCCGCGGTCCATCCGTCCGATCCGGCCGCAGCCACCTTCCACGGCTTCGGCCGGGCCGCACCGCCCACCGCCATCGACTGGATCCTGGTCTCAGCCCACTTCCGCGTGCAGGACGCCTGGATCGACCGGGCCCGCCAGGGCGAACTTTACCCTTCGGACCACTACCCGCTGGTGGCGGTGCTGGACTGGCAGGGTTGAATGAGCAACGACCGGCTGCGGACACCACCGCAGAGACACCTCGAATCCGTTCCCGCTTCCGCTGGACCAGCCCATGCCGCTTGAGTACACCTCGCTCGAACTGCTCCGCCAGAACCACCCGGCCTGGCGGCTCTTGTGCGCTCAGCACGCGCCGCTGGTTGCCGGTTTTCTGCACCGGGTGTTCATCGTGCCCAATGTGCGCAATCTGTCGCAGGCCGACCTGGTCGAGGCGCTCGAAGACGAGCTGTTTGTCCTGCGCGAACAGCTGGGGCCAGAGGCCTTTCCCGGGACCGCGCAGACCTATCTCAACGACTGGGCCGAAAACGACAAGGGTTGGCTGCGCAAATTCTACCCGACAGGGACGGACGAACCGCACTTCGACCTGACCCCGGCAACGGAAAAGGCGCTGGCCTGGCTGGAGAGTCTGACCGAGCGGGCCTTTGTCGGTACGGAATCCCGTCTGCTCACCCTGTTTGAGCTGCTGCGGCAGATGAGCGAGGGCAGTCAGACCGACCCAGCAGGTGCGCATCGCCGAACTGCACAAGCGCCGGGACGAGATCGACGCGGAAATCGCCCGCATCCTGGCGGGAGATATGCCGCTGCTCGATGACACGGCGCTCAAGGACCGTTTCCAGCAGTTCCTGCAGCTGGCGCGGGAACTGCTCGACCGACTTTCGCGAGGTGGAGCACAATTTCCGCATCCTCGACCGGCGGGTGCGCGAACGCATCGCCCTGTGGGAGGGGGCCAAGGGGGCGCTGCTGGCGGAGATCATGGGCGAGCGCGACGCCATCGCCGATTCGGACCAGGGCAAAAGCTTCCGCGCCTTCTGGGATTTTCTCATGTCCCAGTCCCGTCAGGAAGAACTGAGCCGGCTCGCTGGAAGAAGTGCTGTCGCTGTCGCCGATAGAGGCCATGCATCCCGAACCCCGCCTGCGGCGGGTGCATTACGACTGGCTCGAGGCCGGTGAACACACCCAGCGAACGGTGGCCAAACTCTCCGAACAGCTGCGCCGGTTTCTCGACGACCAGGCCTGGCTGGAGAACCGGCGCATCATGGACATCCTGCACGGCATCGAAAACCATGCGCTGGCGTTGCGCGAGGATCTTCCACCAGGGGATTTCATGCCTTTGGCCGAGCCTTCCGCAACGGTCGAGCTTCCCCTGGAGCGACCTCTCTACCGGCCACCGCTCAAAACTTTCATCGCCGAGGTGGCGCTGGACGAAGGGGATGCGGATGTGGATACGGCGGCTCTGTACACACAGGTGGTGGTTGACCGGGCCGAATTGACCCGAAATATCCGGCAGGAACTGCAGGGCCGCAGTCAGATCAGCCTGGCCGAGGTGATGACTCGCCATCCGCTGCGCCACGGGTTGGCCGAACTGGTTGCCTATCTGCAATTGGCCGGAGAATGGCCCAAAACGGCGGTGGACGATGAGGTTCAGGAACAGGTGAACTGGCAGGTGGAGAAAGGCGTCATGCGCCAGGCGACCTTGCCGCGGATTATTTTGCTCAAGGATTGATGATGACTGTTACCGATACCACTTCCAGCCATGGGCTCAGACCGCCCCACGAACTTTCGTCCGTGGTGGTGCCGCTGCTCAAAGGCGTGCTCTACCGTGAGGACAACCCGGGGCTGTGGGACTCGCTTGTGCATCTGCAGGCGAGCGTGCGGGATTACGTCGCCATTCTCGGTCTGGAGCTGATGTTCGACGAGGCGGAAGGATACGCTTTTTTGCGTTCCCGGCAGAGTGAGGATGAGGACGGCCAGTCGGCTATCCCACGCCTGGTTGCCCGGCGGCAGCTCTCCTACCCGGTCAGTTTGCTGCTCGCGCTTTTGCGGAAAAAACTGGCCGAGTTTGACGCCGGCGGGGGCGACACACGCCTGATTCTTTCTCGGGATGAGGTGGTGGAGTTGATCCGGATTTTTCTTCCGGCGGGCAGCAACGAGGTAAAACTCATCGACCAGGTCGATGGCACTCTGAACAAAATTGCCGAACTGGGTTTTATCCGTCGTTTGCGTGGACAAGGGCAGATGATTGAGGTGCGGCGCATTATCAAGGCCTTTGTCGATGCGCAGTGGCTTGCCGATTTTGACGAACGACTGGCGGAATATCGGCAGCAACTTGCCGGGACCAGGGCAGGAGGCGAGAATGGCTGAGCCGATGTTTCTGGAATTTCTGGCCGATGACCGGCTGGCCGGGTTTCGCCTGCAACGGCTGGAAGTCTTCAATTGGGGGACCTTTGACGGCCGGGTCTGGACAGTGCGCCTGGGGGGAAAAAACAGCCTGCTCACCGGTGATATCGGCTCCGGAAAATCGACTCTGGTCGACGCCGTCACCACCTTGCTGGTGCCGAGTCATCGGGTTGCCTACAACAAGGCGGCCGGGGCCGACAGTCGCGAACGTTCGCTCAAGTCCTATGTCCTCGGCTATTACAAAGCGGAGCGGCAGGAAACCCTGGGCAGTGCCAAGCCGGTCGCACTGCGCGATGTCAATAGCTACTCGGTGATCCTCGGCGTTTTCCATAATGCCGGCTACGGGAAAACCGTCACCCTGGCGCAGGTCTTTTGGATGAAGGAAGCAGGTGCGCAACCGGCCCGCCTGTATGCTGCCGGTGAACGCGACTTGTCCATTACGGCTGATTTTTCCGGATTCGGCAGCGAAATGCCCGGCCTGCGCAAGCAGTTGCGCACCAGCGGGGTCGAGTTGTTCGACAGTTTTCCTCCCTATGGTTCGTGGTTCCGCCGTCGCTTCGGTATCGATAACGAACAGGCGTTGGATCTTTTTCACCAGACAGTTTCCCTCAAGTCAGTCGGCAACCTGACTGACTTCGTGCGCAGCCACATGCTTGAGCCGTTTGCAGTCGCGCCGCGCATCTCCGCCCTGATCAGCCATTTCGAAGATCTCAATCGAGCGCACCAGGCAGTTCTTAAAGCCAAACGTCAGGTCGAAATGCTCTCCCCTCTGGTCTCCGATTGTCATCGACATCAAGAGTTGTCGCAGACGGCGGATGATCTGCGAGCTTGCCGCGATGCCCTGCGCCCCTGGTTTGCCACGCTGAAGCTCGATCTGCTGGAGAAACGTCTTGCATTGCTCGATGAAGAGCTGACCAGGCATCGCGTCGCCACCCTACGGCTGGAGGAGCAACGGAGCACCCAGCTGGGAGAGGAGCGTGAACTTCGCCGCTCTATCGCGGAAAACGGCGGGGACCGTATTGAACGAATCGGCCTGGAAATCCTCCAACATCAAGATGAACTGGAACGGCGTCAGAAAAAAGCCTGCCGCTATGAGGAGCTGGTACACGCTTTGGGGCAGCACCGTGCAACAACAGAGGAGGAATTTCTCCGGCAGCGCTCAGCAACCGCCCATTGGCGCGAATCGACAGAAGAAGCCGAAGCTCGCACCCAGAACGATCTCAATGAGGCAGGGGTCTTCTTTAAACAGGGAAAGGACGAATACGATCTGCTGCAAGCTGAAATCACCGGATTGAAAGCGCGGGTCAGCAATATCGACGAAAAACAGATCGCCATGCGGCGCATTCTCTGTCAGGCACTGAATCTGGCCGAAAAAGAGATGCCGTTTGCCGGTGAATTGCTGCAGGTGGCTGAGGACGAGCGTGACTGGGAAGGGGCCATCGAACGGCTGCTCCACGGCTTTGGCTTGTCTCTGTTGGTCCCGGATCGCTCTTACGCCAAGGTGGCGCAGTGGGTTGACCAAACCCATCTGCGCGGGCGGCTGGTGTATTTCCGGGTGCGGGAACGGGGGCGAGGGGAGTTGCCGTCGCTTCATCCCGAGTCCCTGGTGCGCAGGCTTCAGATCAAACCGGATTCGCCCTTTTACGACTGGATCGAACGGGAGGTGACGCACCGCTTTGATTTGGCCTGCTGCGAGAACCAGGAACAGTTTCGCCGCGAAACCCGAGCCATTACCCGGGCAGGGCAGATCAAGGCTCCAGGTGAGCGGCATGAAAAGGATGATCGGCATCGGCTCGATGATCGTCGGCACTATGTGCTCGGCTGGAGCAACGCCGAAAAAATCGCCGCATTGGAAAGAGATGCCAAGCAGCAGGAAACCCGCCTTGCTGAACTTGCCGGTCATATCAGCACGCTGCAAAAGAAACAGTCCTCCCTCAAAGAACGCCTCAGGGTCCTCTCCAATCTCAACGAATACACGGACTTTCGTGACCTCGACTGGAAACCTGTGGTGGTCACCATCGCCAGGTTGGCAACCGAGAAGCGTGAGCTTGAGGCGGCCTCCGATCTGCTCAAGACCCTTACGGCGCGATTGGCCGCACTCGAAAAGGCGTTGAAAGAAACGGAGGGGCAACTCAAGGATCGTCATGCCAATAGCTCGAAGACTGAGCAGAAAATCTCCGATGCAGAAGAGTTGCGGCAACAGGCACAGGCCCTGTTGGCGGAAACGACAGAGGTGACTGCCCAGCGATTTGCCATGTTGGCAGAGATGCGGGAGGAAGCGCTTGCCAGCCAGGTGCTTACGGTTGAATCCTGCGACAATCGTGAGCGCGACATGCGCGACTGGCTGCAGACCAGGATTGACGCGGAAGATTCGAAGATCAGGCGCCTCACCGAAAAAATCATCAAGGCAATGACCGAATACAAAAAAGAGTGGGCTCTGGAAACCCGGGATGTGGATATCAATATCGCTGCCGGTCCGGAATTCAGCTCAATGCTTGAGGGGCTTTTGGCAGATGATCTGCCGCGGTTTGAAGGACGTTTCAAGGAACTCCTCAACGAGAACACCATCCGCGAGGTGGCGAATTTTCAATCCCAGCTGGCGCGCGAGCGAGAAACCATCAAGGAGCGCATTGCCCGGATCAATGAATCACTCACCCAGATTGACTACAACCCGGGCCGCTACATCAGTCTTGAAGCACAGATGAATTTCGACGCCGACATCCGTGATTTCCAAACCGAGCTGCGGACCTGTACCGAAGGAGCGCTCACCGGCTCAGAGGATGCGCAATATTCGGAGGCAAAATTCCTCCAGGTAAAACGAATCATTGAGCGGTTTCGAGGCCGGGATGACCATTCGGATCTGGATCGGCGCTGGACGGCCAAGGTGACCGATGTACGCAACTGGTTCGTCTTCGCCGCCAGCGAGCGCTGGCGTGAAGACAATACCGAGCACGAGCATTATGCGGATTCCGGCGGGAAATCAGGCGGACAGAAGGAAAAGCTCGCCTACACCGTCCTGGCCGCCAGTCTGGCGTATCAATTCGGTCTGGAATGGGGGGCGGTGCGTTCGCGCTCCTTCCGTTTCGTGGTGATTGATGAGGCTTTCGGGCGCGGTTCCGATGAATCGGCCCAATACGGTTTACGGTTGTTCGCGCAGCTCAATCTGCAACTGCTGATCGTCACGCCGTTGCAGAAAATCCATATCATTGAACCTTTTGTCGCCGGAGTCAGTTTTGTTCACAGTGAAGATGGTCGTACTTCCGTCCTGCGCAACCTGAGCATTGAGGAATATCGGGCCGAAAAACAAAGGATGCAGGCATGAGGTGGACAACGCCGACCGACCTGCAGGCGCAGGTGCACAAACTCTGGGACCGCGGTCTGCTGCTGGCCTCAGTGGCCGGTGGTGAGTCGGTCTTTCCCCGACGCCTCGCGCTCAAAGGGCCTGATTCCAGAGCACTCGGCGAACGGTTCAGCGAGGTGCGCGACTGGATCGCCGGATTGGGCGCGAACGAAGGCCTCTATCGAATCGAATGGCGCAGCGTCAACCACCGTGTTCTCGGGGCCAACCGGATCCCGTCGGCCATCTGGATCGATACCCTGGAACAAGCGCTCGGTCTGATCGGCAAACACAGGGCAGCGGAACGATTTGCGGGGATGGTCGAACGGACCCGCGAGACCCGGGCCGAACTGATTCCCTGGCTGGCGAAACGCCCCTTGCGCGCGTTGGCCCTGGCCGAAGAGTGGCCGCAGCTGCTGGCCATCGTCGACTGGCTGAGTAAGCATCCCCGGCCCGAGGTGTACCTGCGCCAGGTCGACCTGCCAGGTGTCCATACCAAGTTGATCGAAGGGCATCGCGGTGTGCTGGCGGAATTCTTCGATCTCGTCCTGCCCGAGGAAGCCATAGATGCAACACACACGGGCGCCTTCGGTTTCTGCCGCCGCTACGGCTTTCTTGACAAACCTGCCCGGGTGCGCTTTCGGATGCTGGATCCGACTGTCCGGCTGTTGCCCATGGCATCCGACCAGGATATCACCCTGACCCAGGCCGCCTTCTCGTCGCTCGCGCCGCCGGTTACCACGGTGTTCATCACCGAAAATGAAATCAACTTCCTGGCCTTCCCGAACGTCCGTGACTCGATGGTGATCTTCGGGGCCGGATACGGCTTTGCCAACCTGATCGCCGCCCACTGGTTGCAGGAAAAGAACATCCTTTACTGGGGGGACATCGACACCCACGGTTTTGCCATTCTCAACCAGCTGCGCGGATTCTTTCCCCACACCGTCTCTTTTCTCATGGACCGGGAGACACTGCTGGCACACCGGCAATTCTGGGGCAGCGAACCGCAGCCCCAGACTGGCGATCTCCTTCGCTTGACCACGGAAGAGCAAGCCCTGTACGACCAACTGCGGCAGCACACTTGGGGCGTTTCTGTCCGACTCGAGCAGGAAAAAATCGGTTTCCGGTATCTGGCGGCCGCGCTGCAAAAACTCCGTTCTGACGGCCTGCCATGAGCGACAGGGCACAACAGGTCGCGCCCGAAGGACACCGCTAACTATGCTCCGGCGTAAACCGGGGGCAAACGACCGGTGCGTCCCTCTGCGCACCGGCCTGTCCGCCTTGCAGTTTTCTCTGCAACAAGATACCTATCAGACTGTTTTAATGATATTTTATTCTAACGAAAGTCTCACCCGCATCAGTACCCCCATCAACCCACATCCCGGGTGAGGACGTTCAGCTGGAAGCTGATGCGGTAGAACCAGGCGTCGTTGCCGCGCAGGCTGATGCGCACGTTCAGGCCATAGTCTTCAGGGAAATCGCCGACAGGCACCCAAGGCGCGAACGAATCCACGGAAAAACCGATCCGGTCCCGGGAGGCGCTCTCGCGGAACTGGACCGAGGCCGGCGCGGCCATGGCCACCGCATCCACCCACTGGTTCGGGCGGATGGCGGGCGCGCCCCTGACAGTGCGCATGGAGATGCTGACGTCCTCGCTGCCCCAGTGGTCCTGGTCGGTCCGGTGCCAGGATTCCAGCACCGCCACGCCCGAGAACATCCATAACCGCTCGTTGGCGTGGCGGTCCGTGTTCACCTGCACCCACAGGATCTGGCCGTTTTCAATCGATGTTATTGGCAGGGTCATGGTGTCCTCCCCCTGTTGTCCGCCCGCAGCGGTTCAGGAAAAATGGCCGCCCGCGCCGTGGAACTCAACCCGGCCGCGCGGCGCCCCGCTGAGAAACTGCACGTGCACGCACAGCACCAGGCCTGCCTTGGGCCCGCCGGTGTTGATGTCGGGTTCGACGTCAAAGGTCTCGTCGATGGTCCTGCCCACGTAGGAAACCGCCCTGCTCCAGACCAGGTTGGTGCCGCTGCGCAGGTGTAGGTTGTCGATCTTGGCGTTGTCGTTCACCGTGGCCTTGAGGCCGAAGCGCCGCAGGAAGATGGAGGTGTCGTCCTCCAACACCGTGGGCGTGGTGATGGGGATGTGGAACCAGGCACTGGTGTTCGCCTCCTGCTCCACCACCGTGCCGATGTTGCCGTTATGCACGACCAACCGCGCCAGTGCCGGCGACTCGAGGATGGTCGTCACCCCGTGGGTCCAGAAATCAAATCGTTGTGCCATGATGCGTCTCCCTGATGGTGTTTGCCGTGGGTCCGCCAGGCCTTGCCGGCCCCGTGCCGGTCGCCCGAAGACCCTGTCTGCGGCAACACTACCTCCGGTCGGCCGCACGGCATAGGAAGGAATTTCGCAGATGAATCGGGTATTATTTTTACCCTTTTTGATACACGGCCAAACATGCCGGCGCGCAGCCCCAGGTGCCGGCCGTAGGCGAGCGGATCGCCTGTTGCAGAAAGCGGGCTGCCGGGGGTATGATCGCCGCCTGAGCGTTCCGGACCGCCCACGGTTGGGGGACAACGATTGCCAGCCCGACCGACCCCGGGGGAGACCATGCGTGCCTGTCGTGAAATCCCGCCTGCCTGTCCGCCAACCTGAAGGCTGCCGCCGTGACGCCATCCCCTGCCGGTTCCCGATCGTCCCTGGCCGGCGCCGCTCTTGCCGGCGTGCTCCTGGTGCTCGTCCCCTGCCCCTTCCTGCTTGCCTGCGCCGGTGTAGCGCAGGGACACCCGGCCGGCTGGCGGCTGCTCGGTGCCGCGGCGGCTGCGGTCTTCCTGCTGGCAGCGGCCCTGCTGCTCGTCCGAAAATCAACAGCGGCCAAGGGCTCTGCCCTGCTCGCCCTGGCCGCATCCGCCCTCATCGCCCTGCCCGGCCTTGTTCGTGATCCGCTCAGCGCCCTGGCCGGCGGGGTGGTGTTCATCCAGGCGACCAGTTCTCTCCTCGGTTTCAGCGCGCAACCGCTGCGGGTTCCGCTGGATGGTCCGCACGAACACCGCCTGCGCCGCGCCCGCGCCGGACTGTGGACCCTCCTGCTGGTCGCGCTCGCCGCTTTCGTGCTCAACCCGCGCCACCTCGCCCCCGGCGAGATTGCCCTGCTCGCTGCCCTGCTCCTCGGCCAGGCCCAGGTTCTTTGGTGGGCGACTCTGGCCCGCACCGGTCTGCTGCGGATCTCCTGGCTGGCCCTGTTGTTGGTCGCTGCAACCGGCGGGGTGCTGGCCGTGCAGGTCGGACTGACAGCGCCGACCGCCATTGCCGCCAGCCTGGTGCAGCTTGCCCTACTGCCCCGGCCCGGATCTGCCGGTGACTACCGGGAGCACTGGTGGGAACCCCTGCTCAACCATCCGGCGCGGGTGCTCATCAGTACCTTCCTCGGCCTGTGCCTGCTCGGCTCCCTGCTCCTGCAACTCCCCTGGGCCACGACCAAGGGCGCCATCTCGCTCGTCGACGCGGCCTTCACCTCGGTGAGCGCGGTCTGCGTCACCGGCCTGACCGTGCTCGACACGCCGCGCGACTTCACCCTGCTCGGCCAGGCGTTTGATCCTCCTGCTCATCCAGTGCGGCGGCTTCGGCATCATGACCATCTCCACCGTGGCGTCTGCACGCCCTGGGCAAACGGCTGAGCCTGCGCCAGGAGCGACTGCTTACCACCCTCACCGATTCGAGCCACAGCGACCTGGTTGCCTCGCTGGTGACCATCGTCCGCCTCACCCTACTCGTGGAACTGGCCGGCGCGGCCCTGCTCGCCGGCTGTTTCCTGGCCGCCGGCGACGCTCTGCCCCGGGCCCTGTGGCAGGGGCTGTTCACTGCGGTTTCCGCCTTCTGCAACGCCGGCTTCGCCTTGCACAGCACCAACCTCGTGCCCTTTCAGACCAGCCCGCTGGTGCTGCACACGGTCGCCACCCTGATCATTCTCGGCGGTCTGGCGCCGGCCACCTGCCTCATTCTGCCCGATTGGCTGCGCGGCCGGGCCATCCCGCTCGCCCCGCGCATCGCCCTGATGACCACCGCCGCCCTGCTCGTCACCGGCACGGTCGCCTTCCTGGTGTTCGAGTGGGACAACTCGCTTGCCGGGCTGTCGCTCGTCGACAAACTGCACAACGCCTGGTTCCAGTCGGTCACCCTGCGCACCGCCGGCTTCAACTCGGTCGATCTCGCCACCGTGCTCGGGCCAACCTATCTGCTCATGCATGTGTCGGATGTTCATCGGCGGCAGCCCGGGCGGCACCGCCGGCGGCATCAAGACGACGACCATCGCCGTGCTCGCGCTGACCTTCTGGGCCAAGCATCACCGGCCGCGCCGACAGTCGATCGTCCAGAACCGGCGCATCCCCCAGGCCACCGTCAACCGGGCCGTGACCCTGGTCGCGCTGCGGGCGTGCTGATCTGGGCCGCGGCCGCCCTCGCCCTCGCAGATCACCCAGCCGATGCCGGCGCGGGCGCTCGCTGTTCGAGACGACCTCGGCGCTCGGCACGGTGGGCCTGTCGATCGGCGTCACCGCCGCACCTGGACGGGATCGGCAAGATCATCATCATGCTGACCATGTTCATCGGCCGTGTCGGCCCGCTGACCCTGTTCACCCTCCTGAGTCGGCGACATCGCCCGGGCCGACGCCGCGCTGTCCGGACGCCCGCCTCACCATCAACTAGAGGTTGCCCATGCCCCAGCAGGTGCTCATCATCGGTCTCGGCCAGTTCGGCATGTCGCTGGCCCGCACGCTCGCCGAAAAAGGCGCCGAGGTCCTGGCCGTGGACCGCGACAAATCCCTGGTGGAGGAGGCCGCGGCCTTTGTCACCGAGGCGCTGACCATCGACGCCACCGACGAGGCCGAACTGGCCCGGCTGCAGCCGGCGCGGCGGGACTGCTCGGTCTGCGCCATCGGCGACGACTCCAAGGAGGCCTCGATCATCTGCACCGCCCTGCTCCGCCAGATGGGCTCGCCCTGGGTGATCGGCCGGGCCAACAACCCCATGCACCGCCGCATCCTGCAACTGGTGGGCGCGCACCTGGTGGTCAACCCGGAGGAGGAGTTCGGCCGGCGCTTCGCCAACCGGCTGATCAACCGGCACGTCATCTCCGACATGCCGCTCGGCGAGGACCTGCACCTCACCGAACTGTCCATCCCGCCGGCCATGGTCGGCCGCAGCCTGGTCGAGCTGGCCCTGCCCAAACGGTTCGGGGTGATGGTGGTGGCCATCCGTCGCGGCGCGCCCAACAGGGTGCTGCAGCCCTCCCCGCACGACCCGCTGGAAGCGGACGACCGGTTGATTATCGTCTCCAGCGAGGCGGCCATCCACAAACTCACCGGAGGGCTCTGAGATGCGACTGGCACAGGCGGTCCGGGTCGGGGCCTGGATCCTGGTCGGGTCTCAACCTGCTCATGGCGGTGGGCGCCATCGGCATCTTCAACCGCATGGCCCCGGCCATCGCGGTGATCATCGAGCGCAACGAACGGTCGATCAACGCCTGCGTGGACATGCTCGCCATCATGGCGGCCACCGGCAGCGGCTCCGCCTTCTCCACCCAGACGGAGGCCCGGTTTCGCGAAGCCTTCGCCCGAACCCGGGGCAACATTACCGAAGCCGGAGGAACCGGAGATTCTGGAGCGCATGGCAACGGCGCTGCCGGCACTGTTCCATGGAGACATCACGGCCCGCGCCGACATGGTCGCCGATACCCAGCAGCTTGACCAAATCAACCGCGAGGCCATGGTCCGGGCCGACCACAAGGCCCAGCAGTTGGGCCGCGCCGGCGCCTGGGGGGTGGTGTTCATGGCGCTGGCCGTGTTCCTGGCCGGGGTGCTGTTCATCCGCAGCCTGACCGCGCGGGTAGTCCGGCCGCTGGAGGAGATCCACGCGGTGATGACCGCCCACCGCAGCGGCGAAACCCTGCGGCGCTGCAGCGGCGCGGACCTCTCCCAGGACGTGGCGGCGGTGTTCACCGGCATCAACGAACTGCTCGACCAGGTCCAGGCCCTGCACAGCGGCCAAGCGGGTCCGGGCGGGCACAGTGTTGGGGATGGCGGGTGCCTCACTTTTCATCCGCAACCTGACATGGACAATTCGGTCCACCGTTGCTGATCGCTGAAAGCGAACACGGCTTCCATCCGCCAGTCTCACCCGGCAGACAGGGCCTGCCACCTGATCCCAAGCCTTCGTCGTGTACCTGGATGCTGGACAGACCCAAGTACACGAATGTAGCAACGGCACGGCCTTCTGCTTGATTTCAACGCTCCTACCCGGTCACGGGTGCCAGCCAGGTTTCAGGTCTGCCAGTCATGACACCCCTCCATACGGCTCTATCCGGATAAACCTGGTTACAATGGCCAACAATGCCTTGACATGCTCCCGGCCGCCCCCTACGCTGACCGTAGTATTGCCGCTCACTCAACCCCAGATTTGAACAGGTACCAACCCCGCCCTGAACCATTCCCACTGTTGTCGAGCGAAACGGTGGCGAGTTCCCGGAGTGAGGACGATGGAAGACAGATGGCTTTCCGTGGATGAAATCGGGGCTTATCTCGGCGTCAAACGAGATACGGTCTACAAATGGATCAGTGACAAAGCCATGCCTGCCCACAAGATTGGGCGGCTCTGGAAATTCAAGAGAGACGAAGTCGACAAGTGGGTCCGCACAGGTGGAGCACGTGAAAACAGTGACCAAGAAAACTGACAAGATTGATCGCCTGGCCCGGTTCGGGTTCAGCTTCGAACGTGGCGGCGCTCACACTGCTCGCACCTTGATGCTCGAAGAATTGCGCACCTTGCTCGCCTATGTCGATCGGCCGGAAGCGGATAAAAGCGATTACCTGCGGGCAATCGATGCTGAAAACTGCCTGGGCAAGCGCTCCGCCAAAACCCGCACGCTCACCTACCGGCATCTGGTGGATCTGTACTCGCTTGACCGCACTCATGTCCTTTTCCGGGCTCTTCTCTACTTCTGGAGTCGCGACATCGATGGCCAGCCATTGCTGGCACTGGGCTGCACCTACGCCCGCGACCCCATTTTCCGGGTGACGGCACCGTTCATTCTGACCTTCCCGGAAGGGGCGACGGTTACCCGTGTGTCCCTGGAGGAGTGTATTGACAACCAAGAACCCGGCCGTTTCAGCAAGGCGACACTGAAATCGACGGCGCAGAACATCAATGCAACCTGGACCAAATCCGGCCACCTCCATGGACATGCCCGGAAGGTGCGCTCCCGAGCCAAGCCTACCACCGGGAGTGTCTCCTACGCCTTGTTCCTCGGCTATCTCACAGGTGCAAGAGGTCAGGCGCTTTTCCAGACGGAATACATCAAGTTGCTTGATTGCCCTTGCGACAAGGCAATTGAACTTGCCGATGATGCCTCTCGCAAAGGCTGGATCGTGTTCAAACGGGTGGGTAACGTCATCGAGGTTCTGTTTCCGAACCTGATCAATCAAGAAGAAATGGAGTGGCTTCGTGAGCAGAATTAAACGGCTGATACAGTCCTACAGCAAATACATCGCTGTCCCGTGGCGTGATGATGCCGCGGCTGCCCAGCGCGTCATCTTCTGTGTCTACAACGAAAACGAGGAACGCTGGTTGCGAGCCAAGATCGATGAATTTGAAATCGTCACGCGACAGGCAGGCCACGAATGGGCTCTATTCGACCTGACAGACACCTTTGCCGTTTGGCTCGCTTCGCAACGATACGCCAAGAGCTACTTCCAGAAGCCGCACTTGCTTGCCACGCTGCTGCCGAAATACCTCGCCTACATCACCGCAGAGTTCGAGACCTTCCTCCAGAAGAACGACAGCGGGGCTGATTCCGTGGTTGCGCTCAAAGGCGTTGGGTCGCTTTTCGGTTTCCTGAAAGTGAAAGAAGTCGTCGACAAGTTGGCGCCCATGGTCAAGGGGCGGCTGCTGGTGTTCTTCCCGGGGAGCTATGAAAACAACAACTACCGGCTGCTGGACGGCTATGACGGGTGGAACTATCTCGCCGTACCGATCACTGCGGACAAGGAATTTTGAACAGAGGAATTGATGATGAAGAATCGCGATATTTACCAAAAAGATCCGGCCACCCGAAAACTGGTCAACGAGGGTGTGGCCAGCGTCAATGACGAAAAAACCAGTCAGGCGCTGGCGGTCCTGCGGTACGAGCTGGAAACCTTTGTCTGCGACGGCCAGTATGAAAAAGGGCATGGCACATATCCTCGAAACCTACCTGAAGAACATCGACCAGGCACAGCAACCGGCCGTCTGGGTCAGTGGTTTTTATGGCTCGGGTAAATCGCACCTGGTCAAAATGCTCCGTGCCCTCTGGATCGATACGGTCTTCGAGGATGGCGCCACCGCTCGTGGCATTGCCAACCTGCCGCAAGCCATCCGCGACCGTCTGAAAGAACTGAGCACCCAGGCCAAACGCCATGGTGGCCTGCATGCCGCATCCGGCACGCTGGGAGCCGGTGCGAGCGGCAGTGTCCGCCTGGCGCTCCTGCGCATCATCTTCAAATCCGTCGGCCTGCCTGAGCAATACCCGGTGGCCCGCTTTGTCATGTGGCTCAAGCATGAAGGCATCTGAACGCCCAAGTCCGCGCCCAGGTTGAACAGAATGGCTTCGACTGGGACGGAGGAACTGGACAACTTCTACGTGGCCGAGGGCCTTCACGAGGCCCTGGTGCAGGCCAAGCCCAAGCTCTTTTCATCACCCGCATCCTGCGTCGAGACCCTGAACAACCTGTACCCCTATGTTCAGGACGTCTCCAGCGACGACATGCTCAAGGCCATTCGCCAGGCCCTGACCAAGGATGGCAAATTCCCCCTGACCCTGATCGTGCTGGATGAGGTGCAGCAGTACATCGGCGAAGACAGCCAGCGCTCCATCGACGTCCAGGAAGCCGTCGAGGCCTGCTGCAAAAACATCGGCGGCAAACTGCTGTTCATCGGCACCGGCCAAACCGCCGTGACCGGCACCACCAACCTGAAAAAACTCGAAGGCCGCTTCACCATCCGCGTGGAACTCTCCGATGCCGATGTCGATGCGGTCATCCGCCAGGTCATCCTGGCCAAGAAGCCGGAAGCCAAGGCGCCGATCGAGCAGATCATGCAGACCAACCTGGGCGAAATCTCCCGGCACCTGGCAGGCACCACCATCGGCCACCGCCAGGACGACATTGCCCATTTTTCCCCAGGACTATCCCGATCCTGCCGGTGCGCCGCCGTTTCTGGGAAAACACCCTGCGGGTGCTGGATCAGACCGGCACCGACAGCCAGCTCCGCAACCAGCTCAGCATGATCCACAAGGTCATTCAGACCAATCTGGATGACCCGCTGGGGCATGTTGTCCCGGCCGACTACCTCTACTTCGATTCCGCCGACAAGCTGCTGCAGTCACGCATCCTGCCGCGCAAGGTCCATGAAAAAACCATGAGCTGGATCAAGGGCACAGAAGACGAGCAGCTCATGGCCCGCGCCTGCGGCCTGGTTTTTCTGATCAACAAGCTTGGCAGCCAGCAACAACGAAATCGGTATCCACGCCACCATCGACACCCTGGCCGACCTGCTGGTCGAAGAATCTCGCCCAAGGCAGCAGCGGCTTGCGCAGCAAGTTGCCCGGCCTGCTCGACAAATGCGAACTGCTCATGAAGGTCGGCGATGAATACCGCATCCAGACCGAAGAAAGCGCGGCCTGGAACGATGAATTCCTAAGCCAGCGCTCCAGCCTTGGCCAACGAAGCCCACCGCATCGAGGCCGAACGCGACGACCGCATCCGCAGGAAATTCGGTGAAATGGTGAGCAAGCTCTCCCTGACCCAAGGCAGCTCCAAGGTCACCCGCGACATCTATCCGGTGTTTGACGCCCAACTTCCCGCCGATGCCGACGAAGCGCATCTGCGTCTGGGTTCGAGACGG
Source organism: uncultured delta proteobacterium (assembly GCA_963754825.1). Lineage (GTDB taxonomy): Bacteria > Desulfobacterota > Desulfobulbia > Desulfobulbales > Desulfobulbaceae > Desulfobulbus. The sequence continues at coordinate 49,243 of CAVWHP010000021.1, read as the reverse complement.
CTGGAGCATCGACGAGAACTCGGTGCGCGCCGATGCCCGGCAGGCCGGCAACCAGTCGCCCGACCGTTTTTGTGTTCATCCCCAAGCGCTCGGCCGACGACCTGCGCCACCACCTGATCGATTACAAGGCCGCAAGCGCCACGCTCGACAAGCGCGGAGTCCCCAACACCCCGGAAGGCATCGAGGCCCGTGCGGCCATGGAGACCACCAAACAGACGGCCGAAGGCAAGATCCGCGAACTGCTCGAAGAGGCTTTTTCCGGCGCCCGTGTCTTTCAGGGCGGCGGCAATGAAATCCTCGGCAACGATCTGCAGGAGATGGTGCTGGAAGCCGCTGGCAATGCCCTGCAGCGGCTCTATCCGCAGTTCCATACCGCCGACCACGCCGGCTGGGCCAAGGTCTATGAAAAAGCCCAGAAAGGCGCTCCCGATGCGCTCAAGGCCGTGGGCGACGAAGGTGAACCGGCCAAGAATCCGGTCTGCAAAGCCATTCTCGGCTTTCATTGCCGGCGGCAAAAAAGGCGCGGACATCCGCAGCCATTTTGAAGGCGTCACCATTTCGGCTGGTCGCGTGATGCCGTGGACGGCGGTCTCCAGGTGCTGCTGGTGGCCGGACTCATCCGGGCCCAGGACGAGCACGGGCAGACCATCGATCCCAAGGACTTGGAGCGCAAGGCCATTGGCAAGGTGATGTTCAAGGTGGAATCCACCACCGTCACCACCGCCCAGCGCATCCAGATCCGCAAGCTGCTGCAGAAGGTCGGCCTCTCGGCCAAGCAGGGCGAGGAATTGGCCTATGTACCGCAGTTCCTGCAGAAAATGGAGGAACTGGCCGACCGGGCCGGTGGCGAGCCACCCAAACCGGTGCGGCCCGACACCGCATCCCTCGATGAAATCCGCCTCACAGCCGGCAACGACCAACTGTATGCCCTCTACAACCGTCGGGATGAACTGGGTAGCAGCATCGAGAGCTGGACCGACCTCGCCGAACGCATCGCCAAACGCTGGCTCAACTGGACCATCTTGAAGCGGCTGGTGGCCCACGCCTCTGAGCTCCAGGACGCCGAGGTGATCCTGGCCCAGGTGCAGACCATCGAGCAGCAGCGTCAGCTGCTCGAGGAGCCGGACCTTGTCGCGCCGTTGGTCGCGAGCCTCACCCAATTGCTGCGCGACGAACTGAACAGACTGGACAGCGAATATGCCACCGGCCACGCGGAGGGCATGGGGCGCCTGGCGGACGACAGCAACTGGCAGCAACTGGAACCTGAACAGCGCAACCAACTGTTGGCGGAGCAGCGGCTCACCTTGGCGGATCGCCCCAAGGTGGCGGTGCAGTCGACCAGCGATGTGCTCACCACCCTGGACAACTACAGCCTGTCGATGTTTGCCGACCGCGTGGCAGCCATGCCGACCCGCTTCGACAAGGTCGCCAGTGGTGCCGCCGAGCTGTGCGAACCGGAAGTCCAATTCGTCAAAATGCCGCGCCGCACCTTGAAAACAGCGGAAGAAATAGACGCCTGGGGTGCAGAGGTCAAGGCGCTGTTGCACACCGCACTCGAACAAGGCCCCGTGAGGCCCTGCTGACAGGCGTCTGCCCAGGCGAACAAGGAAACCGTCAGCACGTACAGCCCCGCCAACGCCCCCCTGGCCAATTCCATGGCCCGGGGCCGATGAGCGGACCAAACACAAGGAAAACCGCACAGAATGAACCCCTTGGACAAAACACTTCGTAACGGGCTGGAACGCACTGTCAAAGAGGCCCGCGAGGTGGCCGAAAACGCCGCCCGTGCCGCGCTGGAGCAACTCGGTGTGGGTGAGGCCGCGCCCTTTGGGCACTTAAGCGAACAGGACCGGGAGTTGCGCCGCAAGCTGCGCGTTCACGGCCGCCAACTGGGTGATTCCCTGAACGGCGGCAAGATCCAGACCATGGACCGCCTGATCGAAGAGGTCGCCTACGAGCACTGGCACCGCATGCTGTTTGCTCGCTTCCTGGCCGAGAACAATCTGCTGATGTATCCCGACCCGGACGACCCGGTGGCGGTCACCTTAGAGGAGTGTGAAGACCTCGCTGCCGATGAAAACGCGGCCAACGGTTGGGAGCTGGCCGCCCGGTTTGCCGCCCGCATGCTGCCGCAGATCTTTCGGCTCGATTCGCCGGTTTTTCAACTGGGCTTGCCGCCGGAGCATCAGCAGAAATTAGAGCGCCTGGTGGCCGACCTGGAGCTTCCGGTCTTCACCGCCTCCGACAGTTTGGGGTGGGTCTATCAGTTCTGGCAGGCCAAGAAGAAGGACGAGGTTAATGCCTCCGAGGTCAAGATCGGCGCACGGGAGCTACCTGCCGTCACCCAGCTCTTCACCGAGCCCTACATGGTCAGCTTCCTGCTCGACAACTCCCTCGGAGCCTGGTGGGCGGCAAAACGGCTCACCGAGGCCGATCTCCAAAACGCCAAGAGCGAAGAGGAACTGCGCCGGAAGGCGGCCATACCCGGTGTGCCGCTGGACTATCTGCGCTTTGTGCAGCAGGAAGACGGCACCTGGACACTGGCGGCCGGAACCTTCGACGGCTGGCCGGAGCAGCTTGCCGACCTGAAGACCCTCGACCCCTGCTGCGGCTCCGGTCACTTCCTGGTGGCAGCCTTCCTGATGCTTGTACCCATGCGCATGGAGCGCGACGGACTTTCCGCCAGAGAGGCGGTGGACGCGGTGCTGCGGGAAAACATCCATGGCCTGGAACTGGATCAGCGCTGCGTGGAGCTGGCCGCTTTTGCCCTGGCGCTGACCGCGTGGAAATACCCAAACACTGGGGGCTACCGGGTGTTGCCGGAATTGAATGTGGCCTGCTCCGGTTTGTCGATCAGTGCCAAGAAAGAGGAATGGTTGGCGCTGGCCGGGAACAACACCAATCTGCGGCTCGCCCTCGAAGAGCTTTACAAACAGTTTAAAGACGCACCGGTACTCGGCAGCTTGATCAATCCGGAAACAAGCCTTGGTAAAGGGTCGTTGTTTGAAATGAAATGGGAAGAAGTGGGGCCACTGTTAACAACGGCTCTCAAAGGAGAAAAGGATGAAGAAAAATCTGAGATTGGTGTTGTTGCTTTAGGAGTGTCTAAAGCAGCCTGTTTGCTCTCTGAAAAGTACCACTGGGTGATAACCAATGTTCCGTATCGATCATCCAATGACCTCAGTGAAAAAGTGCGTTCTTTTTCACTGAAAAAGTATTCCGATGGTTCCACCGATCTTGCTACTGTATTCTTGCTGAGAATACTCGACTACCTTCTGAAAGTGGGTAATTGCTCTTTAGTGATTCCGCAAAACTGGCTAGTCCAACCTACTTACAAGTTTTTTAGAAAACGCTTGCTTTCCCACCACGGAATAAGAGTTGCTGCTCGCCTCGGCCCTGGAGCATTTCAAGAAATTACTGGTGAAGTAGTGAATCCGCTTCTGCTATCTATCGATCACACAAATAGAAAGACATTCGTTTCCCTAGATTGTGGTCGCGATATAGAGTATGAGAAAAAATCCTCCTTCTTAATGACCCAACCATTTGTTATGAAATCAACTAATGGGCAATTGGAAAACCCGGACAACGTAATTTTCCTTGGAGATCAAAAAGGGGTTCCTCAGCAGAATCTGTGGGTAGCCTTGGGTGTAGGCAGGTCGCCAAGCCCATGATACAAGGCTATTTTTAGTCCATCATAGGTTCGAAACCCATAGGATCGCTTGGTGACCACCTTGGCCTTGTTGTTGAAACCTTCCACGCAGCCCAGGGCGATCGCCCCTTTTGCCCGAAACCAGTTGAGCAAGAGGGCGCGGTGAGCCCGCAACATTTTCGCGACCTTCTTCATCGGTTTGATCTTGGAGCGCATGGTTCGTGTGCACCAGGCATCGAGGAATTTGCCGGCCCAGGCCGGCGAACTGTAGGTCCAGAATCGTTGAAAATCCTCCTTGAGCAGGTAGGCCCGGACGGTTCTGAGGTTGCATGCGAGCAGGTCCGTCAGCCGGTCCACCTGCTTTTCGGTCAGGTTTTCAGGTCGCTTCAACAGGCACCAACGGCTTTTCGTCAAGAGAGGTTCTTTTCCCTTGTTTTTCAATTCCTTGACCTCGCCCGCCCTGACCTCGTCGATGGCCTTGCTCAGGTGACTCATGATATGAAACCGATCGAGGACGTTGACTGCACCCGCGGCCTTTTTGGCAATAACGGCCAGATACGGTTTCCACATGTCGCTGCAGATAAACCGCAGCTGTCCGCACCGTTCCGGGCCGAGCCAGTCGAAAAAGCCCTGGAAGGTCTTGGCGGTCCGGTCGGGGCCGATCCACAGCAGGCGCCTTTTTCCCTGGTCCAGCTGATAGACCAGGGTGACGAACTTGTCCTTGCGCTTCCGCCAGCAGATTTCGTCGGTGCCGATGGCGGTGATGCCACTGAGATCACGATGTTCGAGTCCCCAGGCGACCGCCATTTTCACCGCGCGGAAGACCGTGTCCCAACTGGTTGTAAAGGCTTGGGCCACTTCCTTCCAACTCAACCGTTTACACCAGGCGGCCAGGAACCAGGCGTAGGTGATTGTGAGATGACTTTTCCCCACGGCCCACGGCAGTCTTTCGACTTTCACCTTGCAGGTTGGGCACTGCACCCGCCGTGGCGCGTAGAGGAAAAAAACCGGCAGGCCCCACAGGGGGACAAAGGCAAATTTTCTGGCCCGCAGGGTGTCGTACCCGGGGCGCCGCTGGCCGCACTTGGAACAGATGGGCTTGCTGCCGGCTTGGGGCCGCAATGTGATCACCAGCGCCGGCGGTCCGGATTCTCGCCATCGGCACGAGTCGTAGATAAAACCCGGTTGTTTTTCGAGACGGTTCAAGATAGTCTTAACGTGCATCCTGTCTGGCCTAAGCTGAGGAGTTTTTTGGAAGAAACTTTCCCCGGCAAGGTAAGGCAGGATGCCTTTTTTTGCAAACCACGCAACAGAACAATGGCGCTAGCATGGAGCCCCGACTCTGTCAAGGCCGAGCCCTGCGGGTGTGCGCTGCGCGCACAGCCTTGACAGAGTCGCGCCTCCATGCTTGACCGGAGACCGGCAAGGGTGACGGGGCGGCAGGTGCCACCCCGTCACCTCCGGTGGGGCTCAGGTTCTGGGGCTATTTTTCAAAGAGCTACCCACAGATTCTGCGGACGAAGCCAAAAAGGAAGAAAATCTTTTTTAGGAAATTTTGCTTCATCAACTCAAGGAATAAAGACCGGAGAGGACGACAGGTACAAGCGAACCTTTTGGGAGCTATCTTCAAAAACTGCTGAATGGGTATGGTATCAGAGCACTACAAGCTCAGTCTCTGAATTTGGAGGATTAGAACATTTTCTTTATTGGGGTGAAAACGGCAATCATCTAGCTAGAAAACAAGGAATGTCGGCTTGGGGGAAAAAGGGGATTGCCGTAAGTCAGATGTCATCGCTCCCTTGCTGTGCATATATTGGCGGAGCGTTTGACAGCAATATGACCGCAATTACTGTCAAGCAAGATGCTGACTTATCAGCACTACACGGATTCGCACTAAGCGGCGCGCTATCTAAAGCAGTGCGAGAGTTTGACCAGTCTTTAAAGCCTACGAACAGTAGCTTTGAAAAAGTCCTTTTCGAAAAGGAAGAATGGAAGTCATATTATACAGAAAACTATCCGAAGGGACTTCCGGAACCTTTTTCTGATATTCCAACTCAATGGATCTTCCACGGCCACCCTTGCGGCTCGGTGGTCTGGGACGAGGACAAAAAGTGGACCACCCACGGCTCGCTTGCGTACCGACGACAGCTGTGCTGCACGTCGCCGTTGCCCGCCTCCTCGGCTATCGCTGGCCTGCCGGAGCTGGACCCGAACATGGAACTGGCCGACGAACAGCGCGAATGGGTCAAGCGCTGCGAAGCCTTGGCTGGCTACGCCGATGATGACGGCATCGTCTGCATCCCGCCGGTGCGGGGCGAGGCTTCTGCCTGCCGACCGCCTGCTGAACCTGCTGGCCGCCGCCTATGGCGATGCCTGGTCCAACGACACCCTGGCCGCGCTGCTCAAACAGCGCCGATCACGCGGGCAAAACCCTGGAAACCTGGCTGCGGGAGAAGTTCTTCACCCAGCACTGCAAGCTGTTCCAGCACCGTCCCTTCATCTGGCACATCTGGGACGGCCTGCGCGACGGCTTCGCCGCCCTGGTCAACTACCACAAGCTCGACGCCAAGATGCTGGAAACCCTGATCTACACCTACCTGGGCGACTGGATCAGCCGTCAGAAGCAGGACATCGCCAGTGGCGTGGACGGAGCCCAGGAACGCCTGGCCGCCGCCGAGGCCCTCAAGAAAAAGCTGGAGCTGATCCTCGAAGGCGAAGCGCCCTACGACATCTTCGTGCGCTGGAAACCCATCGAAAAACAACCCATCGGCTGGGACCCGGACCTCAACGACGGCGTGCGCCTCAACATCCGCCCGTTCCTCAGCGTGCCCGATGTTGGCAAGAGAGGCGCCGGCGTCCTGCGCGACAAACCCAACATCAACTGGAACAAGGACCGGGGCAAGGACGTGGAATCCGCCCCCTGGTATCACGTCTTTAACGGCGACCGCATCAACGACCACCACCTGACCCTGGCCGAGAAACGCGCCGCAAGGGAGGCCGCCGAATGACCTCCTGCTACAAAGGAATGTGCTGGTTGAAATGCGACCTGCAGATGCAGACGCCTGCGGATGCGCGGCATTGGGCTGGAGACCGCCTCGAAGCCGGACAAGAGGCTGTCGCAGCGAAGGCGTTTGCGGAAGCCTGTTATCAACAGCGTCTGGATGTGGTGGGCATTACCGACCACAACTTTCTGAGCAAGGACTTTATTCCACATCTGCAGACTGCGTTCGATGAGATTGAGCGGGATTTCAGCCACAAGATCACCTTGTTTCCAGGGTTTGAGTTCGAGGCGGCTGGTGTTGGCAGAGGCGTCCATGTTCTTTGTCTTTTCGAACCCGGGACGGACCTTACCCGGCTGGACTCGATTCTTACGGAATGCGGCGTGAGCTACCCGAGAATGAACGCCGCCGGTCAGCTCGAAAAATCAGACAAAAATCTGAAAGAGATCTTACGCACCACCCAAGACAAGTATGGCGGAATCGTCATCATGCCGCATGCAACCAGTAACGACGGCATTTTCGACAACGATTCGATAGCGGAATGGTTGCAACAGGATCAATTCACGAATCCTGATCTGCTTGCGGTAGAAGTGCCAAAGCCTGTTCACTTGATGAGCGCTGGATATCAGCGGCTTCTGCGTTCTGGAGACGATTGTCAGCCAGGCTGGAAGCGCATTCGCCCCATTGCCACACTCATGTCTTCGGACAACAAGAAGCTGGTCGACTTCGATGAGCATCAGAAGCCGACGCCTAACAGCATTGGCTACCGGTACTCATGGTTCAAAATGTCCGAGCCCTCCATCGAATCGCTCCGCCAGGCGTTCCTCGACCATGAATCCCGCATCATTTTGCCGGAAGATGTAACAACAGATACGCACCCCGCACAGCGTGTTCGTCAGGCGACCATCAAGTCGATCTCGATCAAGAACGTGGCGTTCCTGGCCGATCAGCAGGTGCATTTTTCCCCCAACATGAACTGTGTCATTGGGGGCCGAGGCAGCGGGAAATCCACTCTGCTTGAATACCTGCGAATCATCCTTGGAAAGGACAAATCGAAGGATCTTGATTACGGGACCAAAGAGCGGATCAAACGAGTACGCGATACGTTGAACGAACCCCGCGCAGAAGTCGAAGTGTGCTGGGTCAGCGCGGATGGCGTCGAAGATCGTATCGTTTGGCAAAACGGCAGCCCAACCGTGCAGGGTCGCGACCTGGCCGATCCTGAAACCTTTTTCAATAGCTTGCCTCTTCGCTTTTACAGCCAGCAGCAGCTCAACCGGCTGACCGAGTCGAAAATCGATGACGGAAGCGTTCGGCAGGCTCAACGGCTGCTGGAGCTGGTCAACGGATTCACCAAAAACGAACTGGATGAGCTGGCAGATCGGGAGCACAAGCTCAAGCTGCAAATCCAGGACGCTTTTTCCAATCTCCGCAAGGCCAAGACACTCGAAAAGGATTACAAGCGGCTCCAGCAAGAGCATCAAGAACTGGACCGGCAATGGAAGGCCCGAAGCGAGATTCAAGAGGATGCCCGCCAACACCAACTCCTCAAGGCCGAGGCACGTTACCTCGAAGGGCTTGCAGGAACACCAGGCAAGCAGTTCACCGACGTTGCCTCCCTGGCCGAGACAATCGCCGCATCGCACGTAGCATTTCAGGTTACAGATTCAACTCACGCGGCTTGGTTTAGGCAATTCGACGATAAGGTAAAGGCCGCCAAGGATTCGTTGGCCCGAACTATCCGCGATGCCGTCGAGCAATTCGAAGCCGCTGTCGAGGATCTTAAAACCAACGATCCGGCATGGAATGCGATCAGGGAGGAACTGGATCAGGCCGACGCCAAGTTCAGTGAAGCCTGCGCGGCTAAAGGTCTGACAACGGATGATGTTGGCCATCTTCAGGAAATCAATCAATCACGCACCAAGAAACAGCGGGAGATTGATGAAACCGGGGCTGAAATTCAGCGGCTAAAAGAAGCTGCGGGAGACACCGTTCTGCTCATGCAGCAGTTGCATCAGATCTGGCGAGATCAATTCCAGAAGCGCGTTGAAGCCGCCGAACGAGCCAATGAACTCGCTGTACTAAACGAAGGCAGGCAGCGTTTTATCGAGGTCTCAGCAAAATACCAGCAAGATCATAAAAATTTCCGGGAGCTCTGGCAGAGCTTTGCGCCCTCTGATGGGCGGACGCGGCTAGGTAAAAATTGGGAAAGTTGTGGGGAGACGCTCTATACGCTGTTTACCGGACAGGAAGATGCTGAGTCGCCCTGGCAAGTTCTGGAAGAGCGTTTGTCTGTGGAGCAAGGTTCGACAGGGCCGGATTTCGGGTCGAACAGCCAAGAGCTGTTCCAGCACATTCAAGACAATCTTGAACGTTGGGAAACGCTGCGCTGCTCTCGGGTACAAGACACCGTCAACATGAAACTGTTTCGGGCAGATGGATCGACAGCAGGCAGCATCGCCGAAGGTTCCCTCTCTGACGGCCAGCGGAACACCGCCGCCCTCGCACTGTTGCTGGCGCAGGAAGGTGGGCCGTTGGTCATCGATCAGCCCGAGGATGAGTTGGACTCCAACTTTGTGTTCCGGGAGCTGATCCCCATGCTGCGCAAGGTCAAATCGAAGCGCCAACTCATCATGGCTACACACAACGCCAATCTGCCGGTAAACGGAGATGCCGAGCTGGTCTACGCCTTCGAAGCCAGAGACGGCAAAGGAGAGGCGCTTGCTTGCGGGGGGCTTGATCAGGCGTCTGTAACCAAGGCTGTTCTCGACATCATGGAAGGGACGGAAGAAGCATTCCGCCGTAGACGTGAGAAATACCATTTTTAGCAGGAGTTCGTCATGATTAAACATCTCAAAATGACCAATGTCGGACCGGCCGCAACCATGGAACTGGAGTTCGGCAAGCGCCTGAACCTGCTCACCGGCGATAACGGCCTGGGCAAGAGTTTCCTCTTGGATATTGCCTGGTGGGCCATGACGCGCAAATGGCCGGCGGAACTGAACGCCAGGTTGACCTCCGGCAAAGTGGCGCTCCCCAGCAACAAAAAACAGAAAGCGGAGATCGATTTCTCGTTTGCCGCGGCCTCCAAAACTAAGGAACACGCCAGCACCTTCGAACCAAGGAACCAGAACTGGACGGTCCCACATGGCCGCCCGGCAATACCCGGTTTGGTCTTTTACGCATTGGCCGACGGCAGCTTCGCTGTTTGGGATCCAGCGCGTAACTATTGGAAATCGAAAAACAACGAAGAAGGCACAGAACGTCCGCCAGCCTATGTATTCAGTCCCAAGGAAGTATGGGATGGGTTGCAGCGTGACGATGGAACATGGTTATGCAACGGCTTGATTCGTGATTGGGCCGGCTGGCAGAAGGAGAAAGGTCGGGCTTTTGCTTCGCTGACCGCCGTGTTGGACGTTCTGTCTCCGTCTCCTGAGGAAAAACTCCTTCCAGGCGACTTAACCCGCATCAGTCTCGATGATGTGCGTGACATGCCCACATTGAAAATGCCCTATGGCCATGAGGTGGCGGTGGTACATGCCTCTTCCGGCATGCGCCGGATTATTTCCCTCGCCTATTTCCTGGTCTGGTGCTGGGAAGAGCACTTGAAGGCCAAGGAATTGCTGGGCGAGGAACCGGAATCCAAAACCGTTTTTCTGATCGACGAGGTTGAATCACACCTGCACCCAAAATGGCAGCGCACCGTGATTCCGGCCCTGATGAAAGTTATGGATCAATTGATGACCTCGTCGGATGTGCAGCTGATCGCCGTGACCCATTCGCCGCTGATCATGGCTTCGGTGGAGCCTCTTTTCGATGCACACAAGGACGCCTGGTTTGACCTGGATCTGGTCAATAACCAGGTTACCCTGACGCGGCGAAAATTTGTTCGGCAAGGAGATATTCGCGGGTGGTTGACCAGCGAGGCCTTTGACATGAAATCCGGCTATTCGATCGAGGCTGAAAGGGTTTTGGAAAAAGCCGCTCAAGCCTTGAGTGAAGCACATTTCGATGCCAAGCAGGCCAAAACCCTGGATCGACGACTGCGGGAGGTGTTGTCGGACACCGATCCGTTCTGGATACGCTGGCGCTTTGTGGCGGAAAAGAAGGGGTGGTTATCATGATTGTCGTTCTCGTAAAAAGCCACGAGAACGACGTCTCTTGCTTCGTAACAGGCTGTTTTTATAAACGTGTTGTTTCGGATTTTGACTTTTTACGGTGCCATCATGATTCATGTCGTTGCCCAGCCTGAGCCGGCCTCATTCGACAAGCAAGTGCGTCAGAAGGGTATTGCCTGGTTGCGGAAAAAAACGATCGCCCTTGACCAGCCGCTCCCACCCAAAACTCCCATCGAACCCTATTGGCGCCATTGTCTGGATGACATGCACGCAAGTTACAACGGCTGCTGTGCTTACCTGGCCGTCTTTTTCGAGCGGGTCACGGGTGGCGGGTCGGTCGATCATTTTATCGCCAAGTTCCAACGGGCGGACTTGGCCTACGAATGGAGCAATTACCGGCTTGCCTGCTCCAGGCTGAACAGCCGCAAGAGGGATTACGACGATGTGCTCGACCCCTTTGAGGTTGAAACCGGCTGGTTCCGTTTGGAACTGGTGAGTGGAAGGATCTATCCCTGCCCTGATTTAGGTGCAGAACTGCAAGACCAAGTCGCCGCTACCATCGAGCGTTTGGGACTCGATGATCCTGGAAATCGGGAGATTAGAGCACGGCATTTTCAAAATTATTGCGAGAGAGGGTATCCAGAGGAGTACTTGCGCACCTATTCCCCGTTTGTCTGGTGGGAAGCCCAACGGCAGGGGTTGCTATGAAGGTGCTGGAACAGCTCCTGAAAGCGGTCCGTAATGCCGCCACTTTCAATCCAGAGGTCCAGGTCGCCCCGGCCTGCATACTCTGGCCGGATCGCGACCGTCAGTGGGAAGCCGTCCTGCCCGTTCTTCAGGCCGAACTGCCTGAACTCATGATCCTGGGCGATTTTGCGCCGGACAAGCGCACGGGACCGGCCATCTGGCTGCGCTGTGTGCTCGCCGGTCAGGCTCCTGATGTTCCCCTGCCCCCGGACAGGACGCCGATTTTCTATCTGCCGGGAATCAGCCGCCAGGATCTGCGGGCCATCGAAAGTTGCCCGGACCACCTCAAGCCGCTTGCCGAACTGCAATACCGGGGCGTGATCTGGTCGCAGATCAATGCGAAGGACTGGACGATCCTTGCCTTCCTGAAATCGGATCAGAGCGGGCTGGGGCTGGATGTGGCCCAGGACAACGAGACCAAGAATGCCATGCAGCTCGCGTTGTCTCGGCTCCTCGACGAGGATGTCTCTTTGCTGGCAGGCAAGAGACTGAACAGGGATTACTTCAATACTCTGCTCACGGGCGGGGATCCCGATTCGCGACCTGCTGCAGTGGCTCGACCAGGGGGAGGCGTTCCAGGCAAGTCGCGGTGAAAACGAGTGGCAGGCCTTTGTCGAGGTCTGCACATCCCAACTGGGCTTCAACCCCCGAAACGACGGCCTCCTGGCGGGGGCTGTCCGGCTCGCCAATCACGAAGGCCCATGGCATGGAGTTTGGGAGCGCTATTGCGAGGCGCCCAAACGCTACCCCAACATCCCGGCACAGATCAGAAAATGTCGTCCACCCAGCGATACCCTTTTCTGGCACATGGCAGACGGATCTTTCGACGGCTGGCCGCAATGGAACGAGGACCAGGAAAAAAGCCTGCATCGTGATCTCATGGCTCTTGCCAAAGTGCCCGCCCAAGTTGCGAGAACGAAGATCAGGGACCTGGAAAAACAGCACGGTCACAGGCGCTCTTTGGTCTGGGCCGAACTGGGCGACGCACCCTTGGCCTGCGCACTCGCGCACTTGGCCTTCATCGCTGCGAACACGAGAAACGGCCTTGCGGCCGGTTCACTGGACGACTTGGTGGCGGGGTATCATGGTCAGGGGTGGCGGGTCGACGATGCGGTCATGCGTGCTTTGGCACGGGTCGACACGCCCTGCCGATCTTGCCGCGGTGACCACCGCCATTCGGTCCGTCTACCTGCCGTGGGTGGAGGAATCAGCCCGCTATCTGCAAAAGATTTGGGACTTGCAACCGGGTGGCGATGCAGGCCAAGGACGCCGAGGCAACGTGCCTGTTGTTCGTGGATGGCCTGCGCTTTGATTGTGCGAAACGACTAGCCGCAGCACTGGAAGAAGCAGGTTGTGCGGTCGAAGAATCGATACGATGGGCTGCCCTGCCCAGCGTCACCGGCACGGGCAAACCAGCGGTTGCCCCCTTGCCCGTGAAACCGGATCAGGTCGGGGAGGAACCTGCGGGCTATAATTTTGAACTGGTGACCGCCTACCACCTCCGCAAAGTGATCGAGGAAAACGGTTATACGGTGCCCGAGAAAAACATCCGCACCTGCCCCACTCCCGCTACGGCAGCACGACTGTGGATGGAGTTTGGCGACATCGACCATGAAGGGCATGATCGTGGCTGGAAACTCGCCAAACACATCGATGCCCTTCTTGCTGAAATCAGGAACCGCATCACCGAACTCCTGGCCGCGGGCTGGAAGAGTGTACGCGTGGTGACAGACCACGGCTGGCTGCTCGTGCCTGGCGGCTTACCGAAGATCGATCTTCCCAGCGTGCTCGTGGACAGCAAATGGGGCCGCTGCGCATCCCTGAAACCAGGGGCTTCCTGTCGGACAACGGCTGTACCCCTGGTACTGGAATCCGAACCTGTATTTCGCCCTTGCCGATGGCGTGAGCTGCTTCAAAAAAGGCGAAGAGTACAGCCACGGCGGACTGAGCCTGCAAGAATGTTTGACCCTCCACTTGACGGTGTCGGTTGGCGCATCCGCAAAGGCGGCAACGGTCGAGTTCACCGACGTGGTGTGGAAAGGTTTGCGTTGCACCGTGGCTGTGGATGGCGATTTCTCAGGATTGTCCGTCGATGTGCGCAGGCAGGCTGGGAACGCCTCCTCCAGCGTGGTTGTTGGTATCAAGGCCCTCAAAAGACAACGGAACAGCCTCCGTGGTGGTCGAAGATGAAGATATGGAGGGACAAGAGGCTATGGTGGTTCTGATCGACGCCAAAGGCGCACTGATCGCGCAGGCTGACACAGTTATCGGTGGAGGAAAAGAATGATGGAATTGGATCAGATCGACAGGCATAGCGGCCTCAGTCTTTGACGGCTACCTGGTCCGCAAGGACCTGGTCCGGACCTTCAGCCGCCAGTTTCCGGTGCCGACCTATGTCGTCGAGTTCCTGCTCGGGCGCTACTGCGCCAGCACCGATCAGGAGGAAATCGACGAAGGTCTGGAGATCGTTCAGCGCCAACTCAAGATCACGGACCGTCAAGGCCGGAGAAGAAGAACTGTTCAAGGCCCGCGCCCGGGAAAAGGGCGAGGTGAAGATCATCGACATCATCACGGCCCGCCTGGATGCGAAGACCGATTCCTACCTGGCGACACTGCCCAGCCTGCGACTGAAGGATGTGCGGATCAGCCGACGAGCTGGTCAAGCCAGCATGAACGAATGCTGACCGGCGGCTTCTATGCGGAAATCACCCTGGACTACGATGCGGCCATCGCCCAGGAGAGCAAGGGCCGGCCGTTTGGTATTGACGTCCCTGCGCGAAATTCAGCTCTCCAAGCGGGATGTGCTGGATACCCTGGCCGAGGCCCGCACAGGCTTTACCACCGAAGAGTGGAAGGAATTTCTGCTGCGCTCCATCGGCATTGAGCCGGCGAGCTTGTCCGAGCGGCAGCGAGAATGCGCTTCATGCTGCGCATGGTTCCGTTCGTCGAGCGCAACTACAACCTGGTGGAACTTGGCCCGCGGGGCACGGGCAAGAGCCACCTGTTCCAGCAGATCTCGCCGTATGCCCACCTGATTTCCGGCGGCAAGGCCACGGTGGCCCGGATGTTCGTCAACAACGCCACCGGCCAGCGCGGCCTGGTCTGCCAGTACGACGTGGTCTGCTTCGACGAGGTGTCCGGCATCTCCTTCGACCAGAAGGACGGCGTGAACATCATGAAGGGCTACATGGAGTCCGGCGAGTTCAGCCGGGGCAAGGAAAGCATCCGCGCCGACGGCAGCATCGTGATGGTGGGCAACTTCGACGTGGATGTCGAGCACCAGCAGCGCATCGGCCATCTGTTCGGCCCCATGCCGCCGGAGATGCGAGACGACACCGCCTTCATGGACCGCATCCATGCCTTCCTGCCCGGCTGGGATGTGCCCAAGATCAGCAAGGAACTGTTGACCGATCACTTCGGCCTGGTGAGCGATTTCCTGTCCGAGTGCTGGAGCCAGCTGCGCAATCAAAGCCGGGTGAGCGACTCTGCAGAACCGGGTCTTCTTTGGTGGCGCGCTCTCCGGTCGTGATACCAATGCGGTCAACAAGACCGTCAGCGGCCTGCTCAAGCTGCTCTACCCGAGGTGGAGGGCGAGGTGCCCGACGAAGACCTGGAATGGGCCGTCCGGATTGCCATGGAAGCCGGCGCCGCGTGAAGGAACAGCAAAAGCGCATCGGCGCGGCCGAATTCCGCAACACGCACTTCAGCTATGTGATGGGCGCCGATGGTGTCGAGAAGTTTGTCTCGACGCCAGAGCTGCAGAGCGAAAACAGCATCGGCGGCGATCCGCTGGAGCCCGGCCAGGTCTGGACCATTCACCCGGGGGGCGGTGAGGAACATCCCGGCCTCTACCGCATCGAAGTCAATGAAGGCCCGGGCTCAGGCGTCAAGATTCTCAACAAGCCGGTTCCGCCGGCATTCCGGAAAGCATGGGCTACGCCGAGCAGAACCTCTACGCCCGCTCCATGCAACTGGTCGGCGACAAAGATCCGCGCCACCACGAATTCACGGTCCAGCTCCGTGCCTTCGATGCGTCGAAGTCCGGAGCCAAGCTCGGTGTGGCCTCACTGATTGCGCTCTGTGCACGTCACTCTTGAAAAAAAGCGTGCGCGGTGGGCTCGATCATCGTTGGCGAAATCAACCTGGGCGGCTCCATCGAACCCATTCACAACCCGGTGACCATTGCCGAGATCGCTGTTGAGAAAGGAGCAACGGCGCTGCTGATGCCGGTGGCCTGCCGCCGCCAGCTTTTCGACCTCTCGGACGACATGGCGACCAAGATCGACATTCAGTTTTATTCCGATGCCAGGGATGTCCTCCTAAAAGCTGTCACAGAATAACAGCAGAACAATTAGTTGCATATAATTGTTGAGAGTTTTTCTCCTTTTTATGTGCTTCCACGTAGGCCCGCGGCGGCCACCCGGTCGCCGTTGCTCTTGCTGCCAATCAATGCCGCCACCATAGATGGACCTTATGCAACAACAGGACTGTACTGAATCGCCTTTTCACAACAGAGAAAAAGCATGAACCTCCTCCACACCTCCGACTGGCACCTCGGTCGGACCCTGTACGGCCGCAAGCGCTACGAGGAGTTCGACGCCTTTCTCGACTGGCTGGCGGACACCATCGAGCGCGAGCGCATCGACGTGCTGCTGGTGGCGGGCGACGTGTTCGACACCAGCGCGCCGAGCAACCGCGCCCAGGAGCTCTACTACCGCTTCCTCTGCCGGGTGGCGGCTTCATCCTGCCGGCACGTGGTCGTCGTCGCCGGCAACCACGACTCGCCCTCCTTTCTCAATGCCCCGCGCGAGCTGCTCAAGGAACTCCATGTCCACGTGGTCGGCAGCAGCACACCAGACCACCCGGAAGACGAAGTGCTGGTGCTCCGCAACGAGCAGGATGCGCCGGAGCTGATCGTCTGCGCCGTGCCCTACCTGCGCGACCGGGACATCCGCATGGCCGAGGCCGGTGAGAGCATCGAGGACAAGGAGCGCAAGCTGATCGAGGGCATCCGCGACCACTACGCCGCGGTCGCCGCCCTGGCCGAAGCAGAAGCGCAGCCGAGCTCGGCGGCGATCTGCCCATCGTCGCCATGGGCCACCTGTTTGCCGCCGGCGGCCAGACCGTGGACGGCGATGGCGTGCGCGAACTCTATGTCGGTTCCCTGGCCCAGGTCACGGCCGGGATCTTCCCGGACTGCTTTCGACTACCTGGCGCTGGGTCACCTCCACGTGCCGCAGAAGGTGAACGGCTCCGAAACCATGCGCTACAGCGGCTCGCCCCTCGCCATGGGCTTTGGCGAGGCAAGACAGCAGAAGAGTGTCTGCCTGGTCGACTTCCAGGCACCGGGCCGCGACTGTGCAACTGATCGACGTGCCGGTCTTTCAGCAGCTCGAGTGCGTCAAGGGAGACTGGGACAGCATCGCAAGCCGCATCCTCGAACTGGCGGCCACCGGCTGCCAGGGCTGGCTCGAAGTCATCTACGAAGGCGACGAGATTCATCGGCGACCTGCGCGAGCGCCTGGAGGCGGCCATCGCCGGCACACAAATGGAAATCCTGCGGATCAAGAACAACCGCATCATCGACCGCGTGCTGGGGCAAATCCATGAAGAGGAAACCCTCGACGATCTGAACGTGAACGACGTGTTCGAACGATGCCTCGCCGTTCATGAACCTGCCGGAAGAGCAGCGGCCGGAACTGCTCCGCGCCTACCAGGAAACGCTCTCGTCTCTCCACGAAGACGACCTGCAGGCGGAATAGAGAGGCTGTCGATGAGAATACTGCAGGTACGTTTCAAGAATCTGAACTCACTGGTCGGCGAATGGCAGATCGACCTGACCCACCCGGCCTTCGCCTCTGACGGCATCTTCGCCATCACCGGCCCCACCGGCGCGGGCAAGACGACCATCCTCGATGCCATCTGCCTCGCCCTGTACGGACGCACGCCGCGGCTGAACAAGGTCACCAAGAGCGGCAACGAAATCATGTCCCGCCAGACCGGCGAATGCTTTGCCGAGGTGACCTTCGAAACCCAACACCGGGCGGTTACCGGTGTCACTGGAGCCAGCGACCGGGCACGCAAGAAGCCGGATGGCGAACTGCAGGCCCCGAAACACGAGATGGCCAATGCCGATTCCGGGGAAATTTTCGAATCGACGATCAGGGGGGTGGCCAGCCGGATCGAATCGACCACCGGCATGGATTTCGACCGGTTCACCCGCTCCATGCTGCTCGCCCAGGGTGGCTTCGCGGCCTTTCTCCAGGCAGCCGCGGACGAACGGGCACCGATCCTCGAACAGATCACCGGCACCGAGATCTACAGCCGCATCTCCATGCGCGTGCATGAGCGCCAGCGGGCCGAGCGGGACAAACTGACGCTCCTCCAGGCGGAGACCGCGGGCATCGCCCTGCTCGAACCGGATGAGGAAGCGGCCATCAACCAGACACTCAGGGAACAGCAGCAGCAGGAGACCGACCGCATTGCCAGCTGCGCGGCCACCACCAGGGCCATTGCCTGGCGGACCACCATCGATGGCCTGAACGGGGAACTCGTCGCCCTGGCAGCCGAGGCGCACACCCTGCACCGCGAGGTGGAGGGTTTTCAACCGGACCGGGACCGGCTCGACCGGGCACTGCGCGCCGCAACCCTGGACGGCGTGTTCGCCACGCTGACAGCCCAGCGCAAACAACAGGCCGAAGACAGGGACGCCCTGCAGGCCGGGGAGACCGCCCTGCCCGCGCTGGAAGAAGGAACCAGGCAACTGGCCGAGTCGCTGCAGGCGGCCGAACAGCACACCGCCGGGGCCAGGGAGGCGTTGCAGAACGCGGCGCCGGTCCTGCAGGCGGTGCGCGCCCTCGATCAACACCTAGTTGAGCAGGCGAAGATCGTTCGCGCAGAGGAAGCGGGTGTCCGCAGCCAGGCGGCCGCCATCGCCACGGAGCAGCAGGTTAGAAGAAAAAAATCGGAAGAACGATCCGATGCGGAAAAAACCTTACGTTCTATCGATGAATACCTGAACGAACACAGCCGGGATGCCTGGCTGATCGGCGGTCTGGCCGGGATCGAGGAACAGCTGGCCGGCCTGCTCGCCACGCAGGGGGACATCACCCGCAAGGAGGCCGAGCACAACCAGCGGCAGACCGCTCTAACGCAGGCGACCCGGGCACTCGACACCTGCCGGAAGCAAGGCACGGTGCGGGCGCAGGCGTTGGCCGAGGCTGCTGCCAGGCTGCAGCACGGCAGGGAAGAACTCGGCCGGGTGCTGGCTGGACGGCTGCTGCGGGAATACCGCACCGAGCAGGAGACCCTGCTGCGGGAAATGGCCTTCCTGGCGAGGATTGCCGAGCTTGAGGAGCACCGGGCCAAACTGGCGGACGGTGCGCCCTGTCCGCTCTGCGGGGCGACCGAGCACCCGTTCGCGGCCGGCAATGTGCCGGTGCCCGACGCCATTGAGCAAAAGATCACTGCCCTGGGCGAGCTGATCCGCCGGGCCGAGGACCAGGAAGCGGCCATCAAGACCCTGGAAACAGCGGAAACTTTGGCCCGCAAGCAGCTGACTGATGGCGAAAAAGAGGAGACAGCGGCCGCGCACGCGCTGGAGAGCACCGGGCAGGCCCTGGCCGCAGTGCAGACAAGCCTGGAAACTCACCGCGCCGAGTCCGGCCAACGCAGGCAGGCGGTCCTGGAGCGACTCCTGCCCCTGGGTATCACGGACCTCCCGGAAGCCGGGATTCCCGCCCTGCTGGCGAACCTCAGGGAGCGGCTGCATTCCTGGCAGGCCCGGGTGCAACGCAAGGCCGAAATTGAAAAACAGCTGGCGGACATCGACAGCGAGTGCAAACGGCTGGACGCGGTCATCGAAACCCTTGGCAGTGCGCTGGCCGAAAAGCAGGCCCACCTGGCGAGCATGCACAGGGAACGCACCGAGCGCTGCGCCGAGCGCCAGGCGCTGTACGGCGACCGCAATCCCGACACCGAGGAACAGCGCCTGCGCACGGCCGTGACCGATGCCGAGAACGCCGAAAAACAGGCCCGGGAACAGCACACGGCGCGGCAGCAGCACTGGCGCACCGCCCAGGCCCAGGTTGCCTTGCGGCAGAAGAGCATGGACCAGCGCGAACCGGAGCTGCAGAGGGTGACAGCCCAATTTTCCGCAGCGCTGACACCGGCGGGCTTTGCCGACGAGGCAGCGTTCCTGGCGGCCAGGCTGCCGGTCGAGCGGCGGGAGGAACTGGCCGCCCGGACCCGGGCGCTGGATGCGCGCCGGACCGACCTCGAGGCCAGGCACAAAGATCGGCAAACCCGCCTGGCCGTTGAGCTGGCCAGGGAGGTCACGGACGCATCCCTGGACGAGTTGACCGTGCAACTGCAGGCTGAGAAGGCCGCCCTGAAAGAGCTTCGGGACAGCAGTGCCGCTCTCAGGCACAAGCTCGGCGAAAACGCGGCCGCCAGGGAGCGGATCAGGGAAAAGCAGGCGGCCATCCTGGCGCAGACAAAGGAGTGCGCACGCTGGGGAAGTCTGCACGAGCTGATTGGCTCAGCCGACGGCAAGAAGTTCCGCAACTTTGCCCAGGGGCTGACCTTTGAGCTGATGATCGGCCACGCCAACCACCAGCTGCGCAAGATGACCGACCGCTACCTGCTGGTGCGCGACCGGGACCAGCCGCTGGAATTGAACGTGCTCGACAGCTACCAGGCGGGCGTGACCCGCTCGACCAAGAACCTGAGCGGCGGGGAGAGCTTCCTGGTCAGCCTGGCACTGGCACTCGGCCTGTCCCACATGGCCAGCCGCAACGTGCGGGTGGACTCGCTCTTTCTCGATGAAGGCTTCGGTACCCTGGACGACGAGGCCTTGGACACTGCCCTGGAGACGCTCGCCGGGCTCCGCCAGGACGGCAAGCTGATCGGCGTCATCTCGCATGTAGCCGCGCTCAAGGAGCGCATCGCCACCCGCATCCAGGTGGAGCCGCAGACCGGCGGCCGCAGCCGGCTCTCCGGCCCGGGTTGCTGCGAGCGGCTGTAGGCGACCCGGAAAAAGCGGGCGCGGTCCGCTGGCACCGGCCGCGCCCGCAGACTCACACCCCGGCAGAGCGCTGCGCCTGCCGGTCCTGATCCTCGTAGCTCATGTCCTTTTTCCCGCCCCGGCGGAAACGGGCCAGGTTGTCGGACACCGAGGCAAAGGCCGCCCGGGTGCCGTCCGCATTGTTCGCGTACTGCATGGCCCTGCCCTGGTCGATGCCCAGATCCGCGGCCACGCTGCCGGCGTCGATGTTGGCGCCGAGGAAGACGAACTCCCAGGCGTAATTTTCCCGCTGGTGACGGATCATGGCCTGGATCGTGCGTCCATCGTACCGGCTGGAGGCGTTCTCCGCGCCATCGGTCTGGATGAGAAACACGATCTTCTCCGGCCGCTCGGCCTCGTCCATCGCGGCCAGCCGCTTGCCGGTGGCGACGATGGCCGTGCCCACCGCGTCGTAGAGCGCGGTCAAGCCGCGCGGCACATAGGTGGTCCGGTCCAGGTGACCGACCTTGCCCAACTCGACCGCGTCCAGGTAGACCTCGTACTGGTCGTCGAACTGGATGAGGCTGAACACGGCCGTGCCTGCGACCTGCTTCTGCTCGTCGACAAAGCTGTTGAAGGCGCCGATCACCTCGTCGCTCAGGCTGCTCATGGAACCGGACCGGTCAAGGACCACGGTGATATCGCTGCTGCCGTTCTTCATTGTTCCCTCCTCGGGTTCTGGGGTTGTGGAGCTTTCCTGACCCCCACTCTACCCCACCTGGTCGGTCAGATAGCGTCCGACCAAAAAATAAATCGACGGGCAGAGACGATTGTCTGTTTCGGTGCGCCGGAACGGTGCGACCGAGCCGCGCGCCCATCGATCTTCCTTGCCATCCCGGCCGGGCGCGGGTAAGCCGGACGGCAGAACCACCCTCGGCCAGCCGGGCCTGGTCAAGGGTACCCATTGATCACACTTCCCGGAGGCACGGATGGCGCTCGTCCATTGTCATTTTTTCTCACAGGTCCTCGGGCAGATGTGTGCCATGCGGGTGCTCCTCCCCGAACCCGGGCCGGCCGGTGACGACACCGGCGAGCCGGTGCGCTACCCGACCCTGTACCTGCTGCACGGCCTGTCCGACGATCACACCGTGTGGCTGCGGCGCACCAGCCTGGAGCGGTACCTGGAAGGGCGACGGCTGGCCGTGGTCCTGCCCGCGGCACAGCGCAGCTTTTACACCGATGCGGTCAGGGGCCAGCGCTACTGGGCCTTCCTCAGCGAGGAACTGCCCCGCCTGGCCCGCCATTTCTTTCCGCTCTCCGCACGCCCGGCTGAGAACTTCGTGGCCGGCCTGTCCATGGGCGGCTACGGCGCCTTCAAACTGGCCCTGACCCATCCCGAGCGGTACGCGGCCGCGGCCAGCCTGTCCGGCGCCCTGGACGTGGCCCGCCTGGTCAGCGAGGAAGAGGCCGCGGGCGGCAGCGAACTGCAGCAGATCTTCGGCCCGTCCGAACCATTGACGCACAGCGCCAACGACCTGTTCCACCTGGCCGCGCAACTGGTCCGCCGGCCCGGACCCCGGCCCGCCCTCTACCAGTGGTGCGGCACCGAGGACTTCCTCCACGCGGACAATGTCCGCTTTCGCGACCGGGCGACCGCCCTCGGGCTGGCACTGACCAGCGAGGAAGGCCCGGGCGGCCATGAGTGGGCCTGCTGGGACGCGCAGATCCAGCGGGTGCTCGACTGGCTGCCGCTGCCCGCCGGCCGCTGACAACCGCCGCCTGCGCGGCCAAACCGCACTCTCAACCATTGCAACGGCATGCACATCGACATCCGCACGGACAGGAACCAGGTGGACTGGCGCCAGGTCGCCGCCACCCTCAAGGAGGTGGGCATGGGCCATCATGCCCCGGCAGTGCACGAGCAGGCGTTCGCGGCCAGCCACACCACGGTCTTTGCCTGGCAGGGTGAGGCGATGATCGGCTTTGGCCGGGCCCTCTCGGACGGCGTCTGCCACGCCGCGCTCTACGATGTGGCGGTGCGGCCGCAGTTCCAGGGCCAGGGCATCGGCACACGCATCGTGGCCGCCATCCTCGCCGACCTGCCGCCCACCTGCACGGTCATCCTCTTTGCCTCGCCCGGCAAGGAGCCCTTCTACCGGACCCTCGGCTTCCGCCGCATGCTGACCGGCATGGCCCGGTTCCATGATGCCGAGACCATGGCGGCGCGGGGGTTCACCGACTGACCGGGGTTCCGGGCGCACCGATTTTTGCCGATATCGCTTTGGAAAACAGTGTGCATGGGGTAAAAAAATCCCCGTCAGGCCGCAGCCCCGGAACTGTCGGGCCGGTTCGCCGCTTGCGCGTACAACCCGGCCCACCACCCAAACCACGAGTGTCCATGCCGAAAAAGAAAACCGCCACGCCGCTCGGTCGGCCGCCCAAATTCCCGGAACCCTGCACCCAGGTGACCGTCACCCTGCCCGACCGCATCCTCCAGGCCCTGCAGGACTATGGATGCGGACCGGGCCAAGGCCATTGTCCGCTGCGTGGAAACCGTGCTCACCACCGGGCCCGAGAGCGCCACCGGGGTGGAGTTCGTCAGGGTCAGCGACGAGCACGAACTCATGGTCTTCGGCCCCTGCCGGGTGCTCGCCGCCATCCCCTGGCTGCGGCTGGTGGAAATCACCCCCTCGCGGTACCTCCTGGCCGTACCCAGCGGCACCGCGGTGGCGGAACTGGAGGTGGCCCTGCTCGACCTGGCCGATACCCTCACTGAAGAACAGGAGCGGGAAAAGGCCATGCTGCTCGAGATCCGTGACCAACTCGCCCACCACCGGCGCATGAGCCAGGTGAACCCCATGGAAATTCTCCTCGTCAACAGCGTCTGAGCGCACCTCCTGCCCCTGTCCCACCTGCCGTTCCCCGCTGTCCCGCCTTGTTCCCGTCTGTCCGCTCGGCCATCCGCCGGGGTCGTTGTACCCTGGCCCGGTCGCTCCTGCCGTAAGCCGCTCTCACCCGGAGCGGGCCGCACACCTGGGCCGCCGTACCCACCACTCCCCCTTGCCGGGTGGCCTTGGCTGGCCTGCAATCCCTCGTCAACAGCAATCCTGTTTCATTGGTCCGGCACAGAGCAGACCCGCCCTCCGAACCAATGCGAAACATTTTACTTCAAAAAGAAACAAAACTGGGTCAATGTGTTTCACATTGAACCGTTTTGAAAAAGTTTTCCCGTCGCTGCGTGATAACGCTTGCCGAATTCCACCATTTTAAATAAAAAACCCTGTCATTTCGCATTGAAAATAAAAAAAGCCGGGTTGGCATGTTCCATGCTTTCACTGCGGACGACACCTACGCACATTGCCCTGCCCCACCGGGGCGGCCGGTGGCAGGGGACAACGGATCAAACCACAGAGTGAGACAAGGAGCGGGAATGGAAAAGGAGATGGAGGCCAAGGTGCTGCTGGTCGACGACGAGCAGGATTTCCTCGAGACGCTGTCGAGCCGGCTGGAGTTGCGCGGACTGAAAGTAAGCGCCGTGACCAGCGGTGAACAGGCGGTGGCCGAGGCGAAGGAGGACGAGTACGACGCCATCGTCGTCGACCTGTCCATGCCCGGCATCGACGGGCTGGAGACGCTCAAGCGGATCAAGGCGATCAACCCGGATGCGGAGATCATCATGCTCACCGGCCACGGTTCGGTGGCGAGCGGAGTCGAGGCGATGAAACTCGGGGCCGGTGACTTCCTGCAAAAACCCGTGGAACTGGCCGACCTGCTCAGCAAGATCGGCGAGGCCAGGGACAAGCGCATGCTGGTGCTGCAGAAGCGGTCCCAGGAAGAACTGCGGAAGATCCTCCAGGCGAAGAGCTGGTGATCGACTCGCCATCCACCCCACAGAAGGAGTAGCCCATGAACACAACGGTCAAAGACCTTATCATCCCCCTGGAGCAGTTTCCCCACCTGAGCAACGAGGCCTCGGTGCACGAGGCGGTGGGCCTGCTGTTCTCCCATGTGAACGGCAGCGGCCGGCTGCAGTACGACGAGCTGCTGGTGATCAGCGCGGACAACCAGTACGTCGGCCGCCTGACGGTGCGCGGTATCCTCACCTGCTACTTCCCGACCCTGTTCGCCACGGGCGACAAGCAGATTTTTGCCGGAAAAAAGGAAAATTTCAGCGACCTGGCCATCCTCATGGAAGACAGCTTCCAGGGTGAGTGCAAGCGCCAGGGCGCCCTGCCGGTGCGTGACTTCATGGCGCCGCCGCTCAAGTCGATCAAGGCGGGCATGCACCCCCTGCACGCGGCCGAGATCATGATGAACGAGAACGAGACCTGCCTGCCGGTGGTCGAGGACGGCATCCTCATCGGCCTGGTCCGACTGATCGACATCTTCCACACCCTGGCCGGCAGCTGCTCGCTCTGAGCCCCACCCGAGACCCCTTCACCGCAACAAGGAACCCAACATGTCAGGTACAACTGTGCAAGAGATCACGGAAGTGAAAACCCCTTTTGACTGGAAGCGCTGGGTGTTCATCCTCGGCGGCCTCGCCCTGTTTGCCCTCATCTACTACAGCCCGGCCTGGCCGGACGCCATCGACCCCAAAGGCGAGCACTTCGTCCTCAGCGTCCAGGCCAAGGGTGCGCTGGCCGTGTTCGCCGTGGCCGCCACCTGGTGGATCTTCGAGGTAGTGCCCATCGGTGTGACCAGCCTGTTGATCGGCACCCTGCAGGCCCTGTTTCTCATCCGTAAACCGGTGGTGGCCTTCAAGGACTTCATGGACCCCTCGGTGCTGTTCATCTTCGGCTCGGTGGTCATCGGCATGGTGTTCACCAAGACCGGCCTCACCCGGCGGATCGCCTACAAGATGCTCAGCATCATCGGTGAGCGGACCTCGCTGATCATGCTCGGCTGCTTTGTCATGACCGCCCTGCTCACCCACGTGATGGCGCATACTGCCGTGGCCGCGACCATGTTCCCGCTGCTCATGGCCATCTACTCGCTCTACACCACCGACAAAACCCCGACCCGCTTCGGCAAGGCCCTGTTCATCGGCATGGCCTACGTGGCCGGCGCCGGCTCGATCATCACCCTGCTCGGTGCCGCCCGCGGCGCCGTGGCCCTGGCCTTCTACAAAGACATGATGAAGGTGGACATCAGCTTCGGCACCCTCACCTACTATATGTTCCCGCTGGGCTGGCTGATGGTCTTCCTGCTCTGGGGCTTCTTCATGGTCTTCTGCAAGCCGGAGAAGGAGCGTATTGTCGGGCTGAAGGAGAAGGCCAGCCGCATGTACCGCGAACTCGGTGGGATCACCCGCAACGAGATCCTCGCCGCCTCCATCATCCTGCTCGCCGTCCTCGTCATCGCCCTGAAGAGCTTCGTGCCGGCGCTGGAAAATCTCGACAAGACCGGCATCCTGCTCTGCTCGACCATCGCCTTCTTCGTGTTCAACATCCTCAAGATCGACGACCTGGAAGACATCCCCTGGAACATCATCCTGCTGTTCGCCGGCGCCATGTCCATCGGTTTCTGCCTGTGGGAGACCGGCGCGGCCAAGTGGCTGGCCGTCAACTGGCTGGTGCTCTTCCAGAAGGCCCCGGCCGTGGTGTTCATCATGGGCATGTCGTTTTTCGTGCTCGTCATGACCAACTTCATCATGAACGTGGCCGCCATCGCCATCTCGCTGCCCGTGGCCCTGGTCATCGCCCCCTACCTGGGCGTGGCCGGCGAAGTCATCCTCTTCTCGGCCCTGGCCACCGCCGGTATGCCGTTCATCCTGCTCATCGGCGCGGCCCCGAACGCCATTGCCTACAACTCCAAGCAGTTCACCCCGGGTGAATTCCTCAAGTTCGGTATCCTCGCCAGCATCATGCTTATGGCCGTGCTCTGGGTGTTCGTCTCTTTCATCTGGCCGATGATGGGCATGGAGGTGTTCACCACCGCAGTGAAATAACTGCCTGATCGCCTCTCCCCGGATCGCTGGATCGCGGGGAGGGGCTGCCGGCCGTGTCGGTAGAGGTTCTTCCCTTTCCCCTCAACCCTGGATCTGGATCAGATTGCACAAGGAGTTGTTATGACAACCGCCCTGGTTTCCATCTTTGCCCTGGCCTACGCGGCCATCGCCCTCGAGCATCCGCTCAAGGTGAACAAATCGGCCTCAGCCCTGATTGCCGCCGGCCTGCTGTGGACCATCTACGCCCTGGCCGGCGGTGATTTTCACGTGGCCGTGCACAACCTGCAGGAGTCGGTGGGCGCCACCGCCCAGATCGTCTTCTTCCTCATGGGCGCCATGACCATCGTCGAGGTCGTCGACGCCCACAACGGCTTCTACGCCATCACCAGCCGCATCAAGACCACCAGCCTGAGCACCCTGCTCTGGCTGGTCGGCTTCGTCACCTTCTTCCTCAGCTCCATCCTCGACAACCTGACCACCACCATCGTCATGATCTCGCTGATGAAGAAGCTGCTCGAAAACCACGACGACCGGTTGTTCTTCGCCGGCATCATTGTCATCGCCGCCAACGCCGGCGGCGCCTGGAGCCCGATCGGTGACGTGACCACAACCATGTTGTGGATCGGCGGCCAGATCACCACCCTGGCCATCATGAAAGGCGTGCTCCTGCCCTCGCTCGCCTGCCTGATCATTCCGCTCTTGATCACCAGTTACACCCTGCGCGGCCGCCAGGTCGTGGCCGCCTGTCCCATCGAGCGGCGGGCCGGCTACGAGACCACCCCGTTCGAGCAGAACTTCATGTTCTGCATGGGCATGGGTACGCTCATTTCCGTGCCGATCTTCAAGAGCATCACCCACCTGCCGCCGTTCATGGGCATCCTCTTCGGCCTGGGCATCCTCTGGCTGGTCGGTGAACTGCTCCACCGCAACAAGGAGGACGACGAGTTCAAAGAGCACCTCAGCCTGGTCAACGCCCTCAAACGCATCGACTTGAGCTGCATCGTCTTCTTCATCGGCATCCTGCTGGCCGTGGCCACCCTGGAGCACACCCACATCCTCAGCAACCTGGCCGGCTGGCTGACCAGGACCGTGGGCAACGAGGCGATCATCGTCAGCCTCATCGGCCTGGCCAGCGCCGTGGTCGACAACGTGCCGCTGGTGGCCGCCTCCATGGGCATGTACCCCATGGCCACCTATCCGCCCGACAGCTTCCTGTGGGAGTTCATGGCCTACTGCGCCGGCACCGGCGGTTCGATCCTGATCATCGGCTCCGCGGCCGGCGTGGCCGCCATGGGCCTGGAGAAGATCCACTTCTTCTGGTACGCTCGCAAGATCGGTCTGCTCGCGGCCGTCGGCTACTTTGCCGGGATCTTCGTCTACATCACCCAGTACAAACTGTTCCACTGACCGCCCTCGCCCCGCCCCCGGAGTCTACCTCCGGGGGCGGGGCGCGCGTTCTTCCTTCATTGCCGCCGCCAATCATGCACGACGACCTCCACACCGCCTTCCCCGACACCAGCGTCCCGGACCTGCTCGACGCCATCCCCCACCCCCTGGTCGTGATCGACCGGGAGTTGCGGGTGGTGGCGGTGAACAGCCGGCTCGAGGCCCTCACCGGTCTGGGTCAGGACGAGGCCAGCGGCCTGTACGTGGAATTCGTCCTCCGCTCGAGCATCGGCGGCCGCGGCCGCATTTTCCGCGAGGTGCTCGACGAGCGGCCAGCCCCGGGTGATCGAGGGCGACATTCTCGGCCGCGACCGTCGCCGCCTGGCCATGCAGTTCACCCTCGCCCCCCTGCACGGCCGGGGCGACGAGGTGGCCGGGCTGGTCATCACCCTGGACGACCTGTCCACCCTGGCCGCAGGCGCGGACCAGGAGAGCGGTGGCGCGGACGCCATCATCGGCCAGAGTCCGAAGATGCAGGAGGTGTTCGACCTCATCCCGCTCATGGCCCGCACCGAGGCCTCGGTGCTCATCACCGGCGAGACCGGCACCGGCAAGGACAAGATCGCCGAGGCCATCCACCAGCGCTCCAGCCGGGCCACCAAGCCGTTCATCAAAATCAACTGCGGCGCCCTGCCCGAACCGCTGCTCGAGTCCGAGTTGTTCGGTTACGTCAAGGGCGCCTTCACCGGCGCGGTCAAGGACAAGCCGGGCATGTTCCGCCTGGCCCAGGGCGGCACCCTGTTCCTCACCGAGATCGGCGACATGCCCCTGCCCCTGCAGGTGAAGCTGCTGTCCGTGCTCGACGACCAGGAATTTTTTCCGCTCGGCGGCGAGAAGAAGGTGCAGGTGGACGTGCGCATCATTGCCGCCACCCACCGGCCGCTCAAGGAACGGGTGGCGGCCGGGCTGTTCCGCGAAGACCTGTTCTACCGGCTCAACGTCCTCCACCTGCACCTGCCGCCGCTGCGCGAGCGCGAAAGCGACACCCGTTTCCTGGTCAACCATTTCCTCCGCACCTTTGCCGCCCGCACCGGCGACGAGGCGCGCACCTTCACCCCCGCGGCCCTGGAAATCATCATGGCCTACCCATTCCCGGGCAATATCCGCGAGCTGCGCAACGTGGTCGAGTACTGCGTGAACATCTGCCCGCAGGGGGAGATGGGCGTCGAGCACCTGCCGCGCACCCTGCTCGCCCGCGCCCTGCAGCCGTCCGCAATCGAAACCGAGCCGGCCCGGGAAGTGGCGACCGCCCCCACGGCGGAGATCGGTGGCCGCGACTGGCTGGCCATCGAACGGGAGCTGATCGTCAACACCCTCACCAGCACCCGCGGCAACCGCTCGCGCGCGGCCGGTATCCTCGGCTGGGGCCGGACCACCCTGTGGCGCAAACTGAAGCTGCACGGGCTGGCCCCGGAGGCCGGCGACAAGGGAGGACAGGCATGAAGATCCTTGTCACCGTGCAGGACCACAGCATCGCGCCGCGCTTCGACCAGACCACCGAGGTGCTCATCGCCACCGGCGAAGCGGGCCTGCTGCAGGGCCAGGTGCGCACCATCATCCTGCCGCACCGCAGCGCCGAGGAACTGAGCGATCTGATCGTCAAGGAAGGCATCGACTGCCTGGTCTGCGGCGGCATCGAGGACAGCTTTTACCGGTTTTTCAAGTGGAAGAAGATCCGCGTGTACGACTCGGTGATCGGCGCCCATGCCGAGGCCCTGCAGCTCGCCCTGACCGGGAGGCTCAGGCCGGGGATGGTGCTGCCCTCGGCCCGGGCCGGGCGTTGACGGCGGGGGTACGACCGGAGATGACCAGGGTGCGGGTGCTTATTGTCGACGCCGAGGCCGAATTCACCGGCCTGGTTGTTGACCGCCTGCACTCCTGGGGCTACGAGGCCGCGGCCGCCAGTGACGCGGACGAGGCCCTGGTCGTGCAGACGAGCCTGCAGCCCGAGGTGGCGGTGATCAGTGTGCAGGAACGACCGGCGCGGGCACTCGAGCTGATGGGTCTCCTGCAGGCCGCGGACCCGGCGCTCAAGGTGATTCTCCTGCTCGGCCGCGGCGCGGCCGGGGCCGGCGTGCGCGGCATGGAGATGGGCGCGAGCGACTGCCTGCCCCTGCCGCTCGATCTGGGTGTACTCATCGACAGTCTCAGGGCCGCTGTCTCGCCCCGCACCACCCCGGGGCCCTGATCCCCGGAGGTCCTGGCCCTGGTCTCCCGGGCCTTGCCATCCTTTCCCACTCCAGTTCCATCGTCTTTGCCCCGCCCGCAGACCGCTGTCCAGCCACCGGTCAACCGCGTCATCCGCTTCAATCCCCTCTCCTGCCTGGTTGGCGGGTGCCGCTTTATCCTGGCCCCTCAAGCAACAATGTTTATCGTTAAGGCATACAAGAAATCGCACCGGCCGCGAAATCGCCCGCGGAACCCCAGACGGTGCAACCGACCACCGGCGAATATTTCTGCGAAGGAGGTCTGGTCATGTATAACGAGCGAGAACTCTGCGAGAAGATCAGGTCGCTGTATCCGGACATCGGCCAGTGCGGCCTGGATGTACAGGTCAGTTGGAACGAGCCGGAAAAGACGTGGCTCGTGCACCTGGAAAAGGGTACGCACACGTTGGAACATTTCCTTGAGACCAAGGATGCCGACACCTGCATGGCCGGCAAGCAGTGCGTCTCCCTGGGTCTGGAAATCGCCCAGCTCAAGAAAAACATCGAGGGCAAGCAGTTTTAGAAACCCAATCAACCATTGCCGGCGGGTGGCTGTTTCGCCCCGCCGGCACGCAGGCGGGCAGCACGGTCCCACCCTGTGGCCGCAGTTAAGTGCAAACCGACTTGCGGCCGAGAGAGCGACGCGGGTATGATGGCGCTTGTTGTTGCCCGGCGTGAGTAGCGGCCGGACTGCCTGTTGCAGCTTTGAGTATCCTGCCCACCGGGGCCAGTACCCGGTTCCCCCCAACCCGAGACCACGAGGTGCGCATGACCCTTCCCCCACAGGTCACAGAGGTTTCCCTGGTCCTTGGCGGCGAGGCCGGCCAGGGGCTGCAGACCATCGGCACGGTGCTGGCGCGGACCGCCCAGGCGGCCGGGCTGCACGTGCTGGTGACGCACGAGTTCATGTCGCGCATCCGCGGCGGCAGCAACAGCACCGCGGTGCGCATCGGTGCAAGCCCGATGCGGGCAGCGACCGACCGCATCGACGTGTGCGTGCTCCTCGACGCCGACGCCCTGCCCCGGCTGCGCGGCCGGGTGGGCGAACAAACCCTGCTCGTCGGCGATCCGGCCCTTTTCGCCGAGGTGGCCGGGCTGGTGCCCCTAGCCCTCGGCGCCCTGAGCGAACAGGTGGGCGGCGGGCTCTACACCGGCAGCATCGTCTGCGGCTTCCTGGTGCGACTGCTTGGCTGGCCGCTCGCGGTGCTGGAAACCGCCCTGGAGCGCGTGTTCAGCGAGAGCCAATCGCTGGTCAAAAATCTGGCCGCGGCCCGGCTCGGCTGGGAGGCCGGGGCCGAACACCACGGCCGCCTGGAGCTTGCCATGGGCACGCCCCGGCCGGAAAGCCTGCTGCTCGACGGCAGCCAGTGCGTGGCGCTCGGCGCCCTGGCCGGCGGCTGCACCTTTGTCTCCTCCTACCCCATGTCCCCGGCCACCGGGGTGCTCATCCACCTGGCCCGCCAGGCCGGGGCGCACGGAGTGGTGGTCGAGCAGGCCGAGGACGAGATCAGCGCGGTGAACATGGCCCTCGGCGCCTGGTACGCCGGCGGCCGGGCCCTGGTGACCACCTCGGGCGGCGGCTTCGCCCTGATGGCCGAGGGGCTGAGCCTCTGCGGCATCATCGAGTCGCCGCTGGTCATCCACCTGGCCCAGCGGCCCGGTCCGGCCACCGGCCTGCCGACCCGCACCGAGCAGGGCGACCTGGAGCTCGCCCGCTACTCCGGCCACGGCGAGTTCCCCCGCGTCATCCTCGCCCCGGGCTCGGCCGAGGAGGCCTTCGCCTGCACGGCCCACGCCTTCCGCATGGCCGATGCGGCCCAGTCACCGGTGTTCGTGCTCACCGACCAGTACCTGCTCGACGGTGTGCAGGATCTGGCCCCCCTGCCCCTGCCGGAAGCGCCGCCCGAATCGCGGATCAAGGCCACCGCGGCCGACTACCAGCGCTACGCGCCCGGCCCGGACGGCGTCTCGCCCCGCGGCATCCCCGGCTGGGGCCAGGGGTTCGTGCGCGTGGACAGCGACGAGCACGACGACGATGGCCACATCACCGAGGATTTCACGGTGCGCACCACCATGGTCGACAAGCGGCTCGCCAAGCTGCGCCTGCTCAGCGAGGACCTGGCCCTGGTGCCGCGGCTGCACGGGCCTGCGGAGTTCCGCCGGCTGATCGTCGGCTGGGGCTCCACCGGACCGGCGGTCATCGAGGCCCTGGAGCGGCTGCGGCCGGAAGACACCAGCTATCTCCACTGTCTGCAGGTCTACCCGCTGTCGCCGGCGCTGCTCGCCTACCTCGAGCGGGCCGAGCGGATCATCGTCATCGAGGGCAACGCCACCGGCCAGTTCGCCCGCCTGCTGCGCGCCGAGAGCGGCTGCGCCATCGCGGCCGAGTGGCATGAAATACGACGGCCTCGCCTTCAGCGCGGACGAGGTCGAAACCCTGCTGCGCACGGAGGTGTCCGCATGACCACCCACACCTGGACCTGCCCGGACTGTGACATCGCCTGGTGCCCGGGCTGCGGCAACTATCGGCATCCTCAAGACTGCTCGGCGACGCCCTGGCCGAGCTGGAGCTCGACCGCGCAGCAGACTCGTGATGGTCTCCGGCATCGGCCAGGCGGCCAAGATGCCCGCAGTACGTCAACGCCAACTTCTTCAACGGCCTGCACGGCCGCGCCCTGCCCGCGGCCACGGCCATCAAGGCGGGCAACCCGGACCTGACCGTGATCGCCGAGAGCGGCGACGGCGACATGTACGGCGAGGGCGGCAACCATTTCCTCCACGCCATCCGCCGCAACCCGGACATCACCTGCATCGTCCACAACAACATGGTCTACGGCCTGACCAAGGGCCAGGCCTCGCCCACCAGCGAGCGCGGCTTCGTCACCCCGTGCAGGTCGCCGGCGTGATCAACGAGCCGTTCAACCCGCTGGCCCTGGCCATCGCCCTGGACGCCTCGTTCGTGGCCCGCGCCTACGTGGGCAACACGAAGAGACCCAGCGCCATTCTCCGGGCGGCGATCAGCCACCGGGCTTCGCCCTGGTGGACATCCTCCAGCCCTGCGTGACCTTCAACAAGCAGAACACCTACCAGTGGTTCGCCGAGCACACCGCCCCCTTGCCGGACGACCACGACCCCGCGGACCGGGTGCAGGCCTTTGCCCGGGCCTGCGAGGACGAGCCGCTGCGCCTGGGCATCTTCTACCGCAGGGACAAGCCGGTGTTCGAGGACCAATTGGTCGCCTACGCGGACGATGCCCGGCCCCTGTACAAGCGACGGCTCGACCTGGACCGGCTGGCCGCGACCATGCGGGCCATGGGCTAGATCCCGGGCCGGCCGGCGCCTCTCTTAAAAAAACCGAACTCTTCCACCTGGAGAGAAAACCATGGACATCAAAGTCTGCGGCCCCGGCTGCGCTTCCTGCGAAAAGACCCTGAAAATCGTCGAGGCCGCGATCGCAGCCAAAGGCGTCACCGCCAACGTGAGCAAGGTGCAGGATTTTCAGGAATTTGCCCGGCTGGGCGTGTTCACCACCCCGGCGGTGGTGGTGGACGGGCAGGTCAAATGCATCGGCCGGGTGCCCAGGCAGCAGGAAGTGGAACAGTGGATCAGTTGACCGGGCGGAACATTCGGGTGGCGGATTGAGCGGGACAGGATGCGGATGGCAGACCATGCCTGGCGCGGCACCAGCCGATGAGCCTGTTCGCGGTTGCGCAGCTGCTTGTGGCCCTGGCCATCTGCCTGAACATCCTTGCCTTGCAGTGCAGGCAGCGGCGCACCATCATCCTCCTGCTGCTCGTTTCCTGCTCGCTCGTGGCCGTGCATTTCCTGCTGCTCGGCTACACCACCGCAGCGGGCCTGCTGCTGCTCTCCATGGCTCGGCTGGCGGTGGGCCTGTGGACCGTGTCCAAAAAAATGATGGGGCTTTTTGCCCTCGCGGCGATCATCCTCACCGCCCTGACCTTCACCGGCTGGCTGAGCCTGCTCAGCTGCGCCGCCGTGCTGCTCAGCACCATCGCCTCGTTCAGCGAGGACGACCGGCGGCTGCGGCTAGCCTTCATGTGCGCCGCCTGCCTGTGGATCGTGCACAACTGGATCGTCGGCTCACCGGTGGCCATGGCCAACGACGCCCTGTTCCTGGTCAGTAACCTGATCGGCTATTACCGCTTCCACATCCGCCCCAAACGGCACCTGCTCTCCTGAGCGGGACGCCTCCCCTCTCCGTCGCCACTGCGATCCCCTACCCCGGCCCGTTCACGGCTGCCGGACAATCGCTGCCGCCCAGTTGCCCGGCCCGGGTGCGGTGATCGCCACCACCCGCCCGCCGCTGATCGCCTGTTGCTCGCCCCTTTCGCCGCTTTTGATATCGATCCAGTGGACCGTCAGCTGGCCCGGCACGTCTTTCAGATCGAGCTGCACCGACCCGCCCGCCGGGAAATAGAGTCCATAGCTGCCCCGGCCGTCCGCGACCAGGTAGGCCTCGTTGGCCTCGCGCTCGGCAAGCAAATCGTTCGCCGGCCGCACGGACCACAGGGGCACCCGCTCGTTCAGCTTGCGGGCCGCGCGCAGCGAGGCAACCGCCGTGTCGCCGAGTCCCAGACCGGCATCCGGCCGGTGGAAGCGGACCGCCGCACTGCCGCCGAACAGCTGGATCCAGAACCGTTCGATGCCCTTCTGGTCCGTCTTGGCCGAAGGCGCTGTCCTTGGCCCCGTAGACCTTGACCGTGTTCATCGGTCGCGGCTGGCCGCCCAGGTAGGCACGGGCCGCAGCGAGGTCATCCCACTGCCGTTGGCCGCTTTTGTGGGTGTTCTGACTCACCTCGACAAAATCGAACAGCTCCGGGTGATCGAAAGTGCGCCTGTGCTCGGCCCCGGTGAGCCGCCAGTCGCCCCACATCTCGGTCACCTGGACCTGCCGGCCGCGCCGCCGGGCCTGCTCCTTGATGTATTCCGCCCAGTAGCGCGACCAGGCCTCTTCGCCGTTGGTCTCGTTGTCCATGCAGTAGAGCACGTGATCATAGCCCAGGCTGTGGTCGAGCAGCTTGTCCACGAACCGCTGCTGAACGGCGAGCAGGGTGCGGTTATGGCGCTGGTTCGGCGTGGTGAAGAAGAACGGCTGCCGGTTCAGGCCCGGGTGGTCGGCATAACGGGTGGCCAGCCCGGACTGTGCGGCGGTGTAGTTGACGTTGTTGGCGGGATTGTACGGGTGGGCCTGCCAGTGTTTTTCGCTGGTGTGGTCGGTGTAGTCGAACCGGTCCCAGACCTCGATCTGGACGACGATGTTGCGCCGGGCGGTCTCGCGCAACAGCCGTTCGAACCGCTGCCAGTACTCGTCGTTCCACCTGTTCAGGTCATAGCGGCCGTCCGGCCGGCGCGCGTAGGCATGGATCTCGAAACCCTCGATGCGCCGGTCGCTCATGGTGTTGCGGATGTAGTTGCCGCCCGCGGCCGCGAGCCGGTCCAACTGGGCGACCAGCTTCTGCTCGGACCACTGGAACAGGTTGTCGTCGTCCGAGCCACCAAGGAGCAGCACGGGCTGGCCGTTCAGGCTCCAGTACCAGGGGTTCGCGGGCCAGGGGCGCAGGGCCGGGGGTTCCTGTGCATGCAGGACCGCGCCGCAGGTCAGGGCCGCCAGCAGGCAGCCGAGGAGAAGAATTGTTCGCATCATCGATGACCGGCGCCTGGGGCGCGGCTCCTTGATTTTTTATGGTTGCCGGCTGTTCGACCGGCCTCTCTCCGCTTGACAAAAACGCTTGGTTGATTTACCAAATGACCCATGCAAAAGCAACGACCGACCGGCAAAGACATGGCCCTCATCGAGGCCAAGGCGGCTGTGCTCAAGGCCCTGGGCCACCCGACCCGGTTGTGGATGGCCGAACAGCTCGCTGACGGTGAAAAATGCGTGTGCGAACTCGGTGAATTCATCGAGGCCGATTTCTCGACCATCTCCAAACACCTGGCCGTGCTCAAACAGGCCGGGGTGGTGGTGGACGAGAAGCGCGGCAAGCAGGTCTATTACCGCTTGAAGGTGCCGTGCATTCTCAAATACATGTCCTGCGTCGAGGCGGTCATCCAGGCGAGCGCGGAGGAACAGGTAGAGATGCTCGGCTTGAGCCCGCGTCTTTTTTTTCGTCGTTCATATGGCCAATTGGCCAAATAAACAAGGACAGCGCATGGACTGGAAAATCGAATGGAAACCGCTGGTCATCATCATTGCCGTGTTTCTCGCCTGCTTTTACCTGCCGGTGGGCACGGAGCGGTTTGACAACGCCATTCTCGAGGCCTTTCACCTCACCAAGTGGTACGCCCAGGAGCATGTGCTCCTCTGCCTGATCCCCGCCTTCTTCATCGCCGGCGCCATCGGCGTGTTCGTCAGCCAGGGCGCGGTGATGAAGTACCTCGGTCCGGCGGCCAACAAGGTGCTCGCCTATGGTGTGGCCTCGGTTTCCGGGACCATTCTCGCGGTCTGCTCCTGCACCATCCTGCCCCTGTTCAGCGGCATCTACCGCATGGGCGCGGGGCTCGGCCCGGCCTGTGCCTTTCTCTATTCCGGCCCGGCCATCAACGTGCTGGCGATCATCCTCACGGCGCGCATCCTCGGCCCGGAAATGGGCATTGCCCGCGCGGTCGGCGCGGTGCTGTTCAGCGTCATCATCGGCGCTTTGATGGCCTTCATTTTCCGCGCCGAGGAGCGGGACAAGATTGCCCTGCAGATGGCCCTGCCTGAAGAGGAACAGAAGCGCAGCCTCCTCCAGAACGGCCTCTATTTCGGTGCCATGGTGGCCATCCTGGTGTTCGCCAACTGGGGCAAGCCCGCGGAAACAGCTGGTGTCTGGGCCGCCATTTATACTGCCAAGTGGCTGCTCACCGCCGGTTTTGCCGCGGCCCTGGGGGTGATGCTGGTGGTCTGGTTCGGCATGCGCGCCTGGAAGGTCGGGCTGGTCGCCGCGGTGGTGGCCGGGTTCGCCCTGCTCCTGCCCGGCCAGCCGGTGATCGCCTTCACCGCCGGTTTTGTCGGCCTGTCCGTGTTCACCAGCACGGACCAGGGCGAACTGGGCGACTGGTTTTCCTCCTCCTGGGGCTTTGCCAAGCAGATCCTGCCCCTGCTCCTTTTCGGCGTGCTCGTTGCCGGCGCCCTGCTCGGCCGGGTCGGTCACGAGGGGCTGATCCCCTCGGAGTGGGTGGCCCGGGCCGTGGGCGGCAACTCCTTCATGGCCAACTTCTTCGCCTCGTTCGCCGGCGCCTTCATGTATTTCGCCACCCTGACCGAGGTGCCGATCCTGCAGGGGCTCATCGGCAGCGGCATGGGCAAGGGACCGGCCCTGGCCCTGCTGCTCGCCGGACCGGCGCTCAGCCTGCCGAACATGCTGGTCATCAACAGCGTGCTCGGGGTGAAGAAAACCGTCACCTTTGTCAGCCTGGTGATCGTCATGGCCACGTTCAGCGGCATGTTCTACGGATCGATCTTTTAACCCCGACAACAAAAACGGAGAAAGGAATGAAAATTCAGATTTTGGGACCAGGATGCGCCAAATGCACCCGACTGATGGCAACGGCCGAGACCGCCGCCAAGGAACTGGGGCTCGACTGCGAGTTCGAAAAAATCTCGGACATCAACCAGATCATGTCCTTCGGGGTGATGATGACCCCGGGTCTGGTGGTCGACGGCGAAGTGAAGAGCGTCGGCAAGGTGCCGTCCGTGGATGAAATGAAAAAATTGCTGCAGTAAGCAGGGGGAGAGTTCCATGAGTGCACGCAGACTGGCTGTTTATGCTCTTGCGGCAGTGACGCGGGACCCAAGCTTCTTTTTGCCTGCTCGGGCTGTGCCGATGTCGGAGAACTGGCCGATCAGGCGGCTCGCCAACTGACCAGGGACGGTGCGGGCCATGGCCTGCCTGGCTGGCATCAGCGGCCGGTCAGCGGCATCGTCAAATCGGCCGAAGCCGCGTCATGATCCTGGCCATCGATGGCTGCATCTCGACTGCACCCGGAAAACTCGAGATCGCCGGCCTGCCTAAAGTCAACCACCTGCGCCTGAGTGACCTCGGCTTCCAGAAAGGTGCAACCGAAGTGACCGCAGGTCCATCGCCGCGGTCATCGACAAAGCAAAACTTCTGCTATGAGCAGGGAGACGTTCATGAACAAATCACGAATTGGCGGGGTGGTGGCCTTCCTCGTTGTCCTGGCGGCCGCCTTCCTGTTTGGAAGACGGCGGCGACCGCGCAGACCGAGCCCGCTGTCAGCGGATCCGTACAGGTGCCGGTTCCCGGCCTGGTGACCATGGTCGACCTGGGGGCCACCGAGTGCATCCCCTGCAAGATGATGGCCCCGATCATCGAGGAACTGGAGAGCGAATACCAGGGCCGGGCCGCGGTGGTGTTCATCGATGTCTGGAAAAATCCGGCCGCGGGCCGGCAGTTCGGCATCCGCACCATTCCCACCCAGATTTTCTACGATGCCCAGGGGAAGGAGACGGGCCGGCATGAGGGGTTCCTCGACAAGCAGAGCATTGTCAAGACGTTCACCGAACTGGGGGTCAAGTAGCCGATGGACCAGGTTTTTCTCGCCATCAACGGTTGGATGAGCCAGGGGCTGCTGCTCGGGGCGCTCGGCTGTTTTCTCTGGGGCATGGTCAGCGTCCTCTTCAGCCCCTGCCACCTGGCCTCCATTCCGCTCCTGGTCGGCTATGTCGCCGGCCAGGACCAGGCTGTGGCCGGCCGGCGGGCCGCTGTCTACGCCGTGCTCTTCACCCTGGGGCTGTTCCTTACCATCGCCGCCATCGGCGTGGTCTGCACCCTGCTCGGCCGCATGCTCGGCGATGTGGGCCCGTACATGAACCTGGTGGTCGGCGCGGTGCTCATCTGGGTGGCCCTGGACATCCTCGGGGTGGCCTCCTGCTCCCTGTCGAGCGGGCTCCTGGCCCGCATCCGCGTCAAGGGCGCGGCCGGCGCCTTTGTGCTCGGCCTGGCCTACGGCATCCTTTCGGGTTCCTGCACCTTCGGCTTCATCGCCCCGATTCTCGCCATCATCACCGTGCAGGAGCAGGTCCTCACCGGGCTGGTGTTCATCGTCCTGTTCGGCCTCGGCCACTGCCTGCCCATTGCCGTGGCCGGCAGTTCCACCGCGCTGGTGCAGCGCTGCCTCGCCAACAGCGCCTGGCAGCAGGGCAGCCACTACTTCCGCAAACTGGCCGGAGTGGGCATCGGCGTGCTGGGGGTCTACTTCATGAGTCAGCCGCTTGCGCGGTCTTCTCTGACCACCGCCGGGGTCGTTCCAGTGCCCGGCCGGGCGGATATCGTCAACCTTTCAGGACTGTTCCGGATTCCCGGCCTCGAGGGCAGCGGGCAGGGAGAGGATGAACGCCCGGATCTGGTCGCGCACCGTGCGGTAGGCCCGGAGGATTCCGTCTTCATCCGTGGCCTGTTCCGCCAGGCGGGGCGGGTCCGGGAAACCCCGGTGGACGATGCGCCCGGGAAAGTAGGGGCAGCTCTCATGGGCATGGTCACAGAGGGTGACCACCCAGTCGAAGGAGACTGACGGCAGTTCGTCGATCAGCTTGGAGTGCTGGCCACTGATGTCCACCCCGGCCTCGGCCATGACCCGCACCGCGTACGGATTCATGCCGTGGCGCTCGATGCCCGCGGAGTACGGTTCGAGCACATCGCCTTTCAGGTGACGGGCCCAGCCCTCGGCCATCTGGCTGCGGCAGGAATTGCCGGTGCAGAGAAAGAGGATGGTGATCTTGCCGGTCGCACCCGTCTGGTCAGTGGTGTGCATGGTGTTGTCCTCCCCGCGTCGTTCGTTCCATCGTTCCCCTTCCCTCATTCCCGCGGCT
This sequence comes from uncultured delta proteobacterium, assembly GCA_963754825.1. GTDB lineage: Bacteria > Desulfobacterota > Desulfobulbia > Desulfobulbales > Desulfobulbaceae > Desulfobulbus. The sequence continues at coordinate 9,291 of CAVWHP010000021.1, read as the reverse complement.
TGACCCGCACGTGGCAGACCCCGGTAAGGGTGCGCTCCGCGTACGGGAAATATTTCTCCTTGAGCCGCAAGGCCACGTTGACCAGGGCGATGAGCACCGGCACCTCGACCAGTGGCCCGATCACCGCGGCAAAGGCCTCGCCCGAGTTGATGCCGAACACGGCGATGGCCACGGCAATGGCCAGTTCAAAGTTGTTCGAGGCGGCGGTGAAACTGAGCGTCACGGTCTGCTCGTAGGTGGCCCCCGCTTTCATGGACAGGAAGAAGGAGACCGCGAACATCACCAGGAAGTAGATGGTCAGCGGCAGGGCGATGCGCAGCACGTCCAGGGGCAGTTGGACGATGTACTCGCCCTTGAGCGAGAACATGACGAGGATGGTGAACAGCAGGAAGACGAGCGTCAGCGGGCTGATGCGCGGGATGAACACCGTCTCGTACCACTCCCGGCCCTTCATCCGGATGCCGATCAGCCGGCTGAGCATGCCGGCGATGAAGGGGATGCCCAGGTAGATGAACACCGACCAGGCGATCTCGCCGATGGAGATATCGACCACCGCGCCGGCGAGCCCGAACCAGCGGGGCAGCACGGTGATGAACATCCAGGCGTAGAGGGAGAAAAACAGCACCTGGAAGATCGAGTTGAAGGCCACCAGGCCGGCGCAGTACTCGGTGTCGCCCTCGGCCAGGTCGTTCCAGACGATGACCATGGCGATGCAGCGGGCCAGGCCGATGAGGATCAGGCCGACCATGTAGTGCTGGTGCCCGGACAGCAGGGTGATGGCGAGCAGGAACATGAGCACCGGGCCGATCACCCAGTTCTGCACCAGCGACAGGAGCAGCACCCGGGTGTTGCGGAACACCTGGCCGAGCTGTTCGTATTTGACCTTGGCCAGCGGTGGGTACATCATCATGATCAGGCCGATGGCGATGGGAATGTTGGTGGTGCCCACCTGGAAGGCGTTGATCAGGTTCTGTACGCCGGGCACCAGGTAGCCGAGCAGTACCCCGACGAACATGGCCAGGAAGATCCACAGGGTGAGGAAGCGGTCGAGGAAACCGAGCTGTTTGGGATGCGGCATGGCAGTGTCACGGTTGAGGAGTGCGGGACCGGGTCGGGCGGGCCAAACTGGCGATATGCTGGCCACATTAATCCGCCTGCACGGATACGTCAATCCTTGACGGCACCGTAAAAAGTCAAATCCGCAACAGCACGTTAGTAAAAACAGTCTGTTACGAAGCAAGAGACGTCGTTCTCGTGGCTTTTTCCGAGAACGACAATCCTCGGCCCATGCGTCAACCTGAGACTGGCCAGCGACCCAAACGCCAGCGGGCCGCCCGGAGGCAGCCCGCTGGGAAAAGGTTGGTTGACGGCCCCTCAGACCTTGATCAGTTTCACCCGGGTGTCATAGAACGAGACGCTGCCGCCGACCTTGTCGATCATGCAGGTATTCTTCAGGTGCGGATCGACCCACATGGCCGCGTTGGCGTGCACCCCGCCGGCGCGGCGCTTGTCGCCCTTGATCACCTTGCCGTCGATGGTCACGTCCACGGCCCCGGAATCCCAATGGCCATGCCCCAGGGTGAAGGTGACCACCCCGGGCCGGATGGTCTCGGTCACCTGGACCGTGCCGATCATCGGCTTTTTGGTGCCGTTACCCAGGTCCCAGACCCCGTCCGGGTTGGTGGCCGACACCACCCTGACCTTATCCCCGGTCTGCACACCCAGCTTTTTGGCGTCCCTGGTGTGGAGGATGATGCCGTTCTCCGGCATGAGATCGGTCAGGTAGGGATGGGTGATGGTGCGCGCCTTGGTGTGGAGGATATCCCGCTGGGTGATCAGGTGGAGCGGGTAGCCCGTGCGCAGCCGGGTCGGCTCGTTGCCCAGGGTATCGGCCACCGGCACGTAGCGGGCCATGCCAAAGTACGGCTTGCCGGTGAAGGCGTCCTTGCAGCCCGCGGTTTTCTCCTGGTAGAGGTTGATCAGCTTGCCGTACTTGTTGGCCACCTGCTCGCCCTTGTAGGTCACACCCTGGCTGTCGAAGCGGCCGCCGCGGTTGAGCACGGTCACCACCTTGGCCCAGGCCGGACCGACGATCCGTTGCCAGCGATCGGCATCGAAGACGTTTTTCGGCAGATGGCGCCGTGATTTCAGGAACAGCTCGATCTCCTCCGGCGAGGCGTCGGCCACCGCTTCCTTGCGGTCCAGGGCGATGTTCGCCACCATGCGCAGGTAGAAATCGTCCGGCCGGGTGAAGTCCTGGCCCTCGCCGAACCCGTCTCGTGCCGAACCCCTTGAGGCCGAGTTTCTCGGCCAGGGCCAGCCAGAAGGTCTCGTACGAGATCGGCTGTTCCTCGCCGAACACGGTCACGATCTCGTTGGGCGAGGCGATCACCGGCTGGCGGACCGGCTGGATGCGCACCGGCATGTTCGGGTGTGAGCCCTGAAACTCCCAGCGTTCCAGGAAGTGGAGGTCCGGGATGATGTAGTCCGCGTACATCGAGGTCGGGCCGATGACGATGTCACTGGCGATGTAGAGCGGCAGCTTGTCCAGGTCGAGCAGGGCCTGGATCTGGGTCTGCCCGGCCGGCAGGGAATAGGTGGGCGCGGCCATGTAGGAGAACACCACCTTGGCCTGGTAGGGGTAACCGTCGGCAATGGAGGGCAGGATCTCCTCGTAGACATCCGAGGAGATGGGCCACCAGTTGCGCTTGGCCGGATAGGACGCCTTGCCCGTGAACAGGGAGGATTCCTCGTACTTGATGTCGTGGCGGATGATCGAGGTGCCGAAGGTCTTCAACCCCTTGGGGCCGATCTTCTTGAAGTTGAACGGTTGCTTGTCCGTGCTGCTGCTCGTGCCGTCGACATTGAAGGTCGAGGCGGCGATCATCCCGCCCCGCCAGTCGAAGTTGCCGATGAGCAGGTTGAGGTTCATGAAGCTGGCGATGTTGTAAAAACCGTTGGTGTGCTGGGCCGGGCCGCGGTGGACATCCACGCAGGCCTTCTTGCCGTGGCTGGTGAACTCCCTGGCCACCGCCTCGATGGTGGCTGCGTCCGTGCCGCAGAGGGCGGCGTATTCGGCGATGGTTTTTTCCCTGGCGGTGTCCAGCATGAGCTGCAGGCTGCTCTTGACCTTGATTTCCTTGCCCTTCGCCGTCCTTGAACACAGTGTCGACGAACAGTTCGCCGGTCACCGCCTCCTTGTCGTCGTTGGGGTCAAAGGCCACCGGCTGGCCGTCTTTCAGGGCCACCAGGTATTCGAAATCGAACTCCTTGCCGTCCTTGTCGGTGCGCTTTTCCGCTGCTTTCAGGCCGATCTCGTGGGCGCGGAGGAATTTGCCCGGTTTGCCTTCCTTGTCGAGCTTGACCAGCCAGGGGCCGTTGCTCCAGGTCGTCTCCTTGATCGCCGTGGCTGCCGCCTTGTTGCAGCAGGCCAGGTAGTCGGCGTCATACTTCTTGTTCTCCAATATCCACCGGGTCATGCCCAGGGCAAAGGCGGCGTCCGTGCCGGGCAGGATCGGCACCCAGCGTTGGGCCTTGGCCGCCAGCTTGGTGCAGCGCGGGTCGAGCACGGTCATCCGCAGCTTGCCCTCCACCATCCGCTGGGTCATGCGCATGGTGCGGTTGGTCGGGCCATAGTTGCCGTCAAAGAGGTTGGCGCCGACAAAAAGGATGTAGTCGCTGTTCTCCTGGTCGGCCTGCCAGTAGAACTTCTGCCCGCCCTTGAAGCCGCTGCCCTCGTACTGCTCACTCATGGCCTTGCAGGCGAAGTAGAGCGAGCCCTGGCAGACGGTGGTGTGGCCGTGGGTGTTGTTGGTGCCGAAGGACCCGTTGAAGGCGGCGGCGAAGTTGGAGCGGCCTCCCTTCTTGCGGCCCCAGAAGTAGACGAACTGGTTGTTCTTCGGGCCGAAGTCCGGGTGGTCTGGGTCGATCAGGGCGTCCAGGTGGGCGGCGTACTTGGTCTTGAACGCCTCGATGGCCGCAGGCCGCTCCTCGGGCTTTTTCTTGCGCAGGGCGGCAACGTCCTTGCCCATGTCCTCGAACACCGTGGGGTCGGTGAGGGCGTGGACCTCCTTCAGGCCGGCGACCTGCCGCTTCTCCTCGCCGGGCACATGCGCGAACAGTCTGCCGCCGACGACGATCTCGTCGATGGCCTGGCCGAAGGGGATGGACATCCACTTGTTCTCGCCCCGCTTGCCCGCCCGCTTGAGCACCCGGGTCACCCGGTAGGGATCGTAGGCGCCCTGGTGCGCGGCCTGACCCTTGGGGCAGAGGCCGGCGTCGATCAGGGCCGCGGCCGCGGGCGTCTCGGTCATGTCCAGGTGGGGATGGAGATTGAAAGGGTTGTAGGGGTTGCCGTCGATCTTGACTGCCACGCCGTCGAGGATTTTCACCTTGATGCCGCAGCCGGTGTTGCAGTTCAGGCAGACCGAGTAGAGGGTGTTCTCCGCCTTGAGCAGTTCGTAGGCCTCGGCCTGGGTCAGCTCGCCGGCCTCGACCCGGGCGATGAGGTCGCGGGCGAAATCGAAATGGCTGGCCACGACCGCGCCGCAGCCGGCCAGGGCCGTCGTTTTCAGGAAGTCGCGGCGGGACACGGTGGTTGTCTTGTCATTTGCCATAGAGCACCTCCAGCTTTTCGGTGGCGACGTAGTAGACCCGCGGTGCGGTTTTCGCGGCCGGCTTGAGTACCTGGACCGGGTTGGCCTTTTTCACCTGGGCGATCAGGCTCTGGGGATCGTTCTCGTCGCCGAAATACCCGGCCCGGCCGATGCAGGTGGTGATGCACACCGGCAGCTGGCCGGCTGCCAGGCGATGTACGCAGAAATGGCATTTGCGGGCTGTGCCCACCGGCAGGTTCTTGCCGGAGCGCGGCCATTTACGGCCGTACTCGAAGCTCGCCATGGTCTCGTACTTCTGGATCGCGGGCGTGCCGTCGCCGTGGAATGCGCCCTCGTCCATGGTGCGGGCGTCGTAGGGGCAGGCTGCCACGCATTCTCCGCAGCCGATGCACTGCTCGTAGTTGATCAGCACCAGCCCGGCCCCAAGACCGGTGGTCTCCTTCCAGGTGGCGCCGTCAGTGCCCTTGACCGGGCAGGCTTCCACGCAGGGCGGGTTGTCGCACTGCAGACACGGCCGGGGCAGGAAGGTGCGGCTCACCTTGGGGTATGTGCCCTGTTCGTATTCGTGCACCGGTCGATACCACATGCCCGGCGGCAGCTTGTTCTCAGACACGCAGCCTACAGTGCAGGCATGGCAGCCCACGCATTTGCGCAGGTCGATGAGCATGGCCCAGCGGCGCTCCGTGTCCGGAGCCGCAAGCGCCCGCTCCAGGTCCTTTTGCATGACAACGAGAATATCCTGGTTCTGCATTCGTTCCACCTCCTCCTTGTTGATAGGGCCTACTGCTGGTGGCAGCTCTCGCACCGTTCCTTGACGCTGAACGCTGCCTTTCCGTCGTGGCAGGCACCGCATGACTGGCCCTGCTCCATCATGGCCATGGTTACGGCCCGGTGCTGCCTGGTGTTGGTGTACAGCTTGGGGTGGCACTCCTGGCACTTGAGGCCGGCGTCGACCACATGGGTGGCGTGGCTGAACACGGTGTCCCCTCCCTCATTCTTCATGGTCAGGTCGCCGCCGCCGACACCGGCGAAAGCGACGCCGCCGCACAGGACAACAACTGCTGCCATTGGCATCCACTGCATACGCACCTCCCGGAAACGAGTTGATCGGTGCCATGAATATATCCGGATAGAGAGATGTATACAAGGCAGGAGTGGGAAACATTGACCTCCGGCTGATGCAGCAGTATTTTGCCGCCATGAAACACACCGCCGAGTTTTTCAAATCCCTGGCCGACGAGACCCGGCTGCGCCTGCTCCTGCTGCTGCACGACGGCCGGGAACACTGCGTCTGCGACCTGATGCACGCCCTGGACATGCCGCAGTCCACGGTTTCGCGCCACCTGGCCTACCTGAAACGCAGCGGCTGGCTGCAGGACCGGCGCGGCGGGGTATGGATGTACTATTCCCTGAACCGGGAGCGGGACGGATTCTTCCAGGCCCAGTTGGTGCTGCTCGTCAACCGGTTGGCAGACAACGAAGTGTGCCGAGGGGACCGGGAGCGGCTGGCCGCCTACCTGCGCGGCAAAGACGCGAACAACTGCGGGTGAATGGACGGGGCCGGCCAGGCACCCGGCTGAGACGGGTGCCTGCGGTTTCCCTGGCCCGAAACGGCAAAAGGCTTTCGACAGTGTCTGTCGAAAGCCTTTTGTGTATGTGGTGACCCCAAGGGGACGGGTAGTAGATATCAAATAAGGTACTAATATTGCGCTACATTTTTCATCAATTTACCCTGAATTTGCCCTTTTTTGTACCAGTATTTCGTATCCGGATTCTGCCGAGCCTTTCCTGAGGAACCAAGCATTCCCTGATGCACCCCACCACCATTCTTGTCCCAACCATCTCCCCGAGATCCACTCAGAGCCTGTAAATATCCTCCTTGAGATGGTTCCAGATTCTGAGATGGTCCCGGATCAGTTTTTCATCCTGCCAGTTTCCCTGCTGCCAGTTTCCCACCAGACAGTTTCACTTCAGAGAGTTTTATTCCAGAGAGAGTCCACGGACCATGAGCAGCTTAGGATTTATATCCAATTCTCAAGAATAAAGTTATTTTGTTTAATTAATTGCTGAAATAATGTACTTTATCGCGAAATATTAATCTTGATGGAGGTGAATTCCCCATGATGAAAGCGTATGGTTATCTCCGTGTTTCGGGTGCAGGACAGATAGATGGAAATGGGTTTGATAGGCAAAAGAAAGCCATCTCAGAATTTGCCAAGAAATCTCAGTTGGAAATTGTTCACTTCTATCAGGAACAGGTTTCTGGCGTGAAGGGTGAGGAAGACCGCGAGGTTTTCAAGCAAATGGTGTCTGAGATTCTTCGCAATGGAGTTAGAACCATTGTCGTAGAGGGACTCGATAGACTGGCTCGTGAATATAGGATTCAGGAGCAACTGATAATCTATCTCGGCCTCGAAGGGGATCTCCTTGGTAGATGCCCGCACAGGAGAAGATGTCACCATGGCCATAGGTGAAGATCCTATGAGAAAAGCCATGATACAGATGCAGGGAATTTTTGCTGAACTTGAGAAAAGCTTACTGGTGAAAAAACTTAAAATCGCACGAGAAAACATAAGGAAGAACAACAAGAAATGTGAAGGACGTAAAGGATGGAATGATCAACCAGAAAAACGGGACATGGTTCTTCAGGCGATTAGAGGATACAGGAAGAAACCCAAAGGAAGAAAGAGAATGACTTTTAGAGAAGTTGCTGAAGAGTTAAACAACTTGATAGAAAAAGATAATGTTTATTCTTCACTCACTGGAAAGAGTTGGTCTGGTCCTATGGTTCAAAATTTTATTCAAAGATACGATAACAAGTAAAACTGTAGAGCTTTATCATTATTTCCCTGTTTGTATACATTAAATAACACCCTAAAAACATCAACTTTTCCTTTGTTATAAATATTCCTATGAAAGGAAAAAATACCAACAAACCACTCGATCATATCGTCACAGTCAGGCTTAGTTTTGACCTCTATTCTTACCTTCAGTTAATCTCAAAGCAACACTCAACAACTCCTTCAGTACTAGTTCGAGAGGTACTATATAACTTCCTTCATACCTACGATAAAAGAGATTTCATATATTAAGGTACTATGATCAAATTCAAAGACTTCATCAAGAATTGAGCCGGCAAAGGCCGAGCTGATCAGAGAATTAATGAATGGAAGAAACATTTTCCTGCTCCCGGAAGAAACATTCGGCTCCCTTGAGGTTGCGGAAATCCTCAAAGAACTGGGAATGGAAGCTGAGCTTTATACCTGCGAAAACCTCGGTTATCCTGAAGAAAGGATTGCAAAAGGCACTTCTGACAATCCGCCTGTACCGGAAACAACTCTCTATGGGCTGCTTGTCGTGCAAAAAAGGTGAATATAGTTTTGAATCTATAAATCGACTGAATCCGATGTTTAAAACTTGCAGGCCCGTTGCCATATCCGAAATTATCTCTAGTGCGTCGATTCGGAAATATATCCATAATTAAATATATTAGTAGCTGTATATATATACTCATGCCTCGTATAAGTTGTCGTCCTAAATTATCATTTACTCAAGAAGAATTAGATTATCTGACCAAGTTATGCCGTTCTAGAAATCAAGCTGCAAGCATTGTTACAAGATCCAAGATAGTTCTTTTTAGTTATCGGGGGAAAAACGATACCGAGATCTCCAGAGAGTTAAAAATAGATTACAAAACTGTAAGACTATGGATACAAAGAGTTTTAGATCTTGGGGTTAAAGAAGGCTTGGTAGAAAAATCAAGAAGCGGGAAACCTAGAGTTATTAGTGCTGAATCACGAGCTCGTGTAGTCTTACTTGCATGTATGAAACCAAAAGATCTTGGTTATCCTCATGAAATGTGGACTCAGAGACTCCTTGCTGAACATATCAGGGAGAATTGTATTAAAGAGGAACATCCTGATTTATTGAAGATAAATCAAGGGACAATTTCAAGGATACTCAATGCAAGCAAGATAAAACCACATAAAATTAGCAGTTACGTTGCTAAAGTTGATCCCGATTTTGATCAAAAAGCAGCCAATGTTCTGGATACATATAGAGAAGCCAAAAGAATAAATAAAAAAAAAGAATAAACGAACAAGTTAAGATTGTGATTATTTCTTACGATGAAAAACCAGGTATTCAAGCAATTGGAAATGTTTATCCAGATCTTATGCCAGTAGAAGGGCATTATTCCACAATAGCAAGAGATTATGAGTATAAAAGACATGGGACTCTTTCACTATTAGCTGGAGTTGACTTGATACCTGGCAACAGTTCCTGATAAATTTGAATTTGTTTTCACACCCAAACATGCTTCGTGGCTGAATATTATTGAAAGTTTTTTCAGTAAAATGGTGAGGGGCGTGGAGAGGAATAAGAGTAGACTCATTAAAGGAATTAAAAGAAAGAATTAGTCAATATCTAAACCAACTTAGGAATGGTTAAAAAATAACTTAAAGTTTTTATTTTGGGGATGGCTCCATAATTCCATTTCCCTAAATAACCATCAAAGACAATATTGGTAACAGAAATATTTGAAATTATATTTTAGTCATTCCTTAACGAAAAACCAGTTCTATTTACGTGGAGATATAAAATGGAAGAAATGGATGAAATGCCTGGTGGAATCACAATCTAAAAAGGAATTAATTAGGAATCGATGCACTAGCTA
>CAVWHP010000020.1:0-29824 GCA_963754825.1 uncultured delta proteobacterium | reverse complement strand
TCCTCTTCCTCTCGGCCCTGCCGTTCTGCCTCTACACCAGCGGCCGCAACATCGACAACCTGGAGCGGGACTTCATCGCCCCGGTGCCCGCGGTCACGCCGCTGTTGCCGGTACAGGGCGACTTCGCCGGCACCGGCGGCACGCCCAAACTGCTCTTTGTCGGCCGCAAAGGCCAGCTGGTCGCGCTCGACTTCTTTGCCAAGGGCGCGCCCAACCACAACATCGTCTGCGGCGCCACCACCGGTTCGGGCAAGTCGTTCCTGGTCAACTACCTGGCCTACAACTACCACGCCTGCGGCGCCCTGGTGCGGATCATCGACATCGGCGGCTCGTACAAGAAGATCGCCAGCATGCTCGGCGCCCGCTACCTAGACTTCCAGCCAGGGACCACGGTCTGCCTCAACCCCTTCTCCAACATCGAGGAGCCGGAGGAGGAGCTGAAATCGGTGACCGCGGTGTTCGCCCAAATGGCCTACTCCAACTCGGACACGGACCGCTGCGACGACACCGAACTGAACATGATGCGCAACGCGGTGCGCTGGGCCTGGCAACAGTGCGGCCAAGCGGCGGACGCGGACACGGTCTACGATTTCCTGGCCCGGTTTCCGGACGTGCCGGACGCGGACTTCGACAGCATGGGCGACAACCCGGCCCTGGTCGAGGTGGCGCGCAAGCTGGCCTTCAACATCCGCAGGTCACAAGCCACGGCTTTCACGGCCGGTTCTTTGTCGGTCCCTCGACCTTTGACATCCACCGGGACGCGTTTGTGGTGCTGGAGCTGGAGAACCTGAAGATCCAGCCCGATCTCTACCGAGTGGTCACCCTGCTGGTGCTCAACGCGGTCACCCAGGATCTCTACCTGTCGGACCGGTCCCGCTCGCGGCTGATCATCTTCGACGAGGCCTGGCAGTTCCTCGGCAAGGCGGCCAGATGATCGCGCCGGTGGTCAACGAGGGCTACCGGCGGGCGCGAAAGTACAACGGCAGCTTCATGATCATCACCCAGTCGATCCTCGACCTGGACAGCTTCGGCGAGGTCGGCCGGGTGGTGAACGGCAACTCGGCCTTCAAGATCTATCTCGAATCCTCGGACTTCGACCAGGCCCGCAAGCAGGGGCTGATCGACTACGACGACTTTGTCCTACAGCTGCTGCGGAGCGTCAAGTCGAACCCGCCCCAATACTCGGAGATCTTCTTCGACACGCCCTTTGGCCTGGGTGTGGCCCGGCTGGTGGTCAACGACACGACTACTTCATCTACACCTCCAAACCCACCGAGATCGCTGAGATCAAGCGGACGGTGGCAGGCAGGGGCGAAGCTATCACGAGGCCATCCTGGAGATGGTCGCACGGAGGGCGGACGGTGCGTTCTGAGGCTTTGTTCCTAACCCTGCTGCTGGCCGGAGTGTCGATGGCCGGGGCCGGAGAGATCGTGCGACTGAAACCGGTCGGGCCGACTTCGGCAGTGGTCGAGACGGACATGGGCGATGAACTGCGGCAGCGGGCGATCAACGTTGATGTGGAGCAGCTGCGCAGTGCCCAGGCACGGTATCAGCGGGCCAACCTGCACGTCCTGCCTGGCGGGCAACGAAGGACACGACCAGGATGGTGGATCTGACCCACACCCTGGAGCAGGACCTGGTCGATGCGCAGGGCACCATCCTCTACCCGGCCGGCTTCACCTTCAACCCACTGCGGTACGTCTCTCTAACCGGCGCGCTGGTGGTCATCGATGGCAGCAACCCGGAGCAGGTGGCCTGGTTCAAGGGCTCGCCCTATGGATCGAACCATCGAGCCCTGCTCCTGCTGAGCGGCGGCCTGGCCGCCCCGTTGCGTGATGAACTGGCCCGGCCGGTCGCCTACCTGACCGAGGACATTGCCCTCCGTCTGCAGGTGCGGGCAGTGCCGTCGGTGGTGATCGAGCAGGAAAATCAACTCGTCATCCGGGAGGTATCCCTTGGTCGCCGCGGTAAACGGTTCCTTCTGGCCCTCCTGTTGCTGACGGCGGTGCCGGCCCTCGCCAAGACCGGTGTGCCGTTGAACCCACTCACCGACATCCACTGGGAGGAGATCGGGTTCACCATCGAGGGGGTCTGCGTCTGCCCGCGGCCGCCCCCGCTCTTTGTCGAACCGGGCTTGGTGGTCAGCTACTGGGAGCCCTTCCTGCTGCTCGACACCTCCTCGGTGGCCTTCTACTCGGCCATGCTCGGCCAGTCGATGGGCGGCAGCCTGCTCGATGAGCTGGGCGGCAAGAACAAAAGCTCGGACGCGGTGGACGTGGCCAACGAGTCGACCTTTGCCCAGGCGCACGCCTTCCTCCTGCCGCTCATGGTCGGGCTCTGTGCCCGCGACGACTACGGCACCTGGTGGAGCGAGTTCGACCCGCTCTGGCAGAGCGATGAACTGGCGGCCCTGCTCACGCCCGAGGCCGCGCTCTTTGCCAACAAGGCGATGGTGCTCGCCTGCACGGCGGACGCGGTGGCGCCAACGCCGGCTGGCCGCTCGATGCCATGCCCTGGTGCCTGGGCAGCGGCGGCCTGGCCTATCCCATGACCGGCCACGTGGACAATGACAACATCGTCCAGGCCAATGCCACCGCGGCCTACCGGATGCTCTACAAGCTCAACCGCATCGGCCTCATCTGCGACCCGCACCCGAGTGCGGCTGCGCGTACACGCCGGTGTGGGTGAAGAGCCACTACAAGATGAACCTGGCCCTGGCCGTCCATCCGCGGGGTGCACCCCATCGGCCGGGCCACCGCGACCTGGGACGCCGGCGCCAACCCGCCGTTCATGGGCGAACTCGGCCCGAACGACGAGTTCCTCTGGGTCGTCTACCGGAGGCAGCGATGCTGCACCTGCTGCGAGTAGGCCTGGTGGTCCTGGCCCTGCTGATCGCGGCGCAGTCGGCCGGGGCCAGCAACAGGACAGAACAGGAGAACAAAGATGGTGTGGCGCAGGCGCAGGAAGCCGCCCGGGATCAGGCGGCCGGTCTGGCGGTGGAGAAGGTGGTCGACACGGCCAGGGCAGCGGCCACAACCATGGCACTGCCCGCCAATCGCCAGGCTGCGGCCGAACGGAAGCGGCGCGACAAGTCATGGAACGGTTCGCCTCGCCGGCCGTGCAGAAACGGCTGCAGGGCGAGCAGGCGAGGATCGCAGGGAAAATGACGGCAACCAGGGCTGACGATCCGAAGGACCAGACGCAGCCAACTCCGGCGACCGGAGCACCTCTACCTCTTCCTCTCCAGCAGCATGACCGAGGACGCGCTCCGCCGCTTGCTGGCCGGGATCGCCCGCCTCGGTGACGAACAGATCGTCCCGGTCTTTGCCGGCCTGCCGCACGGGCTGGGCGACTGGCCGGGCAACACCCGTTTCTTCCAGCGGGTGCTGCAGGCGGAGCCGACCTGCCGGGACACGGCCGCGAACACCTGCCCGCGACTGCAGGTACCCCTGCGGATCAACCCGGCGCTGTTCAGACAGTACGATGTCACCGCTGTACCGACCCTGGTCTATGACAACGGCAGCCGCACCTGGTCCGTCCAGGGCGAGGCGGAACTGGCCGTGCTGCTCGAACGGATCAACACGGCGGCGAACAGTCCCGGCCCTGGCTGGCCTGATCGCCAGCCTGCGAGGTGGGCAATGACGCCACTGGTCCCAGGAAAACAGTCTGTCCGGCCCGGCTACCTGGAGGTGCTGCTCATCGCCCTGGTGGTCGCCGGCATCACCCTGTTCGCCTATGACCGCTGGTTCGTGCCCCGGGTGGTGGCCTTTGACCTGAAGGGCTACCTCCGCACCCAGCAGGCCCTGCTCGCCAATGGCGAGATCACCGAGGCCCAGTGGCAACAGGGGCTGGACCGGCTGGAGCAGGTGTTCCGGGCAGCAGCCGCCCAACCACACGATCCTCCTCAAGGAGGTGGTGCTCAAAAATGGCCGCGAACCCGAACTCCGCATCCCGTAACCGTGGCTGGCGGCTGAACCGCCGGGAACAGGTGGTGGCCCTGGTGGTGCTCGCCAGCTGTCTCCTGGGCGCCTGGCTGCCCGGGCAGATCACCGTGGCCACCAGCGCATCCCTCGATCATCGCGTCTTCCTGCTCCGGCCGGTGCCCGCACAGATCGAGACCAACGACTACCTGGTGTTCCGCCACCGCGACCTGGCCCAGGTCCGCCAGGGGCTGGGCGCGAACCGGGAACGGATGATCAAGCGGGTCGGCTGCCGGCCGGGCGAGTGGCTGCAAGTGGACGCGGAATACCGGTTCAGCTGCAACGGCCGGCCGCTTGGCCAGGCCCTTGCCACCGACAGCCAGGGACGACCCCTGCCGCGGTTCACCCACAATGGTCCGGTGCCGGCGGGACAGTTGTTCCTCGTCGGCACCCATCATCGCAGTTATGACAGCAGGTATTTTGGTTTTGTCGATGCACACGAGATCCTCCATCAGGCCCTGCCGCTCTGGTAGCCTCTGCTGCGCGCTGGTCCTTGTGGCCGCGCTCGCCTGGGGTGACGACCGGGTCGCCATCGACGCGCCCGGGTTCTACGACCAGAGCAAACACGGCTGGTTCTGGTACGAGGATCCGCCTGCCGAACCGGAGGTGGAACAACCACAGGACCCGCCTGTGGCGACAGCACGACCGGTGGAACGGAATGTCTCCCTCGCCAACTACTCCACCGAGGAGCTGTGGACTCTGTACCCCGACGACTTCCAGCAGCTGCTCAACGGCCTGCAGAAAAAGGCGGTCCAGTACCCGACCGAGCAGAACATCCTCGAGTACCTGTCCATCCAGGACATCGCCCGGCGCAAGGCCCTGGCCTATGCCAACGCCACCCAATACGTCACCCAGAAACGGGCCGACCTGTTCACCCTCAACCAGGTGTACCCGGTCTCCACCCCGGGTGTGGCCGCGCGGGTGCGGCTGCAGCAGGACGAGATCAGCCGCACCATCGACACGGCCCGGAGCGATCATGCCCTGCTGTTCTTCGTCGCCCCGGGCTGCGGGTTCTGCACCCAGCAGGCCGAGATCCTCGCCCACTTTGTCGACGCCACGGCTGGCAGGTGCGGCCGGTGGACATCAGCGCCCAGCCGGACCTGGCCCTGCGCTTCAAGGTGAGTGTCACCCCGACCCTGCTGCTCATCCGCCAGGACCGCCAGGAGTCCATGGCCATTGCCACCGGTGTGGTCACCCTGCCCGAGATCGAGCGCAAGCTCGCCCAGGCGATCCGCTTCCTGCGCGGCGACACCGGCCCGGACTCGTTCACCACCTACGAGTTCCAGAGGGGCAGCGCCCTGGACCCGGCCGCGATCCTCAACACCCCAGCGCCCTGGAAGGGATCCGCAACCCCCTGAACTCCTCGGAGGACGCCATGCGATTGCTCATCACCCCCCTTGTCCTCACGCTCCTGCTGGCCCCGACCGCCCACGCCGGCTGGGTGGACGACTGGCTGCAGCAGCAGGCCACCACCAGTCCCGATTATCTCAGCGGCCAGCAGCGCGGCTACTATGCCGGCGGCAGCTTCTCCGGCCGCTGGCGGAGCACCGCCGAGTACCCGGTCACCGTGGAGATGCCGCGCATCAAGAGCGGCTGCGGCGGCATCGACGTGTTCATGGGCGGGTTCAGCTTCATGAACACCGACTATCTGGTGGACAAGCTCCAGGCCATCCTCACCAACGCCTCGGCCGTGGCCTTTGACCTGGCCCTGAAGACGCTGTGCGAGCAGTGCTCGAACACCATCAAGAACTTCGAGGCCCTGGCCGACAAGCTCAACTCCATGCAGATCGACGAGTGCGCCGCGGCCAAGGAACTGGTCGGGATCGTGGCTGACGAGAACGGCTTCCACTCCACCGAAGTGATGCGCGAGCGGCTCGGCACGGCCATCAAGGAGAACAAGCTGGTGAGCGGCACGGCCGAGATGTGGGACATCCTCACCAAGGAGGACCGGGCCAACAACAACCAGCCCAAGCCCGCGGACCTGGCCGCCGTGACCAGTGGCTGCAACGCCGACATCCGCGCCATCTTCCTCTCCGGCGGCTCGCTGCTGGCCAACGTCGGCAGCCGGCCTGTCCATCCCGACCAGCCACGTCAACCTGCTCCGCGGCCTGGTGGGCGACATCCAGCTCGAAGGGGCGGCCAACGGCTACCGGGTCGCCACCATCCCGCCCTGCGCCCAGAACAACCCGGACGACCTGGAGGCCTTCACCGACGGCGAGGTCTATGCCAAGAGCGCCACCGGCGCCTGCAGCCGGATCACCGACGCGGGCCGCGACCTGGTCGAGTCGGTGACCAGCAGGCTGAACACCATCGCCGACAAGCTGGCCGCCAAGGGCAGCCTGAGCGCGGTCGAGCAGACCTTCCTCGAGGGCAACCCGCTCGCTCCCCTGCCCATCCTCAAGACCGCCGTGGGCACCGGCACCCGCGACGCGGTCATCCCCGGCCTGGCCGACATCACCGCCAAGGCCTACAGCCTGCAGATGCTCTCCGACCTCTACGTCCGCGGCGAGGCCATCGGCGCCAAGGCCAAGGAGGTGCTCGAGAAGAAGGCCGGGCCCGCCGGCGGCCAGGGTCCGGAGCAATGCGCGGCCGTGCTCTTTGCCGAGCACGCCGACCAGGGGCTCACCCTCATGCTCCGGCGTATCCGCTCGCTCAAGGAGGCGGCCAAGACCAGCTACATCGCCGCCGCGGGCGAGATGAACACCATCGTCACCTACCTCAACCACATGCAGCGGCTGGAGTCCCAGATGGCCGCCGAGATCACCCGGCGCTACGGCAAGGACCTGGCCGACCGGGTACAGGCCCAGTGACGATGCCATGATCCTCAAGAACCTGCCTGCTCCTGGCTGGCGCTTCTCCTGCCGGCTGACACCGCCCTGGCCCTGGACATGGAGTACTACACCTACGGCGGCTTCAACCCCATTGTCCAGGCGTTCACCCGGGTTGCCCTCATCTTCAGCGATGCGGGCTACCAGGGGCTGATCACGGTCATGACCATCATGGGCGTGCTCGCCGGCTCGGGCGCCTGGATCGCCCGGGCCGCCACCGGCGCGCGGGTCATCCCGCTCACCTGGACCGTGCCGGTCCTGTTCGGTGCGGTCGTCTACCTGGCCGTGTTCGTGCCCAAGGGCAGCCTCACCGTCTACGACCCGGTGCTCAACCGGTTCCAGACCGTGGGCGACCTGCCCGACGCCATTGTCTTCACCGCCGGCGCCCTCAACCTGATCGAGCGTGGCCTGGTCGACATCATCGACACCGCGGCCGCACCCGATGCCGCCTACAGCCGCACCGCCGGCGGCATCGGCTTCAAGGCCCTGGAGGCGGTCAAGGGCTCCACGCCCAAGGACAACCACGCCCGCACCTCCATGATCCGCTACGTCAAGGACTGCGTGACCTTCGAACTGATGCGGCCGGGCACCACCTTGTCGCTTGACGACCTGCGCAACACCAGCACCGATTTTCTCACGAACCTCGGCCAGGCGGTCAACCCGTCGATCTTCACGGTCTATTACGACGCGGCCCATCCCGAGGGCGCCACCATGAGCTGCACCCAGGCCTGGAACCAGCTGCGGCCGCTGTACGCCGCCACCACCAACTACGGTGAGGCGATCCGCAAGGTCTGCAGCAAGGCCTACTTCGACCCGGACAACAGCGCCGAGCTGACCACCTGCCGCAACCTGATCAACGCGACCATGACCTTTGCCACCGGCACGGCCGTGCCGCCGGAGCGGCTCCTGCAGCAGCGGCAGATCGCCGAGATCCTCTACAGCTTCTACTTCCAGGACGATCCCGAGACTGCGGTGCTCATGGAGAGCGACCGGAGGATCACCGCCTCCGGCCTCGGGGTCGGCCTGACCATGAACGAGTGGATCCCGGTGATCCGGGCAATACTGACCGCCATCGCCATCGGCGTGATCCCCTTCCTGGTGCTGTTCCTGCCCACGCCGATCGTCGGCAAGGCCGCCTCGGTCCTGCTCGGGTTCTTCGTGTTCCTCTCCACCTGGGGGGTGACCGACGCGGTGATCCACGGCGCGGCCATGGACTATGCCGCGCGCGGGTTCGAGGAGGTGCGCCAGTCGAACCTGGGGGTCTATGCCCTGGCCGCCCTGCCCTCGGTCTCGACCAAGATGCTGGCCATGTTCGGGGTGATCCGCTCCGCCGGCATCATGCTCGCCAGCCTGTTCTCGATGATGCTCATCCGGTTCGGCGGCCATGCCCTGGCCATGCTCGCCGGCAACCTGAGCGCCATTGTCCAGGGCGCGGGCAGTCATGCCGGCGGGTTGCTCACCCCGGAGGGCCTCTCCGGGGCCATGCAGCAGCAGGTCCGGGCCGCCGGCCTGTTGGACGGCATGGCCGAGCACCGGTTCGCCAACCTGGCCGCGGCTTCGGCCTGGAACCTGCACAAATCCGTGGGCAGCCACACCGCGGCCATGAACGCCCGCGCCAGTCTGCAGCAGGCCGGTGAGGTGCCGGCGGGCGCCTCCCAGGGCGAGTTCGCCACCATGATGGCCTCGGCCAACCAGCAGGTGGGCACGGCAAGCGGGCCGGTGAGTGTCTCCACCGGGCCGGACGGCAGCATTACCCGTTCAGTCGGGCAGAGCGGGTCAACGCGGATGGCTCGTCCAGCGTCATCCTGCTCGGGGCGGCGGCGCCGGTACCCGGGAGGACACCCTGGCCGCGGGCAAGGCCGCCTATGCCGTAGACAGCGCCGGCCACCACACCACCACCCAGGCCTCGGTGCATGGCCTCGACCCGGTGCGGGTGGGGGCCATGGCCGTGCGTCAGAAGGTGGTCGGTGCCGCCCACAGTCTCGGCAGCGACAGCAACTGGGGCATGCTCTGGCAGCAGGTGCAGCGCGACAGCCTCTCCGGCGGGGTCAACCGCAGCTACGGCGATACCTTGAACAACAGCCTCTCCAGCAACTGGCGGCGGGCGTTCAACGATCAGTCGAGTTTTATCCACTACGCTGGATGAAATCCAGAGAACTCAGTTGCAGGGAATGCTGGGGACGGAGGCGGAATTAAAGGCGCAAGAATCGGGGCCAATGGACAATCTCTACATTGTAGGGGGTGATGGTGAGCAGGTCAATTTCAATGTCTCCGAAGACACTGCCAAGGCCTTTGCCCGCGACGAGGCCAGGGTCCGCTCCGAGGCGGTGGCGCAGACCTTCAGCGATGGCCGTGGACTGGATTACCTGGCCAACGTGGCCAAGCGCATCGGCGCCACCGAGGCCTACTCCATCCTCGACGAGGCCCGGGAGATCAACCGCGCGCAGGAATCCTACGGCGCGGACCTGACCACCGCCCTCATCAGGAACTACGCCCGAGAACGCTACGGCGAGGAGACCCCGGAAACGATCCGCAAGACCATCAGCGACTTCAACAGCTATGTGACCCGGCAAGGCCCGGCCGGCGTCAACACCATGCAGGACATCGTCAGCGGCTTTGTCAGCGGCCACGGCTACGGCTGGGGCTCCACCGGGGCGGAGGTGCAGAGCGCCATCCAGCAGGCCAGGGGCCGGATGCACGACCAGGGGATGATGAAGGGGTATGTCGAGCAAGCGGCCGGGACCGCTGCCAGTCATACCGGCTGGATCAACGAGGGGAACCTGCAGGGCAAGGAACCGCATCCGGTGCCGATGCGTGAGCCCAATGGGAAGCAAACCATCACTGACGCGGACAGTCTGCGCAGTGTCAACCGGTACGAGGAGTCGGGCAGGGGCAGGATACGAACGAACGCCAAGGGCATGGCGGCCGAGGGCGTCGGCAAGGTCTTCAAGGGAGTGGTGGACAGTGAGGGGAAACGGCCGACCTCGGAGGGCTTTTTTACAGCCCCGGCAGAGCGAGTGTCAGGGCCTGAGGACAGTCAGCCCGGTCCTGTGATTGAAATCCACAAGAAGAAGTAATCGGATTCAGTCATGAAAAAACGATCGCTTATTTATCCCGGTGATAAATGTTTCCCTGATACATTCGCCAAGTCGGACAGAACTTCAGGCTCTTCTTTGATAGAAGGAAACGGATCCTCACCTTCGGTGGCAGGCGTCCAGGAGGCCATAAGGTTTGCGACCAACCTGCCTCGAGGAAAACGGCCGGACCGGCTGCGACTCGTCCAGCAACTTGCCGCAGGCTCGGCAGATGGCGTCGTCCTCGGAGGCAGCACCGCAATGCGGGCAGATGGTGGTCCAGTTGGCATCGGCAGCCATAGCCTCTCCTCCCCATCGAATGGGCAAACCAGCGGGCTCCTGACCTGTTCACGGGTCGAGCCTTTCTCGATAGCGAATGCTTAGCACTTTTCGACAAAAAGTCAAATCAGCAGAAGGTCCGGGCCCGGCCAGGCAGAGGTGGGGTGGCCCCGGTTGGCAGGCGGGCGAGCGGCTGACGCGAGGCCTTGTTCCTGTAGTGCTCCTGCTCGTCGCCACCCTCCTCTGGCCAGGCCAGACACCTGCCACGGTCTGTGCCTCCATGGACAGGAACGGAGCAATCCACTATGTGCCGGCCAGGAACAGCCACCCCCACCAAACTGGATGCTCGGCGCGTCGGCCACGGCCGCACTCCCTGTCCGGCAGATCGAGCGCATCGGCGAAGGCGACAGCATCACGGGCGAAAGATCACCCGGCCGCCAGTTCGCTGCAGGACTCCATCGAGTCTGTTGCCACGGAACACGGGGTCGATCCGCTGCTCGTCAAGGCGGTGATCAAGACGGAATCCAACTTCGATCCCGAAGCCGTCTCCGCCAAGGGCGCCCTGGGCCTGATGCAGCTCATGCCGGCCACCGCCCGGGAACTCCGGGTGGCCAACCCGCTCGATCCGCTCGAAAACGTCACCGGCGGCACCAGGTACCTGCGCACCCTGCTCGACAGCTACGACGGCAACGTGGCCCTCAGCCTGGCCGCCTACAACGCCGGCCCGGGCCGGGTCAAAGATGCCATCCCCAACATCCCCGAAACCAGAACCTATGTGGCCAGGGTACTGCGCCACTATGCCTCCTATCGCCAGGCCAGGTAAAACTGCGCCTCCCGCTGCGATCTCGCTCGCACCACGGCCTCGTCGCCACCGCCAAAGCCTCCTCAACTGCGGCCGAGAAGAGGAGAATCCGGGGCAGCGCCCGTCATACCGGTCTGGGCTCTTCACTTCTCTGATCTTCACCCACACCCCGCTGGGGCGACGCTCCCTTGGGTCGCTGACTGGGGGAATCCCCCAGCCCCCCATCGCCAGCCGCTCCGCTGCCACAAAAAAAGCCCGGAGCCAAGTCATGGTCTTCAGGCAGGATGATCGGGGCAACGGGCAATTACTCCGCCGGTTTCTCGGGTTGCTCTCCCGCTTCCACCATATCCATCAATTCGCCCTGCAATCTGCTCGTCGTTCATGAGTTTTATGGCGAGCGCATGACACAGGGCGCTGGCAAAGCCCTGCAGGTCCTGCGCCTGCACATCCACGGTGATTTCCCCTTCGGCCGAGGCCTCGAGGATCAGGGCCGCCTGGTTTTCTTTCAGTTCCATGTCCGTGCTCCGTTTCGTTCTTTGTGTTTTTTATACATGTATCAAGAAGATAACTCCAAAGCCACCTCGCTCGTCCAGCCCTCGCTTCCAGCACCACGCTGGACAGCGATCTCTCGTACACCTATCCTCTCCCGGTATCCACTCCCAATGACAAGGAACCACGCAAATGAGGCTGGAACCCGGCCATCCAGAGACACTGGGAACAGCCAACAATATTCATTATTCCGGACTATTGACTGAACAGGTGTCGTCATGGGTCACCTTGACTCGTATCCTTCAACGTGGTAGACAATTACAGAGCGTCGCGCTGGGCGCTCAGTTCAGAAGGCGCACGGCACCTGCGGGCTAATTCAACAGTCCACTGGTTCAAAGAAAAGACGGCCACCATTTTCCTCTCCGAGCCCTGCCAACGGCCCTGATGGTAGTGACTGCGAAGCGGTCGAACACTCTTCGCACCAGCAGGAGGTCTCTATACCCCCCCTCACCAAGTAGCAACTAACTGCGCTTGAAGACGACCTGCACAAGGATATGTACCTCGAGAACATCCTCTTTCTAAAAGCTGCATCACGCTGACCGGGGGCATGGGGCCACCGGCGTTAGAACACCCAAAGGAGAAAGCCCATGAACAGACAAGTAAAAAAATCAATGGCACTGGTTTCGACCATTTTCCTGCTTGCGGGGGCGGTGACGCTGCCCGGACAAGCCAGGGCTCATTGTGATACCCTTGACGGACCGGTCGTCGCTGACGCACGGACAGCCTTGGATCAAAGCGACATCACCCCGATCCTCAAATGGGTATCTGCTGAGGATGAAAAGGTTGTTCGCGCCGCGTACGATCAGACTCAGGTGGTACGCAAGCAGAGCACCGAGGCCAAAGCTTTGGCCGACATGTACTTTTTTGAAACCCTGGTGCGCATCCATCGCGCCGGTGAAGGAGCGCCTTATACCGGACTGAAACCGGGGACAGCGGTTGACCCAGCCGTCGCGCTGGCCGACCAAGCCTTGGCGAGCGGCTCGGTCGATAAACTGGTTGAGGTGCTGACCGGCGCCATGGCCAAGGGCATTCGTGAGAGATTCACCCAGGCCCACGAGAAGCAGCAACATGCGAAAGACAGTGTTGCGTCAGGTCGTGAGTTTGTCGAATCCTATGTAGGTTTCACCCATTACGTGGAAGGTTTGCACGGCCTGATCAAAAGCGAGGCGGCCCATCACGGCGGTGATGCCCATTAAATGGTTGGCAGCAGATCCTGCCCTGTAACGGTCTCTCTTTACTAGCGAACCTCAGCCAGCATCAAAGGGGCCGTTTCTCAACCGACCACTGGAGAAAGCCCGGAGCCAAGTCCTGGTCTCCGGGCAAGATTATCGGGGCAACGGGCAATCATTCCGCCGTTTTCTCGGGTTGCTCACCCGCCTCCAGCGTGTCCATCAGTTCGTCCTGCAGTTGCGCATCGTGCATGAGCTTCATTTCCCGAGCGAATGAAGCGTAGAGCGCTGGCAAAGGTTCCTGATCAAAAAATTTGCCAACGATTCCGGCCACACCTCCACGGCATCGGCAGGAAGGTGCAATTGCCTCGCGGCATTCGCTGGCTGAGTTGCTGCACAGGGTAAGGAAGTGGGCAAACCAGTCGCCACGGCGTCACTCTTGACACAAAAAAGTGTGTCTATTTGTGTCAGGAACCCCATGGAAACATCGAAAAAAATATCGATAACAAAGTAGTTAGTCGCATCCAGGGCCATGGCAGGGGGTGGTATTCACTCCGAACCACTTCAAGGATCTCGCCAGTCGTGACGCCGTTGCCTCGGCCCTCAAGCGCCACAAGCAGTCCGGGCTGATTCTCCAGTTTGCCCGAGGCGCCTGCGATTACCCTAAAATCGATCCCGAGTTGGGGCCCCTCGAGCCGCCCACCGACGACTGAGTGCGTTGGCAGTCAAGGATTCCATGCGATCGCGGCCAGTGAATCCAAAGGAATCCGGCCAGGCATCGAGGAAGGTGACGCGGAGAAGCCCGGAGTCAGATCATGGCCTCCGGGCTGGATTATCGAGACAACGGGGCAATCAGTCCGCCGGTTTCTCGGCCTTTTCGCCCGCCTCCACCATGTCCATCAGTTCGCCCTGCAGCTGCTCGTCGTTCATGAGCTTCATGGCGAGCGCATGACACAGGGCGCTGGCAAAGCCCTGCAGGTCCTGCGCCTGCACATCCACGGTGATTTCCCCTTCGGCCGAGGCCTCGAGGATCAGGGCCGCCTGGTTTTCTTTCAGTTCCATGTCCGTACTCCGTTCCGTTCTTTGTTTTTTTTCAAGCGTATCAAGAAGATACCTCGAAGGCGGCTTCGCTCGCCCTCCTTGCTTCCAGCACCCCGCTGGACAGTGATCCCTCTTACCCCACATCCACACCCAATGACAAGGAGCCAACGACCAAGCGGCTGGGAACCCGCCTCTCTAGAGGCTCGGGAGCAATGGAATAATGTATTTTATTCCGGTATATTGACTGAACACGACGCCTCCATGGGTCACCTTGACTCGCATCCTTCAACGTGGTAGACAACGATAGGGCGTCTCTTTGAGCGCTCAGCCCACCACGCGCACGGCACGTGCGGATCACACCAGCGATCCACTGATTCGTCACCGCCGAGCGATCGAACACCACCTGCACCAGGAGGTCACCATGCTCCCCACACCCATTGAAACAGCCACCATCGGCGCCATTGTCGCCGCCGATTACCGGACAGCCAAGGTGTTCGAAGCCAGGGGCATCGATTTCTGCTGCGGCGGCAAGATCCCGCTGGCAACGGTCTGCGCCCGGAACGGGCTCGATCTGGCGCTCATCATGCGGGAACTGGAAGCGGTGCAGAACGAGCCCGGCAACCGCAGTGAAAACTACGGATCCTGGTCGCTCTCGTTCCTCGCCGACTACATCGTCAACACCCACCACGTGTATCTGCGGGAGAATGACGACCAGATCGCAGCCTATGCCCGCAAGATAGCCGGGGTGCATGGCGCCAACCATCCCGAGGTGATCGAGATAGCCGATCTCTTCGCCAGGATCGCCGCTGACCTGACCGCCCACCTCAAGGAAGAGGAGGAGGTCTTCTTTCCGGCGGTCAAGCGGGCGGAGGCGGCCACCACCTCCGGCCTCGAGCCGGCGGCCGGGGACCGGGCAACCATTCGCGCCTCGCTGGAGCGGCTGCACCGGGAACACGAGGAGGTCGGCGAGGCTGTCCACGCCATCCGCCAGCTGGCCAAGGACTACGCCATCCCGAGCGATGCCTGCAACACCTTTATGGTCACCTATCAAAAACTCAAAGAATTCGAGGACGACCTGCACAAGCACGTACACCTCGAGAACAACATCCTCTTTCCCAAGGCTGCAGAGTTGTAATTCCGATTCTCCGGGCATTCCTGGTTCAGGCAACGTTTCTGATCAATCCGCTCGGCAGCCGAATGAACCAAGGTGTGGTATCCTGCACAGGAGGCCTGAAAATCGGAGGCGTGCCGATTTTCGGGCTCGTGGGAGTCAGGATTGCCGAACCGTTGTTCCTGAGTTGGACCGCAGACGCCACAAAAACCGGGCACAAGAATTCTCATGCCCGTCGTCACCAGGAACCAGCATTCGAGACATGGAGGGCAGGACAATGATACGAAACAACATGATGCTGTATGGAAACACCATGTGGGCCGGACATTGGCTGTGGATGCTGGTGATTGCCATCGCGGTGGTGGTCCCCGCCTGGCGTATTTGCCGGCGGACAGGTTACCCCGGATGGCTGGGCCTGCTGGCCGTGGTTCCCTTTGCCAACCTCGTTCTCCTCTATTTCATCGCTTTTGCCGACTGGCCGGCAGACAAGACGGGAGGTCACAATGGCTGAGCACCAACACGACCGTCACCACAACCATCACGACCACGACCACGAAAATTCCGGCGAACACACCGTCAAGGACCCGGTCTGCGGCATGTCGGTGGACCCGCATACCGCGGAACAGAGAAGCCAGCACGGTGGCACAACCTGGTACTTCTGCTCCTCAGGCTGCAAGTCCCGCTTCGATGCGAACCCGGAGCAGTACCTCGGTGACGAGCAGAAGCGGGAAAAACCGGTGGCGCCGGATGCCATGTACACCTGCCCCATGCATCCGGAAATTCGCCAGCAAGGACCGGGAGATTGCCCCATCTGCGGCATGGCCCTGGAACCGGAGCAGGTGAGCCTGGATGACGGGCCCTCCGCGGAACTCGAGGACATGACGCGCCGATTCCGGATCGGACTGGTCCTGGCCCTGCCGGTCCTGGTGCTTGAAATGGGCAGCCATCTCACCGGGCTCGGGCACATCGTGGCCCCGCAACTGTCCAACTGGATTCAACTGGTGCTGGCGACGCCGGTCGTGCTCTGGTGCGGTTGGCCCTTCTTTGTCCGGGCCTGGAAATCCGTGGTCAGTCGGCATCTGAACATGTTCACGCTGATTGCCCTCGGCACCGGTGTCGCCCTGATCTACAGCCTGGTGGCCACCCTGGTGCCGCAGGTCTTCCCGGATGCCTTCCGGCAGGACGGTGGTTCGGTTGCCGTGTATTTCGAGTCTGCAGCGGTCATCGTGGTCCTGGTGCTGCTCGGGCAGGTGCTGGAGTTGCGGGCGCGCGAGAAAACCTCCGGCGCCATCAGGGCTCTCTTGGACCTCGCCCCGGCGACGGCCAGGAAACTGGATGACCAGGGCGGCGAGGCCGATGTCCCGCTGGACCAGGTCAAGGTCGGCGATCGCCTGCGGGTTCGCCCGGGAGACAAGGTGCCGCTGGACGGCGAGGTGCTTGAAGGCAGCTCCCATGTGGATGAATCCATGGTGACCGGCGAGCCCCTGGCGGTCGGCAAGAAATCCGGCGACCATGTGATCGGCGGCAGCATCAACCAGCAGGGCAGCTTTCTCATGCGGGCCGACAAGGTCGGCAAGGACACCATGCTGTCCCAGATCGTGCAGATGGTGGCCAGTGCCCAGCGCAGCCGCGCACCGATCCAGGGCGTGGCCGACAAGGTGGCGGGGTACTTTGTGCCGGCCGTGATCGTGATCGCCCTCATCGCCTTTTTCGCCTGGTCGTTGTTCGGCCCGACACCGGCCATGACCTTCGGCCTGATCGCTGCGGTGAGCGTACTGATCATCGCCTGCCCGTGTGCGTTGGGGCTGGCAACGCCCATGTCCATCATGGTCGGTGTCGGACGAGGCGCCCAAAGCGGTGTTCTCATCCGCGATGCGGAAGCCCTGGAGCGCATGGAAAAGGTGGATACCGTGGTGGTGGACAAAACCGGTACCCTGACCGAGGGCAAGCCCCGGGTCACCACGCTTGTTCCGGCCGAGGGGTTCAGCGAGGAAGAACTGATGCGGCTTGCCGGCGGCCTGGAGAAAGGCAGTGAGCACCCGCTGGCCCACGCCATTCTCGAAAAGGCCAATGCCATGGAGCTGACCTTACCGGATGCCGAGGATTTTGATTCCCCGAACGGCAAGGGGGTGACCGGAAGCATTGAAGGTCAGCGGGTGTTGCTCGGCAATCGCCTGTTGATGGAAGCAGAAGGAGTCGAGACGGCAGACTTTGCGGATGCGGCCGACGAACTGCGAAGGGACGGGGCCACGGTGATCTTTGCCGCAGTGAACGGCAAAGTCTGTGGCCTGCTTGCCATTGCCGATCCGGTCAAGGCAACCACGGAAGCGGCCCTTTCAGCCCTGCGGAAAGAGGGCATCCGGGTGGTCATGCTCACCGGCGACAACCGCACTTCGGCGGAGGCGGTTGCCCGCAAACTGCCTATTGATGCCGTTGAAGCGGAAGTCTTGCCCGAAGACAAAGGAAAGGTTGTTCAGCGCCTGAAGGACGAGGGTCGCGTGGTGGTCATGGCCGGTGACGGGGTCAACGATGCTCCGGCTCTGGCCACGGCGGATGTGGGCGTGGCCATGGGTACGGGGACCGATGTCGCCATCGAAAGTGCCGGTATCACGCTGTTGCGAGGGGACCTGATGGGTCTTGTGGAAGCGCGAAAGCTTTCTCTCGCAACGATGCGCAATATCCGGCAGAACCTGTTTTTCGCCTTCGTGTACAACTCGGTCGGTGTTCCTGTCGCGGCAGGTCTTTTGTATCCGTTTTTCGGAATACTCCTGAGCCCGATTTTTGCCGCGGCGGCCATGTCGCTGTCCTCGGTCAGCGTCATTATGAATGCGCTGCGCCTGAGGTTCATCAAACTTGGGCCGACGAAGCACTAGCGTCCTGAACCACCGACCATAGTGTCTAGGGGGCTACCCTGCTGTCATGCCAATTTAGCTGGAGTTCCGGCCCCCCTTCCCTGCCGCCAGGGCTTCCCGTACCTTGGTGGCCAGATTGTTGCTTAAAAAGGGTTTCTGGAGAAAGTGCACGCCCTCGTCGAGCACGCCGTGGTGGGCAATGACGTTGGCGGTGTAGCCGGACATGAACAATCTCTTAAGGCCGGGCCGCAGTGATTCCAGGTTCTCCGCCAGGTCGCGGCCGTTCATCTCGGGCATGACCACATCGGTTATCAGCAGGTGGATTGTGCCGCTGTGTTCCTGGGCCAAGCGAGTGGCCTCGCCCGGCGTTGCGGCGGCCAGAACCGTGTAGCCCAGCCGTTCGAGCATGGCCGCGGTCATGTCGAGGATCAACGGTTCGTCTTCCACCAGCAGGATGGTTTCGTGACCTGTCGCGTGTGGTTTGCCTGCCTTCTTTTTGACTGCCCGGTCCGATTTGGCCGCGTAGCGGGGCAGATAGATCTTGAAGGTGGTTCCCTGCCCCGGCTCGCTGTAGACATTGATGAAGCCGTTGTTCTGCTTGACGATGCCGTAGACCGTGGCCAGGCCCAGTCCGGTGCCCTTGCCCATCTCCTTGGTGGTGAAGAAGGGCTCGAAGAGGTGGGCCTGGGTCTCTTTGTCCATGCCGCAGCCGTTGTCGCTCACGGCCAGCAGCACATAGTCGCCGGGGACAAAGCCCGCGTGATCGGCGCAGTAGTCCTCGTCGAAGATGGCTGTTGCCCGTCTCGATGGTGATCTTGCCGGCACCGGCGATGGCATCCCGGGCATTGACGCAGAGATTGGCCAGGATCTGGTCGATCTGGGAGGGGTCCATCTTGACCGGCCAGAGGTCCGTGCCCGGCTGCCAGGCCAGATCGATGTCCTCGCCGATGAGCCGCCGCAGCATCTTGAGCATGCTCTCGACGGTGTCGTTGAGGTCGATCACCTTGGGGGAGACGGTCTGTTTGCGGGCAAAGGCCAGGAGTTGCCGGGTCAGATCGGCGGAGCGCTGGGCGGCCTCCTGGATCTTCTCCAGGTTGGCATGCAGGGGATCGTCCGGCTCGACCCGTTCCATGGCCATTTCCGTGTACCCGAGAATTGCCCCCAGCATGTTGTTGAAGTCGTGGGCCACCCCGCCGGCCAGACGGCCCACGGATTCCATCTTCTGGGCCTGAACTAACTGGCCTTGGAGCTTTTCTCTTTCCTGCTCATTGCGCTTTCGGGCCGTGGTATCCCGAACGAAAACCAGCGCCCCACTTTTACCCTCATAAACAATTGGTTGGCCGGTTGTTTCCACCCATACCGTGCTGCCGTCAAGGCGCTGGAATTGCACCTCCAACAACTCGCTGACAGGTTGGCGATCCTCGTTCAGTCGTTTGATACGCTTCTTGATTTGCTCATGGTAATCCGGATGAAACCTCTCCATCACCGGTGTTCCAAGCAACTCCCGGGCATCTTTCACTCCGAAAAGATCGAGCGCCTTGGGGTTGAGATAGGCAAATCGCATCTCTGTTTGGATGAAAATCGGTTCCGGGGCGTTTTCCACAATGGATCGAAAGCGCGACTCGCTCTCACGATGGGCTGCTTCTATCCGCATCACGCTCAGAGCATAGGCGAAGTCCCCGGCCATTTCAGCAAAGAGACCGCGCTCTTCCTCATCTACGATCAAATGGTTTTCGGTGGCGGCCACCAAATAGCCAAACGTCTCACCCTCATGAGTTAATGAGGCACACAACGACTGGCTTTCGGCAGAGGTTTCGGCTCTTGGGCAGCCGTCGCACACCCGCCCCCGGTCGTCCACCAGAAGCACCTCTTGGGCGGCATGGGCATGCCCGCAACAGACGGGCAGTGCTCCTTGTTCTAGCAGCGCGGCCAACTCCTCCGAGTTAGCGGCCAGCCCCTCCATGGCCCAGGTGACGGGGCGGTCCCGGTCATCGGTCAACACTATCAGGGCTGAGGGGTACCCGCGGCTGCCCACCAGCAGGCGGCAACCATCCCGGATTAGCCGGTCCGGGTCCCGTGCGCGTACGATCAGCTGGTTGACATCCCGGATCGCCCGCAGCACCTGGTTCAGGTGCTCGATGCGCTGTTGATATCGTTTGCGTTCCGTAATGTCCTCGGTTGCGCCTAAAATGCCGACGATTTCACCCCGGTCGTTTCGAACCGGTGCAGCCGAGAGGCTGACGGGGAACAACGCCCCATCGTTTCTTAAGCGCATCAGCTCCTTGCCGAAAAATCCTCCATTTTCCAGGACCTGTCTTCGCAACGCGTCGAATTCCCCGTGCTTATCGTCCGGAACAATTGGCAGTGGCTGGCCCATGATGTCCTCGGCGCGCCAGCCGAATATCCTTTCCGCCGAAGTGTTCCAGGAGAGCACGTTTCCATCAAGGTCAACGGAATACAGCGCCACGGGAGAGCAGGTGATCATGGCGCGCTGGTGCTCCTCACTGGTACGCAATGCCGCCTCAGCCTGCTTTCTGGCAGTGATATCCACCACGGTGGTCATGAAATAGAGAGGGGCGCCGTCCGCGTCGCGGCGCATGGATACACTGACATCGGCCCAGAGCCATTCGCCGTTTTTGTGGATGTAGCGTTTTTCAAAGCGCGCCGCGTCCTTTTGCCCCGTCAGCATTGGGGCAAGGACCTGTTCGGTCGCATCAATATCCTCGGTCGGCGTAATATCCTGCCACCGTTTACCCTGCAACTCGTCGAGTGCATACCCAAGGAAATCGGCAAATGCCTGATTGGCGTTGACTTCGCCCGTGGTCAGGGTCATGGATTTCCCCACATTGGCGGCTTCGAACACATACCTGAACCGGTCCAGGCTCTCCTGCAGAGCCTTGGTTTTTTCCGCCACCTGCCGGCGCAGCGTCCAAGACCAGACAAAAGCGACCAGCAGAATCACCAGCAGCGGGATGATGACAAGTGACGCGTAACGCAACGCGGTCAGTATGGTGACCGGTTCTTCCTGATACACCCCGAGCCACTTGTCGTAAATCCGGCGGTACTCGCCGTTATTTTCCAGCGCCTTCAAGCCTTCCCCAAACTGGGCCAGCAGGGCTTTTTGCCCGTTGGCCACCGCATAGCCATAATCGGCCGCCAGGATTGGTTTCCTCCCCAGCTCCAGGTTGGTCCAGCCGTGCTTTTGGATCAGGGACAGGGCAGCGACCCGTGATACGAGGGCGCAGTCATGCCTGCCCTGAGCCAGTTCCTGCAACGCGGCTTCCTGATCTTCAACAAAGGTGACCTGTTTTTCCAGCCCGTTTTCCAAGACGTAGTCGTGGATGATGTCGCCGCGTTCGACCACGAGGCGCCTGTCTCCGAGCCCATCAATACGCTCCGGCGCAGGCCCCTCACCCTTGCGCACCACCGCCACGTAGTTGCTGACACTGTGCGCCTGGCTGAAATCGAAATTCAGGTCGCGAGCTGGCGAATAGAACATGCCCTGGAGAACATCGATCTTTCCGGTCTGCAGGGATTCCATGCGCTCCGGCCAATCGCCGAGCTGGATATCGACATTCAGGCCCATTTCGCGGGCGATGGCACGGGTCAGGTCCACGTTGAAGCCGGACGGCCGACCATTTTCGTCCAGAAATTCGAAGGGCGGATAATTCCGGTCGCCACCAACCACAATGGGACGATCGGCAGGAAGCTGCATGGCGGCAAACCACTTGGCGTGCAGGTGGCGGTAGGTGCCGTCAGCCACCACGATGGACAACCCCTCGTTCAGCAGGGCCAGGGTCGTGCGGTCGCCCTCGGTGACGGCAAAACAGAAGTCCTGTCTAAAGCCATCGATGGGCCGATCGATCACCTTGAGATCTGTCAGACCGGTTTTTTGAATCAGGCGCAGGGCCACCAGTCGCTGGACCACCACCGCGTCATGCCGCCCCTCGGCCAGATCCTGAAAGGCGAGGTCGAATGTGGGCGTGGTATGGATCTCGAAGTCGCGCTGTTCTCGTCGCAGAAACTCCTCTGCATTGTCGCCCTTCATCACGGCCACCCGGCGGCCACGCAAATCCGCAAGATCCCTGACACCGGTTTCATCGCTGCGCACCACGATGGCCCCGTACAGTGACATGTAGGGGACGGTGAAATCGAACAACGCCTCGCGCTCCGGTGTCCGCCCCACCAGGGGAAGGGCGTCGATTTCGCCGCGCTCCAACCAGCCCCGAACCTCCTTCCACGGCCCGGTGCGAAAGGCCACCTCACGCCCCATGGCCCTCAAGGCCGCGCGCAGCAATTCCACCGAAAAGCCGCCAGCCTCGCCGTTTTCGTCCACAATGCTGAAGGGGGGGTAGTCGATCTCGGCTCCGGAGCGAATGGTATCGCTTGGAGAAGGAGCACTCGTAGAGACATCGGCAACAGCGATGTTGGCTCCGATGAGTATCACCCCGATAAAAATGGTCACAAACGAGAAAAATAGCTTGAAGGATGAAATGGACTTACCGGCCAACCATCCGTTTTTTAATAACTTTTCCATAATTGCAACCATAAAACTTCAATAAAATTTCCAGCGATTCCCGCTATGCCCTGTAGCCCAGTAATACCTCTCTACACGCCCTGTGCGCATGTGTATAGATTCTATGCGCATGTGTATAGAATCAGGTAGGGCGTATATCATAAAAACCGGGATCCTCACCATTGTCTTCCACACCAAGCAGCAACACCCCGCCTCCCGTCTTCGCCAGGACAACGTCCGCGGCGATCAAGTCGCGTTCCGGCAGCGCTTTGAGATCAATCTTGAATTCGACCGTCAGGATTTCGCCACCCGCCAGCAGTTGTTCCATGCTCACAAATTCTTGCAGAATTAGCCGTTATAAAGAGTATTTCATGCTGACAAGCCCAATCGGGATCAGCGGACCTCGGAGCGGGCCAGGCTCTCAGGAGTTGCAGCCTTTTCCGAGAACTCTCTTGCATGTAGCTCCCTGGATGGGATAGTTCAAGCTTGCCTTCATTTGGGCAGAAATACATTCATTGCCGCTTTGGCATCACCCGGCGACATTTTCAAAAAAATGCCGGTAGGTTCTATCGGACAAGGACACCCCCCACCATGACCAAGCTGACCCTCAGCCAGCTCTCCAGCCTCCTCTTCCGCGCCTGCGACGACCTGCGCGGCAACATGGATGCCTCGGAGTACAAGGAATACATCTTCGGCATGCTCTTCCTGAAGAGGCTCTCGCGACCTCTTCGACCAGGAGCGGGAGCAGCTCGCCAAGGACCTCAAGGCGAAGGGCATGGCGGACGCAGGCCATCGCCGAAGCAGCTCGAGAACCCCGACAAGTACACCTTCTTCGTCCCGGAGGAGGCGCGCTGGGACCAAGATCCGCCACCTCAAGACCAACGTCGGCTCCAGCGCTCAACAAGGCGCTGGAAGCCCTCGAAGACGCCAACGTCGACGCCCTGCAGGACGTGCTCAAGCACATCAACTTCAACCGCAAGATCGGCCAGCGCACCCTGGACGACGACACCCTGGCCAACTTCGTCCAGAACTTCGAGAAGATCCCGCTGCGGGACGAGAACTTCGAGTTCCCCGACCTGCTGGGCGCGGCCTACGAATACCTGATCAAGTATCTTCGCCGACTCCGCCGGCAAGAAGGCCGGCGAGTTCTACACCCCGGCCGAGGTGGTGCGCACCTGGTGGAGATCGTCGAGCCGCAGGCCGGCATGAGCATCTACGACCCGACCTGCGGTTCCGGCGGCATGCTGATCCAGACGCCGCGACTACATGCAGCGAGTGCGGCGGCGATCCGCGCGACCTGTCGCTCTTCGGCCAGGACAAGCATCGGCACCACCTGGTCCATCTGCAAGATGAACATGCTCCTGCACGGCATCCCCCACGCCGACATCCGCCAGGAAGACACCATCCGCAAGCCGCAGCACAAGGACGAGAACGGACGAGCTCAAGCGCTTCGACCGGGTCCTCGCCAATCCGCCGTTCAGCCAGAACTACATCAAGAAAGACATCGAGTACCCCGGCCGCTTCGCGGTGCTGGATGCCGGAAAAGGGCAAGAAGGCCGACCTGATGTTCGTCCAGCACATGCTGGCCGTGCTGAAGGCCGACGGCAAGATGGCCACCGTCATGCCGCACGGCGTGCTCTTCCGCGGCGGCGAAGAGCGCGAGGCGCGGCAGTCACTTCATCGAGCACGGCTGGCTGGAGGCCGTCATCGGCCTGCCCGCCGGCCTCTTCTACGGCACCGGCATTCCGGCCTGCATCCTGGTGATGAACAAGAAGGGCGCCGCCAGGCCGCAAGCACGTGCGTGTTCATCAACGCCGACCGCGACTACCGCGAGGGCAAGGCACAGAACTTCCTGCGGCCGGAAGACATCTCGCGCATCGTCCACGCCTACCGACGCTGACAGCGGCGAAGACGAGGAATCCCGGCTACGCGCGCCGGGTGCCGGTCGCGGAGATCGAGGCCGAGGACTTCAACTGCAACATCCGGCGCTACGTGGACAACGCCCCGCCGCCCGAGCCGCACGACGTGCGCGCCCACCTGCACGGCGGCGTGCCCGAAGTCGGAGGTCGATGCCCTGGAGCACTTCTGGACCAACTACCCCGGCCTGCGCGAGCGCTGCTTTCGGCCGCGCGCCGGAGACTGCGGCGTATCTCGACTTTGCCCGCCGAGGTGACCGACCGCCGCGCCCTCGCCGACATCGTCAACGGCGATCCCGAGCGTCGCCGGCGGCGCCAGGCCGCACTTCCTCAGGCCGCTGGAAGCCTGGTGGAAGAAGCACCTGCCGCAGCATCGAGGCGCTTGCGCCGACCAACGGCAAGAAGGGCAACGTCTACGCGTTGCGGCGGCAGCTTCTGGCTCGCATCGACGAGGCCTTTGCCGAGCAACACGCTGCTCGACCGGTCATCAGGTCCGCGGCGCCTTTGCGCGCTACGTCGACGAGCTGAAGGCCGACCTCAAGTCCATCGCGGCCAGCGGCTGGGGGCCGGAGCTCATCCCCGACGGCGACATCCTCGAAAGCCAGTTCCCCGAGGTCCTGGCCGAGATGGAGACGAAGCGCACCGCGTCTGGCCGAGCTGCAGGCCCTGTTCGCCGCCGCCGACGAGGAGGACTACGAAGACGCTGACGACACGGGCGTGCTCCCCGGCGACCAGGTCAAGGAGCTGAAGGCCAAGCTCAAGGAGCTGCCAAGGGCGAGACTGAAGCTGCGCCAAGCGCGATCCCGGGCTGGGCGACTGGCGCGGCCTCGAGACGGAAGCCGACGGCACTCGAGGCCAAGCTTGCCCGGCACAAGGCGCTGGAGGACGAGGCCAAGCAGCTCAAGGCCGACCTGCGCGCCACCGAGAAGAAGCAGGAAGAGCTGGTCGCCGCCGCGCGCGAGAAGATCGACGCGACGAGGCCCGCAACGTGTCATCGTCGAGCGGCTGCACCGGCTCCTGGTGCAGACCTACGAGTCGTACCTGCGCGCCGACCAGCGCGCGTGCCTTGCGGCCTTGGAGAACCTGCACGCGAAGTACGCGGTCACCGCCGAGGACATCGAGAAGCGGCGGGATGCGGCCAACAGGAAGCTGAAGGGCTTCCTGGGGGAGCTGGGGTATGAGTGAGTGGATAATCAGCGAATTCGCCAGATAGTATCTTTCCAAAAAGGTCGTAAAGTCCGAGTTTCCGAACATAAAGAGAACGGGTTTGAACCCTATCTCGGGGCCGGAATTCTTTCAGGTGGAAGCGTTACTGAGTATGCAGAAAAACAAGGGGCTATCCTTGCGTGTCACGACGATGTATTGATGCTTTGGGATGGAGAAAGAAGCGGGCTGGTTGGAAAAGGTATCGTCTCGGTGTAGTCTCATCAACCGTCACGAAACTTTCTCCGATATCTGGAATAGCTCCCCTTTACCTTTACTATACTCTCAGTAATTGTTTTGAATGGATCCAAGCGAGAAGGACAGGCACCGGTGTTCCAGACGTACCTAAAGACTTAGGACGTATTCTGAAAATTTCCTATCCGCCCATCAGCGAGCAACTTTGTATCGCCGAAATCCTCTCCACAGTAGATGAGGCCATTGAGCAGACCGAAGCGATGATTGCGAAGACGCAGCAGATCAAGGCCGGCCTGATGCACGACCTCTTCACCCGAGGGTTAGCTAAGGCCAAACTGCGTCCACCCCGCAACACGCACCTCCCGTCAAGAAAAGCCATACGGATTGTCTGCCAAAAGGATGGGAAATGGGGTCGCTACTAGATATTGCGGACCAAAGCAGGCAGCCAATCCTTACCGGACCATTTGGTGCTGATCTTGGAAACGACGACTTTGTAGAGGAGGGCGTACCGGTACTTCGGATCGGTAATGTTCAAGCAGGGTATCTGGACCTCTCTGACTTACTCTTCATATCGCCAAGAAAAGCATCTGAACTTCAGCGCTATGCCATAAAAATCAGGTGACCTGCTCTTTGCTCGACAAGGTGCAACCACGGGTAGAAATGCACTTGCAACACAATTTGTGAATGACTGTATCATCAATTACCACATCATCCGAGTAGCACTTGACCACGACAAATGTTCGCCATCATTTATTGAAGCAGCGTTCAATCAAGAGATCATTAAGCGACAGATAGAGCGAGAAAAAGGACGAGGCACTCCGCGAAGGTATTAACACTGCTCAGCTGAAGGCTCCTCAAAGTTCCCTTGGCGCCATTAGCCGAGCAACAACTCGCCATCGCTGAGGTCTTGAGTGGACAAAATGAAGTTATTCAATCGCTATCAGATGAGCTATTCCACACTGAAAAAGCAAAAATCCGGCCTAATGCACGACCTCCTCACCGGCAAAGTACCCGTTAAAACCGAATCAGCCACCCACGGAACCGCCCATGTCTGAATACCTCCATGTCGAAAAACCCTTTCTCGATCAACTGGCCAACTGGGCTGGACGGTCATCGATCAAGGCCCGGGGTTATCCCCTCCGACCCGGGCAATGAGCCTGCGCACCAACTTTCCGTCGAATGGTTGCTGCCGGAGGTTTTCCGGAGGCGGTGCGGTCGATCAATCGGACGGAGAGCGGGGCGCCGTGGCTCACCGACCGGCAACTGGATGAACTGCGCGATCAGATCCTCCGCCAGCCGAACCGCACCCTGCTGGAGGCCAACGAGGCGATCCAGGCCTTGTTCTTCAAGGCCCAGGTCGATGCCAACGAGGTCACCGGTGAAGCAGGACCCGGTGGTGAAGCTGATCGATTTCGCCCATCCTGAGCAACAATCACTTTCACGCCATCAACCAATTCCGCATCGATACGCCGGGCTGTGTCAAGCAGTTCATCATTCCGGATATCGTCCTATTCGTGAACGGCATTCCGCTGGCGGTGGTGGAGTGCAAGATCGGCGGACCCGAACCTGCGCCAACCCGATGCACGAGGCCTTTGTGCAGTTGCAGCGCTACCGGAACGGTCGCGAGGCGAC
This sequence comes from uncultured delta proteobacterium, assembly GCA_963754825.1. Classification (GTDB taxonomy): domain Bacteria; phylum Desulfobacterota; class Desulfobulbia; order Desulfobulbales; family Desulfobulbaceae; genus Desulfobulbus. The sequence continues at coordinate 2,677 of CAVWHP010000020.1, read as the reverse complement.
CCAGGCAGGCCGGGCTGCGCGAGGGCGAGCCCCGGCTGTTCTCATACCAATCTGCTGCTGATCCGCACCTGCGGCGAGGAGGCGGAGTTCGGCACCATCACCTCGGGCGAGGAGCATTTCTACGCCTGGAAGACATCTGGCCGGAAAGCAACCGCACGTACGCGCCGCCGCTGGCGTCGAGCGGAACAGGAGCGGCTGATCCAGGGGCTGCTGGCCCGACAACCTGCTGCGACATCCTGCGGACCTGCTCCGTGTTCATGGATACCGACTGCGGGCAAGCGCATCAAGGTGGTGTGCCGCTATCAGCAATTTCGGGCCGCCGGCAAGATCATCGAACGGCTGCGCCGAGGCAGCGACGCCCATGAAGCGCGCCCGGGGTGGTCTGGCATACGCAGGGTTCGGGCAAATCGCTGACCATGGTCTTTGTGGCGCGCATGATGCGCGTCGTCCACGGATCTGCACGATTTCAAGATCCTCCTGGTCAACGACCGCGTCGATCTGGAAGAGCAGCTCGGCCGAGACCGCGACGCTGATCGGCGGTAAGGTCAATGTCATCGAGAGTACCGCGGCGCTGCGCAAGCATCTGGCCACCGACAGTTCCGACGTCAACATGGTGATGGTGCACAAATTCAAGGAGCGCGAGGAACTGCCCGTGCCGCATGCATCGTGCGCCGAGGCGCTCGGAACGCTATCGGGCCATGCCCGCCGGCCAGCCACCTTCGGCGTGGTCAATCCGTCGGAACGGATCATCCTGCATGATCGACGAGGCGCACCGCACCCAGGGCTCCGACCTTGGCGACAATCTGTTCGAGGCTTTTCCCAACGCCACCCGCATCGCCTTCACCGGCACGCCGCTGATCACCGAGCGCCACGGCGAGAAGGCGCACGGTGAAACGCTTTGGCGAATATATCGATACCTACAAGCTGATGGATGCCGTCCATGACGGCGCGACCCTGCAGATTCTCTACGAGGGCAAGACCGCCGACACCGCCCTCAACGACAAGCACGGCTTCGACACCAAGTTCGAGGATCTGTTCAAGGACCGCAGCGAAGAAGAGCTGCTGGCGATCAAGAAGAAATACGGTGCCACCGGCGACATCCTGGAGGCGGAGCAGCGGATCGCGGCCATTGCCCGGGATCTGGTCGAATCACTACATCGACAACATCCTGCCCAATGGCTTCAAGGCGCAGGTGGTCTGCCACTCCGAAGCTGGCGGCCGTGCGCTATCGACACGGCCATCGAGGAGGCCTTGCGGGAACGGATGGAGCGGGAGCGGATCCAGGCCCGAGCCGGACCAGGAATTGATCGGCAAGATCGACTTTCTCAAGGCCGTGGTGGTGATTTCCTCCGATGGCACCAACGAGCCGGCTGCCATTCACCGAGGCCCGCAAGCAGGCCAGCCGCTGGAATGCGGTGGACAACTTCTGCAAGCCCTTCGACTTTGACGATCCGGACAAGGATCTGACCGGAATCGCCTTTCCTGATCGTCTGCGACATGCTGCTCACCGGTTTTGATGCGCCCGTCGAGCAGGTGATGTACATCGACAAGAAGACTGAGGAGCACAACCTGCTGCAGGCCATTGCCCGGGTCAACCGGGTGGCGCAAAGGCAAGAAGCGCGGCTATCATCGTGGACTACATCGGCCTGGCCAATCACCTGACCGAGGCGCTGACCGATCTATGCCGCAGCGAGGACAGGGATATCGCGTGACGGCCTGAAAAACATCCTCAGCGAGCTGCCGATTCTGGAAGAGCGCTATCAGCGGCTGCTGCAGCATTTCCAGAGTGCCGGCGTGAAGGACATTGCCGCTCTTCGTCTCCGGCCGGATGGGATCGCCCGAGGACGAGGTACGGGTGATCCATCGGGCGGTTGGAGCAATGCAGGATATCAAGCGGCGGGCAGACTTCGAGGTCTATCTGAAGAAATTCCTTCAGAGCCTGAATCTGATTCTGCCCAACCCGGCGGGCCATCCGTACCGGGGCGCGGCGCGTCGCTTCGGGTATCTGTTGCGCATGGTCAAGGAGCGCTACAAGGACGACAGCCTGGATATCGCCGATGCCGGGGCCAAGGTAAAGGCGCTGATCAACGAGCACCTGGTCAGCCTGGGGATCAATCCGAAAATACCGCCGGTCGAGCTGCTCTCCGATGATTTCATGGCCCATGTACAGCGGCATGCCAAGGGTGACCCGGAGGCCAAGGCCAGCGAGATGGAGCATGCCATCCGCAAGCACTGCACGGTGCACTTTGACGAAGACCCGGCTTTCTACACCAAGCTGAGCGAGAAGCTGGAAAAGCTGATCGAGCAACACAAGAACAACTGGAATGCGCTGGCCGATGACCTTGAGGAACTGCGCCGGGAGGCGGTTGCCGGCAGAACGGAACCAGTTGATGGACTGAGCAGGGAGGCGACCACCTTTTACGAGTATGTGCTGCAGATTGCCTATGATGGAGGTGAGGAGCCGGCTGTCGACCGGTCGGCGTTGAAGAAGCTGATGCTCGCCATTGTCCAGCTGCTGCAGGATACCATCGGCGTGCTGATTTCTGGAAAAAGCCGATTGAGGTCAAGAAGCTGCGTGGTAACATCGATACCAAAATCCTGCTGGCCAATATCCCGGCTCTCAGTGCGCGGCACGAACGGTTGGCGGTGGAGATTGTCAAGCTGGCCGAGAAACGCT
>CAVWHP010000019.1:195000-261625 GCA_963754825.1 uncultured delta proteobacterium | reverse complement strand
ATCTCCCGCAGGCTCTCCTCCTTGTGCTCGCCCTCCGGCCAGGAAACCTTCTTGATCCCTTTCGGCCCCTTGGGATGGACGAACGACCCCTTGACGCCGAAGGCGCCGAGCAGGCCGGTGAGGCAGGCGAGGGCCCGCTCGCGCTGGAAGTCGTTGCCGTACCAGCTGACATGGCGGCCGGGGTGGATGGCCACGTTCGGCATGTTGGCGGCCAACAGGTCGGCCACCTCCTTGATCTGGGCGGCCGGGATGTCGCATTCCGCGGCTGCCTTCTCGAGCGTCCACTCCTTGATGCCCTCGGCCATCTGCTCGAAGCCCTCACCGTGCTCGTTCGACAAAGTCGACGTTGTATTTCTCGTTCTGGATGAGGTAGTTCATGATCGCCAGCAGCATGGCGGTGTCCGTGCCCGGGCGGATGGGCACCCAGACGTGGGACTTGGCCGCCGCGGCCGAGTAACGTGGGTCGACCACAATCAGTTTGGCGCCGTTCTCCAGCCCCTTGAGATACTGCTTGATGTGGGAAACGTGGATGTTCTCGCCGAAATGGTTGCCGACAAGGAAGATGACCTTGGCGTTGGCCATGTCCACGTCCTCGTTGGGCGGGCTCTCGATGGTCGCGAGGTAGGCGGTATCGCGGATGCCGCGGCACTGGAAGAAGCTGGCCTCGGAGACGTTGTGCGTGCCCACCGTGTTTTCCAGAAAGCTCATCGGGTAGGTGGCGGTGGAGCCGTGCGGGAACATGGCGATGCCCTTGGCGCCGTACTTGTCGACAACGGCCTTGAGCTTGCTGCCGCAGGTGTCCAGCGCCTCCTCCCAGGAGATCCGCTGCCACTTGGGCGCGCCGCGCTTGCCGACGTTCTTGAGCGGGTACTTGAGCCGGTCCGGGTCGTACAGGTAGGCCACGCCGGCGTTGCCGCGGGCGCACAGGGACACGCCGTTGTCGATGGATTTGGGGTTGCCCTCGAGCTTGATCAGGCGGCCGTCACGGATTTTGCCGACCAGCTGGCAGCGCCAGAAGCACATCTCGCAGACGCCGCCGACCGCGGTCTGGGTGTCCTTGAAACTGCCCGGCGCAACCAGCGGCGTCTTGACGACGCCCGATTGGGCCCTGGCCGCCACCTTGGACAGCGGCACGGACGCAGCGGCAAGCGAGGCGGCCTTGAGGAAATTCCGCCGGGTGAGGTTCGTTGCCATTTACTGTTCCTCCTTGGTGAAAAAGTCGATTAACTGGATCGACACCGTGTAGAAGGGATGTCGAACTTCTTGCATGCAGCGCTCCTTGAACCGCGTGAACCAGGGTCGGAACAGGGTTCGCAGGAAGACTTCCTCGGCCTCGACCTGGCCTTCGCCGGTCAGGGCCGCGAGAAAATCGAGTTCCAGGGCGAGGTGGTCGGCGGGCTCGGTTTCGCTGGCCAGGTCGTAGCCGTGCTCCCGGTAGAAATCACGGGTGCGTTCCGTGGTCGGCCCCTGGAGGATGCCGCTGCCGTCCAGGTACACCGAGGCGTAGGGCGGCACGGTAACGTGGGGCACGGCGTTGATGAACAGGCGGGTGTATTCGGTGCGCAGATCGTCGAGCGGGTCGGTGGACCGGTGACGCCAGTCGCTTAGCGCGGTCAACTCGGCGGGCCGGTCGAGCGAGGTGAGCAGTGCTTCCAGCGTGTCGAACAGCTGGTCGTTGGTGCAGGCGCCGTCCGGGTAGCGCATGGTCAGGGCGAGCAGGGAGTAGATGGCGCTGAGGGTGGCCTCTTCGGAGGTCGGGGCGTCGTCCTGATCGAGCGTGGTCGGTGCGTCTGTCATAACCCTCTGCGGTGGTCGCGATGCTGTTCTGCCGGGGCGTGGCGATCGTGCCGCCGGGTGGCGGCAGCAGCCGGTGCGTCTGTGTGCCGGAAAGTGGTGCAGGTGCAGGGCCCGCCACCGTCCGGCAAGGCGCTGAAACGGCCCTTTATAAGCCGCACACTGTAGCATACTCGGACTGAGAGTACAAGGACCCTCTGGCTGGCAGGGAAGGATTTGCAGACCCTCCGCCAGGGGGACGAAAGCGGGCGCAGGACACAGTCTCGACACCATCCGGTCGTCGCCCTGCAGGGGACGACGGGAGCCCGGGCGGTCCGGCCGGGAGGGTGCCGGGTGCACACGCTCGGGACCCCCGGCCGCTGTGCTGGCGCGGAGCCATGGCCTTGCCGCTTGACGGTCGTCCGGTTTGCCGTTATAAGGGCAGATTCACGCACCTTTTTCTGGTTTTGACCACATCCGCCGCCGGGGCGCGGCGGGTCATCTTTCCTCAAGCGAGGTACACCCCATGGAACTGCAGATCCCCACCGGAACCCAGGGCAAGGAAGAACTGAGTGTCACCTTCGAGAACACCGCGGCCCGCTACGGCAGCGGCCTGGTCGAGGTGTTCGCCACCCCGGCCCTGGTCGCCCTCATGGAGAGTACCTGTCTCGGCTCGGTACTGCCCTTTCTGCCCGAGGGCTGGGGCACGGTCGGCGTCAAGGTGGACATCGTCCACACCAGGGCCACGCCGGTGGGTCAGCGGGTGACCTGCGAGTCCACCCTGGTGGAGGTCGACCGTCGCCGGCTGGTGTTCGAGGTGGTGGCGAAAGACGAACGGGGGGAGATCGGCCGCGGCCGGCACGAGCGGTTCGTCATCGACACGAAAAAATTCATGGAAAAGCTGTAGGCGGCCGGACGCTGTCCGGCCTTGCGTTCAGCGCGGCGGCCGGTGGTAGCGGTTGAGCACGCCGTAGAGCATGTCGGGCAGGTCGTTCTTCTGGCGGGAGGAACGCTGGATCTGCTTGAGGCACTTGTCGAAGGTGAGCGGTTCGCCCAGCGAAATGTGCCGGAGGATGAGCGAGATGAGCCGGGTTATGGTGGTCAGGTTGGAGATACGCGACTGCAGTTCGTGATCGCGGTCAAAGGCGGTGGAGGCGAACACCTCCACCGGCCTCCCCTCGACCTCGCTCACCGACAGGTACCATTTGTTCCGGTCCCGGTCGATGGTGCGGTAGCGCTTGCCGTCGAGCACGTCCGGCAGTTCCGCCTCGCTCTCGATGCGTCGGGCGCCGGCCCGGGGCAGGATGGCCTCGTCCTGGTGGCGCAGCCACAGCGTCTTCACCACCTCCGGGTGCTCGCGGATAGTCCGTTCCAATGCCAGGCAGGCGGGGCAGGTATCGGGATCGTCGCCCGGCGTCGGGTTTTTCAGGTCGAGGCCGCAGAGGCTGCACTGGCCGGATCGGTTTTCGGCTGTCACGATGTCGCTCCGTCGCGGAAGGGTCGTTGGGAAGGGGGAACGGACGTCGATCGCCCCCGGGCCGGCGCAGGATACATCGGCCCCGGACAACTGGCAAGGGGCGTGCGGGGTGGTGCTGCCCCGCCGGCGGCCGGCCGGCCTTTTCCCTTGCACAATCAACCGGGCTTGGTACAATCGCAACCTTTTGCGTACGGCCCAACCCTTACAATTGCTTGCCAGCGGGAAGAACGATGGATTACCGGGAAACACTGAACCTGCCGCAGACCTCATTCAAGATGAAGGCCAATCTCACCCAGCGGGAGCCGCTTGTGCTCAAGCGCTGGGAGCGGGAGGGGCTCTACCGGCAGCTGCAGCAGGCCGCGGCCGACCGGCCGCTGTTCATCCTCCACGACGGCCCCCCCTACGCCAACGGCAACATCCACCTGGGCACCGCCTTCAACAAGGTGCTCAAGGACATCATCCTGCGCGCCAAGCGCATGGCCGGCTGCAACGCCCCCTACATCCCCGGCTGGGACTGCCACGGCCTGCCCATCGAGCACAACGTCGATCTGGAGCTGGGCGAGAAGAAACAGACCATCCCGGTGCTCAGCAAGCGGGCCGCCTGCCGCAAGTATGCGGAGAAGTGGATCAAGACCCAGCGCGAACAGTTCAAGCGGCTGGGCGTGCTCGGTGACTGGGACGATCCCTACCTGACCATGAACCACGCCTACGAGGCGGTCATCGCCCGGGAGTTCAACCGCTTCCTGCTCTCCGGGGCCGTGGTCCGCGCCAAGAAACCGGTCTACTGGTGCGCCACCTGCGGTACCGCCCTGGCCGAGGCCGAGGTGGACTACGCCGATCACAGCTCACCGTCGATCTACGTCAAGTTTCCGGTGGTCGACGACCTGGGCGGGGTGGCGCCGGAACTGGCCGGCCGCCAGGTCCAGGTGCTCATCTGGACCACCACCCCCTGGACCCTGCCCGCCAACCTGGCGGTGGCCTTCCACCCGGACCTGGCCTACGCCGCGGTCGAGGTGCGGGGCGAGGTGTGGATCCTCGCCAGCGAACTGGTCGGCCCGTGCATGCAGCTGTTCGGCATCGACGACCACCGCCTGCTCGCCACCTTCTCCGCCGCCGGCCTGGAAGGCAAGAAATGCCGCCATCCCTTCCTCGAGCGCGATTCGCTCATGGTGCTGGCCGATTACGTCACCGCCGACTCGGGCACCGGCTGCGTGCACACCGCGCCCGGCCACGGCGCCGACGACTACCTGACCGGCCGGCGCTACGGCCTCGAGGTGCTCTCACCGGTGGGCGACGACGGCCGCTTCACCGCCGAGGCCGGCCGGTACGCGGGCGAGCAGGTGCCGCAGGTGAACCGGCGGATCATCGCCGACCTGGCCGCGGACGGCTCGCTCGTCAAGGAGCAGGTGCTCCACCACAGCTATCCGCACTGCTGGCGCTGCAAGGAACCGGTCATGTACCGGGCCACGGCCCAGTGGTTCATCTCCATGGACAACCTGCAGCTGCGCGACAAGGCCCTGGCGGCGATCAACGAGGTGACGCTGGACCCCCGCCTGGGGCAGCAGCGCATCTACGGCATGGTCGAGGCCCGGCCCGACTGGTGTCTCTCCCGGCAGCGCTCCTGGGGTGTGCCGGTGACGGTGCTCACCTGCACCGACTGCGGCGAGATCCTCAAGGACGAGGCGGTCTGCCGGCGCATCGACGAGCTGTTTCAGCAGAAAGGGGCGGATGCCTGGTTCCTGCACGAGGCCGCCGATTTCGTCCCCGAGGGCGTCGCCTGCGCCTGCGGCGGGAGCGAGTTCCGCAAGGAGACGGACATCCTCGATGTCTGGTTCGACTCGGGCACCAGCCACGCGGCGGTGCTCGAAGAGCGGCCGGAGCTGCGTTCGCCCGCGGACCTCTACCTCGAGGGCAGCGACCAGCACCGCGGCTGGTTCCAGTCCTCGCTGCTCACCTCGGTGGGCACCCGCGGCCGGGCGCCCTACAAGGGCGTGCTCACCCACGGCTACGTGGTCGACGGCCAGGGCAAGAAGATGTCCAAGTCGGTGGGCAATGTGGTCGCCCCGCAGGAGGTGATCGACCGCTACGGCGCCGAGATCCTGCGCCTGTGGGTGGCGAGCGAGAACTACCAGGACGACGTCAAGGTCTCGGACGAGATCCTCAAGCACGTGTCCGACGCCTACCGCAAGATGCGCAACACCCTGCGCTTTCTCCTCGGCAACCTCTCCGATTTCGACCCGGCGCGCGACGCGGTCGGGCCGGAGGCCCTCTTCGAGATCGACCGCTGGGCGCTCGCCCGCTTCGCCGAGCTGACCCGGCGGCTCACCCGCGCCTACGAGCGCTACGAGTTCCACGCGGTCTACCACGGGCTGTTCAATTTCTGCGGCACCACCATTTCCAGCCTGTACATGGACATCCTCAAGGACCGGCTCTACTGTTCGGCCCCGAACGGACCGGAGCGGCGGGCGGCGCAGACGGTGATGTACCGCCTCCTCGACGGGCTGCTCCGCCTGATGGCGCCGGTGCTCTGCTTCACCGCGGCCGAGGCCTGGGAGCACCTGCACGGCCTGGGAGACAAGGACCCGCTCGACCGCTCGGTTTTTTTTGCCACCTTCCCGGCGGTGGACGACATTGTCGCCGACGCAGCCTTTGACGAGCGCTGGAGTCGGTTGCTGAGCCTGCGCTCCGCCATCACCCGGGTGCTGGAGACGGCCCGCCGGGACAAGCTGATCGGCCTGTCCCTGGATGCCGAGGTGGTGCTGCAGGTGAACACGGACTGGCAGGCGTTCCTGGCCGAGAGTCTGCCGCTCCTCCAGGAATTGTGCATCGTCTCCAACCTGCGTCTGCAGGCGGCCGGGGACGAGGATCTGGTCTTCACCGGGACGGAAGGGCTGGACGGCGTGGCCATCGCGGTTGGGCCGGCGCCGGGGGACAAATGCGAGCGCTGCTGGACTTTCGCCACCTCGGTGGGCGCGGATGCCGACCACCCGACCCTGTGCGCCCGCTGCGCCCGTGTGGTCCGGCAGCTGGCGGCCTGAGCGGGACGGGTTCATGGGTGTGTTTCTGCTGGTCATCCTGGCGGTGGTGGGCCTCGACCTGGCGAGCAAGTTCTGGATTGTCCACCATTTTACCCTGTACGACAGTCAGACGGTCATCCCCGGGTTCTTCAATCTCACCTACCTGACCAACAACGGTGCCGCCTTCAGCATTCTCGCCGGCCAGCCCGCCCTGTGGCGGCAGACCTTTTTCATAGGCGCCGCCAGCGTGGCCCTGGTGCTGATCCTCATCGCCCGGCGGGGCTACGCCAGTCAGAGCGGTTGGTACAACCTGGCCCTGGCCCTGATCGCCGGCGGCGCCATCGGCAACCTGATCGATCGGATCCGGCTCGGCCACGTCATCGATTTTCTCGATTTTCATGTCGGCGCGTCCCACTGGCCGGCCTTCAACGTCGCCGACAGTGCCATCACCGTCGGCGTGGTCCTCTTCATTCTCAGAAATCTGGTGTTCGACCGACGCTGACCGGCGCCGGAGAGCACCGCAGGCAACACAGATGAAAAAGACAGCCATTATCTTCCCCGGGCAGGGGTCCCAGTACATCGGCATGGGCCAGGCCCTGGTCGAGCAGGACCCGGATGCCGCCAACCTCATGGACCTGGCCGAGCATATCTCCTCCTTCCCCATCCGCCGGCTCTGTTTCGAGGGGCCGATCGACGACCTGACCCGGGTGCTTTATCTGCAGCCGGCGCTCACCGCGGTCAACCTGCTCTGCTGGCAGCAGTTCTGCAAACGGTTGCCCGGCTTCACGCCGGCTTTTTTCGCCGGCCACAGCCTGGGCGAATATTCGGCCCTGCACGGCGCCGGCGTGCTCAGTCTGGAGGATACCCTCGGGCTGGTGACCAAACGCGGCGAGTTGATGGAACGCGAGGGCAACGCCCACCCGGGCGGCATGCGCGCCGTGATCGGCCTGACCCTGGAGGAAATGGAAAGCCTTCTCGCCGGGGGGGCAGGGGAGGGCGTGGTGGTGGTGGCCAACCACAACACCGCCACCCAGATTGTTCTTTCCGGCGATACAGCCGGGCTCGATCGGGCCGCCGAACTGTGCGCCGCGCGCGGCGGCAAAGTTATCCCGCTCAAGGTGAGTGTGGCCAACCACAGCCCGCTGGTGGCCGGGGCCGTGGACGATTTCACCGCCCATATGGCGACCATCCCCTTTGCTGCGCCCGCCGTGCCGGTGCTGTTCAACGTCACCGGCGACTATGCAGCGGCACCGGACACGATCAAGGCGATCATGGCCGGGCAGATAGCCTCCCGGGTGCGCTGGCTGGAGATTGTCGAACGGATGGTGGCCGCCGGGGTCGAGGTGATCGTCGAGTTGGGACCGAAGAATGTGCTGACCGGCATGCTCCGGAAAATTTTGCCAAAAAAATCACCGGTTCTCTGTGTGCAGGCCGACACCCCGGAAACACTCGACCAGGTGGCGAAAACCCTGGCTGCGTCCTAACCGCCCGCACCGTCGGGGTTTCCTTCCTGCTTGACAATCATAACCGGTTCGAGTAATAAAAAAAATTTCCACCCGCGCGCATGGGTGGATGCGTGCGTCTGTCCGTCCGTCCGTCGCGCGTCAACCGTCCTCCTGACACCCGAGCAAACATGTTTGAGAATCTCACCGACCGCCTGGAAAGCGTTTTCAAAAAACTGCGCGGCCATGGCAAGCTCACTGAAGAAAATATTCAGGAGGCCATGGGCGAGGTGCGCACGGCATTGCTCGAGGCGGATGTCAACTTTGGCGTTGTCAAAGAATTTGTCGCTGCGGTCACTGCCAAGGCGATCGGCCAGGAGGTGCTCTCCAGTCTGTCGCCCGGCCAGCAGGTGGTCAAGGTGGTGCACGATGAACTGGTCCAGCTGCTCGGCAGCGAGGCCCAGCCGCTGCGCCTCGAGGGGCGACAGCCGGCGGTGATCATGCTCGCCGGCCTGCAGGGCTCCGGCAAGACCACCACCGCCGCCAAGTTGGCGAAACAGTTGAAGGAAAAAGGGCGTTCGCCGTACCTGGTGCCGGCCGACGTCTATCGGCCGGCGGCCATCGAGCAGCTGCACGTGCTCGGGGCGCAGGTGGGTGTACCGGTGTTCGCCTCCACGGTGGAGCAACGACCGGTGGACATCGCCCGGCAGGCGGTCGCCCAGGCCGCGGCCGGTGCCCACGACACGGTCATCATCGATACGGCCGGTCGCCTGCACGTCGACGAGGCGCTCATGGCCGAGCTGCAGGAGATCAGCCGGGCCGTGCCGCTGGCCGAGGTGCTGTTCGTGGCGGACGCCATGACCGGCCAGGACGCGGTCACCGTGGCCGCCAAGTTCAATGCCGATCTGGAGATCACCGGCGTCATCCTCACCAAGATGGAGGGTGATGCCCGCGGCGGTGCCGCCCTGTCGGTGAAGAAGATCACCGGCAAGCCGATCAAGTTCGTCGGTGTGGGCGAGTCGGTCGACGCCCTGGAGGTGTTCCACCCGGACCGGACCGCCTCGCGCATCCTCGGCATGGGCGACGTGCTCTCGCTCATCGAGCGGGCCGAGGCGGTGGTCGACCAGAAGAACGCCGAGCAGTTGGCGCGGAAGATCCAGAAGAACGCCTTCACCCTGGAGGATTTCCTCGACCAGATCCAGCAGATCAAGAAGATGGGCACCCTGGAGCAGCTCATGGGCATGATCCCCGGGATCAGCAAGCTCAAGCAGCTCAAGGATGCGCCCAAGCCCGACCAGAAGGAGTTGGTCAAGACCGAGGCGATCATCCGTTCCATGACCTTGAAGGAGCGGCGCAATCACCTGATCATCAATGCCGGCCGCCGGCAGCGGATCGCCAACGGTTCCGGCACCAGCGTCGCCGAGGTCAACCGGGTGCTCAAGAGTTACACCATGATGCTCAAAATGATGAAAAATCTGAAGGGCAAGGGCATCATGAGCGGCGGCAAGCGCCGCAAGCTCCCCAAGGGGCTGAACAGATAGTACAGGCAGTCTTCAATCCGGCGCACCGCTTGCGGCTCGACTGTTCGCAGCGCCGGTTTCACACGTCCACCGGAGGATAGTCACTCATGGCAGTTCGTATTCGTTTGACCAGAAAAGGCCGCAAGAAACAGCCCTTTTACCGTATCGTCGTCGCCGACAGCCAAGCCCCGCGCGATGGCAAGTTCCTCGACATCGTCGGCACCTACGACCCGATGCAGAACCCCGTCGCTGTCACCGTCGACGGCGAGAAACTTGACGCCTGGGTGCAGAAAGGCGCCACCCTGACGGAAACCGTGCAGAGCCTGCTCAAAAAGCACCGCGCCGGAGCGGCTGCCGCGGCGTAAATGAAAGATCTGATCGCGTTCATCGCCTCCCGTCTGGTCGATCAACCGGACGAAATCGCCGTCACGCTCCAGGAGGATGAGGACAACCTGATCATCGAACTGCGGGTCGCCCAGGGTGACCTCGGCAAGGTGATTGGTAAGCAGGGGCGGACGGCACGAGCCATGCGCGCCGTGCTGGCTGCCGCCCATACCGCGGACGGCAAGCGGCCGCGGCTTGAAATCGTTGAATAGTGACGGATCAGCAGCCTGGCGACAAGGATTCGTTCGTGCTGCTCGGCACGGTGACACGGGCGCACGGACTGCGCGGTGAGGTGAAGGTTCGGCCGTTGACCGAATCCCCGGCCAGTTTTGCCCGCTACCAGCACCTCTACCTGAGCACGGCAGGGGACGGCGAAAAAGTCCCCCACACGGCCCTGCAGGCCCGGGTCAGCGGCCAGAGCGTGGTGCTGCGGCTGTCCGGGTGCATCACCAGGGAGGCGGCCGAGCAACTCGCCGGCAGCAAGGTCTGGCTGGCGACCAGCGATCTGCCGCCGCCCGGTGTCGGCGAATTCTACCTGCACACGCTTGAGGGCAAGCGGGCGGAAACCATCGACGGCCGGCAACTCGGCCGGGTGGCGGCCATTCTCAGCGGCGGCGGCCAGGATATTCTCGTTATCCGCACCAACGAGGCGGAGGTGCTGGTACCCGCGGTGCGTGCCTTTATCCGCGCCGTGGAGGACGACCGGGTGGTGCTCGACCCGCCTCCGGGGTTGCTCGAGCTCAACCAGTGAGCGCTGGCGACTCCTGATGTGGTTTGACATCCTGACGATTTTTCCGGAATTTTTCGTCTCCCCGCTCAACGAGGGGATGGTACGACGGGCACTCAGCGCGGAACAGATCCGCGTGGCTGTGCACAACATCCGCGACCATGCCCATGACCGGCACCGCATGACCGACGATCGCCCCTTCGGCGGCGGCGAAGGCATGGTGATGAAACCCGAACCCCTGGCGGCCTGCCTCAAGGCGGCGTGCAGCGACGGGCCGCGGCCCCGGGTGATTCTCCTTTCGCCCCGGGGCGACCGGCTGGATCAGGCCACGGCTGCCCGACTGGCCGGGGAGGAGCGGCTGGCCCTCGTTTGCGGCCGCTACGAAGGGGTGGACGAGCGCTTTCGCAGCCATTACGTGGACGAGGAACTGTCCATTGGCGACTACGTCCTGACCGGCGGCGAACTGGCCGCCCTGGTGGTTCTGGATGCGGTCACGCGGTTGCTGCCGGGCGTACTCGGCTGCGAGGATTCGGCGGCCTGCGATACCTTCAGCCGCGGCCTGCTCAAGCATGGGCAGTACACCCGGCCGCGAGTGTTCGAGGGGGAACCGGCGCCGGAGGTCCTGCTTTCCGGTGACCATGCGGCCATTGCCACGCACCGGTTCCTCGAGTCGGTGCGGGTGACGCTGGCCCGAAGGCCCGAACTGCTGGTCGGGGCACGGTTCACCCCGGCGGAAACAAAAATGCTCGGACGGGCGGGGCTGCGGCAGCAGATCGAGGCCATTGGCAGAGAAAACGGCAACGGAGAACACCTTGCGGGTTGATGTCGCCCTGGTGCATTACCCGGTGGTCAGCCGCATCGGTGAAACCATCGGTTCCGCGGTCACCAATCTCGACTTGCACGATATCGCCCGAGCGGGACGCACCTTTGGTGTCACCACCTACTGGGTGATCACGCCGTTTCGTGAACAGCAGGAATTGGCCGACCAGATTGTCGGCCACTGGACCGACGGCCCTGGCGGCCGCACCAATCTGGACCGCAGTGACGCCCTGTCGATCATCCGGGTCTGCGCCGGCCTGGACGAGGCCCTGACCGGCGCCACGGCCCACTACGGGGTCCGACCTTGTGTGCTCGCCACCTGTGCCCGCAGGCAGGACAACACCATCGGCTTCGCAGCCGCGCGCGAGCGGATCTGGCAGGGTGAGCCCGTGCTGCTGCTGCTCGGCACGGCCTGGGGGTTGGCGCCCGAGATACTCGCCGGGGCTGACGGTGTGCTGCCACCGATCAGTGGCGTCACCGGGTTCAACCACCTGTCGGTGCGCTCGGCCGCGGCCATTATTTTTGACCGACTCCTGGGCGAGGCGCCCGGGGCAGTTTGAGGCCAGACAGTCAGTCGGACCCGCCGGGACCGACTTGCACAGACGTTGGACGATGACGTTATTTTTTCAGGATGATTTGGAGGCATCCTTCGAGCAGGGCCGGCAGAACGCCGCGGCCCTCCCCGTAAACGAACGAACATGAATATTCTCGACAAAATTGATCAGGAGCAAATGCGCTTTGACCTGCCGGAGTTCCGGCCCGGTGATACGATCAAGGTGCACATCCGCATCATCGAGGGCAACAAGGAGCGGGTCCAGGTGTTCCAGGGCGTGGTCATCAAGCGCAAGCGCGGCCTCATGAACGCCACCTTCACGGTGCGCAAGATCTCGCACGGTGTCGGCGTGGAGAAAACCTTTGCCCTGCACTCGCCGCGCATCGAGAAGGTCGAGATGGTCACGCCGGGTCGGGTCCGCCGCTCGCGCCTGTTCTATCTGCGCGAACGCCGCGGCAAGGCTGCGCGTATCCGTGAGCGCGGCATTCTCTGATCCACTTTATTCCGGTCCGGACTCCGTGCGCGCACGGAGTTTCGGTATCGGATCGGCATCATCCTGGGGGCATCCGGTGGTCGCAACAACCGCCGGGTGCCCGTCCGCTTTGACGTGGTCAGGCAGCGCCTGTCTCTGTCCGCCGGGCGGGATGCGCGGGGAACGATGCTGAGGACCGCTTTGACCGGCTGGACTGCCCTGGCCCCTGTCCCGGACGACCCGGACGACACCTTCCGCTTTGAGCGGTCGCTCTACGCAGGTGGTTGCACCAGCGTGGCCGGCATCGACGAGGCCGGCCGCGGCCCGCTCGCCGGTCCGGTGGTTGCGGCCTGTGTCATCCTGTCGCCGGACGACGAGCACGCCCCGTACAAGGATTCCAAACTCCTCACTGCCCGCCGGCGGGATCGGCTGTTCGCCCTACTCAAGGAAGGCAGTGCCCGGATCGGCGTGGGCACCGCCGACCCTCGGGAAATCGAACAGATCAACATCCTCCAGGCCTCGCTGCTGGCCATGAAGCGGGCCCTGGACGACTGTACGGCCCGCGGCGGCGAGCCGCCCGACCACCTGCTCGTCGACGGCACCTTTCGGGTGCCGGTGCCGGTAGCCCAGACCACCCTGGTCAAGGGCGAGCGGTGCAGCGCCTCCATCGCCGCCGCTTCGATCGTCGCCAAGGTCACCCGGGACCGGCTCATGGCCGCGTATCACGAGCAGTATCCGCACTACGATTTCCTCCGCAACCAGGGCTATCCGACCCGCACCCACCGACAGGCCCTGCGCGACTTCGGGCCCTGCCCGGTGCACCGGCGTACCTTTCGCGGCGTGCGTGAGTTCTGTGCGGACCGACCGGCGCTGCCCGCCGCCACCCAACTCGCGCTCTGGCCGGATCCGGCGAGGTAAAAGACATGCTCTTCGGGTGCAGAAAGGGCGGTTCCACCGGCGGTACGGGCCGGTTCGGCGAAGGTGTGGCCCGCCGCCATCTGGAGGAGCGGGGCTACGAAATCCTCGACACCAACTACCGCAAACGGTTCGGCGAGGTGGATATCGTCGCCCGTTGCAGCGGGACAATCGTCTTTGTCGAGGTCAAAACACGGCATTCCAGTCGCTTCGGCACTGGCCTGGAGGCAGTGGACGGGCGCAAGCAGCGGCAGTTGGCCCGCATCGCCCAGGACTATCTGGCCGCCCGCCATTTGGAGAGCGCCGCGGCCCGATTCGACGTGGTCGCCGTGACGCTCGACCACAACGACCAGCCGGTGACCATTGACCACATCGAGAACGCCTTCGAGCTTTCAGAATAACCACGGAGCGTTATGGGCAACACCGCACAGACTGACGACCCGCCCCTGGCCGTGACCATGGGGTGCCCGGCGGGCATCGGCCCGGAAATCATCTGTCGCCTGTTCAGCCGAGCGGACGCGCACCGGGACGGCCCAGCCATCGTTGTCGGCGACCTGGGCATGCTCGGGCGGGCGGCCGAGCAACTCGGCATCACCTTGGAGTTGGTCAGTTGGCGTCCCGGCGACCCGATTCGTTCCGGCACCCTGCCGGTCTGCCAGACCACCCCCTTCGACAGCGACGCGGTCACCTGGGGCCGGCCCGACACGGCCACCGGCCGGGCCATGGCCGGCTGGATCGAGGCGGCGGTTCGTCTCACCCTGGACGGTGTCTGCAGTGCGGTGGTCACCTGCCCCATCAGCAAGCTGAGTCTGCGCGAGGCCAGCTACCCGTACCCCGGCCACACCGAGATGCTCGCCGCCCTGACCGGCGCCCCGCGGGTGCGGATGATGATGGCCGGCGACCGGCTCAGGGTGGTGCTGGTCACCATCCATGAACCGCTCGGCCGGGTGAGCGGGCTGCTCAGCACGGACACGGTGCGCGACTGCATCAAGATGACCGCCGATTCGCTCCGCCATGATTTCGGCCTGCGCTGCCCGCGCATCGCGGTGGCTGCTCTCAACCCCCACGCCGGTGAAGGGGGGTTGTTCGGCGACGAGGAAGGGCGCATCATCCAACCGGCGGTCGTGGCCAGCGCCGATTTCGGCGAGGTCAGCGGCCCCTGGCCGCCGGACACGGTATTCCACCAGGCGGCCGCCGGTCGCTACGACGCGGTGGTCGCCATGTACCACGACCAGGGGCTCATCCCCTTCAAGCTGCTCCACTTTCAGGACGGGGTCAACGTCACCCTCGGCCTGCCCATCGTCCGCACCTCGGTGGACCACGGCACCGCCTACGACATCGCCGGCCAGGGGGTGGCCGACCCGTCCAGTTTGGCCGCGGCCGTGCACCTGGCCCGTACCATCGTCGCCAACCGGGCGGCTGCGGCGAGCGCATGAATCGCGGCCTGCTCATCGCCTTTGAAGGCATCGACGGCACCGGCAAATCCACCCAGCTGCCGCTGCTGGCCGAATGGCTGCGGGGGCAGGGACGCACGGTGGTCGAGACCCGGGAACCCACCGATGGTCCCTACGGCCGGGAAATCCGTACCCTCTACCAGGACCGCACACGGGTGTCGCCTGAGCGCGAACTGGAACTGTTTGTGCTCGACCGCCGCCAGCATGTCGCCGAGTGCATTCGCCCGGCGCTGGACGAGGGCCACATCGTGCTCACCGACCGCTACTACTTCTCCACCGCCGCCTACCAGGGGGCGGGCGGCCGCGACCCGGCGGCCATTTTCGCGGCCAACGCCTTTGCCCCCGAACCGGACCTGGTGCTGCTCCTGACCCTGCCGGTTGCCGCGGGCGTGGCCCGCATCCGCGACCTGCGCGGTGAAACGCTCAACGATTTCGAGCAGCAGGAGCAGCTGGAAAAAGTTGCCGCGCTCTTTGCATCCTTTCCCCATGATTGTATAGTGCGCATTCAGGCCGCCCGGCCGGTGACGGCAGTGCAGGCCGCCATCCGCGAGGCGGTGCGTCCTCTGCTTGTGCACCAAGGGTTCCCATGCGCTGGTTAGCCTTCCCGGCCCCCCTCCGTTTTCTTCCCCTCCTTGCCCTGGTGTGGCTGCTTGTGTCGGCCTGCCAGCCGCCGGCGAAAACGCCGGTTGCCGCCGTGCCGCCACCCCCCCCGCCCGTGGTGGACAGTGACGCAGACTACGGCTGTTCCTATTTCTACTTTCTCTGGGGACGCCACGCCGAACTGCTGCTGCGCTTCGAGGAGGCGCTCGAGGCCTACGAGAACGCCCTGATCTGTGACCCCCGGGCCACCTATGTCAGCGAAAAGATTCCCCTGCTGCTGCTCCGGCTGGAACGCACCGACGAGGCGGCCCAATGGCTCGACCGCTACCTGAAGGAACACCCGGACAGCACCGGTATGCGCATGCTCTATGCCAAGGTGCTTGGCCGGCAGGGGAAGAACGACCGGGCCATGCACCAGTACCAGCTGATCAGCGACCGCAATCCGGACGACCCGGCCATCCTGCTGCTGCTCGCCGAGATGTATCTGGGCAACAAACAGTCTGACCAGGCCCGGGCGGTGCTCGGTCGTGTGCTCACCCTCGACCCGACCTCCTACCCGGGACATGTGCTCATGGCCCGCCTCGACCAGCAGGTCGGGCGCACGGACGAGGCCGCCGATCACTACCGCCAGGCGCTGGCCCGCAACTGGTCGAGCGAACTGCAGATGGAGCTGGGTGAGCTGTTCATCAAGACGCAGCGCTACGATGAGGCCGGGGCGCTCTACCGGGACATCATCGCCCGCGAGGATCACAACGAGGGCGCCCGCATCGCGCTGGTGCACGTGTACCTGCTGCAGAAGAAGGACAGCCAGGCCCTGACCGAGTTGAAAAACCTCCGCGCCCTGGTCGATCAGCCGCAGCGGGTCGACCTGACCATCGCCCGCCTCTACGCCAAACAGCAGCATTTCGACAAGGCCATCGCCATCACCGAGCAGATCCTGGCCCGGGAAAACCTGCCCGAAGCCCGGTTTTTCCTCGCGGTGCTGTTCGCCCAGGAGAAGAAATACAACCAGGCCCTGCGACAGATCCGCCTGGTCGACCGGGAGGCCCCGGAATTTGCCGAGGCCCTGAGCCTGGAGGTACGCATCCTGCGCGAACAGGACAGGGTGGATGAGGCGGTGCGGCGCATCGAGGAGAATCTCGCCGCCACGGACGGGGTGCGCAACGCCGAGCTGTACACCATGCTCGCCGGCCTGCACCAGCAGCAGGGTCGGGACGAACTGAGCCGCAAGGCGCTGCTGCGCGGGCTGGAGGCGTTTCCGGAGGACGAGAACCTGCTCTACGAGTACGGCCTGCTGCTCGAGAACAGCGGGGACCACGCCGGGGCCCTGCAGGCGATGCAGAAGATCATCGAACTCAAACCCGACCACGCCGCGGCGCTTAATTTTGTCGGCTACAGCTGGGCGGAGGACAAGGTCCACCTGGACAAGGCGCTCGGCTATATCCAGCGGGCCATCGAACTCAAGCCGGACAACGGCTACATCCGCGACAGCCTGGGCTGGGTCTACTTCCGGTTGGGCCGGATCGGGGAGGCCATCAAGGAACTGGAGGCGGCGGTGCGCCTCTCGCCGGACGATCCGGCCATCCTCGAACACCTGGGCGACGTCTACCTGGAGGCCGGGCGGGAGCGGCAGGCCCTGGAGACCTACCGCAAGGCATTGCAGCTCAAGCCGGAAAGCGAGGACGAGCGGCTGCGTCTTGCCGAGAAGATCCGCATCATCGAGAAGCAGGGGGCGCGCTGATGGGCCGCGGCCTGCGTTGGGCCGCGACGACCGTGGTGCTGCTCGGCCTGCTCATCCTGGCCGGCTGCGCCACCCGGCTGCCGCCCACCGAACCGCTCGCCCCGGACGAACACGAGGAAGCGGAGGCTCTGTTCGCCGGCTTCGTCGCCAGGCCCACACCGGCCGCCATCGACGCCGACCTGCGCCTGAACTGGGACTTTCTCGGCAGCAGGGGCGGGGTGGCCGCGGTCCTGCAGCTGCAGCGGCCGGCCTTGCTCCGCTTCGCCGCCAATGATCCCCTGGGCAGGGCCCTGGTGCTCGCCGTCAGCGACGGTGCCGCCTTCACCCTGGTGGACAACCGCCAGGGCCGGGTCTACCAGGGGAGCACCGATTCAAAATTTTGGCACAGCTACGTGCCCGAGTCGGTGGCGGTTGCCGATGTGTTCGTGCTGCTGGGGGCGATGGCGCCGGAAGGAACGAGGCGCGTTGCCGAATCCGGGCGGGACAAGGAAGGGACCGGGTTCTGGTACGTGCTCGACACAAGCAACGGCTCGACCCGCCACCTGCTGCTCGACCGGAGGAGCGGGACGATGCGCCGTCACCTGCTGGTGGACGACGGTGAACCCGTCCTGGACATCGTCTACAGCGGTGCCACCGGTGCGGACAGTACCGGCTACCAGTGGCCGCGCGAGTTGCGCGTCACCGGCAGCGCCATCACCGGCACGCTGAGCGTGCACATCGATACGGTGTTCAGCGACCAGCCCCTGCCCGCCGCCACCTTCCGGCTGACCCTGCCGCCGCACTTCACGGTCGAGCGGGTGGAGTGAGCGCGGTCAGTTCTTCACCGTGTTGACGATGATGACGAACAGGTTGTCTTCCTTGAAGAACACCTGCTGCAGGTCGTAGCTGCGGTTCGGCACCAGGTCGAGCACCACCCGCACCTTTTCCGGATTCCTGGTTTTCGAGACACGGATGACCTTGACGTGCTTGCCGTCCGTTTTGATGAGGCTTTGCGCCGAGTCGGCCAGCCGGGTGTCCTTGAAGTCGCAGATGACCCGGGGGACACCCTGCTCGACCCCGTGGACCTCGGGCGGGTGGAACTCGTTGAGCTTGAACAGGACCATCTCCCCTTTGGGTGACTTGCCGTCAAAGGTGACGGATTCGAGCACCGGCCCGGTCGGTTCGGCCGGCACGGCCGCCTTGTCGTCCGCCGCTGCCTGGGGCTGCGGGGCGGCCGCGGTCTGTGCCGGTTTATCGTCACCGCTGGCCGCTTCGCCTTTGGCTGCGGCTGGCGTCGCGGCCTTGTCAGCGGCTGTTGCCGTCACCGCCGGTTGATCGGCCGCTGCCGCCGGGGTGCCGGCTGCGGCGGTTGCGGCCGGCGATTCTGGTTCGGCCGCGGTCGGCGCCGGTTTGGCCTCTGCCGGCGGGGCAGGTTCAGCCGGTTTGGCCGCGGCCTCTTTTTGTGTCGCTGCCGGCGCGCCGCTCGCCGGGCCGATGGCGGTGGTGGTGGCGCCCGTCCTGGCCGTGTCGGCGGGTGGTGCGGTGGGTTTGGCGGCTTTCGCTGCCGCCGTGGTCGGCGCGGCAGCGGCCTCCTTGGCCGGTGGCGTGGTCCTGGCGGCGGCTTGCGTCTTCTTCACCGGGGCGGGTTCTTTGCGGGCGGTCACGGTGCGGGTCGCCGGGGTTGCGCCCTTGCCCTTGCCGATGAGTTCGATGGTCAGGGTCGAGGCGGCGGGGTCGAAACGCTGGTCGAAGCTGACCCCCGCGAAGGTGGCCAGGTCGAGCACCACCCGGGTTTTCGGGGCGTCGCCGGGATGCATGCCCACCCGGATGCGCTGGACCAGGGCGCCGTTGACCACCGTGAGCGGACTGACCTTGCCGCTGTGGGTCATGTCCGCGAAGTCGAGCACAATGCGCGGTGTTTCGCCTTTCATTGTGAACACTTTTGGACTATAGGAGCCGTTGAGTTGCAGGACCACCCGCTCCGAACCCGGTGCAACGGTGCTGAAACGCAGCGCCCTGAGTTCCGGTCGGACCTCCGCCGCGGCCAGACCGCAGATGAGGAGCAGGGCGAGTAGCGGGGGGCAGATGAAGGCAAGTGTCTGTGTTTTCATGGGTCTCTCTGGGGCTCGTGCGAATCTCTGCGGGCTGATGCCCTGCCGGTGACCACCACCCGTTGCGGCGATCGATGGCCGCGGCACCCGGGCCACGGATCTTCCCTACCAAAGCAATATGCATGCCAAGACCGGGAGCGTTCCGGGACCGGGAACGGGACAGTCGCCGGTCCCAACCCGATCGCGCGCTGTTCCCACCCAGCCCGACGCCACCCCTTGATCCGCCGCAACTCCATGCGATAAATCGTCCTTTTCGGCTTCGCGCCGCCGCGGCCGTCCCTTCTGCCCATCATCGACCATGACCAGACACCCCCAGCTCGATCTCCAGGCCATCCTCCCCCTGGTGCGCAAACCGGGTCAATATATCGGCGGCGAACTCCACGCCGTGAGCGGCCGGATCTCGGCCGATGACCTCAGCTTCTGTCTCATCTTCCCCGACCTCTACGAGATCGGCATGTCCCACCAGGGGCTGCAGATCCTCTATCACCTGCTCAACGCCCGCGAGCATGTGGTGGCGCACCGCGCCTACGCCCCGGATGTCGACATGGAGGCGGCCCTGCGCCGCGCCGGGCTGCCGCTCTTCTCCCTCGAGGCGCGGGTCAGCCTGGGCAGCTACGACGTGCTCGGCATCACCCTGCCGTACGAACTCTGCTACACCAACATTCTCACCGTGCTCGACCTGGCGGGACTGCCGCTCCGGGCCGCGGACCGGGACGACGCCCACCCGCTCGTGCTGGGCGGCGGTTCCTGCGCCTTCAACCCCGAGCCGGTGGCCGACTTCTTCGACGCCATCGTGCTCGGCGACGGTGAGGAGGTGATCCTCGAGATCGCCGATCTGCTCCTCGGCGCCCGGGCGGAAGGGCTGGCCCGGGCGGCGGTGCTCGACCGGCTGGCCGCGGTGCAGGGCGTGTACGTGCCGGCCCTGTTTGCGCCCCGCTACCAGGGCGATCGGCTCGAGGCGATCGAACCGCTGCGGCCGGACCACAGCTTCGTACGGCGGCGCGTACTTCCAGAGTTGGGAGAGGCGCCGCACCTGCGTCGGCCGCTGGTGCCGGTGGTCCAGCCGGTGCACGACCGGCTGGGGGTGGAGATCGCCCGCGGCTGCACCCGGGGGTGCCGGTTCTGCCAGGCAGGGATGCTCTACCGGCCGGTGCGCGAGCGCTCCCTCGATGAAATCCTGGAACTGGCCGAGGCCGGCATCGCCGCCGGCGGTTTCGAGGAACTGGCCCTGCTTTCCCTGTCCACCGGCGATTTTTCCTGCCTGGACCGGCTCATGGTCGAGCTGATGGACCGGTTCAGCACCGCCCACGTGAGCGTGTCCATGCCCTCCATGCGCGTCGGAACTTTGACACCGGAGATCATGGAGCAGATCAAGCGGGTCCGGAAAACCGGCTTCACCGTGGCCCCGGAGGCCGGCACCGACCGGCTGCGCGAGGTCATCAACAAGGGCATCACCGAGGCGGACCTGCTCGCCACCTGCCGGGACGCCTTTGCGCTCGGTTGGAAACTGATCAAGCTCTACTTCATGGTCGGGCTGCCCACGGAAACCGACGAGGATGTCGAAGCGATCGTCGAGCTGGCGCGCAAGGCCCGCGCAGCAGGCCGGCCAGGGCCGCGGCCGGCCGCCCCAGGTGAACCTGGGCGTGGCCACCTTTGTGCCCAAGCCGCACACCCCCTTTCAGTGGGCCGGGCAGCTCGGCCTGGCCGAGTCGAAGCGGCGCATCAACCGGCTCAAGCAGCTGCTGCCGGCCAAGGGGTTCAAGCTCAAGTGGCACGATCCGGAGCAGTCCTTTCTCGAGGGCGTGTTCGCCCGGGAGACCGGCGTCTTTCGCACCTGCTCGAGACCGCCTGGCAACGCGGCGCCCGCTTCGACAGCTGGTCTGAGCACTACAGCCTGGAACGGTGGCAGCAGGCTGCGGCCGACCTGGGCATCGACCTGGACAGCTACCTGCGGCCACGCGAGGTGGACGAGGTGCTGCCCTGGGACCACCTGCACTGCGGTGTGGACCGCTCCTTCCTCGAGGCCGAACGGGACCGGGCGCTGGCGCGCGCCTACACGCCCGACTGCCGGCAGCACGGCTGCCAGGGCTGCGGCCTGTGTGATTTCCACACCATCCGCCCGGTGGTCCATCCCGCCCCGCCAGCACGACCGGTGGCGATCGCGCCGCCGCCTGCCGCTCGGGCGGGCGGACAGCCGCCGCCGACCTTTAGCTACCGGGTGCACTACCGGCGCACCGGGGACAGCCGTTTCTACGGGCACCTCGAACTCCTCCAACTGGTCTTTCGCACCCTGCAGCGCGCCAGTCTGCCGCTGGCCTTTTCCCACGGGTTCAATCCCTCCCCGCAGGTGGGCTTCAGCCAGGCGCTGCCGGTGGGGGTGGAGAGCGAGGCCGAATATTTTGACATGGCCCGTCACCCGGCCGCTGGGTGATCCGCGGCCATCGTCGACCGGCTCAACCAGCACCTGCCAGCGACCATCCGGGTGGCCTCGGTGGAACAGGCGCCGCGGGGGACAGCCGCCTGCAGCCTGCTCACCTACGAGGTGCGCAGCCCGGCGCTGACCGGGGCCGACCTGGAGGAGCGGGTGGCCACCTTTCTTGCCGGCGAGCAGTTCGTCATCGACCGGTTCCGCAAGAACCGCCACAAAGAACTGGACATCCGTCCCCTAATCGCCCGCCTGGAAGTGCAGGACACCACCCTGGTCATGGATCTGCTCTGTTATCAGGGGCAACCGGGTGTCTCGCCGCGGGAGATCCTGGAACAGGTTGTCGGTTTGACCGGAGAGGAGGCCCTGCTGGCAAAAATACGCAAGACCGCTGCCCGGGAGAGGGCGCAGTCGTCTTGAGTATTTCGCAGATGTACGGTATGAAAAACGGTTTCCGGTACTGAACCGTCGAGGGACCTCCGCGCCAGCGGAGGACCGGCGCCACAGAAGCACTGCAGGAGGGCCGGGACACGCCGCACAGACGGCCGCCGCCAGGCCCTGCACCATACGAGAACCAAGGAGAGACCATGAAGAAGATCGTTCTGCGCGATGACCAGATGCCAACCAGATGGTACAACGTTGTGCCCGATATCCCAGGCGGCCTGCTGCCGCCGCTCGATCCGCAAACCCATCAGCCCATCAGCCCGGAGAAGCTGTCCGCCGTGTTCCCCATGGGCCTGCTGGAGCAGGAGATGAGCCAGGAGCGGTTCATCGACATCCCGCCGGAGGTGCAGGAGGTCTACTCCATCTGGCGCCCCTCGCCGCTGGTCCGCGCCACCAAGCTCGAGGAGGCGCTCGGCACCCGGGCGAAGATCTTTTTCAAAAACGAGAGCGTCAGCCCGGTGGGCAGCCACAAGCCCAACTCGGCCGTTGCCCAGGCCTACTACAACATGCGCGAGGGCGTCAAACGCCTGACCACCGAGACCGGCGCCGGCCAGTGGGGTTCGGCCCTGTCGTTCGCCACCACCAAGTTCGGCCTGGAGTGCAAGGTGTTCATGGTGCGGGTCTCCTACGACCAGAAGCCCTACCGCAAGTTCATCATGCAGGCCTACGGCGGCGAAGTGGTCGCCAGCCCGAGCCAGGACACCAAAACCGGCCGCGCCCTGCTGGCCGAGTTTCCCGACACCCCCGGCTCGCTCGGCATGGCCATCTCCGAGGCGCTCGAAGATGCCAGCAGCCGTGACGACACCAACTACGCCCTGGGTTCGGTGCTCAACCATGTGGTCCTCCACCAGACCATCGTCGGCCTGGAGGCGAAGAAGCAGATGGAGATCGCCGGTGCCTACCCGGACGTCATCATCGGCTGCTGCGGCGGCGGCTCCAACTTCGCCGGCCTGGTCGCGCCGTTCGTGCCGGATTACCTCGAAGGCAAAAAGATCGAGTTCCACGGTTACGAGCCGGCCTCCTGCCCGTCCATGACCGCCGGCAAACTCGCCTATGACTCCGGCGACGTGGCCATGATGACGCCGCTGTTGTACATGTACACCCTTGGCCACGACTTCGTGCCGCCGGGCATCCACGCCGGCGGGTTGCGCTACCACGGCATGGCGCCCATCGTCTCCGCGCTGGTGCGCGAGGGCATCGTCCAGCCCAAATCGGTCCACCAGATGGAGTGCTTCGAGGCCGGCATCCTCTTTGCCCGCACCGAGGGCATCATTCCGGCGCCCGAGAGCAACCACGCCATCCGCGGGGCGATCATCGAGGCCATGAAGGATCCCAAGGAGGAGAAGACCATCCTGTTCAACCTCTCCGGCACCGGCGTGATCGACATGCCCTCCTACGACAACTACCTGACCGGCAAGCTGAGCGATTACGCCTTCCCCAGGGAGGCGATCGAAAAATCGCTGGCCCGCCTGCCCAAGATCGGCTGAGCCCTTGTCCGTCCGGACCCCAGAACCCGGAGCCCGCCTGCGCGCGGGGCTCCGGGTTTTCTGTTTTTTTCTGCTGCTGCTGGCGGCCGGCCGGACCGCACTGGCCGACTGCCGCCTGCTGGCCGATATCGGACCGGCCGGGGCCTACGGCTTGGCCGATGGGTCGGGCCAGCCAAAGCACGGCTGCCGGCTTGACCAGCCCATGGTGCCGGCCAGTATCATCAAGATCGCCACCGTGGTCGCCGCCCTGCGCATTCTTGGGCCCGAATACCGTTTCCCCACCCAATTCTCTGTGGATGACGAGGACAACCTCTACATTCGCGGCTTCGGTGACCCGACCCTGACCTCGGAGGCGGTCGCGGCCATGGCCGTGCGCCTGCGGCAGTTGGGGCTTGCACGGGTGCGGACGCTGTTCGTCGACGGTTCCGCCTTCGATTTGTCCGGGCTGACGCCCGGTCAGGCGGGGAGCGACAACCCCTACGACGCACCGGTCGGGCCGCTTTCGGTCAACTTCAACGCCGTGCCGCTCGAACGGCACCCATCCGGGCGGATCACCCCGGGCGAGGCGCAGACCCCCTTTCTGCCGATCATGGCCCAGATGGGCCGCACCCGGCCGGCCGGTCGTCACCGGCTCAATGTCTGCGCCGGCGGCTGTGACCCGGCGGCGCGGGTGGCCCGTTACAGCGGCGAGTTGTTCCGCGCCCAGTTGGAGGCGGCCGGCGTGCCGGTGGCCGCACTTGGCGGCCTGCGCTCCACACCGGCCGGGGCGCGGCCACTGGCCACCCTGCACAGCGCCCAGACCCTCACCGCGATGAGCCGCTCCCTGCTCCACTACTCCACCAACTTCACCGCCAACCTGGTGTTCCTGGCCTGCGGGGCCGAGCGCTTCGGCTTTCCCGCCACCTGGGACAAGGCGCGCCGGGCCGTGGCCGAGTCACTCGGCAGCCAGCTGGGCGCATCCGCGAGGGCGATCGTCCAGGTGGACGGGGCCGGCCTGTCACGCGACAACCGGGTGACCGCCCGGGCCATGCTCCGCCTGCTCGAGGTGTTCCGGCCGCACCGGGACCTGCTGCCCCGGGACCGGCACGGCTGGATCAAGACCGGGACCCTCACCGGTGTCGCCAACGGGGCGGGCTATCTCGCCGACGGCCGTGCCTACGTCCTCTTCCTCAATCAGCCGGCCAGCCGCCGGGCCATGCTCATCGACCGGCTCAGCCGCCTGCCGTCCACCACCGGTCCGACCGTCCCCCGCGACTCCTGAATCCGGCCGCTGCGCCGACCCCGGGAAAATCCATCCCCGCCGGGTCTCGGTGGATGGACAATCGGCCGGTCGCGCTTATAGTGTGCGCACTGTCGGCCTCGGGCTGATTTCCCATTCACACGAGCAAGAAGAGCGCTATGGAGTATTACGAGGTTCTCGGCGTGGCGAAAACGGCCACCGCCGACGAGATCAAGAAGGCGTACCGTAAACTGGCCCTCAAGCACCACCCGGACAAAAACCCCGGGGACAAGGCCGCTGAAGAGAAATTCAAGGAGATCAGCGAGGCCTACGCGGTGCTCTCGGATGCGGAAAAACGCAAGCAGTACGATACCTTCGGCTCCACCGGGTTCCGCCAGCGCTACTCCCAGGAAGACATCTTCCGCAACTTCGATCTCAACGACATCCTCCGCCAGTTCGGTTTCGGCGGCAATTTTCGCGGCGCTGGCGGCATGCACACCGGCGGCTTTCGCACGACGGGCGGTGGCTCGCCCTTTGAGGGCATGTTCGGCCAGGGTATGCGGGGCGGCTGTGGCAGCGGCTGCGGGTCGCAGCCGGTCAAGGGCGGCGATCTCACCTACGAATTGACCGTGACCCTGGAGGATGTGCTCCATGGCGCCGAGAAAACCATCAGCCTGCGCCAGAACGGCCGCAGCCAGAACGTCTCGGTCAAGGTGCCCAAGGGCATCGAGGACGGCAAGCGGCTGCGCCTGCCCGGCAAGGGCGGGCCATCGTCGTCCGGCGGGCCGCCCGGCGACCTCTACCTGAAGGTGCATGTGGCTGATCACCCGGTGTTTCAGCGGGTGGACGACGACCTGGTGGTGGAGCACCGCCTTCCGTTCAGCGAGGCCTGCTTCGGCACGAGCATCGAGGTGGCCACCCTGGGCGGTAAGAAATTCAACGTCAAGGTGCCGCCCGGCGTGCAGCAGGACGCCAAACTGCGCATCAAGGGCCACGGGCTGCCCGCCGGCCCCATCGGCCACCGCGGTGACCTGCTGGTGAAGATTGTCGTGCAGGTGCCGCGAACACTGACCCCGGAGCAGGAGGAAGCGGTCCGTTCGCTGGCCGCAGTTTCCTTGTAGGACCGCCTCGATCGGACCGCGGCGGCCGGTTGCGGACGAAAAAAAACGGGTGAGCGTGCCAAGCGGCACGGCTCACCCGTTTTTTTTCAGGGGAAGGGCAGGGGGATCAGCAGCCTTCCAGTTTCTTGCGGGCCTTGCCGGCGGCCTTTTCGGCGGCGCCGGCCGCCTCGGCGGCCGCCTCTGTGGTGGCCTCGACTGCCTTTTCAGCGGCCTGGGAGGTGGCCTCGGTCGCCTTCTCAGCCGCCTCGGTGGTGGCTTCGGCTGCCTTCTTTGCGGCCTCCGAGGTGGCCTCGGCGGCCTTGTCGGCAGCCTGGGTGGTGGCCTCGGCCGCCTGCTTGGCCGCGGCTTCCACCTGGACGGCCGCCTCTTTGGCCTGCTCGGCCGGCTGCTGTACGGCCTGGGCCGCTTCCTTGCCGACCTGCTCCTGGGCGGTGGGCGCTGTGCTCTTCGTTTCCTTCTTGTCCTCGGAGCAGCCGATCAAGGCGGCGCAGAGGCAGGCGGCGAAGAGCGGCAGGGTCAGTTTTTTGATGCGATTCATGGTGGTTCCTCCTGTTGTTACGAGAGTTCCTTGATGGAAGTGCCCAGACGCCTGATCCCCTCGACAATGGTCGGCTCGTCCGAGCAGGAGAAGTTCAGGCGCAGGGTGTTGCTGTCCTTGCGGTCCACGTAGAAGGGGGCGCCGGGTACAAAGGCCACCTTCTTCTTGATGGCCGCATCGAACAGGGCCATGGACGACATCCCCTCGGGCAGGGTCACCCAGAGGAACATGCCGCCCTCCGGGTCGGTGCACTGCACACCGGCCGGGAAATGGTCCCGGATGGCCGCGATCATCGCCTCCTTCTGCCGGCCGTAGGCGCGGATGATGGTGGCGATGTGGGCGTCGAGGTCGTTGTCGGTGAGGAAGCGGTGCAGGATGCGCTGGGCCAGCGCATTGGTGTGCAGGTCCGCCGCCTGCTTGGCGATCACCAGTTTGTCCATGATCGGCGGCGGCGCCACCAGCCAGCCGAGGCGCAGCGACGGGCGCCACGGTCTTGGAGAACGAGCCGAGCAGCACGGTCTGCGCCGGCAGGAGGCGCTTGAACGGAGAGCCGCCGGCTGCCGGTGAAGCGCAGGTCGCCGTAGGGGTCGTCCTGGATGATCAGGCAGCCGGTGCCGCGCACCAGCTCGGCCACGGCCCGCCGGTTGTCGTCGCTGTAGCTGATGCCGCAGGGGTTCTGGAAATTGGTCACGGTGTAGAGCAGCTTGGGGCGGCGCTCCTCGCATGACCCGGGTGAGTGCGCCGATGTCCATGCCGCCCTCGGCCACGGGCACCGGGTGAAAGCGCGGCCGGTACATGGCAAAGGCCTGGATGGCGCCCAGGTAGCCGGGCTCCTCGATGACCAGGTCGTCGCCCTCGTTGAGGAAGGTCTTGCCGAGCAGGTCCAGCCCCTGCTGCGAGCCGGTGGTGATGAGGATGTCCTCGATCGGGATGTCCAGCCCTTCCTGCTGCCGGTAGCGGTCGGCGATCCATTGGCGCAGGCCGGGGAAGCCCTCGGTGTTGGCGTACTGGAGGGCGTCCGCGCCCGCCTCGGCGAACACGTCGTGGGCGGCCTGCTGCAGCCCCTGTACCGGGAAGTAGAGCCGGTTGGGCAGACCGCCGGCAAAGCTGATGATCGACGCGTCGATGGTGACCTTGAGGATCTCGCGGATAAAGGACCGGGGCACGTCGGTGATGCGGTCGGAAAAGGCGTTTTCCATGGTGTTCTCTCAGGGCCCGGTCGTGACCGGGGCCGTGCAGTTTGAACGAGGCGAAGAAAGGCCGGACGCCTGCGGGAGGTAGGGTCTTTCAGGAAATGAACAGGGGCGGGCGGTGTCGTTCGGCACAACAGGTAGCAATTGGTCGGTGCGAGCCGGACAGGGCGGCCTGGTCCACGGTCCGCCCTGTCCGGTGCGAAATCCTCAATACTTGGCGTCCGCGTAGGCGAGCCAGCCGCCGGCGCCGATCAGCTGTTTGTCAAAGGGGTTGAGGGTGAAGCGGCAGGTGACGCTCTCGCCCGAGCTGCTGGTGGCGGTCAGCTGCTCGGCGTCCAGGTCCACGGCCACCTCGACCTGGCCGTTCAGGGCGAACAGCCGGTCGATGTCCGCCTTGCTCAGCTCCACCGCCAGGATGCCGCAGTTGAACATGTTCTGCCGGAAGATGCGGGCAAAGCTCTCGCCGATGACCACGTTGATGTCATTGACCTCGAGCGCCCAGACCGCGTGCTCGCGCGAGGAGCCGCAGCCGAAGTTGGCGCGGGTGACGAGCACCCGGGCCGCCTGCATCTCGGCCGAGTGCGGGTCGAACTCGCTGCCCTCCAGGCGCAGGTCCTCGAGCAGGTGCGGGGCGAGTGCCTTCTTGGTGATCTCGGTGAGGTACTTGGCCGGGATGATCTCGTCGGTGTTGATGTCGTTTCGGTCGAGAAAGGCCGCGGGGCCGCCAAACTGTTTCATATCGGGTTCCTTTCTCGGTTCGGTTCAGTGTCAGTCCATGAAGCGGCGCGGGTCGGTGATCGCGCCGGTGATCGCGGTGGCGGCGGCGCTGGCCGGGCTCATCAGGTGGACCATGCCGCCCTTGCCCATGCGGCCGTTGAAGTTGCGGTTGGTGGTCGAGGCGCAGACCTCGCCCTCGGCGAGCACGCCGTTGCTCATGCCCAGGCAGGCGCCGCAGGTGGGGTTCGTCACGCAGAAGCCCGCTGTCCATGAAGATCTGGATGAGCCCTTCCTCGAGCGCCTGCGAGTAGATGGTCGGGGTGGCCGGCGACGAGGATGCCGCGCACGCTGTCGGCGATGGTTCCGCCCGCGAAGGATGGCGGCGGCCTCGCGCAGGTCCTCGATGCGGCCGTTGGTGCAGGAGCCGATGTACACCTGGTCCACCGGGCTGCCTTCCATCTCGCGTGACGTCCTTCACCTGGTCGGGCTTGTAGCCGAAGGTCACCTGGGGCTCGAGCGCCGCTCACGTCCACGGTCGAGCACGCGCTCGTACCGGGCGTCGGGGTCCGAGCGCCAGCGGGCGAAGGACTCGGCCGCCTGCGGCCGGGGCTCGCGTAGTCGTCCTTGATGAACGGCCAGAGGTACTCGACGGTGACCAGGTCGGGCTGGCAGACGCCGGAGGTGGCGCCGGCCTCGACCGCCATGTTGCAGAGGGTCATGCGCGCGTCCATGTTCATGGCGTCGACCACCGGGCCGGTGAACTCGATGACCATGTCCGTGCCGCCGTTCACGGTCAGCTGCTTGATGATGTTGAGGATCACGTCCTTGGCGTACGACGCCCTTGGGCAGGGTGCCGGTCACGTTCGATCTTGATCGATCTTGGGCGCGCGGAAGGCGCAGACGCCTTTGAGGATGCCCACTTCCAGGTCGGTGGTGCCGACGCCGGCGGCGAAGGCGCCGAAGGCCCCGTGCGTGCAGGTGTGCGAGTCGCCCATGATCACCGTGTAGCCCGGACGGATGAAACCCTTTTCCGGGAACAGGGCGTGGCAGACGCCGTTGCGGCCGATGTCGAAGAAATCACGGATGTCGTGCCGCCGCGCCCATTCGCGCATGATCTTCGCCTGGGCCGCGGTCTTGGAGTCCTTGGGCGGGGTCACGTGGTCGATCACCGCCTTGATCCGCGCGGGATCGAAGACCCGGTCCATGCCCTTGTCCATCAGGTCCATGATGGCGATGGGCGTGGTGATTTCGTGGCACATGATGACGTCGATGTCGAGCACCATGTTGCCCGGCGTGGGGGTGTCGCGCAGGTGGGCGGCGAAGATCTTTTCGGTGATGGTCTGTCCCATTGATGCAGCTCCAGAGTGGGGAAGGAGGAAGGGCGGACGGGTTTCCGGCACTCCGGCCGGCCCCCAATGTTCTTGAAATCAGAAATAATTACACCCGGAGGCAGGGTTCGTCAATTTTTTCCTTGCCATCGCCGGGGCCCCGGTCGCGCGGGAACGCCTGTACATTGTCGGATTGATTGCGTATACTGAACCGGTCGTTTTCCGCCTCCGTCCGGCGACCTCGCTTCGCCGTCTCCGTTTCTTCCGCTTCGGTCACGAACCTATGCTCCGACATCTGCCCCCGCTCGCCGCCGTCCTGACCCTGTGCGCCGTCTGTCTCCTGTGCCGGCCGGCCCTCGCCGCCCACGGGGTGAGCATCGACGGCACCCTCAAGTATCCGGCGGAGTTCAGCCGTTTCGCCTATGTCGACCCGGCGGCCCGCCAGGGCGGCAGCCTGACCCTGCACGACCTGGGCAGTTTCGACAAAATGAACCCCTTCACCCTCAAGGGTAACGCACCGGCCGGTCTGACCCGCTACGTGTTCGAAACCCTGGCCGTGCCTAGCCTGGACGAGCCCTTCGCCGAGTACGGGCTGATCGCCGAGGATATCGTTCTCGCCCCGGATCGCAAATCGGTGACCTTCACCCTCAACCCCAAGGCCCGCTTCTCCGACGGCACGCCGATCACCGCCGAGGACGTCAAGTTCTCCCTGGAGACCCTGAAGAGTGACCAGGCCCACCCGTTCTACCAGATCTACTTCCGCGACATCGACGGTGCCGACATCCTCGGCGAGCGGCAGATCCGCTTCCGTTTCGCCCGGACGAACCGGGAACTGCACATGATCGCCACCCAGCTGCCGGTGCTCAGTCGGAAGTTTTACACGCAGCACCCCTTCAACCCGGCGGGCGGCGACGGGGCCATGACCGTGCCGGTGGGCTCCGGTCCCTACACGGTGAGCGCGGTGGTGCCCGGCAAGTCGATCACCTATACGAAGAATCCCGCCTACTGGGCGGCCGATCACCCGACCCGGCGCCACCAGTTCAACTTCGAGACGATCACCTTCAAATACTTCAAGGACCCGGTGGTCAGCCTGGAGGCCTTCAAGGCGGGCGAGTTCGATTTCATGATGGTCCATATCGCCAAGCAGTGGCAGCGGGACCTGACCGGCCGGCGCTTCGATTCCGGCGAACTGGTTAAAAAGACCTTCCCGCACCACAACAACGCCGGCATGCAGGCCTTTGTGTTCAACACCCGCCGGCCGCTCTTCCAGGACCCGCTGGTGCGCCGGGCGCTTGGCTTGGCCTTTGACTTCGAATGGACCAACCGGACGCTGTTCTTCTCCCAGTACACGCGCAACAACTCGTTCTTTGCCAACTCGGACTACGCCGCCGGCGGCCTGCCCGATGCGGCCGAGCTGCGCCTGCTCGAACCCCTGCGCGACCAGCTGCCGCCCGAGGTGTTCACCCGGCCGCTTGCGCCACCGTCCACCGATCCGCCCGGCAGCCTGCGCGCCAACATGCTCGAGGCGAAAACCCTGCTGGAGAAGGCCGGCTGGTCGGTGCGGGGCGGGGTGCTCACCAATGCGAGCGGTACACCGTTCAAGTTCGACATCCTGCTCGTGGATGCCTCCTTCCAGCGGGTGATCGCGCCCTATGCGGCCAACCTGCGCAAACTCGGCATCGCCGTGGACTACCGGACCATCGACCCGGCCCTGTACGCGGACCGGATCCGGGACTTCGATTTCGACATGGTGGTCACCTCGTTCGGGCAGTCCCAATCTCCGGGCAACGAGCAGCGCGACTACTGGACTGCGTCGGCGGCGGAGCACAAGGGGTCGAGGAACCTGGCCGGCATCAGCAGTCCGGCGGTGGATGCCCTGGTGGACGCGGTCATCTATGCCGACACCCAGGAGCAGCTGACCACGGCCTGCCGGGCGCTGGACAGAGTGCTGTGGCATGGTTATTATCTGGTGCCGAATTGGTACCTGGCGAATCATCGCCTGGCCTTCACCTCCCGGCTGCACTACCCGCGGACCCTGCCACTCTACTACAACCACGAGCAATGGCTCGACACCTGGTGGCTGGTCGAGCCGTGACCGTCGCCGGAACGAACCGGCGGCGCCCGGCTTTCGGCGCCCGGGGAATGCCCCACGCCTTCACCCTGCGGATTCTCTTCCAGCCAGACACATGAGCGAAACGACGGAAAAAAGCAGCAAGGACCAGCAGT
Source organism: uncultured delta proteobacterium (assembly GCA_963754825.1). Lineage (GTDB taxonomy): Bacteria > Desulfobacterota > Desulfobulbia > Desulfobulbales > Desulfobulbaceae > Desulfobulbus. Next base: position 229,943 of record CAVWHP010000019.1, on the reverse strand, counting down.
GGATCTACCTGACCGGCAAGGAGATCTACCAGTTCTTCAGTCGCGTCAAGGGACGGCTGCAGGGCATGCAGGTCTACGCCCTGGTGGGCAAGAGCGGCACCGGCAAGAGCTTCCGCGCCAAGCTGCTGGCCGAGAAAATCGGCGTGCCCTACATCATCGATGACGGCCTCCTGATCGACGACACCACCATCCTGGCCGGCCGGTCGGCCAAGCAGGAAAAGAATTATATCAGCGCCATCAAGACCGCCCTGTTCACCGACCCCGAGCACCGGAAGAGCGTGGTGCACATGATTCAGGAGAAAAAGGTCAAAAAAATTCTGTTGATAGGCACTTCGGAGAAGATGGTGACGAAACTGGCGGAAACCCTGGAGCTGCCGCCCATCAGCCAGATCATCAAGATCGAGGAAATCGCCAGCCAGCAGGACATCGAAAACGCCATCAAGTCGCGCTTCGAGGAGGGCAAACATGTCATCCCGGTGCCGGCCATCGAGGTGAAACGGGATTACGCCCAGATACTGTCCGACTCGATCCGCATTTTCTTCAAGGGCAACAAGGACAAGGACGGTGTTCGCCGCTCACGGTTTTTCGAGAAATCGGTGGTGCAGCCCGATTTCCACGAAAAGAACAGGAGGGGCAGCGTGTCGATCTCCGAGGCCGCCCTGACCCAGATGATCCTGCACTGCATCGACGAGTACGACGCCGAGCTGCTCGTCCGCAAAATCAAGGTGAAGATGGGGCGCTCCGGCTACGGCATCGAACTGTTCATCGATGTGCCCTACGGCAAGACCCTGACCGGCGAACTGCACGAACTGCGCTCCTACATCCAAAACAACATTCAGAAATACACGGGCATCATCATCGACAACCTGGAGTTGTCGATCGACAACATCGTCCAGCGGAAAAAAGAGAAAAAGAAAAAGACACAGGTCTAGCCGGCCCGCTCCCTGCCGTCCGGTCCGCTGGCGCGTGTCCGAAGCGTTCCCTGCGGACAGCAGGCTCAGCGGGGTGGAGCACCTGCAGACGGCCGCGTGCTTCGGCCTGTTTTTCAGGGAATACCCCCCTGCGCAGTGTCGCCGTTTTCCGATTTTACCACTTGACGCCCTGCGAGCTGTCTTGTTATAACTTCCGCGTTTTGAGTGGTTTTTTTCGGAAGTGGCTGCAGTAAATGTTGTGCCGGATTGGTTTCAGGGAGTCTGAACGGGCCTCTAGAGCGCATCCAGGGTGGATTTCTGGCCGTGGGTACGAAATAACCTCCCCTCGTCACTCCCGTCTGCCGTCCGGCAGGATTTCAGCGTTTCTCTTACTTCTGTCCATTTTCCAGATCACTCGCTCCAGGCTCCGCTGGCGGTACGGACCGTCCGGCGACGGCATTTCGGCAGGGACAACCCCGGGTGGGTCGGCAGGCAGTGCGTGTCGATCTTGCGGGGTATCGGTTCGCCCGCGATCAGGCCTGTGGCTCTCGAACCAACCATGTCCATGGTCATCCCGAAAAGATTCCACTCGATTCCGTTACTGACTATTAACTTGACTCGCACTTTGCAGGTTTGTTATAGCGCCATCATTTCAAAAGAATTTGCAAGGCATGCAGGCGGCGCCGGCATTTCGGCTGGACCGGCGGAACCGTGGCGGCTCTAGAGAACATGCCGGCTCATTCGGCCGGTGTGCGAGATTTTCCGCTTCGCTGTTTTCCGTTTTCCACGCCATCAAATACAGGCCTTTCTGGTATGCCAGGAATGTCATTGTCGACAGGGGTAGCACAACATTCATTTATCAGGAGGGGTTCGGTTTCGGCCGGGTTCTCCGCAAAAGGATGCGTCTATGAAGATTCATGAGTATCAGGCCAAGGAACTATTCCGAAAATTCAATGTCCCCACCCCCAAAGGAAAACTCGCCCACACGGCCGCAGAGGTAGAGAAAATCGCGGAAGAGTTCGGCTACCCGGTGGTTGTCAAGGCCCAGGTGCATGCCGGCGGCCGCGGTAAGGGCGGCGGCGTCAAGCTCGCCAAGACCAAGGGTGACGTCAAGCCTGTCGCTGATTCGATCATCGGCATGACTTTGGTGACCAAGCAGACCGGCGCCCAGGGCAAGAAGGTGCGCAAGGTGCTGGTGGAAGAAGGCCTGAACATCAAGAAAGAGCTCTACCTTTCCGTTATCCCCGACCGTGAGACCGCCACTGTGGCCATTGTCTGCTCGCAGGACGGTGGTATGGATATCGAGGAAGTAGCCGCCAAGACGCCCGAGCGTATCATCAGCGTGAATGTCAGCCCGATCACCGGCTTCCAGCCGTTCCACGCCCGCAAGATCTGCTTCGGCCTGGAGATCGAGAAGGACCTGCAGAAGCAGATGTCCGCCGTGTGCAAAAACCTCTATGAGCTGTTTGTCGCCTACGACTGTTCCATGGTCGAGATCAACCCCCTGATCATCACCGCCGAAGGCAATATCCTCGCCCTGGATGCGAAAATGGACATCGACGGCAACGCCATGTACCGTCATCCGGATGTGAAGGAGATGCGGGACATCGAAGAGGAAGATCCGGTCGAGGCCGAGGCCGCTCAGTTCGGCCTGAACTACATCAACCTCGACGGCAACGTCGGCAACATCGTCAACGGCGCCGGCCTGGCCATGGCCACCATGGATATCGTCAAGATGGCGGGCGCTTCCCCGGCCAACTTCCTCGACGTCGGCGGCGGAGCCAATGCCGAGGCCATCGAGAACGGTTTCCGCCTCATCATGAAGGACCCGAAGGTCAAGGGTATCCTGATCAACGTCTTCGGCGGTATCCTCCGCTGCGATATCCTCGCCAAGGGTGTCGTCCAGGCTGCGAACAAGCTGAAACTCAGCGTACCTGTCGTTATCCGCATGGAAGGGACCAATGTTGACGAGGGCCGCAAGATCCTCGCCGAATCCGGTCTTGACCTGATCAATGCCAAGGATCTGTCCGACGCAGCCGAGAAGGTGGCCAAGATCGCTGCCTGATGGACGCTGCGTACCGAGGACGGATGTCGACGGCGCCGAACGGTCTGCCTGAGCACCACGCAGTGTGCAAAACCGCCTCGGCGGTCGACCGGACCTTTGCCAGGCCGGACTCGGTTTTCAGAGGAAAAACCTACACCCATAGAGGAAAACAATGAGCGTTTTCGTTAATAAAAATACTCGGTTAGTAGTGCAAGGCATCACCGGCCAGGAAGGCCAGTTCCATACCCGTTCCTGCATCGCCTACGGCACCAACGTGGTTGCCGGCGTCACCCCCGGTAAGGGCGGCCAGAAGATGGACGACGTGCCGATCTTCAACTCGGTCAAGGACGCCCGCGACAAAACCGGCTGCAACGCCTCGATGATTCTGGTACCGCCGCCGTTTGCCGCCGACGCCATCATGGAAGCCGCCGACGCCGGGGTTGAGCTGATTGTCTGCATCACCGAGGGTATTCCGGTGCTGGACATGATGAAGGTCAAGAACTACCTCGCCGCCAAGCCGACCCGCCTCATCGGCCCCAACTGCCCCGGTATCATCACCCCCGGCGAGTGTAAGATCGGCATCATGCCTGGGCCGATGCATACCCCCGGCGGCCCCTGGGGTGTTGTTTCCCGCTCCGGGACGCTCACCTACGAGGCCGTCCACCAGTTGGGCAGTGTCGGCTTCGGCCAGACCACGGTCATCGGCATCGGCGGTGACCCGATCAACGGCACCAACTTCATCGACTGCCTCGAGGCCTTCGCCGCTGACCCGGAAACCAAGGCCGTGATCATGATCGGTGAGATCGGCGGCAACGCCGAGGAAGATGCCTGTGCCTGGATTCAGGCCAACATGAAAGACAAACCGGTGGTCGGCTTCATCGCCGGTCTCACCGCTCCTCCCGGCCGCCGCATGGGTCATGCCGGCGCCATCGTCAGCGGCGGCAAGGGTACCGCCGAGGCCAAGATCGCTGCCATGAAGGCCAGCGGCGTGCATCATTGCCAGAACCTCGGCAAGATGGGCGAACTGTGCCGGCAGGTCTACAAGGGCTGATTGGGCTAACGCAGTCACCGTTCCGGTGGTTTTTCCGCCGGAACGGCGGCTGTCCTCACCATTGAGCACGGGATTTTTTCCAAATTCTGCAGCAAGGAGATAGCATGAGTACAAAGGAAAAATTGGAGCAGCTGAAGCAGAAGCGGGCAAAGGCCCTTCTGGGCGGAGGTCAGGACAAGATCGACAAGATCCACGAGAAAGGCAAAAAAACCGCCCGCGAGCGTATCAATGACCTGCTCGATCCAGGCACCTTTGAAGAGTACGATGCTTTCAAGCTGCATCGCTGCTACAATTTCGGCATGGAGAAGATCAAGTTCCTCGGCGACGGCATCGTCACCGGCTACGGCAGACTTGGCGGCCGGCCGGTCTATGTTTACGCCCAGGACTTCTCCGTACTCGCCGGTTCGCTTTCCGATACACTGGCTGAAAAGATCTGCAAGGTCATGGACCTTGGCGTCAAGATGGGCATTCCGGTCATCGGCCTGAATGACTCCGGTGGCGCCCGTATTCAGGAAGGTATCGAAGCGCTGGCCGGCTACACCGAAATCTTCACCCGCAACGTACTCACCTCGGGCGTTGTCCCGCAGATCTCCGGTATCTTCGGGCCCTGCGCCGGTGGCGCCGTCTACTCGCCGGCCCTGACCGACTTCATCGTCATGGTCAAGATCCAGTCCTACATGTTCCTCACCGGCCCGAAGGTCGTCAAAAGTCGTGTCTGCACGAGGAAGTGACGACCGAGGCTCTTGGCGGTGCGGTCATGCACAACACCAAGAGTGGTGTGGCCGACTATGCGGCCGAGAGCGAAGACGATGCCATTCAGTACATTCAGGATTTGATGTCCTATCTGCCGCTGAACAACATGGAGAATCCTCCGGATGCGCCGTGCGACGATCCCATCACCCGGAAATCGGCGCTGCTCAACGACATCATTCCGGACAACCCCAATGCGGCGTTACGACATGAAGAAGGTTATCACCGAGACGGTGGATAACGGTGACTTCCTCGAGATCAAGAAGACCGTTCGCTCCGAACATCATCGTCGGTTTCGCCCGCTACAACGGCAAGGCAGTCGGCATCGTCGCCAACCAGCCCGCCTATCTACGCCGGCGTACTCGACATCGACTCGTCGATCAAGGGCGCCCGCTTCGTCCGCTTCTGCGACTGCTTCAATATCCCGATCGTCACCTTTGTCGACGTTCCCGGCTTCCTGCCCGGCACCAACCAGGAATTCGGCGGCGTTATCCGCAACGGCGCCAAGATGCTCTATGCCTATGCCGAAGCCACCGTGCCGAAAGTCACCGTCATCACCCGTAAGGCCTACGGCGGCGCGTACTGCGTTATGTAGTTCCAAGCACCTGCGCACCGACATCAACTACTCCTGGCCGACCGGTGAGATCGCCGTCATGGGTTCCAAGGGTGCGGTCGAGGTCCTCTACGCCAAGGGCGCCAAATCGGCCGACGACCCCAAGGCCTTCCTGGTCGACAAAGAGGCCGAGTACAACGAGCAGTTCTCCAACCCGTACTGCGCTGCCGAACGCGGGTACATCGACGATGTCATCGAGCCTGCCGAAACGCGCTTCCGGATCATCAACGCCCTGGAAGGGATCAGCAGAACAAGCGCGACACCATCCCGATGAAGAAGCACGGCAATATCCCGCTGTAAGCACTTTCCTGCAAAGGCAAAGGCGCGCGGGACGCCTGGCCATCAGACTCAGAGGATGACATTATGGCAGACAAAAAGAAAATGGCTGCTGCCCTGGCAGCAGTGCAACGCCTACATGCTGCAGGAAGAGGAAGCAGCCTATCAGGCTCAGCTTGCAGCCCAGGCAGCCGCCAAGGCCGCGGTTACCCTGCCCAGCCTGTGGGCCCTAGCCGGCCGCCAGGATATCATGATGTACCGCAGAATGGTTCAGCTGAAGGCTTTCTCCAACGCTATTCCAGAAGAGACGTTCAACGATCAACGCACCACAGGAGAAATGACAATGAGCGACCAAGTGAAAATGACCGCAATGAAGTATGCCAGCGACCGGCCCAAAGCAGAGAATCCGGTCAAGATCATGGACCTTAGCTTCCGCGACGGGCACCAGTCCCTGTTCGCCACCCGTGGCCGCACCGAGGACATGATCCCGGTAGCCGAGATGATGGACGAAGTCGGCTTCTGGGCCCTGGAGACCTGGGGCGGCGCCACCTTCGACACCATGCACCGCTTCCTCAACGAAGATCCGTGGGAGCGCCTGCGCACCCTGAAGCGCTACATCAAGAAGACCCCGTTCTCCATGCTGCTGCGCGCTCAGAACCTGGTCGGCTACCGCAACTACGCCGACGATGTGGCTCTGGCCTTTGTCGAGCGCGCTGCCGAAAACGGCATGGACATCTTCCGCACCTTCGACGCCCTCAACGACTATCGCAACTTCGAAACCGTCGTCAAACAGCATCAAGAAGAGCGGCAAGCACTTCCAGGGCTGCATCTGCTACTCCCTGACCGAGCCGCGTCTTGGCGGCGATGTCTACAACCTCGAATACTACGTGGACAAGGCCAAGGACCTGGACGACATGGGCGCCGACTCCATCTGCATCAAGGACATGGCCGGTCTGATCGCCCCCTATGACGCCTATGCGCTGGTCAAGGCGCTCAAGGAAGTGAGCAAGACTCCGATCCACCTGCACAGCCACTTCACCTCGGGCATGGCGTCGATGAGCCAGCTGAAGGCCATCGAGGCCGGCGTCGACATCGTCGACACCTGCATGACCCCGTACGCCTACCGCACCTCGCATCCGGCCATCGAGCCGCTGGTCATGGCCCTGCTCGGCACCAACCGTGACACCGGTTTCGACATCAAGCAAGCTGGCCAAGATCAACGAGGTGCTCGAGAAGGAGGTCATGCCGAAGTACAAGCACCTGCTCGATGACTCCAAGGTCTCCATCATCGACATCAACGTGCTGCTGCACCAGACCCCGGGCGGCATGCTCTCCAACCTGGTCAACCAGCTGCGCGAGATGGACGCCCTGGACAAGATCGACGAGGTCTACAAGGAGCTGCCGCGCGTGCGCAAGGATCTCGGCCAGATCCCGCTGGTCACCCCGACCAGCCAGATCGTCGGTATCCAGACCGTCAACAACGTGCTCTTCGACACCCCGGAAGAGCGCTACAAGATGATCACCGCTCAGGTCAAGGATCTGTGCTACGGCCTCTACGGCAAGACCGCCGTGCCGATCGACGCGGAAGTGCAGAAAAAGGCACTGAAGGGCTATCCGCGTGGTGAAGAGCCGATCACCTGCCGTCCGGCCGAGGTCCTCGAGCCCGAACTGGAAAAGGCCAAGGCCGAGATCGGCGATCTGGCCAAGGACATGGACGATCTGGTGATCTATGCCATCTACCCGGTCACCGGCAAGAAGTTCCTTGAGTGGAAGTACGGCGTGACCGAGGCACCGCCCGAGGTCAAGGCGCATCACCCTGGACGAGGTCAAGAAGCGGATGAACTCATCGCGAAGGCCAAGGCCGGCGAGCTGGTCGAAGCGCAAGGCCGAGGCGCCGGCAAAGTCCGAGAACGTCCGCACCTTCAACGTCTTTGTCGACAACGAGTACTTCAGTGTCGAGGTTGACCCGACCGGGGACTTCCAGCCGATGGTAGCAGCGGCTCCCCGCGCTGCCGCCCCGGCCGCAGCACCCAAGGCCGCCGCTCCGGCTGCAGCACCCAAGGCCGCCGCTGCGCCCGCAGCCGCTCCCAAGGCTGCCGCTGCCCCGGCTCCGGCTGTTGAAGGCGGTACGCCGCTGCTGGCTCCCATGCCCGGCATGATCATCAAGAACCTGGTCAACGTCGGTGACGCGGTCAAGGCTGGTGACCCCATCATCGTTCTCGAGGCCATGAAGATGGAGAACAACCTCGGGTCCCCGTGTGACGGCACTGTCAAGGCTCTGAACTTCGGTACCGGTGATTCCGTTGCCAAGGACACCGTTCTGGCAGTGATCGGCTGATAGTCGTACCCAGCAGCCCAAAACCAACAAGGGGAGCGCCGGATGTCCGGTGCTCCCCTTGTTTTTTTATCCTCGCGGCCCCCTCCAGCCCGGGAGGTGACCGGGAACGGCAGCGCTCAAATCAGCTGCAAGTATTTCGCCTGTTCCCACAACTGGGTGGCCAGTCGCACCGTGGCCTGGTCCACCATCCTTCCTTCCACCGCTACCGCCCCTTTGCCGGCCGCCTTGGCCTGGGCATCGGCCTCGATGACCTTGGCCGCCAGGTCGATCTCCGCCTGCGACGGCGTGAACACCTCGTTGATAATGTCGATCTGTGACGGGTGAATGGCCCATTTGCCGTCACAACCCAGGGCCGAAGCCATGACCGCCGAGCGGCGCAGCCCCTCCAGGTCCTTGAAGTTGCCGTAGGGGGCATCGATGGCCATCCGGCCGAAGGCCTTGGCATGCATGACCATGTTGCTCAGGGTGAAATGCCAGCGGTGCCCAGGGTAGAGTTCCTCTTCCTTTTCCCCGTGACCGGAAATGGAGACGAGCCGCGCTCCGATGGAAGCGGAGTAGTCGGCAATGCCGAACACCAGGCTGCGGACCCGGTTGCTCGCCTGGACGATGTCGGCGGCCCGCAGCAACCCCTCGGCGGTTTCGATGGAGGCCTCGAGTCCCACAGCCGGCGACTCTTCCGTCCGCCCCATTTCGATGCCGTTGAGCATGCGGTCGGCAAAGAACACGTCGCCGGCGTTGTTCACCTTCGGGAGGACCAGGGCATCGATGCGATGGCCGGCAGTTTCCGCGACCTCGAGCAGGTCCCGATAGGCAAACGGCGTGTCCAGCGCGTTGATGCGGACCGTCACCGTTTTCTTCCCCCAGTCGAGGCCCAGCAGGGAGTCAATGACCTGCGCGCGGGCGGCCTCCTTCGCTTCCAGGGGGACGCTGTCCTCGAGGTCGAGCATGATCACATCGGCGTTGCTGTCCTTGGCTTTGGCGTGCATTTTCTGCAGATGGCCGGGAACGGAGAGGTTGGATCGTCGTGGCTTCATGAGTGCTCCTTGTCGTTATGATGCGGTGATTGAGGCTCGGGTTGTGCGGGGAATGGCTTCGGCGGGACCGCAACGGGGTGTGTCAGGGCCCGGGCAACAGGGACCGATTGGGTGCGCGCCCAGTCGCTGCAGTGAACAGGTCCCCTTAGAAGTTGAACCACTTTTTCTTTTTCCGGGTGCTGACCACCGCGACCCGGTTGCGGCCCGCATGCTTGGCCTCGTACAACCCCTCGTCGGCCAGGGCGATGAAGTCGTTCTTGGCGAAATCGCTGCCATCCGGGCGGGCGCTGGCCACGCCGATACTGATGGTGATCCGGTAGGTGCTGCGGCCGTCGTCGAATTCGTGTTCCTCGGTGGCTTTGCGTATCTTCTCGGCAACCACCAGGGCCTCCTGGATACCCGTTTCCGGAAGGACAAAGACGAATTCTTCGCCGCCGTATCGGGCAATGAGGTCGTATTCCCTGATGATGCCCCTGGTGACGCGGCAAAACTCCCGCAGCAGAAAATCCCCGGTCTGGTGGCCGTGGGTGTCATTGAACTTTTTGAAGTGGTCGATATCGGCCAGCAGCAGGGAGAGGGTCCGTTCGTTGCGGATTGCCCGGTTGATTTCCGCGTCGAGGAAATTCTGGAAATAGCGGTGGTTGTAGATTTCGGTGAGGCCGTCGAGATTGGCCAGGTTTTCCAGCAACCGGTTCTTCTGGCCCAGTTCCTCGGTGAGTTTCTCCAGGGCCATCTTCGACTTGATCAACTCGCGGTTCATCTCCTCGTAGGAGAGGTTGAGCAGGCTGAGGCGGAGATTGGCCTCCTGGAGGATTTCCGCCACCGAGCGGACCGAGTGGAGGGTGATGCCGAAGGACTGGGCCGACTGTTCGACCACCTTGTCAAGGTGTTTGAGGATGCGGTTGATTTCCACCGCCTTGAGGCCGAGCAGCTGCTTCGCTCTGGTGCGGAACTGTTTGTGATGCAGCTCGGGCGTGGGCGAAAAGAACAACTCGATGAGCAGGTCGGCCAGATGCACGGCGCTGATATTCTGGCCGTGGCGTTTGTCGCCTCCCGTATAGGCCTGCGGATGGTGATGGTACCTGATGGGCAGGAGCAGACTGTCTGGAAAGCCCCAGGCGCTGGCCACGGCGTACCCGACCTCGGTGTGGGACACGCCAAGCAGTTCCCGCTCGAGTTGTTCGTCGTCGATCTCCCGATCGTTTTCAGGGTTCTGCTGGCGCTGCAGGACCTGGTCGAATTCCTCTCGCAGGGTGGAGGCGAGGAGGAGACGGCCGATATTGTGCAGCAGGCCGCAGATGAAGGCCTCCTCGGTATCGGCGCCGGGCACCTGTTCCAGGATCAGCCTGCTGGCGGCGGCGCCGATCAGCGACCGTTCCCAGAACTGCTCGAAATCAAACCGCTGGCTGCGCTTTCCACCCTTCATGGACAGAAAGGAAAAGCTCAGCACCAGACTGCGGACCGCGTTGATGCCGAGGATGGACACCGCCTGGTTGATGGAGGAGATCTGCTGCGGAAAGCTGTAAAAAGAGGAATTGGCCACCCGCAGAATCTTCGTCGACAGCCCCATGTCCTGGGCAATCAGCCCGGCAATGTCGGTGAGGGTTGTTTCTTCCCTGGCGGTGATGGTGAGAATCTGCGAGGCGATGAGGGGGAGGGTGGGCAGTTCCCGGGAGGTGAGAACAGCGTGCAGCGTTTCTTCCGACGGCCTTTTCATGCTGGTACCTGGCGCGGTGCGCGGTGGGAGCGGATGGCATGCACAGGACTGGATCCTGCAGGCTCAAGAATGTTTCTTTTCCAGGCGATGTACTAAAAACTGGGAAAAAACGCAACGATCAGGGCGCTGGATAGTTCGGGTAGGAACAGGGCGCGCCGGTGTAGGTGCGGAAGTCGAGGCTGCGGCCAAGACTGTCCAGGTAGTTCGGGGTGAGCGGGATCTTGCCGCCGCCGCCAGGGGCGTCGAGGGCGTAGGTGGGCACGGCCATGCCGGACAGGTGGCCGATGAGCTGGCGCATGATGGCCTGGCCGGTGTCCACGGTGGTGCGGAAATGGCCGGTGCCTCGGGTCAGGTCCGCCTGGTAGAGGGCATAAGGCCTCACCCGGATGCGCAGCAGGCCGTACAGCAGTTGCCGCAGGATCTCGGCATCGTCGTTGACACCGCGCAGGAGCACCGTCTGGCAGCCAAGGGGGATGCCGGCGTCGGCCAGCAGGGCGCAGGCGTCTTCCGCCTCCGGGGTGATCTCGGCGGGGTGGTTGAAGTGGGTGTTGATATAGAGCGGGTGAAACTGCTTGAGCATCGCGGCCAGTGCCGGGGTGACGCGCGCGGGCAGGGTGCAGGGAATACGGGTGCCGATGCGGATGGTGACGATGGAGGGGACTGTCCGCAGTTCCCGCAGGATAGCCTCCAGGCGGTGATCGGCGAGCATGAGGGGATCGCCACCGGAGAGGAGCACGTCGCAGATGGCCGGTGTGCGCCGCAGGTAGTCGATTCCGGCAGCGATGGTCTCATCGTCGATTGCCATCCCCGGTTTGCCCACCTTGCGTTTGCGGGTGCAGAAGCGGCAGTACATGGCGCATTCGTTGCTGACGAGGAACAGGGCTCGGTCCGTGTATTTGTGCACCAGGCCGGGGACCGGGCTGAGGTTCTCCTCGGCGAGCGGGTCTTCCTGGCCGTCGGGATCATCGAGTTCCTGCAGGTCGGGCACGGCCTGTTTCCACAGCGGCGGGCCGACTTGGCGGATCAGGTCGAGGTAGTACCGGCTGATCCGCAGGGGATAGACGCCATGGACCGCGCGGAGGGGTTCGACCGGCAGACCGAGGTGTTCGGCCAGTTGTTCCGGGGTCTGGAGAAAGGTAGCGGGTGCGGGGCGAGTGGGCATGGGCGGCGAGGACAGGTCAATGGAACGGGTAGGAACCAAAACAGAGCGGAGGCGCCGCCACCTGCTGCGGCGGCAGCGCCTCCGGGGAAGGACGCACAAGGGAAGGATTAGCCTACATCATGCCAAGCGTCCTGGGAAGCCACAGGGACATGGCCGGCCAATAGGTGGCCATGACCAGGAACACGAGCATGGTCAAGAGCCAGGGCCAAACGGCCACGGTCAGCTCGGTGATGCCCATTTTGGTGAGTCCCGAGGCGACATAGAGGTTCAGTCCGACCGGTGGGTGGCACATGCCCACCTCCATGTTGACCACCATCATCACGCCCAGATGGATCGGGTCGATGCCGAGTTGCATGGCTATGGGGAAGACGATGGGCGCGAAGATGAGCATGATCGAGGAGGGCTCCATGAAGTTGCCGGCCATGAGTAGGATGACATTGACCGCCAGCAGGAAGGCGATTTTGCCGAAGCCCATTTCAATCATGAAGGTGGTCAGTTGCTGGGGGATGTTCTCGTTGGCGAGAATGAAGGAGAACATCACCGCGTTGGTAATGATATAGAGCAGCATGGCCGACATGTTGGCCGAATTGAGCAGGATCTTGGGAACGTCCTTGAGGCCGATATCCTTGTAAATGAACACCGCCACCACAAAGGCGTACACCGCACTCATCGCGGCCGCTTCGGTGGGGGTGAACATGCCCGAATAAATACCGCCCATGACCACGATGATAAGCATCAAGCCCCAGGCCGATTCGCGGAAGGCGCTCAGTCGCTGGCGCCAACTGGCTTTGGGTTGACGGGGATAGTTGAACTTGCGGGCCCGGTACCAGGTCATGCCGCCGAGCATGGAGGCCATGACGATGCCGGGAATGACGCCGGCCATGAACAGCGCGCCCACCGAGGTGTTGGTGGCAATGGCGTACATGACCATGACGATGGACGGCGGGATGAGGATGCCGAGCGCTCCCGAGGTGGTGATGACACCGGCGCCGAAGCGCATCGGGAAACCTTCCTTGATCATGCCCGGGATGAGAATGGAGCCGATGGCGACGACCGTGGCCGGCGAGGAACCGGAAACGGCGGCGAACAGGGCGCAGGCGAGAACGCCCGACAGGGCGAGGCCGCCGTGCCAATGGCCGACCATGGAGGTGGCAAAATTGATCATCCGCTGGGCAACCCCGCCGTGGGTGAGGAAGTTGCCGGCCAGGATGAAAAAGGGGATGGCCATGATCTCGAATTTTTCAATGCCCGAGAAAAGTTTCAGGGCCACCGACTCGAGCGGCACCTGGGTCATGGTGAACAGGAAGGTGAGGACCGTGAGCCCAAGGGAAATGGAGATGGGCATCCCGGTCAGCATCAGGGCGATGAGAATGCTGAAGAGAACGAGTGAGCTCATTAATACCCCTCCTTGTGATCGCCTGCAGGCGTTGTGGCCAGTTCTTCGCTGATAATGATGGACTCGTCCACACCGTCCACCTGGCTGTGGTCATGATGCGGCAGCTCACCGGAGCGGATAAAGTTGACCAGTACCTGGAGAAAGCGGAAGCACATCAGGGTCGAGCCTAACGGAACGGCACTGTACACCGCCCAGGTCGGCCATTCCAGATCCGGGGTGGTCGGGCCGGGGAACATGTCGGTGGTGTCCAGGCCGAGCAGGTTGAAGAGGGCGTAGTGCATGCCGTTTTCCCAGATGAAATGGGTCCCGAAGTAGGCGACGATGCCGGTGAAGGTGGCGCCGGCGAGCAGCGCGAAGATGATGAATTTGTTCCGCAGCCTGGGTTTCATCCGGTTGACGAGGACGTCGACGCCAACATGGATGCCGGTGCGGACGCCGTAGGCAGCGCCGAATTTGGCCATCCATACGAACATGATGATGCAGAGTTCCTGGGCCCAGCCAAGGTTGATTTCGAGCAGCCAATCCTGGACCACGGGGATGGGATAACCGGCGGCGTAGCGATGGACGACGGCGACAAATATGATCAGGACAGCGCCACCCATGAGGAAGGAGATGAACACTTCCTCAAGATGATTGAGAAGTTTCAACATGCCTGCAATCTCCGTGAAAAAAAATAGGGCGGAGGGCTCACGCGCTCCGCCCTTGAAGAAGTATCGTTCAGGGTGCCGGCCTATTTTTTGAAATCAACAGCCTGGTAGAAAGATTCGATCGTTTCCTTGCCGATGCGGCTGGCCATCTTGTCATGGACCGGGACCAAGGCGGTTTTGAAGGCGGCACGCTCTTCAGGGGTCAGGGTGGTGACCTCTGTTTTGCCGGAGGCCTTGACCGATTCCAGGTCTTTCTTGTTCATATCCATGGCGATATTGTTGGCGTAATCGGTCGCCTCAACCAGTGCGGTCTCCAACTGGGAGCGGATGTCGGCAGGCAGACCTTCCCAGAACTTTTTGTTGACGATGACCGCATAGCCCAGGTAGCCGTGGTCGGTGATGGTCATGTACTTCTGCACTTCGTGCATTTTCTGGGTGTAGAAGTTGGAGATCGGGTTTTCGGTGCCATCGACAACGCCGGTCTGCAGGGCCTGGTAGACCTCGGAGAAGGCCAGCATCTGGGGAATGGCCTTGATGGTGCGCATCTGCTCCTCGAGCACCTTGGAATTCTGGATGCGGAATTTTTTGCCTTTGAGGTCTGCCGGTGTTTTCATCGGGGAATTGGCGGAGAAGGACTTGAAGCCGTTGTCCCAGTAGGCCAGGCCGAGGATGCCCTTGGGTGCCAGTTTGTCGAGCAGGGCCTTGCCGGCCGGACCCTTGGTCACCTTGTGCAGGTCATCATAGTCGTTGAAGATGAAGGGCAGGTCGAAGACTTCGAATTCCTTGACGCCCAGGGGACCAAACTTGGCCAGCGAGGGCGCGAGCATCTGCACGGCGCCAAGCTGCAGGGCCTCCATCTCTTCCTTGTCCTTGTACAACTGGCTGTTGGGGTAGACTTCCACCTTGACCTTCCCCTGAGTCAGTTCCTCTGCCCGCTTCTTGAAGAATTCGGCGGCCAGTCCTTTGGGTGTGTCCTGAGCGACAACATGGCTGAATTTGATCGAAATGGGTTCCGCCAGGGCCGTGCCGGCCAGGAAAACCGATGCTGCTGCCAGGACTGCCAAGGACTGCGTGATCTTGCTCAACATGGTACATCCCCCTTGTGTTGATGGTTCGACTGATGCCGGAAGGAAGGGGCGGATGCCCCGTTCCCTGGCACATGGACCGTAAACGCGCAAACTTTAAACGATCGAAAATCATTGACCAAGGGAAAACACCACACAGCAACAATAAATTGGCGCGGCGGAGTGCGGGCAAAGCCTTCCAGGACAATCCCACCATGTGGTGGAAGAAGAAAAATTCCGGTTCGTTGCGAACTAGCCGGCTGTTCCACGGTGAGGCCGCGGAGGGCAGGAAACGGTCGAAGGGAGTGAGTCTGGGGCCTGAGAGGACAAAAAAAATCGAGATTGCCCAGGAGGGGCAATCTCGATTCTCAGGCACGGCGGGATAAACCCACCGTTGTGCCGGGCAACAGCTCAGTGGTCGATGGTAAACGACGCCTTGAGGAACTCCCTGTTCAACCGGGCGATGTTGCGGATGGTGATACCCTTGGGGCAAACAGCTTCGCACTCGCGATGGTTGCTGCAGTTGCCAAAGCCGTCCTTGTCCATCTGCAGAACCATGTTGATGGCCCGCTTCTTGGCTTCCAACTGGCCCTGGGGCAGCAGGGCGAACTGGGAGACCTTGGCGCCAAGGAACAGCATCGGCGTGCCGTTCGGGCAGGCCGCGGCACAGGCGCCGCAACCGATGCAGGCCGCGGCGTCCATGGCCTGCTCGGCCACGTGCTGCGGGATGAGGATGGTGTTGCCGTCCTGGGGCGAGCCGGTGTTGACGGAAACGTACCCGCCGGCGGCGATAATGCGGTCCAGACCGGAACGATCGATGATCAGGTCCTTGACGATCGGGAAGCCCTGCGAACGGAAGGGCTCGATGACGATGGTGTCGCCATTCTTGAACCGCCGCATGTGCAGCTGGCACAGGGTCGTTTCCTTGTCCGGACCGTGGGCGGTGCCGTTGACCACGGCACCACACATGCCGCAGATACCCTCGCGGCAGTCGTGGTCAAAGGCAATGGGCTCGAGTCCCTTGATGGTGAGCCATTCGTTCAGCACGTCGATCATCTCCAGGAAGGAACTGTCGGTGCTGATGTCCTTGAGAGCATGTTCCTCGAAAGCGCCTTGAGCCAGAGGACCATTCTGTCGCCATATTTTTACAATTATATTGATCGATTTTGATGACATGGGCGTTTTTCTTACGTTGTATTTAAACTGCCGTGATGAAGCTGTGGATACGATGCTGACAGAGCGGTCTTACTTGTAGCTGCGCTGCGAAGGCGTGACGTTCTCGAACGTCAGTTGCTCCTTGTGCAAGACCGGAGCACTGCCCGGTCCCTTGTATTCCCAGACAGCGGCATGGCAGAAGTTGGCGTCGTCACGCTTGGCTTCGTTCTCCTCGGTCTGGCTTTCCTCACGGAAGTGACCACCACAGGACTCCTCACGGGTGAGTGCGTCGAGGGCGAGCAGCTCGCCGAACTCGAGGAAGTCGGCAACGCGGCCGGCCCGCTCAAGAGACTGGTTGAGTTCCTGACCGGTGCCCGGAACGATGACCTTGTCCCAGAATTCGGCCCGGATCTCCGGAATCCGTTTGAGCGCGTGCTCCAGACCAGCCTTGTTCCGGGCCATGCCACAGTCGTCCCACATGACCTTGCCGAGTTCCTTGTGGAAGTGGTCCACGGTCTGGCCTGCCTTGCCTTCCTTGGTGTTCTTCAGCAGTTTGGCGGTCTGCTCACGGACTGCGGCAGCGGCCGCCTCGAAGGCCGGGTCGTCGGTGCTGGTCGGGGTCGGCGGTACCTTCGCCAGGTAGTTGCCGATGGTGTAGGGGAGGACGAAGTATCCGTCAGCCAGACCCTGCATGAGTGCGGAGGCACCCAGACGGTTGGCGCCATGGTCGGAGAAGTTGCACTCGCCGGTGGCGTAGAGGCCGGGGACGGTGGTCATCAACTCGTAGTCGACCCACAGACCGCCCATGGTGTAATGGACGGCCGGATAGATCATCATCGGCTCCTTGGTCGGGTCGCTGTCGGTGATCTTCTGGTACATGTGGAAGAGGTTGCCGTACTTCCGCAGGATCACGTCGAGGCCATCGCGCTTGATGGCATCGGCGAAGTCCAGGTAGACACCGAGTTTGGTCTCGCCGACGCCGCGGCCCTCGTCGCAGGCCTCCTTGGCGTTGCGCGAGGCCACGTCGCGGGGCACCAGGTTACCGAAGGACGGGTACTTGCGCTCGAGATAGTAGTCGCGCTCTTCCATCGGGATGTCGGCGGCCTTGCGGTTGTCCCCCACCTTCTTGGGCACCCAGACACGACCGTCGTTGCGGAGACTCTCGCTCATCAGGGTCAGTTTGGACTGGAATTCGCCGTGGACCGGGATACAGGTCGGGTGAATCTGCACGTAGCAAGGGTTGGCGAAACCGGCGCCGCGCTTGTATGCGCGCCAGGCCGCGGTGACGTTGGAGGCCATGGCGTTGGTGGACAGGAAGTACACGTTGCCGTAGCCGCCGGTGGCCAGAACCACTGCATGGGCGGAGTATTTCTCGATCTCACCGGTGATCAGGTTGCGGCAGATGATGCCCTTGGCCACACCGTCAACGACCACCAGATCCATCATTTCCCGGCGGGTGTACATCTTCACCTTGCCGGCGGCGACCTGGCGCATCATGGCGGTGTAGGCGCCGAGCAGCAACTGCTGTCCCGTCTGGCCCCTGGCATAGAAGGTACGGGAGACCTGGGCGCCACCGAAGGAGCGGTTGGCCAGGGTGCCGCCGTATTCGCGGGCAAAGGGCACGCCCTGACCAACGCACTGGTCGATGATGTTGTTCGAGACCTGGGCGAGGCGGTAGACGTTGGCCTCACGGGCGCGGAAGTCACCGCCCTTGATGGTGTCGTAGAACAGGCGGAAGATGGAGTCACCGTCGTTCTGATAGTTTTTGGCGGCGTTGATACCGCCCTGGGCGGCGATGGAGTGGGCGCGGCGCGGGCTGTCCTGGATGCAGAAGGACTTTACGTTGTAGCCCAGTTCGCCCAGAGTGGCGGCGGCTGAGGCACCGGCGAGGCCGGTGCCGACGATGATGACCTCGTACTTTCTTTTGTTGGCGGGGTTAACGAGTTTGTTGGAAAAACGGCTTTTGTCCCATTTTTCGGCCAGCGGTCCTTCGGGAATTTTCGCGTCAAGCTGCATAGTCGTTTCTTTTAGCTGTGGTTGAAGAGGAGGAAAATCGTGTTAAGAAGGCGTTCGCTGCAGGGGCGGTTGTACGCCCCTGCGCGCCCTCGTTCGTCGCGGTGAGGCGGTCGGATCAGAGCAGTTGGCTCCGGGAGATCACCATCAGCAGGGTGATGAGCAGGAAAACGCCGCCCATGATGCCCGCCAGTGCCCAGGTGATCACGCGCAGCGGGTAGTCGTATCTCGGGTGGCTGATGCCGAAGGTCTGCAGCAACGACCAGAAGCCGTGGCTGATGTGGATGAACAGCAGGGTGATGCCCGCGCCGTAGATCAGGGTGAACAGCGGGTTGCCGAGCACCTCGGTGACGAAATCGGAGATGGTCTTCTCGGCGGTCTTCTCCGGGAAGTGGAAATTGACCAGATGAATGAGGATGAAGACAAAAATGGCGATGCCGGTGTAGGGCATGGTCTTGGAGGCGAAGGTGCTGCCGCCGGCGCTGGTCTCAACGGCGTACTTGCCGCCACGGGCCGTCTTGTTCTGCTGCCAGAGGAGCAGGCCGGTGATCACATGCAGGAAGAAGAGGGAATAGAGGCCAATCTCGAAGATGGGGACGAATATGCCCAGTGCATGCAGATGATGCGCATAGGCATTGAAGGCGTCTCTCCCCCAGAAAATTGTACTGTTGCCTATGGTATGGACGAGCAGAAACGCGCCCAGCATAAACCCAGTCAAAGCCATGATGTACTTTTTACCCAGCGATGATCGACAAGTTTGAATGAACCACGACATAGTTGCTCTTCCTGAATGAGAGTTGAGAGGGGAAAAAAAGGTTGATACGCCGTTAAAACAATGTGAACAGTTTCAACAGATTTCGAACTGAACGGTGATTCATTAACAACCGTTTCTCAATCCTGTCAAGGAAAAAATCCAAGCTCGAAGCCCGTGCCCCGGGAGGCTGCAGGCCGCCTTGTGGCCGTGGCGCGGTCCTGCGGACACCGGCCCGGACTGCACCGGCCTCCGCTCAGCTCAACCGCCGACCGGTCCGTTCGTCCAGGCGCTGCAACCCCTGCATGAGCAGCTTCATGAAATAGCCGATTTCGGGAACATCGAAATCTTCCGGCGGCAGGCCGGGGGTGAACTTGAAGCGGCCCTGTTTTTCACGCAGCACCTCGAAGAAGGCCTCCTCTCCCTTGCTGCCGCCATAACCCGCCTTGATCAGGGCCCCCTGGCGCATGGAAAAGCGGGCCGTACCCTTCGGCAACTGGGTGATGGTGAGAATGCCGGTCTTGTTGTTGACGTTCAGGGTCTGGAACAAGGCCTCCGGCGGGATCTCCTCGAGTTTACCGATCATGCCGGAGGCGTAGTCGTCGGCGCGGATGCGGTTGGAGTCGCTCAGCCGCCGGGCGAGCAGGCGGGTGAAATACCCCTGCAGGGCCGGGTTTTTCTGGACGATGGCGTTGAACGCGGTGCTCTCGACAGCGAGCAGGCGGGTCTCGCAGGCGGTCTGCACGGTGGCGCCGACGCTCTCCTTGCAGATCAGGCTCATCTCGCCGAACACCTCACCCTGCTTGAGGCTGGAGATGGGGATACCGGCATCGTTGAGGATGTCCACCTGGCCGGAGACGATCACATAGAAGGGGCCGCCGGCTTCCCCCTTGCGGAGGATAATCTCGTTTTTCCGGCATTCCCGCAACGTGAACTGTTGAACGACACTATCCAGGTTGGCGGGTTCGAGGTGGCGGAAAAAGGGAAAGTCGCTGAGCAGCGGCAGCAGAGCGGTGACCTGTCCGCTCACCGCCTCGGTGGATTCCTCGGGCCGGGGCGCACGGTGGTGCTCCAGGCGGATGGAACCGGTACAGCCGCTGCAGGTGATCAGGCAGTCCGGGATCTGATCGGCCCGCTCGTACTCGATGATGATCCGGGTCAGGTCGCCGTTCAATATCTTGCAACTGCCGCGGCCGGGCGGCGCGTGCACCACCGAGGTGTTGATAAAGGAATTTTCTCCCTGGCTCTCCATGTGCACGGCGATGCCGGAGAGTTGGAACAGGTCGCCGAAGCGGAACAGCGGACAGTGCCTGGTCTCGCTGACGCGGAACTCGATCTTCGCGTACCCCATGAAAAGCTCCTGAGACAATGGACAAAAAATAACCCCGGTGGTAAGCATGACAACCGCTCCCGCGGGTATTATGCGCCAAACGGCCGGCCGGCACAAGGGAATCCTCCCGCGTCCGTCGCTTCGCCCGGCCGGGAGCGACACCGCATCGTTTCCGACAGAGGGACCCCATGCTGCACACGTCCATCACCCCGGAGGGGCGCTTCCGGGTCGGCATCCACACCCCCGGGTACCGCGTGCGCAACCTGCGCGAGCACGACCATCCCTGCGTCCTCGGCACCCTGGCCGGCGGCCGCGGGGTCGGCAACGCGGCCAATTTCCCGGCCGGCGACATCGAGGTCGAACGCGCCCGACCCGTCTACGAGATCGTCAACGCCCTGCCGTTTCGCGGCTGCACCTTCATCGATGCGGGCTGGGCCGCGGCCCGGGCGGCAGACCCCGGCCTGATCCGCATCCACCCGCCTGGGCCGGTGTCCCTGCGCCAGTCGCTGGGGGAGCACTGTTCTTCGACGGCTGCGCGCGCTGTCATCGCCACCCTGCCGCTGCCGCTGCGCCACGCCCTGGCCGCCACCTCAACCGACCCCGAGGAACTGGTCTGGCTGGCCGAGTCCTGCTGTCGGTTGGTGAAGGACGAGGCAGGTGAGGTGGTCGGCCTCGGCTACGAGGAGATAAACGGTGTGCCCCGGGCGGTGATCGATGATTTCGAGCTGTTCGAGACCGTGGCCAACAACCCGCACTTGCCCGACCGCTACAAGGAGGTGATGGTGCTGCGGCCCGGGGTCCAGGGCGACAGTGCCATCGTCGGTGATTTTTACGACGACCGCACCGGGGTGTTCGAGTACCTGCGCGCCAACTCGTACATCCCCTACGGCCACTATGCCGCCAATTTCGCCCACACCGCCATCCGCTACCGCATCGCCGACCTGTCCGCTACCGACATGGCGGGGCTGCGCTTCCTCTACTACCAGCGCGTCTTCGTCAGTCTGGCCGAGCGGCTGGGGCTCGAACTGCCGGTGCGCCGGCGACGGCTGAGCGGCGAAGAACTTGAAGCGCTGCGACTCGGCATCGTCCGCGCCCTGGCGGACGATCCGGAGCGGCTGGAGCAGCTGGCCACCCTCTGGGGCTGGAACTTCGGCTACGATTTCTCCGCCACTGGCTACCGGCTGCACGCCTCGCACCAGATGATCCACCAGCAGTACGCCCTGGTGCCGCAGTGGGTGAACGATGCCGATGGTGGCCGCCATCCGGCCTACCACTGCGGCGACCAGGTGGCCGAGGTGGTGGAGCGCTACCGCCGGCACTGGGACTCCGACTTTTTCACCGATTACCGGCGCGCCATCGATGCCAACACCCGCACCGACGGCGGCCCGGGCGAACGCTCGCTCATCGTCTGGGAGGACGACCACGTGCTCCTGTTCGTGCCCAAGGCCCAGGTCTCCCAGTGGGAACTGCAGATGATGGTCATCGCCGACAGCCCGGTCGGCCCGGTGGGCAACGTGGTCGAGGCGGACGCGGCCGTACGCCGATCCATCGACCTGGGCATCCTCAAAGCCCAGCAGGTGCTCGCCGGGCTCGGCGCCGCCCTGGTCACCGAGCATCGAGTACCCCAAGCGGCTCGGCCTGACCAACGGCCAGCGCCTGCTCTACGCCTTCCTGCCCAAGCTGCCCTGGTCCATGGGCGCGTTCAGCGAGGCCGAGGGACGCTTCATCCTCGGCCACTACCCCGAGGACTTTGCCGTGGCCTGCCGTGGCCAGCTGGGCTGAGCGGGGTTTCCCGGACGGGCGGCGAGAAAACCACTGAAGATTGACCGGCAACGTGCTACAACAACCGGGGCCGGCAACCGGCGCGAACACTATCTGCAACGACTGGGACACTATGAAGAAGGGATATTTTGGCGAGTGGGGCGGGGCGTTCATACCGGAGGTCCTCCAGGCAACCTTTGCCGACCTGAACAGGGCCTACGAGGAGGCCCGGGCCGATCCCGCCTTCTGGCAGGAGTACGTCGAGCTCATGGGCAACTACTCCTGCCGGCCGACGCCGCTCACCTTCGCCGAGAACCTCACCCGCCACTTCGGCGGGGCGCGCATCTACATCAAGCGCGAGGACCTCAACCACACCGGCGCCCACAAGGCCAACAACGTCATGGGCCAGGGCCTGCTGGTCCGGCGCATGGGCAAGAGGCGCGTGATCGCCGAGACCGGCGCCGGCCAGCACGGCGTGGCCACCGCGACCATGGCCGCCAAGTTCGGCTTCGACTGCACCATCTACATGGGCGAGGTGGACGTCGCGCCGGCAGCGGCCGAACGTGTTCTGGATGGAGAAGCTCGGCGCCAAGGTGGTGCCGGTCGACGGACGGCTCGCGCACCCTCAAGGACGCCATCAACGAGGCCTTCCGCGACTGGGTGGCCAACATGGACGACACCCACTACGTGCTCGGCACGGTCTGCGGCCCGCATCCCTTCCCGAGATGGTGGCCTAGTTCCAGTCGATCATCGGCCAGGAGGCGCGCGCGCCAGATCCTCGAGCAGCACGGGCCGGCTGCCCGACCGGATCTACGCCTGCGTGGGCGGCGGCTCGAACGCCATGGGCATCTTCCAGGGCTTTCCTCGACGAACCCGGGGTGGAGCTGGTCGGCGTCGAGGCAGGCGGGAATGGGCTCGCCAGCGGCCAGCACGCCGCCCGCCTGGTCGGCGGCGCGGCTCCTCCCCGGGCGTGGCCCAGGGCTACAAGACCTACTTTCTGCAGAACCGCGACGGGCAGATGCAGCGACACCCACTCCGTCGCCGCCGGCCTCGACTACGTCGGCGTTTCGCCCATCCTCGCCGACCTGCGGCGACCGGGGCCGGGTGCGCTTCGAGGCGGCCACCGACCACGAGGTGGTCGAGGCGCTGAGCCTGACCATGCGCACCGAGGGGCTCATCCCGGCCCTCGAGTCGGCGCACGCCTTTGTCCAGGCCTTCAAGGAGGCGCCCGCAGCTGCGCGCCGGACGAGGCGATCATCATCAACATGTCCGGCCGCGGCGACAAGGACATCTTCACCATTGCCCACGCCTTCGACGACCCGTCCTGGAAGGCGTTCATCGTCGGCCGGGCAAAGGACTACAGCGCACACTGACCGGCCCGCCGACACGGGCCGTTTCGAGAGAGACGACGAGCATGGACCTGGAACGCGAACTGAAAAAACGGCTGGAAAGCAAGAGCATCCTGCTCATGACCCACCTGATGCTCGGCTACCCCTCGCTGGCGGTCAACCGCGAGGTGATCGGGCAGATGGCGGCCAACGGGGTGGACTGCATCGAACTGCAGATCCCCTTTTCCGAGCCCATCGCCGACGGCCCGGTGATCCTCCGCGCCGGCCAGCGGAGCCTGGAGCAGGGCACGAGCGTGGAGGAGTGCTTCCGCTTCGGCCAGGAGGTGGCCGCCGCCCACCCGCAGGTCCGCTTCCTGTTCATGACCTACGACAACATCCTCTTCAAGTACGGCGAGACCGCCTTTCTCCAGCGGACCCGGGACATCGGTTTCTGCGGCACCATCGTTCCCGACCTGCCGCCCGAGGAGGGCGGATCCTACCTGGCGACCAGCCGCGAACTGGGACTGGCGCCGGTGCAGTTCTTCACGCCCACCAGTTCGGACGAGCGCATGCGCGAGGTGGCGGCCCAGGGCGCCGGTTTCGTCTACTGCGTGGCGCGGCGCGGGGTCACCGGCAAACAGACCACCTTCGACGCCAGCCTGGACGACTACCTGGCCCGCTGCCGTCGGGCCACCGACCTGCCGCTGGCGGTCGGTTTCGGTATCAGCAGCCGCGAGGACGTGGCCCTGCTCACCGGCAAGGCCGACATGGCCGTGATCGGCACTGCCACCATCAAGCTGGTCGACGCCCGGGGACCGGCGGCGGTCGGACCGTTCATCGCCGGATTGCGCGACCGCGCCTGAGCCGCCCTCCGCTTCCCGCCCGGTCGCGGCGCCGGCGGCTGGCGGCGCTGTGTGCCCGCGCCGCCCACCGCCAAGTGCCGCCGCGATTCCGCCCGTCGCTCCGGCAACCATCAGGAACACTTCCATGACCACCGACACCACAGCACAACTCGGCACCGCCGAGATTCTCTGGGACCTGCGCGCCCTCTACCCGTCTGCGGACGCACCGGAAATCCGCCGCGACCTGGACCGCTGCCATGCGACCGCGGTGGAGTTGGCCGCAGGCTTTGCCGGCCGGGTGGCGGAACTCGATGCAGCTGCGCTCCACCGGCTGGTCGGCGACCTGGAAGAGGTGGACTGCCTGCTCGCCCGGCTCGAGGCCTTCGCCTTTCTCCACTTTATCACCCAGACCGGGGACGCGGCCGCCTCGGCCCTGCTCCAGCAGGTGGAGGAACTCGCCGCCCGGGTGGGCCGGCAGACCGTGTTTTTCGCCCTGGAATGGAACCGTCTCGACCCGGCCCGGGCCGAACACCTGCTCGGCCAGCCGGAACTCGAGCGGTATCGCCATTACCTGCGCGCCCTGCGCCAGTTCGCCCCGCACCAACTGAGCGGCGCGGAGGAAGAACTCCTCCAGGAACTCCGCCCGGTGGGCCGCAGTGCCTGGAACCTGCTGTTCGACAAACTGTTCGGGCATCTGCGCTTCGGCGTGGACGGCCGCACCGAGGAAGAGGTGCTCAGCGACCTTCATCACCCGGACCGGGCTGTGCGCCGGCGCGGGGCTGACGAACTGACCGCGGGTCTGCGTGAAAACCTCCATCTGCTCACCCACATCTTCAACACGCTCGCGGCGGAGAAGATGATCGACGACCGGCTGCGGCGCTATCCATCCTGATCAGAGCCCGCAACCTGGCCAACGAACTCGAGGACCGTACCGTGGACACCCTGGTGGCCGCGGTCACCGCGCGGAACGATATCGCCCACCGCTACTATGCCCGCAAGCGGGAGCTGCTTGGCGTGGACGAGCTGTTCGACTACGACCGCTACGCGCCGGTGCCCGGCGGCGAGGAAGGACAGGTCACCTGGGACCAGTGCCGCGAGATCGTGCTCTCGGCCTTTGCCGCCTTCGCACCGGAGATGGCCGCCATTGCCGAGCGGTTCTTTGTGGAGCGCTGGATCCATGCGCCGGTATTGCCGGGCAAGCGGGGCGGGGCCTTTGCCCACCCTTGCGTGCCCGAGGCGCACCCGTATATCCTGGTCAATTACACCGGCAACCTGCGCGACGTGGCCACCGTGGCCCACGAACTCGGCCACGGCGTGCATCAGCAGTTGGCCGCGGCCCGTGGCTTCTACAACAGTGACACGCCGCTGGTGCTGGCCGAGACCGCCTCGGTTTTCGCCGAACTGCTCGTGTTCAAGGCCCAGGTCAATCTGATCGCGAGCCCGGAGGCACGGCGGGCCTTTGTCTGCCAGAAGCTCGAATCGATCTTTGCCACGGTCTTCCGCCAGGTGGCCATGCATCGCTTCGAGGCGGCCGTACACGAGGGACGGCAGCGGGGCGAACTGTCCACGGCAGCAGCTCGGCGAGCTGTGGCTCGCCACCCAGCGGCCGATGTTCGCCGACACGCTCACCCTGCGCGACGACTACCGCCTGTGGTGGGCCTATATCTCCCATTTCCTGGCCACGCCGGGCTACGTCTATGCCTACGCCTTCGGCGAACTGCTCGTGCTCGCCCTCTACGCCCGCTTCCTGACGGAGGGGCCACCCTTTGTCGATCGCTACCTCGATCTGCTGCGGGCCGGCGGCAGCCGCACGCCGCAGGAACTGCTGGCGCCCTTTGCCATCGATCTCAACGACCCGGCCTTCTGGCACGGCGGCCTCGACATCGTCGAATTGATGCTGGCCGAGGTGCTCGTCTGACCGCCGGCGAGCCGGGAGACAGTCGCCCAAGCCCTTCCGCCGCAGGGGAAACGCGCTCTCTGACCGACTCCGCCGGCCTGACCGCAGCTGCCGCCCGGTCGCCTGCCCGGTGATTTTCCTTTTGCTTTTTCTTTCTTTTTTCCGCACAATTTTCTCAGAAAGGGGCGCTGACAGCGCCCCGCTGTCCCGTCCGTTGCCGCTGCCAGGCCGGCCGCCTCCCGGGCCGGCGCAACTGGAGCAGGCAAGGGCGGCACGTTTCGGGCACTCAGGCGAATGGCGACTATCACCCAGAAAATAGAAGGCTTCTCGCTGGAGAACATCCTGCAGATTTTTTCTCTCGAGAAAAAATCGCAGACCCTCCGGGTACACAAAGAGGACCGCACCGGCCTGCTCGATATCGACCAGGGCGAGCTGATCGATGCCGAAATCGAGACGCTGCAGGGGCTGGACGCGGCCACCGAGATCCTTCTCTGGGACGACGTGCAGATCGAACTCCTGCCGCTGCGACCACGCGCCCGGGCCATCGACCGCTCGCTCATCAACATCCTCCTCGAGGTGTCGAGACTCAAGGATGAGCGGCGCAGCACGCTCGACGAATCCGGCCAGACCCTGCTCGCCGGGGCCATCGACAAGGCACAACTTCTGCAGTACCGGGAGGCGCACCAGGACCTGGTCCAGTACCTGAGGCAGCACCGCACCGACGCGGTCGGCTGGGTGTGGTACTCCCGGGTACAGGGCAATGTCGAGATCATGCGCAAGGCCCTGGACACGGCGGCCGCCCTTGATCCCGGCAATGCGCTGGTGCAGGAGGAGCGGCAGAAATTCAAGGCGGCCGCGGTGCACCTGAACGGCAACGTGGTCAGCAAATGCGCTTTCTGCTGGGCGCCCGTGAACCGCTCGACCACCACCTGCCCCTACTGCCGGGGGCACCTGCTCATCAGCCGGGAGACGCTGGCCCGCGCGGCCACCGGTGATCCACGCTGCCTGGCCGAGGCCCGCGACCGCTACCTGCAGATGGTGCGGCGGTACCCGCGCAGCCTGTCGGCTCTCTACTGCCTCGGTTTGACCACCTTCAACAGCCGCTTGTACCGCGAGGCCCTGCAGTGTTTCGACAAGGCGGCGAAGATCGCCCCGGACAGGAAGGTGTTCGCCGACCAGCTCAAACTGCTGCTCGACCACCTCGCGCACCGCTCCGTTGGCGAAGCCCCGGCGGTGACACGACCAGCCGTGGCACCACTGGTCGAGGTCCGGGACAGCACCCGCCTGGTGCTGGTGGTGGAGGACAGTGGCACCACCCGCAAGGTGATCAGCATCACCCTTGGCCGCCATGGCTATCGGGTGGCCGAGGCGACTGACGGTGTCGAGGCGCTCAGCCGGATCAGCGAGGAACGGCCGGACCTGATCCTGCTCGATGTTGTCCTGCCCAAAATGGACGGCTACGAGCTCCTCGCGATCCTCAAGAAAAATAAGAAATTCAAAGAGATCCCGGTCGTCCTGCTGACCAGCAAGGACGGCTTCCTGAACCGCGTGCGAGGCCGCCTGGCCGGTGCCGCCGCCTACCTGACCAAACCCTTCGATCCGGACCGGATGATCGCCGAGATCGAAAAACACCTCTGAGCCCCCACAGCGGGGCAGGGTTTTCTTTTTCCGGGAGAGTTGCAGCATGGGTGAGCACAGCCGACCAGGGCCCGTTGACCAGGGGACCGGCACCCTGTCCTTGCTGCTCGCCG
Source organism: uncultured delta proteobacterium (assembly GCA_963754825.1). Taxonomy (GTDB): domain Bacteria; phylum Desulfobacterota; class Desulfobulbia; order Desulfobulbales; family Desulfobulbaceae; genus Desulfobulbus. The sequence goes on along the minus strand of CAVWHP010000019.1, from coordinate 202,112 downwards.
GTACGGCACTGACCGGCCTGCTGGGCCGGGTGGAGACCGATGCACCCCACGGAGGCAGGGACTGATGACGCGTTCAGAGGCCGACAGCGTCCTCGTCGGGAACCTTGGCGAGGTGCGTTCCTCCTTGCCGCTGCTCATGGACACCCTTCGCGCCCTGTCGGTGGACCCGACGGACCCCGCGGCCCGGACCGAGGTGCGTCGCCTGGTGCACAGCCTCCACAAGGCCTCGGCCGAGGCCGGCGTTACCATCGTCAGTCAGCTGGCGGCCTGCCTGGAAAGTGGTCTGGAGCGTGTTCCGGCCGGAGCGGATGTGCCGCGGCCGCTCGTTGCCGTTCTGGCTGAGACCGTGGCGCGGTTCGACGAACTGATCCGGGGGGTGGAGCGAGGCGAATCGGCGGACCACAGCCAGCTGCTCGCCCGCACCCGGGAGAATCTGGCCGCCTGCGTGATGGCCGGGCCAGCGGCGGAGGATGGGCCGGCGGGGAGCGACCTCGAGGACGCAATAGATCGTCTGCTCGCCGAAGAACTCGAGGTGCCGGCCGAGTTGTTCGCTGAGGAACCCGACGAGGCGAGGGGGCTGTCTGCCGCGCAAGCCGACGAGGCGAGGGCACCGGCTGCCGAGCAACCCGTGCCGCAGGCCACGCCGGTCCGTGGTCCCCTGTTCAGCGAAGCGGAGTGGGAGCAACTGCTCATCGGCTTCCACGAAGAGGCGGAGGAGCATTTGCAGACCTTGCAGCAGGCGCTGCAGCGGCTGCAGACGCCCGGCGAGGACGAAGGTGACGCCGCAGTCACGGCCCACCGGGAGGAGATCGCCGCCATTCGGCGGGCGGTCCACACCATCAAAGGGGCCTCGGCGGTCATCGGTCTCAATGAGGTGGCCACCTATGCCCATGGGGTGGAGGACTTCCTCGACCGGCTGCACGACGGCACCCGTACCCTTGACCCGGCGGCCGTGGCAGGGTTGGCCGAGGCTCTGGATCTGCTCGGCCTGCTGGTCGCGTCGCCGGAACAGGCGCCCCCGACCAGGCGGGACACGGTGCTCGCCCGTCTGGAGGGCGGCGGGGCAACGGCCGAGGCCGGAACGACGGTGCCTGCGGTCCCTGTGACCGGCACCCCCGCAGACCTGGCCCCGCCGGCCGAGCGGGCGCCGTTCGGCGGCACGACCCTGCGCATCCAGCGACAGCAGCTGGATACCCTGATCGGCCTGGGCAATGACCTGCTTGCCAACAGCAGCGGCCTGGGCCGTGGCCTGGAGCGGTTCTCCACCGCCGTCACGGAACTCGAAGAGGCGGCAAACCGGCTGAGCAAGAGAGCCGCCGCCTTGGCGCACCTTTCCGCGGCCGGGACCTCCGGTCTACCGCTGGCCCGTCCCTCCCTCCCCGCGGGCGTCACCGACCAAGGTGCCTCGAACGCAGACTCGGACCCCGTTGACCGGCTGGCACTGATCGTCCAGGCCCTCGGTGAATCGGCCGCCGACGCTGCCGCCATCCGCGATGGCCTGGCTGAGATCCACCGCAGTCTGGAGACCGACCTCAACGCTCAGCAGCGGCTCGCCCGCGACCTGCAGACCCAGCTGCTGCAGGCGCGGCTCAGTCCGCTGGCACTCCTCACACCGCGCTTGCGCCGCACCGTGGCGGACGCAGCCGCGCGCCTCGGTCGGCAGGTGCAGCTGACAGTCTCGGGTGAGCAGGTCGAACTCGACCGGGTTGTCTGGGAAAAGCTCGCCGATCCCCTCATGCACCTGATCCGCAACGCCGTCCATCACGGCATCGAGCCGCCGGAGGAACGCATTGCCCATGGCAAGGAGGCGGTGGCCACCCTCCGTCTGAGTGGCCGGCGCGAGGGGGACCAGGTGGTCATCCGCTTTGCCGATGACGGTCGCGGCCTGGATTTCGCGGCCATCAGGGACAAGGCGCGTCGCTACGATCCATCCCTTCGTCCGGAGGATATGGATGAACGCCAGCTCACCGACCTGATTTTTGCTCCCGGCTTCAGCACCCGCACGGTCAGCGAGATGTCAGGCCGGGGGGTGGGGCTGGATGTGGTGCGGGAGAACGTCCGCGACCTGCGGGGGACTGTTGGTGTGGCAACCCGGCCCGGCGTCGGCACCGCCTTTGTCATCCGGCTGCCGCTGACCATGGGGGTGGTCCGGGCGTTGCTCGTGGAGAGCGGCGAGGCGCTCTGGGCCTTTGCCCTGAGCGATATCCGTCAGGTGCATCGGGTGGACCCTGCCGATATTTCCTGGGAGGAGGGTACGGTCCGCCTCGAGGGCGCAACCCTGCCCTGGTACTCTCTGCCGACCCTGCTTGGTCAGGTCGAGGATCCGGTGGAGGCGCCGCGACCGGTGGTGCTGGTGTTTTTCGTTGACGGGCGGTCGGTGGCGGTGTCCGTGCCGCGTCTCGTCGGCCGGCAGGATATTGTCCTCCGCGGACTCGGGTCGCATCAGCGCGCCCTGCCCGGAGTGACCGGATCAGCGGTGCTCGGTGAGGGCAGGGTGGTGCCGGTGCTCGACCCGGCCAGGTTGATCCGCGCATCCAGGCTCCCCGCGGACGAGGACGCGCCGGAGATCCAACTGGATATCAGCCGGCCGTTGACCGTGCTGGTGGTGGACGACTCGTTCTCGGTCCGGCGGGTGGTCAGTCGCCTGGTCACGTCCCAGGGCTGGCGGTCGGTGGAGGCCCGGGACGGGCTGGAGGCGGTCCACCAACTGGCCGAACTCTGGCCGGACTGCATCGTGCTCGATCTGGAGATGCCGCGCCTGGATGGCTTCGAGTTTCTCGCCAGACTGGCAACCATGCCCACCCGCAGGAATATTCCGGTGATCATGTGCACCTCACGCACCGGCAGGCAGGAGCGGGAGCGGGCCGGCCAATTGGGGGTGCGGGCCTTCCTGGCCAAGCCCTGCCCGGACGAGGAACTGCTGGCGGCGATCTGCCGTGTCACCGGCACGGCCAACGCAGGGCGGTGACCGGAAAAACCCCGGCCGCCGCACCGGCGGAATCCCCGCCAGCCTGAGACGCAGTCGCCGGCCCGGTCAGCGCACCGCGGTGTTGTCGCCCCGCTGGACCACATACATGGCCGGCAGGATGATGAGTACGCCGGCCAGGGTGCGCAGGTCGGGCAGGGCGCCGGAAAGCGACCAGTCGATAAACACGATCAGCGGCGGATAGAGGTAGGAGTAGGCCATCACCCGGGTGGGCCCGAGATGCAGGGTGGCCCACTGGGAGATGAAAAAGGTGATGATGGTGGTGAACACGGCCAGGTAGGCGATACCGGCCCAGACCTGGCCCGGTACCGGCACGAACAGCTCGGCCGGGGGCTTGAGGAGGGTGAAGAGGAGCAGCCAGCCGCAGCCGGTGACCAGGATCCAGAAGGTCATCACCGCCATGGGCTCGCCGCGGTGGAGCAGTTTGACGAGCGGCGTGTACAGGGCCATGAGCAGGCAGCCGCCGAAAAAGAGCAGGTCCCCCCGATTGAACTGCAAGGCGCGCAGTTGCGCCACCTCCCCTTCGAAAATCACCCACAGGGCGCCGACCATGGCGAGCAGCAGGGCGAGAATGCGCCACGGGCCCAACCGTTCCCGCAAGAGAAACCAGCTGTAGATACCGGAGATGCCCGGCACCATGGTGAACAGTACGCCGGTGTGCAGGGAGTTGGTGTACCTGAGACTGAGGAACATAAGCCAGAAGAAGCCGACCAGGGCGACGCTGACCAGACTGTAGCGGCCCAACGCCGCCAGGCCCGGGTTGGCCAGGCCGAAGCGGCGGCGGACGTACGGGGCGAAGAGCAGGGCCGCCAGACAGAAACGGATCAGGGTGAGCAGCACCGGGTCCATGAACGGCGTGATCGCCTTGCCCACCGGAAACGAGGTGGAAACGAGCACTGCCGAGACGAGCATGCTGCCGTGCAGCAGCCAGGGTGACAGGGCGGTGTTCCCGGCGCGGCCGCCGGCCCGGTTACTCATGGAGGAGGGTCTGCAGGCCGTCGTGTATTTTGCCGTTACTGGCCAGGATCTCCGCCTGGAAGACCGAGTAGGGGGCGCCGCTGAAATCACTCACCCGGCCGCCGGCCTCCTCGACCAGCAGCCAGCCGGCGGCCGTGTCCCACGGCTGCAGGCACATCTCGTAAAAGCCGTCCAGCCGCCCGCAGGCGACATAGGCGAGATCCACGGCCGCGGCCCCGGCCCGGCGGATGTCCCGCACCCGGGTGAGCATGGCGGCCAGCTGCCGCAGAACCGCTGGCAGGGTGCGCTCGACCTCGTAGGGAAAACCGGTGGCGATGAGCGAGGCGATCAGCTCGGCCGTGTCCGTGACCCGGATCGTCCGGCCGTTCAGCCAGGCGCCGGCGCCGCGGACGGCGCAGAACAGCTCGTCGAGAATCGGCAGGTAGATGGCCGCTGCCTGTGGCCGACCGTGGTCGAGCAGGGCGATGGACACGGCAAAGAGGGGAAAACCGTGGGCGAAGTTGGTGGTGCCGTCGAGCGGATCAACCACCCAGAAGCGGCCGGACCGCTCCAGGCTGTGCGTGGCCGCCGTCTCTTCGGTCATGACTGCCACCTCCGGTGTTGCCGAGGCCAGCAGGGCGACAATGGCGGCCTCGGCCGCCAGGTCCGCCTCGGTCACCAGGTTGATGGCCCCCTTCAGGGTGATGTCGTGCGGCTGTTCGTAGCGGTCCCGGAGAATGGCGCCGGCCGCGAGGGCGGCGCGGCAGGCCGCGTTCAGCAGGCGGGCCTGTTCGGCCGAGGAGCAGTTGGCAACGGCTGCGGTCGTTTGGTGCATAATGGGCTCGGGTTCGTTTGCGCCGGGAAACCGGCAGAGAGGCGATGCGCGGGTGAAAGGCCGTGCTGCGCGGGCGTTATTGCGATGCTGCGGCGGGCCGGCGGCCCTGTCGACTCAATGCTCCTCCTGCCAGACCGCCAGCGCTTTTTTGTACACCTGTGAACGGGGCAGGTCAAGATCCTCGGCCACGGCGCGGACCGCGTCCTTGACGCTCGCCCGGAGTTCGTCCCGGTACCAGCGGAGCAGGTCGTCGATCTCCCCGGGACGGTCGCCCGGTGGTCGGCCGGAGGCGCCCTCGACGATGAGCACCAACTCCCCCTTGATGCCGCCTTCGACCCGTGCCGCCAGGGCGGAGAGGCTCCCCTGCAGGCATTCCTCGTAGATCTTGGTCAATTCACGGAACAGCTGGGCCTGGCGGTCGCCGAGGACGTCCTCCATGTCCGCCAGGGAGGAGCGGATCCGGTGCGGCGATTCGAAAAAGATGAGCGGGTAGGGCAGGGCGGCCAGGGTGCGCAGCAGTTGGCGGCGTTCGGATTTGTTGGCCGGCGGAAAACCGGCGAAGAAAAAGCCGGTCTGCGGCAGTCCGGCCACAGACAGGGCTGCTGTCAGGGCTGACGGTCCCGGGATGGCAACGATCCCCACGCCCGCCTGCCGTGCTTTGGTGATGAGCACGGCGCCCGGGTCGGACACGGCTGGCGTGCCCGCGTCCGACACCAGGGCGATATGCTCGCCGGCCAGCAGTCGGGCGAGCAACTGTTCGGATTTCTGCTGCTCTTTCTCACGGAAATAGCTGGTCAGCGGGGTGTCGATCTGCAGGTGCCGGCACAGGTTGCGGGTGTGGCGGGTGTCTTCGCAGGCGATCAGGTCGACGGTGGTCAGCGTCTCGATCACCCGCTGGCTGAGATCCTTGAGGTTGCCGATGGGTGTAGCCACGACGTAGAGCCGGCCGGCCTCGGTGGACGCCTTGGGATCGGACTGCGACGAATCCGCGGAACGTGGCGGGTGCTCAGATTTCGGGGAGCGCATAGACCAGCACCGGTTCGGCTTCCACCCCGCGGATGCCAGGGGTGAAGGCGGCAAAACGGCGGCGGCCGCCACTGATCCGTGACAACTCGAGTCCCTCGATGATGAGGATGTCCCGCTCGAGCAACTGCACGTGGGTCGGGTGACCAGGCTGGCCGCGTTCGAGGCCCAACTGGTCCGTGCCCACGAACAGCAGGGGCGAGCGGGCCAGCCAGGCGGCCGCTTCGGATGTCAACCCGGGAAACTGCGGGTCAAAACTTGCCGCAGGCTCGACCATGGTTTTGAACAGCACCGCCTCCACCCCCTCCAGGGCGAGATAGCGCACCTGGTCCAGGGCAATGGTGGTGTGCGGGGCAGGGGTCAGGTCCACCACCAGGGCGAGGAAGGTCAGCGGGAATCGGCGATAGTCGCTGGAACATTTGCCGCCTTCCAGGGCATGGAGCGGATAGTCCACATGGGTGCCGGTGTGCAGGGGCAGGTGCAGGCTGCTCTCGTGCATGCCGTGGCTGGCAAAGGTTCTCGTGGTTTCGATGAGCGGCCGCTTGTCGTCCTGGTCCTTGTAGACCACCATCTCTTCGCTGATCGGCAGCGAAACCGGGGTCCAGTTGTTCAACATGTGGTCTCTCCGTGTGTTTGAACTCGGTCAGTGCCGGGCGGGTAGATGATCAGCCGGTTCACCCCGGCCAGGGCCCGGATCTGGTCGGCGATGCGCCATTGCTCGCGCAGTTCCTCGAAGCCGGCGAACAGGGTATGGTCGCCGGCAAGGGCATCTTTGAGCAACTTGACATAGGCCTCGGGCCGACTGCCAATGGCCCGGCAGCTGTGACAGTAGTCGGCGGTCACCTGCTCGAGGTCATACCCGTATCCAGGCACCTTGGAGTTGAAACGCAGCTGCATGCCTTCCTTTGGGAAGACCTCGATGGTCAACCGGTTGCCGGGTGCCTCGATGGTTTCCGCGCAACTGGGGCACATCCGCGTGGGTCGGAAATCGAGACGGATTTCTGTGCGCTTTTCGGCGAGTTTCTTCCCGGTCCGGACCACAAAGCGAGTGCCCTGCCACTGCGCCGTATCGATGCGCAGGGTGGCCTCGACATAGGTTTCAATGGTCGATCCGGGGCGCAGTGCGTCGTACCCCCGGTACTGGCCGATCACCGGCGGGAAACGGTCGTCGACCGAAATCCGGTGGAGCACGTCAATTTTGGCCTGGCGGATGGCCTCGGGGCCGAGATGGGCCGGCGCGGCCATGGCCACCAGGGCAACCATCTGCAGCAGGTGGCTTTGCACCATGTCGTTGATGGCGCCGGCACGGTC
>CAVWHP010000019.1:0-190000 GCA_963754825.1 uncultured delta proteobacterium | reverse complement strand
CTTAACCATAAGTCTTTTTACAACTAAGTTAGCTCTAAACGCTTGTGTAGTACACCGATGCCTCCGTGCGGAGGTCCTAAGACCCACTTGCACAGCATCGGCTCTACGATTTAGATACCCTGCTATTCAATTGTCAAAGATCAAAAACTCTGAAAGTTTAAAGTTGAATGTTGAATTCGCACTCAACACCCAACCTTACTCTTTCAATATGGTGGAGGTGAACGGGATCGAACCGATGACCTCCTGCGTGCAAGGCAGGCGCTCTCCCAGCTGAGCTACACCCCCAACAAACTCTCGAGCATGCCTGGTGGGCCTAGGTGGACTTGAACCACCGACCTCACGCTTATCAGGCGTGCGCTCTAACCAAGCTGAGCTATAGGCCCATGACCTTGATCTCTCAAAACTGAACAGTAAATAGAGCAGGGTTGATCCCATACAAGGACTCGCCTTGTATTTTTCCTTATAAAGGAGGTGATCCAGCCCCAGGTTCCCCTAGGGCTACCTTGTTACGACTTCACCCCAGTTACCAGCCATACCTTGGCAGCCTGCCCCCTTGCGGTTAGCTCAACTGCTTCTGGTACAACCGACTCCCGTGGTGTGACGGGCGGTGTGTACAAGGCCCGGGAACGTATTCACCGTGGCATGCTGATCCACGATTACTAGCGATTCCAACTTCATGGAGTCGAGTTGCAGACTCCAATCCGGACTGAGACCGATTTTACGGGATTGGCTTCACTTCGCAGTGTCGCTGCCCTTTGTATCGGCCATTGTAGTACGTGTGTAGCCCTGGTCATAAAGGCCATGAGGACTTGACGTCATCCCCACCTTCCTCCGGTTTAACACCGGCAGTCCCTTTAGAGTGCCCAGCCGAACTGCTGGCAACTAAAGGCAAGGGTTGCGCTCGTTGCGGGACTTAACCCAACATCTCACGACACGAGCTGACGACAGCCATGCAGCACCTGTCTCCAGATTCTTCCTAATGGAAGCACCCCCTAGTTTCCTAAGGGTCTCCGGGATGTCAAGACCAGGTAAGGTTCTTCGCGTTGCATCGAATTAAACCACATACTCCACCGCTTGTGCGGGCCCCCGTCAATTCCTTTGAGTTTTAATCTTGCGACCGTACTCCCCAGGCGGTGCACTTAATGCGTTAGCTGCGACACAGAGGGGATCAACACCCCCTACATCTAGTGCACATCGTTTACAGCGTGGACTACCAGGGTATCTAATCCTGTTTGCTCCCCACGCTTTCGCGCCTCAGCGTCAGTATCCAGCCAGAAAGTCGCCTTCGCCACCGGTATTCCTCCCGATATCTACGAATTTCACCTCTACACCGGGAATTCCACTTTCCCCTCTGGTACTCAAGTCTGACAGTTTCAAATGCACTTCCACGGTTAAGCCGTGGGCTTTCACATCTGACTATTCAAACCGCCTGCGCGCCCTTTACGCCCAGTGATTCCGAACAACGCTTGCACCCTCCGTATTACCGCGGCTGCTGGCACGGAGTTAGCCGGTGCTTCCTTTAAGGGTACCGTCAAACATGACAGATATTAACCACCATGCACTTCTTCCCCTTTGACAGAGCTTTACGACCCGAAGGCCTTCCTCACTCACGCGGCGTCGCTGCGTCAGGGTTGCCCCCATTGCGCAATATTCCTCACTGCTGCCTCCCGTAGGAGTCTGGTCCGTGTTCCAGTACCAGTGTGGCGGATCATCCTCTCAGACCCGCTAACCATCGTCGCCTAGGTAGGCCATTACCCCACCTACTAGCTAATGGTACGCAGACCCCTCCTCGTGCAGTAGCTTGTTCCAGAGGCCACCTTTCCTTGCATACCTTATAGAAAGCAAGAATATCCGGTATTAGCACCCCTTTCGAGATATTATTCCAGACACCAGGACAGGTTATCTACGCGTTACTCACCCGTGCGCCACTCTACTCAGGACCGAAGCCCCTTTCGCGTTCGACTTGCATGTGTTAAGCACGCCGCCAGCGTTCGTTCTGAGCCAGGATCAAACTCTCCAGTTTATATCCTAGCCAATCACAATTCGATTGGACTTTTTACTCTCCAATTCAAACCAATACTACTTGGCCCGCTCTTTTACTGTTCAGTTTTCAAAGATCAATTCTCAAGAGCACTTGGCTCAGGATGAGGCGACATTTAAACCATTATTTTGTTTTCATGTCAACTCTTTTTTTGTTGCTGTCCGTTAGCGTGTCAGCCATCCGTCAAGCAACGAGGCGGCAAAATACAGGAACCGGGCCATGCTGTCAACGGCTTTTTCCTGGTCCGTTCCGTATTTTTCTCTTTTTATGCAAACCAATTGAAATGACGTGTTTTTTTCTTTGCTTTTCCCTGTTGATCTGACGTATACAAGACCTGTTCTACACCATTGCCCCGTTTTCACACAGACATCGGCAGCCCCCGCAGCAACCGGAGAAGGAAATGGAGAATCGTTCGCAACTCCTGAAAAACATTCCTAATGTAACCGATTGTTTGAAGGTGCTAGGCCAGTCTGAATTGCTCGACGCCGTCCCGCTGTCCCGCTTGAAGCACTGTACCCGCCTGTATCTCGATTCCTACCGAAAGGCCATTCTCTACGGTGGCTCCGAGGCGTTGCCACTCAGGGGTCGTGATGGCCTGATGGCAGGACTGATCGCCTTTGTCCGTGCGTACAATAAGCCCAGATTGTCCAGGGTTATCAACGCCACCGGGGTCATCGTGCATACCAATCTGGGTCGATCACGCCTCCCTGTGGCGGCAGGTGACACGTTGGTCATGGCATCCCAACACTATTCGAATCTGGAATACAACCTGTCCACGGGTCGCCGGGGGTCACGCTACGACAGCGTGACCGATGTGCTCTGCGAACTGACGGGCGCCGAGGACGCCCTGGTGGTCAATAACAACGCCGCCGCCGTGCTTATTGCTCTCGAAACCCTGGCTAAAGAGAGGGAGGTGATCGTCTCTCGCGGTCAACTTGTTGAAATTGGAGGATCTTTTCGTATTCCTGACGTTATGCGGGCAAGCGGCGCCCGCTTGGTTGAAGTGGGGACCACCAACCGCACCCACCTGCGGGACTACCACGAGGCCATCAGCGAGCGGACCGCGCTTTTACTCCGTGTGCACAGCAGCAATTTTCGCATCATCGGGTTCACCAGCGAGGTCGCCAACAACGAGTTGGTGCAACTGGGCCGGGAGCACGCCATCCCGGTGATGGAAGACCTCGGCTCAGGCTGTCTGATCGATTTGGCCAGGTTTGGCTTGGCCAGGGAACCAACCGTGCGCGAGGTTGTTGCCAGCGGTATGGATATCGTCACCTTCAGTGGTGACAAATTGCTTGGTGGCCCGCAGGCCGGCATTCTTCTCGGGAAGCGCCAGTTCATTGACCAGATAAAGAAAAACCCGTTAAACAGGGCGCTTCGGATCGATAAATTCACCCTCGCGGCTTTGGAATCTGTGCTGCGCCTCTACCTGGATGAAGAACAGGCGCTCCGTGACATTCCCACCCTGGCGATGATCACCGAACCTGCAGAAGAGGTGGCACGTCGGGCCACGCGTTGTCTGATCCGGTTGCAGGAACAGCATCCGACTGCCTGCCGCTTTGAACTGCTTCCGGTCGAATCCCGGGTCGGCGGTGGCGCCATGCCGGAACAGGCTATTGCCAGTTGGGCGGTTGCCATCCAACCGGAAACGATGAAAATCCAGTTGGTTGAGAAACGCCTGCGGCAGGCGCCGACACCTGTGATCGGCCGGGTGGAAGAGGACCGGTTACTCCTTGATATGCGGACCGTTGTGGAGGACGAAATCGAACTGCTCGCCGAGAGTCTGGCGGCCGCTCTGTCCTTTGAAACATGAACCCCCGCGGAAGGTGACCGTAGCACCATGCTCTGTCTTGATGATCTCTTCGTCCTTGCCGCGCCACTGGCCCAGGAAGTGCAGCGCTGCCTGCCCATACCTGCCGTTGTCAGCTTCTGTCTTGTTGCCGCCGACGGCTCCCTGCAACCGTTACGCCATCCGGTGGGTTCGCTGGCGGCCGGTTCTGTGGAGACGATCGTGGGGGTCGAGCCGCAACTCCTTGATGACCGGCTGATCCTGCCACTGCTGCTGCCGTCCGGTGAGAGGGCCCTTGCGACCGTCAGCGAAGCCGACCCGGCCCTGCTGAAAAAAATTTCGCCGACCTGGCTGCAGACCCTGCAACATGACCTCCCCGAGCGGTTCGAGACAATCCGACTGGCCTACATCGATGTCGAGACGGAATTGTACAATCGGCGTGCGGCCGAGTTATTTTTCCAACAGGCGGCGGTCGGCGCGAAGCTGTGCTTTTTTCTCCTCAACACGGCCCTGAAACGCCGTTCGGCCGGGGCGACCCTCCAGAAAAACAAGGAAATTGCCGACCTTCTGCAGGTTCTGACCCATGGTCTCTGCTTCTCCTTCGGCTTCGGCGTGTTCGGTATCGTCCGCGAGGTGCGCGGCAGGGAACAGGCGCTGAAGGCCGCCCACTATCTCCAGCATCAGCTGAAGCAGGAAGGACTGCACACCGCGCAGATAGGATTCGCCGCGGTGCACGGTGCCAGCCGCGGGGGAGAGAAGGACCTGGAGCGTTTATGGCGGGCCTTGGTCGTCGCCGAGAAAAGGGGGCCATTTGGTCTCTGTGACATCGATGCTGCCGATGAGCGGCATACGCATCCCTTTCAGCTGTGCGCGGTTGATGTGCTTGCCAGACTGAAAAAAGCGTGGCGCGCTCGACCATCGTTTACCCTGGCCGCGCTCTCTCTGCCATCGGCGACGGATGTCGCCGCCCTGGAACAGGGCCTCGAGCCCCTGGTCCGCGGAATGGGCAGGTACATTGGCATGGCGGACAACCTGGCCCTGGTGCTGTTCGAACGGCCGGACGAACAGCTGATCCGGAAGTTTGTCGACCGGGTGCAGACCGGTTGCCTGCAGAAGGACGGGGCAACTCTGTCGGCAGGTGTCGCCTCCTGGCCCTGTCTCGACTTTGCCCGGACCGATGTGCCTGGCAATTGCCTGAAAGCGTTACTGCACGCCTCGTTTCTCGGTCCGGGCAGCGTGGTTTTCTTTGATTCCCTGACGTTGAACATCAGCGGCGATGTCTTTTTCGAGGAAGGCGACTACCGCGCGGCCATCCGGGAATACCGGCGCGGCCTGAAATGGATGCCCGGAGATGTGAACCTGATCAACAGCCTGGGCGTGGCCCTGGTGGAATGCAACCAGGAACGACAGGCGGCGGTCTGCTTTCAGGAGGCGCTCGGCCAGGAACCGGATAATTACATGGCTCTGGTCAACCTGGGCAACGTCAGCCTGACCCTGGGACAGCTTCCGCTGGCCCTGGACTGCTTCGAACGGGCGCTCGGCGTCCGGGCCGGCGAGGATGCCGGTCGGCAGGAATTGCTCTCCTCGATTGCCCGGTTGTACACCGACCTGGGCCGGCACGAGCGGGCGACGCCGATTCTCGAGGAGTGGCGCTCCCTGCCCGGCAGTGAGCGGGAGTTTCTCCTTTTTCGGCTGCTTGGAAGGAATTACCTGGAAACCGGCCGGCCGGCGGAGGCGATCGTCGCCTGTCAGCGGGCGTTACGGCTCTTTCCCCAGGACAGTGTCAGCATGAGCCTGCTGGGGCTACTCTACGTGGAGCAGGGGGAGGGGCTCGAACTTGGCCTGACCTTGTGCCGAAAGGCCCTGGCCTTGGACAACTTCAATGCGGATCACTGGTACCGGCTGGGCAGGGCGCTTTTTCACAGCGGCGACCCTAAGGGAGCGCTCGAGGCCACGCGTCGCTGCCTGAAACTGCGGCGCGGGCACGTCGCCGCCTCCCTGCTGATCGGCGCCATCCATCAGCTGGCCGGCCGGCAGCGCCAGGCCGAACGGTGCTTCCGGCAGGCCGTCAGCCTGCAGGGCTGTTCGCCGCAGCAGGCGGAACTGGCCCGGCAGCATCTTGCCGGGTTCGGCAAAGGACGCACGGCGAAACGATAGGCTGTTTGCGTACGGAGCACACCCCGGGGCAGGCGGTGGCAACACTGGCCGGCAGCGGCTGGCGGCAGCGGCTGCACGGCACTGAGCAACATTCAAGGAGCACGACGTATGGCCCAGATAGACGCTTTTTTCAAGTTGATGAACGACGAGGGCGCCTCCGACCTGCATATGATGGCCGGGCAGCAGCCGGTTCTGCGCATCCGCGGCGACATGGAGCGGGTCAAGTTCAAGGTGCTGGAAAACGAGATGCTCAAAAGCATGCTCTACGAGATCTGCCCGGAGGACAGGATCAAGATCTTCGAAGAGACCGGCGACATGGACTTCGCCTACGAAATCCCCGGGCTGGCGCGCTACCGCTGCAACTTCTTCCAGCAGAAGTACGGCATCGGCGCGGTGTTCCGCGAGATTCCCAGCGAAATCCTCACCTGCGAGCAGCTCGGCCTGCCCAAGGTGGTGTCGCGGCTGTCCAGTCTGCCCAAGGGCCTGGTGCTGATCACCGGACCCACCGGTTCGGGCAAGTCCACCACGCTGGCGGCGGTGATCGACGAGTGCAACAAGAACCGCAAGGATCACATCATCACGGTCGAGGACCCCATCGAGTTTGTCCACCGCAGCCAGAACTGCATCGTCAATCACCGCGAGGTGGGCACGCACACCAAGAGTTTCTCGGCGGCCCTGCGCGGCGCCCTGCGCGAGGACCCGGACATCATCCTGGTGGGCGAGATGCGCGACCTGGAAACCATCGCCCTGGCCATGGAGGCGTCCATGACCGGTCACCTGGTGTTCGGCACCCTGCACACCCTGAACGCCATGAAGACCGTGGACCGCGTCATCGAGATCTTCCCCCACGAGCAGCAGGGGCAGGTGCGCTCCACCCTGGCCGACGCGCTCAAGGCGGTGGTGTCCCAGACCCTGCTCAAGCGGATCGATATCAAGGGCCGGGTGGCCGCACTGGAGGTGCTCATCTGTACGCCGGCGGTGCGCAACCTCATCCGCGAGGGCAAGACCTACCAACTCGCCTCGACCATGCAGACCGGCAAGAAATACGGCATGCAGACCCTGGACGACGCCCTGCTCGAACTGGTGGAAAAGAAAAAGATCAGCGGCGAGGATGCCTACATCAACAGTATCGAGAAGGCCAAGTTCCTCAAATACCTGAAACGTCAGCCCTCGGACTTCACCGAGGTCTGATCCTGTCGCCCCGTCCGCTCAGATGCTGCCGTAGCGGGCGATGCAGGCGCGCAGCACCTTTTTCTGTGCCCGGTTCAGGCTCGTGAACCGGGCACAACTGTTTATGACGGTGGTGCTGATGCCGTTGCTGTCCAGGTGCGACTCCCGGGTGGCGACGATTTCCGCAGGCAGCAGCTCGAGCGACGAGCCGTCGTTGCAGTTGTAGAGGTCGAGCAGGATGCGGCCGGGCGGGGGCGTTTGCTCGGCCGGACTCACAAAGCAGATGCCGTCCTCGCTGATGTTGCGGATGCGGGCGAAGCGGGTTGTCTGTCCGGGAAGGCGCACCAGGAAGAAGGGCGGCAGCCGCTGGCGGAGGTGGTGCCGGTGCTCGATGGTGCGGGAGAATCCCGGCAGGCAGACCATCTGCTGGCCGCAGTCGGCGCAGGCGCAGCGCCTGGCGAGCGGGAAGGCTCCCGGCCGGGAACCGCCGGGGGCGGCGACCACATGACGACTGGCGCAGGCGGGACATTTTCTGCCAAAGGTGATCATCGAACCGGTCCGGAGAGGAGGGGGGAAGGGCAGGGACGAGATAAAATACCGCATCGCGCCGGGCGCATCAAGACTCAGTTTTCCCGTACGACCATGCCGTCTTTTGCCCGGAAGTTCATGGGCTTGCCTGTGAACGGGACAAGGCGCAGGTCGTGGCCGTCGGTGCTGAGGACGAGCGTTCCCTGGTCACCGGTGGTCATCACCGTCCGGCCCTGTGCCCGCCAGACCTGCAGATGTTCCGGCGCCGGCAGGGTACCGCGGCGCGCCCGACTCACCGACACGGCCACCACCGCGGGCGAGACCGCGCCCATGAGCGCAGGTCCGGCCGAGGTGGCGCTGCCGTGGTGCGGGGCCACGAGCACGTCGCTGTGCAGGTCGCGGCCCGCGGCCACCAGCCTGTCCTCGGCCGGCACGCTGATGTCGGCGGGCAGCAGCAGGCTGCGCTGTCCGTAGCGCAGGTGCAGCACCATGCTGCGGTCGTTGGTCGACCAGTGCATCCCTTCGTCGAGCAGGCCGTGCATGCCCGCACAGGTCAGCGTCAGGTTCTCCCCTTTCATCAGGATGTCCCCCGCCCGCGCCACCTGCACCGGCGTGCCTAGTTCTCTCATCCGTTCCAGCAACCGACCGTAGGCCGGCTCCTCGCCCGAATCGCCGTTGACGATCACCTGCCCGGGACGGAAACGGTCGAACACGAACGGCAGCCCGTTGTAGTGATCCTTGTGCGGATGGGTGACGACGAGGGTGTCGAGCCGCCAGATCCGTTTCTGCCAGAGAAAGGGGGCGATGATCGCTTCGCCGACGTTGAACCGGTCGGATTCGTAGCCGCCGCCGTCGACGAGCACGGTCCGGCCGTCCGGCAGTTCGAGGAGGGTGGACGATCCCTGGCCCACGTCGAGCAGGGTGGCCCGCAGCGTTTCCCGTTCCCCGGCGCCGGGCCAGAGCGAGCGGGTGAACGAGCCGGCGAGGAGAACGAACAGGGCGAGCGCCGCCATTCGGTGACGGCGGGTGGCCCCGGGACCAAGGAGCAGGGCGAGCATCGCGAAGAACAGGATTATCTCCAGCGCGTTCGGGGTGATCGTCCACACCGACGCCCAGGGCAGGGCTCCGGTCAGCTCGGTCAGCCAGAGCGCCAGCCGCAAGCCGCCGCTGCCGAGGTTGAAAAGAAGCACCGCCACCCCCGGGGCCACGCCGACAAAGGGGATGGCGAGCAGGCCGCAGGGCAGGGCCCACAGGCAGAGCAGGGGTTCGATCACCAGGTTGGCCAGCGGCCCGATGAGGGAGAGCCGGTTGAAGTGGTGGAGCATGAAGGGCAGGGTGCCCAGGGTGGCGGCCACCGAGACGAGCAGCAGGGACTGGACCAGGGCGAGCGCCCGGCGCGGCCGGCTGTCCTGCCTGTCCGCGGCAAAGGCCGGCAGATGCGGGTAGATGAGGTTGATGGCGAGCACCGCGGCAAAGCTGAGCTGAAACGAGGCGGTGAACAGGGCGAGCGGTGAGCAGGCGAGAACGATGAGCGCGGCCGCGGCGATGAGCGGCCCAAACGACCGCTGCCGCCGCAGGACCGCGGCGAACAGCACGAGCAGGGCGGTGATCAGCGCGCGCACGGCCGGGATGTTCATGCCGGCGATGCCGGTGTAGAAGAGCAGCACCGGCGCGGTCAGCACCAGGGCCAGGGTGGGCACATGGGTGTGCAGCAGCAGCCACTGGCTGCGCTTGAGCAGCACGGTCCACAGGCCGACGCTGAACAGGCCGAGCAGGCTGAAGTGCAGCCCGGAGATGGACAGCACGTGGAAACAGCCGTTCGCCTTGAAGGCCTCGATCAGTGCCGGCCGGACGTTGGCGAGCGAGCCGGTGAGCAGGGCCTGGTACATGCCCGCCACATCGCGCTCAAAGTGCTGGGAGAGAAAGGCGAACAGGTGCTGCCGCACCCGTTCGGGCAGGAAGCGCAGTCGCTCGATCCTGGTTGACTCCGGTTCGTGCACCACCAGGATCTCTCCGGCCGAGCGCACCCAGCCGGCCACGCTGATGTCCCGTGCGGCCATCTGCAGACGGTAGTCGAAGGCGCCGGGGGTCTGGTAGTTGCGGATACGGTCCAGGGTGGCGATGACCAGGACACGCATGCCGGGCGTGAACCGTTCGTTGAGCGGGGCCAGCACGGTGAGCTGGACCCGGCCGCGGACCGGCCGGGGCTGATCGGCCTTGCCGCTGCCGTGGACCAGCAGCGATTCGGCTGCCAGTTCGAACCGGGTCTTTTCGCCGTCGTCCTCGGCCATGGTCAGCATCCGGCCGGTCAGGGTGACGCGGCTTTTCTCCGCGATGCGGCTGGCGATGTGGTGCGGGTCGGCGGGAGGGTGCAGGGCGGCGTGGGTATGCACCAGGCCGATGAGGAGGAAGAAGGGCAGGGCGGTGAGGGGGCGCAGACGCGGTCCGGTCAGCAGGGCGGCGAGCACGCTCAGGCCGATCGGCACCAGGGCGGGCCACACCGGCCAGGACGCGGGCAGCCGGGGGGCCAGGGCGGCGCCGGCCAGGAAGCAGATCGTGACGCTGACCAGCAGGTTGTCGGTCAGATGGCGCAGCAGCCGGTTCATAAAGGCCTACCGGTGGGCGGTGCTCCCGGCAAGGAGACGGGCCACGGCCTCGATGTGGTGCTCGACCACGCCGCTGTTCGCCCGGACGCAGGCCGCTGCCGCCGCGGCCATGGTCCGGCGCAATGCCGGATCAGCGAGGATGTCGCGCAGTGCCGCTGTGAGCGCGTCAACGGAGTCGACCTGACGTCCGCCGCCGCAGGCGGTCAGCGCCGCCGCAATCTCGGCAAAATCCTCCATGTGCGGACCGAAGAGTACCGGCACCCCCGCGGCCGCCGGTTCCAGTGGGTTGTGGCCGCCGGCCGCGACCAGGCTGCCGCCGATAAACACCACCTCGGCCATCGCATAACAGCCGGCCAACTCGCCGATGGTGTCGAGGATGAGCACCGGACCCTGCTGCGCGCCGTCACCGGTTCGGGTGCGGCAGTTCAGGCCGTGCGCCCGGGCCGTGCTGCGGATCTCCCCGCGTCGTTCAATCCGCCTTGGCGCCACCAGCAGCTGCAGATCGGGGAGATCGACGCGCAGCCGCCCATACGCCTGGAAAAGCATCGCCTCCTCGCCGGGATGGGTCGAGCCGCAGATCCACAGCGACGCTGCCGGGGCAAAGCCCCAGTCCGCCTTGGTGGGTTGGTTGCTGCCGTTCGGTTGGCCCGTGGCGGCCGGGGCGGTGGCGAACTTGAGGTTGCCCAGGGTGACGACCCGCTCCGCGTCCACGCCCAGGCGCGATCATCTTGTCCGCGTCGGCCGCGGTCTGCATGGCGAGCAGGCTGAAGGTCCGGAACATCGGGCGGAAGAACAGGGCAAAGCGCCGGTAGCGGGCGTGCGACTGCGCCGACACCCGGCCGTTGACGAGCAGGGTCGCCACCCCGGCCCGTTGCAGGCAGTGCAGCCAGTTGGGCCAGAAATCGGTTTCCACGAGGAGAAACAGGTCCGGCCGGATGAGGCGGACAAAGCGCGGCGCCACCGGGCCGAGGTCGAGCGGGGCGGCGATGACCGTGGCGCCGAGCGGCTCCATCAGGGTCCGGGCCACCTGGTCGCCGGAGGCGGTGGTCGCCGAAAAGACGATCCGCGCCTGCGGCCAGTGGGCGCGCAGGCCGCGCACCAGGGGCAGGGCCGAGGTGACCTCGCCCACCGACAGGGCGTGTACCCAGAAACACGGCCCAGCATCGGGCGGGCCTGGCGTTGCCAGCCGCCCGGTCAGGCCGACGCCCAGGCGCGCCAGCAGCCGGCGCCGGTACCTGGCCCGGCCGGCGACAAACGGCAGGACCGGCAGGGCAAGGAGCAACAGAAGAGAGGTGACGATCGTATAGAGCGCAGACATCGGGGCGACGACTCCTCGGACGGCGGGGTTCGGTGCAGGCATCCCCTTTGATACCAGCAAACCCGGCCGCTGTCGAAGGAGAAGCGTGCCGGGCCGGGGATAGTCGCGGCAACGGCCGCTGCGTTTGTGAAAATCGGGCTGATGCGGCCATATATTAGAGAGAAAATCCGATATGCCGCTTTCCGTTCTTTTTGTCGAAAAATATTCTGAATTTTGTTCTTGATGGGGGTGCCGGGCTGCTGTATTTTCTGCCGCGCAGGGCGCGTCGCCGCTGCACCGCACCGCCGCCGCAGGAGAAGACACGCCGATGCTGGACGATATAAGTCTGAAAATACTGAAGATACTGCAAGAGAAGGCGCGCATTCCGAATGTCGAGATCGCCCGCCGGATCGAGATGGCCCCCTCGGCGGTACTCGAACGGATCCGCAAGCTGGAGCGCCAGGGGGTCATCGACGGCTACGAGGTGCGGCTCAACCCGGCCCAGTTCGACCGCCGCCAGATCGCCTTCATCGAGATCCGCACCCGCACCGTGGGCGACAGCCCGGAGACCGGCCGTGAACTGGCCGCCATCCCCGAGGTGCAGGAGGTCCACTACGTGGACGGCGACGACTGCTACCTGGTCAAGGTGCGGGTGGCGGACACGGCCGAGCTGGCTGCTGTAATCCGCGAAAAGATCGCGCCCATCGGCGAGGTGGTCTCCACCCGGACCACCACCGTGCTGCTCACCTACAAGGAAACCGCCCGCATCCCCATCCGCGGCTGAAAACCCACCCACGAGGAACGCCCATGCCGATGCCCCAAGGCTTCAAGGACCGGCTTTACCCCCATCTGGACGCCATCGCCGCCCACTACGGCACGCCCTTCCACATCTACGACGAGGCCGGCATCCGTGCGACCGGCCGCCAGGTGCAGGCGGCCTTTTCCGGCATCCCCGGTTTCCGCGAGTACTTCGCGGTCAAGGCCCTGCCCAACCCGGCGATCCTGGAGATCATGCGCGACCTGGGCTTCGGCTTCGACTGCAGCTCCGAGACCGAACTGCTCCTCGCCCGCAGCCTGGGGGCGCGCGGTGAGGAGATCATGTTCACCTCGAACAACACCAGCCCGGAGGACTTCGCGGCCGCCGCGGCCGAGGGCGGCTGCATCCTCAACCTCGACGATATCACCCTGATCGACAAGGTGCCGGAGATGCCGGAGCTGATCTGCTTCCGCTACAACCCGGGCCCGCGCCGCACCGGCAACGACATCATCGGCAAGCCCGAGGAGGCCAAGTACGGTGTCACCCACGAGCAGATCGTCGAGGCCTACCGCCGGGCCATGGCCCGGGGCGCGAAACGCTTCGGCCTGCACACCATGGTCGCCTCGAACGAACTGCACTACAGCTACATGGTGGAGACCGCGCGCATGCTGCTTGACCTGGTGGAGACCATCGGCAGCGAACTGGGCATCCGCTTCGAGTTCATCAACATCGGCGGCGGCCTCGGCATCCCCTACCTGCCGGAGCATCGACCCCTTGAACATCGGCGCCATGGGCGAGGAGATCACCGCCCTCTTCGTGGCTTTCCAGGACCGCCACGGCTTCTGCCCGGCCCTGTTCATGGAGAGCGGCCGCTTCATGACCGGCCCGCACGGCGCGCTCGTCACCCGGGCGATCAACCGCAAGGAGATCTACCGCAACTACGTGGGCGTGGACGCCTGCATGTCCGCCCTGATGCGGCCCGGCATGTACGGCGCCTACCACCACATCGAGGTGCCGGCACGGCTGGCGGAGAAGGCCGTGGAGACCGTGGACGTGGTCGGCTCGCTGTGCGAGAACAACGACAAGTTCGCGGTGCAGCGGCCGCTGCCGCCCATCGACGACGGCGACCTCCTGGTCATCCACGACACCGGCGCCCACGGCCACGCCATGGGCTTCAACTACAACGGCCGCCTGCGCCCGCAGGAGCTGCTGCTGCGCGCCGACGGCACGGTCGAACTGATCCGCCGCGAGGAGCGGCCCGAGGACTACTTCGCCACCCTGCGCTTCGAGGAAAAGGAACTGCGGCTGTAGACCGCGACCGGCCCATGAACCTGCTGCTGCTTGAACCGGGCGAGATCGCCGGTAACGAGACGGTGCTCACCGGCCGGAGGGCCGAGCACCTGCTGCGGGTGCTCGGGGTGGTGCCGGGGGATACGGTCCGGGTGGGGGTGATCGGCGGCAGGCTGGGCAGCGGCCGGGTGCTGGCGGCGGATGCGGGCGCGGTGCGGCTTGCTGTGAGCCTGGAGCGCGAGCCGGCCGCTGATCTGCACCTGGAGCTGATCCTCGCCCTGCCGCGGCCGATCATGCTCCAGCGTATCCTCAAGCAGGGGACAGTCCTCGGGGTGCGGCGTTTTCATCTCATCCGCTCGCGGCGGGTGGAAAAATCCTTCTTTCACAGCCCGGTGCTCGAACCGGGCAAGATGCGCGCCCTGCTGCTCGAGGGGATGGAGCAGGCCATGGACACCCGCCTGCCCGAGGTCACCCTTCACCACCAGTTCCGGCCGTTTGTCGAGGAGGTGCTGCCCACGCTCACCGGCCGCGGCCTGATCGCCCACCCCGGGGTGAGCGACACCCTCACCACCCTGCCCGTGGGCCACGACCCCGGCGAACCGCTGCTGCTCGCCGTCGGCCCGGAGGGCGGGTGGAGCGAGTACGAACTGGAGCGCTTCGTCGACGCCGGCTTCCACCCCTTTTCCATGGGTGAGCGCATCCTCCACGTGGACACCGCGGTGGTTGCCCTGCTCGCCCAGCTGCGCCTGCTCTACGACCTGCGCAGCCGCTGAGCGATCTTGCCGCTCAGCAGGGTGAACTCCGGCAGCCGCAGCAGCTGCAGTCCCGCCACGTAGATACCTACCGCCACTGCGATCACCACTGCCAGCGCGACGATCTGCAGGGCGATCGGCCCGCTCAGCCAGTCGGCCAGGACGTGCTGCAGTCCCCACAGGGCCCCGGCCATGGCGCCGGTGGCCGCGACAATTTTGCCCACGCCGGCGAGCAGGTAGCCCAGCGGCAGGTCGCTCAGCTTGCGGCAGAGCACCGTACCGAGAAAGAGGAAGTTGAGGATCATGGCGCAGGAGGTGGCCAGGGCGATGCCGCGGTGCTGCAACTGGTCGATCACCAGGGTGACGGTGCCCACGTTGGCCGCCACCCCGAGGAAGCTGCCGATCACCGGAAAGCGGGTGTTGCCGAGCGAGTAGAACACCGGCACCATCACCTTGATGGCCGAGTAGGCGAACAGGCCGATGGCGTACCAGCTGAGCGCGGCCGCGGTCTGCAGGGTGTCGGTCGCGGTGAAGGCGCCGTGCTCGAAGATGAGGCGGATGATCGGCTGGCTGAGCAGCATCAGCCCGGCCGTGGCCGGGATGGCCAGAGCGAAGACCATGACCAGCGAGGAGATGCAGGTCTGCTTGAGACTGGCCAGGTCCTTGTCCGCGGCCTGGCGGGCGAGCACCGGCATCACGGCGATGGACAGGGCCACCCCGAACAGGCCGATGGGCAGCTGCACCAGGCGGAAGGCGTAGTTCAGCCAGCTGACCGAGCCCTCGGCACAGCTGGCGGCGAAGCTGGTGTTGACGAAGATGTTGATCTGGGTGGCGGACAACCCGATGGTGGCCGGCAGCATGAGCAGGAGGATGCGGCGCAGGCCGGGGTCGGTCAGATCGAAGGCCAGGCGCAGGCGAAAGCCGACCCGGCGCAGGGTGGGCAGCTGCATGAGGAGCTGCAGCGCCCCGCCGATGAGCGTGCCCCAGGCCATGCCGGCGATAGCCGGCTGGCCGATGCGCGGGAACAGCCAGGCGAGCGACAGGCCGCCGACGATCGAGCCGAGGTTGAAGAAGGTGGAGCTCATCGCCGGTACGAAGAACCGGCCGCGGGTGTTGAGCACGCCCATAACCACCGCCGCCAGCGAGACGAACAGCAGGAAGGGGAACATGATGCGGGTAAGCTTGACCGTCAGTTCGGTCTTGCCGGGCACCTGGGCGAAGTCCGGGGCGAGCAGGTTGACGATCGGCTCGGTCCAGTAGATGCCGGCCAGGGTGAGGAGGCTGATCAGGAGGGAGAAGAAGACGAGCACGTTGCCGGCCAGCCGCCAGGTGGCCTCCTCGCCCCGGTTGGTGCTGTAGTCGGTGAACACGGTGACAAAGGCCGCGGACAGCGCCCCCTCGGCGAACAGGTCGCGCAGCAGGTTGGGAATGCGGAAGGCGACGACAAAGGCGTCGTAGGCGTAACCGGCGCCGAACAGGCCGGCGAACACCTGTTCGCGGATCAGGCCGAGGACGCGGCTGCACATCACGGCGATGCTCACCGCACCGGCCGAACGGGCGATCCGGCCGGTTGCGCCGGCGGGTCGGTGGGGGGCTGGGGTGGTCATTGATTGATCAGTTTTTCAGCGGGTTATCGCTTGACTTTGCCTTCTTGATACGAATATAACACAGGCTGTTTTTTCGGATCCGATGGTTACCATTCCCGCCGCGAAAGAGAAAGGGCTTTTCCCCGCCACGCGCCGGAATGCGTCCCCCTGTCATTGAATGCAGCAGCCGTTTCACTCTCTGGAGGTATCCATGCAGGACGTACAGCAGATCAGGAATGTGGCAGTTCTCGGCCATGGCAACAGCGGCAAGTCATCGCTCGCCGAGGCCCTCCTCTTCACCGCCGGTTCACTGAAACGGCTGGGCAAGGTGGATGACGGCACCTCCTCCATGGATTTCGAGCCGGAGGAGATCAAGCGCAAGATCTCCATCGGCGCCGCCTTCAACCACCTCAGCTGGAAGAAGAACGACGTCTACCTGATCGACACCCCCGGCGACGACAACTTCTTCAACGAGACCCGCTTCGCCGCCCAGGTGGCGGACAGCGTCGTGCTCACCGTCGGCGCGGTGCTCGGCGTGCGGCCGCAGACCGAGAAGTTCGTTGACCTGATCAAGGAGCACAATCTGCCCTGCCTGATCTGCGTCACCAAGATGGACCGCGAGCGCGCCAGCTTCCAGAAGACCGTGGATTCCATCCGCGAGTCCACCGGCCTCAACGCGGTGGTGCTCTACCTGCCCATCGGCGCGGAGGATACCTTCCGCGGGGTGGTGGACATCGTTGCCGGCAAGGCCCTGCTGTTCGCCGAGGGCGGCAAGGTCAGCGTTGCCGAAATCCCGGCGGACCTGGCCGACGAGGCCCGCACCCTGCGCGAGAGTGTGATGGAGTACGTTGCCGAGACCGACGACGAGATGCTGGAGAAATTCCTCGAGGAGGGTGAACTCACCGACGAGGAACTGACCACCGGCCTGGCCGCGGCGGTGCGCAGCGGCCAGATCGCGCCGGTGTGCGCCTGCGCCTCCCTGACCAACCTGGGCTCGGCCGTGATCCTCGACGCCATCGTCGGCCTGCTGCCCTCGCCCGACCAGCGGCCGGCCCGGGTCGGCACCCACCCCAAGACCGGCGATCTGGTGGAGCGTCCCGGTACGGCCGGCGCCCCCTTCTCGGCGCTGGTGTTCAAGACCATGGCCGATCCCTTTGCCGGCCGCCTGACCATCTTCCGGGTTGTCTCCGGCACGCTCAAGGGCGACACCTTCTATAACGCCACCAAGGGCACGGCGGAACGGTTCGGGCAGCTGTTCATCATGGCCGGCAAGGAACAGAAGCCGGTGGACGAGGCGGTGCCCGGCATGGTGGTGGCGGTGGCCAAGCTCAAGGAGACCACCACCGGCGACACCCTGTGCGTGGAGAACAACCCGGTGGTCTACGCGGCGGTAGAGCCGCTGCCCACGGTGATCTCGTACGCGGTCAGCGCCAAGAAGGGTGACGAGGAGAAGCTGTTCAGCTCCATCACCCGCCTGCTCGACGAGGATCTGACCCTGAAGCTCACCCGCGAGCAGCAGACCACCGAAACCCTCATCTCCGGCGTCGGCCAGGTCCACCTGGAGGTGATCGGCGAGAAGATCAAGCGCAAGTTCGGGGTGGAGATGGAACTGCGCTCACCGCGTGTGCCTTACCGCGAAACCCTCAAGGGCAAGGTGACGGTGCAGGGCCGGCACAAGAAGCAATCCGGCGGCCGCGGCCAGTTCGGCGACTGCACCATCGAGATGGAGCCGCTGCCGCGTGGCGAGCACTTCCAGTTCGTCGACAAGATCGTCGGCGGTGTCATCCCGCAGCAGTACCGGCCGGCGGTGGAGAAAGGCATCATCGAGGCCATGGACCGGGGCGTCATCGCCGGCTACCCCTTCGTCGACCTCAAGGTCAGCCTCGTCGACGGCTCCTATCACACCGTCGACTCTTCGGAAATGGCCTTCAAGGTGGCCGGATCGCTCGCCTTCAAGAAGGGCGTGGTCCAGGCCAACCCGGTCCTGCTCGAGCCGATCATGGAGGTCGAGGTGCACGTGCCCAAGGACTATGTCGGTGACGTCATGGGCGACCTGAACAGCCGCCGCGGCCGGGTGCTGGGCATGGACTCCACCGCCAGGTACGAGGTGATCAACGCCCATGTGCCCCAGGCCGAGGTGCTTCTCTATGCCCTGGACCTGACCTCCATGACCGGCGGCCGCGGCACCTTCACCACCAGGTTCTCCCACTACGAGGAGGTGCCGGCGATGATTGCCGAGAAGATCATCGCCGCCTACAAGGACAACGCGGAGGAGTGATGGCGGACCGGCCAGGGCGGGTCTACCGCTGCGGCGTGCTCACCCTGAGCGACAAGGGGTCGCGCGGCGAGCGGGAGGACACCAGCGGCCCGCTCCTGCAGGAGATGCTGCAGGGCGCGGGCTTCGCGGTGGCCGCCTACGAGGTGATCCCGGACCAGGAGGAGTTGATCGTCACCACCCTGGAACAGTGGGCGGACGAGGGCCGGCTGGATCTGATCGTCACCACCGGCGGCACCGGGGTGGCGCCCACCGACCGTACCCCGGAGGCCACCCGGCGGGTGATCGCCACCGAGGTGCCCGGCCTGGCCGAGGCCATGCGCCAGGCCAGCCTGGCCAAAACCGTGCAGGCGGTCTGGTCGCGGGGGATTGCCGGTTTCCGCGGCAACTGCCTGATCGTCAACCTGCCGGGCAGCCGCAAGGCGGCCCGGGAGAACCTGGAGGCGGTGCTGCCGGCCCTGGCCCACGGCATCGAGAAGCTGCAGGGCGGGCAGGCCGACTGCGGTCAGCCGGACTGAAGCACGCAGGTCACGCACAAAAAAACCGCCGGACGAGCAGCTCGTCCGGCGGTTTTTTTGTGCGTTTTTTCTCGCGGCAGTCCGGGTCAGGCCAGCCCCTCGAGTACCACCTGGCGACCGGAACCCCCTTTGGCGGCGCGGATCTCGCCGATCAGGTACGGCTCCTCGCCGTGCGCCTTGAACTGATGCAGCAACTCCTCGACGCTGCTTTCCGGGACAATGGCCATCATGCCGATGCCCATGTTGAAGGTGCGGAACATCTCTGTGGCGGCAATGTTGCCTTTCTCCTGCAGATAGCTGAACACCGGCGGTACGGGCCAGCTGCCGATCTGGATGTGGGCGTCGCAGCCGGCGGGCAGGATGCGCGGGATGTTGTCGATGAAGCCGCCGCCGGTAATGTGCACCAGACCGTTGATCCGCTGGCGGCGCAGGACGTTCAACAGGCTCTCGACGTAGATGCGGGTCGGGCGCAGCAGTTCCTCGCCCACCGTGCAGCCGAAGGATTCGATGTGGTCGTCGACCGAGTGGCCCTGTTCCTCGAAAAAGACCTTGCGCACCAGCGAGTAACCGTTGGAGTGGATGCCCGAGGAGGCCAGCCCGATGATGCGGTTGCCGACGGCGATGTCGCTGCCGTCGATGAGCGCGTCCCGCTCGCCGATACCGACCACGAAGCCGGCCAGGTCATAGTCGCCCGGCTGGTAGAGGCCAGGCATCTCCGCGGTCTCTCCGCCGATGAGCGAGCAGTTGGCCAGCTTGCAGCCGGCGGCGATGCCGCGCACAACATCCGTGGCGACCTCCAGGTCGAGCGTGCTGCTGGCGAAATAATCGAGAAAAAAGAGTGGCTTGGCTCCGCTGACGATTACGTCGTTGGCGCACATGGCCACCAGGTCGATGCCGATGGTGTCGTGCTTGTTGCAGAGCTTGGCAATGGCCAGTTTGGTGCCGACCCCGTCGGTGGAGGCGATGAGCACCGGGTTCTTCAGGTTCTCGTTGCCGATGGCGAACAGCCCGGAAAAGCCGCCGATATCGGTGAGCACGCCACGCCGGTGGGTGTCGGCGACAATGGACTTGATCCGGGAGACAAACAGGTTGCCCTTGTCGATATCGACGCCGGCCTCACTGTATCTGGAGGTGGTCTGGTTCATGGATAGTGGCTGGCGGGGGATGGCTTGCGCGGAAGATTCCGGAGATCGGGAAAAACGAGGCGCGCCGGCGGGCGCGAATCGCTGCAAATACCGACAACTATTGCGACAAGGTACTTTTTCTCACCGAGCATTGTCAATACCTTTGTGGGAGATTGCAGACGCCGCCCCTTTCTGGTAAAGCCTTGCCCATGAAACTCTTTCTGACCCTGGCGGGCCTCATTCTCATCCTCGAGGGGCTGCCGTACGCGGCCTCGCCGGAAACCATGCAGCGCTGGCTCCGGCAGATTTTCGAGATGCGCCCGGAACAGCTCCGCAAGGTCGGCTTCGTGGCCATGGCCGGCGGTTTTCTCCTCTGCTTTCTCGCCCAGCAGAGCGGCCTTTTTCCCTGACGCCGGGCTGCTCCTCCGCCGTGTCGGCCAGCGGTGCTGCCGTGCCCCGCGGCGTGTCTTCGGCACGGTCGTGCCGGACTTCCGCTTGCAGCGATTTGCCGTTTCCTCCCCCACTGTGAGCGGCTCTCCCTGAAAACCCCGATCCAGGAACAGCACCATGGTCAACTATTTCTTCCTCGAGAACAGGATGGTCAAGATGGCCAGCGGCGACAGTTCCGCCGGCCCCAACATCTTCTGGATCGACCTGATCAGCGCCACCGACGAGGAAAAGCACCTGGTGGAGCGGGATTTCCGGGTCGAGTTGTTCACCCAGCAGGAGAGCGAGGAGATCGAGTCCAGTTCGAAGTACGTGGAAACCGAGGACGAGATCGGCATCAACCTCAACTTCCTGGTGCCGCAGGAGGGCACCTTCATCAACGAGCCGGTGTCGTTCATCCTCAAAAACAAGATCCTCATCACCCAGCGCGCCCAGGAGTTCCGCTCGTTTTCCGAGACCTACCGCAAGATGCGGGCGATCAAGCCGGCGGACGGCGACGACATCTTCCTGTCCATCCTGGAGACCCGCATCGACTTCGACGCCGACCTGATCGAATCGATCACCGACAAGATCTCCGAGATCAGCCGCCAGATGAGCGTGGACAAGGACCCCAACCGTGCGCTGCTGCTCAAGATCACCGCCCTGCAGGAATCGACCATCGCCATCCGCGAGAACATCGTCGAGAAGCAGCGCATCCTCTCGTCCCTGCTCAAGAGCAAGATGTTCCCCAAGGAGGACTACGAGAAGATGCGCATCATGATCAAGGACGTGGGCTCGCTGCTCGACCACACCTCGTTCAATTTCGAGCGCCTCGAATTCCTGCAGAACACCTTCCTCGGCCTGGTGGACATGGAGCAGAA
Organism: uncultured delta proteobacterium; assembly: GCA_963754825.1. Taxonomy (GTDB): domain Bacteria; phylum Desulfobacterota; class Desulfobulbia; order Desulfobulbales; family Desulfobulbaceae; genus Desulfobulbus. Next base: position 168,803 of record CAVWHP010000019.1, on the reverse strand, counting down.
CCGGGTGATCAAGATCTTCACCGTGGTCACGGTCATCTTCATGCCGCCGACCCTGATCGCCAGCATGTACGGCATGAACTTCCGCTTCATGCCCGAACTGGACGAGGTCTGGGGCTACCCCTTCGCCCTGTTGCTCATGCTCCTTTCCTCCACGGTCACCCTGCTGTTTTTCCGGCGCAAGAAGTGGCTCTGAAGCCGGGCGCGACCCGGTGCTGCTGATCCGCCGGCCGCCCGGCCGGTGACGGACCTCCTTTCCCCGCAACGCCCATGAAACCGATCCCGCTGCTCGTCCTCGCCGCTGTCGTCGGCTGGCTGCTCTACCAGACCTGGCAACCGACCCTGCACGACCCCCAGGCGGTGTCGCGGCCGGTGACGGCGCGCGGCGATCTGGCCGGCGACGAGCAGAACACCATCGATATCTTTCGCAGCGCCGCGCCCTCGGTGGTCTACATCACCAGCATCGCCGTGCGCCGCAACCTGTTCAGTCTGAACGTCTACGAGATCCCCCAGGGGACCGGCTCGGGCTTTATCTGGGACCGGCAGGGGCGGATCGTCACCAATTTCCACGTCATCTCCGACGCCAGCCGGCTCGAGGTGACCCTGGCCGACCACAGCACCTGGAAGGCGTCCCTGGTGGGCGCGGCCCCGGACCGTGACCTGGCCGTGCTGCAGATTACCGCGCCGGCGAGTAAACTCCAGCCCATCGCCGTGGGCGAGTCGAACAACCTGCTCGTCGGCCAGAAGGTGTTTGCCATCGGCAATCCCTTCGGCCTGGACCAGACCCTGACCACCGGCATCGTCAGCGCGCTTGGCCGGGAGATCACCGCGGTCACCGGCCGCACCATCCACGACGTCATCCAGACCGACGCGGCCATCAACCCGGGCAACTCGGGCGGACCGCTGTTGGACAGCGCCGGCCGGCTGATCGGGGTGAACACGGCCATTTACAGCCCGTCCGGGGCCAGTTCGGGCATCGGTTTCGCCGTGCCGGTGGGCGAGGTCAACCGGGTGGTGCCGCAGATTATCAGCAAGGGGAAAGTCCTGCGCCCGGGCCTGGGCGTGACCCTGGCCAACCGCAGTCTGACCGGGGATCTCGGGCTGGAAGGGGTGCTGGTGCTCAAGGTGGTGTCCGGCTCCTCCGCCGAACAGGCCGGTCTGCGCGGTACCAGCCAGGTGGGCGACGGCCTGGTGCTGGGTGACATCATCCTCGCCGTCAACGGCCGCAAGGTGACCGACTACGACAGCCTGCGCGACGAGATCGAACGCTACGAGGTGGGCGCGAGTGTGCTCCTCACCCTGCTGCGTGACGAGGCCACGGCCGAGGTGAGCGTCCAGTTGGAGGCAATGCAGTGAGCACGGGGGGCGGGCGCCCCCCGTTGTTTCAGGAGAGCAGCGACGATTTTTTCTTGCGGCTGGAGTTGCCCAGGCGGCCGAGCAGCCAGCCGGCCAGGAGCACACCGGTGCCGGCCAGGAACCACTTGATCGACTCGTTTTTCCTGAGCACGGTCGCCTCGATCTGTGCAGCGGCAAGTTTCTGCTGCAGTTCCTCGACCTGCTGGCGGGCCTCGGCCAGCGCCTCCTGGGCCTGGACGATGCCGTTCGGATCGGCGGCCAGGGCCTCGTGCTTGTCGGCAAGCGCGTTGCGCTCGTTCGTACAGGCGGCGATCTCCTTCTGCAGACGGCTGTTCTCCTCGCTCCACGCCCGCATGCGCGCCTGCAGGTCGACTTCATTCCCTTCCTGGCCCTGGAGCAGTTCGGTGGGCAGCAGGGGGGTCGGGCTGAGGAAGCGGCTGCGCACCCAGCCCTCGGTGCCGTCCTTGCGGCGGACCTGCGACCATTCCGCGCCGGCCTGGAGCAGGTCGACCTGTTCGCCCAGGGGCACGGTGGCCACCAGCCGGGCGTTATTGGCTTGCGCCTTGCGCAGGGCCACGTCCAGGGTGGGCTTGATGTAGCGGGTTTCCGCCTGTACGCCCGGAACGGCCAGGCAGGCGAGCAGGAGCAGCGATGCCGCGGCCGGGACCGGCCGGAGGCGGAGGAAGTGGGTGGGGTCAGACATGACGGGAATTCCTTTCGGTTTCTGGCGAGAGGGAAGGCGCGATTGCTGGGCGGCCGTCAGCGCGCCCGGCAATCGCGGTCAGTGCAGTCAGGCGCCGGGCACGCTACCATGAATCGCCGCCAGGCGCCACGGCCGCTTGTCGGCCGGGTCGATTTTCCCGGAGCTCAGAGGGTGTGGACCTTTTCCTTGCGCAGCCGCGCCAGCTCCCGCATGTTGCGCGCTTTGTCCGATTCGTCGACGATCTCCCGGCCGATGATCTCCTCGAGCACGTCCTCCATGCTGATCACGCCGGTGACGCTGCCGTATTCGTCGACGACCACGAACAGATGCTGGTAGCGTTCGAAGAAGTCGATGAAGATGCGATCCAGCGGGGCGGTTTCCGGCACGAAGTGGACCGGCCGCATGAGTTGGCTGAGTTTCAGGTTGTTCTGGCCAATGGCCGCGGCCATGAGCACGTCCTGGCTGAGCACGATACCGACCACGTTGTCCGCTTCGCCCTCATAGACCGGGACCCGGCTGTGCATCCGCCATTTCCCCTCCATTTTTCCCGCCTCCTTGATGGTCAGCGACTGGGGTGCGGAAAAGGTCACCGTGCGCGGGGTCATGGCCTGGCGGACGGTCTTGCTGCCGAGTTGGAGGATGTTGGCGATGACCTTTTCCTGGTCCGCCTCGATTTCCCCGGATTTGCGGCTCATGCTGGCGATGGTCGTCAGCTCCTCGGCCGAGATCTGCTGGGAGTGGCTGCTCCTGGGCACGAGCCGGGTCATCAGTTGGACCAGCCAGATGAGCGGTTTGAGCACGACGATCATCAGGCGCAGCGGCGCGACGATATGCGGCGCCAGTGGCCGGCAGTAGTTCACGCCCAGGGTCTTGGGCAGGATCTCGGTGAACAGCAGGATGGCCACGGTGAACACGAGCGAGAACCAGATCAGTCCCTGCTGGCCGAACAGCACCGAGGCGGCGGCGCCGGCCACCGAGGCGCCGATGGTGTGCGCCAGGGTGTTCAGGGTGAGGATGGCGGTGATCGGCTGATCGATGTTCTCTTTGAACTGCTTGAGCGTCCCGGCCTTGGCCGGGTGGTTTTCGGTCATCATTTCGACCTGGAGGGGGGACACGGACATGAGCACGGACTCGAACAGCGAACAGGCGGCCGAGATGATCAGGGCACTGCCGACGGCAATGACAAAGACGGTGAACAAGGAGACCTCCGCGGGACAAGTGGCGGTTGGTGGCCATCCCTCAAGGATCCGGAGTTTTGCCGATTGAGGTTCAGCCAGGATTAGTGTATGGAAAACCTACAATAAACAGTTCCCCTTCATTTTGAAAGAGGGATGCGGCAGCCTGGAGTGAGGGAGGAAACCGTCCGGTGCAGGCACACACAGAATCGGTGAGAATGTTTGGCGGGGATCCCCGCGAGTTCAACGGCGACCTGCTCGTCTATCCGGTGGAGGAGGATATTCCCCACCTGGCCGCGGATGCCCCCCGGTCGTTGCACCGGGCCCTGCAGCAGGGCTGGGCGGCGGGCGACTTCAAGGGCAAAAAAGAGCAGGCCCTGCTGTTCTACCCCGGGCTGCTCGACCGCGGCGACGAGCCGCCGGTGCAGGCCAGGCGGGTGCTGTTCGTCGGTCTGGGCAAGCAGGACGACAACATCGATGTCCGCCGTGAGCAGTTGCGGCTTGCCGGCGGGGTCATCGCCCGGCAGGCCGGCGCGGTCAAGGCGGCCGAGGTGCTGGTGGTCCTGCCCGGCGATTTTCTCCTTGCCGCGGTGGAGATCGCCCAGTGTCTGACCGAGGGGCTGGTGCTCGGCAATTACCGTTTCGACCCGTACAAGACACCCCGGGAGGACAGCGACCAGCCCGGCCGGGTGGCGGTCTTCCATCTCCACCACGGCACCCTGGCCGCCACGGCCGTGACCGAGGGGATGACCCGGGGGAGGGTGCTGGCCGAGGCGGTGTGCGCGGCCCGCGACATGGCCAACCAGCCGGGCAACGGCTGGACCCCGGCCGAGTTCGCCGACTACGGTAAAAAAATCGCCCGGCAGAGCACGCTGAAATGCAAGGTGCTCGACAAATCCGCCCTGCAGAAGCTCGGCATGGGCGGCATCCTCGCGGTCAACCAGGGTTCGGCCCTGCCGCCCTGCCTGGTGGTGCTCGAGTACCGGACCAGCCGCAAGCACCCCACCGTGCTGCTCGTCGGCAAGGGGCTGACCTTCGACTCGGGCGGCATCTGCGTCAAGCCGCCGGCCGGCATGGAAGACATGAAATACGACATGTGCGGCGGCGCCGCCGTGATCACCGCCATGCAGGCCATCGCCGAGACCGGCGTTGCCGGCGTCAACGTGGTCGGTCTCATCCCGGCCACCGAAAACCTGGCCGGGCCGGCGGCGCTCAAGCCGGGCGACATCATCCGCCAGTACGGCGGCAGAAGCGTGGAGATCATCAACACCGACGCCGAGGGGCGGCTCATCCTTGCCGATGCCCTCGCCTACGGCATCGAGACCTACAAACCGGAGGCGGTGATCGACCTGGCCACGCTCACCGGCGCGGTCATCATCGGTCTCGGGCACCACCGCACCGGCCTGCTGGCCAACCATGACGCCCTGGCCGAGCGGCTGCTGGCCGCAGGCAGCGAGGCGGGCGAGCCGCTCTGGCGCCTGCCGCTCGGGCCGGAGTACCGCAAGCAGCTCGACTCACGGGTGGCGGACATCAAAAACGCCGGCAGCGACCGGAGTGCGGGCACGATCACCGCCGCCTGCTACCTGCAGGAATTCGTCGGCGACACCCCCTGGGTCCATCTCGACATCGCCGGGACCGCCTGGGACTGCACCGAAAAGTCCTACATCCCCAAGGGGCCGTCCGGTACGGGCGTGCGCACCCTGGCCGCCCTGCTGCGTCACTGGCAGCCGCTGCCGGCCGCCGGTGCGTCGCCGGGCGACGCGCAGCAACCCTGAACTCAAACCGCGCTCACCGGCCCGATGGCCGGGAACGCCACACGGGAGGCACCATGTTAGTGAAACGCAAGGGTATCACCATCAGCCGCCAGATCATGGACGACCAAATGCTCCACCCGGGCGCCACCGGTGAACTCACCGGTCTGCTCAACGACCTGGTGGTGGCCGGCAAGATCATCAGCGCCGAGGTGAACATGGCCGGCCTGGCCGACATCCTCGGCCAGTCGGGCCGCACCAATATCCAGGGCGAGAACGTGCAGAAGCTCGACGTGTTCGCCAACCAGACAATCAAGCGGCGCATGGAGCAGTGCGGCCACGTGTGCGTCATGACCTCGGAGGAGGACGACGACATCATCCCGGTGCTCGACGGTTACGAGGGCAACTACACCATCGCCTTCGACCCGCTGGACGGCTCCACCAACATCGACGTCAACGTCAGCGTCGGCACCATCTTTTCCATCCACCGGCGGCTCGGCGGCACCGGCCAGGGCTCGGCCGCGGACCTGCTGCAGCGGGGCAGCAAGCAGGTGGCGGCCGGCTACATCATCTACGGCTCGTCCACGATGATGGTCTACACCACCGGCCACGGCGTCTACGGCTTCACCCTCGATCCGAGCGTGGGCGAGTTCTTCCTTTCCCACCCGAACATCACCATTCCCGAGCACTCGCTCTACTACAGCGTCAACGAGGCCTACGCCAACCACTGGTTCGATTCGACCCGCCGCTACGTCGACTTCCTCAAGCAGGCCGACGGCGGCAAGGGCCCGTACAGCCTGCGCTACATCGGCTCGCTGGTCTCGGACTTCCACCGCAACCTGATCAAGGGCGGCGTCTTTCTCTACACCCGCGACAAGAAGAGCGGCGAGAAGTCCGAAGGCAAGCTGCGCCTGCTCTACGAGGCGGCGCCGCTCGCCATGGTGGTCGAGCAGGCCGGCGGCCGGGCGATCACCGACGACGGCCGGCGCATCCTCGACATCGAGCCGGCCAGCCTGCACCAGCGGGTGCCGCTGATCATCGGTTCGAAAAAAGACGTCGACCTGGCGGAGAAATTCCTGAACGGCGAGATGTGATCCGGCCGGGTGCGGCGGGGCCGTCCGCGGCCATTTCCCGCTTGACAAACCCTGTCCGCACTTTACTATACAGGCGACTTCACCAACGGATACGCACATGCACACGACACTCGCTCTCCTTCTTCCGCTCAGCCGACTGCACAGGGAACCTGTGGCAGGGAAGGGAGTCGTGTCCTGACGGACAGCGCACCATCCGATCTTCCAGGGCCACGGTTTCCGCGAACCGTGGCCCTTTTTTTTGACCTTTTTGCCGGAGAGACGTGATGAACAAGGAAAAATTAAAAAAGTACCGGCCCTTCCCGCCAGTCCGCCTGCCGGACCGCACCTGGCCGGACCGGGTCATCGACAGGGCGCCGGTCTGGTGCAGCGTCGATCTGCGCGACGGCAACCAGGCCCTCATCCAGCCGATGAACCTCGAGCGAGAAGCTCGAGATGTTCCGACTCCTGGTCGAGATCGGCTTCAAGGAGATCGAGGTCGGCTTCCCCTCGGCCTCCCAGACCGAGTTCGACTTCCTCCGCGCTGCTCATCGACGAGCGGGCACGATCCCGGACGACGTGACGATCCAGGTGCTGACCCAGGCGCGGGAGCACCTGATCGCAGCGACCTTCGAGGCCATCGAGGGGGCGCGGCGAGGCGATCGTCCACCTCTACAACTCCACCTCGACCCTGCAGCGCGAGGTGGTCTTCGCGCATGGACCGGCAGGGAGATCATCGACCTGGCGGTCGAAGGGCGCCCGGCTGCATCCGCGAGCAGGCCAGGGACCCGGCGACGCGAGCGTGCGCTACGAGTATTCGCCCGAGAGCTTCACCGGCACCGAACTCGATTTCGCCCTCGAGATCTGCGAGGCGGTGATGGACGTGTGGCAGCCGACCCCGGACGAAGCCGGTGATCATCAACCTGCCGGCCACGGTGGAGATGTCCACGCCCGAACGTCTACGCCGACCAGATCGAGTGGTTCTGCCGCCACATCGACGCGACCGCGACTGCGATCATCCTCAGCGTGCACACCCACAACGACCGCGGCAGCGGCGTGGCCGCCACCGAGCTCGGCGCTGCTGGCCGGCGCCGACCGGGTCGAGGGCACCCTGTTCGGCAACGGCGAGCGCACCGGCAACGTCGACATCGTCACCCTGGCGCTCAACCTGTTCACCCAGGGCGTCGATCCCGGCCTCGATCTCTCGCGACATCAACCGAGCTGATCGACGTGTTCGAGCGCTGCACCCAGCATGCCGGTCCACCCGCGCCATCCCTACGCCGGCGAACTCGTCTTCACCGCCTTCTCCGGCTCGCACCAGGACGCCATCAAGAAGGGCATGAGCGCCGTGCGAACGCGACCGAACGCGGCCTGTGGGAGGTGCCCTACCTGCCCATCGACCCCACGGACCTCGGCCGCACCTACGAGGCGATCATCCGCATCAACAGCCAGTCGGGCAAGGGCGGCGTCGCCTACATCATGGACCACGAGTTCGGCTTCGAGCTGCCCAAGGAGATGCAGCCGGATTTCGGCCGGGTGATCCAGGAGGTGACCGACGCCCACGGCGACGAACTCTCCCCGGAGATGATCTTCCACACCTTCGAGCGCGAATACCTGCTCAACCCGAACGGCTATCGCCTGCAATCGTTCAATGTGCTCAAACGTCATTTCGAGCGGGACGAAGAAGCCTCCCTGGCCGAGATCGAGGCGGTGGTGGTGGTCAGGGGCGAGGAGCGCACCGTGCATGCCGTGGGCAACGGCCCGCTGGACGCCTTCTGTTCGGCCCTGCGCGACGGCCTCGGTCTGCAGTTCGTGCTCCATGCCTACCACGAGCACGCCCTCACCCGGGGCAGCGGCGCCAAGGCGGTCAGCTACATCGAGATCCTCGACGAGGACGAGGAAAGCTGGTGGGGTGCCGGCGTGGACACGGACATCATCGTCGCCTCGATCAAATCACTGCTCAGCGCCCTGAACCGGTCGAGCGGCAAACACAGGAAGGAGTGAACCATGCGTCTCTATCAGAAAATGACAGTGTTCTGCAGTCTGGCCCTGCTGGCCGCCCTGCCCGCCATGGCCGAGGAGATCGGCCAGGTGAGCACCACCTTCAAGTTCGTCGGCGCCAACGACAAGATCGTCATCGAGGCCTTCGACGACCCGGACATTGCCGGCGCCACCTGTTACGTCAGCCGGGCCAAGACCGGCGGCGTCAAGGGGGCGATCGGTGTGGCCGAGGACACCTCGGACGCCTCCATCAGCTGCCACCAGACCGGGCCGATCACCCTGCCGGAGCGGGTCGCCTCGGGCAAGGACAACGGCCGGGAGGTGTTCAAGAAATCCGCCTCGCTCCTGTTCAAGAAGGTGCAGGTGGTCCGTTTCTACGACAAAAAACGCTCGACCCTGGTCTACCTGACCTACAGTGACCGGATCATCGAGGGTTCACCCAAGAACTCCATCTCCGCCATTGTCCTGCCCCAGGCGGTGCAGGGCGGGGTACCGGCCGTGCAGCGCAACTGAAGCCGCGTCACACCAGCCGGGGCCGCCACGGGCGACCCCGGCTGTTTTTCCCCTCCGTCTTGCGGCCGCCCGGCCGTTCCGCTTTTCCTCCCCTCGAAAAAGAAAGTGCAAAACCTCGTAATTTTGCGAGCTGTCAGGGTGCCGGCGCTCTGGTTTATAGAGCCCTGAACCCGGGCGGTCCCGAACCGCGGAGGCGTGCGGACACGGCATGCGCCAGGCATGCCCGATGGGCCTGCACCGGGATTGACAGAGGCTACGCAACCATCAAGAGAGGGAGGAAGTGATGAACAACGGGAAAATGAAGAAAATACTGGCGTGCGGCCTGTTCCTGTCCGCACTGGCCGGCACCCAGGCCCTGGCCGCGGACCAGCCGGCGGGCGGGGAGAAGATGAAGGGCGCCAGCGGCACGCCGGTCAACTCGGCCATCAGCGGCGGCTCCATCGTGCCCAAGGGCATGTTCCTCAACGCGCTCAACTTCTCCTACCGGGACAAGGACAGCATTGAGGACGACAACGGCCTGGGCGCGCGCACCATGGAGCAGTCTATTTATATACTCAAACTGCGCTTCAGCCCCTGGGAGCGGGTGGAGATCGCCTTTGTGCCCGGTTATGTCCACAACGAGCTGGACAGCTTCGGGCCCATGGGTTCGGCCACGGTGGACGGGCCCACGGATTTCGCCCTGGGCGCCACCTACATGTTCTGGACCGAGCGGGCCGGCAATCCGTTTGACGCTGCCATCACCTTGAGCACGAACATGCCCACCGGCCAGAACGGCACCGATCATCCGGCGGGCAACGACGTCTGGTCCTTCGGTACCAAGGTCGGCATCACCAAGCGCTGGCACCCGAACCACCGCATCGACTGGGATGCCGGCATTAACCAGCCCACCGAGACCGGCAACCAGGGCGTGCGCAAAGACACTGTCCTGACCACCACCGGCAGCTACCACTACGTGTTCAACCCCAACTTCGACATCGGCGTGGAGTTCACCCTGGAGAACAGCGAGGACTGGGAGCGCAACGGCGCGGACATGAAGAACGGCTACACCGAGATGTACGTCGGTCCGACCGCCAACTACGTGATGCCGCAGTGGAGCATGTGGTTCGGCGCCGGCCTGTTCTTCCCGGTGCTCCGCGACTACGACATCCCCACCGCCTCGGACGACGTGCGCGTGGAACTGAAGCTCGGCAAGGTCTGGAGCTGGTAACGACCGCGCCAACGGTCGACCGCGGACCAACCAATCTCAGGAATCGTGCTGCCCGGGGGCGGCAGCGCGGTGCGTGCAGCACCCGCCCCTGTTTTTCTCCTTCCTGCCCGGGTGTCCGCCCGGGCAGGTTTTTTTTGCCCGCCGCCCGCCGCGGGCCCGCCCCTTACTTGACGCCGTGTTGGACCGCAAAACGCATCAACTCGGCTGAATTCTTCAAGCCCAGGCTTTCCATCATGCTGTACTTGTGAAATTCCACCGTGCGCGTGCTGATGCCGAGCAGGGCCGCGGCCTCCTTCACCGACAGCCCCTCGGCGATGAGCTGCAGCACTTCGCGCTGGCGTCGGGTCAACCGCGCCAGCGCGTCCTCCTGCCGATCCTCCCCGGCCGGCCTGTTGCGCTGGTAGGTGAGCAGTTCGCCTGCAAGCAGCGGCGTGATGTAGGTCCGCCCCTTGAGGGCGCAGCCGATGGCGGTGAGCAGCTCCGACGGGGCCGAGTGCTTGAGCACGTAGCCCGCGGCCCCGGCCTCGAAGGCGCTGGCCGCGTAGGCCACATCCATGTGCATGGTGAGAAAGACCACGGCCACGTCGGGGTTCTTCTTCTTCAGCTGGCGCACCGCCTCGATGCCGTTGAGCAGCGGCATGCTCACGTCCGCCACCACCACGTCCGGCATGAGCCGGTCCGCGGCCTCAAGCAGAGCGCGGCCGTCCTCGACGATGCCCACCAGGTCGTAGTCCAGCTCGAGCAGGCCGCGCAGTCCCTCGGCCACCATGCGGTGGTCATCGGCCAGCAGGATTCGTGGTTTTTTCATGGTCCCTCCTGGAAAGCGGCACGGACAGGTCGATCACCGTGCCGTGCCCCGGTTCGGATTCGATGGTGAACTCGCCGTGGACGAACTGCACCCGCTCGCGCATGCTGGCCAGGCCGATGCCCGGGGTGTGCCGGGCGCATTTCGGCTCGAAGCCGACGCCGTCATCCTCGATGGTCGCCTGCAGGCGCGAACCGCGGGGCTGCAGGTAGATGTCGACGTGGCGGGCGCGGGCGTGCTTGGCGATGTTGCGCAGCCCCTCCTGGATGACCCGGTAGACGCAGAGCGCGGTTTCCGGGTCGATGTCCTCCGGCACCGGCTCGAAATGACAGCCCACCTCGATCTCTTCCCGGTCGGAAAAATTGCGGCAGAGCGCGTTGAGGGCGCGCTCCAGGCCGAGATCCTTGAGGATGGCCGGGTGCAGTTCCCGGGAGAGGGCGTGGATGTCGTCGGAGAGATTGATCAGCTGCCCCTTGACGTGGACGATCCGCTCCCGCAGGGGGGAATCGCTCCGCTCGGCCTGGATCTCCAGGGTGCCGGCCTCGATGGCCAGCGCGGCCAGCCGCTGGGCGTAGTCGTCGTGGAACTCGCGCGACAGCCGGCTCAGTTCCTCCTCCTGGGAGGAAATGAGCCGGCCGGCCAGGGTCTGCAGTTCGCGCTGGCTCTGGCGCAGGGCCTGTTCCGCCAGCTTGCGGTGGCGCAGGTTGACGATCAGACCGACGATCAGGAGCGTTTGGAAGACGACCAGCAGGGCCACGCCGATGATTACCTGCTTGTACTGGTCCCACAGGGTGGCCTCGCGGAAGAGGATCGAGGCCTGGTCGGGCACCAGGCTCTCGTCGATGGCGTGGCGCTTGAGCTGGCGCCAGTCGTAGAGGGTGACCGAGGTGCCCTCGCCACTGTCGAACGCGGCCCCGGGTCGTTCCTCGCCGAGCAGCAGGCGCAGGGCCTTGCGGGCGGCCGCCTCGCCCTGCTTGTGCAGGGAGATGAGCGGCCCGCCGACGATACCGTGGCCCATGAACGGCTCGTACGGACCGAACACCGGGGCTGCGGTCTGGGCGGCGATGGACTGGAGTACCGTCTTGGGCACGAAGCTGCGGCCACGGCCGTCGACGAACAGGGTGGAGAAGAAGATGACCGTGTGCGGCGGCAGCTGCTCGCAGGCGGCGAGGATGTCGCCGAGCGGGCGGCCGCTCAGGTCGATGAGTTCCACCCCGGGACGCTGGTCCTCGAGCGCGGCGCGCAGGGCGATGGCCCGGGCCTGGTCGTTCTCGAAGGTGCCGGAGATGAGCACCGCGTGCCGGGTGTCGGGCTTGAGGGTGAGAGCCGAGCGTACCAGGCCCCGGGCCTGGGAGGCGGGTTCGAGCACGCCGCTCACCCGACCGCCGAGCGGTGAGGCAAGGATCCGGTCCTTGAGCGGTTCGGGGACGCTGCAGAGGATGACCGGCACGCCCGGAAACAGGGTCGCGCCGTGCTCCACGAGGAAGTTGGTGGCCGGCACGTCGACGCTGATCAGCAGGTCGATGCGGTTGGCCGCGTAGCGCTGACGGAACAGGTCGGTCAGGGCGGCGCGTTGGGCCGGGTCGCGGAAACGGGAGAGATCCAGGTACTCGGAGAACAGCTGCACCGCGAGCCGGCCTTCCCGGGCGAACGCCTCGCGAATGCCCCGCTCGGTCATTTCCGTGGCCGGGAAATCGTGCGGGTGCGAGTAGAGAATGACCACCCGTTTTTCGGTTTGCCGGGCCGCGTCCGCGGCCGGGGCGGGCAGGACGGCGGTCGTCAGAGCCAGGCCGAGGCTGCAGAACAGGCCGAGGAGCAAACGGACAGAAAGGAGGCGGTGGTGGTGTGCAGACATGGTCCTCACTGTGTCGGCGGAGAGGCGCCGCCGCTTGATAGTGGCTGGATTGTAGTCGGTCCGCAGGAGAACGGGAACCGGAAAAGAGGACGCCCCAGGCGAACCGGGCCGGCTGTCCCCGGAAACGACAGAGGGGAGCCGGGACATGGCCCCGGCTCCCCTGATTGAGGCGGTCTTCTGGCGACACGCGTCTTATTCGATATCCTCCAGGCTCCGACCGCCGGTGCGCTGGCCCCAGATGAGCAGCGGGATGACCGGCAGGAAGAAGAGGACAGCCACCGAGGTGAAGATGCCGGCAAACCCGTAGGAGGCGTGGATCATGGGAATGAAGAACTGCGATCCGGACACGGACAGTCGGGCCAGGCCGTTGTGGAAGCCGGTGGCGGTGTTGCGCATGCGGGTCGGGTAGCTCTCCGCGGTGTAGGAGAAGAGCAGGAAGCTCAGGGCCATGTTGAACACGGTGACCATGAAGCCGGCAATGGTCAGCATGGTCAGGGTCTTCATGCCGCCAAAGATGAAGGCGGTGATCGAGGCGAACACGATCAGGATGGCGAGCGGCATTTTCCGGCCGCCCTTGTCGGCAACGACCGAGTTGAGGAAGCAGCCCAGCGGCACACCGATGCTGATGATGGTCATGGCGGTGAGGGTTTCCTTGACCGAGAAACCAAGCATCTTGAGCAGCTGCGGCGTCCAGTTGGCCACCAGGAAGCCGGCGGGCACGGTGGTGACGAACAGGAAGATGAGCAGCATGGTGCGGCCGATGTACTTGCGGGTGAACATACCGGTGAGTACCTCCATGACGGAGATTTTCGGCTGTACGGTCTTGGCTGCCTCGGTGAGGTCGATGTCCTTGCCGGTCAGGTAGGTGACCACTTCCTCGGCCTCCTTGATGCGGCCGTGGGTGACCAGCCAGCGAGGCGACTCCTTGAGGTACTTGAGGCCGAGCAGGAAGGGGATGATACCCAGGCCGCCGGCGTAAAAGATGAACCGCCAGGCCTCGTCAGCCATGGGGATGACCATGCGGCAGACCAGGGCGACAAACGGCACGGCGCAGAAGCCGACCGCGGCCACCCGGCCCTGCCACATGCCGCGGCTCTCGCAGGGGGCCATCTCGGCGATGTAGGCCTGGGAGGTGACCATCATGCAGAACACGCCGAAACCGGTCAGCGCCCGGAACAGGGTGAAGATGGCAAAATTGTCGGTGAAGCCGGTGATCACCGAACTCACCGAGAAGATGACGATGGAGATGAGGAAGGTCTTGCGCCGGCCGATGAGGTCGGAGATGACGCCGCCGAGGAAGCCGCCCGAGGTCATGCCGATGAAGTACCAGAACATGATGGTGGCGATGTCGGTGGGCTTGAGACCCCAGGAATGGGACAGGGCCGGGGCGACGAAACCGAAGTTCCAGTTGTCGAACTGCTCGAAGAAATACGCGGCCATGATGATGAAGAACAAGCCCGCGTGGACGCCGCGCACGGGAATGCCGTCGAAATAGTTGTTGGCGAAGCGCCCGGTCATGCCGGACTTGTCGCCCAGGCCGCAGGGGGTGTTGTCGTTCAGTTCGTGCTGCATGGTTGCTCCGTGCTCCTTGGTATGGGGATCAAATCCGTGGTCATTGCCGGGACCGGCTGCACCGGTCGGCGCTCCTGTTCGTGGGGGTCATTTAAAGAAAAAGGGGCCCAACGAACAACTCGCAAACTTACGAGGTTTTGGCCTTTCCTTTACGAGGCAGGGGGTTTCGGGGCGGGAAGCGACAAAAAAAGGGCAACCGGAGACTTTGTCCGGCTGCCCCCTGGTCCTGTTCCGCCCGGTTCAGGGTGGTTACTCGATCTCCTCCAGACTCTTGCCGCCGGTGCGCTGGCCCCAGAGGAGCAGCGGGATGACCGGCAGGAACAGGAGGATGGCCACTGAGGTGAAGATACCGGCGAACCCGTAGGCGGTGTGGATCATGGGAATGATGAACCGCCAGGCCTCGTCGGCCATGGGGATGACTTTTTCTTGCCAGACGGGCGCTTGGCGGCAGGTAACGCTCTCCAGCCTGGCGGTGCCGACCTGGCCGCGCAGGCACAAAAAAACCCTGGCGCCAGGCGGCAGCCAGGGTTTTTGTCACGGCCGCGCGGGGCGGCCGGGTCGGCGGATCACGAACAGCAGATGGTCACGCCGGTCTGGTACTTCTTGTCGTTGATGATCAGCTTGAGCTTGAACACGCCCTGCAGGCCGAGCTTGCTGACGTGGATCTTGACGTCACGATCGTCCTTCTCGAGGAAGGCGCCGGAACACATGGCCAGGTGGCCAGGCGGCGGCGGTGTTGATGAAGTAGTTGTGGCTCTCCTCCTCGTTCTCCAGGCAGAGCATGGCGAGCGTGCCCTTCTCGAACCGGCCGTGGAAGACGAAGCGGTCCTCGTCCTCCTCGATGAGCAGGTTGTGGAAGGAGGGCGGCAGGGCGAACACCTCCTCGGCCTCGGGCACGGTGTCGAACTCCTCGGTCACCTCGAGGCTGCCGAGCAGCTGGCCGTCGCCGAGCACCAGGTTGTCGCCGCCGTGGTAGAGCGGCAGTTTCTCGGCCCGGTAGAAGTTGCCCTCGGTCTCCAGCTGGTAGAGGACCACGCCGTCCTTCTCCTCGACCGTGATCGAGCGCAGTTCCACGTTCGGGTCCTCCGTATCGAGGAAGGCGCCCGAGCGACTTGGAGGCGTAGCCGTCCTCGCGGCCGATGCCGCCGGAGTGGATCATGTAGTGGCCCTCGTCGTAGTACTCGACGTTGCAGATGTAGGCGGCTGAAGAACTCCTGGCCGCGCTCCTTGCCGTACTGCCAGACCTGCTCGATCTCCATCTTGTCGGTGTCGATGCGGTAGCGCACGCCGCGGGAGAAGTTGTCGCGGTTCTCGATGTACTTCTCCTTGGACCTTGGCGCGGTACTGGCCGTTGTCGAAGCACATGACGTCGCCGTCCGGGCAGACCACGCAGGCGTGCTGCTCGTACTGCCAGTCGAACTTGGACAGATCGCCCACCGGCTTGAAGAAGTACTTGTCGACCATCTCCTGCGGCCAGCCTTCCGGGTCACCGATGATCCAATTGAGGTCGCCGGTCTCGTAGTCGAGGTTGATCACCGCGTCCTGATGCCGGCCGGAGAAGCGTCAGGCTGTGGGTCCGCTTGTCGTACCAGACGGCGTTGTTGTGGAACCAGTCATGGGCGTCCTGTGAGCCGGAGCCGCCGACATCCATGGGCAGCACCTTGCGGTAGTCCCAGGTCTTGAGGATGGCGCCGGTGTTGCGGTCGAGCAGCACGCACATGTCCTCGACCGTCTCCCGGGTGAAGTCCTGGGTGAGGGCGAGCAGATTGCCGTCCTCCATCTCGAAGTGGTCGTGATGGTAGTTGCCCGGCATGCGGAATTCCTTGTAGATCTTGCCCAGGAGGTTGATCTCGATCATGCCGGTGCAGTTGTAGGGCATGTGGCAGAAGCGGCTCGAGCCGGTGACGATGTTGCCGTTCTTCATCCGCTTGATGTCGAACATGGTGTTCTCGGTGAGCATCCAGCGGATGTCGCCCTTGTAGTCGTAGGCGGTGGGCAGGTTCTTGCCGGCCGGGGTGAGGAACATGATGTTGTCGCCCAGATAATCGAGCGAGGCCTGGACGTTCAGGCAGCGGCACACATCCTCGGGCAGCTTGCCGGTCCGGATGGTCAGGGTGGTGGTGCTGGCCGTCCGGCAGGGTGACGGTCACGGTGTTGGCGAAATCCTCGTAGAGGCCGAGCACCGGCAGGAAATGCTCGGTGGCGGCCTTGAAGGTGTGGGTGAGGTTCTCCCGCTCGTAGCGCTTGCCGTGCACGGTCAGGGTCGGGGCCACCGCGGTCGGGGTGGTGAACATGACCAGGGCGCAGAGCGGGTTGATCAGGTAGGGGTTGACCACCACCTTGGGCTGCGGCAAAGGTGGGCTGCTCGGCCTTGAAGGCGGCGAGGAACGCCTTCTCGGCGCGGTTCTGACGGGTGATGAGGTGATCTTCGCTGATGTAACGGACTTTCTGGCTCATGATGGGCTCTCCTGGTCAGGCGATCGCTTCGATCGCTTTGATGATGGCGGGTTTCTGCTTCAGGCCTTCCAACCGGCTGACTTCCTTGCCGTCCTTGAAGAACAGCATGGTGGGGAAGCCCTTGACGCCGAGGCGTTCCTTCAGTTCCCGGTTCTCGTCGAAATCGATGATGTAGATGGGGAAGTCCGGCTTCTGCTTGGCGATGTCCTTGAGGACAAAGGCCAGCATCTTGCACGGCCCGCAGGTCTTGGAATAGAACTCGATCAGCATGGGCACGGCTGTGATCGAGCGACTCGTATTCTTTTTCGTTGACTTCGGTGATCATGGCGTTGGACTCCTTGGTTTATGGATAGGGCTCACTGTTTGAGGGATTCGACGTAGGAGGCGGCGCTGTTGGCGGCCACGGCGCCGTCCGAGCAGGCGGTGACGATCTGGCGCAGGTGCTTGACGGTGATGTCGCCGGCGCCGAAGATGCCCGGCACCGTGGTGCGCATGCGCGCGTCGGCCTCGATGCAGCCGGTGCGGTCGAGGATGCCGAGCCTGGCGAAGGCCGCGGACGAGGCCTGAAAACCGATGTACTCGAACACGCCGTCACAGGTGACGTAGCGCTCGGTGGCGTCTTCCTTGGTGGACTTGAAGCGCACGCCGGTGAGCCGGTCCTCGCCGGTGAACTCGAGCACATCCTGGTAGGGGTAGATGGTGACGTTGGGCATCTTGCGCAGCTGGTCGCAGGCCTTGGGGTCGGCGGTCAGGTCGAACATGGTGACGATGGTCAGTTTGGTGCAGATGCCGGCCAGGTAGATGGACTCCTCCACCGCCGAGTTGCCGCCGCCGATGACCACCACCTCCTTGTCGCGGTACTGGGCGCCGTCGCAGATGGCGCACCAGCTGATGCCCGAGCCGGCCCACTGGTCCTCGCCGGGCACGCCGAGCCGTCGGGGCACGGTGCCGGTGGCCAGGATCACGGCCTTGGCCTGGTAGACGGCGTCGTCTTCCTCGCAGACCACGATCTTCCACTCGCCCTCGTCGATCAGGTCGATGACCGTGCGGTAGTCGAACTCCACGCCCAGTTCCTGGGTGTGCTCGAACATCTTGATGGCCAGCTCGGCGCCGGTCAGCTTGCCCGCGCCGGTGTAGTTCTCGATCTCGTTGGTGTTGATGATGGCCCCGCCGGGGGAGAGCCGGTCGAGCATGAGCACCTTCATGTTGGCGCGAATGGCGTAAATGGCGGCGGTCATGCCGGCCGGGCCGGCGCCGACGATGATGACATCGTAGCTGTTCTCCATGGTGTGCCTCCCTGACCGCGGTCGCGGCCGTAAAAACGTGCGCTGCAAGTTGCATCCCGGAATCGGGCGTGGTGGCGGATAATCCGTCCGGCTGGCGTTGACCTGCTCTCGGGCGGATGGCGGCATTAAAAGAGAAATCGGGACGGCCAACAACTCGCAAAATTACGAGGTTTCGCCGTTAGTTTTTCGAGGCAGGAAAAAAACGCGGGTGGGAGAGCCGCCCGGGCCGCTGTCCGGGCAGGGGGCGCGGGGCGCATCGCCGCCTTGTCGTGGCCGGCCATCGATGGTAGGCTGGGCGGGAGTTCAACCCCAGAGAGGAATCCCCATGGATCGATTTTCCACCAGCCTGCTTGGCGAGGCCGGTACCCTGCTGTTGGCCACCGACGGCTCGGCCTTCAGCGACGGCGCCATCCAGGAGGCCATCTTCTTCGGCCAGGCCTGCCGCGCCCGGGTGATTGTCCTGCACGTGGTCCAGACCCGGGCCGAATCCATTGTCAGCGCCCACTTCGCCGTGCGCCAGGGACAGCAGGAACTGGCCCCGCACCTCGAAGAGATCCGCCGCATGGCCCGCGACAGCGGCGTGGAACTCGAGGTGGTGGTCATCGGCTCGGGCCGGCCCGAGCAGGCCATCGTCGAGCAGGCGCACCTGCGTGCGGCGGACGTGATCCTCATGGGACGGCACGGCCGGGCCGGACGGCTGTCGCTCTTGGTGGGCAAAATGACCAAGCGGGTGATCGACCAGGGCTTCCCCCGGGTGCTGGTGGCGCCCAGGGAGAGCCTCCTCACCGGCCGCCAGGTGCTGCTCGCCGTGGACGATTCAGCCAACGGCCGGCAGGCGGTGCGGGAGGCCTTGAGCCTTGCGCGCACCTGCACCACCCTGGAACGCTTGAGTGTACTCTCCGTGGCCCGGACTGAGGCGGACCGGCCGCAGCATCAGGCGCTGGCCGAGGCGGTCTGCGCCGAGGCGGCCGGGCTCGGGCCGGCGCCTGCCTGCGTGCCGCTCGCGGCCGTGGGCGATCCGGCGGCGTGCATCGTCGACCGGGCCCGGGCGGACAGGGCGGACATGATCATCATCGGCGCCTGGCGGCGGGGGGCCATGGCCGGGCTCCTGCGCGGCCACGTCGCTGAACGGGTGATCGGCACGGCCCCCTGCGGCGTGCTGGTGGTCACCGCCTGAGCGGCGGTCGCTGTCCCGGAAAAGATCAGGAGGAACTGCGCATGGCCCATCGACTGCTGACCCGCTTCCTGCCGTTTCTGGCCTGGTGGCCGCTCACCCCGCTGATCCTGCGGGCCGACCTGCTGGCCGGGGTCATCGGCGCCCTGGTGCAGGTGCCCAAGGCCATGGCCTATGCCCAGCTGGCCGGGCTGCCGCTCCAGTACGGCCTGTACGCCGCCTTTGTGCCGGCGATCATCGGCGCCCTGTGGGGCTCGTCGCGCCACCTGGCCACCGGCCCGGTGGCCGTGGTCTCGCTCATGACCGCGGCCGCGGTGACGCCGCTGGCCGTGCCCGGTTCAGAGGACTACATCGGCCTGGTGCTGCTCCTCACCCTGCTGGTCGGCTGCATCCAGTTCGTGCTCGGCGTGGTCAAGCTGGGCAGTGCCGTCAACTTCGTCAGCCACCCGGTGATCCTCGGCTTTATGAACGCCGCGGCCATCATCATCGGGCTGTCCCAGCTGGATATGCTGTTCGGCATCCCCAAGGGGCGGAGCGACTTCTTTTTCAAGGATGTGTGGGAGATGCTCGGTTACCTGCCGCTCACCCACCTGCCCACCCTGGCCATGTCGGTGTTCAGCCTGGCGCTCATGCTGGTGGTCAAACGCATCCCGGTGCTGGCCCGACCGGGCATCCTCATGGTGGTGCTCATCACCACCCTGGTGAGCGCGCTCATTGGCTTCGAGCACAACGCCACCGGTCGCATCGACGAGATCGCCTCGCCCCGGGCGCGGGAGATCGTCGACAACTACAGCCGCACCGCCGGCCGTATCGAGACGCTGAACGCCGGCCTGACCGAGCTCGCCACCCGCATCCGCCAGGCGGAGAAGGCGGAAAACTTCCGGGCCGTGGCCGACCTGCGCTACCGGCTCGACCTGCTGCACCTGGACATCGAGGCGGCGGAGACCGAGAACCGCAACCGGCTGCGCGTCATCCGGAGGATGTATTTTGTCCGCGCCTCGGGCGAGGGCGCCGCGCCGGCGCTGCTCTACCAGCTGGACCAGGCGCCGCCGGAGGTGGTCACCGACGGCCGTCGCTGGCGGGTCAAACGGATCGACCAGGGCGGGCTGCAGCTCATGGGCGGCGGCGAGGTGGTCGGCTCGATCCCCGCCGGGCTGCCGTCCTTCCGTCTGCCCGGCTTCACCCTCGACGGTGTGCTGCAGCTGTTGAGCGCCGCCCTGGTCATCGCCCTGGTCGGCTTCATGGAGGCCATCTCCATGGCCAAGGCCATGGCCGGCACGGTCCGGCAGCGCATCGACCCCAACCAGGAGCTGATCGGCCAGGGGCTGGCCAACATCGGCGGCTCCTTTTTCCAGGCCTACCCGGCCTCGGGCTCGTTCACCGGCTCGGCCATCAACCTGCAGGCCGGCGCCCGGACCGGCATGGCCATGGTGTTCAACGGCGTGTTCATCGCCGTCACCCTGCTGTTCCTCACCCCCTACATCCACCACCTGCCCAAGGCGGTGCTGGCGGTGATCATCCTCCTGGCCGTGGTCGGCCTGCTCACGCCGCGCGCCTTCGGCCACATCTGGAAGGCGAGCCGGGCCGACGGCCTGATCGCCGCGGCCACCTTCCTGGTCACCCTGGTGGCTGCGCCGCACCTGGACAAGGGCATCATGATCGGCGCCCTGCTCGCCATCGGCCACTACCTCTACCGGACCATGGCGCCGCGCGTGGCCATTCTCGGCCGCCACGAGGACGGCACCCTGCGCGACGTCAAGGTGCACACCCACCTGGCCACCTCGTCCAAGGTGGTGGTCATCCGCTTCGACGGCTCCCTCTACTTCGCCAACATCGCCCACTTCGAGGACGCGGTGCTGGGCGCCCTGGCGGACCACCGCGAGGCCCGCTATTTTCTCGTCGTCGGCGACGCGATCAATTCCATCGACTCCTCGGGCGAGGAGATGCTGCACAACCTGGTGACCCAGCTCCATCAGGCGGGCGTGGAGATCGTCTTCTCCGGCCTGAAGAAGCAGATCCTCGATGTGATGCGCATCACCGGGCTGTTCACCTTTGTCGGCGAGCACAACATCTTCAGCAACGAGGACCAGGCCCTGGCCGCCATCGCCGACCGCCTGGGCGAGGAGGAGCGGTGTAACGCCCTGTTCTGCCGCTTCCCCTGAGCATCGGCCGGCCGGAACGCACAAAGGGCCGTCACCACCCGGGTGACGGCCCTTTTCATTGTCCCTGACGACCGGCCGGGCCGGTCGCGGCTTTAAGGCAGGTACTTGAGCCGCAGGTTCTTCTTGTCGATCTTGCCCACGCTCGTCTTGTCGATGGCGTCGACGAGCTGCATCTTGAGCAGCATGGCCTGTTTGGAGAGCAGCCCCTTCTCGATGAAGTGGCTGAGATGGCGGATGATCTGCCGGGGCGTGGGCGCCTCGACCCCTTCCTTGGGCACCACCAGGGCAAGCGGCCGCTCGCCCCACTTGCTGTCCTGGCGGCCGATCACCGCCACCTCGGCGACGCCCGGGTAGAGGCTGATGGCATCTTCCAACTCCAGCGAGGAGAGCCACTCGCCGCCGGTCTTGATCACGTCCTTGATCCGGTCGGTGATGGTCACGTAGTTGTCCCGGTCGATGTTGGCCACGTCGCCGGTGTGCAGATAGCCGCCGCGCCACAGGTTTTCCGAGTTGCGCTGGTCCTTGAGATAGCCCTGGGTGAGCCAGGGGGTGCGGACCACGAGCTCGCCGACCTGTTCGCCGTCGTGCGCCACCTCGTTCATCTGCTCGTCCACCAGGCGCAGTTCCACCAGCGGGATAGGCCGGCCGGTGGTGCAGCGCAGGTCCACCTCTTCGCCGAATTCCAGGTCGTCGCGGTGCACGTGGGCCACGGTGAGGATCGGGCAGGTCTCGCTACATGCCGTAGCCGGTGAAGATGTCGATGCCGCGGGCCATGGCCGTCTGGCACATGGACTTGCGCAGGGCCGAGCCGCCGATGAGCAGCTTCCAGCGGGAGAGGTCCAGCTCGTTGACAGCTCGGGTGGTTCAGCAGCATGTGCATGACCGTGGGCACGCAGTGGGAGAAGGTCACGCCCTCGCCGGCGATCAGCTGGAGGATGGTGGCCGGGCGCGTAGCTTGCCGGGATAGACCTGCTTGACGCCCATCGAGGTGGCCACGTAGGGCATGCCCCAGGCGTGCACGTGGAACATCGGGGTGAGCGGCATGTACACGTCTTCCGGTGGAAGCGGCCCTGGGTGGCCGGCGTGCCAAAGGCGGCCAGGTTGCCCAGGGTGTGCAGCACCAGCTGGCGGTGGCTGAAGTACACGCCCTTGGGCATGCCGGTGGTGCCGGTGGTGTAGAAGGTCGTGGCCCGGGTGTTCTCGTCGAAATCGGCGAACTCGAACTCGGGCGCGGCCGCGGCCAGCAGGGCCTCGTATTCGCCGGCGAGCCGGATGCCGCTCTGCGGCGGCTCGTCCAGGTCGGTGAGCAGGACGAACCCTTTGACCGTGTCGATGCGGCCCTTGATCTGCTCGAGCACCGGCAGGAACTCGTCGTTGACGAGCAGGTACGTCGTCCTCGGCGTGGTCGATGGTGTAGAGCACCTGCTCGGCGGACAGACGGACGTTGATGGTGTGCAGCACCGCGCCGAGCATGGGCACGGCGAAGAAGCATTCCAGGTAGCGGTGGCTGTCCCAGTCCATCACCGCCACCGTGTCGCCGGGCCGGACGCCCAGGGCGGTGAGCGCCGCGGCCAGTCGGCAGACCCGCTCGCGCAGGTCGCGGTAGGTGTAGCGGAGCAGGTCGCGGTAGACGATCTCCTGGTCCGGGTTGTCCACCACCGGGGCGTGGAACAGGTTTTTGATCAGCAGGGGATAGGTGTAGGCGGAGGCGGTGCGCTGGATGATCGAGGCGGTCATAAATGGTGTACCTGGGGTGAAAAAGGCGGAATGCCAACAGGTGGCCAACGGGTGCTCTCCATTACTGAACAACACCCTGGTTGTCAAACAGCTTTGCGGACACGGCGGAAAAAAGGGACCGGGGCGCCGGTGGCCTGCGCTCGTGGACCGGGGAAATAGGTTGTTGACTGGAGGGCGAACCATTAAAATAGTATACTTCTGACATTTGCCGACCGATGTTGCTCCGCCGGTCTTCGTCGCGGCTCCCCCGCACCCTTTCCCCTTGCTCAGCGCCCCGGTCGAACCGGGCAGGATTGTCCATGACAAACGGCGTTTCCACAGCCATTGCGCCGGCTTGGCGCCTGGCGGCGAGCCGGCTCGGCTCCCTGCTGGCCAACCGCTACACCTTCTTCCTCCTCGGTGTGTACGCCTACTCGATCGTCGTCAACCTCGCCGGCGGTCTCGGCGGGGTGACGGTCTTCCACGAGGACGGCCGGATCGGGTTCAAGAAGGAGTACCTGGAACTCACCCTGCTGTTCTACCTGTACTGCTACGCCAACCTGATCCTGCGGCCGTCGCGCTGGCAGGCCTGGCTGGCGGCGGTGCCGCTGTTGCTCGCCTATCTCGGCCAGGACATCTACTTCCTGATGTACAGCAACGTCTTCCGCATGTCCGAGTTGGCCATGGTGCCGGAACTGCTCGGCGTACTCTCGCCGCTCATGCTCGCCCTGCTGGTGGTCGGCGTGGTGCTGCCGCTGGCGTACTTCGTCTGGTCGATCAACTGGCGGCGGCCGGTGGCGGTGGTGGCGGGCATCCTGCCGCTGGTGCTGCTCATCGGCGCGGCCGAGTATTTCCCGAAGCAGTACCTGGCGGTGTACAGCCGCATCGGCCGGGAGATCCCCTTCTGGTCGGACGCGGTCAGCGCCGAGAACAACGGCCGCTTCATGATGCTCCTCTACCGCGAGGCCGAGCGCCAGACCGCCAAGGCCACCACCGCGACCTTCCGCGACCGCGGCCGCTACGACGAGCAGGCCCGCTCGCTCGGCGCCTGGGTGCGTGAGCACGGCAGCGGCCGCAACGTCCACCTGGTGGTGCTGGAGAGCTTCGTCGACCCGAACCTGTTCGCCAAGGCGAAGTACTCCCGCGACCCGCACCATCCCGACTTCCGCCGGCTGGCCGCGGGCCGGCTGGGGTTGTCGGTGTCGCCGGTGGCGGCCGGCCAGACCTCGCAGGCCGAGTTCGAACTGCTCTGCGGCGTGCCCGCCTTCCAGGAACTGGCCGGCGTGGAGTTCAACAACTTCACCGGCGCGCCGGCCCACTGCCTGCCGGGCACCCTCGGGCTCGCCGGCTACCGGACCATGGCCGCCAACGCCTACAAACCGGCCTTTTTCAACACCCCCAACGCCTACCGGGGGATCGGCTTCGAGGACATGTTCTTTCCCCGGGAATACACCGGCGACGACTCCAGCTACCTGTCCACCGGCGACACCAGCACCGAGATGGGCTACATGTTCGACGGCACCCTCTATGAGCAGAACCTGGCCTACGTCACCCCGCTCATCAAGGATCCCCAGGGACCGCCCCTGTTCAACTACCTGCTCACCGTGTACGGCCATTTCCCGCACGTCATTGATGAAGGCAAGCGGCCCCGGATGGTGCGCATGCTCTCCTCGTTCAAGGATCCGCAGCTCGAGCGGGCCGCCAACCAGTTCTTCCACCGGTCCGCGGCGGTGGCCGCCTATGTCGACGGGCTGCTCGCCATCGACCCCGAGAGCTTCATCATCCTGGTCAGCGATCACGTGCCGCCGGGCCAGTACGGCCGCAAGAGCTACCGCAAGCTCGCCTACCTGAACAACCGGGCGGACAACGTCCATTACAACCGCATCCTGGTCATCGACCGCGGCAAGGCGAAGAAGTACGCCACTGTCCACCATTACGACGTGCCGGCGATGATCCTGAACGCGCTCACCGACGGCGCCTACTGCCGCGAGCGCAGCTGCGGGTTTGCCGCCAACCGTTTTGTCGACGACCGCAGGGCCCGCCATGACGACTACATGCGGCTCATGGCCCACGCCAGCGAATGAGCGGGGAGGGGACGATGGAGCGGGCGCAGCGCAAACGGGTCTCTTCGGGCATCACCAGGCTGGACAGCCTGCTCGGTGACCTGAGCATCGGCGACAACGTGCTCTGGTACGAGGGCGAGGGCAGCCTCTGTTCCGCCTTCTGTGTGCAGTTCATCCGCGCCTCGCTGGCCGCCCGCAAGCCGACGGTGTATGTGAGTTTCGACCGCTCGCCCAAGAACGTGGTCGCCTTTCTCGGGGCCCTGGCCGAGAACCAGGATTTCACCCTGCTCGACTGCTTCACCAACGGCAAGGGCGACCGCTCCGAGGTGTTTTCCCGGTTCTACGAGAAGGACGGGGCCCAGTGGCCCTACCAGGTGATCCGGGTGAACGACCCGGCCAGCCCGGCCCAGGTGGCC
Organism: uncultured delta proteobacterium; assembly: GCA_963754825.1. Taxonomy (GTDB): domain Bacteria; phylum Desulfobacterota; class Desulfobulbia; order Desulfobulbales; family Desulfobulbaceae; genus Desulfobulbus. Next base: position 143,524 of record CAVWHP010000019.1, on the reverse strand, counting down.
GAGGCCATCTACGGCCTGCACGCCGGCATGCGTGGCGACACCCGCTACATCATGGACAGCCTCACCGGCATGCAGGACCTGTGGGGCGGCGAGGAACCTGTGCTCAAGTTCTACGCCCGCACCTGTCCGCGCCTCTACGAACTGGACACCATCGCCTACTGGATCATCGAGAAAAACGCCCACTCGGCCCGGCTGAAGGCGAACATCAACAAGATCGCCCAGGTCGCGGTCGACCTGTCGGTGAAGAACGGCCGGCCCTCGCTGCGCATCCTCAAGGCCGAGGAGCGCCAGTCCCGCCACCTGAACGAGCCCCAGCCCTTCACCTGCGAGGGGCAGGAGGTGGTCTTCGAGCAGCCGCGGCTGCTGCCGGGCAGCTTCGATCTGGGGGCGCGCATCAGGGGCGTGCGCACCAGCCAGAACATCTCGCAGAAGGAGTTGGCCGAGCGGACCGGGTTGACCCCGAGCAGTATCTCCCAGGTGGAGAAAAACCAGATCTTTCCTTCGCTGCCCGCCCTGTTTCGGATGGCGGAGAGTTTGTCCGTGCCGGTGGGCACGTTCTTCACGGGCCAGGCCGAGCTGCCGCGGGAGGGGGTCTTTCCCGCCGGCGCCGGCATCGGCGTGCGCTTCACGCGCCAGGCCCGGTCCGTGGTGACGGGCGAACAACTGCTGCCGTCGGGCCTGCCGGGCGCCGGGGTGGATGGCTGCCTGGTGCGCATTCCCCCGGGCGCACGGCTGCAGGGGCATTTCTTCCAGCACCGCGGCGAGGAGGTCGGCTGTGTGCTCGCCGGTTGCCTGCGCGTGCACCTCAACGGCCAGAGTCGGGAACTCGGCCCGGGCGATGCCGTCTATCTGCGTCGGGAAACACCGGAGTTGTGGGAAAATACAGGCGAGACGGCGGCGGAGCTGTTCTGGGTGCGAATCGGCTGAAGGGAGCCGGAGAGGGGAGGTCCGGGCAGGCCAGGACGGCCTGCCCGGAGGTTTTTTTCGTGCTTAGGCCATGAGGATTTTTTTGGCGCTCTCGTCCTTGGCGTCGGTCATGTGGGTGATGCCCGTTTCCCGCGCGGTTTCCCGGTTGCCGGCGAAGATGTCGTTGCGGGTGATCTGGTCCACCCGGAACTTGCGCGCGCCGGCCATGAGCTGCTGCAGGCCGCAGGCCAGTTTGTCGGCCAGGGTCTAGATGGCGATGGCGCCGTAGGGGATGTTCTTCATCTCGTCCTTGCCGACCTTCTTCTGCACGTCGAAGTAGCCGGCGAAGATCTCCTCGGCGGTGGCTGCCCATGGCCGCGACGGCTTGGGCAGCTTGTCCCAGTTGCCGTTCACCGCGTCCTTGCGCTCCGGGTTGCAGGGCGCCCTCGATGTTGGAGCCGAGGAAGCCCGGGATCATCAGGGCGCGGCCCATGCAGATCAGCTTGGTGAAGGGCGCGCCCAGGGCGAGGGCCTTGAAGATGTGGTCTTCCCGCGCGAAGCCGCCGGCGAAGGACATGTCCACCACCTTGCTCGCCCTTGGCGGCGAGGATGGCTGGCGTACTCGTAGGCCTTGGAGTGCAGGAGGATGGAGGGCACGCCCCAGCTCTCCATCATGTTCCAGGGGCTCATGCCGGTGCCGCCGCCGGAGCCGTCGATGGTCAGCAGGTCGAGCTTGGCGTCGGTGGCGAACTTGATGGCCATGGCCAGTGCTTCCATGCCGTAGGAACCGGTCTTCAGCGAGATGCGCTTGAAACCGAGGCTTGCGCAGGTAGTCCACCGTCTTCATGAAGTCCTCGCGCACCTGGTCGACGCGTGTCCAGGTTGGTGCCGCCCAGACGGCTGTGGCGGGCAAAGGACTTGATGGCGCCGTTCTTGAAGGCCTTCTTGCACCTCCGGGTTGGTCGGGATCCGGATCGACCACATAGCCGCGGTCCTTGAGGAAGAGGGCGTAGTCGAGGCTGCGTGACCTGGATCTCGCCGCCGATGTCCTTGGCGCCCTGGCCCCATTTCAGCTCGATGATGCACTTGTCGCCGTATTTGTCGATGACGTATTCGGCCACGCCGTTGCGGGTGTCCTCCACGTTCATCTGGACGATGATGGCGCCGTAGCCGTCGTAGTAGCGGAGATAGGTGTCGATGCGGCGGTCCAGTTCGGGGGCCTTGCTGATCTTGCCCTTCTTGATGCTCTGATTCGCTTGGTCCACGCCGACCACGTTCTCGCCGATGACGATCGGGAATGCCCACCAGCGCGCCGCCGATGGCAAACGAATCCCAGTACTTGGCCGCGATGAAGGTCGAGCCGAGCGCGCCGGTCATCATCGGCATGCGGCTCTTCGTCTTGACCTTGTTGCCGAACTCGGTGGTCGAGGTTGACGTTGGGGAAGATGCAGTCGTCCGCATCGTTGGTCAGGCCCTTGCGCAGGCCGTGGCGCCGTAGGCGTAGCCCTGGATGCGCAGCGAGTTGTAGGACACGCCCACGTGGGTGGTGTTGTTGGCGCCGGCGGTGACCGTGCCGAAATCGCGCGGATAGAGAATCTTCCGCCCGACCAGGCTGGACAGCCAGGTCTCGCACTGGCCCTTGCAGTCGGCGCGGCAGAGGGTGCACAGGCCGGACTCGGCGGGGTTGCCGCGGTTGATGGTGCCCAGAACATCGTTGGATTTGGCAAAACGCATGGTTGACCTCTTCATATCATGGGTGAATTGGTGTCTGCGCGGATGGTCCGGCAGGCGGCGGCAGCACAAAAAAAAAGCGCCTGTCTCCCCGCAGGGGGAGGCAGACGCCATTGTCATGCTACGAAATTCAGGGTGAAAAAAGGCGCACGCCGTTGTGCGCCAGCTTTCTCTGGAGGAGACTATTTATTGAAACTTGAGTGTTCTGTCAAGAAAGAAGTGGGGCTTGGCCAGAGTCAGTAGATTTCGTTGGCGAGCAGGATGGCCTCGGCCACCTCGAGCATGGATTTGCGCGAGTCCATGCTCCGTTTCTGGATCCACCGATAGGCCTCTTCGCCGCCGGTCTGGTTGCGCTCCATGATGATCTCCTTGGCGCGCTCGATCTTTTTGCGCGACTTGAGTTCTTCCTGGATGATGTGGGTCTTGATGATCAGCTCGGTGTTGAGGATGGCCACCGCCGCCTGGTTGGCCACCGCGGTGAGCAGGTTGATGTCGGTGCGGGAGAACTCGTGCGGGGAGGAGGTGAAGCAGTTGAGCGCGCCGATGACCCGGTCACCCTTGCCCTGCAGGGGCACGCCGATCATGGCGACCAGGCCCATCTTGCGGGCCATCTCCTTTTCCTTGAAGATCTCGCACTGGAGCACGTCGGCGATGACCAGCGGCGCCTGGGTGGAGATCACGTGGCCGACCACGCCCTCGTTCAGGTTGAGGGAGCGGTTGAGCACGTATTCCGGCTCGATCGCCTGGGTGGCCTTGAGCCGCACCTTGGGCGGGTTCGAGGTCTCGTCGACCAGCCACAGGGAGCAGATATCCACGCCGGTGACCTTGGCCACGACCATGACGATGAGCTTGAACAGGTCATCGAGGAAGAGGTCGGAGGTCAGGGCCTGGCTGATGTCCATCAGCGCCTTGATGTACTGGTCGCTACTCTGCTGGTGTTCTTTCATGGGACGGGCGCGGGATTCAGACCGTGGCCGGGCGGCTGGCCTGGAGGGAGTGCAGACCCTTGCGGGTGATCAGGGCGAGGCGGCTGTCCACGCTGCTCTCGATCACGCCCATGTCGGTCATCACCTTGAGCAGCAGCTGCGTTTCCGGCAGGCTCAGCTGCAGCCGGCTGGCGATGTCGTCGGCACGCACCGCCTGCGGGCTGGGGTTGTTGAGATTTTCCCGGAGGATGTGCAGGACCTGGAGTTTGCGGGTGTCCGTACGCATGGGGCGCTCCATCGTGTGGCTGGGGTCGTGGTCGGGTCGGGTTGCGAGAAGGCGATATTATACCGGTTGCAGCCAGTGGCGGGCAAGTACAATGCATTCAGTGTGAATGATCCTGCAGATAAATTATTCTGAATAAAGACGGTCTCGTCCGGTTCCGGCCGGGGCAGGCGATCCGGCACCCGCTTGCCGGGCTGTCGGCCATTGTCAATATATGCTTTAATATCATGTTGTTATCGTATTTTCCGCGAGTAAAAATTTCTGCACGTTGCGGTTGTGAAACGCCCGCCATCCTATTATAAGGGGGACCGTGGTGGTTCTCCGAAAAATGAAGGAGAACTTAATTTTCGCAGGCAAGTCGTTACGTCGCAAACAGGAGGCGAATGCATGTCAGTCATTACAAACGTCATCGACAAGGTGAAGCAGCTGGACCCGGACGAGCACGAGTTCCATCAGGCCGTGACCGAGGTCATGGAAACCCTGGAACCGACCGTCGAGCGCCATCCGGAGTTCGTCAAGGCCAACATCTACGAGCGGATCGTCGAGCCCGAGCGCACCGTCATCTTCCGCGTGCCCTGGGTGGACGACAAGGGCGAGGTGCACGTCAACCGCGGCTTCCGGGTCCAGTTCAACAACGCCATCGGTCCCTTACAAGGGCGGCATCCGCTTCCACCCGTCGGTCAACCTCGTCCATCATCAAGTTCCTCGGCTTCGAGCAGATCTTCAAGAACTCCCTCACCACCCTGCCCATGGGCGGCGGCAAGGGCGGCTCCGACTTCGATCCCAAGGGCAAGTCGGACAGCGAGGTCATGCGCTTCTGCCAGGCCTTCATGCGCGAGCTGTTCCGCCACATCGGCCCGGACACGGACGTGCCCGCCGGTGACATCGGCGTGGGCGGCCGCGAGATCGGCTACATGTTCGGCTACTACAAGAAGATCCGCAACGAGCACACCGGCGTGCTCACCGGCAAGGGCCTGGAGTACGGCGGCAGCCTGGTCCGGCCCGAGGCCACCGGCTACGGCGCGGTCTATTTCGCCGCCGAGATGCTGGCCACCCGCGGCCTCGACTTGAAAGGCAAGGTGGTCGCGGTCAGCGGTGCCGGCAACGTGGCCCAGTACGCCATCGAGAAGATCAACCAGATGGGCGGCAAGGTCGTTTCCATCTGCGACTCGAGCGCCACGATCATCGACGAGTACGGTATCGATCCGAGAACGGCTGCAGTACCTGATGGAGCTGAAGAACGTCCGCCGCGGCCGGGTCAGCGAGTACGCCAGCACCTACAACGTCCCCTGCTTCGAGGGCAAAAACGTCTGGGACGTGCTCCGCGAGCAGAACATCAAGGTGGATATCGCCCTGCCCTGCGCCACCCAGAACGAACTGGACGGCCAGCACGCCGAGGCCCTGGTGAACAACGGCTGCATCTGCGTGGCGGAAGGGGCGAACATGCCCTCCACTCCGGATGCCGTCCAGGTCTTCCAGGAGCACAAACTGCTCTACGGCCCGGGCAAGGCCGCCAACGCCGGCGGCGTGGCCACCTCCGGCCTGGAGATGAGCCAGAACAGCATGAAACTCTCCTGGACCGCGCGAAGAGGTGGACAACCGGCTGCTGCATCATCATGAAGAGCATCCACAAGTCCTGCCTGGACGCGGCCGAGGCCTACGGCAGGCAGGGCGACTACGTGATGGGCGCGAACATCGCCGGCTTCACCAAGGTGGCCAAGGCCATGCTCGCCTACGGCGTGGTCTGATCGAGGGACGGCGGGCGGGGGCGAACGCCCCGCCCGGAGCCAGCAGGGCCGGTCACCGGTGACCGCGGCGGGGAAGGGTACTGCCCTGCCGCCGGCCGCCGGCAACCGGCCCTTTTTTTGTTCGGGAGAGGCCGCCGCGGTGCGACCGCGATGCCTCCACCGGCCGAAACAACGAAGCGCACTCAGGCGTTGCTGTCCGCCCGGCCGCCTGCCTGCGGCGGACCACCCAGGTAGCCCAGCACCTGCTGGGAGGTCACGTCGGCGTGGATGGTCAGTCCGGCCGCGCGGCTGTCCACCACCCGCACCACCGCTGCCAGGGCAGTGTCTTCCGGGCAGAGCGCGGCCAGGCGGTTGGGCTGGTCAAGGAACCACTGGCGGTCGAACAGCACCTCCGGCTGCTCCGGGTAGATGGCCAGGTAGAAGATGCGGGTCTCGATCAGGTCGTGGAAGAAATGCGAGCCGAACGACAGGTCCGGAATGAGGCTGCCGTCCCGGTAGCTGATTTCCGCCAGGGCACTGATGTGGTTGATTTCCGCGAAGTGGACGGGCACGCCCATGGCCGGGGTGCTGGTGCCCCAGCGGCCCGGCCCGAGCAGCAGGGTCGGGTTCTGTTCCTGGTCGACCACGCTCCGGTTGAGTCGGCCGATGAGCCGGGCGACGCTGTATTTTTCCGACAGGCTCAGGCGGCTGTAGGGCTCAGGATCCACGAGGATCACCAGGGCGATGGGCAGGGCGACGTTGCCGCCCATGAACCCGCCCTCCAGGCGCAGGACGATGTCCCGGCTGTCGTCCGCCCGGGGCAGCGGACAACGGCCGCCCATGCCGATGGTCTGGAACGGTCGGCACTGCAGCAGGTTCACCTGGACGGCCCCGGCCTTGTTGAAATTCACCGTGAACTCCACGTCCACCGGGTGATGGTAGACCGCGTTCAGTCGGCGCAGCAGGGCCCCCATCACCTCGATGAAGGGCGAATCGGTGAGGAAGGGATCAAAGGTCAGCACCCGCTGCTCCCTGACCGGCAATCCCATGGTCCGCAGCGCCTCCATGGCCTCGGTGTCGCGGGTGGTATACCGGTCGATGTCCGCGGCAATGCCCTTTTCGAGCATGGCCGCAAAGCGCACGCTTTCGGTGCGGTTTTCCTCGAGGTTGAGCACATCCACGAAATGCTGGGAAAACCGGCGGAGTTCGGCCATGCCGGCCAGCGGCTTGACCAGCGGGTCGTCCAGGGCAACGATGCGCGGGTAGTCGTTCTCCACCCGGTCCACCGCCCGGGTGCCGAGCCCGTACACCAGGCGGAGCATGCCTGCCTGCGGGTCCATACCTTTCTTCCACACGAACGGGTTGTGGGACAGGCCCACGCCCGCCATCTCCGGGTAAAACAGGTTGGTGTGATAGGCGCCGGAGACCCGCTGCACCAGGAGCGCCATCTGCTCGTCCATGCGGTCCAGCCCCCGCTGGAACCGGTAGGCGAGCGCATCCTCGTTCATGGCGCTGGCGAAGATACGCCGCACCGCACTCTCGAAGGCCTCGTAGCGCGCCTCCGGCGTCCCCTGGTTGACGCAGAAGAAGCTGTCGTACTTGCCGGCAAAGGCGTTGCCGAAGGCGTCCTCCAACAGGCTCGAGGAGCGGACGATGATCGGCGACTGGCCGAAGTACTCGAGCATCTGCTGGAACTGCTCGGTGATCTCCTCGGGAAAGGCGCCGGTGAGCATGCGCTCGCGCAGTTCGGCCGCCCGTGCGAAATAGCCTTCAGGGGTTTTGTGGGCCATGAACAGCTTCCACCAGCCGTTCTGGACGATGTAGGAGTAAAACACGTCCGAGCCGATGTAGAAGGAATCGTGGTGTTCGAGCACCTCGTGCCAGCGGCGGGCCGGATCGTTGACGAGGATCTTGCGGGCGAGCAGCATGCCCACCGACTTGCCGCCGATGAACCCCGTGCCGATCAGTCGCGCCTTGATGCGCAACAGGTCCCCGAGCGTCAGGTGTTCGCGGATGAGCCCGAGGAGCTGCTTGTTGCGGGTGAGCAGCAGGCGGCTGAGCTGTTCGACCATGTCCTGCTTTTCCTCGACCAGGGTGTCCGAGGCGTGCAGGTCGCGGGCACGGAGAAAGAGGTGGTCCCAGTAGTCCAGGTGCCGCGGCGGCTCGCCGGTTCGGTGGCGGGAGAGATGGGTGAACAGTTCGGTCGCGTCCACGCTGTTGATCACCGGCTCGAGCACGCCTTTCCGCTTGAGATGGGGGAAAAACATGGTCGGCGAGTAGCGGTGCTGCACCTTCACCGGGTGGACGCACACCTGACCCCGGTAATTGTAGACGTCGATGAGCACCTGGGTGGTTTCGCGGATGCGCGCCACCGCCTTGTAGGAATGGCGGTGGCGGAGCAGGGCGAAGTAGGCGACGGTGTTCAGTTCGAACAGGTAGGGGCAGGTGATGAAGAAGAAATCACCGATCATCAGGTCCGTGGCCCAGACGTGCAGCAGGTCGGAGAGGGAGTCGAACACGTAGAAGATGTCCCGCCCTTCCCGGGTGATGAGGGTGTGCACCTGCGAGGAGAAGGACTCGAACCCCTGGCCCACGTCGAGTCGGTGGACGGTGACCAGGTCGCTGCGCTCCTCGATGAGCGGCAGGTGGCGGGCGAAGCGGACGTAGACCACCCGTTCGCTGTTCGCCAGCGCCCGGTTGACAAAGGCGGTGACCAGCCGCTGGTAGTCGTCGATGTTGTCCACCTGCCAGACCACGTTGTCGCCGCGGCGCAGCTGATCGATGATCTGGTCCAGAGAGTCCCAGCCCGTACTCACGCAGGAATGAAAGGCCACAAGCGGTCCTCCGTCGCTAGGGTGAACGATGGCCGGCGCTGCCCGGAGTGCCTGGATGGGCCGGGCGGTGGCGCCGGGTCAGGGCATGGACGCGGGGCAGCGGATGGCTTCGTCCGGGGCGGCCAGAAAGGCGGCCAGGGCGTGCAGCAGGTACAGACCGTCGAGGCTGCCCGCGGTTTCGCGGATGGAATGCATGGCCAGCTGCGGCACGCCGACATCCACCGCGGCCACACCGAGGGCGGCCGCGGTCAGCGGGCCGATGGTGGACCCGCAGGCGAGATCGTTGCGCATGACGAACTGCTGGCAGGGCACCCCGGCCTGGCGGCAGAAGCGGCGGAACAGGGCGGCGGTGAGACCGCTGGTGGCGTAGCGCCCGGCCGCGTTCAGCTTGATCACCGGCCCGCCGTTCAACCGGGGCAGGTGCTCGGGATCGTGGCGGGCGGTGAAGTTCGGGTGGACGGCGTGGGCATTGTCCACGGACACGAACAGGGAGCCGGCGAGCACCTGCCGGCGCAGGACCGGGTCCGGGTAGAGGCGGGTGAGCACGTCCTGCAGGAAGGTGCCCTGGGCCCCGGAGGCGGACAGGCTGCCCACCTCCTCGTGGTCGTTGAGCACCACCAGCGAGTCCTGCCGGTCGTCGGTGGTGCTCAGGGCGACGAGCAGGGCGTGGCAGGAGAGCAGGTTGTCCAGCCGCGGACCGCTGATGAACTCGTCGTGCAGGCCCACCAGGGCCGGCGGCTGGGTGTCGTAGAGGAACAGGTCGAAATCGACGACTTCGGCCCCGTCCGTGTCCGGGTGCTCCTCGGCCAGCCGTTCGGCCAGGAGGAGGTGGAAATCCGGCGGCTCGGCGGCCTGGAGGAGGAGGGGGACCAGGGCGGTCTGCCGGTCGATGGCGCGCTTGTCGTTGGCCTCGCGGTCCAGGTGGATGGCCAGGCTGGGAATGGTGGCCAGCGGTCGCCGGAAATCGATCCGGCTGGCCTGCAGCGGTCCGTTCGCCTGCTGCCAGACGACCCGGCCGGCGATGGACAGGTCGCGGTCGAACCAGGGGTTGAGCAGGGCGCCGCCGTAGACCTCGACCCCGAGTTGGACGCAGTCGTGGCGCAGCTGCACCGGGTTGGGCTTGACCTTCAGGGCCGGGCTGTCGGTGTGCGCCCCGGCCAGGCGCAGCGGCCGGCCCGCCCTGGCGGGGCCGGTCAGGGTCCAGGCGATGAGGCTGGCGTCGTCGCGCAGCAGGTAGTAGGAGCCGGCAGCCAGCTCGCCCCAGTGGTCGGTCTCGAAGAGCCGGGTGAAGCCGTGGTCGGCGAGCAGGGCCGCGCCGCTGGCCGCCGCGTGGCAGGCCGTCGGGGACCGGCTGATAAAGGCGAAGAGGTCGTCGAGATAGTCCTGCTCGGCAAACATGGCTACTCCGGGTGGTGAAGGCGGGGATAAGAGGTCAGGCAATGACGGCGAGCGGCGTCCGGCGGTGGCCGTTTTCGGCGCCAGCGCCTGCGGCGGGTGGTGTGCTGGCGGCGGCCTCCGGGCTGCCGGCGGCTCCGGGTCGGGACTGGGCCGCACGCAGCTCCGCCAGCGCCCGGGCCTCACCGGCCGCGGCCGCGGCCGCGATGCTGCGGTCCGCGGGCGAGGGTTCAGCCGGCGCCAGCGCGGCCCGGCGCACGGTGCGCATCTTCGCAACGCTGGCCTCCGGGGTGGGCTCCGCCCCCACATCGATGGGCACCTCGCCGCCCACGGCGTAGCGTCGCCCGTCCGGCCCCTGGGCAAAGGTGTAGCTGGCGCCGCCGCGGGCGTGGCGGCCGGCCACGGCCAGGTGGGCCTGTTCGTGGGCCTTGACCTCCCGGTCGCGCTGCTGCAGTTCCCGGACCTGCTGCTCCTCGGCCGGCGTCAGCGCCCGGGCCGTGGTTGGCTCGCCGCGGCTGGCCCTGTCCGGCTCAGAGGCTGCGCTGCCGTCGGGCTGGCGGCGGGAGCGGGCCAGGCCCTCGGCCGACAGGGAAACGCGGTCGCCGCGGTCCTGGGCGGAGGTCTGTGCGCCGCCGGCGCCGTCCGTCCGGTCCGCTGGAGGGGCAGGAGCCGTGCGCACCCCGCGGTGTTCAGCGGCGCCGGTCGTGTCGGCGGTGGCGTTGTGGACGGCGGTGGTGGAAATCATCGGTGTCGGGGCTGAAGGTTGCGCATGGATGCATTATAGTGGCAAGGCGGAGCTGGAAACAAGGCGAAATTCCGCACGCCGGCGCCCGTCGCCGGCAACCCGGGCGCGGAGGGGGATGGGCGCCGCCTTGCCCGGGCCATGTCCGGACAGGGAATCAGTCAGAAAATCAGGTGCGAGGAGCAGCCATGTTCAACCCGGAAAAACTGTTGGGCAAGATTGTCGGCGAGGTGGTGAGTACGAACGGCTCGTGGAGCAAAAAGGGCAAGAAGAAAAAAGGATCGAGTTCGCTGCTCGGTGGTCTGGCCTCGGGCGGTGGCCTGATGACCCTGATCGGTCTGGGCGTGGGCGCCTACGAGATCCTCAAGCAGCAGGGCCAGCAGGCCCGGGCCGGGGGGATGCCACCGCCGGCCCCGCCCGGCGCAGGCCCAATGGGTGGTCCGCCCCCGCCGCCGCCCCCAGCAGCGACTGCGCCGCCTCCGCCGCCGACCCCTGGCGGTGTTCCGCTCAGCCCGCCGGCCGCCCCCGCTGTCGGGATGCCCGCCGCGCCGGTGGCCTCAGTCCTGCCCGGCCTGGACAGCGCCGCGCTGGCGGTGCGCATGCTCCAGGCCATGGTGGCCGCGGCCCATGCTGACGGCGTCATGGACGAGGCCGAGGAGCGGGCCGTGCTCGACCGGCTGCGCGGCGCGGACCTCGATCAGGAGGAGAAGTTCTTTCTGCTCGACCAGCTGCACCGGCCGAAAACCATCGAGGAACTCGCCGCCGGCATCACCGATTTCGCCGTGGCCCGGACCATGTACCTGCTGGCCGCGACCGCGGTGGCCATCGACACCGAGGCGGAGCGGGCCTGGTTCGACCGCCTCGCCCGCCAGCTGGGCTTAAGCCGCGAGGTGCAGGTCTTTCTCGAGGAGCAGGCCGGCTGAACGGTCCGGCCCGGCCGGTACTCAGCGCTCGAAGATGTTGGCCAGCCCGCCGAGCACCGAGCCCTCGCCCTTGGCCCCGCCCAGGGTCTGCGGCGCGGCCTCCCAGATGCGGCCGGCGAGCCGCGAGAAGGGCAGGGACTGCAGCCAGACGTGACCCGGGCCGCGCAGGTTGGCGAAGAAGAACCCCTCGCCGCCGAAGATCGCGGACTTGACGTTGCCCACGAACTCGATGTCATAGTGGACCGTGCGGGTCAGGGCCACCAGGCAGCCGGTGTCCACCCGCAGGGTCTCGCCGGCGGCCAGTTCCTTCTCGACGATGGTGCCGCCGGCGTGGACGAACACCAGGCCGTCGCCGTCGAGCTGCTGCATGATGAACCCCTCGCCGCCGAACAGGGCCACGCCGATCTTCTTCTGGAAAGCGATCCCCACCGACACCCCTTTGGCCGCGCAGAGAAAGGCGTCCTTCTGGCAGATGATGCGGCCGTGGTAGCGGCTCAAGTCGAGCGGGATGATCTTGCCCGGGTAGGGCGCGGCAAAGGCCACCCGGCCCTTGGCGGCGCCGGTGTAGGTGAACAGGGTGGTGAACAGCCCCTCGCCGGTGACCAGCCGCTTGCCCGCGCCGATCATCTTGTCGAGAAAGGAGCCGGCGTCACCGGCCCGGGAGCCGTCGCCGAACACGGTCTGCATGACGATCTGCTCATGCATGTACATCATCGCCCCGGCCTCGGCGATGACACTCTCCTGCGGGTCGAGTTCGATCTCCACGAACTGCATCTCATGGCCGATGATGGTGTAGTCGATCTCGTGCGCCTCCTTGCCGGTAACGGGCGGCGGCCCCTGCGGCCGGGCGCCGGGCTGCAGTTCCGGCACCTGGGCAACGGGCAGCCAGTCGGCAAAACCGTCCCGCCAGACCAGGGTGGCTGGGGTGTGGTGGCCGGTCGCGAGGCCGTCCTGCAGTTGCTGGAGGGTGAAGGGCCCGAGGGATGCGCCGTCCGCGGCGACGTACCAGTTCGACATGGGAGGACCTCAGCGTGGGAGTGGTTGGGGGACAACGGTAACCGGGCCATGGTAGCGGACCGGCCCGCCCGGGCAAAGGGATTTCTGGCCGGGCCGCAGATTTCGCCGGGTGCTGCCGCCCGGGCCGCTCAGCGGTGGTTGGCCGGGTCGAGCACCTTGCAGAAGATGGCCTTGCCGTCGCCCTGGTCGTAGAAATCGGCCAGGAGCGCCTCCTCGCGAAAGCCGCAGGCCGTGTAGAAGGCCCGGGTCGGCGCGTACTGGGGTCGGCTCGAGGTGTCGATGTAGACCCGCCGCCCGCCTGCCGCCGCGATCCGCTCCTCGGCCGCGGTCAGCAGGAGGCGGCCGAGCCCGCCCCCCTGCCGGTCCGGACGGACCACGATCCAGTACAGGTCATAGGCTCCCCGGGTGCAGGGGATGGGGCCGAAGCAGGCAAAACCGAACAACTCTCCCGCCTCCTCGGCCAGCAGGAAGTGATAGCCGCTGGCCACGCCCCGCGTGAGCCGCTCCTCGGCCAGTTCCCGGGCGATGGCTGCCTCCTCCGCGGTAAAAAAACCGGTGGCCGCGGCCAGGGCATAAACCCGGGCCGGGTCTCCGGGCCTCAGTTCTTCGCGCAACTCCAGCATCAGGCCCCGACCGCGCTGTCAACGACGATCCGGCGGACCGCCTCGCCAAAGGGGATGCCGGCCCGCTCCAGGGCGGCGCTGAAGCCGGCGTCCGGCGACAGGCAGGGATTGGCGTTGACCTCCAGGATCCAGGGGGCGCCGGTCGTATCGATGCGGAAATCCACCCGCGCATACCCGTTCAGCCGAAAGATCCGCCAGCAGGCGAGCGCCAACTGCCCGAGCCGGGCCAGCAGCGGCCCGTCCGCCGGCGGGAAGTCGAAGCTGCGCCGGGTGTGACGGCAGGCAAACGATGCCTCCGCCCACTTGGCCTGGTAGTCGAGGATGCGCGGCATGCCGGGTGGAAAGTTGTCGAAAACGATCTCCGCCGGCGGCAGCAGTTCCGGGCCGTGCGGGCCGGCGAGCAGGGCGAGGTTGCACTCGCGGCCTTCGATGTAGTGCTCGGCGAAGCAGGGCCCGTTCACCCGGCGGGCGCGCTCCGGCAGCAACTCCCGCACCGCCCGACCGTCGCGGCCGCGGACCAGACTGTTCGCGTCCAGGCCGATGGAGGCGTGCTCCCACACCGATTTGACGATCCAGTCGGCTGCTCCGGGCGGGGGGGCATCGTCCCCGGGCTCCACCCAGGCGGGCACCGGCAGGCCGGCGCCCTGCAGCCAGCGCTTGGCGAGCAGCTTGTTCGAGGTGAGCAGCAGCGCGTCTGCCCGGCAGCCGGTGTAGGGCACGCCCAAGGTCTCCAGGCAGGCCGGGACGAGGTGGATGAGGCGGCCGCTGCCACCCAGGGACTCGACCAGGTTGAACACCAACTCGGGTTGTCGTTGCCGCAGCTCCGTGGCCAGCGCGGCCAGGTCCAGGTCGCAGTCCAGCCGGTCGACGGTGTGACCAAGGGCGGTGAGCGCCCCGGTCACCGCCGCGGCCTGGTCGAGTACGTCCCGGCCGTCCGGACCGTCGGCCGCGGTGACCCGGTCGTGGAGGATGAGGACCCGCATCAGCGCTCACCGGCCAGGCGGGCGCGGGCCGAGCCGACGATCCGGCGGATGAGTTCGCGGTAGGGGATGCCGCGTTTGCCGCAGATGATCGGCAGGTCCGAGTGGTCCGGGTGGATGCCGGCCAGCGGGTTGACCTCGAGGAACAGCGGCCGGCCGTGGGCGTCGCAGCGCAGGTCGACCCGGCCGCCGTCGCGGCAGCCGAGCGCCCGCCAAGCGGCCAGGGCCGTGGCCTCGGCCGCGGCCACTGCCGGGTCCTCCTCCGGGCGGAGCAGTCGGTAGTGGACCCGGGTGCGCCACTCCTCCTTGTTGGCGTAGGAGTAGGCACCCGGTTCGGCCGTGTCCAGCAACTGCACCTCGATGGTGCCGAGCACCTCGGCGCGGGCGCCGGTGCCGACGATGCCGATGGTGAACTCGCGGCCCGGCAGGTAGGGCTCGACGAGCACCGGCTGGCGATAGCGGGCCAGCAGCTGCGCGCAGGCCGGAACCAATGCCTCCCGGTCGCGGACGATGGAGGCCGGGGTGATCCCCTTGCCCGTGCCCTCGGCCACCGGCTTGACGAACCAGGGCGGGGCGAAGGGGACCGCGGCCGCGTCCTCCGGCCGCTCGGCCACGAGGAAGTCCGCGGTGGCCACGCCGGCGTCGCGCACCACCCGCTTGGTCAGCCCCTTGTGCAGGGTCAGGCTGAGCACGAGCGGGTCGGAGAAGGTGTAGGGGATCCGGTACAGGTCGAGCAGGGCCGGCACCTGGGCCTCGCGGCTGATGCCGTGCATGCCCTCGGCGATGTTGAACACCAGGTCCCAGCGGCGGCCGGCGACCAGGGCCGCGGCCAGCTGGCGGCCGTGGCCGATGCGCTCGGGCTGGTGGCCGAGTTCAGCCAGGGCCCCCTCGATGGCCTCGATGGTCGCCTCCTGGTCGAACTCGGCGGTCTCCTCCTCGGAATAGCCCTCGGCCAGGTAGTCGGAGCGCAGGTCGTAGGTCAGGCCGATGGTCAGTGACATGCGCGTTCCCCGGGTGATGCGGACAGGATAGGGTCCGGCTGCGGGCACTCCGCATTGCCGGGCTCGGGGTAGCGGAACAGTCGCCCCTCGTAGTTGCGCAGCACGAGGCCGTCCGTGTCCCGGCCGGCCACCGCCTCGGGCAAGAGCGGGATCTTGCCGCCGCCCCCGGGCGCGTCGATGACATAGGTGGGCACGGCATAGCCGCTGGTGTGGCCGCGCAGCCCGCGGATGATCTCCAGCCCCCGCTCCACCGGGGTGCGGAAATGGGCCGAGCCCGGAATCGGGTCGCACTGGTAGAGGTAGTAGGGGCGGACCCGCATCATGAGCAGCGCCGTGCATGAGCCGCCGCATGGTCTCGACCTCGTCGTTGATGCCGGCGAGCAGCACGGTCTGCGAGCCGAGCGGGATGCCGCCGTCGGCGAGCAGGGTGCAGGCGCGATGCGTCTCGGGCGTGCATTCGTCCGGATGGGTGAAGTGCAGGCTCATCATCAGCGGGTGATGGCGGCGGAGCATGCGCACCAGCGCGGGCGTGATCCGCTGGGGCAGCACCGCCGGCACCTTGGTGCCGATGCGGATGATCTCCACGTGGGGGATCAGGCGCAGCCGGGAGAGCACCCAGTCGAGCTGTTCGTCGGCGAGCAGCAGCGGGTCGCCGCCGGACAGGAGCACGTCACGGATGGCCGGCCGGGCGGCAATGTAGGCGATCGCCTGCTCGAGCCGCTGCCTGGACGGACGCAGGGCGTCGTGGCCCACCAGGCGGGAGCGGGTGCAGTAGCGGCAGTAGGTCGAGCAGCAGTCGGCGAGCAGCAGCAGCACCCGGTCGGGATAGCGGTGGACCAGGCCCGGCACCGGGCTCATGGCGCCCTCGTCGAGCGGGTCGTCGGTTTCGCCGGGCGAACGCAGGGTCTCGCGCACCGTGGGCACCACCGAGCGGCGCAGCGGCTGGGCCGGGTTGTCCGGGTCGAGCAGGCTCAGGTAGTAGGGCGTGATCGAAAGCGGCAGGCCGCTGCCCATGCCGGCTGCCCTTTCCTCGTCGGCAAGGTGGAGCATGGTGGCCAGCCGGTCGAGGCTGCGGACCCGGTTGGCCAGCTGCCAGTGCCAGTCGTTCCAGAGCCGGGCGGGGATGTCGGGGAAGTATTTTTTTCGGAAGGATTGGGCCGCCCGGGCGCGGTGTCTGGCCCGGGGCGAGGGCAGGCGGACCACGGACGCGGTCGCGCCCGAGGGGCGCCGGCACCGGGAGGTGCGGGCGTGACCGGGGTCGGGGGGGTCGTCGTCCCCCTCATCGAAGGCCGGGGCCGGAACGATGTCCAGCTGGTCGGATGGCATGGTGCTGCTCTGCATGGTGGTTCCTTGCGGGTGGGAGAGGCCGGACGCGGTCGCGCCCGGACACCGGCGACCGGACAGCCCGGCCACCGACGAGTTCAGTGGCGCGACTATAGGGCTTTTGCGCTGAAACGCAATGGAAAAGAAGCCCCGGCCATGAATTATAAAATATATTTATTACAGTAATTTATCCGGTTTGCGGTGCGACTTGTCGGTCCGCGGCGGCGGTGGCCCCCGATGGGGCAGGCCAGGAAACGGTTTGCGTGTCCCGGCCACCGTCAGGCCGGGTCGCTGCGCCGCCGGAAAGCGGGACCCGAAAGGGCGGAGCAGGGGCGTCCGCGCCCCTGCTCCGGTCGGAAAAAGAGACGGGCAGAGCCGAAGGGTGGGACTTTTTCCCGCCGGTACAGTATAGAAACGGGTTGTCGCGCCGCGCGTCGGGCCCGGTGCGGGCCGGAAGGAGTCCGGTCGCCCGGGAGGGACAACGCCGATCAGCAAAGGAGAGGGCATGACCGAGATCACCCGCTACGTCAAGGGGCAGGACCCGGACCGGGACGCCTGGCTGACCAATTTCTTCACCGAGAACCACCTCGCCTACGAGACCTTTCCGGACGCGGTGGCCTCGCCCGAGCAGCTCAAGTTCATCGTCCATCTCGACGAGGGCGAGATCTACTACCCCTGCTCGGACGAGCTGTTCGCCGCCATCATTGAGAAGCGCGCCGACACCATCCTCACCTCGGCCTACATCGGCATCTGGACCCGGCTGGAGCGGCTGGTCAGCGAGGTGGTCACGGACCCCTACAAGAAGCGCTACCTGCTCAGCCTCTTGACCATCAAGTACAACCACGAGACCTCGCACAAGGTGCAGTTGCCCGGCCGCATCGAAAAGCGGCTGCTCGGCATCTTCACCACCATCAGCGAGATCGACCGACCGCTGGCCGCCGAGCGGGAGCAGGAGAACCGGCGGGTGGCCGCCTTCCTCAAGTCCGCGGACTTCGATCGGTGTTTCAACTCGCCCGAGGGGCTGGAGATCACCGCTGACACCACCCTCACCGACATCGACCTGCAGCTCCACCTGCTCCGGTTGAAGCGGCTGTTGCTGCTCAGCTCCCTGCGGCCCATCTGGCGCCAGGACGAGCCGCCGGACCTGGCCACCATCTGCCAGGTGATGAACGCGCCCCTGGACACGCCGGAGTGGTCCTGGATCTGCAACTGGCTGCACGACGTCATCGCCGGCCGGCGCCGGCCCTGCATCCTCTGGGTGGGCGGCCGCTCGGGCGAGATCGTCTTCGACCTGGCGATCCTCGGCATCTTCATGAAGATCGGCATCAAGGTGATCCTCGCGGTCAAGCAGAACTTCTACTATCACCGCGTCTCCTTCGTCGATCTGCTCGAGGATCCGACCCTGGACGAGCTGCTCGAGGACGCCGACCTGATCGGCGACCCGAAGATCAGCAAAAACGAGCTGGTCGCCCACCTGGACAAGGACAACCGGCTCCTGGTCATCAGCGACGGCACGCGCGAACCGTTCAACCCGCTGCTCACCTCGGTCACCTACGCCCGCGCCTTCAAGGAGGCGGACCTGGTGGTCTACCGCAACCCCGGCGGTCGCGAGAACATCAACAACCACTTCCTGTTCACCCGCGACATCGTCTCCATCATCCCGGCGGACGACGGCGAACTGGACATCCTCCTCAAGGAGCGCCACCCGCGCGCCGTCCGTTTCTCGCGAGCGGAACTGCGGCGCAAGGCCGAGCAGCTGATCGACATGGTCGAGCGGGAGAAGGCCGCGGGCAAGACCATCATGTTCTACTCGGCCATCGTCGGCTCCATCCCGGGCCAGCTGAAGACCGCCAAGGAGGTGCTCAACGTCTTTGTCGAGCATTTGCGCGACTCGCTCCACGAGGTGGTCATCATCAACCCGGGCGAGCATTTCGTCGAGGGCATGGACGCGGACGACATCATGTACATGTGGGAGATCTTCCAGCGCTCCGGCAACATCGACATCTGGCGGTTCCAGACCGTGGACGACATCGTCAAGTCATTCGAGCTGATGGGCAAGAAGGTGCCGCCCGAGTGGACCGGCAAGGACGCCACCTACTCCACCGGCTGCACCAAGGAGATGGAGATCGCCATGCAGATCCAGAAGCAGTACCCGGAAATGCAGCTCACCGGCCCGCCCTACGAGAAGTTCCAGCGTCGCAAGGAGTACGGCGTGGGCAAACTCTACGACCGCACCCTGGCCGGCAGCGAGTGAGACGCGCCGGGTCGGGGGTTTTCACCGTCTTTTACCGTACAGGAACAAATGATGTCTAACGGACAGCCCGTCAGTTTTCTCGACGCCACCTATCGCAGGATCTATCCCCAGGATTTCGACTTCCGCCGCCAGGCCGAGGCGCGGCTCAACCAGCTGACCATGCCCCACTGGGCCCTGGGCGACCTGATGGACCTGGCCGTCGACCTGGCCGGCATGACCCGCTCCATGCACCCGCCGGTGGCCCGCAAGAGCGTGGTGGTCATGGCCGGCGACCACGGCGTCGCGGCCGAGGGGGTGAGCAACTACCCGGCCGAGGTGACCGCCCAGATGGTGCACAACTTCGTCCGCGGCGGGGCCGGCATCAATGCCCTGGCCCGTCAGGCCGGGGCCGAGGTGCGGGTGGTGGACATGGGCGTGTGGACGATTTCGCCGACCTGGTCCGCGCGGGCAAGATCATCGCCAAAAAGATCGGCCGGGGCACGGCCAACATGGCCGACGGGCCGGCCATGACCCGGACGCACGCGGTCATGGCGGTGGAGGCGGGGATCGAGGTGGCCAACCTGCTCGCCCCGGAGGTGGACCTGTTCGGCACCGGCGACATGGGCATCGGCAACACCACCCCGAGCACGGCCATCGCCGCGGTGCTCACCGGCCGCCCGGTGGCCGAGGTCACCGGCCGCGGCACCGGCATCGACGACGACCAACTGCGCCACAAGATCGCCGTGGTCGAGCGGGCCCTCGCCGTAACCGGCCCGACCCGAAGGACGGCCTGGACGTGCTGGCCAAGGTGGGCGGGTTCGAGATCGGCGGCATCGCCGGCCTGATCCTCGGCGCGGCCGCCCACCGCAAGCCGGTGCTGGTCGACGGCTTCATCTCCACCGCCGGGGCGCTGATCGCCTGCGTGCTCGAGCCGTTTGTCCGCGACTACATCATCTGCGCCCACCGGTCGGTGGAGCCGGGCCACGGGGCGCTCATCGACAAACTCGGCCGCAGGCCGCTGCTCGACCTCAACCTGCGCCTGGGCGAAGGCACCGGCGCGGCCCTGGCCATGAACCTGGTCGAGGCGGCGGTGCATGTGCTCACCGAGGTGGCCACCTTTGCCGAGGCCGGGGTGAGCGGCGCCGACTGATCGGTTGCTCTGTTAACGGGCGAGGTACAAAAAATTGAACTTTTGCCCGGCCGCCTCTTGACACCGGTACGACACCGTTGTATCAAAATGCGTAAGAACCTCTCTCACTGGAGAATTTGGTCCTTGCGAGGAGAAGAGCCATGAAATATCTGGTTTTCACGATCTGTCTGATTGTCCTGACAACATTTGCCCTGAACGCCCGGGCCAACGATGCCCAGGCCGCCCTCACCGACAGTGAGATCGGGAACTCGGTGCCGGGATACCTGAGTGACGAGGAAAAACAGTGGTTCAAGACCTTCTACGAAGGCAACATGCTCGCCGACGGCTGGCACGAAATCACCGCCTACCTGCTGTCCAGGACACCGGAAGAGGAACGGTCGGCTCAGCGCCTGGCACTTGACAACCTCGGCCGAAAAATCGTTCTCGAGTGGGTGCGGCCCAACGATGTGCGCAAGGTGGACACGGACATGCTCCGCACCTGGGGCAGCGAACTCAAGAAAACCGCCAAGCAGGACCCGCAGCAACTGGCCCGGACCATCGCCGCCATCGATCAGGAGGTCGAGGCCGTCCTCGACTGATCCCGGGTGGCTGCGCCGCCATCCTCGGCCTGTTTTTTCCCCTCGACCCGACAGACCAGTTCCCCCCGGTGGAGCAGCACCTCCACCCTTTCCCCCGCCTGCACCTGCGCCTGGTCAATCACCACCGCCCGATCCGGGCCGACCCGGCGAACCACCGCGTAGCCCCTGGCCAGGGTGGCCAGCGGGCTGACCGCCTGCAGGACCCCGGTTGCCCGGCTGAACCTGCGTGCCTGTTCGCGCAGGCCCTCCCGGGTTGCCTGCACCAAGCGGTAGTGCAGTTCCTGCACCCGCTTCGCCTGCAGGGCCAGCCGGTGGGACGGCTGCCGCTGCGCCAGCCGGCCGACGAGGGCGTCCAACCGTTGCTGCTGCGCCACCAGCCGCCGTTTCAGGGCCACCTCCAGGCCGAGGGCGAGGTGGTCGAGGCGCAGGAGCAGCTTGTCGAGCGGATGGGTCATGGTGTGCAGCCGCTGGCGGGCAAGCGCAAGGCGCTGGTGCTCGCGGTCGATGCGGGCCGCGAGCACCCGCCGCAGCCGCAGCCGGCAGTTGGTGACCGCGGCGCGCAGTCTCTCCCGGTCCGGCGTGAGCAGTTCGGCCGCGCCGCTCGGCGTCGGGGCGCGCAGGTCGGCGGCAAAATCGGCGATGGTGAAGTCGATCTCGTGGCCCACCCCGCTGACCACCGGCAGGGCGGAGGCGCGGATGGCGCGGGCCAGCCCCTCGTCGTTGAAGGCCTGGAGATCCTCGATGGAGCCGCCGCCCCGGCAGAGCACGATCACGTCCGTGGCCATGCGTTGGTTGATGTCGGCGAGCGCCTGGATCATTTCAGCGGCCGCCTGCGCGCCCTGCACTGCCACCGGGTAGACGCTGATGCGCACCTGCGGGCAGCGGCGCCCGGCGATCTTCAGAAAATCGTGCACCGCCGCCCCCCGCGGCGAGGTGACGAGGGTGATGTGGGCGGGAAAGGGCGGCGGCCTCCGCTTCAGGTGCTCGTCGAACAGCCCCTCGGCCGCCAGCCGCCGCTTGAGCGCCTCGAAGGCCTGCTGCAGGGCGCCGGCGCCGCGAAAATCGATGGTGTCGACGATCAGCTGGTAATCGCCCCGAGGTTCGTAGACCGAGATCCGCCCGCGGCAGACGACCTGGGTGCCGTCCCGCGGGGTTTCGGCCAGGTAGCGCCGCTGCAGTTTGAACAGCACCGCCTTGAGCTGGGCCCCCTGGTCCTTGAGGGTGAAGTAGAGGTGGCCGGAGGCGGGCCGGGCCAGGTTGGAGATCTCGCCTGCCACGCTGACAAAGGGGAATCGCCCTTCCAGCAGCCCGCGGATGGCGCCGTTGAGTTCGCTGACGGTAAGGACACCCCGGTCATCCATGGCGGCTCAGGGGGTGGCCCCCGGGTGGGCGGAGCGGGGCGGGGCGGGAGGGGACGGGGCCAGGGCTTTTTGCGCACACAGCTTGGATTGGCGGATGCTTTTTTTGTCTGTCGGGGTATAATCTTGCACCCTGCGACCCGGTCGCACAGAGTGGGCCGCGCCGATGCGCAGGTCACAAATCTCATACAGGACCGGTCGGCCCAGCGCAACCGCATTCAGCGCCGCCGCCCTGTCCCGCCACCAGTTATCGTCGACCAAGGAGACCAAGGAGCCATGGCGGAGCCCAGCGCCTTTGACCGTGAAAACATCAAGCTGCAGCCCCTGGGGCCACCCCCGGGCCTGCTCGATCAATTCAACCTGCCGCCGGCCTTTGTCGCCTTTATCCGCCGCAACCGGCGGCCGCTCATGATCGTTGCGGCCCTGTGCGCAACATTGGCTCTGGGTATCTCCGGCTACACCACCTACCGCGACCACCGCGCCGGCAAGGCGGCCTCCGCCCTGGACGCGGCGCTGATCGCCGGCACCGGCAGCCGCAGCCAACTCGAGCAGGTGGTGAGCGAATTCGCCTCCACCCCTTCCGCCATGCTGGCGCGCATCGAACTGGCGCGACTGGACGAGCGGGAGGGACAGCGGACCGCGGCCATCGCCAAATACGAGGCGGTCAAAGCCGGTCTGGGCAAGGGCTCGCTGCTCAAACCGCTCGTGCTCACCAAACTGGCCGGCCTGCTCGAGCAGGACAAGCAGTGGGACCGGGCGCTCGCACTGTACACCGAACTGGCGGCTGTCGGCGGTTTCGAGGCCGAAGCCAGCCGCGCCCTGGGCCGGGTCAACGAGCAGGCGGGTCGCAAGGCGGAAGCCGCGGCGGCCTACGCCAAATTTCTCGAGCTGACCGCGGTCACCGACTCCCAGGCCAAGGACAATCCCGAGCGGGAGATGATCCGCTTCAAACTCAACCAGCTGAAAGACTGATGGATATCATCCAGAGCCCGGCAGAGATGCAGCATTGGGCCGCGGCGCAGGCCCTGGCCAACCAGACCATCGCCCTCGTGCCGACCATGGGCTACTTCCACGAGGGGCACCTGAGCCTGATGCGCCTGGCGGCCAACCTGTGCGACCTGGTGGTGGTCAGCCTGTTCGTCAACCCCACCCAGTTCGGCCCCAACGAGGACCTCGACCGCTACCCGCGCGATTTTGAGCGGGACATGGAACTGGTGCGGGGGGAGCAGGTGGCCGCGGTGTTCGCGCCCACGCCGGCGCTCATGTACCCGCCGGGCTCCCAGACCGAGGTGCGGGTGCGCGACCTGGCCACCCACCTGTGCGGCCGCAGCCGGCCGGTCCATTTTGCCGGCGTGGCCACGGTGGTCACCAAGCTGTTCAACATCGTCCAGCCCGATGTGGCGGTGTTTGGCGAGAAGGATTTCCAGCAGCTGGCGGTCATCCGCCGCATGGTCAGTGACCTGAACATCCCGGTGCGCATCGTCGGTCACCCCATCGTCCGCGAGGCCGACGGGCTGGCCATGAGTTCCCGCAACGCCAACCTCGACCCGGCCAACCGGGCCGCGGCGCTGAGCCTGTCCACCGGCCTGCAGCTGGCCCGGGAAAAGGCGCGGGCCGGGGTGCTGGCCACCGCCGAGCTGACCCGCCTGGTGAGCGCGCACATCCACGGCCACGCCGGTACGGAGATCGATTACGTCAGCTTTGTCGACAGCGAGACCCTGGAGGACGTGGCCGCGGTGGACGAACGCACCGTGCTCGCCCTGGCGGTGCGCATCGACGGCCGGGTCCGGCTGATCGACAACGGTTTTGTCCTGCCCCGGCCAACCATCTGAGGTTGTCCGGGAGTTCCTTTTCAGGCCCGCCGCCGGCACGCCGGCTGCGGGCCTGATGTTCTCCAAGAGAGGTGATATCGTGCCTGGTTTCGAGATTTTCGGGAAAGAGGAAAAAGAGCAGGTGCTCGAGGTGCTGGACAGCGGCGTGCTCTTCCGCTACGAGTTCGCCGCCCAGCGCAAGGGTGTGTGGAAGGTGGCCGAGTTCGAGCGCGCCTTTGCCGCCTACACCGGCGCCGCTCATGCCCAGGCGGTGAGTTCGGGCACGGCCGCGCTCAAGGTGGCCCTGGCGGCGCTGGGCGTGGGTGCGGGCGACGAGGTCATCACCCAGGGGTTCACCTTTGTCGCCACCTGGGAGGCCATTCTCGACTGCGGCGCCGTGCCGGTGTTCACCGAGGTGGACCTGACCCTGAACATGGACCCGGCCGACCTGGAGCGCAAGATCACCCCGAAAACTCGGGCGATCCTCCCGGTGCACATGATGGGTGCGCCGGCGCGCATCGAGGCGATCAAGGCGATTGCCGACCGGCATGGAATCCCGGTGCTCGAGGACACCGCCCAGGCCGCGGGCGGACGGCTGCACGGCCGCCATCTCGGCACCTTCGGCGCCATCGGCACCTTCTCCTTTGACGCGGTCAAGACCATCACCACCGGTGAGGGCGGCATGTGCATCACCGATGACGAATCCCTCTGGCGGCGCATGTCCGAGTACCAGGACCACGGCCACGACCATGTGCCCAACCCCGGCGGCCGGGGCGGCGAAGGGCGGCCGTTCATCGGCTTCAACTACCGTATGATGGAGATCCAGGGCGCCATCGGCCTGGCCCAGTTGGCCAAGCTGGACCGCATCGTCGCCGCCCAGCAGGAGAACAAACGCTGGTTTGCCGAGGCGGTGCGCGTACTGCCGGGTGTCAGCTTCCGCGAGATCCTCGACCCGGCGGGCGATTCGGCCACCTTCCTCACCTTCTTCCTGCCGGACCGCGAGCAGTGTGACCGGGTCAGCCGGGTGCTGCGCGAGCAGGGCGCGGCCGCGGTGCGCTGGAGCGAGAACGGCTGGCACTACTACCCCAACTGGGAACATCTGCTCGAGGCCAAGACCCCCTGCCACGGCGGCTGGCCGTTCACCGCCCACGGCAAACGGCGGGTGATCTACGATCCGCAGGCCCTGCCCGCCTCGGCCGCGATCCTCGAGCGGACCCTCACCTACCAGGTGCCGATCCTGCTCGCCGAGGAGCAGAAGACCTGTATCGCCGCGGCCCTGCAGCAGGCGGCCCGGGCCTGAACCGTTCCCCCGGGCCGCCCGTTTTCGCGGTGGCCCGGTTCATTTCGCCTCTGTGGCGACCCCCACCCCCGTGTACACGTCGAAGCGCACCGCCTTGCCCCGAAGCACATGACTCGGTGCAGGCCCGGGCAGCGCGTCACCCTTGAGCGGCCGCTTGACCACCACCTTGCGCGGCCCGGCCGCGAGCGCGGCCTGCAAGAGCCGCGCCGCGCCGCTCTCCCCGCCGCCCGTCCCTTCGAGCAACTGCAGCAGGCGCAGCTCCTGCTTGACCTTGGCCGATTTGGACCGGGGCGGGAACATCGGGTCCAGGTAGATCACCGCCGGTCGTTCTGCAAGCTGGCCGAGACCGTCGAGGAAATCGCCCTTGATCAGCCGGATGCGGGCGGCGATGGCGGCCGTCCGGGGGAGCAGGGCGGCCCGCGCCAGCCCGTCCCGGAGCAGGGCGGCGACCACCGGGTGGTGCTCGAACAGGACCACCCGGAAGCCGGCTGCGGCCAGCAGAAAACCGTCGCGGCCCAGGCCGGCGGTCGCATCGACAAGCAGTGGATCGTTGCCCCCGCCGCGGAGGCGAGCCGCCTGCACCACCAGTTCGCGGTGCGGCTGCCACTGCCGCTGGCGGGCCGCGGGTCGGTCGAAGTCGACCCGCAGCACCCCGGGCAGCTCGGGGTCGTTCGGACGGCGCAGGGCCAGCCCCTCCGGTCCGAGCACGAGCAGCAGGTCGGTCTGGAGCGGGTCGTCGATCAGCGGTACGGAGAGCGCTTCGGCCAGGGCGACGGCGCGGGCAAGGTCGCCCGCTGGTTCCAGCAAGAGGGCGAGGGGCAGGGTGAGAGGCACGGTGTGG
This sequence comes from uncultured delta proteobacterium, assembly GCA_963754825.1. GTDB lineage: Bacteria > Desulfobacterota > Desulfobulbia > Desulfobulbales > Desulfobulbaceae > Desulfobulbus. Next base: position 117,842 of record CAVWHP010000019.1, on the reverse strand, counting down.
GTCCGTTGGCAGCTGGGGATTTTGTTGACGATTGCCTTTTGGCGGGGCGCACTGTATCATGCCCCGACACTGCCGCGCAAACCAATGTCGTCCCCCACCCCTTTGCCCCTGGGTCAGTGATGAGCACGAACGAACCGAACATAGTGGCGATCATCCCCGCCCGCTATCACTCCAACCGCTTTGCCGGTAAACCGCTCGCCCTGATCGGCGGCCGGCCGATGATCCAGCACGTGGTCGAGCGGGCCCAGCGGGTCCCGCTGCTCAGCCGGGTGGTGGTGGCCACGGACGACGAACGCATCGCCCGGGCTGTGGAGGGGTTCGGCGGCAGCGTGGTCATGACCCGCCGCGACCACGCCACCGGCACCGACCGGCTGGCCGAGGCCGCCGGACTGATCGGCATCTCCGACCAGGACGTGATCGTCAACATCCAGGGCGACCAGCCGCTCTTTCCGGCGGAGATCGTCGAGCAGGTGGCCCGGCCGCTCATCGACGACCCTTCCCTGCCCATGGCGACGCTGATCTACAAGATCGTCCGGCCTGAGGAGATCACCGACCCGAACCATGTGAAGACGGTGTTCGACTGCCACGGCAACGCCCTCTACTTCTCGCGCTCACCCATCCCCTTCCAGCGTGACCCGGGCGGCACGGAGCAGCCGACCTATTACAAGCACCTCGGCTTCTACGCCTACCGTAAGGGGTTCCTGGTCACCTTTGTCGGCCTGCCCGAGGGCCAGTGGGAGCGGTTCGAGAAGCTCGAGCAGCTGCGCGCCCTGGAGTTCGGCTACACCATCCGGGTGGTGCTCACCGCACACGACTCGATTGAGGTGGACACCCCGGACGACCTGGTCCGGGTGGAGCAGATGCTCGCCGCCCGCTGACCACCCGCCGCGGGGGCACGTCCCCCTTCCCCTTCCCGTACCAGCACATGGCTTGGATGGCCGCACAGCAGCCCCTCACAGAACAGCTGAACCTCCTCACCGCAGGGGGTTTTTCGGTGCTCGACGTGCTCGCCGAGAACACCCTGGCCGAGAAGATCACGGCCATTGTCCTCGACAGTACCGCCACCTCCTTTGCCCCGGCCATCGCCGCGCTGTTCGCCGACCTGAAAAAGCAGGTGGCCGCCCTGGACACGAGCACCACCCGGGTGGTGGTGTTCGGCGGCGGCACCGGCCTGTCGAACATCGTCGGCGGCGACTCCCGCCGGCCGGACTGGGGGCACCACCCCTTCACCGGCCTGAAGGAGCTGTTTCCGCGGGTCAACTCGGTGGTCTGTGTCACCGACGACGGCGGCTCCACCGGCGAGTTGCAGAAGGACCTGCCGCTCATCGCCCTGGGTGACCTCCGCCATGTGCTCATCTCCTCGATCCGCCGCGAGAACCTGCTGCGGGAATACGGCCTGGACACGGACGAGGCCGGCCGGACGGCAACGGCCCTGCACGCCATCTTCAACTACCGCTTCATCTCCCCGCCTCATGAGCCCGGCCAGCTGCTCAGCGACACCGGCGCCCGCCTCGCCGACCTGCCGCCGCCGCTGCTCGCCTACCTGGGGGAACTCGTCGAACGGCTGCACCACGACCCGCGGCTGGCGCCCGCCCTGCACCGGCCCCAGTGTCTGGGCAACCTGCTGCTGGCCAGCGCCGTCTACCGGCAGCTGAACGGCTCGCTCACCGCCGCCGAACTGCTCGCCTCGCACCAGACCGTGCGCACCGCCACCGTCCGCGGCCTGGCCGAACTGTGCGCCCGCCTGGGCGCGCCGTCGCAGGCGATCCTGCCCTGCACCACCACCCTGGCGCAGCTGCAGGTGCTCTACAGCAACGGCGTGCTCGTCACCAGCGAGGACAAATCCAGCCGGGCCAGGCGCGGCTACCCGGTGGACCGGGTGCTGGTCGAGTTCAACCGCGCCCCCTTTCTCCAGCCGGAGGTGGTGCAACTGGTGCGAGAGGCGGACATCATCCTGTTCGCCCCGGGCAGCCTCTACACCTCGATCATTCCCATTCTCCAGGTGCCCGGCCTGGCCGCGGCGGTGCGCCGTAACCAAAGTGCCCTCAAGGTGCTGGTGGCCAACATCTGGGTGCAGACCGGTGAGACCGACGCCACCCGCGACGCCCCGGACCGGAAATTCTACGTCTCCGACCTGATCCGCGCCTACCACCGCAACATCCCCGGCGGGGTCGACGACCTGTTCTCGCACGTGGTGGCGCTCGACATGAGCGACATCCCCGGCTCGGTGCTGCAGCGCTACGCCCTGGAGAACAAGGAGCCGATCTACGTCGACCGCAGCCGGGTGCACGCGCTCGGCTTCGGCTCGGTGGAGGCGCGCATCTTCTCCGGCGAGCAGCTGCGCCTGCGCGGGGTCATCCAGCACGACCCGGACGCCCTGGCCTGGGCGGTGAAGGGGCTCTGGGCCCTGCACCAGGCCGGCTTTCTCGACCAGCCAGAGCGGAAGGAAATGCTGCCCGAACCGGACCGGGAGGCGCCCCGTCACCCTGGCGAACGGCCGCCGCCCTGCCAGCGCTACGAGGCGATCCGCGCCCGCCTGCACTACCTGGCCACCGACCGGCTGCCGGCGGACGGCCGCGCCACCGTGGCCATGATGGAGCCGGCTCGGCGGCGTCTCATCGAGCGGATGATCGAAATCCTCTGGCTGCACCCGGACATCCCGCCGGCGCACCTCGAGTTCGTGCGCGGCGTGACCCTGGTCGAGCCGGCCGCCTGGCGGCGCTGCCAGGAGTGGGACAACATCTTCTCCTTCTACGATCCGGTCGATCGCCATATCAAAATCCGCCAGGACCAGGCGGACAGCCTGGGCCGCTTCGAGATGGTCTTCCTTGTCGCCCTCGGCCAGTCGCTGCTCGGCAACTATGCCGAGGACAAACAGATGGCCGAGCTGCGCGCCGACGGCGACACCGTCGGCCGGGTGTACCGCCTGCGGGTGCGGGACAGCGGCGAACTGGCCAGCTACCTCGACCCCGCCGCCATCGACGCCTACCTGCGGCTGTCCCGCATGCACCCGTCCGCCACCGAGGAGCGGCTCTACACCCGGGTGGTCAACCCGGATGAGGGGTTCACCCCGCCGGGCCTGTTTTTCGGCCTCTTTTACGCCTGGTACCTGGACAACGTCTTTGCCCCCAATATAGAATACAAAATGTCCATCATGCGCAATCGGGTCACCGACCTGATTCCCGAACAGGCCCGCATCGTCGGGCGCCGCCGCGACACCATCCGCTTTTTCCGTGAGCGGGTGTTCCGTCAGCGGGTCCCTCAGTTCTCCGAGAAGCTGCCATGAACCCTGTGCTGTTGTGGAGTGGAATCGCCGTGCTCGTGGTGGGGTATATCACCTTCACCCTGGTCCTCTATTTCGTCCGGCTGCGGCCCCTGCTGCGCGCCCGGCGGGCCGGCGGCCTTCCCTCGCCGGCCGGCCCGGCCATCGCCGCCGCGGCCGCCACCGACGCCGAAGGAGCGGAGGGCGCGACCGCGGCCGGTCTGACCGTGCAGCTGAGCCGGGAGGAATGGCGCTATACCTTCGACGCCATCACCGACCCGGTGCTCATCCTCGACACGGAAATGGTCGTGGTCCGCGCCAACCGGGCCGCCAGCCGGCTGCTCGCCGGCAACAGCGACCCGGTGGAGGGGCGGACCTGCCACCAGCTGTTCGCCGGTTCGGACGCGGCCTGCAGGATCTGCCCGGTGCGCACCGTCCGCCGGGAGAACACGCCGCACAGCCAGGAGATCACCCACCGCTACCTGGGCCGCACCTTCAGCGTGGCCTGCTCGCCGATCACCGGCGACGGCGCCATCATCGGCTACATCCTCTCGGCCAAGGACATCAGCCATCAGCGCAACCTCGAGCGGCGACTCATCCACGCCCACAAGCTGGAGGCCATCGCCACCCTGGCCGGCGGCATCGCCCACGATTTCAACAACATCCTCGGCGCGATCCTCGGCAACGCCGACCTGCTGCTCTTCCGCCTGCCGCCGCGGGAGCCGGGCGACAAGCCGCCGCTCGGGCCGCCGATCACCTTTGTCGAGGTGGAAGAGCACGTGCAGGCGATCAAGCGGGCGGGCACCCGGGCCAAGGACCTGGTCGCCCAGATCCTCGCCTTCAGCCGCCAGTCCATCGGCCAGCGCCGGAATATCCTCCTCACCCCGGTGGTCAAGGAGGCCTGCCGCCTGCTGCGCGCTTCCATCCCCGCGACCATCGACTTCCACCTGACCACCGGAGACGAGATCGGCATGATCCACGCCGACCCGGCCCAGATCCAGCAGGTGCTCATGAACCTCTGCACCAACGCGGTGCAGGCCATCGGCGACCGGGCCGGCGAGATCGAGGTGAGCCTGCGCGAGGTGGAGACCGGGGCGGCGGAAAAGCTGCGCTACCACGACCTGCAGCCGGGCCGCTACGTGGTCCTGGCCGTGCGCGACACCGGCCGGGGCATCCCCGAGGAGATGCTCGAACGCATCTTCGACCCGTTCTTTACCACCCGCGAGGTGGGCGAGGGCTCGGGCATGGGCCTGGCCGTGCTGCACGGCATCATCGTCTCCCACGACGGCGTGATCGACGTCACCTCCGAGCCGGGACGAGGCTCGGTGTTCACCGTGTTCCTGCCGCGGGTGCAGGGGCCGGAAGGCGGCGGCGAGGACCAGATGAGCGCCATGCCGCGCGGCACCGAGACCATCCTCTTTGTCGACGACGAAGAAGACATTGTGCATATGCGCACCAGGATGTTATCCTACCTCGGCTACCGGGTTCTGCCGGCCACCGGCCCGGAACAGGCGCTCAGTCTGTTTGCCGACAACCGCGGGCACATCGACCTGTTGATCACCGACCACACCATGCCGCGCCAGACCGGCCTGCAACTGGCCGCGGCGATCAGCGCCCAGCAGCCGGGTCTGCCCATCATCCTCTGCTCGGGCTACAGTGAGGCGGTCAGTCCGGAAGAGGCCGAACAGGCCGGGGTGCGCCGTTTTCTCGCCAAGCCGGTGGACATGCGCATGCTGGCGATCGCCATCCGGGAACTGCTGCCGGAGCGGAACAGGGGGGAGGATGAAGATACTGGTCATTGACGATGACGAGCAGATGCGGGTGCTCCTGCGCCAGGTGATGGAGTGGGCCGGCCACGAGGTGGTCGAGGCGGCCGACGGCCGCGCCGGCATGCTCATGCAGCGGCAGCACGGCGCCGACCTGGTGATCACCGACCTGATCATGCCCGAGCAGGAGGGGCTGGAAACCATCACCGCCCTGCGCCGCGACTATCCCGGCCTGAAGATCATCGCCATCTCCGGCGGCGGCCGCATCGGCCCCGAGGCCTATCTGCCGGCGGCGCGCGAGCTGGGTGCGGACCGGGTGTTCAGCAAGCCCTTCGACGTGCAGGAGCTGGCGGAAACGGTCCGGGAGCTGCTCGCCCATGGCTGAACTGCGCGCCCTGATCGTCGACAACAGCCCGGTCATCTGCAAGGTGCTCCGGTATGTGCTCGAGGCGGAGGGCTGCACCGTGGACACCGCCCGGGACGGTCTGGAGGCCCTGGACTGCATCGCCGCCCGGCGGCCCGACCTGATCGTCACCGACCTGATCATGCCCCGCATCGATGGCGGCAAGCTTTGCGCCATCGTCCGCAACACCCCTGAACTGCGCGATATCTTTCTCATCGTCCTCTCCGGCGTGGCCATGGAGGACGATGCCGGCACCAGTGACCTGGCCGCCGACGTGTGCATCGCCAAGGGCACGGTCACGGCCATGCAGGCCCACGTCAAGGTTGCCCTGGAGAAATTCCGCGCCGGCCAGCGCCGCGTGGACGGCGTTACGGGCGTGGATGGTCTGTTCCCGCGCGAGGTGATCCGCGAACTGCTGGTGAGCAACCGGCACCGCGACGTGGTCCTGGCGCGGATGACCGAGGGCGTGGTCGAACTGGACCGCGAGGGCCGCATCGTCATGGCCAACGGCGCGGCCAGCCAGCTGTTCGCCCGGCCCGAGGTGCAGGTGCTTGGCCAGTCCCTGGCCCGGCTGCTGCCGGCCGAATGCGGCACGCGGGTCGAGGCGTGGATCACCGCCCTCAAGCAGGGCGCTCCCCTGGAGCCGCTCGAGTTCGATTACGACGAGCCGATCCTGCTCGCGGACCGCCAGGTGACCGGCAACCTCGTGCCCGTGGCCGAGGAGGGAACCTTCTTCGTCATCGGCATCCTCCAGGACGTGACCCGCCGCAAGGAACTCGAGGCGCACCAGCGCCGCCTGGAGCGGGAGTTGCAGCGCATCCAGAAACTGGACGCGATGTCGCTCATGGCCTGCGGTATCGCCCACGATTTCAATAACCTGCTGACCATCATCAGTGGCAACCTGGAGATGGCGCGGTTCGTCTCCCGGGATGCGGAGGTCAACCGCCTGCTCGGTGAATCGGCCCGGGCCCTGGACCTCACCGTGCAGCTCATCCACAAGTTTACCACCTTCTCCGACAACTACCTGCCGCGCAAGTCCAAGGTCTGCCTGCACGGCCTGGTCGAGGAGGTGCTCGAGCGCGAACTGGCCGGCACGCCGGTCACCCACCGGGTGCGTGGCGGCGACGAGGAACTGGCCATCTCCCTGGACCCGTCCCTGGTCCGCCAGATGTTTGCCAACCTGGCGCGCAACGCGGCGGACGCCATCAACGGCCCGGGGCATATCGAGGTGACCCTGGACCGGGTGGAAGGGGCCGCCGAGGCGGCGCGCACCAGTCAGCCGCTGGCGGACGGCGGTTTTGTCCGGGTGATCTTCCGCGACTCCGGGCCGGGCATCGACGCCGACCTGCTCGGCCATGTCTTCGACCCCTATTTCTCCACCAAGCAGAAGGGCGTGCAGAAGGGCATGGGCCTTGGTCTGACCATTGTTCACGCCATCGTCAAGAAGCACGGCGGCCTGGTGTGGATCGACGCCCCGCCGGACGGCGGCTGCGCCGTGCATCTCTACTTTCCCCTGCAGGACGCGGCCGCCGGGTCTCCAATGGTCGGGACCGGGGCACGGGGCCGGCGGGTGCTGGTCATGGACGACGAGGAGCTGATGCGGCTCATCAACCGCAAGATGTTCGAGCACTTCGGCTGCGAGGTCAGTCTGGCCGAGACCGGCGAGGAGGCTGTGGCCCGCTGCCGCGAACAGGTGCGCGCCGGTGCGCCGTTTGCCCTGGTGCTTTTGGATCTCTTTGTGGATGGCGCCATGGGCGGACTCGAGGCGGCCCGGCTGATCCACGACCTCGACCGCGAGGCCGTGCTCGTCGCCACGAGCGGCGACAACACCAGCGAGGTGCTGCGCGCCCCGGCTGCCCACGGCTTTGCCGCGGCCCTGACCAAGCCCTTTGCCATGGACGCGGTCGAGGACCTGGTCCGCCGCTTTCTCTAAAGCCGCGGGCGGACCCGCCCCCGGCCGTCCCGCCCGTTGCCAACCACCCGCTGCCAACCACCCGTTCCCATGTATCTGGCCCGAAGCGAAGCCGGTCCACGGCGTTATCACTATATCCTGCGCGAGTCCTACGCGGACGGCGACCTGTACCGCTGCCGCGACCTGGCCGACCTGGGGACCGATCCGGGCGCCGTTTTCGTCTACAGCGGCGGGACCTCGTTCCATGTCGACGAGGCCTTTGTCCGCCGGCTGCGCGAACTGGGCGTCACCGCCTCGTACACGGAACTGGAGGATCTGCTCTTCCCCTTCCTCGACCCCTCCATCAAGGCCCGGCTGCAGCCGTTCCGCGACCGGCACCGCTACCGCAGCTGGCGGCCGGCGGATGCAGCGCTCTGCCGACGCGCCCTGGCGGAGACCCAGGCCGTGGACCGCCGCCGGCTCCATTTCCTGCGCCTGGGCCGGACAGCGCCGGAGACGGTGGACAAGACCGCCGCGCTCTACACCGTGCTGCTCGACAAATCCCGTGACGAGATCGAGCAGATGATCCACGCCCGCGAACAGGCCCTGCCGCCGCGCGAATACCAGCAGTACCTGTTCGCCACCTTCGACCTGCAGCGGCACTTCGCCGAGAGCTACGCCCGTTCCATCCCGGAGGCCCTGAATCGCGAGCGGCTCGACACGCTGTTTGTCGAAGAGGTCTGCCGGCTGGCCGCGGACCGGGACTTCTGGCGGGGATATGCGCGCAGCGGGCGACTGCCCGAGCCGCTGGTGCGCTACCTCATCCTGTACTTCGACACCACCCCGGACGAGCCGGTGCGTTTTGGCCGCTTCGGTCGCGCCTCCCGCGCCCGCCGCTTCCACCGCACCGCCTACGCCGACACGGGCCGGATGTCGCGGCAGCAGGCGGCCGACCTTTTCGGGCTCGCTGGCGACCAGCTGGCCGCCCTGAACCGCCGTGAACTCACCCGCCTGTACCGTCGCAAGGCCCACGAACTCCACCCGGACAAGGGCGGGGACAGCGACCGGTTCATCCGCCTGACTGTGGCCTACGAGGCCCTGCTCTCCTCTCTGCCATGAGTGTGGCCGCAGACCCGAGCGATGCACCGCTCACCGAGGGCGGACGCACGACCCGCGCCCGGGTCCTGCTCGGGCTGGTGCGGCCGGTGTTCCGCCGTCACTGGCTGCGCCTCGTGCTCGGCTTTGTCGCCCTGATCACGGTCGATTTCCTCCAGCTGACCATCCCCCGCTTCGTCAAAACGGCGGTGGACGCCCTGGGCGCGGGCACGGCCACCCAACCGCTGCTGCTCCACGTCAGCGGCGCCATCTGCCTGGTGGCGGTGGTGGTGGCGGTGCTTCGCTTCGTCTGGCGCTACCTGATCATCGGCTTTTCCCGCATCCTCGAGAAGTCCCTGCGCGACCGGCTGTTCAACCACGTGCTGCGCATGGACCAGCCCTTTTTCGAGCGGTGGACCACGGGCGACCTGATGGCGCACAGCAGCAACGACCTGAGCGTCATCCAGATGGCCTGCGGCATGGGGCTGGTGGCCGCGGTGGACGCCCTGGTGATGTCGACCGCGGCGGTCGGCTTCATGCTGGCGATCAGCGTCAAGCTCACCCTGATTGCGCTCCTGCCCATGCCGCTGCTCATCGTCTGTACCCGGGTGCTGTCCGGCCGGCTGCACCACCGCTTCAACCTGGTGCAGGAGCAGTTCTCCCTGCTCACCGAGTTCGCCCGCGCCACCCTGGTGGCCATCCGCCTGATCAAGGCCTACACCCTGGAGCGGTTCCAGGAGGACCGTTTCCGTGCGCTCGGCGAGCAGTACGTGCACAGCAACCTGCGCGTGGCCGCGGTGCAGGGGCTGCTCTTCCCCATCTCCACCCTGGTGGGCAACGCCGGCATGCTGCTGCTTCTCTACTACGGCGGCATCGAGGTGATCGAGGGGCGGATATCCATCGGCTCGTTCGTCGCCTTTGTCAGCTACCTGTACATGCTCATCTGGCCGATGATGGCCATCGGCTGGGTGGCCAACCTGGTGCAGCGGGGTCTGACCAGCCTGGCGCGCATCCACCGGCTGCTCGTCGAGCAGCCCATGACGGTGCACACCCCGACCCTGGCCCTGCCGCAGGCGGCCACGGTCTACCGCTGTCGCGACCTGACCTTCACCTACCCGGCGGGCAGTCGGCCGGCGCTCGCGAAGCTGTCAGCCTGGACATCGAACCGGGCCTGCTCGGCGTCTCCGGCCGTACCGGCTCGGGCAAGTCGACCCTGTGCAAACTGCTGCTGCGCATGTACCCGGTGGCGAACAACACCCTTTTCTTTCGCGGCGTGGACGTCAACCGGCTGGACCCGGCACAACTGCGCGCCGCCATGGCCTATGTCGGCCAGGAACCGGTACTCTTTGCCGGCACCATTGCCGACAACATCGCCCTCGGCCGACCGGACGCGCCCCGGGCCGAGATCGAGGCGGCGGCTCGGGCCGCGGCCATCGATGCGGAAATCCAAGGCTTCACCGGCGGCTACCAGGCGGTGATCGGTGAGCGCGGCATCAAGCTCTCCGGCGGCCAGCGCCAGCGGCTGGCGCTCGCCCGGGCACTGCTCTGCGACCGGCCGATGCTGGTCATCGACGATGCCCTCTCGGCCATCGACGTGGAAACCGAGCAGCAGGTGCTCGCCTCCATCCTCCGCTCCATCCGCGGCAAGACCGTGCTCATCGTCAGCCACCGCATCAACGTGCTGCGCCGCTGCGACCGCATCGTCCTCCTCGATGCGGGCCGCATCGTCGCCCGCGGCACGCATCGCGACCTGCTCGTCGACCCCTTCTACCGCGCCATGGCGGACAAGCAGGAGTCCCATGCATAACTTCGGCTACGCGGAAGAGGGCCAGCAGGAGCGGGTCGGCGATGCCCGGCTGTGGTGGCGGATCGTCTCCTACTGCTCGGAGCAGGTCGGCGCGCTCACGGCCGCGGTGCTCCTCTCCCTGGCGGTCACGGTGGCCACCCTGGCCATGCCGCGGCTCATGCAGATCGGCATCGACCAGTATATCATGGCGGAAACCCTCGGCCGGGCCGAGCGGGTCGCCGGTCTGGGCGAGGTGGCCCTGCAGTATGGCCTGCTCGTGCTGGCGGTGTTCGTGCTCACCTTCCTGCAGGTGGTGCTGCTCGAGTGGATCGGCCAGCGGGTGATGCACCGGCTGCGCCAGCACCTGTTCACCCACATCCTCACCCTGGATCTGGCCTTTTTCCAGGGTCAGCCCGCCGGCCGGCTGGTCACCCGGCTGACCAACGACATCCAGAACATGCACGAGATGTTCACCTCGGTGATGGTCTCGCTGTTCAACGACGGCCTCAAGCTGGTGGGTATCTTCTGGTTCCTGGCGATGATGAACGGCCGGATGGCCCTGGTGATGGCGGTGTTCGTGCCGCTGGCGCTCGTCATCACCCGTATTTTCTCCCGCTTCGCCCGCGAGCAGTTCCGCGAGATCCGGGTGCAGCTGGCACGTATCAACAGCTTCCTGGCCGAATCGCTCGCCGGCGTGATCGTCATCCAGGTGTTCGGCGGCCAGGCGCGCAGCAGCCGAACCTTCCTTGCCCTCACCAGCGAATACCTGCGCCGTTCGTTCGGCCAGATCCGCGTGTTCGGCATCTTCATGCCGCTCACCGAGTTGATGAGTTCGGCGGCCATCGCCCTGATCGTCTGGTACGGCGGCGGCGAGGTGGTGCGGAGCCGCCTGACCATCGGCGAACTGGCGGCCTTTCTCTCCTACATGCGGCTCTTTTTCCAGCCGCTGCGCGAGCTGTCGCAGAAGTACTCCATCGTCCAGTCGGCCATGGCCTCGGCCGAGCGCATCTTCCAGACCATGGACACCGAGCCGCGCATCATTTCCCCGCCCCGATCCGCCGGGGCTGCACCGGCCCGGCCCGCCGGACGGATCGAGTTCGACCAGGTGGACTTCGCCTACAACCCGGACGAGCCGGTGCTCACGGACATCACCTTGAGCATCGCGCCCGGCGAGACCGTGGCTCTGGTCGGCTCCACCGGGGCCGGCAAGTCGACCCTGATCTCGCTGCTGGTGCGCTTCTACGACCCGGTGCGCGGCGTGGTCCGCATCGACGGCCGCGACCTGCACGACCTGCCGCTCACCGAGCTGCGCCAGCAGGTGGGCCTGATCATGCAGGACATCTTCATCCTCCCGGACACGGTGCGGGCAAACATTGTCCTCGATCAGGATCCGGACGAGGGGCGACTGGCGGGGCTGCTCGCCCGCACCGGGCTGCAGAGTTTTGTCGACCGGCTGCCCCGGGGGCTGGACACCCGCATCGGCGAGGGGGCGCTCAACCTCTCGGTGGGCGAAAAACAGCTGCTTTCCTTTGCCCGCGCCCTCTACCGCGACCCGGCCATCCTCGTGCTCGACGAGGCCACCGCGGCCATTGACACCGAATCCGAGAACCTGCTCGAGCAGGCCATTGCCGCCGGTTTCCACGACCGCACCTCGCTGGTCATCGCCCACCGGCTGTCCACCATCCGCAGGGCGGACCGGATCGTGGTCATGGACGGGGGACGGATTGTCGAGGAGGGCAGCCACGAGACGCTCATGGCCCGGGATTCCCAGTATGCCCGGATGGTGGCCATGGACCTGCGCGGGGTGCGCTGAGGGGGGATCGGGGCAGGGCGGGCAGCGACTGCGGCCAGCCGGCGACCGCGGACGGTCCACCGGCCGCGGGGTCACTGCCGGGGGCTGTAGGCGGAACTGCTGTAGAAGGGGAGAAAGCGCTCGAGCAGGGTCTGCAGCTCGCCGCTGGCGCGGATGGTCGCCAGGTAGCGGTCGGCCGCCGTGCGCATTTTTTCATTGTCCGGGTGCACCGCCCAGGCGAGCTGTTCGTTGGTCATGAGCGTCGTCCCCGGGGTCAGCCCCTGATCCACGTGGAGCGCGGCGTAGTGGAGGCTGGTCGGCAGGTCGTGGACAAGGACATCCACCGCGTTCACCATGAGCGCCCGCACTGCTGCCTCGGTCGAGGCGTATCGGTATGTCTTCCCTTTCGTTTTCATCCTGCTGACAAAGGCGTCGCCGGCCGTGCCGGTCACCACGCCGACCCGCACCCCGCGGGCGGTGAGCGGCCGCATGCCGCCGGTGCCGAGCTGTTTGTGCCGGTCCAGTCGCACCAGCGCGATCAGGCCCGAGCGCAGGTAGGGTTCGGTGGCGGCGAGGTGCTGCTGTTCGATGGCGGCCACGCTCAGTCCGGCCATGGCGATGTCGATCTTTTTGTCCCGGAGGGCCGGTGCCAGATCGGTGGCAGGCAGTTCGACCAGCTCCAGCTTCCGGCCGGTGGCCGCGGCCAGGCCGGCGGCGAACCCGGTTTCCAGGCCGGTGAGGGTGCCGTTCTTCCTGTAGGCGAGCGGCGGTGCGTCGGCGACCACACCCACGCGCAGCACCGACGGACCGAAGAGCCGGTGGGACAGGGCGGTCGGGTTATAGCGGCCGCAGGCGCACAGGCCGGTGAGCAGGAGGAGCAGGACGAGAACGGACGGCAGACGATGCATGGGTGTTCCTTGCTGGCCGGCACGGTGGCGCCGGCGGGCAGCGGGTTGAAGGGAAAGGTGGCGTTGTGCGGGGTAACCTTCTCCGGCGTCAACGCGCCGGCGTGCCCTTGATCGCCCGCCCGGTGGAGATGAACGAGATGCCCTGCTGCAGCTTGGTGCCGATCATCACCGCCTCGATGATCGGTTCGTTGACCGCGGCCGGGGCCTGCCACTCGATCAGGAACTTGGCGCCGGCGCCGCCCTTGGCCTCGGATTCCGGGACAATGTAGTGGGTCGAGGCGAGCGGCGCCAGGGTGACCGGCGCCTCCAGGTAGCGCTGCAGGAGCGCGCCCTCGGAGTCGTAGTAGTCGACCCGCTGCAGGGTGAACGGCCGCTCCGGGTCGGTGTTGCGCACACTCAGGGTGGCGGTGAGCAGGAAGGGCCGGTCGCGGTACCGGTCGTCGGCGAAGATGTGCGAATAGACGGGCACATAGACCGTCTGGCCGAGCCAGCGGCCGAGGACCTCCGCCGCCGCCGGCCGAACCGGACCGGCGAGGAGCAGCAGGGCGAGCACGAGGGAAAACAGGCGGTCAGGGCGCATGGGACGGGACTCCGGTTCGGGGTGGACGTTCGGCCGCGAGCAGGGTGGCGGCCACCTCCCGGCTCAGACCGTCCACCGCGCGGGCGGCGGCGGCCACGGAGCCGGCGTGATCAGGGGCATCGACGGGCAGGGTCCGGTGGAAGGCGTGCCGGGCGAGCATCCGCCGGTGGCGAGCGTCACTCACCGTGTACACGGCCTGCAGGGTGAACGAGCCCGCGTCGCCGCTGAACCCGGTAACCTCCACCTCCACCTGGTAGCGGGTGACGGCGAAGCGCGGTCCCGGGAACACGGCCACCTGTTCGGTGCCGAGCAGGTCGCGCAGACCGGCGGCCAGGCTGGCGCCGATCTGTTCGTCGAGCGGCCCGGCCCAGAGGTGACCGGGCGCAGTGCGCAGTCCGCCGTCCGCCCGGCGGACGAGCAACCCCGGCTCCTGCAGTTGCGGCGCCAGCCGCACCGGCAGGATCAGGATCATCTCCGCGAAGTCGGCGAAGTCGGCGGCCAGCCGCTCCTGGCGGGCGGGCTGCAGGGTGTAGAGGGAGACCGGTGCGGGCGGCCTGGCCGACGGCAGGCAGGCGGTGAGCAGCAACGCCGTGAGCAGCAGTGGCGCGGCGTGGCGGACAAGGCGCAGGTTCATGGCTCCTCCTTGCCCTGGCCGAACAGCAGGGCGTTGGGGTTCTGCCGCAGGTAGTCGGCCAGCCGTCGCACCGAGGTCGCGGCCTTGCCGACCTCGGTCAGCGAGCCGGACAGCTGCCAGGCGAGGTCGGCATCTTTGGCGGTCAGCTGTTCGATGTTGGCCAGCGTCCTGGTCAGGCCGACCGTTGCCTGCTCCAAGCTGGCGAACAGCTGCTGTAAGTCGCGGCTCATCGCCGGCAGTTCCCGGTCGGTCTTGTCCAGCAGCCCTTCGGCGGTGGTGGCCAGGCTGGCGATGCGGGCCGCGCTCCGGCGCAGTTCAGCGGTGAGCGCGGGCAGTTCGGCATCAACATGGGCCGCCAGGCTGTCGATGCGCGCCAGGGTGGTGTCCAGGCTGCGCAGGGACTTGCGGGCCGCGTCCGAGTTGATGATGCTGTTGATGCCGTCCAGGGCCACGGCCACCTTGTTGAGGATGTCGCTCAGCGGCAGGCTCTCCAGCTTGCGGGTGATCTGCTCCAGCCCCGAGGGCAGGGTGGGGACCTCGAACAGGTCCGGTTCCCGGCCCTGCACCCGGGCCTCGGACCCGGGCTTTAAGGCGAGGTCGATGTAGAGCTTGCCGGTGAGCAGGCTGGTCATCTTCAGCTGGGCGCGCAGCCCCTGGCCGACGAGCTGTTCCAGGGTGGCGCGCAGGGCCTTGGGGCCGCGTCCGGTCCCTCCGTTGCCGGCCAGGTCCGGGGTCTGCTCGATGGCGATGTGCACCGGGATATAGTAGTTCTGTGCCTGCGGGTCGAAGCCGATGCGCACGGCGCTCACCTGGCCGATGGTCACCCCGCGGAAGGTCACCGGTGCGCCGACGTCGAGGCCGTACAGTGAACCCGGGAAAAAGGCGACGCAGTGGAGCCGTTCGTCCCGGAACCTGAAGCTGCCGAGCACGACAATGGCGGCCAGCGCCAGGCCGAGGGCGACCAGGACGAAGGTCCCGACCACTGTGGGGTTGGCTTTTTTGCTCAAACCGTGCGCACCTCCCGCTTCCCGGTCCCCCGGGTAAGAAAGTTGATCACCGTGGGGTCCTCGCATTCCTGCACGAGCCGCTTCGGGTCACCGACAGCCAGCATGGTCCGGGCCTCGCTGTCGAGGAACACCGAGTTGGTGGCGATGGCGAAGATGCTAGCCAGCTCGTGGGTGACGACGACGACCGTGGCGCCCAGGCTGTCGCGCAGCTCGAGGATCAACTCGTCCAGGTTGCGGGCGCTGATCGGGTCGAGCCCGGCCGAGGGCTCGTCGAAGAAGAGAATGTCCGGGTCGAGGGCCATGGCCCGGGCGAGCGCCGCCCGTTTGCGCATGCCGCCGGAGATCTGCGACGGGTAGAAGTCCTCGAAGCCCGCCAGGCCGACCAGCGAGAGCTTGAAGCCGACCAATCTCGTGGATCTCCGGCTCCGGCAGGTCGGTGTAGTGCTGCAGCGGCAGGGCGACGTTTTCCAGCCAGCGTCATGGAACTCCACAGGGCGCCGCTCTGGTAGAGCACGCCGGCGCGCCGGACGATGGCGGCGCGCCCCTCCTCGTCCAGTTCCCAGAAGTTGTCCGCGCCGTACCAGACCGAGCCGGCTTCGCCGGGCGCCTTGAGTCCGATCAAGATGGCGCAGCAGGGTGCTTTTGCCGCAGCCGCGAGCCGCCCATGATGACGAAGATGTCGCCCCGGGCCGACGGTGAAGGTGAGGTCGCGCTGCAGGACGAAGCTGCCGTAGGCCATGGTCAGGTTCTGCGACGCTGATCGCCGGGCCGGGTGTCCATGGTGGGTATCAGCCGGTAGAGTGCAGGTAGCAGTGATGAAGGCCGTCAGCTGACCACGATCAGGACGATGGAAGTGACCACCGCCGAGGTGGTGGCCTGGCCCACGGCCAGGGCGCTGCGGCCGCACTGCATGCCGCGCAGGCAGCCGGCCAAGCCGATGAGCACGCCGAACACCGAGCTTTGCAACAGTCCGATCGCAGACCTGGCTCAGTTGGATGGACTTGCGGGTCTGCTGCAGGTACTCGACCAGCGACAGGTCGAGCATGGTCACGCCGATGAGCAAGCCGCCGAGGATGCCCATGCAGGTCGGCGTAGATGCACAACAGCGGCATCATGAGCATGAGCGCCAGCATGCGCGGCAGGACGAGAAAGTCCACCGGCGAGATGCCCATGGTGCTGCAGGGCGTCGATCTCCTCGTTGACCTGCATGGTGCCGAGCTGGGCCGCGTAGGAGGCGCCGGTGCGGCCGGCGATGATGATGCCGGTCATCATGCGCGCCCATCTCCCGGACCATGGCGAGGCCGACCAGGTTGGCCACGTAGATCTGCGCCCCGAACATCTGCAGCTGCACGGCGCCGACAAAGGAGAGGATCACGCCGACGAGCGCGGCGATCAGCGAGACGATGGGCAGCGACTCGGCCCCGCAGGTCTGCACGAAGGCGAAGAAATCGCGGCGGCGGAAGGGCGCCCGGCCGGTGAGCAGATGGAGCAGTTCGTGGATGATTTCACCGGTGAAGGTGCGCACCGAGCGGCTCTCGGCCAGGAGCTGCAGGGTGCGCCGGCCGGTGCGTTCCACCAGCGAGGCCCGCTCCGCGCCGCTGTCGAGCGTGTGCTCCGGGACCGCCTCGGCCAGGCCCAGCAGTCGCTGCACGCCGGCGGGCAGGCCGTCGAGGCGCACCTCGATCTCCTGCTGCCGGGCCTGGGCGACGATCGGCCGGAGGAAGATAAGCAGCCGGGTGTCCCATGCCGCCAGCTCGTCGGCACGAAAGCTCAGGCGCCGGACCTCGGGCGCGAGCGCGGCCAGCAGGCTGTCGGGCGGAGGCGGGTTGGCGTGCAGGTTCCAGCTGCCGCCGAGGCGGACCCGCAGTTCGTCGGGCTGGGCGTGATCGAGGGTGTAGACAGGCTGCTGCATCGATCCGTGGGCGGCTGGAGTTGCGGGGGCGGTTGCCGCGGTGCCGGTGAAGGGGTTCGACGGGGATGATAGGGTATTGGCGGGCGGCGCACAACAGGAAAGCGTGCGGGTGGGCCGGGTGGCTGCGGCAGGGGAGGGCGGGGCGCCGCCAGCCGGTGACGGCGCCCCGGTCGCGGTTCAGTCGACGGCGTAGAAGTATTCCTTTTCCGCGCCGCACTTGGGGCAGACCCAGTCGTCGGGCAGGTCGGCAAAGGCGGTGCCGGGGTTGATGTTGTTGTCCGCGTCGCCTTCCGCGGGATCGTAGATGTAGCCGCAGGGGCATTCCATTTTCTGCATGTGCGTTCTCCTTGTGCTGTGGTGATGAAGGTCGGGGCCGCGCCCGCAGGGGCCGGCATCGTCCGGGATCGTGCGGTCGCCGGGCGCTCGCCAGTCTAGCTTCTTTCCCGTCGGGGGACAAGGAAAAGGCATGCGCGCCGGAAACGATTCTCCCTCCCGGTGGCGGTTCGTTGCCCTGCGCCAGGGAGGGCGGAGCGGCGCCGCCCGGGCGGTAAATGGCTCAAGGGTGAATTTGAACTTGACAGAAGACCTTGCAATAGAGTTAATTTGACCGTTCTGCGAAGAATATTTCCTTTTGTAATTGTTTAGATTTGAGGAGAGCGAGGAGGAGTCGCATGTATGCAATAGTTCGGACCGGCGGGAAACAGTACCAGGTCGAGGCCGGCGATACGCTTCGTGTCGAGAAGCTGCAGGGTGAGGTTGGCGACACGGTGGAGCTGGATGACGTCCTGCTCGTGGTCGATGGTGAAACCGTGACGATCGGTCAGCCCGTCGTCGAAGGCGCCAAGGTCGTCGCCAAGGTCCTCGAGCAGGGCCGGCACAAGAAAATTATCGTCTTCAAGAAGAAACGGCGGCAGGGGTATCAGGTGAAAAAAGGGCATCGCCAGATGTACACCGCCCTCAAAATCGAGACGATTTCCGCCTAATCAGAAAACAGCAGATCCGGAGAACACACCATGGCACACAAAAAAGCAGGCGGCAGTTCGCGCAACGGCCGCGACAGTGCGGGCCAGCGGCGCGGCATCAAGCGGTTCGGCGGGCAGGCCGTCCGGGCCGGGAGCATCCTGGTGCGCCAGTTGGGTACGGTCATCCACCCCGGAACCAACGTCGGCTGCGGCCGGGACTACACCCTGTTCGCCAAGATCGACGGCACGGTCCAGTACGAGGATTTCGGCAAGGACCGGAAGCGGGTGTCCGTCTACCCCATCGACTGAGTTGCAAGCCTCCGCGCTCCGGCGCGGGGGTGGGCGCGCGGCCCGGCGCCGCCCGCCGACCATGTTGGCGACCCGGCATCAATGGCCATTGATGCCGGGTTTTTTTGTCACGGCAACGAGTACTGTGCGGGAACCTATGGGATTTGTCGACGAGGCCAGATTTTTTGTGAAAGCCGGCGACGGCGGCAACGGCTGCGTCAGTTTCCGGCGGGAAAAATTCGTGCCCAGGGGCGGGCCGAACGGCGGCGACGGCGGCAAGGGCGGTGACGTCTGGCTGGTGGCCGACGGCAACCTCCGCTCGCTCATCGATTTCCGCTACCGTTCCCACTTCAAGGCGGACAACGGCGGCGGTGGCCAGGGCAGCGACAAGCACGGTCGGGGCGGCAAGGACAGCGTTCTGCGCGTACCGCTCGGCTCGGTCATCAAGGATGCGGAGACTGGCGCCGTGCTCGCCGACCTGACCGAGCCCGAACAGACCTTTCTGGCGGCCGAGGGCGGTCGCGGCGGGCTGGGCAACGCCCGCTTCGCCACCTCCACCAACCGCACGCCGCGCAAGGCCACCCCGGGCCAACCGGGCGTGGAGCGCTGGCTGGTGATCGAGCTGAAACTGCTCGCCGACGTCGGCCTGATCGGCCTGCCCAACGCCGGCAAGTCCACCCTGCTGTCCCGGCTGTCGGCGGCCAACCCGAAGATCGCCAGCTATCCCTTCACCACCCTGGAACCCCAACTCGGGGTGCTCCAGTTCCCCTACACCGACCCCTGCATCATCGCCGACATCCCCGGACTCATCGAGGGCGCGAGCCATGGTGTGGGCCTGGGCCACCAGTTCCTCCGCCACATCGAGCGGACCGCGGTCCTGCTGCACCTCATCGACGCCTCCACCGAGGGCGACCAGCCGCTGGCCGACTACGAGGTGCTGGCCCGGGAGTTGGCCGCCTACAACCAGGAACTGCTCGATCGCCGTCACCTGCTCGTGCTCAACAAGATCGACCTGATCGACGAGGAACGGCTGGCGGAACTCACCGAGCGGTTCGCGACCATCGGCCAGGAGCTGCTCGCCATCTCGGCCGAGACCGGTCACGGCCTGGAGGTGCTCAAAGAATGGATCGCGCAGGTCATGGAAACCGTGCGGGCGGAGAGGCGTGATGACCTTCCAGGTGACTAGGGAAGACGGCCTGTTTCACCGCCAGACCCTGTTCGACCAGGCCCGGCGGGTAGTGATCAAGGTGGGCAGCGCCGTGCTCACCGGCGACAACGGCCTGCTGCCGGAGATCATCGACAATATCGCCCGCCAGGTGAGCTTTCTCCAGTCCACCGGCCGCGAGGTGATCCTGGTCACTTCCGGGGCGGTGGCCGCGGGCCGCCGTCGCCTGGGCGTGGTCAAGACCGCCCACGAAGAGCTGCGCGTCAAGCAGGCGCTCGCCGCCACCGGCCAGGGGCTGCTCATGCAGGCCTACGAGCAGGCCTTTACCGAGCGCTCGCAGCCGGTCGCCCAGGTGCTTCTCACCCATGCGGACCTCTCACACCGCGGCCGCTACCTGAACGTACGCAACACCATCCTCACCCTGTTCGAGTTCGGGGTGGTGCCGATCATCAACGAGAACGACACGGTGTCCGCCGAAGAGCTGCGCTTTTCCGACAACGACACCCTGGGTGCGCTCATCGCCAACATGATCGGCGCCGACATGTTCATCATCCTCACCGACGTGGACTGCCTGTACACCGGCCATCCCACCGAGGACCCGGAGGCCCGCCCGGTGTACACGGTGGCCGCCATCACCAAAGATATCGAGCACATGGCCGGCCACTCGGGCAGCCAACTCGGCACCGGCGGGATGATGGCCAAGATCCGCGCCGCGCAGATGGTCGCGGCCTGCGGCGGCAGTTCCTTCATCGGCCCGGGCCGTCACCCGGAGATCCTCCAGGCCCTGTTCAGCGGCGAGCTTATCGGCACCTTTTTCCTCCCCGGCAAGGGCCGCATCAACCGGCGCAAGCACTGGATCGCCTATGTGCTGCGACCCCAGGGCTTCCTCGTGGTCGACGACGGCGCCCGCCGCGCCCTGGTGGAACAGGGCCGCAGCCTGCTGCCCTCGGGCGTGGTCGAGGTGCGCGGCAGCTTTGCCATCGGCGCGCCGGTGCACTGCCTGGACAAGGACGGCCGGGTGATTGCCGCCGGCCTGAGCAACTACGCCTCGGCCGACATCGAGCGCATCCGCGGTCACCGCACCGGTGAGATCGCCGCCATCCTCGGCTGCAAGGACAGCGACGAGATCATCCACCGCGACAACCTGGTGATCATGGGGCGGGACGTGCAGGACTGATCGATTACTTTACAACCGGCCCGGTTCCCGGCATAGTGGCGGCAGCGTTGTCGGCCGCGCGGGGGTGCGCCGGCCGGGACCAGCGGACAACCACCCAGCAGGAGAACACATGGAACGCGCGCAGATAGAATCGATCATTCTCGATATGGCCGGGAAGGCCAGGAGAGCGGCCCGGGTCATCGGCGCCCTGCCGACCGCGGTGAAGAACCGCATCCTGCTCGACGTGGGTGAGGCGCTGCTGGCGCGTCAGGACGACCTGCTCGCCGAGAACGAGCGGGACCTGACTGCGGCGGACGCGTGCGGCATCACCGCGGCCATGCGCAACCGGCTGCAGATCGGCCCGCAGGGCATCGCCGATATGGTCCGCGGCCTGCGCGAGGTCGCCGCCCTGGACGACCCGGTGGGCGAGGTCGACGAGATGAGCCGCCGGCCGAGCGGCATCACCGTCGGTCGCATGCGGGTCCCGCTCGGCGTGGTCTGCATGATCTACGAGGCCCGGCCGAACGTGACCATCGACGCCGCCGCCCTCTGCCTCAAGGCCGGCAACGCGGTCATCCTGCGCGGCGGCTCCGAGGCGATCCGCTCCAACCTGGCCCTGGCCGCGGTGCTGCAGGAGGTGCTCGTCCGCCACCAGGTGGATCCGGCCATCGTCCAGGTGCTGTCGTTCACCGACCGGGAGGGCATCGACGTGCTCCTCCAGCAGGAGGAGTCCATCGACCTGGTCATCCCCCGCGGCGGCGAGGGGCTGATCCGCGCGGTCACCGAGAAATCGCGCATCCCGGTGCTCAAGCACTACAAGGGCGTGTGCCACGCCTTTGTCGACGAGGACGCCGACCTGGACATGGCGGTACGTATTGTTCTCAACGCCAAGGTACAGCGGCCGGGGGTGTGCAACGCCCTGGAAGGGCTGCTGGTGCACCGCGCCGTCGCCGGCGCCTTTCTGCCGCAGGTGGTCGCGGCGCTCAAACAGGAAGGTGTGCGCCTGCTCGGCTGTTCGAGCAGCCGGGTGCTCTGTGAAGGCATCGAGCCGGCCGCGGAGAGCGACTGGGGCACAGAGTTCCTGGACCTGGACGCTGGTCGTGCGGGTGGTGGCCGACCTGGACGAGGCCATGGACTACATCGACCGCTACGGCTCGCGCCACACCGAAATCATCATCACCAACTCCTATGCGCGCAGCCAGCGCTTCCTGCGCGAGGTCGACGCCTCGGCGGTGATGGTCAACGCCTCGACCCGCTTCAACGACGGCGGCCAGTTCGGCCTGGGCGCGGAGATCGGCATCTCCACCACCAAGCTGCACGCCTACGGTCCCATGGGCCTCAAGGAGCTGACCACCCGCAAGTTCATCGTCTTCGGCGCAGGGGAAACCCGCGCCTGAAGCGTGGCCGCCTCCGCTCCCCCCCAGAGCATCGGCCTGTTCGGCGGCACCTTCGACCCTGTGCACACGGGGCACCTGGCGCTCGCCGCCCACGTGCTCGACCGCTGCCGGCTGGATCGCCTGCTGTTCATCCCGGCGCCCGAGCCCCCTCACAAGCGCCGGCCCGAGGCCTCGTTCGCGCACCGCACGGCCATGCTCGAGGTCGCCCTGGCCGACTGCCCGCACGGCGCACGGATGGAGCTTTCGCTCATCGAGGCCGACCTGCCCGCCCCCTCTTACACCATCCGCACGGTGGAGGCGCTCATGGCGCACCACGGCCGCAACCGGTATTTCCTCGTCATCGGCGCGGATTCGCTCCGCGACCTGCCGCACTGGCACCGGGGCGCGGAACTGCTCGCCCGGGTCAGCCTGATCGTCGTCCGCCGCGACGGGACCGGGCCGGGCGATCCGGGCCGCATCCTCGCCGAACTCGGCTCAGGCTTCGCGCCCGGGACCGAGCCGCACAGCTGGCGCGGCCCCACCGGCACCACCCTCACCTACCTGGACGACGTCGATTTCCCGGTCTCCTCCTCGGCCATCCGCGAGCAGCTGCGCCGCGGCGAAACACCCGCCATGCTGCCGCCCGCGGTGTTCGCCTACATCCAGGCCCACCGCCTCTACGGCTGGCAGAGGCCCGCATGAACTACCTCGCCGATCTGCACGTCCATTCGCACTACTCGCGGGCCACGAGCAAGGCCAGCCACCTGCACGGCCTGGCCGCCTGGGCCGCGGTCAAGGGGATCGCGGTGGTGGCCACCGGCGATTGCACCCACCCTGGCTGGTTCGCCCATCTGCACGAGCACCTCGAACCGGCCGAGCCCGGCTTCTTCCGCCTGCGACCGGACGAGCGGATCGACTGGCCGAGCCTGGTGCCCGAGGGTATTCGACCGGCGGCCAGTCCCGCGGACATCCGTTTTGTCCTCTCCGCCGAGATCAGCTCCATCTACAAGCGCGGCGGCCGGGTGCGCAAGGTCCACAACCTGCTCTACCTGCCGGATCTCGATGCGGTGCGCCGTCTCAACGCCAAACTCGCCACGCTCGGCAACATCGCCTCGGACGGCCGGCCCATCCTCGGGCTCGACAGCCGCGACCTGCTCGAGATCCTGCTCGACCAGGCGCCCGAGGGGGTCCTTGTCCCGGCCCACATCTGGACCCCCTGGTTCTCCCTGTTCGGCTCCAAATCCGGTTTCGACACCATCGAGGAGTGTTTCGGCGACCTGAGCGACCACATCTTCGCCCTGGAAACCGGCCTTTCCTCCGACCCGGAGATGAACCGGCTCATCTCCGCCCTGGACCGCTTCACCCTCATCTCCAACTCCGACTGCCACTCGCCGGGCAAGCTCGGCCGCGAGGCTAATCTGTTCAGTACCGGCTTTGACTTCTTCAGCCTGCGCGAGGCGATCCGCAACCCGCGGGACGCGGCCGGCAACCAGCGGTTCACCGCCACGGTCGAGTTTTACCCGGAAGAGGGCAAGTACCACTGTGACGGTCACCGCAAATGCGGCGTCTGCCTGGAGCCGGCCCAAACCCGCGAACACAAGGGGATCTGCCCGCACTGCGGCCGGCCGCTGACCATCGGCGTGCTCCACCGGGTGATGGAACTGGCCGACCGGCCGCAGGCTGTGCACCCGGCCGGCGCGCCGGCGGTGCACAGCCTCATCCCGCTCCTCGAGATCACCGCCGAACTGCTTGGCTGCGGGCCATCGAGTCGTAAGGCCACGGACGGCTACGTGCGCCTGATCAACGCCTTCGGCTCCGAGTTCGGCCTGCTGCTCGACACCCCGGTGGCGGAGATCCGGGCGCGCGGTTTTTCCCTGGTGGCCGAGGCGATCGAGCGGCTGCGCGCCGACCGGGTGATCCGCCGGCCCGGTTATGACGGCGAATTCGGCACGATCAGGGTGTTCGCCGAGGGTGAGCGCGCCGCCCTGTGCGGTCAGGGACGACTGTTCGGGCCGGTCGAGGAGGCGCCGAAGTCGGCCGGACGGCGGACACGCATCGGTCTGGCCGGCGGACGGGCGGCAATGGTCGCCGCACCGCCGGTCGAGCGGACGCTGAACGCCGAGCAGCAGAGGGCGGTGGACAGCGTGGCCGCGCGCATCCTCGTCCAGGCCGGACCCGGCACCGGCAAGACCCACACCCTGGTCAGCCGGGTGCGACGGCTGGCCGCGGTGGCAGACCGGCCCTGCACGGTGATCACCTTCACCAACAAGGCGGCGGCCGAGGTGCGCGAGCGGCTGCAGGACGCCCCCGGCACAGCCAGAGTGACCGTGGCCACCTTCCACGGCTACTGCCTCACCCAACTGCGCCGGGATACCCCGGAGCTGGGCGTGGCCGGGCCGGAGGAGCGCGCCGGCCTGCTCGACGAGCTGTTCCCGGATCGCTCCGGCCGCGAGCGGGACGAGCTTTCCGCCGCCCTCGGCCGGGCCTTTCGCGCCGGCACCGAACCGGCGGATCCGCCCGAACTGGCCCGGTACGCCGAGCTTCTCGCCGAGCGGGCGCAGATCGACATCGAGGCGGTGGTGGGGCGCACGGTGCGGGTCCTGGAACAGGGAGGCCCTGCGGCCGAGGCCATCCGCAGGGCCACCGGCCACCTGTTCGTCGATGAATTCCAGGATGTGAACGAGGCCCAGTATAGGCTGGTGGCCCTGCTGGCGCAAACTTCGACGGTGTTTGCCATCGGCGACCCGGACCAGGCCATCTACGGCTTCCGCGGCTCGGACCCGCACTGGTTTGCCGACTTTGTCGAACGAGTTCGCCCCCGAGACGCACCAACTGGTGCGCAACTACCGCAGCGGCTCAGCCATCGTCGCCGCGGCCGGGGCGGTCATCGCCGGGAATCCGCACTCCCGGCCACTGGCGGCCATGCGGGCGGAGAGCGCCCGTCCGGGCGTGATCCACGTGCAGCGCTGCGCGAGCCCCGAGCACGAGGCCGCGTGGATCGCCGACCAGATCGAGGCCCAGCTGGGCGGCACCTCGCACCGCAGCCTGGAGCGGCTCGACCAGGAGGCCACGGCCCGGGTCTCGTTTGCCGACATCGGTGTGTTCTACCGCACCTCTCGCCAGGCCGAAACCATTGCCGCCGCCCTCGCCGGCCGCTCCATCCCGTTTCAGCTGGTGGACCTGGAGGCCTACTACACCCGCGGCGACTGCCGACCGCTCTACCTGTGGCTGCTGCTGCTCGCCGGTCTGGCCAGCGACGACGAGCAGTTGGCCCTGCTCGGCCGCTTTGCCGGGGTCGGCCGCCATTCCCTGCGACTGCTCCGGCGGCGATTGCGTACCACCCCGCCGGCCACCGGCAGTTTCTTTGTCGGTGATCGGCTCGGCCCGGCGGACGGCCCGGTGGGTGAGGCCCTGCACAGGTTCAGCGATCTGTACGTCCGGCTCTGTGCCCTGGCCGCGGAGGAGCCGGTGGACCGGGTGCTGCTGGCGCTCGCCGCCGAGTATACCATCGACCCGCAGCTGCCGGACCTGGTGCGGCTCTGCCAGCTGTCGCTCACCTTTGGCAGGGATCTGCCTGCCTGCGCGGCCCACCTGCAGACCTATGGCGACTCGGTCCTCTACGATGCGCGCGCCGAGGCGGTGACCCTGTCCACCCTGCACGCGGCCAAGGGGCTCGAGTTTCCGGTGGTGTGCATCGCCGGTGCGGAGGAGGGGCTGCTGCCGTTCGCCCCGCGCCAGCCGCTCACCGCCGAGGCCGAGCGCGCCCACCTGGAGGAGGAGCGGCGGCTCTGTTACGTGGGCCTGACCCGGGCGATCGCGACCCTCTGCCTCACCTGGTGCGCCGCCCGGCCCGTTCCCGGCCAGCCGGCGGCCGAGCGGCAGCCGTCGCGGTTCCTCGCCGACATCCCGGCGGAGCTGATCACCAGCCCGCCGCCCCTCGCGAACGCAGTCCACAAAAAGCGGCCGGCCGAGCGGCAGCTGTCCCTCTTCCCCTCCCGTGACTGACCGGGTCGCCGTGCCGGCACGCCTTCAGGAACTCCAGGAGCGCATCCGGCAGCTGGAGAAGGAGAACCGCGAGCTGCGCACCAGGGCGCACCGGGCCGACTCAGCCAGCCAGGCCAAGTCGGATTTCCTCGCCATGATCAGCCACGAGATCCGCACGCCCATGAACGGCGTCATCGGCATCAGCGAACTCCTCCTTGAAACCGAACTGCAGCCGCGCCAGCGTCATTTCGCCCAACTCATCCGCACCTCCGCCGCCAGTCTGCTCACCCTGATCAACAACCTGCTCGACTTCAGCAAGATCGAGGCGGAGAAGATGACCCTGGAGATGGCGGAGTTCGATCTCGCCGCGTTGCTCGACCAGCTGATCTCCCTCTACCAGGTGACCGGCCGGAGCAAGGATCTGGCGGTGAGCGGGGTGATCGACCCGGCGGTGCGGCGCACCTGGCTGGGGGATGTGCAGCGGCTGCGCCAGGTGCTCGTCAACCTGCTCGGCAATGCCATCAAGTTCACCGAACAGGGGGCCATTGTCCTGCGGGTGGAGCGCGAGCCGAATGGTCCGGTCGGCCGCGAGCGCATCCGCTTTGCGGTGGAGGACACCGGTGTGGGTATTGCCGACGAGGCGATCGGCAAGCTCTTTCAGCCGTTTTCCCAAGTGGACAGCTCGTCCACCCGCCGCTACGGGGGCAGCGGTCTGGGGCTGTCGATCTGCGCCAAGCTGGTGCAGTTGATGGGCGGGGAGTATGGGGTGCAGTCGCACCCGGGGCAGGGTTCGGTGTTCTGGTTCACCCTCGATCTTGCCCCGGCCGGCGCCGCCCGGACGGGGCAGGAGGCGATGCCGATCGCAGTCCCGGTCGCACCGACCGCGCCCATGGCCACCGGTTCAGGCGTGCGCTTGCTCATCGTCGATGACGACGAGACCAACCGGGTGGTGCTGGCCGAGACCTTTCGCCAGGCCAGGGCGGACCTGGTCACGGCCAACAACGGTCGTCAGGCGGTGGACGCCTGCCGTGCCGGGCGCTTTGACCTCGTCTTCATGGACTGTCAGATGCCCGAGATGGACGGTTTTGAGGCGACCGCGACCATCCTCGCGGACTGCGCGGCCAAGCGGCTCCGTCCGCCGGTGATCATCGCCCTGACCGCGGACGCCACCGAAGCCGGCCGGCAACGCTGCCTGGAGGTGGGTATGGCCGACCACCTGGTGAAGCCGTTGGACTTCGCCCAGCTGCGCCGCGTACTCGACCAGTGGCTGCCGGAACTGGGCGGGCCGATCACCCCGAAAAGCGGATGCCGACCCATCGTGCCGGACGAACCGGCGGCCAATGAGGACGCAGCGGTGATCAACACCGTGGTGCTCGACCGGCTCCGTGAACACGTCGGCGATATCCGGCCGGCGGTGGACATCTTCCTGCGCTCGCTCGACATCCGCATCAACGACCTGCACCGGGCCCTGGAACGCGGGGACGCCGAGGCGGTGGCCAGGGTGGCGCACACCATGAAGGGCAGCAGCAGCCAGTTCGGCGCCGAGGAATTCTCCCGGCTCTGTCTGCAGGCCGAGAACATGGGCAGAACCGGCACGATCCGCCAACCCGACCGCCTGTTCGCGGCCATGGTGGCGGCGGCCGGGAAAGTCCGTCGGTTTTTGTCGGAACGCCTTGATTAAAGTATCGCTTCCCCTACAATGAGACAAAGCGGTTTTGTCCGGCGGGGTAGCCGGAACCGGCCGCGGCCCCGTCCCTCCACTGACCCAGTGCCATGACCGTTTCTCTGTTCTCCGAGGCCATCCCGGCCATTCTGATCGTCGACGACGACGAGGTCATGCGCATGCTCCTGCGCCAGTTCCTCGAGGGCGAGGGCTACGAGGTCACCGAGGCCGAGGACGGCCCGGCGGCCCTGGAGCGGCTGGCCGAGCGGTCGTACGACCTGGTCATCCTCGACATCGCCATGCCCGGTATCGATGGTCCCGGGGTCTGCGCGCACATCTGCTCGTCCATGGTGGACGCACCGCCGGTGCTCATGGTCACCGCCCTGGACGACGAGAAGAGCATCGAGCGCTCCTACTCCGCCGGTGCGGTCGATTACATCCGCAAACCATTGCGCTGGCCGGTGCTGAAAAACCGCATCCGCTATATTCTCGGCGCCCGACGGGCCAAGCAGGAACTCGAACTGCTGTCGAAGAACTACGAGATGATTCTCGATGCTGCGGCCAACGGCATCTGCGGGGTGGACGAGCAGGGCCGGATCAGCTACATCAATCCGGCGGCATTGAAGATGCTGGGGTGTTCCAACGAGGAGGTGCGGGGGCGCCGCTGCCGCGAGGTGTTCCACCTCAGCCTGCCCGGCACTGACAGCTTTACCGAGGAATGCTGCCCCTTTTTCACCGAGGGCAGGGAGGATTCGGGGGCTCGCCTCGACGAGGCGCGCCTGCAGCGGCAGGACGGCACCATCTTCCCGGTGGACTTCCGCTCGACGCCCATCCGCCAGGGCCGGCGCCTGGTCGGCGGGGTGCTCGTCTTCCAGGATGTGACCGAGCGCCAGGAGGCGGCGGAACTCATCCGCTACATGGCCAATCACGACCCGCTCACCAACCTGCCCAACCGCAACTACTTCCGGCGGCGCCTGCCCCAGGCCATCTCGCTGGCCAAACGCTACGGCCGCATCCTCTGCCTGCTGTTCATCGACCTGGACCGGTTCAAGCCGATCAACGACCAGTTCGGCCACGCTGTCGGCGACATCGTGCTCATGCAGGTGGCCGAACGGCTGCGCCACAACCTGCGCACCTCGGACTCGGTCTGTCGGCTGGGCGGCGACGAGTTCGTCATCCTCCTGGAAAGCACGGACACCGTCGACGGCGCCACCCTGGTCGCCCAGAAGGCCATCGACTCACTCAACGAACCCATCGAGGCGGGCGACCACGTCTGCTTCATCGGCGCCAGCATCGGCATCTCGGTCTACCCCGTGGACTGCCAGGACGCCGAGAACATGCTCCGCAACGCCGACATCGCCATGTACGAGGCCAAGAAAAAGGGCCGGAACTGCTGGCACCTCTACGACGCCGACGGGGTTACTGCCCCTGGGCGATCGTCCGGATAATATCCGACTTGCCGATCACTCCCACCAGTTCGTCCCCGCGCAGCACCGGCAGGGTGTGCACCTTCTTCTCCGCCATAAGCGTCGCCAGTTCCTCCAGGGCGGTTTCCGGGGTAACGCTGACCAGGTCGTGCGAGCAGATGTCGCCGACCCGGGCGCCGGCGATCTTCTTCAGTTCCTTTTCCGTTTTTCCCGGGCTTTCCAGAAAGATGAAGGCGTCCAGAATGGCCACTGCGGTGGGCAGATGGACCTTCTTGTTCTGAAAGATGAGGTCGCTCTCGGTGACCACGCCGATCACCCGGCCGTTCGCGTCGACCACCGGCGCGCCGCTGATGTTCTGGGCGAGAAAGAGCGTCGCCAGTTCGCGCACGGTGGCGTCCTCGCGCACCGTGATGACGGAACGGGTCATGATGTCCTGGGCTGTGAGCATGGTCTCTCCTTGTGTGGTTGGGCGCGACAGGCGCCGATGACTTCGGGCAGCATCTCCGCCACTTCGGAGGCGGTGTAGCCGAAGGGGCGGGTCCGGGCGATGCAGTCCGCGGCGTGGCCGTGCAGGTACACGCCCAGGCAGGCCGCGTTCCAGGGCGGGTAGCCCTGGGCGAGCAGGCCGCCGATGACGCCGGAAAGCACGTCGCCCATGCCGCCGGTGCCCATGCCCGGGTTCCCGCTGGTGTTGATCGCCCACCTCCCCTGGACCGAGGCGACCACCGTGCCGGCGCCCTTGAGCACGGTGACGAGCGGCGGCAAGCCCTCGCCGGCCAGGTCGTTCAGCCACTGGGCGGCGGCGAGCCGGTCGGTCTGGACCGCGGCCACGGTCGAACCGAGCAGGCGCGCCATCTCGCCCGGATGCGGGGTGAAGACGCGCGGCCCGGCCGGCCGGCGGATCACCTCCGGGTGGGCGGCGAGGATGTTGAGGGCATCGGCGTCCACCACCTGCGGCAGCGGGTTTTCCATGTACAGGCGGAGGACCAGGTCGGCCGTGGCCGGTTCCGTGCCGAGGCCGGGACCGAGCACCAGGCTGTGCTTGCCCTCGGCGGCGGCTTTGATCTGGTCGTAATCCTCCACCGACAGCCAGCGGCTCGAGGCGGGCAGGGCGATGGACATGGTTTCGGCGCTGGCCACCTCGAACACCGGGTTCAGGTCGCGGGGCACGGCAAAGCTCACCAGGCCGGTGCCGCAGCGCAAGGCCCCGCGCCCGCAGAGCAGGGCCGCGCCGGTCTTGCCTTCGGAGCCGGCGACGATGAGCAGGTGGCCGTTGGTGCCCTTGTGCACGTCCTTGCGCCGTTCGTCGAGCAGGTCGATGGTGGCCCCGTCCAGGGTGGCGCCGCGCAGACCGGCGCGGGCAACCAGCTTGGCCGGGATGCCGATGTCGACCCGCTCCACCCGGCCGACCTGGGGACCGCCGTGATGGTAGTGGCCGGGCTTGGGCTGGGCGTAGGTCACGGTCAGGTCGGCCTGCACCGCACCGCCGAGCACCGCACCGGTATCGCTGTTGAGGCCCGAGGGCAGGTCCACCGCCACCACCGGCAGGGAGTTGTTCTCGCGCAGGCTGTTCAGGCAGTTGATGGCGTCGAGAAAATAACCCTCCACCGGACGGGTCAGGCCGGTGCCGAAGAGGGCGTCCACCAGGGAGTGCACCGGGTGCATGCGGTTGAGGGTGAGCACCGTGTCGAGCAGGGCGGGTATCCTGCCCGGCTGATCGAACACCTGGCAGGGCAGGCGGAGGGCGCTGGCTATGGCGAAGTTGCGGGCCGCATCACCCTGCAGCTGGTCCGGGCGGACGAGCAGGAAGATGAAGGGAAAGGCCCCCAGGCCGTGCACCGTGCGGGCGATGACCAGGCCGTCGCCGCCGTTGTTGCCCGGACCGGCGAACACGCACACGGTCCGGCCGGCGACTGGACCGAACACCCGCTGCATCAGGTCGACCGTGGCGCGGCCGGCGTTCTCCATGAGCACCATGCCGGGCAGGCCGATCTCTTCGATGGTCTGCCGGTCGAGTTCGCGCATCTGCGCGGCGCTGGCCAGTTGCATGAGCACTGCACCTCGGGGAGGGAAAGGTTCGCGGCCGCGACTCCCCTGTAGCCGGCCGGCGCGGGTCCATCGATGCACTGGCAGAGGGCGGACCGCAGCCGTCGGCAACCGCGGGGTCGAATTCCGGCCACGCGCCGGCGTTCAGGCCCGGCGGCCGGGATCAGGCTTCGGGCGGGGTGGACTCCTGCCGCTCCTGTTCCTCGACGAGGTTCCGGCAGAACGGGCAGGGTTTGAAGCCCGCCTCCCGGGCGATCTGCACGTCCTTGAATTCGATGCGGCACTGCGGGCAGTCGTACTGCTCGCAGCCCGGCAGGTGGAACAGGCCGCTGGCGCTGTCGGCATGGATGCGCAGGTGCGGCGACCGGCCGGGCGCCCCGGCGCGCCGCCGGACCGGCCACCAGCGGGCGGCGGCCTCGCGCAGGCGGGCCAGCGCACGGTCGCGGACCGGCCGCAGCGTGCGCTCCCAGAGCGGTCGCAGGGTGCGATCGAAGAGACCGATGATCAGCAGCTGCAGCCGTTCCGGCACGAGCGGCCGCTCCTGCTCGACCCGGTGGAAGATGAACACCGTCAGCGCAAGGAAGAAGATATTGGGCAGCCACATGCCCACCACCATGGACAGGGTCCCCTCCTCGCTCATCACCCGGCTGATGGTGAAGGTGATGTAGTAAAAAATGAAGAACCCCAAGCCCAGGGGAATGCCTACCGCCCGCCGGCCTGGCCCGGCCTGCAGGCCAAGCGGCAGGCCGAGCAGGCTGAGCAGGAAGCAGCCCACCGGCAGGGACAGCCGGTGGTGGTACTCGGACAGGTACATGCGGCCCACCTTGGTACGCGGTCCGTGCCTGTCGGCGGCGGCAAGCAGCTGCTGCTGGCTCATGGTGTTGCGGTTCTGGGTGGTGACGTCCTCGCCGCCCACCCGGGTCGGCGGGCGCAGGGGGATCTGCAGCTGGTACTGCTTGAAATGGATCACCTGGTTGTCCCGGCCCTCGGCGTTGTGCAGGGTGCCGTCGTCGAGCACCACGGTGACCATCATGTTCTCCATGTCCGCGGACATCCGTCCGGACCGGGCCATGGTGATGAGCGGCTGGACCCGGCCGCGCATGTCCGAGACGTAGACCCCGTGCCACCCCTTTTGCTCGTCGATTTCCTCCACGTAGACCACCAGATCGCCCAAGGCCTCGGTGAACTCCTTCGCCTTGAGGCCCTTGTCGATCTTTTCCTTGGCCAGGGTGAACATCAGCTGCTTGACGCCCAACTCGCCCGCCGGGATGAGGCGGATGGAGAAGTACCCGGTGAGCAGGGCGATGGCCGCGGCGATGAGCACGATCGGCGGCAGCATGCGCCGCAGGCTGATACCGCTGGCCTTGAGGGCGAGGATCTCGCGGTCGTTGGTCATGCGGGTGAAGCCGATGATCACCCCGGCCATGCACGCCATGGGGATGACGTAGAGCAGCATGTGCGGGAAGATGTACGAGAACAGGCGGACGAAATCGGCAAACCCGATCTGCAGGGCGAGCACCACCTCGAGCAGGGGGATGAGGCGGATGAGGAAGAAGACGCAGTAGAGGATGATGAAGCTGGCGAAAAAGGGGGCCAGCATCTCGGTGGCCACGTAGCTCCAGAGGAGCAGCGGCGGCCGCGGCAGCCAGCGCGGCCCGTCGCCCTCAGGCCGCCGTTCCGGGCGGTGCTGTTCTGTGCTGGCGGCCGGATTATTTCCCATGGAGGATGTTCTTGATGTTGACGTCGATCCAGTGCTGATCCCACCACTCGACCGGGGTGACGAACAGGCCGTGCACCAGCATGGAGAAATGGAGATGGTCGCCGCCGGCCATACCGCTGGCCCCGGACCGGCCGATCTGCTGGTTCTTCTCGACCAGGGTGCCCACCGTGGATTCGATGCTGCTCAGGTGCGAATAGAGGCTGGCGATCCCCTGGCCGTGGTCCAGGATGACCAGGTTGCCGTAGATGCCGAGATATTCGGCGAACACCACCCGGCCGCGGTTGGCCGCACGGATGGGGCCTGGGCGGTGGAGGCGATGTCCACGCCGAGATGGGTCTGGGTGTCGATGGCCTGGCCGTTGTACAGGTAGGTGCGCTGGTCGGCGAACTGGGCCCGGCCGGCACCGGGCATGCGCAGGAAACGGTCCGTCCAGAGCTGCTCGGGGTCGGTGGCGGCGCAGACCTTGGCGATCACCGCCGCGTTCTGCACCCGCACCTGGTTGTTGACGAACAGGTATTTTTCCACCAGGCTGCCCTGCATCTCCGGGTAGTGGGCCTCGAATTCGGGCATCTTGAGCTGCAGGAAGCTGTCGCTGATGGTGATGGTGTCCCGTTTCTCCGGCACCTTTTTGAAGGTGACGGCAATGGGCAGAAGGGCCTCGTTGCCCGCCTCATCGGCGGCCACCACCCGGGTGGCGCCGAGTTCGCCGGCGTCCCAGGGCAGGGCGATGTAGGCGACAAAGGTGTTGGCCTTGCGGCCGGGAAAGCCCGGGAAGAAGCGGTCGCCCACCTGCACGCCGTGGCGGCCGGGCGGTTCGGAGACGGTGTAGACCACCAGCCCGCTGCCGCCGGGGCGGAGGGATTGCTGCGCATGCGCCAGGGAGAGCGTGGGCGGTTTGGTGTCCATGGTCACCGGCACCCGCAGTTCGGTGCGGTTGCCCTTAAACAGGCCGTTCAGGGAGAAGTCGCGCACGTGCACCACCAATTCGGCTGCACCCTCCTTGATGCCCGCCTTGCGGGCGTCGATCACCACCCGCTCGCTCACCGTGGCCGGGCCTGCGGCCCGCAGCCAGGACTGGCGGGGAAAGGTGCGCGCAAAAACGGGTATCGTCCGCTCGCCCTGGGCCAGCGTGATCTCGAGGGCGCGGATGCCGCTTTTGTTGTCCGCGGCGTGCAGCGGCAGCTCCACCCGGCCGCCGAGAAAACGGAGTTCCCGGTCGAGCGCCACGGTCGGCTTTTCGAACTCGAAGAGCAGCCAGGCGGCTGCCCCCAAGGCGACCACCGCCATGGCCAGGAGGGCCAGCAGCAGGGTCTTGAAAAATCCGCCGCGCCTCCGGGAGGTGCCGCCTAAACGAATATCGGTCATGGGTCTGTCCGGGTGGGAAAAAGTCAGGGGGACTGCAGTCTACTCGTTCCAGATGATATCGTAGCGCTTGATGTGCATGTCCGGAACCGGGATGATGGTGAACCGTCTGCCGGTGCGCTGTTCGAGCTGCTCGACGTTGTACGACTCCTCGTTGAGCAGCAGGTCGGCGATGTGCGGGTGGACCTTGATGGTCACGTGCGAGCCGCCGATCTTGCGCGCGTCACGGCCGATCTTGCGGAAGATCTCGTGGCAGACGGTGCGTCGCGACTTGACGAACCCCTCGCCGCCGCAGTACAGGCAGGGCTCGCACAGCATCTGCGTCAGGCTCTCGGAGAGCCGCTTGCGGGTCATCTGCACCAGGCCGAATTCGCTGAGCTTGAGGATGTTGACCTTGCTCTTGTCGTCGCGCATCGCCTCCTGGAAGGCGGTGTACAGTTCCTCGCGGTGTTCCTCGCTCTCCATGTCGATGAAGTCGATGATGATGATGCCGCCGAGGTTACGCAGCCGCAATTGGCGGGCGATCTCGCGCACCGCCTCCATGTTGGTCTTGAAGATGGTCTCGG
Source organism: uncultured delta proteobacterium (assembly GCA_963754825.1). GTDB lineage: Bacteria > Desulfobacterota > Desulfobulbia > Desulfobulbales > Desulfobulbaceae > Desulfobulbus. The sequence goes on along the minus strand of CAVWHP010000019.1, from coordinate 83,091 downwards.
CCAGGTCGTTGGCGCCGACGTAGCGGCCGCTGTTCACGTCGATGACGGTGAGCGCCTCGGTGGGCTCGATGACGATGTAGCCGCCGGAGCGCAGCCACACCTTCTTGTCCAGGGCGCTGCTGATGTCCGCTTCGATGCCGTAGTATTCGAACAGGGGCAGGTCCGAGTCGTAGAAGGTGATCCGGTCCTGCAGGTGCGGCGCGAAATTGCGTGCGTAACTGAACAGCTGTTCGTAGACCTCGCGGCTGTCGGTGACCAGTTCGTTGGTCTCCTCGGTGAAAAAGTCGCGCACCGCCCGCAGGATGATGTCCAGGTCCTTGTAGATAAGGCTGGGCACGGTGGCCTTCCTGGCCTTGCCGAGGATATCGTCCCAGAGCAGGAGGAGGAACTCCATGTCCGCCTCGAGTTCCTCGTCGCCGATGTTCTCGGCCACCGTGCGCATGATGAAGCCGGCGCCCGGCGGCCGCAGTCCCTCGATCTTGTCGCGCAGCAGCTGGCGGGTGGCCTCGTCCTCGATCTTGCGCGAGATGCCGATGTGATCGGTGAGCGGCATGAACACCAGGTTGCGGCAGGGCAGGGTGATATTGCAGGTCAGGCGGGCGCCCTTGGAGCCGATGGGCTCCTTGGCGATCTGCACGAGGATATCCTGGCCCTCGCGAACGAGTTCACTGATGGAGGGCGGTGTGGACAGGTGGCGGGGCGGGTCCTGGTGCAGTTTGTGGCCGGGCGGCAGCCGCTGGTAGCTCTCCGAATAGAGGTACTGGGCCTCCTCGACATAGAGAAAGCCGGTGCGTTCCAGGCCGATGTCGACAAAGGCCGCATCGATGCCCGGCAGCACCCGCACCACCCGGCCCAGGTAGATGTTGCCGATCAACCCCCGCTCGGAAAGCCGGTCCAGGTGGAATTCGCGCAGGTTGCCGTTTTCCACCAGGGCGATCCGGTTCTCATAGAAGGTTGCATTGATGAGGATGTCTGTGTACATAGCGGGGCCTGACCGAATCCTGCCGGATCCCGCCGCCGGACGGCAGGGCGGGAGTTGCTGTTCATGAACAAGGACGGCAGTATACTCCATTGCCGTCAAATCGCCACGGGAAAGTTGGCGCTCAACCGGCGCGGCCGGGGAGGCCGGGGCAAGCCGCCGCCGGTCGATCGTCGTTGAAAAGGAGGCACGCATGCCCTATGTTCACATCAGAATAACCGACGAGGGGGTCACCGCAGCCCACAAGGCGGCGCTCATCGAGGGCGTCACCCGGCTGCTCCAGGAGGTGCTCGGCAAGAACCCGGCCACCACCGTGGTGGTGATCGACGAGGTGCCCACCGACAACTGGGGCATCGGCGGCGAGACGGTCACGGTCCGCCGCCGGCGCGGCCAGTAAGCGGTCTGCCTGCCGCGGCCGGGCCCCTCGGCAACACCCGGAGGATACCATGGGACAACTGCCGATAATGGAACGAGGGAAGCCCGTCGCCTGTCATACGGACTGGCCGCTCTTCTACATGAATGACTTTTCCCGCTTGGGCTTGGTGGTGCCGCACCTGACCGAAGCCCTGGCCGCCCTGCGCGCCGGCGGCTGCCGGCTGCAGGAGAATGAGCGGGGCAGCAGCATCGAGGTGGACGGCCTCGCCCAGGTGCAGGACGTCTTTGCCGTGCTGCAAGCCGGCCGGATCGACTATGAGGTTGCCGACTTGGTCAGCTGCGCCTACCAGGGGTGATAACCCCCGCGGCCTGCCCGGCGGGCAGGCGAAAATGGCCAGCCATCCCCAACCGCCCGGGCCGAACCGGCCCGGGCGGTCGGACGTTCCGACGAGTGGTGCCTGCCCTGCCGGCAGGACCGTTCGTTCGCGCCCTGACCCGGCGCATCCCTTTCCCTCTGACCGATCTGTCTTTTCTCCCCCATGAACGCCACTGACCCGCGCTTGCCCCACGGGGCGCCGCCCGCCTCCTGGGTGCCGCTCTCCACCTCGCTGTTCTTTCTCCTGCGCCAGCCCCGCCTGCTCGGCTGGAGCCTCGTGCTCGTGGTCCTCACCGGCACCCTTACCTGGCTCGGGTTTTCGTTTTCGGTGGGCTGGGTTCGACCAGCTGACCGGCTCGTTCTTCACCACTCCGCCCGCGGTCGAGCGGTTCTGGCACTGGCCGCTGCTCTGGGGCTGGACCGGGCTGAAATGGGTGTTTGTCGTCCTTTCCCGGGTGGTCGCCTTTTACCTCGCCTTCCTCCTCGCCTTCACCCTGACCACGCCCGGCTACGTGTTTCTCAGCACCTCGGCCGGCAACCGCTTCGCGGCCCGGGCCGGCGAGGGCGAGGCTCGGCTGACCCTGGCCGGCTCGCTCATCGACCTGCTCGAGGGCGTGAAGATCGGCGCCTTCGGCCTCCTGGTCACTGCCGTGGCCCTGCCGCTCAATTTCCTGCCGGTGATCGGCCAGGCGGCGGTGTTCGTGCTTTACGTCTACTACTCGGCGCTGATGTTTGTCGACTACCCATCCTCCCGCTACCGCTGGAGCCTGGGCGACAAGCTGCGCTGGCTGCGGAGCCACCGGGCGACGTCCTTCCGGATCGGCCTGCTGCCCGCCCTGCTCAGCATGGTGCCGATTCTGAACATCTTCTTCATGGCCGTCTGCTTCCCGCTGTTCACCGTGCACACCACCCTCAATTTCCTGGCCATCGAAGGCCGCCGGGAAACGCCCCCCGAAGCCTGACCGGCCGGTCCGACGCGACTGGCCATCGTGGCCGCGCGCGGTTTTCATGCCGCCGCGGCAAACCTTCTTGGTGTCCAGGACCTGCCCCTGCTATACTGGAGAACACGAGTGTTCCATGGACCGACGGGTCGGCGGAGGATGCCGGCGGCTCGTCGGTCTGATGATCTCCTCCGGGAAGGTGCGGCCATGATCCGATGTCCGAAATGCGGCCATGAACAGGAACAGCAGCTGGAATGCAAGGCCTGCGGTCTGCTGTTCCACAAGTATGCGCAGAGCAGGGAACGTCGGCACCAGGAGACGGCCGGCGAGGTCGATCCTGCCGCACCGCGCCGAAGCGGTTCCCTGCCCCTGCTGCTGGCGGCCGTCCTGCTCGTGGCCGTGACGGCCGGCACCACCTGGTGGCTGACCTCGGGCCGGCCACCTGCCCCGACCGGGTCGGCCGCTGTGCCGGTGGCGGATCAGGGTGGCGAACGGCCCACCCTGCCCGCGCCGGAACCACTCGCACCCGTTCACTCACCCGCAGCCCGGCCGGCCACGGTCGCGGCCAGTCCCATCGAGCAGGCGAAAAGCGGCACTGTGGCCATTGAGACGCCCTGGGGCAAGGGGTCCGGATTTTTCCTCACCGACACCACCGTCGTCACCAACAAGCACGTGATCGAGCCGGACCGCGCCCAACTGGAGGAGTTGCGCCGCAAGGTCACCACCGGTCGGCAGCTGATCGACCTCGAACGCCGCAAGCTCGACGAGGCGCGCGGCCAACTGCGGCGGCTGCCGGACAGTCCCTCCCGCCGCCAGCTGGTCATCGTCCTCCAGGAGCGCGAGCGGGAACTGGCCGGGGTCCTGCCCGCCCAGGCCGAGGCCGAAACCCGCCTGGCGCGGATGGAGCAGACGGCCACCAACGCCGACATCCGGGTCTTCCTGGCCGACGGCAGCGAGTTCACCGCCCAGTCCATCCAGACCAGTCCCAGCCGCGACCTGGCCCTGGTGACAGTCTACAGCGCCGGCGCCACCCCCTTGCGGCCCGCCCCGCAGCAGGCCGGTCCGCAGCAGGGGGACCGGGTCTACACCATCGGCAACCCGGTGGGGCTGCGCAACACGGTCACCGCCGGCATCTTCTCCGGCTATCGCCGTCACGAGGAATCAGGCGAGATCTACCTGCAGACCGACGCCGCCATCAATCCGGGCAATTCCGGCGGTCCGCTCATCGACGAACGCGGCCGGGTGCTGGGAATCAATACGATGATTGTGCACAACACGGAAGGGATCGGCTTCGCCATCCCGGTGACCACGGTGTTCGAGGAGTTTTCCCTCGTCCCGACTCCGGAAGGGGACTGAACCCGCCCCGTTTACTGGTATTCGATCAGCGATTCGGCCGAGGCGGCCTGGATGGCCGGCCGGTTGACGGCCGGGACGGACAGGGTGGTGGCCAGCGGTGCGGGACGGCGCTTGACCATGTGGGGGGCGAGCCGTGGCAGATCGTCCGCGGCATCGGGCTGGAACTTCCAGTGCCACGGCTCCCAGGGGAAGTGGTGGCGGCCGTGGCGGGGCAGGGTCTCGTGAAAGCCGTAGGTAGCGGCGTGCTCCCGCAGCCAGCGGTAGGCGTCGGAGCGGGCGAAGCCGCGGCCGCTCGGGTGAAAATCGACTACCGTGCCGAGCGCGTGCTCGGAGTAGCCGGGCGGCGCCACATAGCGGGCGATATTTTCGAAACGCTGTCCCTTTTCGAGAAACTGGCGGAAGATGACCCGCTGGTAGCGGGCGCTGCGGTAGCCGGAGTCAACGAGCAGCAGCACCCCCGCCTCGGCGGCGGCGGCGGCCATGGCCCGCAGCGGTTCGATCGCCTCGTTGTGCAGGAAAATCTCCGTGCGGTTCAGCGTCAGTTCCTGGGGAATCCTCTGCAGGTTGGCGGTCGTGTCCTCGGGCACACTCACCCTGTTGCCGGTCCAGGGTCGCGGCACCGGGTAGTCGATGTCATCGATGCGCACGACTTCGCCGGTGGACGGCAACGGGGCCACGGCGAGCCGCGTTTTGACCACGGTGGGGGGAGGGGTACCGGTTGCCTCGGCGCAGCAATGCGCGGGCAGGGAGGCAAGGCCGAGAAGCAGGGCGAGCAGACTGGTGCGAATGGGGCGGTAAGGGCGTAGCGGCACGGCTTGTTCCTGTTGGTGCCGGTCCGTCCGAATGCGCGGTAGACGACCGCCATTCGCCACAACGGGCCGGAAAAATGCTGCATTGTACACCAGCAGGTCAATTTTTCACGGATTTTGACAGCGAAACAGGGACGGTTCGACTGTTTTGTCGAGAATCTCGCGCAGTTTGCAGGAAATGGTGTGCAGGGTGAAGGGTTTCTGGATGAAACCGTGAAAGCCCTGGTCAAAGAGGTGCTCGGCCTGGTCGGCAAGATCGTAGCCGGTAGAGAGCAGCCCACGGATGCTCCCGTCCATTGCGCGCAGCCCCTGGAAGAGTTCGGGACCGCTCATGCCGGGCATGACCATGTCGACAATGGCCAGGTCGATGCGGTCCGGGTGTTCGCGGCAGAGGTCGAGCGCCTCGGTGCCGGTGGCGGCCGGCAGCACGGTGTAGCCGAGCCGCTGCAGCAGGTCGCGGGTCAGGCGCAGCACCAGCGGTTCGTCGTCCACCAAAAGGATGGTCTCGCACCCCGGCCGCACCTCCGCGGAAAGGTCTTCTGCCGGTAGCGGCGCGCGCTCCGAGGCGGGCAGGAGGATGGTGAACTCCGCCCCGCCGAGCGGGCCATTGCCGGCCTGGATGATGCCGCCGTGGTTGCTGACGATGCCGTAGGCCGAGGCCAGCCCCAGGCCGGTGCCGCCCTCGTGTTCCCGGGTGGTGAAGAAGGGGTCGAAGATCCGGTCGAGGATCTGCGGGTCGATGCCGCAGCCGCTGTCAGCCACGGTGATGCGCACGTAACGTCCCGCCGATCGGCCGCAGGCGGCAGCCTCCTGATGGTCGAGGTGGACGTTTGCCGTAGTCAGGCGGATCTCGCCGCCGAGCGGCATGGCGTGGGCGGCGTTGACGAACAGGTTGAGCAGCACCTGCTCGATCTGCCCGGGGTCGACCTCCACCGGCCAGAGGCACGGTTGCGGCTGGCAGCGCAGGGTGATCTCCCGGCGCGTCTGGCCGAACAGGGCACTGCTGGCGGCGATCAGGCCGTTCAGGTCCGCCACCCTGATCCCGTCGCGGGTCTCCCGCCGGGCCAGGCCGAGCAATTGCCGGGTGAGTTGTTCTCCCTGGCGCACGTACTTCTCGATGTTCCGCAGCTTTTCGGCAGCGGCCGCGCCTTCGGGCAGGTCCATCAAGAGGAGCGAGGCGCTGCCCTCGATGCCCATGAGCAGGTTGTTGAAATCGTGGGCAATGCCGCCGGCCAGGGTGGCCATGGCCTCGAACCGCTGTATGCGCTGCAGCTGGCGTTCCAGGGCCCTGGCTTCGGTGACGTCGCGGAAGCTGCAGATAAGCCCGGCCGATTCGCCGTGCTGGCCGGTGTAGCGGGCGGCGCTGATGGACACGTCGAGCATGCGGCCGTCGCGGGTGGGCCGGCGGGCGGCCAGGTTGCCCACCGGCTGGCCCGAGGCGATCAGCCGGCGCAGTTCGCCGCCGGCCTCATCGGTGTCGGCAAAGGGCAGGGGGCGGCCCTTGCAGCTCGTCCAGGGTCCCAGCCGAAGGTGCGGCTGAAGCTCGGGTTGAGGTACTGGACGCGGCCGTCCAGGTCGTGGATGACAAGGGCGTCGGCGGCCGCGTTGAGGAGCGACAGCCACAGGGCCTGGTCCCGTTTCGACTCCTCGTACAGGCGCCGGTAGCGCGCCTGACTCTCCGCCAGGTCGCGGGTGCGCTCGATGACCATCTGCTCGAAATCGTTGCGGTGGGCGATCAGCTCCTGCTCCTGCTCCTTGTGGCGGGTGATGTCGATGATGAGCACGAGCGCGCCGGTGACCCGGCCGTCGGCGGAGTGGATCGGGGTGGCGATATGGTCGATATGCACGGCCCGGCCGCTGGCGGTGGTGCGTTGCCGTTCGGACCGGCCGCTGGCCTGGCCGGCGAACACCATCGCGGGCCGGGCAGTCGGCGCAGACCGTGTCGCGCCCGGCCGCCACCTGGTGGCAGCGGTGGCCGACCAGCCGGTCGCCGTAGAGCTCCCGGGCCTTGCGATTGTGGCTGATCACCCGGAAGTCGTGGTCCAACTCCCACAGGGCGATGTCCATGACATCGATGAGGTCGGCCAGGGTGGCGCCCAGGTTCCGGCAGGAACTCGCCTGTTCAGGGTGCGACAGTGCGTTCGACATGCGCTGACCGTTGTCGTGCTTGGGGGGGACGCCCTCTTCGCGGGCGGGACGGTGCCGGGACCGCTCCCCGGCTGGCGGCAATTGTACGTCATTACTGATGGAAGTCAAAGAATAGGTAAATATACCTAGTGAAAAAAATGACGGTACCGTGATGAGTCCTAATCTGCCCAATCACGTTTCGTCAAAACGGCCTGTTATCAAGCAAGAGAGGTCGTTCCCGTGGTTTTTGACGAGAACGACAAAAAATGCGGCGGGCTCAGGCCGGGTCGAACAGGGTGGGGGGCAGGGAGCGGGCGATGTGCGCGGCGATTTCCTCCTGGTCGCGGCCGTCGCAGGCCACGGTCAGCTCGGCGTAGCGCCGGTAGAGCAGCTGGCGTTCGTCGAACAGTTCGTGGAAGGTCTGGTCTTTGGCCTTGGCGATGCCGCGGGTGGCGAAGTTGCGGATGCGGCGCTCGATTTCCGCGAACGACACCTGGAGGAAGACGATGAGCGACATCCGCCTCAGGTGGGTCATGGCCCGCTCACTGTAGGCGGCGCTGCCGCCGGTGGCGATCACGTGGCGGCTGACGTTGAGCTTGCAGATCTCCTCCTCCTCGATGGCCCGCAGGTTGAGGTGGTCGCTCTCGTCGAGGATCTGCTGCAGGGTTTTCTGGCGGTTGATCTGGATGAGCACGTCGGTGTCGATGAAGCCGAGCCCGAGGTTCTTGGCGAGGATGATGCCGATGGTGCTCTTGCCCGCACCCGGCATGCCGATCAGGGTCAGGTTGGTTTGCATGGGAGGCTCCGGGTGAGGGTGGCGGCCGGGCGGGGGCGGGCCGTGGTGGATCGATCCTAGCCGAAAGCGGCCACCGCGGCGAACAAAAAAGCCCCGGTCCGCGGCAGCGAACTGCCAGCGGACCGGGGCGGGGAAAGGGGCGTCCGGCTGGGCTCTACCAGGCGGTTTCAGCCACCACCGCACCCCGGGTGGAGATGATCACGTGGCGCACCGGGAACGACGGCCTGGCCGCGTCCCAGGCCTGTTTGACGATCTGCAGCATGGAGTGGCAGCAGGGCACCTCCATGATCAGGATGGTCAGCGACTTGAGCTTGCGGGTGCGGAAGATCTCGGTGAAGCGGTCCACGTAGAGCTGTTGGTCATCGAACTTGGGGCAGCCCATCATCACCACCCGGCCGGCGATGTAGTCCTGGTGCAGGGTGGCGTAGCTGAGCGCGGTGCAGTCCGCGGCCACCAGCAGGTCGCAGTTCTCCAGAAAAGGTGCGGTCGGCGGAATGAGCCGTATCTGCACCGGCCAGTGGGTCAGGGCCGAGCCGCTCTGGGTGGCGGGCGCGTTCGCCGCCTGGCAGGGCGACATCGGCGCAAAGTTCTGCAGCCGGGCCGAGGGGCAACCGCCGGTGACCGGCGGTGCAGGTGCCGCCTGCGCCTTGCCTGCGAGGAAATGCTCCACCGCCTCCTCGTCGAATTCGTCGGCCTCGCGCTCGATGATTTTCAGGGCGCCGGTGGGGCAGGCGCCCAGGCAGGCGCCCAGGCCGTCGCAGAGTTTGTCCGCCACCAGCCGGGCCTTGCCGTCGATGATCTGCAGCGAGCCCTCGGCGCAGTCGGGGACGCACTGGCCGCAGCCATCGCACAGTTCTTCGTCAATCTGGATGATCTTTCGCAGTACTTTCATTGTGTTTTCTATGGGGAAGGAGGTTGCGGCTCAGCCGAGGACCGCTTTTTTGAGGGCCTCGACGCCGTAGCGTTCCATGAAGCGGGCGGAGCGGGTCTTGAACCGGGCTTCGCGGATGTAGTGATTCAGGGTGCGGGTCATCAGGGCCACGGCCTCGTCGTCGCTGAGTCCCTCGGCCACCAGGTCGCCGATGCGCGGCCGGCCGGCCGCGTTGCCGCCGAAGGTGAGGCGCCAGCCCTTGCTGCCGCCGGCAAGGCCCACGTCGCGCAGCCAGGATTCGCAGCAGCAGAACCGGCAGCCGGAGATGCCCACCTTGACCTTGGCCGGAAGGGGGCCGTCCAGTTCGATTTGTTTGACCCGTTCGGCCAACTCCAGGGTCTCGCGGTGGCCGTATTTGCACCAGGCGCGGCCCGGGCAGGCCTGCACGTAGTGCACCCGGCAGCGGGTGTGCGGCGGCGTGGCCGGGAGGTCCAGCTCGGCCCGCAGCGGCTCGATGGTTTCCGGGGCCATGCCGAGAAAGGCCACCCGTTGCGCGCCGGTGATCTTGGTCCGCGGAATGCTGTATTTGCGCGCCAACGCGGCCAGACGTTCCAGGTCTTCCGGGCTGAGCAGGCCGGCGTCGAAATGGGGCAGCACGAGATAGGTTTTGTGGGTGTCGTCCATGGTTCGCGGTCCGTGATCGCCGGACGGACCGAAGAACGGTCCGGCGGACAACCGCGGGGCTTAAGGATTATTCGTTGGTGATGCAGCTGACCGGGCAGGAGGCGGCGGCATCGTCGATGCAGCCCTCGTCGCCGCGCTGGGGCAGGATCACGTAGGCCTTGTTGGTGTCGTCATTGAAGGCGAAGATCTCGGGGCAGAGTTCCACGCAGGTGCCGCAGCCGATGCATTCGTCTTCGTCGATCCGGACTGTTTTCATGGTGTTGCCCTCGCTGGTTGAGGATGAACAGGGCGCGCGGGCAGGGGCTGTCCCTGCCCGACGCACCGGGTTTTTTCAGCCGAGGATGGCCTTGAGGTCTTCCTCGGGGGTTTCGGTGATGGGTTTGATGGCAAAGGTGTCCACCAGGAACTGGAGCACTGCCGGGCTGACAAAGGCCGGCAGCGTCGGCCCGAGGCGGATGTCCTTGATGCCCAGGTAGAGCAGGGTCAGCAGGATGGCCACGGCCTTCTGCTCGTACCAGGAGAGGATCAGGGACAGCGGCAGCTCGTTGACCCCGCAGTCGAAGGCCTTGGCCAGCGCCACGGCGATCTGGATGGCCGAGTAGGCGTCGTTGCACTGGCCCATGTCCAGCAGCCGCGGGATGCCGCCGATGTCGCCCAGCTGCATGTCGAAGAAGCGGAACTTGCCGCAGGCCAGCGTCAGCACCACGCAGTCCTTGGGCACCTTCTCGACGAACTCGGTGTAGTAGTTGCGGCCGGGCTTGGCGCCGTCGCAGCCGCCCACCAGGAAGAAGTGGCGGATGGCCTTGGCCTTGACCGCCTCGATCACCTTGTCGGCCACGCCGAGCACCGCGTTGCGGCCAAAGCCGACCAGCACCTGGCCACCGTCCACCTCGTCGGTGAAGCCGTCCAGTGGCCAGCGCCTGCTTGATCACGGCCGAGAAGTCCTTGTCGGTCGATGTGCTTCACGCCGGGCCAGCCGACCAGACCGGTGGTGAAGACGCCGGTCCTTGTAGCTGTCCAGCGGCTTCTGGATGCAGTTGGTGGTGAACAGGATCGCGCCCGGGAAGTTGGCGAACTCCTTCTGCTGGTTCTGCCAGGCCGTGCCGAAGTGGCCGTAGAAGTGCGGGTACTTCTTCAGCTCCGGGTAGCCGTGGCAGGGCAGCATCTCGCCGTGGGTGTAGACGTTGATGCCCTTGCCCTCGGTCTGCTTGAGGAGCATCTCCAGGTCACGCAGGTCATGGCCGGTGACGAGGATGCACTTGTCCTTGCGATGCCCCAGCGGCACCGGGGTGGGCACCGGGTGGCCGTAGGTGCCGGTGTTGCCGGCATCGAGCAGCTCCATGGCCTTGAGGTTGATCTCGCCGGTCTTGAGCACGAGCGGCACGCCCTGCTCCACGGTCATCCCCTTGGTCAGCATGGTGGCCAGGGCCTCATAGCAGAAGGCGGCCACGGCCGGGTCGGACTTGCCGAGGATGGCGGCGTGGTCGGCATAGGCGGCAATGCCCTTGAGGCCGTAGAGCACGGTCTGCTTGAGCGAGCGGACGTTCTCGTCCGTGTCCAGGTTTTCGACCAGGTTCAGCGCCTTGCCCTGGGCGACCAGATCGGCCACGCTGCCGGCCGGGATGAAGCTGGCCGCTGCCTCGCTGCAGTCGCTCTTGCCGCCGGCGGCCGCAACCTTGGCCTTCATGGCCTCGCGCAGTTCGACGGCGCGTTTGATCAGGGCGACGAACCGCTCCGGGTCGAAATTGACGTTGGTCAGGGTGGAGAAGATCGCCTCGTAGGTGAAGCGGTCGGTGGCGTCATCGACGATGCCCAGCCGGCGGCCTTCCTGGGCGTACAGGGCGAGACCCTGCATGGCGTGGACGAGCAGATCCTGGAGATCGGCGACCTCCTCGTTCTTGCCGCAGACGCCGATGACGCTGCAGCCGGTTCCCTTGGCGGTCTGTTCACACTGGTTGCAAAACATGGTTGTTCTCCTTTGCTGGGGTTTTGAGTCGCAGTGGACGGTGTTCCTTTGTAGTATGCCGCCACTCTACCCGATTTCCGGGACCTTTCTTTGACCTGGGTCAAAAACCGTACGTTTTCAGAAAAAAAATGAACAACACGATGGATGTGCTCGCCCACAGCCTGCTGTTCAGTGGCCTGCCGGCGGATCAACTGGGCCAGATCGCCGACATCGCCGTTACCAGGAAGTTCGCCCGCAACGCCACGGTGTTCCACGAGGGCGACCCGGGTATCGGCTTCTACATGGTGGCAGCCGGCAAGGTGAAGATATATAAGATGTCGCCCGATGGCAAGGAACAGATCCTGCACATTTTCGGGGTCGGCGAACCCTTCGGCGAGGTGCCGGTGTTCCACGGCAATCCCTTCCCGGCCAACGCCGCCACCCTCGCCGAGACCGAGCTGCTCTTCTTCCCGCGACCGGCCTTTGTCGAGCTGATCACCCGCACGCCGTCGCTTGCCCTGAACATGCTTGCCGTGCTCGCCCAGCGGCTGCGCCGGTTCGCCACCCAGATCGAGAACCTGTCCCTGAAAGAGGTGCCCGGCCGGCTGGCCGCCTACCTGGGCTACCTGGCCGAGGAGCAGGAGCGCGCGGACCTGGTGGTGCTCGACATCCGCAAGGGGCAGCTCGCCAGCCTGCTCGGCACCAGTTCCGAGACCCTGTCGCGGATCTTCGCCCGGATGACCGACGAGGGGCTCATCCGGGTGGAGGGCAAAACCATCCACCTGCTCGACCAGGCGGCCCTGCGGGAGCGCTGAGCGACCGGCGGCCCGGTTTAAGGGGGGAAGACGTCGATCCGTGTTGGCGACGGGTGGACCGGGGAGAAAAGGGGGGAGGGGAGGGATCGGCGGGGCGGGATGCCCGCCCTGGCTGCCGGTCCCGGCGCGGGCGCACCGGGACCGGCGGGACAGTGTCAGCCCTGCGCCTGTTCGGCCTGCTGTTTGGCGGCGTAGGCCGAGGCCGCGCACTCGTTCTTGCCCAGGTCGAGTTCCTCCTGGCGACCCTCGTCCACCTGCTCGAGGTTGGCGTTGACCAGGCGGATGGTGGCGTACTCGGCCGGCTGGGTGCGCATGTTGGCCTTGATGAACCCGTAGAAATCCGCGGGGTTGTCGATGTCGTAGATCTCCCGGTTGCGTTCCAGCACCTCGCCGAGCGGCAGGGTGAACACCAGATCCTCGTTCGCCTCGGCCCAGTCGATGTAGTGGCCCGGCAGCACGCCGATGGTGTGGTCGAGCGCCTTGATTTTACCGATGGAGGCAAACAGCACCTTGGCCCACGCCTCCGCCTTGCCGCCCAGGTCGGGCCGGCCCACCGAGTTGATGAACACCATGTCCCCAGAGATGAGGAACCGCTCGTCGACGATGTACGAGGTCGAGCCTGGGGTGTGGCCCGGGGTGAACAACACCCGCACCTTGGGCCCGCCATGGCTGAAGCTCAGGGTCTCGCCGTCGCTGAGCGGGGTGTAGGGGTTCTTCGAGGTCTTGAAGTCGCTGCCGTTGGCGTGGAACACCGCCCCGGTCCGGTGGGCCAGGTCGCGGCTGCCGGCGATGTAGTCGGCCTGCAGGTGGGTCTCGAAGGTGCGGGTGATGGTGCAGCCCCGCTCCGCGGCAAAGCCAATGTAGAAATCGAGGTTGCGCGAGGGGTCGAAGACCATCATCTCCTTGCCGCTCACCAGGCCGTAGCTGCACGAGGCCTTGCCCGGGCGGATGAACTGGAAGAGTTCGTAGTCCGCACCGGCGGCCACCTGTCTGGCCACCAGCAGGTTGCCCCAGGTCTTGATGCCGCCGGTCAGGTAGCCCACGTCCGCGTAGCCGTGCCGCTCGAGGATCTCGGCCACGTACCTGGCCGACCCCTCCTTGGCGCAGACGATGCGGATCGGCCGGTTCTTCGGCACCCGCGCCACGGATTCCTCCTCCAGTTCCATGAAGTCATAGTAGCTGACGTTGTGCATCTCGAACGGGTAGGGCGCCTCGATGTGGAAGCGGCCGAAGTCCTTGTCGTTGCGGACGTCAACCACCACGATGTCGTCACGGTTGACCAGCCACTGGAACAGGTCGTTCGCCTCATAGGTGAAAAGGGCCATGCTATTCTCCTTGCTGTTGAGAAAGGATTCGGCGCCGGGCGGGCCGCCGGCGGATGTCTGTGTGCGCGGGCGGAACAGATATTATTAACGCCCGGGCCGGATGTCCACCCAATTGCGTCACCGTGTGGTGATTTGTCGGCCGGGAGAGCCGCACGCAAGGTACCACAAGGGGCGGATGGCGGGGATCGGCGATCGCTGTCCGTCCGGGGTCAGTCCGGCGGGCCGTAGCCGCCGCCGCCCGGGGTCTCGATGACGATCTGGTCGCCGGCCCGGACCTGCACCTCGTCGTCGCCGCGCAGCTCGATCACCCGGCCGTCGGCGCGGATGAGCCGGTTGCGGCCGCAGGCGCCCGGGCCGCCGCCGGCCAGGCCGTAGGGCGGGGTGAGCCGGCGCGAGCTGAGCAGGGTGGCGGTCATCGGCTTCGAGGAAGCGCGAGCCGCCGGACCACCCCGGCCCCGCCCGGGAAGCGGCCGCGGCCGCCCGAGCCGGTGCGGATGGCGAACTCCTCCACCCGCACCGGGAAGCGCCGTTCCAGCACCTCCGGGTCGGTCATGCGGGTGTTGGTCATGTGGCTGTGCACCGCGTCTGGTGCCCGGATGGTCGGGGCCGGCGCCGGTGCCGCCGCAGATGGTCTCGTAATTCTGGTGGCTGGCGTTGCCGTAGACGAAGTTGTTCATCGTCCCCTGGGAGGCGGCGAGCAGGCCGAGCGCGCCGAAGAGGCAGTCCGTGATCGCCTGGGAGACCTCGGTGTTGCCGGCGATCACCGCGGCCGGGTAGCGCGGGTTGATCATGGATGCCCGCGGGGATGATCAGATCGAGCGGCTTCGAGGCAGCCTTCGTTCAGCGGGATGTCTGTCGTCGATCAGGGTGCGGAAGACATAGAGCACCGCGGCCTGGCACACCGCCGTGCGGCGCATTGTAGTTGCCCTGGTTCTGCGGCGAGGTGCCGGTGAAATCGATGGCGGCCTCGCGCCGTTCGTCGGTCCACGCGTGATGCGCACGCAGATCCGGCCGCCGTCGTCCATCGGGTAGGTGAAGCTGCCATCCTGCAGGACGCGAGGACCCGCCGCACCGACTCTTCGGCATTGTCCTGGACATGGCGCATATAGGCCTGGACGTGTCCAGGCCGAAATGGTCGACCATGCTCCGCAGTTCCCGCACGCCGGTCGCATTGGCGGCGACCTGGGCGGCGAGGTCGGCCAGGTTCTGATCCATCCTGCGGCAGGGGCAGGGACCGGAGCCGAGCAGTGCGCGGGTCTCGTCCTCGCGAAGCCGGCCCCTTGCCGGACCAGCAGCCAGTTGTCGATGAGCACGCCCTCCTCCTCGATATGGCGGCTGTCCGGCGGCGAGGAACCCGGGGTGCGGCCGCCGATGTCGGCATGGTGGCCGCGCGAGCCGACAAAGAACAGCATCTCGCGGCCGGCCGTCATCCGAGCAGAGGGTGATCACGGTCACATCGGGCAGGTGGGTGCCGCCGTTGTAGGGCGCGTTCTGCATATAGACATCGCCGGGGCGCATGCGGCCGCGGTTGTCGCGGATCACCGTCCGGACCGACTCGCCCATGGATCCCAGGTGCACCGGGACATGCGGGGCATTGGCCACCAGGTCGGCCGTCCCGCGTCGAACAGGGCGCAGGAAAAATCGAGCCGTTCCTTGATGTTGACGGAGTGAGGCGGTGTTGGCGAGCGTCACCCCCATCTGCTCGGCAATGGACATGAACAGATTGTTGAAGACCTCGAGCATGCACCGGATCGACCGGGTGGTCGACGGCCTCGGCGGCCGGCCGGGGTTCGGTACCGGCTGAGCACGAGGTGGTTGCGGCTGTTCACCGTGGCCTGCCAGCCCGGCTCGACCACCACCGTGGCGATGGGCTCGATAATGAGCGCCGGGCCGGGCAGGTGCTGGCCCGGCGTGCAGCTGCTCGCGCCGGTAGAGCGGCGCCTTGCTGCCAGCCGCCCGCGTTCCACAGGCGGACCGTGCCTGCGGCGTGCGGTGGCTCCGGGTGGAGCGGCAGTCTCCGGGTCCTGCCGAGGTGTCGGTGCGGCCGATGGCCTCGACCACGAGCGATCTCCACCACCAGCGGCCGGTCCGCGGGCACGAAGCCGAACCGGTCCCGGTGGGCCGCCTCGAAGGCCGTACGCATGTCCGCGTCCGGTGGCGAGCATCGACCGGCAGGGCGGTGTCGGTGCCCGCGTAGCGCAGATGCGCCGTGACCAGCACTTCGACCGGGTGGCCGGGCGGGCACTGGCCTGCCACCTCGGCCGCGGCCGCCCGGCCGAGCGGCTCGGCGGCCGCCCGCAGCCGGGCCTCGATCTCCGTCCCGGTGAGCGGCCAGTCGACCTGGGTCTCGCGCAGGGCGCGGATGTCGGCCAGGCCCATGCCGTAGGCGGAGAGCACCCCGGCCAGCGGGTGGAGGAAGATGCGCTCCATGCCGAGCGCGTCGGCCACCCGGCAGGCGTGCTGACCGCCGGCGCCGCCGAAGCACTGCAGGGTGTAGCCGGTGACGTCGTGGCCCCGCTGCACCGAGATCTTCTTGATGGCATTGGCCATGTTCTCCACGGCGATGCGCAGGAACCCCTCGGCCACGGTCTCCGGGGCTCAGGTCGGTGCGGCCGGTGGCTGTGATGATCTGCGCGGTCAGCTCGGCAAAGGCCTGCCGGGTGGCCTCGGTGTCCAGGGGCTGGTCGCCGTCCGGGCCGAACACCCGGGGGAAGTGGTCGGGCTGCAACCGGCCGAGCAGCAGGTTGGCAGTCGGTCACGGTGAGCGGGCCGCCGCGGCGGTAGCAGGCCGGGCCGGGATTGGCGCCGGCCGAGTCCGGGCCCGACCCGGAAGCGGCCGTCGCTAAAGCGCAGCACCGAGCCGCCGCCCGCGGCCACGGTGTGGATGTGCATCATCGGCGCGCGCATGCGCACCCCGGCCACCAGGGTTTCGAAGCTGCGTTCAAACGCCCCGTCGTAGTGGGTGACGTCCGTGCTGGTGCCGCCCATGTCAAAGCCGATCAGCCGGGTGATGGCCGCTCATGGCCGCGGTGCGGGCCATGCCGATCACCCCGCCGGCCGGGCCGGAGAGCACCGCGTCGCTTGCCGCGGAACAGGGCCGCGTCGGTGAGGCCGCCGTTGGACTGCATGAACAACAGGCGCGGGGCGCGGTCGCCGCCGCCGAGTCGGTCGGCCACCCGGTCCACGTAGCGGCGGAGGATGGGGCTCAGGTAGGCGTCGACCACGGTGGTGTCGCCGCGGGCCACCAGCTTGATGAGCGGGCTCACCCGGTGGCTGGTCGAGACCTGGGTGAAGCCGATGGTCCGGGCGATCCCGGCCAGCTGCTGTTCGTGCTCCGGAAAGCGGTAGCCGTGCACAAGGACGATGGCCACGGCGCGCAGGCCGTCGGCAAAGGCGGCGCGCAGGTCCTCTTCGGCCCGGTCCCGGTCGAGCGGCACCAGCACCCGGCCGGCCGCGTCCACCCGCTCGTCCACCTCGATCACCTGCTCGTGCAGCAGCTCGGGCAGGACGATGTGGCGGGCGAACAGCTCCGGCCGGTTCTGGTAGCCGATGCGCAGGGCGTCGCCGAAGCCGCGGGTGATGACCAGCAGCGTCCGCTCGCCGGTTCGTTCGAGCAGGGCGTTGGTGGCCACGGTGGTGCCCATCCTGACCGCGCCGATGCAGCCCGCCGGGATGGGCGCATCCGGGCCGAGACCGAGCAGGGTGCGGATGCCGTGCACGGCCGCGTCCGGGTAGCGTTCCGGGTTTTCGGAGAGGAGCTTGCAGGTGGCGAGCGTGCCGTCCGGCCTCCGGGCGACGATATCGGTGAAGGTGCCGCCCCGATCGATCCAGAACTGCCAGGTCTGCCCGTCTGTTGCCTGCATGCGTCTCCCCCGTCGATGGTGTGAAGGTGCGTGGTGCGGGTTTTTCATCCCACACCGGCCGCGACCCTGTCAACCCTTTCCCGAAGAGCCGGAACGGGCGGGTCGGGTGCGGCCGGTTTTCTTTTGACAGGGGCGCGTTCGCGGCCGTACACTGCACGAAAATCCTTCACCTGTTCCGCCCTCCCTGGAGCCCGCCGCCCCCCATGCCGTCCCAAGAATTTCCGCCGTTGCTGTCGTGCCGCGTTGCCCACCGGCTGCCCGGGCCGGCCGCGCTGCTGCCCTTCTGCGGCGGCCCGGGGCCTGCGTCCCCCTGGTGGTGCGGCGACAGCCCGACGGATCCGCTCTCCCTGCTCGGCCTGGTGGTGGTCGGTCTGCTCGTGCTCACCCTGGTGCTGCTCAACCAGCGCAAGAAGCGCATCATCACCACCAAGACCCAGGCCCTGGCCGAGACCGAGGCCCGCTACCGGCTCTTGTTCGAGCACTCGCCCATGCCGCTGGTGGAAGAGGACCTGAGTGCGGTCAAGGCCCGGCTCGACCACCTGCGGGCCGGCGGCGTCCGTGACCTGATCGCCCATTTTCGCACCCAGCCTGAGGATCTGGTCCTGTGCGCTGCGGAGGCGCGCATCGTCCATGCCAACCGGGCAACGCTCGCGGTCTACGGCGCCGACGAGCCGGACCGCCTCACCCGGCTGGCCGCCACCCTGCCCGATGACCCGGGTGAGGGCTACGCGGTCGAACTCGCCAGCCTCTACCGGACCGGCCGCAGCGAGACCCGCACGGAAAACCGCACCCTGGAGGGCGCGCCGCTCCTGGTCGAGCGGCGGGCGGTGGTGGCCGCCGGCCACGAGCGGGACTGGGCCAAGGTGTTCGTCACCATCATCGACCTGACCGAACAGGAGCGGCTCAAGCGGCAGAACAGCGAGTACGAGCGGCAGCTCGAGCAGACCCGGAAACTCGAGGCGATCGGCAGCCTGGCCGGCGGCATTGCCCACGATTTCAACAACCTGCTCGCGCCGATCCTCGGGCGGGCGGAACTGCTGCTGGTGGAGCGGGGCGAGGACCCGATCGTGGCCGAGCACAGCCGGGCGATTGTCGACGCCTCCCGCCGGGCCCGGGCCCTGGTCCGCCAGATCCTCACCTTCAGTCGCCAGGTCGACCAGGAGATCGTGCCGGTGGCGCTGGCCGGGATCGTCACCGAGGTGCTCGACCTGCTCCGGCCGACCCTGCCCGGGAACATCAGTCTCGACTGCCAACTGCCCGACCCCTGCCCGCGGGTGATGGCCGACCCCACCCAATTGCACCAGGTGGTCATGAATCTGGCGGCCAACGCCTGCCACGCCATGGAACAGGGCGGCGGCCGGCTGAGCCTGCACCTCGAACCGGTGGTGCTGGGCCTGGACGACCTGGACGACCGGACGGTGCCGCCCGGGTCGTACCTGCGGCTGGTGGTGGCGGACACCGGCTCCGGCATGGACACGGCCACCCTGGCGCGCATCTTCGACCCCTACTTCACCACCCGGCCGATCGGGCAGGGCACCGGCCTGGGCCTGCCGCTGGTGCTCGGCATCCTGCGCAACTGCGGCGGCGAGCTGCGGGTTTCGAGCGAACCCGGCCGGGGCACGGTGTTCCGCCTCTACTTCCCGGTTGTGGAGATGACCGCCCCGGAGAGTTCCACCCCGGCGCTTGCGAACGCGCCCATGGAGCACGGCAGCGAGCATATCCTCCTGGTCGACGACGAGAAGTCGGTGGCCGACGTCACCGCCAGCATGCTCACCCGGCTCGGCTACCGGGTGACCGTGCGCACCAGCAGTCACGACGGACTGGAGGCCTTCCGCAGCCTGGCCGCGCACATCGACCTGGTCCTGGCCGACCTGAACATGCCGCAGATGACCGGTCTGCAGCTCTGCCGCGAGTTGCGCATCATCCGTCCCGGGGTGCGGGTGATCGTCTGCACCGGCTTCAGCGAGCAGTTCGACGCGGCCAAGGCGCGCACCATCGGCATCCAGGGCTTCCTCAACAAACCGGTGGTCATGGCCGAACTGGCCCGCATGGTGCGCACGGTCCTGGACGGTTGAACCGCCCGAGTTGTGAACCTCACCCCCCCCTTTCCAGGAGCAGACCATGAAAGCCCTCCTTGTTCTCCTCGTCGCCGCCACCCTGGCCGGCTGCGCCAGCCTGAGCCAGCACCAGTGTCTGCAGGGCGACTGGTACTCCATCGGCGTGGGCGACGGTCAGCTGGGCATGCCCGCGGACCGGCTGGACCGGCACACCAAGGCCTGCGCCCAGTATGGTGTGACCATCGACCGGCAGCGCTACCTGGAGGGCCGGGCCGAGGGACTCGCCGAGTACTGCCGGCTGGACAACGCCTTTACCACCGGCCTGAACGGGCAACGCTACCAGGGCGTCTGCCCGCCGGCCGTGGACGCCTCCTTCGAGCAGGCCAACGCGGCCGCCTTTGCGGTCGCCACCCTGCGCCAGGAGCTGGAGCGGATCGACAACCAGCTGATGACTGCACGAGGACGACCTGCTCGACCGCTCCCTCGCCGACGACCACCGTCGTCGGCTGCGGGCCGAGATCCGTGCCCTTGACCGGGACCGCGACCGGCTGCGCGCCGACCTGTCTGCGGCCCAGCGCCACCTCGACCGGCTCATGGACGAGGCCCGCTCCCTGCCCTGAACCCGGTGCTGCCCTTCCCGCGGAAGCCAGGCCGGCATCTCGGGGATTGACAGTCGCCCGCCGCTTCTGTACAGTTCCCGGCTCGATACGGCGCGCCGGGTCTCTCTTTCCGTTTGTTCCGCCGGCGCGCGGGCCGGTCGGCCCCTTGCGCTTCGCACCGATCATCTCACCGGGACACCACCTTGATCTCCTTCCTGTTCGGCCTGTATGTGTTCTTCCTGGCCATCATTCTCTCCTACAATCTGCTGCAGCTGACCCTGTTGTTCCACTACCTCCGCCGTCAGAAGGTCACGCCGCCGCCGCCCCTGGCCGACGAACAGCTGCCCTTTGTCACGGTCCAGCTGCCGCTCTACAACGAGCCCTTTGTCGCCGAGCGGCTCATCGACAACATCGCCCGCATGCGCTACCCGCACGACCGCTTCGAGGTGCAGGTGCTCGACGACTCCACCGACGGCACCACCGGACTCTGCGAGCGCGCCGCGGCCCGCTACCGCGAGCAGGGGCTCGACATCCGGGTGCTGCACCGCACCGACCGCACCGGCTACAAGGCCGGCGCCCTGGCCGAGGGGCTGCGCCAGGCGCGGGGCGAGTTCGTGGCCATCTTCGATGCCGACTTCCTGCCCGACCCGGAATTCCTGCGCGCCACCGTGCCCCATTTCCAGGACGAGCGGGTGGGCGTGGTCCAGACCCGCTGGGCCCACCTGAACGACGACTACTCGCTGTTCACCCGGCTGCAGGCCCTGCAGCTGAACGTCCATTTCACCATCGAGCAGACGGGCCGCAGGACGGGGAACCATTTCCTCCAGTTCAACGGCACGGCCGGTATCTGGCGGCGGCGCGCCATCGAGGATGCCGGCGGCTGGCGGGCCGACACCCTCACCGAGGACCTGGACCTGAGTTTCCGCGCCCAGCTGCGCGACTGGCAGATCGTCTACCTGGAGGATGTCGAGGCCCCGGCCGAGCTGCCGGTGGAGATGAACGGCATCAAGTCGCAGCAGTTCCGCTGGATGAAGGGTGGCGCCGAGAACGCCCGGCGATTGGTGCCGGTGGTGCTGGCGAGCACCCTGCGGCCGTTGACCAAGCTGCACGCGGTCGCCCACCTGTTCAACAGTTCGATCTTCCTGGCGGTGCTCCTGCTCGCCCTGACCAGCGTCGGTCTGCTGCCCTTCATCGGTCCGGCCGGGATCGACCAGCGCTGGCTGAGCGTCTCCCTGCTCGGCCTGGTCGGGGTGGCCTCGGCCTACTTTTACGCCAACATCCATCTGCTGCCGCGGCCGCTGTCGGCGCGCCGGGTGCTGGCCCTGATCGGCTGGTTCCCGCTGCTCCTGACCATGTCCGTGGGGCTCAGCCTGCACAACTCGGTGGCGGTGATCGAGGGCTACCTGGGCATCCGCTCGTCGTTCGTGCGCACGCCCAAGTACAACATCGTCGGCAGCCGGCGCCTCGATGTGGAGAGCGGCCGGCAAAAAAATCCCGTCAGCATGGGCACCATCGTCGAAGGGCTGCTCGCCCTCCTGTTCTGCGCCTGCCTGCTGCTGGCCGTGTACCTGCACGAGTACGTGTTCTTCGTCTTTCACCTGATGCTCGCCGCCGGCTTCAGCGCGGTGTTCCTCGCCACTCTGCGCGACCGCTGAACGACCCGGCTTGACATCCGTCCGGGTCGCCTTACCGTAGGCGGCGAGGCGTGCCGCCGGGGCACGCCGTGCCATTGTTCCCCGTTTTCCGCGTCCGTCTTCCATGTCGTGAAAACCGCCTCCGTTCCCTCCCGCTGAACCCTCGCAGGGTGGTGGCGCAATCGCCCGCCCGGCCCCGCCGATTTTGCCCGGTCCTTGCCGTCTGCACCCTGCGCTGTCCCGGAGAAAACCATGATCCATGTCGAACACCTGACCCGTACCTACGGCCCGCTCAAGGCGGTGGACGATGTCTCGTTCACCATCGGCCCGGGCGAGATCGTCGGTCTGCTCGGCCACAACGGCGCCGGCAAGACCACCATCATGAAGATGCTCACCGGCTTCCTCGAACCCACCGCCGGGGTGATCCGCATCGACGGCCTGGACCTGGCCACGGACCGGCGGGCGGTCCAGGCGCGGATCGGCTACCTGCCGGAGAACTGCCCGGTCTACCCGGAGATGACCGTGGTCGGCGCGCTCGACTACCACGCCGGCCTGCACGGGGTGAGCGGTGCACAGCTCGGCCCGCTGCTGCGTTCGGCCCTGGCCCGCACCGGCCTGACCGACAAGGCCGGCCAGAGCATCGCCACCCTGTCGCGCGGCTATCGCCAGCGGGTCGGGGTGGCCCAGGCCATCCTCCACCGGCCGAAGATCCTCATCCTCGACGAGCCCACCAACGGCCTCGACCCCACCCAGATCCAGCACATGCGCGGGCTCCTGCGCGAACTCGCCCGCGAGGCGACCCTGCTCATCTCCACCCACATCCTCCAGGAGGTGCAGGCGGTGTGCGACCGGGTGCTCATCATCCAGCACGGCCGCAAGCTGCTCGACGCCCGCCTGGCCGAACTCGGCGCGGACCGGCCCCTGCTCGTCACCGTGGACGACCGCGACGGGGCGCAGGCGCTCCTGGCCGAACTCGCCGGCGTGGCCCGGGTGGAGCGGCTGCCCGCCGACCCCGGTCGGGCCTGCTATGCCCTGACCGGCACCCGGCCCGCCGAGGAACTGGCGCCGGTCGCGGCCGCGGCCGTGGCCCGGGCCGGCTGGAACCTGTACGGACTCGGACCCGAGGCCCGCGACCTGGAGAAGATCTTCACGGACGTCAACCTGCACGGCGGGAGGGAGCAATGAACGCAGCTTGGCACCGTGGCCCGGCGAGGAGCTGGCCGGCTTTTTCGCCTCCCCGGTCGCCTTTCTCTTCTTCGGCGCCTTCCTGGTCGCCACCCTGTTCATCTTCTTCTGGGTGGAGACCTTCTTCGCCCGCAACATCGCCGACGTGCGGCCGATGTTCGAGTGGCTGCCGCTCCCCCTCATCTTCCTGTCGGCGGCGCTCACCATGCGCGCCTGGTCCGAGGAGCGCCGGGCCGGCACCCTGGAGCCGCTCGCTCACCGCGCCGGTGGGTCTGCCCGCCCTGGTGGGCGGCAAGTTCCTCGCCTGCCTGGCGCTGGTGGCCATCGCGCTCACGCTGACCCTGCCGCTGCCGCTGACGGTCAGCCTGATCGGCCGGCTCGACTGGGGCCCGGTGTTCGGCGGCTACCTGGCGAGCCTCTGCCTGGCCGGGGCCTACATCGCCATCGGCCTGTTCGTCAGCGCCCGCGTCCAGCAGCCAGATCGTCAGCCTGATCGTGACCACGCTCGCCTGCAGCGCACTCTACCTGCTCGGCTCGGACACCCTGACGAGCTTCTTCGGCAACCGCGGCGGGGAGTTGCTCAAGCTCGTCGGCGCGGGTTCGCGCTTTGCCAGCGTCACCCGCGGGGTGATCGACCTGCGCGACCTGGTCTACCCGCTCAGCCTGATCGGCCTGTTCCTCACCCTCAATGTGTACACCCTCGAGCGGCGGCGCTGGGCCGGGCAATCCCGCCACCCCGGTGCACCGGCGCTGGGCGCTGGCCACGGTGCTGCTCGCGGCCAACTTCCTGGCGGCCAACCTCTGGCTGGCGCCGCTGACCAGCCTGCGCGCCGACCTCACCGAGGGCAACATCTACTCGATCTCGGAGGCCACCCGCGCCTACCTGGGCCGGCTGCAGGAGCCGCTCTTCATCCGCGGCTACTTCTCCAGCCAGACCCACCCGCTGCTCGCCCCGCTGCAGCCGCAGCTGCGCGACCTGCTGCGCGAGTACGAGGTGGCCGGCCGCGGCCGGGTACGGGTGGAGATCGTCGACCCGCACGAGCGGCCGGAGCTGGAGCAGGAGGCGGGCGAGAAGTACTCCATCCGCCCGGTGCCGTTCCAGACCGCCTCGCGCCACCAGGCGGCGGTGACCAACTCCTATTTCGACATCCTCGTCAAGTACGGCAACGAATTCGAAACGCTCGGGTTTCAGGACCTGATCGAGGTGAAAAGCGACTCGGACACCCGCCTGGACGTGGAACTGCGCAACCCGGAACACGACATCACCCGGGCGATCAAGAAGGTGCTCTACAGCTACCAGGGCGGCGGCAACCTGTTCGCCGGCATCCAGGCGCCGGTGCGGCTGCGCGGCTACCTGTCGGCGGACGAGCGTCTGCCCGAGGTGCTCGTCCAGCTCAAGGCGGAGTTGCCCGCGCTGCTCGAGGAGTTCAAAAAAGAGGGCGGCGACAAATTTTCCTTCAGCTTCGCCGACCCGGAGGCCGAGGGTGGCCAGCTGGCAGGCCAACTCAGCCGCGATTTCGGCATGCAGCCGATGGTCGCCGGCCTGCTGCCCTCCCAGCCGTTCTGGTTCCACCTGGCCATCGACAACGGCACCGAGACCGTGCAGGTGCCTCTGCCCGTGGAACTCGACCGGGCCGGGGTGAAAACCGCCATCACCGCGGCGCTCAAGCGCTTCTCCAAGGGGATGCTCAAGACCGTGGCCCTGGCCACCCCACAGAACGCGGCGGCGCGCGGCCAGTTGGGCC
Source organism: uncultured delta proteobacterium (assembly GCA_963754825.1). GTDB lineage: Bacteria > Desulfobacterota > Desulfobulbia > Desulfobulbales > Desulfobulbaceae > Desulfobulbus. The sequence continues at coordinate 58,609 of CAVWHP010000019.1, read as the reverse complement.
GGCCCGGGCCGGACAACACCTTCCAGCTGCTGCAGCGCTTCCTCGAGCAGGAGCACCGGGTGGTGCCGGTGGACCTGAGCACCGGCCAGGTCGACCCGGAGGCGGACATCCTGGTGGTGGCCGCCCCGGATGACACTCAAGCCGGAGCAGGTGTTCGCCCTGGACCAGTTCCTCATGCAGGGCGGCACCGTGGTGCTCGCCACCTCGCCCTTCAACGTCGGCTTGCAGGGGCGGCTGGAGGTCACCGAGAACCGGAGCGGCCTGGAGGACTGGCTCGCCGGCCACGGCATCCGCTTCGAGCGCACCCTGGTGCTCGATCCGCAGAACGCCGCCTTCCCGGTGCCGATGGAGCGGCAGGTGAGCGGCTACACCGTGCAGGAGACCCACCTGCTCAACTACCCCTACTTCGTCGACATCCGCCACGACGGTATGCAGCGCGACTCGGGCCTGCTCACCGGCATCGATCAGCTCTCCCTCACCTGGGCCTCGCCGGTCACGGTGGACGCGGAGAAAAACAGGGAGCGCCAGGTGGTGCGCCTGCTGGAAAGCTCACCCGGTTCGTGGACCTCGCCCTCCTTTGACATCCAGCCGGACTTCGAACGGTACGGGGAGACCGGTTTCGCCACCGGCACGGACACCGGCCGGCAGCTGCTCGGGGTGCTGGTCGAGGGGCGGTTCGATTCACCCTTCCGCGGCCAGCCCTCGCCGCTGGTCGAGGCGGCCCGCCGGGCCCAGGCGGAGCGGGACAAGGCGGCGGCCGGGCAGGAGGCCGGCGGCGCGGCCGCGGACCCGGACGGCAGGAAACCGGAACAGGTGCTCGGCAAGGTGCTCGAGCGCTCACCCGAGTCGGCGCGCATCATCCTGTTGGCCTCCAACACCTTCCTCGCCGACACCAGCCTGGAGCTGGCCAGCGGCGCCGGCGGCAGCCGCTATCTCAACCCCCTGCAGCTGGTGGCCAATGCCATCGACTGGTCGCTGGCCGACCGTGACCTGCTCTCCATCCGCGGTCGCGGCCATTTCGCCCGCACCCTCCTGCCCATGGGTGCCGGGGCGCGGGCCTTCTGGGAGTATCTCAACTACGGGCTGGCGGCTGCCGGGCTGCTCGTTGTCTGGGGCGCGCACCGGCTGGTGCTCGCCCGCACGCGGCGGCGTGAGCGGCAACTCGTTGCCGGGGAGGTGGAAGCATGAACAAGCTGATCACGATCTGTGCGCTGCTGCTTGCCGTGCAGCTGGGGCTGGCGGTGTGGACCCACCTGCGCGTCCCTGCTGGCTCAGCCGGGCCGGGCCAGGGCGCGGTACTCACGGTGGACACGGTGGCGGTGGACGAACTGCTGCTGGAAGACAGCGCGGGCGCAACGCTTGTCCTGAAGAAGGCGGGTGAGGGCTGGATGCTGCCCGGGCTGGTCGATTTCCCGGCGGACACCGCCCGGGTGCAGGCCCTGGTCGAGAGGGTGGCCAGCCTGCAGCGCTCCTGGCCCGAGGCGACCACCGTGGAGGCGGCCGGCCGCTTCCAGGTGGCTGCGGACCGGTTCGAGCGAAGGCTGACCCTGCGCGGCGCCGGCAAGGACCTGGGCCGGGTGTTTCTCGGCAGTTCGGCCGGGCTGCGCCGGGTCTACCTGCGGGCCGAGGGCGACCAGGATATTTTTGCGGTCGAACTCGCCGGCCGCGACCAGGAATTGGACCCGAACAGCTGGATCGACACGGCCGTGCTTCGGCTGGCCCCGGACCAGGTGGCGCGCATCGACCTGCCGGGTTTCAGCCTGACCCGTCAAAACGACGCCCTGGTGGTCGAGGGGCTGGCGGAGAACGAGGAGATGGTGGCCGCGAGCCGCGACAGCCTGGTCGAGCGGATCACCACCCTGGCCGTGCGCGGGGTGCTCAAAGCCGACGACCCGGCCGCTGCCAGCCTGGATAACCCGGTGCTGCGCCTGGCCGTGCACCCGGTCCAGGGCGAGGTGCGCGACTACCGCTTCGGCCAGGTGGAGGCGCCGCCTGAGCCGTCCGCCGAGGGGCAGGAAGCGCAGCCCGCGGTGCCCCGTTTCGTGTTGCGGGTGAGCGGTCACGCCCACCTGTTCGAGGTGGACAGCTGGCAGGTGGAGGAGATCCGCCACCTGAACCGTGCGGCCCTGGTGCAGGCGAAGACTGCGCCGGCAGCCGCGGACCAGGCCGCAGCCACAGCCCCCGCCCAGGCCGCACCGCCCGCTGGAGCCCAATGATCCCGGGCCCGGGCGCAGGGACGCACTGACCGGCAGGGGGCAGGGTGCTGCGGGTCTTCTCCGGCCGTCGGCCTGCGCGCAGGTGGCCGTCTGCTTTGGCTCGGATAGGGCGGTTCTGCGCCCGCCTCACCTTCGTTGCCCTGGCCCTGCCGACCCTTGTCCTCCTGGCCTTGCGCTGGCTGGACCCGCCCACCAGCGCTTTCATCCTTGCCCGCCAATGGGAGCAGCTGCGGGGCGGCCGTGCTGCAGCCGTCCACCACCGCTGGGTCGACTTCGACCGGATCAGCCCATACCTGGCCGTGGCGGTGATCGCGGCCGAGGACCAGCGCTTCCCGGACCACTTCGGCTTCGATTTCCAATCCATCGGCCGGGCGCTTGCGCACAACGCCCGCGGCCGGACGGTGCGCGGCGCCAGCACCATCAGCCAGCAGACCGCCAAGAATCTTTTCCTGTGGAGCGGCCGCAGCTACCTGCGCAAGGGGCTGGAGGCCGGCCTGACCCTCGGCCTGGAGACTCGCTCTGGCCCAAGCGCCGCATCCTTGAGGTCTATCTCAACCTCGCCGAGTTCGGTGACGGCGTCTTCGGCGCGCGGGCCGCGGCCGAGCGGATCTTCCACACCAGCCCGGACCGGCTCAGCCGTCAGCAGGCGGCCCTGCTCGCCAGCGTGCTCCCCGACCCGGGCGGCCTGGACGCCGGCCGTCCGTCTGTGCATGTGCAGCAGAAGGCCCGCTGGGTGCGCGCCCAGATGGAGCAGCTGGGCGGTACGCGCCTGCTCGAACACCTGTGAAACCGCCGCGCCCGCTCCCTTTACGCCAGCCAGCCCAGAGTCACGGCGGTGAGTGCCAGGTAGCGCAGCACCTTGGCCCCGCCGGCAATGAGCAGGAATACCGGCAGGGGCTCGCGCATCACCCCGGCCGCCACGGTGAGCGGGTCGCCGATCACTGGCGCCCAGCTGAGCAGCAGCGACCAGCGGCCCCAGCGGTGGTACCAGGCCCGGGCCTGCTCGAGCCGCGCCGCGCTCACCGGAAACCAGCGACGGTCACGGAACCGTTCCAGGCCGCGGCCCAGGAGCCAGTTGAGCACCGCGCCGAGTACGTTGCCCAGGCTGGCAACGAAGAGCAGGGCGGCCACCGGGTAGTCGCCGGTGAGCAGCAGCCCGACCAGGGCCGCCTCGGACTGCATGGGCAGCACGGTCGCGGCCAGCAGGGCAGCGAGAAACAGGCCGGCGTACACGGACAGCTCGATCATCACCTGTCTCCTTGCCCCGCTCCGGGGGAGGTTGTTGACTGCGGGGCCGCACCTTGCCGCGGCCGAGGCAAAGCGCTATAGTCGTCCTGCCGCTGTGCCCCGGCCCATCCGGGGCCGTTTGCCCGCAAGGAGCGCCCATGAGCAGCCCCCCTGTTCCCGACGATTTTCCCCTCCGGCTCAGCCGCCGCTTCCGCCGGCAGCAGGCTTTTGCCGCCGGCTACGCGCCGCTTTCCAGCCGGGTGTTTGGCCTGGTGGCCGACTGGCTCGAGCGTGGGGCGGACCGGGACCAGGTGGCCGCCTGGCTGCTCGCCGCCGGCCGCGGCCGGGCGAGCTTCGACGTGCCGCTGCTGCTCCTGGCCGGGCTGCACCGCGCGGTGCTCGGCACTGAGGTCGCAACCGCGGAACTGGCCCGCTACTACCCGAGCGCGGGCGGCACGCTGGACCCGTCCGGGCCGGGGCTGGCCACGGCCCTGCGCGCGGCCATCCTGGCCCTGCGGCCGCAGCTGGCCGCCTTTCTGCGCGAGGCCACGGTGCAGACCAACGAGGTCGCCCGCGGCCTCTGCTGGCTGCTGCCGGCCTGCTTCCCCGGCTGGCCGGCGCTGCACCTGGTCGAACTGGGGGCCAGCGCCGGGCTCAACCTGGTGGCCGACTGGCGCCCCTTCCGCCTCACCGACACGGCCGGCCGGCCGCTCCTGGCCGATCTCGGCCAGGGGGACGGCGACCCGTTCGTGGTCGTGGCCGCGGGTGATTTTGTGCCCTCGGCCCCGCACCCCCTGCCGCAGGTGCTGACCCGCACCGGCTGCGACCTCGCCCCCCTGGACCTGAGCGTGGCGCGGGACGCGCAGACCCTGGCCGCCTTTGTCTGGGCGGACCAGACCGACCGGCTGGCCCTGCTCCGCCGGGGCATGGACAGCTTCCACCGGGCGCACCGACACGGGACGCGGGTCCGCCTGCACCGGGCCGACCTGCCCGCCGGGCTGACGGGCTTTCTCAACGAACACGCCACCTTCCCGGGCGATGCCCCCATCCTCGTCTACAACACCTACCTGACCACCTACCTGCAGGACCGGGGCGCCGACCTGCGGCCGCAGCTCGCCGCCTGGGCCGCCGGGCAACCGCGGCCGGTGCTCTGGCTGCAGTGGGAGACCCTGTGGCAGGGGCCGCGGCCGCCCGAGTTCGGCTGGCTCGGCTGGACCGCCGACCTCTGGCAGCAGGGCGAGCACCACCACTGGCAGCTCGCCTGGGTGCAGCCGCACGGGGCTCGCGTCCAGTGGCTGCCCGGCCTGGCCGACTGGACCGCGTTCTGGCGCGACCACGGCCGCTAACCCGGAAGACCGGCCATTTTCCGCGCCCGCCGATGCCGCGGGGCTGGCAATCCGCGACCGGTGGCGGTATCCTGCCGGACCGTTCATCCCCTTATCCCGGAGAATCGCCATGCAGCATTACCTCTACGCCCTGGGCGCCATCCTCTGCTGGGCCAGCCTGCCCGCGGCCACCGGCTCCGGCCTGCAGGGGCTCGGCATCGAACCCCTGCTGTTCTACAGCTTCACCGCCGCGGCCCTGTTCCTCTACCTGCTCGACGTGGCCCAGCAACGCACCCTCAGGCTCACCCTGCCCGGGGTGCGCGCCTCCATGCTCGGCGTCTGGGGCATCTTCGTCTACCACTACCTCTACTACCAGGCCATGGCCCGTGCGCCGCTGGCCGAGGCGGCCATTCTCGCCACCACCTGGTCGTTCTGGATCGTGGTCTTCTCCTCGGTGCTCGCCTTCCGCCGGCTGCGACCGGGGATCGTCGCTCACCGCCCTGGTCGGGCTGTTCGGCGCCGGCCTGGTGATCGCTGCCGGCAAGGATCTCGGTTTCCAGAGCGACGCGCCTGGGCGGTTACGGGCTGGCCCTCGTCTGCGGCCTGGTGTGGAGCAGCTTTTCCGTCGCTCTGGCGCAACTTAAGCTGCGCCGGGAGCCGATGACCGCCTTCACCGTGTACGCGGCCCTTTTGTCCGGGGTGCTGTTCGTCGTCACCGGGCCGCACCCGCGCCCGCCGCGCTCCTCCCTGCTGGCCGCGGCCTACCTCGGCTGCGTGCCGCTCGGGCTGTCGTTTTTTCTCTGGAACCGAGCGGTGGTGGGCGGCAACCTGGCGGTGATCGGCTTTCTCAGCTACCTGACCCCACCCCTGGCCGTGCTGTTTGTGGCCGTCACCCGCCACCAGGCGGTGCCGCTGCAGGTGCTCGTGGGCATGGCGGTGATCATCGCCGCCTCCATGGTCGGCCGGCATTTTCTCGGCGCCGGTCCGGCTCAGGGCCCTGCGGCTGAACAGGCTGCGTCGACCGGGGATTGCACCCGAACGGCCGGCCAGGGGGGAGGGGAGGAATGAAGGTCCTGTCGGTGTTCGGCACCCGGCCGGAGGCGATCAAGATGGCGCCGGTGGTCGGCGAGTTGGCCCGGTTTCCGGCAGACTTTGACAGCCGGGTGTGCGTCACCGGCCAGCACCGCGACATGCTCGACCAGGTGCTCGACCTGTTCGCCATCCGCCCGGACTTCGACCTGGACATCATGCAGCCCGGCCAGAGCCTGACCGACACCACCTGCGGCGTGCTGCGCGGCCTCGAGGCGGTGTTCACCCGCTTCCAGCCGGATTTGGTGCTCGTCCACGGCGACACCACCACCACCATGGCCGCCGCCCTGGCCGCCTTCTACCACCAGATCCCCGTCGGCCACGTCGAGGCCGGGCTGCGCACCGGCAACCTGCAGGCCCCCTTTCCCGAGGAGATGAACCGCCGTTTGGCGGGCATGCTGGCCCGGCACCACTTCGCCCCCACCGAGAGCGCCCGCGACAACCTGCTCGCCGAGGGGGTGGCCGCGGACCGCATCCTGGTCACCGGCAACACGGTGATCGACGCCCTGCTCACCGTGGTCGGGCGGCTGCGCACGGACACCGGCCTGCAGCGGCAGATGGCCGAGCGGTTCGCCTTTCTCGATGCGCACAAACAGCTCGTGCTCGTCACCGGCCACCGGCGGGAGAACTTCGGCGAGGGTTTCGCCCGGGTCTGCCGGGGCCTGCGCACGCTTGTGGCGACGCATCCCGGGGTGCAACTGGTCTACCCGGTGCACCTCAACCCGCGCGTGCAGGAACCGGTCGGCCGCCTGCTCGGCGGGCAGGAGCGGGTGCACCTGCTCGCGCCGCTCGATTACCTGCCCTTTGTCGCCCTGATGGACCGGGCCAGCCTGATCGTCACCGACTCGGGCGGGGTGCAGGAGGAGGCCCCATCGCTCGGCAAACCGGTGCTCGTCACCCGCGAGACCACCGAGCGGCCCGAGGCCGTGGCCGCGGGCACGGTGCACCTGGTGGGCACGGACGAGGCGGCCATCGTGGCCCAGGCCGCCGAACTCCTCGCCGCCCCGGCCGGCGGCCGGTCGGGCGCAATGGTCAATCCCTACGGCGACGGCCACGCGGCCGAGCGCATCGTCCGCTTCCTGCGCACCACCCTGCCGGCGGGCTGACCCCGGCCCCTTTCCGGGCTTCTTTCCTTCCTTTTTTGTTCAGTCGACGCCGCGTGTGCGGATCATGGCAGCGATGTCCGCGCCGAGCCGGGCGAGGTTGGCCCGCTGGCCATCCACCCAGGCCGCGAGCCCGGGTTCGGTGAGGGGCTCACGGTAGTCGCCGCGGCGGGTCCGCGGCCCGGTGCCGGCCGGGTCAAGCAGGGTCCAGCGGACCTCCAGGCGGGCCCATTGCCCGGGTTCGCCGTCCAGGGCGAGCACCTCGACCTGCACCCGCCAGGCGGTTTTGGTCGCCGGCGCTTGCGGAAAGAGGCTCACCCGCTCGGTGGTCAGAAGTCCGCGGCCAGTCGTTCGGCCAGGGCGCGGCCGATCTCCCGGTCCACGGCCCCGGCCCAGCGGTGGTTCTCGGCCAGCTGGTAGCGGCCGTCACTGCCGGTGGCCAGCCGCGTGTTGTGCAGCAGGTCCGGCACGCTCACCGGACCGACCACCAGGGCCGGGCCGTCGGCGCGGACCGCGGTCGCTGTGCCGATGTCCGCGCCAAGCAGGCTGTGGTAGACCACCGGCGCAGGCGGTGCGGCGCACCCGGTGAGGATCGCTGCCAGCAGGCCGGCAAGCACGAGGCGAAACGGGAGACAGGGCTTATTCATCACGGGCGGGCTCCTTGCCGAAGATGAGCGACTGCGGCCGACTCTCCAGGGTGTCGGCCAGGTCGCGGAGGGCGCGCAGGGTCTGCGAGAGTTCTTCCAGGGTGCGGCCGGCCTGCGCGGGCAGGGCTGCGTCCTTGCCGGCCACGGCCTGCAACTCGGCCAAAGTCTGTTCCAGGCGCAGCAGGGTGGCGGCAAGCTGGGGCGCGGTCTCCCGGTCGAGCCGGCCGGCCAGGGTGGTGGTGGTCGCCAGGGTGCGGCGGGCCTGGGTGAGGGTGGCCTGCAGCTCAGTGCCGATGCGGTCAAACGGCACCTGCTCGATGCTGGCCAGGATCCGGGTCAGGCTCTCCTGCAGCCGCTGGAACGAGCCCGGCACCGTGGGCACCACCCGGTGGCCGTCGCGCATGGTCATGGTCACCCTGGGGGCGTCGGGCACGAACACCAGGTTGACCATCAGCTGGCCGGTGAGCAGGTTGCCGCTCTGCAGCTGGGCGCGCAGCCCCCGCTCCTCCACCAGCACCTTCATGAAGGTGGTCGGGTCCCGTTCGATCTGCCGCAGGGCCTCGGTTTTGTTGGCCGCGCGGATCCGCTCCGGCTCCACCGCCACCAGCACCGGCACCTGGAAGCGCTTGTTCGCGGTATCGAATTCCAGGCTCAGATCCACCACCTCGCCCACCTTGATGCCGAACAGCTCCACCGGCGCGCCCACCGCCAAGCCGCGCACCGACTCGTCGAACAGCAGCAGCCAGTGGGTGCGGACCGTGTAGCTCTTCTCCTGGATGTCGGCGTGGTTGGCGTAGAGCCGGAATGTGGCCTCGGCCGCGGCCTCGGCGCCCGGTTCCATGCCTTCGTGGGGCAGGTCAAAGGCGATGCCGCCGCTGAGGATGGAGACCATGGACTGGGTGTCGACCTTCAGCCCCTGGGCATCGAGCGCAACCTCGATGCCGCTGGCATTCCAGAAGCGGGTGTTCTCGGTCACGCGGGTGTGGTGCGGGGCCTCGACAAAGATCTGGATGTCCACCGAGCGGCCGTCCGCACCAAAGCCGTAGCCCACCACCTGGCCCACCTGGATCTGGCGGTAGTAGACCGGCACACCGATGTCGAGCGAACCGAGCGACTCGGCGGTGAGCCGGAAATGGCGGCCCGGCTGGCCGACCGTGACCACCGGCGGCACCTCCAGGCCGGTGAACTCTTTCGTCGGCTGGCCGCTGCGGCCCACGTCCACGCCGATGTAGGCGCCGGACAGGACCGTGCCCAGGCCGGACACCGAGCCGCCCCGGATCCGCGGCCGCACCACCCAGAAGCGGGTCTGGTCGGTCAGGTAGGGTTCGGCCTCCTTGATCAGCTTGGCCGTGACCACCACCCGGTCGTTGGCCAGGCCGATGTGCTCCACCTGGCCGACCTCCACGTCGCGGTAGCGGATGCGGGTCTTGCCGGCCTCCAGCCCCTCGGCCCCGGCAAAGGTGATGGTGATGGTCGGGCCCTGCTCGCGCATGGCCTTGATGCCCAGCCAGGCCCCGATCAAAAGGGCGACGATGGGCACGATCCAGACCAGCGACGGCCCCCGCCGGGTGCGGACCGTGGCGGTCGCGGCGCGGTCGGTTGCGGGTTCGTTCATTGCTCCTCCTCGAGCGCGTCCCAGATGAGACGCGGGTCGAAACTCTCGGCCGCGAACATGGTGAGCACCACCACCGCGGCGAAATAGACAGCGGCCGGGCCGGCCTCGATGGTGGCCACGGCCCCGAGCCGGACCAGGGCCACGAGGATGGTGACCACGTAGATGTCGACCATGGACCAGCGGCCCACCAGTTCGGTGAGCCGGTAGAGCACGGTGCGGTCGCGCGGCCGCCAGCGCCAGCGGAAGCGGACACTGACGAGCAGCAGGACGAGAATGATGAGCTTGGCAAACGGCACGAACACGCTGGCGATGAAGATCACCGAGGCGATCTCCCAGGAGCCGGTCTGCATGAAATAGATGACGCCGCTGAGGATGGTGTCGGCCTGGCGGGTGCCGATGGCGGTGGTCACGGTGATGGGCAGCAGGTTGGCCGGCAGGTAGAGGACGAGCGCGGCGAGCACGAGCGCGGTGGTGCGGCCGAGGCTGTCGGGCTTGCGCAGGTGCAGGTGCGCGCCGCAGCGCGGGCAGGTTTGCAGGTGCGCGGCCGCCAGCAGGCTGCAGTCGTGGCAGCGCACCAGGCCGAGGCTGCGGGCGGTGGCACGGGCCGGTTCATGGCCGCGGGTCCAGCCGCGCCCAGACGAGCACCGGGTCCAGGGTGGAGAAGGCCGCGGCCATGACCACGATGAGCGCGGCGAAGCTGAACACCGATACGCCCGGAACAATGGTGGCCATGTGGCCGAGCTTGACCAGGGCCACGAGGATGCCGAGCATGAACACCTCCATCATGCCCCAGGGCGCGGCCGCCTGCACCAGGCGGAGGATGCGGGCCGCACCCGGCGGGGGCCGGCGGCCGAGCCGCAGCGGCAGGAGGATGGCGACGAGGCCGGTCAGCTGGGCCGCGGGCACGAGCACGCAGGTGCAGAAGACGAGCGCGGCGAGCAGCCGCAGCCCCTGGCGCCAGAGTTCCTGGACGCCGCTCAGCAGGGTGGTCTCCTGGACGAAACCGCCGCTCTTCATGGCCAGGAAGGGAAAGGCGTTGGCCAGGGTGAAGAGCAACAGGGCCGCCATCACCAGGGCGAGCGTCCGGTCGATGGAGTTTGGCCTATGGCGGCGAAGTACCGCGCCGCAGCGGGCGCACAGCAGGGTGGCCGCGGCCGGGCCGTCCAGCCGGTTGAGCAGGTCGCAGTCCGGGCAGGCGACCAAGGACGGCGACTCGCCAGTGCGGCCGGGTGCGGAGAGCGGGATGGGGTCGTTTTCCGGCCGGGCCGGGGCTGTGGGCTGCGGGGCGATCATGGCCGCGCATCATAGAAAATGCGGCCGGAAATGTCCAGTTCCGGCCGCTGCAGGGCGGAGGTCAGTGCTGGGGATACGCTGGCCGGTGCCTCGGCCTTAGAGCCCGAACAGGAAGTTGGCGTTGTTGTCGCGGCCGCAGGTGTGGCCGGCGGGGGAATGCGGCTGGAAGACCTCGATCACCCCGGGTTCGGGCATGCGCACGATGTTGACGATGTTCTGCGAATACCAGACCCCAGCCTGCTGGCCGTCCGGGGTGAGGATGCGGCCGCCGCGGAGTTCGCAGCCGGACGGGAAATGTTCGGTGCGGTACCATTGCAGCCAGCCGTCGAGCATCCGCTGGTCCACCTCGGCCCGGGCCCAGACCCGGGAGCGCAGGGTGAAGCGGTTGTCGATGGCGATGATCGAGTCGGGCGCGCCGAACGAGCCCAGGTAGTAGTAGGTGTGGTTCGCCAGGAGCGTGCCGGACTCGAACAGCTGGCGGACCTGCGGGTCGGTGACCCAGGCCCCGCCCGGGACACCGGCGGTGCAGCCGCCGAGGAGGAGGGCGAGGAGCAGAGCGGGGAACAGCAGGCGGCAGGGCAATGGCGACATGGGGCACCTCCTGGTGCGGGTGGTCGAATGTGCGCCAGTCTACCCCTGATCGGGCCGCCGGGCAAGCGGACTGGCTGCGGTCCGGAGTGCGGCGGTCCCCGCCCCGCGCTGACGGGACGGGAACCGGTTGGCCGGTCGGCGAAGCCGGCGGACGGGTGATGGCAGGTAATCAATGAGCATCCGGACCATTTCTCTCGCCGGCTTTGCGGGCGGCGACCGGTGCGGCTTGGCCCAGGTGAAAGAGGATCTGCATCTTTCTCGGCCGCAGCGGCCGGCCCAGCATCCTGCGCAGGATGTTCCAAAAAAAGATGTGGTACCACAACTTGAACCCGTATTCCGACCAGCCCCGGCAGGGAAACACGGTCGTTTCACAGGGGCCCAGTTCCCGGAAGGACGCTTCGTCATAGTGGATGTTGACGTGTTCCGCACCGGCCGGCGGGACGAAGGTCGGCGGATATTCCTTGTAAGGCACAATGATTTTCAGGGAGGTGCAGGCGGTGAGCAGCACCCTGGCCACCTGTTGGTCGTCGCTGAGATGCTCGAAAACGTTGGAGGCGATGATGATATCCGACCTGGGCGCCGCGGTATGATCGCCCTGCAGAAAGGTGGCGATCCGGCCGTATTCCCTGTGGCACAGGGCAACGGCGCTCGCGCTGAGGTCCATGCCGATGAGTGTGGCGCGCGGGTATTGGCGGCGGTAGATGGGAAAGGCATCGCCCAGACCGCAACCGAAATCGAGCAGGGTGCCGGTAAAATCAGCGGGAATGCGCAGGAAAGGTATCTGCCCGCGGGCAAAATCGGCGGTCTGCGTGCGGCCCCGGTTTTTTTCCCAGCTTCCCGAGGCAAAGCGCTCATCCCAATAGGCTTTGGTATTGATATTGTTGCGCATGGGCACGAGACGGGATGGTTTCTTTACACTGATTCGGGCAGGGGGAGGGTGGCAGTGGGTGTGTACTCCGCTGCCCGGCCGGATGGGGCTCAGTCCAGGTCGAACAAGGCGCCGTCGTCGTTCCGGCCGCAGGTGTCGCCGGTGGGCGAGTGCGGCTGGAAGACCTCGATCACCCCGGGTTCGGGCAGGCGCACGGTATTGATGATGTTCTGCGAATACCAGACGCCGGCCCGCCTGCCGTCCGGGGTGAGGATCAGCCCGCCGCGGAACTCGCAGCCGGCGCGGAAGTGCTCGGTGCGGTACCACTGTTGCCACCCGTTGAGCAACCGCCGGTCGACGTCGACCCGGGCCCAGACCCTGGAGCGCAGGGTGAAGCGGTTGTCGATGGCGATGATCGAATCGGGCGCACCGAAGGAGCCGAGATAGTAGTAGGTGTGGTTCGGCAGGACCGTGCCGGACACGAACAGGCGGGCGACATGCGGGTCGGTCAGCCAGGCGCCGCGCGGCAGGGCGGGCGCGCAGCCGGCGAGCAGCAGAAGAGCGAGCGGAATGGACAGGAAACGGCACCAGGGGAGCGGTCGCATGCGGGTCACCTCATGTACATGGGGAGCGATGGTCGATGGCATCGTACCGCTGATGCGCCGGTCGGGCAAGCGGTGTGTCCCGCCCGTCCCGATTTGTCTCCGGGCCGGGTACGGGCACAGGCCAATGGCTGGCACTCGCGCAATGCCACAGCGCCCCTGGCTGAGCCCGGGTTGCAAGCCATGCCCTCGGACAGGGAAGCTGTCGGCAGGTCACTCAATAGCTGTGATTTCTTGACAATTTGAACGCAAAAGAGCAAGAGAGGTGGGGCGGTGCCGGGCAGGCGACGGTTTCCACCTCCTTGCTTCGCCTCGCGCCTGGTTCTGGCGAGGGCGTTCAGCTGTCGGCAGGTCAGGGCGCGCACAGCCGGGCGGGATGGTCTCTCTCCTGAAATCGTACCGATTTTTCACGGTTCATGCTTTTCAACAGCTACGTTTTCCTCTTTCTCTTCCTGCCCGTCGTGCTGTCCGGCTATCTCCTGGTATTCCGGCAGGTCGGGAAAGCACCGGCGCTTTCCTGGCTGGTGCTGGCCTCGCTGTTTTTTTACGGCTGGTGGCATCCCGCCTTTCTTCTCCTGCTGCTGGCCTCGGTTGGCACCAACTATGTTTTCGGCCTGTGGATTCGGCAGCAGACGGGCGGCCGGCAACGGCTGCTCCTCGCTGCCGCGGTCACCGCCAATCTCGCCCTGTTCGGCTTCTTCAAGTACAGCGGTTTTCTCGTCGGCGTGTTTTCGCCGCTGTTGGGCAGTTCGCTGACCGTGCCCGACCTGGTGCTGCCGCTGGGCATCTCATTTTTCACCTTTCAGATCATCGCCTACCTGGTGGACGCCAGCCGGGGCAAGGTTGGCGACTGCCGCTTTGCTGAATACAGCCTGTTTGTCACCTTTTTCCCCCAGTTGATCGCCGGACCCATCGTCCACCATGCCGATCTCATTCCCCAGTTCCAGAGCCGGGAAAAGCGCGACCGGGCCTTTGATTTTTCCGCCGGGGCCTCGCTCTTCGTCATCGGTCTGTGCAAGAAGGTCACCATCGCCGACCGCCTGGCGGAGATGGTCACGCCCCTGTTCAACAAGGCCGCCACCGGGGTCGCCGTGCCGACGCTGGACGCCTGGAGTGCGGCGCTTCGGCTACACGCTGCAGCTGTACTTCGATTTCTCCGGCTACTCGGACATGGCCATCGGCCTGGCCTGGATGTTCGGCATCCGCTTGCCCATCAACTTCTTCTCACCCTACAAGGCGACCAGCATCATCGATTTCTGGCGGCGCTGGCACATCACGCTTTCCTCGTTTCTGCGCGACTACCTGTACATCCCCCTGGGCGGCAATCGCCAAGGCCCGGTCCGCCGCCTGGTCAACATTTTCCTGACCATGTTCATCGGCGGCGTCTGGCACGGGGCGGGCTGGACCTTTCTCTTCTGGGGTTTTCTCCATGCGGCCGCGATCACCGTCAATCACCTTTGGCGCAGCCTGGGCGGCGAACTGGCCGCCAGACTCGGCCGCTTCAGGGCGTGGCGGGTTGCCGCCGGCCTCCTGACCCTGCTGGTGGTGGTCGCCGCCTGGGTGTGCTTTCGCGCCAGGGACATGGCCACGGCCGTCCTCCTGTGGCAATCCATGTTCGGCATCGGCGGACTGTCCCTGCCGGCGAGCTGGTCCGGCCTGTTCGGCTGGCTGCCCGAGGGCTGGGCGGTCTTTGCCGGCAAACAGTCAGGCACCCTGTTCGGCTGGCTGGCGGGCCTCCTGCCGTTCGTGTTCCTCGCCCCCAATACCGCGGAAGTATTCGCCCATGGTCCGGGCTTCTGCCACCCGCCGCCCGCTGCCGCCGGCTCGCGCCTGCGCTGGGCGCCGACGCCTGCCTGGTGCGCCGCGACGGTGGTCCTCTTTGTTGTTGCCCTGGCCTCCATGAGCACCATCAGCGAATTTCTCTACTACCAGTTCTGATGTCTCCACACCGCTACGCCGCCTGCCTGGTCTCCGTCTTTGCCCTGGCTTTCGTGGGTATCACCGCCGGTCTTTTCTTCATCGAGCCGTTCCAGGGCGATCTCACCCGGGTCGGGGCCTTCCGCGAGGCCGAATACCGCTGGACCGAACCGCAGCGCTACTTCACCGAACCGCGCACCCTGAGTGCGGACAGCCTGGACGAGTACCGCGAACCGTGCGACCTCCTCATCATCGGTGATTCCTTCACCCAGTATATTTTCAAGGAGTGCTACGGCTGGCAGGAGTTCATCCAGGACCGGACCGGGCTGCGCATCCTGACCATCCACATCAGCCGGCTCGATCTCCCCCGGTTGTTCGCCCATCCGGTGTTCCGGCAATCACCGCCCCGGTTCGTGATCTTCGAGTCTGCGGAAATGGGCCTGCATTCCAAGCTTGAAGGAATGGACGCCATGGCGCCGGCCCGGGTGACTGTCCCTCCCGTGGTGCAGGCGGGTGCGCCGCACCTGCGGCCCGTACCGCAGTCGCGGGTGATGATCGAGCGTGACTGGCAGCGCGGGCCGTGGCTGAGCATGGATGCCGTGATTTTTTTCTACCGGGTCCGCCTGAAAACACTGCTCGGTTCCAGGGCCAAGGCCTACCGGGTGCCGCTGATAGCCGGTGTTGCCCCGTTCAGCTCCCCCCGACAGGACAGTACCCTCGTGTACTACGGTGATTTGTGGAAATTCGAGGTCCGCCCCGAAGGGTGGGTTAGGGCGCGGGAGCGGTTTGACAAATTCCGCGCCCTGGTCGAGGCCAACCACTACAGCCGGTTCTTTCTCCTGGTCGCGCCTGACCGGTCGACGGTCTATGCCCGGGCCATAGCGCCCAACCCGGTCATCAAGCCGCGCCCGTTGTCCGCCTTGACGCCGCTTTTCGACAGCCTGCCGCAGATATCGGTAACGGACGCGCTCCAGGCGGCCGTGGCCCGCGGTGAAAAGGATGTGTACCTGCCCAATGATTCCCACTGGGGCTGGAAGGGGCATGCCATCGTCGGCGAGACGGTGGTCCGCCACCTCTTCCCGGACACAGCCGACCGCTGAAACAGACGGCGCCGGCCGGTCCGCCCAACGTGCGGTGACAACCTGTTCCTCTCCTTGGTTCCCCCCTGTTCCATCATGGACGGTTGACAGCCGGTACCTGTCACAGACACAAAAAGGGGGGCAGCGCATATCGCGCTGCCCCCCTTTTTGTGTGTCCCACCTTGTCCCTCGTGCCGCCGTCACTTCGAGTTGAGTGGCCAATCTCGGGCGTTCGGCGGCCCGGTCCGGCATGAAGCCGGCACTGGCCCGGGGCAGCCTAGCGGCCGTCGTTGTGCAGGATCGTTGCCGGAACCTGTTTCACATCCGCCGTGCCGGTGAGCAGCATGGCCTGGAGCAGCTCGTTCTTGAGCTGGTTGAGCACCAGGGCCACGCCCTCGCGGCCGCCCCCGAAGGCGGCGACCACCATGGGCCGGCCGACGAGCACCGCGTCCGCGCCCAGGGCGAGCAGTTTGAGCACGTCCGCGCCGCTGCGCACGCCGCCGTCCGCGAAGATGATCGCCTTGCCCTTGACGCGGGCGGCAATGGCCGGCAGCACCTCGGCCGCGCCCGGGGTGAAATCGAGCACCCGGCCGCCGTGGTTGGACACCACGATGGCCGCGGCCCCGGCGGCGACCGCGGTCTCGGCCTCGTCCACGGTCATCACGCCCTTGACGATGAACGGCAGCCGGGTGGCCGCGATCACCTCGTGCAGTTCGGCCGGGGTCTTGGGACCCACCGGCTGGCCCTTCATGGCCATGGTCACCAGGCCGGCACCATCCACGTCCATGCCGGTGGCGAGCGAGGCCCGCCTCCTCGGCGGTGCGCAGGTGGTTCCTGATCATGTCCTGGGTGCGCGGCTTGATGATGGCGATGGAGGCGCCGTTGTTGGCCTTGCCGGCCTTGATGCCGCTGCCGAACATGGTCGGGTCAGCGCCGTCACCGGTCATGCACAGGGTGCCGGCCTGGAGCGCGCCGGCGACCATCTCGGCGATGAAGTCCTCCTCGGTCATCTTGCCGCCCATGTTGTAGGACGAGCCGGTGATCGGCGCCACCAGGATGGGCATGGCCAGCGTCCGGCCCCACAGGGTCAGGCTCATGTCCGGCTCCTTGACCGCGTGGATGGTGCGCAGGTTGAGTTTAACCCGGGCGAGCGCGTCCATGTTCGCCTTGAAGGCGCCGGCCGTGCCCACGCCGCCCATGCCCGGCACCTCGCCGGCGCAGGCGCGGCCGTCACACACCGGGCAGACCCGGCAGAATCCTTTCAGTTGTTCGCGGGCCGTTGCCCGCATGGTGTTCCTGTCCATACGATTCTCCTTGCCTTCGCGGGTCCGCCGCGCCGATTGCGGCCGGCCGGACAGCGAAGGTGCTGATTGATGAGTGCAGCCTCTCTGGTGCTGCGATGATCGCGGCGGGCGACCTGCGGACCAACCGGGTCCGGGTCGCCGCGCCGGCGCCATTCAACCACGTGCCATCGGTTTTCTCAAGAATCCTTCTCGCGGCCGGGCACAAATCCGCCCACCCGAAAGGTTCTGCTCAGGCGGCCCGGCGGTCGAAGGCAAACCCCTGGCGGGCGCCGGCCGCCCGCTCCACGGTCAGCGTGCGGGCGCCGAATTCCTCCTCCACCCGACCCTCCAGCAGCAGCGGCCCGCGGCCGTCGAGCAGGTGGCAAGAGCGGCTGTAGGCGCCGGGGAAAAAGGTGCATTCCACCAGGCCGGTCTCGTCCTCGAAGGTGAAAAACTCCATGGGCGCGCCGCTCTTCGTGCCCACCACCTTGCCGGCGATGGGCCAGCCGAGCAGGCGCACCCGCCGGCCGATCGCCCCCTGCTCCAGCTCGCGGGCGAGCAGCGCCCCGGCCCGCCGGCGCACATCGGCGAACAGGGTGATCGGGTGTTCGCCGGGGAGAAAGCCGAGCACCCGGAACTCGCCGCGCAGCCGCTCGCGCCGGTCCTCGGCCGGCAGCGGCGGCGGGGTGGGGTCGAGCGGGAACAGGGCCGGCGCCTGCTCGCGGCCGCGCCTCTGCCAGCAGGCGGCGAGCCAGACGAGCGGCGCCCGGCTCACCTCGGACCCGGCGAGCAGCCCGTCCAGGGCCCCGGCCTGGATGAGCGCCGCCGTTTCGTCCTCCTCGGGCCGCACCCGGCCGAGAAAGTCGAACACCGTGGCGAACCTGCGCCGTGCCCGCTCATCAACGATCCGCGCCCTGGTCGCCGCGCCCAGGCCGCTCACGGCCATCAGCCCCACGCGCACCTCGCGGTCGCGTCCCTGCCAGGGCGTGTCGCTTGCGTTCACGTCCGGGCCGAGCAGGCGCAGCCCCAGCCGCCGCAGTTCGGACACATAGGCAAAGGTCGAGTAGAAACCGCCCTGGTTGCTGATCACCGCGGCCATGAACTCCGCCGGGAAATGGGTCTTGAGCCAGGCCGCCTGGAACGACACCCGCGCGTAGCTGGCTGAGTGCGGCTTGCAGAACGAGTAGCCCTCGAAGCTCAGCATCATCGCCCAGATGCGCTCGGCCGCCGCCGCGTCCACGCCCCGCTCCGCCGCGGCGGCGAAGAACTGCCCCCGGTAGTCGGCCAGCTGGCGCTGTTTGTCCTTCTTGCTCATGATCTTGCGCAGCCGGTCCGCGTCGGCGTGGGAGAAGCCGAACTGCACCGCCACCCGCGACACGTCCTCCTGGTAGACCATGATCCCGTAGGTGTCGTCGAGCACGCCGGCCACCAGCGGGTGGAGCGGCTGCCAGGGTTCGCCGTGCAGCCGGCGCAGGTAGGCGCGAATCCACTCGTTGGCCGCCGGCCGGATGATCGACGAGTGGATCACCAGGTGGTGGAAGTCGCCGCGGCCGGAGCGGCGCTGCAACAGCCGCATGGCCGGGCTCTCGATGTAGAAGCAGCCCATGGTGCGCGCCGCGGGCCAGGGTGGCGCGGGTGGCCGGGTCGTCCTCGGGCTGCCAGCGCAGCTCGTCGAAGGCCACGCCGCCGGCCCGCACCTGGGCGACGGCGTCGCGGATCACCCCCAGGCTGCGGTTGCCGAGCAGGTCGATCTTGACCAGCCCGGCCTCCTCGGCATGGTCCTTGTCCCACTGGAGGACCGGCACGCCCTTGGCCGTGCGCTGCACCGGCGCGTAGTCGCTCACCGGATGCGGGGTGACCACCACCCCGCCCGGGTGGACCGACAGGTGGCGGGGCGCGCCGCTGATGCGGGCCGCGAGCCGCAGGATCTCCGGCCAGGGCCCGCCCAGGTCCACCCCTCGCAGCTGCGGCAGGGTGCGCAGGGTGTCGAGATAGTCGTCCGCGCCCGGATCGGCCCGCCACAGCCAGGGCAGTTTTTTGGTGACCCGGCCGATCTCGCCGCCCGGCAGGCCGAACACCCGCGCGGTCTCGCGGATGGCCAGGCGCGGCTGCAGGCCGACGTGGCAGCTGACCATGGCCGCGCGGCAGCCGAAGCGCGTCAGCACCGAGGCGAGCACCCGGTCGCGCTCGTCCCAGGCAAAGTCGATGTCGATGTCCGGCGGGTCCAGGCGGCCGGGGTTGAGGAACCGCTCGAAGTAGAGGTTGTGGCGCACCGGGCAGACATTGGTGATGCCCAGGCAGTAGGCCACCAGCGAGGCCGCGCCCGAGCCGCGGCCGCAGGTGCGGGCAAAGGGGCCGACGATGTCGCGCACCACCAGGAAATAGCTGGAAAAGCGCATGGTGTCGATCACCGCCAGCTCGTGGTCGAGGCGGCTGGTGACCGCGGCCGGCAGGGGCAGGCCGTAGCGTCGCTCGGCCCCGGCCAGGGCGGCGCGGCGCAGTTCCGTCACCGCGTCGCCGCCCTCCCAGGGCGGCAGCACGAGCCCGTCGCGCGGGGTGCGCAGGGCGCAGGTCTCGGCGATATGTGCCAAGCGGAGTGAGGCTCTCGGGCCAGAGGGCAAAGCGCGCGGCCAGCTCGGCCGGCGCGGGCAGGCAGGCGTCCGGTGCGGCCAGGGTGGCCGGGTCCAGCCGGGCGAGCGAGGTGTTGGTGTCGATGGCGCGCAGCAGCCGGTGGGCGGCGAAATCGTCCGCATCGGGAAAAAACGATTCGACCAGGGCCACGGTCTGCACGCCCAGCCGCCCGGCCTCGCGGCGCAGGCGGCTGGTGGCCGCGCAGGGCCGGTCGACCAGGGCGGCCATGGTGTCGGCGCCCAGTTCGCGGCAGCGGCGGAGCAGGTCCGGCTCGGGCACGAGCAGGAGCAGGCCGGCGTGGTGGTCGGCCAGGGCCAGGCCCAGGTCCAGGGTCGGGATCGGCGTGCACGGCGGTGAGCAGGCGGCAGAGATGGCGAAAGCCCGCGCGGTCGCGCACCAGGGCGAACAACCGGCCGCTTGTGCTGCGCAGTTCCGCGCCGATCACCGGGGTCAGTCCCTCGTCCGCGCAGGCGGCGAGAAAGGGCCAGAGGCCGTAGAGGTTGTTGGTGTCGGTCAGGGCCGCGGCCGTGTAGCCCAGTTGGCGCACGCGGCGGCAGAGCGCGCGCGGGCTGGCCGTGCCGCGCATGAGCGAGCAGTGCGAGTGCAGGCCGAGGGCGATCATGCGGCCCCGGTCGGCGCGTCCGTCGGCCTGCGGCTGCCGCGGAGGATGGCGGTGTCGCCGCAGCGGGCGCGGATGGCGTCCATGGCCGTGCTCAGGCTCCGCTGTCGTTCACGGCCCGGGTCGGCCGGGGCGAACAGGGAGAGCTGGCGCACCGGGTGGAGCAGCCGGTCGCAGCACAGGGCCAGGGTGCGCAGCCGGGTGCGTCGGTGCCAGGCCCGGTACAGGGCGGCGCGGGCCAGCTGTTCGAGCGCGCAATCGTCGTCCACCGGCAGCTTGCTCGTGGCCTGGCGGACCACGCCCAGGCCGTCGGTGTAGACGAGCTGCACCCCGACCCGGCGGCAGCCGAGCCCGCGGCCGCGCAGTACGCAGCCCGCCTGCTGTACCAGCGCGGCCAGGGCGCTGCGCACGCTGCGCTCGTCGTTGGTGTCCGGGGCAAAGGTGTGCTGGTGACTGGAGGTCGGCGCGGCCCGTTCCGGCCGGCACCACCGGGGTCGGGTCCACGCCGCGCACGGTCTGGTGGATGTGGCGGGCGCGGCCGTCGCAGAGCACGGCCAGCTCGGCCACGGACAGGGCCGCGGCCTGGTGCACCCGGCGGATGTTCACCCGGGCCAGCCGGCCCAGGTCAGCGGGCAGCAGGCCGGGCAGCAGGGGCAGGGGCAGGGGGGCGAGGAAGGCGGTCTCGGCGCCGCCGGCCACGAGGTACTCGCCGCAGGGCTTGACCAGCCGGCTGGCCACCTTGGCGAGCAGTTTGTTCGGGGCCACGGACCAGATGGGATCGAGGCCGAGGTCCTGGCGCAGGGTGGTGCGCAGCCGCCGGCCGATGTCCGCCGGCTGGCCGAACAGCCGCTGCGTGCCGCTCACGTCCAGGTAGAGGTGGCCCTGGCCGCCGGCCGGCTCGACCAGCGGCGTGTAGTGCAGGGCATGCTCCAGGCAGCGGCCGAGCGCCCGCCGGTACAGCTCCGGCCGGGGCGGCAGGACGAGCGCGGCCGGGCAGCGGCGGCGCGCCAGGGCGAGCACCATGCCCTTGCGCACGCCGTCCGCGTAGGCCTCGTCGCTCATGTCGTAGACCACGGCGCGGGCCGCCGGCTCGGCGATGACGAGCGCCCTGGTGCGCAGGGTGCGATCGAGCAGCCGTTCCACGGCCACCGGGAAATCGGCGATGTTGAGGTGGAGGACGACCCGTTCCATGTGGCCATTGTACAGCCATGTACAGGTAATGTAAAGATAGAACAGTGGTGAGCTGAACAGCGCCGGCCCGGGGCGACCGGGCAACCGGCAGCGACCGCCCGGACGAAAAAAGGCCGGCCCTGACCGCGTGGGTCAGGGCCGGCCTCGGGTGCCGGTAGCCGGCCGGATCGGCCGGGGGGGAAGGGCTCAGCGTTTGCAGCTCAGGGCTTTTCGCCGATCCGCACGGTGGCGGTCTGCTGCGCGCCGTCCCGCAGAAAGCGGACCTGCAGGCTGCTGCCCGGCCGGGCCAGGGCGACGCGGTTGCGCACCTCGGCCGCGCTGGTCACCGGTGCGCCGTCCAGGGCCACGAGCACGTCGCCCTGGCGCAAGCCGGCGCGCCGGGCCGGCGAGGAGCCATCCACCTCGTGCACCAGCGCGCCCGTGGCCGGGCCGTCGCCGAGGTCGCCGTCCTTCAGGGCCGCGCCCAGCCAGCCGCGGACCACCCGGCCGTCCGCGCGCAGCCGCTCGGCGATCACCCGGGCCATGTTCACCGGGACCGCGAAGCCGATGCCGCTGCCGCCGCCGCTCTGGGCGACAAAGGCGGTGTTCACGCCGATCACCCGCCCCTGCGCGTCCACCAGCGGCCCGCCCGAATTGCCCGGGTTGATGGCCGCATCGGTCTGGATGAAGTCCTCGTAGTCGCTGATGCCCAGACTGTGCCGGCCGATGGCGCTGACAATGCCCGCGGTCACGGTCTGCACCCGCTCGAGCGGTGCGCCCACGGCAATGGCCCAGTCGCCGGCGCGCAGCGCGGCCGAATCGCCCCAGGCGACCACGGGCAGGTTGCGGCCGTCAACGCGCAGGAGAGCCAGGTCGGACTGCGGGTCCGTGCCGACGATGGTGGCCCGGAAGCTCCGCCGGTCCGCGAACACCACGCTCACCTGCTCGGCCCGGGCGACCACGTGGGCATTGGTGAGGATGTAGCCATCGCTGTCGATGACAAAACCCGAGCCGCGGCCGTAATGGCTGCGCTCCTCGGGCTTGCCGGTGCGGGGCGCGGGCTGGTCGTCACCGAAGAATTCGCGCACCAGCTTGTCCTCGAAGAAATCCGGCGAACCGCTCCCGGCCGCCTCCTTGTCCTGGTGCTTGACCACGCTCAGGTGGACCACCGCGGGCTTGACCCGTTCGACCAGGTCGGCGAACCCCTCCCGGGGCGGGGCGGCTCCGGCCGCGACCATCGGCCGGCAGGCCAGGACCGGGACCAGACAGAGGAAGAGCAGGATCAGTAAACGGCGCAGGGGTCGGTGCATGGGCGTGTCTCGGTGCAGGAAAGGGGCAGAGGGGATCGGCTGCAAAGAACACGGTCCCGACCGCGTGCACAAGACGCGGCCGGGACCGGCGGAACCGGGAAAATCGGGCGTGACCCTTTACAGGGCCGCCTCCAGGATGGCGCGGCTCACCGCCGGGGTGACCTCGCGCTTCTCGCCGAGCGCGGTCAGACCGTGGGCCTCCAGGGCGGCGACCAGCGGGTCGATGTGCGCCGCGGTCACCCCGTAGTCGGCGAGCCGGGTGGGCACGCCCAGGCTCTCGAAGAAGGCGCGGGTCTGTTCGATGGCCCGGTCGATGCGCTCGTCCTCGCTGCCCTGGGTCAGGTGCCACACCCGCTCCGCGTACTGGAGCAGCTTGGCCCGCTTCTGCTCGCGGCGCACGGTCCACACCGCCGGCTGGAGGATGGCGAGCGTCTGGCCGTGATCGATGCCGAACATGGCGGTCAGTTCGTGGCCGATCATGTGGGTGGTCCAGTCCTGGGGCACGCCGACGCCGATCAGGCCGTTGAGGCCGTTGGTGGCGCACCACATCAGGTTGGCGCGGGCGTCGTAGTCGGTGGGGTCGGCCAGGGTGATGGGGCCGATCTCGATCAGGGTCTGGAGGATGCCCTCGGCCATCCGGTCCTGGAAGCGGCCCTCGGCCGGCACGGTGACGTACTGCTCGACCGTGTGGACGAAGGTGTCGACGACGCCGTTGGCCACCTGGGTGGGCGGCAGGGTGAAGGTCAGGGTCGGATCGAGGATGGAGAACCTGGGGAAGACGAGCGGGCTGAAGATCGGGTACTTGCCCGCGCCGTGGCTGATCACGCCGCCATTGTTCATCTCCGAGCCGGTGGCCGGCAGGGTGAGCACCGTGCCCAGCGGCACGGCCGCGGCCACCGGCACCGGCTTGAAGCCGTGCTGGAGCAGGTCCTCGCAGTTGTCCTCGTGGTTGGCCGCCAGGGCCACGAACTTGGTGCCGTCCATGACCGAGCCGCCGCCCACGGCGAGCAGGAAGTCGATCTGCTCGTCGCGCACCACCTTGACCGCGCGCATCAGCGTGGAGTAGCGCGGGTTGGGCTCGATGCCGCCGAACTCCACAATCTGGCGGGCGCCCAGGTTCTGGTGGACCTTGTCCAGGGTGCCGAATTTTTTCACACTGCCGCCGCCGAACAGCACCAGCACCTTGGCTTCCGGGGGCACGAGCCGGCCGAGTTGGGTGATGCGGTCCTTGCCGAAAACGATGCGGGTGGGGTTGTAGTATTCGAAATTAAACATGAAATCTCTCCTTGCCGGTGAGGGGAACAGGCGGGCGGTGTGGTGGGTCCGGCCGCGGTCGGCGTGGGCCCGCCTGTGGATGTGGTCTGGTCAGTGCGGGCGACTATACCATTGACCGGCCGGGATGAAAAGGCACACCGTGGTGCGGGGGCAGGGGAGGGGTGCTGGCCGGGCGGGCACGGGCAACCGGCCAGCCGCGGTCGCCCGCGGCGGACACCCGTGGCCCGGGTTGACAGCCCGTCGCGGCAGGGGCTAGAGTGGCCGACAAAGAGTGCGGGCCTCGGCAAAAATCGAAATCCGCACAATCGAAGTTTCGTCAAAACAGTCCGGTACGAAGCGAGAGCGACAATCCTGAACAATCCCGTTCCCCAGGAGGCGAGCATGGCCCAGCATATCATCGTTTTTTTCTCACCCGCCGGGACCACCCGCCGGGTCGCCCTTCACATCGAACACTGTCTGGCCGAACGCGGCATCACCGCGCGCCTGGTCGATCTCGGCCTGCCCGCCGGTGGCCCGGTGCAGGCCAGCGGGCTCGGTCTGGACGGTCCCTGCTGTTTGTGGATCGGCTCGCCGGTCTACTGCGACCACGCCCTGCCGCTGGTGGCCGAATGGATCGAAGGCCTGCCGTCGTCGACGCGCGGCTGGGCCGTGCCCTTTGTCACCTGGGGCGGTGTGACCAGCGGCCTGGCCCTGCCGGAGCTGGCGGACCTGCTCCAGGCCAGGGGGTTCCAAACCGTGGGTGCGGCCAAGGTGCTGGCCGAGCACTCGTCCCTGTGGGCGGCCGCGGAGCCGCTCGGCGCTGGCCGCCCGGATGCGGCCGATCTGGCGCAGGTGCGTGACCTGGTCGCAAGGGTGGTCGCGAACCTGGCGCAGGCCGCGCCTGTGCCGCTCGACCTGCGGCTGCTCGATTACCTCTCGCCCTCGCTGCGCACCGAGGCGGCATCGAAGAGCCTGGCCAAGGCCAAGTCCATGATGCCCGCGCCCCGGGCCATCGAGACCCGCTGCACCCAGTGCGGCGAATGCGTTGCCGCCTGCCCGGTGGGGGCGATCACCCTGGATCCCTACCCGGTGATGGCCGAGCACTGCGTGCGCTGCCAGCAGTGCGTGCGCATCTGTCCGGAAGGCGCCTTTCCCCACGACCCGGCCGCCAACGCCACCCGTATTGCGGCCATGGCCGCGGCCAGCAACGAGGACAAGGTCACCCGCGTGTTCTGCTGACCCCGCCCCGCCCTCCGGCAGTCCATCACCACGCCCCGACGGTTGTTCGGGGCTTTTTTTTGTCCGCTGTCCATGGACAGCGATGGGCTGGAGGGTGAGGATGATCGAAAACGATCAGGCGATTTATTATATCGCGGGCACGGCCCGCTCCTGCCCACGAGCGCTGCCGGGGCGGGAGCGGGCCATGCCCGCGATGTTTTTGTTGCCGGCGGCGCAGGTGGCGGGAACCTTCGCTTCAGCGCGGACCGTCGCCCTCGCTGACCGGGCGGATCACCCGGCAGGGGTTGCCGGCCGCGAACACGTCGGCCGGGATGTCGCGGGTGACCACGCTGCCCGCGCCGATGACGCTGCGTGCGCCGATGGTCACCCCGGGGCAGAGGATGGCGCCGCCGCCCACCCACACGTCCGGGCCGATGTCGATGGGTTTGGCGAACTCCCGGGTGCGGCGCAGGCCGGCGTCGAAGGGGTGGGTGGCGGTGTAGATCTGCACGGCCGGGCCGAACAGGGTGTGGTCGCCGATGGTGACCGGGGCCACGTCGAGCACCACGCAGTTGAAGTTGAAGAACACCCGCTCGCCGAGCAGGATGTTGACCCCGTAGTCGCAGAAGAACGGCGGCTGCAGCCATACCGTGTCGCCGCCCCGGCCGAACAGCTCCCGCAGGAGGCGGCGGCGTTCCTCCGCCATGGCCTCGCGGGTCGCGTTCAGATCCTGGCAGAGGTCCCGCGCCCGGTTGCGCCGCCGGACCAAGTCCGCATCAAGGGGATCGTACAACTCCCCGCGGACCATCTTTTCCCATGCAGTCGGCATTGCGATTCTGATGACCTCCCAAACCTGATGGCACCGTAAAAAGTCAAAATCCGCAACAGCACATGTGTAAAAACAGCCTGTTACGAACAAGAGACGTCGTTCTCGTGGCTTTTTACGAGAACGACAAACTCAGCAAAACGATTTTTCTCGCGGTCGGACGCTGTCTGTCTGACCAGCCAGGGCAAAAGGCGCCAACCATCCATCAACAGGGATCTTCCCACGCTCCAGCGTGGGAACGCTCCAATTGACGGCTGCAGGGGGCTTGGGCGCCAGTTTTTTTTGCCTCGTTCCCATTGGTCTCTGGTCCGTTGCCGCCAGCCCGCGGCCCACAGAGCAAAATGGATATTTTTTCTATTCTTTTTCTATGAATTTTCCCTTTATTCCTCTTCTGCCATGAGAACGGTATGCTTTAAAATAGAACAAGGGATGGCCGGTCCACCCGCAGGGAAAGGACCACGGGGACGACCACTCCGGCAGAAAAACATTTCAAAGGGAGGGCGCTATGCAATGGAATAGTCAGAAAAGCATGGAGTTGAAAAGCAAGATCGCGCAGAACCCGGAACTGATGGATAAACTGACCAAGTGCGTGGAAAAGGTGTTCGAGGAGTTCAAGGTCGAACTCCCCGGCACCAGCTACGTGTTCGAGCCGAGGATTTTTTCCCTGAAGAGCGGGGATGCGCCCGAACTCGCCAGCCGCTCCCGGGCAGCCATGCTCAGCGAACTGCTCAACAACCTGGCCGAGGAGGCGCCCGGCAACAGTATCACCGATATCATCGACTCGGACCGGTTCAGGGCCTGCCTGCCCCAGTGCGGGCCGATGGATCCCATCAGCCTGAAGATCCTCGAGAAGCTGCGCATCCGCGACCTGGTCGAGGATGACCCTGTGCCGGTCAGGGAAAGCGGCCAGCTCATGCGCCGCATCACCGGCAATACAAAGCTCCTGGCGGCCCTGAGCAAGGGGCTGTTCGCCGAACTCGAGGCGGCGGGCATCACCTTCGGCCGACAGGAAGGGTGCGTGTTCACCCCCATCGTCTTCGAGGCGCCGGTGTATGCCCAGAAGATCGGGGCGGTGAGCGAGTTCGCTCGGATGGAAGGGTTCGGCCCGCAGATCTACGCCGCCGCCGACCCGTCGCCGGATCCGTGGGCAGCCATGCGCATCAAGCCGTTCCCGGGCATCATCGAGGTCCGCGATCAATTCCTGGTCCCTGGGGTCATTTTCCACCGCTGGTGGTGGATCGGCATTCCTGCACCGGAGTTGCTCGTCGCCCTGGATCGCATTCGCGAATACCGCTGAGCCGGCTGCCGCAACGACCGGGCCGGGCAGCCGGTCCGGTCGTCTTTTCCCTGACCCTCCAACGAGCGTGAGAGCCCATGCACAGCAAACAGCCTGTGGACAATGACCCGCATCCCCGGCTGGCCGACAGCCTCCGGATCGACACCATCGCCGGAACCGCCGAGGATCCGCACGGTCCGCTCTCCCTTGTCCTCAACCCGCAGGCCCCGAGCTGGGCCATCATGAACGCGGATGGCCTGGAACTGCTGCACGAGTGCGACGGCACCCGTTCCGTGGCGGCAATCGCCGAGGTCGTTGCCCGGAGCAAGTCCATGGACCCGGCCCTCGTCCGGTCACAGGTGGAGACCTTCTGCCGGTACCTGCAGGAACACCTGCTGCTCGCCTGCCCCGGTGGACCGGTTCCGCGGGAGAATGTCTTCCAGGGGGTGGCGCTGGAGATCACCAAGCGATGCAACCTGCGCTGCCGGCACTGCTATTTGGCGGCGGGAGAGGTAACCGGCGAGGAACTGAGCACACAGGAGATCAAGGCGCTCCTTGCGGCCGTGCGCGCCGCGGGCGGTGTTTCCGCAGCCATCGGCGGGGGTGAGCCGCTGCTCCACGAGGACTGGCTCGAGATCGTGCAGCATGCGCTCGACTGCGGCCTGCTCGTGTCGCTTGGCACCAACGCGACCCTGGTCGATGAGCGCCGGGCCGCACAACTCGCCGCCTTGCCCATCAAGGTGCAGATCAGCCTGGACGGGGCCAGCCGGGAGGTCCATGACAGCATCCGGGGCGAGGGCAGTTACGCGGCCACGGTGGCGGCCATCGACCGCCTCGTCAGGGCGGGCAAGGCGCGGGACCTGGTCATCGCCTTCACCCCGATGCGGCCCAATGTCCATGAAGTCGAGGCGATCGTCGATTTCGCCCGCGAGCGGCAGATTCCGGTGGTGCAGTTCCCGCCCCTGACCCCCTCGGGCCGGGCCAGGGATCGCTGGTCGGCCCTGCTGCTCGACGAGGAGGAAACCCTGCGCTTCTGGGACACCGTGGCCCGCCGGGCCGAGCAGTTGCACGGCGAAATGGACCTGCTCGCCGACTGCCTGGCCATGAACATCCACCAGGCCGGTCGCCCGTACCAGTGCACCATCGGCTCGCAACTCCGCATCGATCCCGAGGGCAACGTCTATCCCTGCCAGTGTTTTCACTACGGGGAGGAGTTCTCCCTCGGCAACCTGAGAGACCAATCGCTGGCAACGATGATTGCCGGGGAGAAACTGCGCGACATCAAGCAGCTGAACCGCGACCGGCCGGCCGGGATAGCGGCCTGCAGCGGGTGCCGCTGGCAGAAGTACTGCGGCGGCGGGTGCATGGGCAATGCCTGGGAAACCACCGGCACGGCCTTGAGCGCCCCTGCCTGCAGCACGCGGAAACGATGGATCGAAGGGCAGTTCGACCACCAGTGCACCCTGAGCCGCAATGCCCTGCACCGGGCCGGGCCCGAGGTGTGAGGTGGTGCATTCGCCGCGCCGGGTCTGCCCCTCGCCACGGGAGAACAGGACGACACGGCCGGAAAAAACAACTGGAGTATCCCATGAAACTCTATCTACTCATTGTTTCAGTGTTTGTTGTCAGCGGTATGGCTATTGAAGTTGGCTTTGCCGAGGAAACCAACAAAGTGGTGGTCATCCCGTTAGTGCAAGAGGTTCCGGCTGCTTTGACACCGGATCAAATTCGGCAGATATGCCGATCTTATGAATCGCTTGGATATACACCACCTTCAGAGTATGAGTGTCCCCCCAAACTTGTCTTTGTGACCCATGCGAAATTTGGACCCGATTTAGGCGGTGTTGCAGGAGCAGATTTTAAATGTTGGGGGCAGGCTATGTTATCGCCCGTCACAAGAGGACGAGAATGGAAGGCGTGGATCAGTGAATCACAATACAATTGCCCCTATGTCACATTCATTCGGTCAAAAACGAGATACGAATTGGTTGACGGCACAAAAATAGCAGATAACTTCCAGGATCTGATCGACGGAAATTTGGACGATACAATCTTTAAAAATCAATACGGTGGACTATACAGTGGATCGGTTTGGACTGGAACCGGGACAGATGGAACGTGGATCAGTAACCGGGCATTGCGATGGGTGGACGTCAGCAGACGCTTCGGCTGGTGGAGGATATGTAGGACAGAAGCACCTATAAGGACTTTTGGTGGACCGCTATGGGTAGTCAACCGTGTGAAAGTGGTGATCTACCCATATATTGCTTCGAGCAATAAATGTCAAAATCCACCCTTTGTTCTTTGAACGGGAAGAAAAAGGGTCGAGATCAAGGGGATCGGATTTTTTTCTGAACGGAATAATGACACTGGAGCGTCAAATGGCGTTCCCACGCTGGAGCGTCGGAACGATGAGACATCGAGTTATTTTTCTGGCGAAATGCCCCCCGGCACACCGTGTGGCCCCCACAGCTTCGGGTCCTCGGCCACATGGTGCCGTACCTCGAACCCGCAGGATGCCAGGAGCGACCGGTACTCTTCGGCGGACAAACTCGCATGGTACAGCGGTTCGCCCTGAAAGGAGCCGATCGCTTCGCCGAATCCGGGGCCGGTCGTGAACAGCAGGGGCGCGCCGGGGGCGGCATGCGCACGGAAGAGGGGAAACAGGGCGCGCTGGTCGTGGTGCGGGAGGTGAAAGAAGCTGTCCCAAGCGATCAGCCCGTCGAAGGTGCGGTTGATCGACAGCGTGCGCATATTGGCCACGATCCATTGCGCCTCCGGAAAGCGGCGCCGGCAGGTGGCGATGAGCGTGGACGAGGAATCGACACCAACAACACAAAACCCACGCTCGAGCAGATGGCGGGCAATGGGCTGGCCCGAGCCGCAGCCGATGTCCAGCACCGCGCCACCCGGGGGAAGCAGCGAGACAAATCGCGCCATCCACTCCTGCTCGAGGGTCAGCTCGGCAGCACGGTTACTATCCCACGCGGCCGCGTGTCGCTCGTACAGCCCGATGATCTCCCTGGCCCCTGAACCCATCGTGTGTTTATGGAAGTGATGAAAAGTGCGGGAAAAGAGAGCGGATGTCTTTTCCCCTGAGGGCCGCCCGACCACGCCAACGCAAGGCGCGGCCTGAGCCCTCGCCCCGTCAGTCCATGGGCACGTAGGCATAGCCCTGGCCCTGGTAGGTGATCATGGCCACGTAGCCGTTGCCCACCATCTCCAGTTGGGGCAGGAAGTCGGTCCTGGCGATGCCCTGCATGTCGGCGGCAAGCCCGCACTGTTCCATTCGCATTCCCGCGGCCTTGAGGCGCGCCACAAGGACGAGGATTTTCTTTTTCACCGCCAGGTCGGACTCGAGCACATAGTCCTCACCCCGGGTGAAAAAATTGCTCGCCTTGCCGCGAATGCCGACGACTATGCGAGGGGTCAACCCTGCCGCGATGAGATCGTCGCGCGTCTTTTCAATCAGGCCCAGGCGAAGGGCCAGTTTTTCCGGCTCGCCGATACTGACGTCAAAATAGACCCTGGCCTCCCCGCTGTCCACGGCCGCTCTTTCCGCAGCGCCGGCCAGGGCGGGAAAGACCGAGCAGGTGGCGAAGAGCAGCAGCAACAGGATTCGGTACGCAGTGCGTGTGTCCATGGCGCGCTCCCATTTTGTTGGGCTGTTTGTCGGGCAGGCTCAACAGCCAAGGTCCTGCAATCTGAGGATCTTCAGGCCCATGTAGCCGTTCGTCGTCGGACGGTACCAGACCTTCACATTCTCGTCGGGTCGCAGGCTCTCGATTGTTTTGAAGCCGCTGAACTCGGTCTGCTGTTCCACGATTATGGTGATGCGGGGGCCTTTCATGGGTTTGACCGTGATCGACTGCTCCCCGGGCGTGACGGCCTGCACCTTGCCTCGCACATAGAGATAGTCTTCGCCGGTGACGTCCTCCTTGTAGTCAGCGGCCCACAGGGCAGGGGAGGCAGCGAGCAGCACGCTGCAGAGGAGAAAGAGAAGGCGAATGGTGCGAGCTGATGGCGGTGGGGTTCATGGCGGCTGTCTCCTGATGTGGAAAAAGAAAGGGCATCGATTGGGGCGATTGTTCGCGTGCCCATCTGACTGGATAGTTAAGCATTTCCTTAACCATTGGCAATGGCCGGGACACAACGGCGGCCTGCCGGGCAGGTGCAGAGTTAAGCATTTCATTAACCATTGGCAATGGCCGGGACACAACGGCGGCCTGCCGGGCAGGGGAAGATTGATTTTTCAGGCTGTGATCCGAATTCCTGAAGATTCGGGTGCCCCGGCGCTGGCCGTCAGGCGCAGCGGCGAACACTGTGACACGCTCGAGTCGAACGGAATTCCGGACGGGATTCCGTGGAAAAGATATCGAAAGAACCCTCAGGGTTCTTCCCTTTGCAGAAAAGGGGTCATCTTTGAACCTGCCACCTTCCCCGAACACCGGTTGGCCCTGGTGTTCCGGGAAGATGGAGGTGCAGCCGTGCTGCGTGGCGGTCCTAAGCGACTTGAGCCGTGTCCCCAACCGGGTGCGGGCAGGTCGCGCAGGTGGCCGCCGGAGCCTGCTGCCGGGCCAACTCCGGGCTACGCTTGTTCCTTGCCGAGAAAGCGATAGATGAGCGCGCCAAGCACGCCGCCAACGATCGGGGCTATCCAGAACAGCCACAGTTGGGCAAGCGCCCAATCGCCGGCAAAGATGGCAACGCCGGTGCTGCGCGCAGGATTCACCGAGGTGTTGGTCACCGGGATGCTGATCAGGTGGATGAGCGTCAGGCACAGGCCGATGGCAATCGGCGCAAAACCCTGTGGCGCGCGCTTGTCCGTGGCGCCAAGAATGACCAGGAGGAACATCATGGTCATGACCACTTCACAAATGAGCGCGGCCTGCAGGCTATAGCCGCCGGGGGAATGGGCGCCGTAGCCGTTTGAGGCGAAACCCGCGGCCAGGTCAAAACCCGGCTTGCCGCTGGCGATGAGATACAGGACGCCACCGGCGACAATCCCGCCCAGGACCTGGGCCACGATGTAGGGGAACAGGTCTTTGGCCGGGAAACGCCCGCCCGCCCAGAGCCCGACTGAAACCGCCGGGTTCAGGTGGCAACCGGAAATGTGGCCGATGGCGAAGGCCATGGTCAGCACGGTCAGGCCAAAGGCCAGCGATACGCCAAGCAGACCGATGCCCACATTGGGGAAGGCCGCGGCCAACACCGCACTGCCGCACCCGCCCAGAACCAACCAAAACGTACCGAAGAACTCCGCGACATACTTTTGCATACCTTGCTCCTTTGCTGTGTTCAGTGTGAGGTCCGGCGGGGACGATTCCCCGTCACATCGGCCCGATTCCATTGTTCAATGTCCCCATTTTCCGGGGCGATCGGTCAGGCGGGGCTCTCCTTTGCCGGATCACGCTGCGACACCACGGTGTTCGCCGCCGTGGTTCGCCGGATTTCCTCGCGCAGGGCGATCATCTCCTCGCGCAGCGCGGCCAGTTGTCTGGCACCGGCAAGCTCGGCCTCGTCGTCCTCCGCGTCGCGGCCGATGAAAAAGGTGGCGAGCGTGGCCGTCACGTAGCCGAAGACGGCAAACGCATACAGCGCCAGGAAGACGCAGAGCACGCGCCCCTCGATCGTCTGCGGCCAGTACTGCGAGCCCATGGTGGTGAGGACCATGGTGGTCCACCACAGCGCTTCACCGTAGCTCTTCAGGCCGCCGGGAGCCGCGTTTTCAAAGGCGTACATCCCGGCCGCGCCGGTGAACGTGACCAGCACCGTGAGGGCGAGAACGTAGCCGAAGCCGCGCCGACTCAGGCTCGCACCGAGCGCACGCATGCCACGGTTCAGGGAGCTGACGACGCGGAGCAGGCGCAAACTCCGCCCCATCCGGGCCAGCCGGAACAGCCGGAACACCCGGGAGAAGCGGAAGAGGCGCAGCGCCGGCACCAGCAGCGACAGGGCGGTCAGCCAATTGTTCTTCAGGTAGGCGATCTTGTGCGGTGCGAGGACGAAGGCCACCGCGAAATCGAGAATGAAGATGACCCAGATGATCGTGCCAAGGACCTCGAACATCAGGCTCTCGCCCCAGATCAACTCCCCGACCAACAGCGCCAACCAGACAAAGGCGAGGACCAGCATCGGGGTTTCCAGCGAGTCCTCCAGGCGGCGGAGGAGTTCGTATCGCTCGTTCTTCAGCGCCTCCTCGACAGGGGCTGCCGCGTCCTGCTTGTCGCCGGTGTTCTCGTCGCTCATCGGGTCTCCTCGCCTCCGGGCTGCCGGAAGCCTGCCGCCTGACAGTCATGCCCTGCCAGGGGCACGTTCACAATCCTGGCACAGATCCTTGCGCTACTGACGAACGGACGAGATGAGACGGGTCAACACGTCAGCATCCTTTGCCCCTGGACTGCTTTCCACGCCAGTCATGACATCGATATAGTCCGCCCCTGTCTGTTCCAGAAGAGGGCGGACATTGTCCGGGTTGATGCCTCCGGCAATGAACACCGGTTTGGAGGAGGCTTTGATGATCTCGGTGCAGAAGTGCAGGTCCAGCGGCACACCGGCTGCCGATGCGTTGGCTGGAGATCGGGAATCGGCCAGCAGGCCGTAGAGGCTCGTTGCGCAAAGGCTGGCCACAATCGCGGCAAGATCCGCTGTGCCGAATTGGGCCAGGCGGTCCTCCGCCTGTGTGGGCACGTTCCTGATCACCTGGATCTGCAGTTTGTGCAGTGCATCCGCTATGGTGATCGTCTCTTCCAGTGTTTCCCTGTAATGGAGCTGCACTATGGCGGGCCGCAGGCTGGACGCCAGTTCGATCACTTTTTCCGGGGGACCGCCCGTGACCAGGCAGCTGCGGCAGGGAGGCCGGACCAGCTGCAACAGGGGCCGCACCTGCTGGCGGCTCAGGTTCCAGGGAACCGGAAGGGGGTACTCGGTCACAAAACCGAGGATGTCCACCCCCAACTGCAGGCACAGGCGGACATCGTCTGCTCGCTGCAACCCGCAGATCTTGACCGTGACGCTCATAGCCGGCGGATTGCCACCGCACCGGCTGAAGGCCTGATACGCTGCGGCCATGTCGTCCGCCTGCCAGAGCGCGGTGCCGATGAGCAGCACATCGGCGCCCGCCCGAATGGCGGCCTGACCTTCCGCGGGTGTCTGGATGGAGCTTTCGCTGATCAGGATCGCGTTTTCGGGTTTATGCCTGGCCAGGAGTTCTGTTGCGGAGACCGTGCCGTCATCTCTTTCCAGCTCCAGGATGTTCCGGTTGTTGATGCCCACCAGTCGTGCCCCGATAGTTCCCGCCCAACCCAGTTCTTCCGCGGTGTGTGCCTCGACCAGCGGCTCCAGGCCGATGTCCAGAGCCTGGTTATAGAGAGTGGTCAGTGCATCCAGGGTGTACAGGGCGCAAATGAGCAGGACGGCCCGGGCACCGCACTCCCTGGTTACTCGCAGATCCTCCCGGCTGGTGATGAAATCCTTGCGCAGGATCGGCAGGGTGGTGGCTTTGACCAGCTGCCGCAGCAGGTCCAGCGAGCCGCCGAAGTCTTTGGGCTCGGTGACCACCGACAGGGCCGGTGCGCCGGCCCGGGCCAGGAGCTGCGCCACTGCCAGCGGGTCCCGGCCGCGCAGCAGGTCGCCTTCTTTCGGGGAGGTGCATTTGATATCGGGGATGACGGGAATGAACCCCGCCTTTTTTCGTGCGATCAGTGCGTCGGCAAACCTGGTGTGCATCGGTTCACCCCGCAAACGAATGGGAGAGCGCGCTCAGCTGCTGCAGTTTTTCCGCGGTTGCGCCGCTGTCGATCAGCTGGCCGGCACGGGCAAGGCCTTCGGCAAAGTCGGCTGCCTTGCCGCCGACAATCAGGGCGCCGGCGGCATTGAGCATGATGACGTTGCGTTTGGGGCCGGTGATTTCGCCCGAGAAGACCCCGCGGATGGTCCGGGCGTTTTCCTCGGGTGTGCCGGATTTGATCTCTTCCAGGGTGCAGCGTTCCAGGCCGAAGTCTTCGGGCTCGATGGTGCAGGTGGTGATCACGCCGTCTTTCAGTTCGTTGATTCTCGTTGCGCCGATGAGGGAGATTTCATCCAGCCCGTCCTCGCCATGGACAAACATGGCCCTGGTGTAGCCCAGGTCCCTGGCCACCTGGGCAACGGTGTCCAGCAGCTCCGGCTTGTAGACACCGAGGAGATGCCGGGTGGCAAAGGCGGGATTGATCAGGGGACCGATGATCGTATAAAAAATCGTTTTGATGCCAAGATCGGATTCCGCCGGGAGCACCTTGCCCATCACCGGGTGGAACAACGGCGCATAGAGAAAGGCGATGCCGATCTCCTCGATCATTTTTTCGGCCTGGGCCGGGGTCAGGTTGATGTTGACGCCCAGGGCCTCGAGCACATCGGCGCTGCCGGAAAGGCTGGAAATGGAACGGCTGCCGTGCTTGGCCACGGGAATCCCTGCCGAGGCGGCGACGATGGCCGTTGCCGTGGAGATATTGAAGGTGCTCAGTCCGCCGCCGGTCCCGCAGGTGTCCATGAGTTCCTCCTGCAATCGGGGCCGCAGGGGAATGCAGTTGGCCCGCATGGCTTTGGCGAGAGAGGTGATTTCCTTGAGGGAAGACCCTTTCATCAGCAGGGCGACCTGGAAACCGGCGATCTGCAGGTCGCTGACTTCATCCCTGTTGATGGCGTTGATGAGTCCGAAGATCTCCTCTTCAGACAACTCCTGGTTGGTCGTTGCCTTTTTCAGTAGGTTTTTATACATGCCGATCTCCCTCCGGATGAGCGGAGCCATAGAGTTCACTCTGTTTTTTGGGGGAATTTTGCTGTTTTGTTCTGGCGCCGTGCCAGTGCACAGGCCTATCTGAAGCCCTTTTTACAGTGGAGTGCAACCGGTTTTTCAAAGACGCGAGCGTAGGGCTGCATCGCTCGGGCAGGTCTCGGTCTGCGGCAACGCTCAAAACATCACGGGCATGCTCCGCTCCTACGCCGAGGACCGGCCCGTCCTCGGCAGGAGCGGGGCATGCCCGCGATAACACGACTCTTTGAACCGCCTGCGGCGGCTTACTTTTTCAGGAGCCGGTACGGGTCGGCCCGGGTCAGCCAGGGGCTGTCCGGGTACTCGGCCTTCAGCCGGTCATAGATACCGATCAGGTTGGCCACCTCGTGGGTTTCGATGTAGCGGGACACCCCGTCGAGGTACACCGCTTCCGGCGCCATGCTGCTGGCGGGAAAGTCGGCCAGGATCTGGGCAAAGCTCGCGCAGGCCGCGGGTCGGTCCGGCAGGTTGAACCTGGTCTTGCCGATCCCCAGCAGCAGCGACGGGATCAGCTCAGCCGGCGGGTAAAAGCCCAGGGTGCGGGACTGTTCGACGCCGTCGGCGTCCACTATGAGCAGGGTCGGGGTCCATTTGACCTTGTAGCGTGGCCCCAGTTCAGGGTCATCGGCCGGGACGCGGATGGGGATGAGATTGGCGTTGATGAAATCGACGACTGCGGGATCAATGAACGCGACCGCGTCCATGCGTTTGCAGCCGATTCAGCCGGGGTTGAAAAAATCAACGAGAGCCGGTCTGTTCTTGGCCCTGGCCTGCGCCAGGCCGTCCGCGAAGGAAGTTACCCAAGGAATCTCTGCCATGATTGTTCTCCTTTCCGGTTGTGGTTGTCGCCGGCGGTCACAGGTGGTCCGGCTGCCGTTCAGCCGAACCGGACCGCGAGCATGGAAACCGATCCCCCGTCCACCCCGTCCACCGGGAAACGGACCGGGTCTTCCTGCCTGCGCAGCCCGAGCACGTAGAGCAGCGGCAGGTAGTGGTCCGGGGTCGGCACCGAGAGCAGGGCGTCACGGCCAAGTTCCTCGTAGGCCACCAGGGGTCCATGGTTGCCGGCGAGCAGCAGCTCCCGCACCCGCTCTTCGAAGCGCACCGCCCAGTCATAGGCCTGGACCCCATGTTGGCCCCAGGCGTAGGCGTGCAGGTTGTGGACGAGATTGCCGCTGCCGATGACCAGGACCCCCTCATCCCGCAGCGGGGCCAGCCGTTTGCCGAGTTCGTAGTGAAAGGCGGGCGGCTGCCGCTCGTCGATGGCCAGCTGCACCACCGGGATGTCGGCCCGGGGAAAGGCGTGGGTCAGCACCGACCAGGTGCCGTGATCGATCCCCCAGTTTTCATCGAGCGCCACCGGCAGCGGGGCGAGGAGATCCTGCACCCGTCGGGCCAGTTCCGGACTGCCGGGGGCGGGGTAGGTGACCTCGTACAAGGCGCGCGGGAAGCCGCCGAAATCGTGGATGGTGGGGGGCGCGGCCTGGGCCGTGACCGCGCAGCCCGGAATGTACCAGTGGGCGGACACGGCCAGGATGGCGCGGGGACGGGGCAGGGAGGCGCCGATGGTCGTCCAGCCATCGGTGTACACATTGTTCGACACGGCATGCATCGGGTTGCCGTGGCCGAAAAAGATGGTCGGCATCAGCTCGGGCATGGGACCCTCCTCAAATGGACTGTCCCGCAAACGCTACTCGGTTTCGATGCTGGCCGCCAGCTCTTCGGCCAGCGCGCGCAGGGCGGCGGCATCTTCCAGGCCGTCCACGAACCGCTCGGGAATCCGCGCCAGCCCCACCTGGGCGCCAACCAGGGCGCCGGTCAGGATGGCGCGCGCCTGGTTCTGGCCGCCGCCGTTGACCGCGTGCAGCAGGGCGGACTCGAAATCATCGTGAAAACGGGCCGCCAGGTAATAGGCGGCCGGCAACTGGTGGTAGATGGCGCAGGGCATGCCGTAGACGATGGCCACCTTCCAGGCCGGTTCGATGCGAATGTCCGGGTCCACGGCGGCGGCCGCCATATAGGACGGGGTCAGCAGGGCATCCGGGCTGGCGAACCTGCCGGCGCGCGGCGGTTCGGGCTCACCGGGGCGCGGCGGCTGCAGATTGTCGCTGGTCACCGCGTGGAAGGGCAGCACGCCGTCATGCACCAGCTGCATCAACCGGCCGGACAGGCGGCTGTCCAGCGGGTGGCCCTGCACCAGCTGCCCGAGCACGGCAGCGAAGGCCACGGTCATGGACACCACCGTGTCGTCGTTCTGGGTGAGGATGGTGTTGCCGGCGACCGTGTCGGCCAAGCCGGGCCGGGTCGCGGGCATAGCGCACGGCCAGGGCCAGGGTGCGTTCGATGGCCTCGGTGGTGTCGGCGTGACCCCCGGTCTGCCCCCAGGGGCGTTGCTGCCCGACCCGCAGCCGCCACAGTTCGCGAATCGACTGGCTGGTGTAGCCGCCCGGTCCGCTCGAGGGGGTGCCGTCCAGCAGCGGCAGCAGTTCCTCGTCCATCCTGCGGCAGAAGTCCGCCTCGTCGTACTGCCCGCAGGCGACCAGGGAACGGAGCGTCAGCTTGAGGATGAACCCGGCCTGGGAGGATTGCCCGGCCTTCAGCCCGGCGTGGTAGCGGCCCGGCCGGGGATCGGTGTAGTCGGTGATCCACTCGCCGTAGTCGCGGCGCAACTCGGCCAGATCGTAGTACCAGTGCGGCCCGAGCCCCAGGGCATCGCCGATGAAGGCGCCCATGATGGCGCCGGCCGCCCGGTCCCGGAGTGTCGTGTCTGCCATGGTTCCCTCCTGCTAGTGCATTGGTCTGTTGGAATGCGCCCAATCTACCCTGCTTCCGGACGGCGAGCAATGATCGGTCGATTGGTTTCGCGGGCGTGGCCGGCTTTTGCAGCATGCACGCCAGCCCACAGGGTGGGAGCGGGCCATGTCCGCGATGGTGAAGGATTGTGCCCGCGCGCCGGCGTCCGTTTCGACCGATCGTTCCCACGCTCCAGCGTGGGAACGCAGCACCGGACGCTCCGGCGTCCAGTTGAGGCAGGCGATGGAGGATGATTACACTACAGCCCCGGTTGTCCGAGGCGCTGTCCCGTGGACGATGTGCCGCCACCGTTCGGACTGATCTCGACTGGTGATTGCGGCGACGCGGAGAGGTGCTGGTGATGGATGGGGTGGGTTGACCGGCGGCTTCTGGTCGTTCTCTTTCGTCAGCATAGTGACGCTGGAGCGTGGGAACGATCAAAAAAAACAGGCTGAATAGTTACAAAAAATTAAAAATTCAAATACAGTTTAAGTTAATGATTCCTATTAAATAGAAGCTATCAATCATTATTGATCAAATCAATGAAACGTTCAGCGTCTTCATCTCCTTGGTCGGCGGCTTTATTAAACCAATACAGAGCTGTGTTGATATTTTTCTCCACACCTGTACCATCTCTATACATTACCCCAACAGAACATTGAGACTCAGCGTGACCTTGTTCTGCCGCTCTTTTATACCATTTAAAAGAAGATTCGATATCCTCTTTTATGATTTCATAGTCATCATTAAATACGAAATTTAATAATTCTTCAGCATCATGAATTTCTTCAGATAATGCTATTTTCGATCCAAACTTATAAATGAATCCAAGTTTATTCTGTGCATTAGCGTTCCCTTGTTCTGCAGATTTTACAAGCCATTCGAATCCTTTTTGTATATCTTTTTCTCTATATATCCCTTTAAAATATATATTCCCAATCATGTATTGCGATTGAGAGTGTCCGTTCTTGGCAGCTTTTAAATACCAATCAGCAGCCTTTTGCTTGTCCTGCTCTACGCCGTCGCCGTTGTCATACATCCAGCCGAGATCGAATTGCGCATTGGCTTCTCCCTGTTGAGCCGCCTTTGTATACCACTCGACAGCCTCTTGCTTGTCCTGCTCTACACCGTCGCCATGGGAATACGTCAGGCCGAGATGGAATTGAGCATTGGCATGACCTTGATGCGCAGCTTTTAAATACCAATCAGCAGCCTTTTGCTTGTCCTGCTCTAAGCCGTCGCCGAGATAATACATCAGGCCGAGAATGAATTGAGCATTGGCGTATCCCTGTTGAGCCGCCTTTGTATACCACTCGACAGCCTTTTGCTTGTCCTGCTCAAAGCCATCGCCTTTGTTGAACATCACGCCGAGATTGCATTGAGAATTGGCATGACCTTGATTCGCAGCCTTTGAATACCATTCAATAGCCTTTTGCTTGTCCTGCTCAACGCCGTCGCCGTTGTCATACATCCAGCCGAGATAGAATTGAGCCTCGGTGTCTCCCTGTTGAGCCGCCTTTGTATACCACTCGACAGCCTTTTGCTTGTCCTGTTCAACGCCGTCGCCGTGGAGATACATCAGGCCGAGAACGAATTGAGCCTCGGCGTCTCCCTGTTGAGCCGCTTTTGAATACCATTCAATAGCCTTTTGCTTGTCCTGCTCAACGCCGTCGCCGTGGGAATACATCAGGCCGAGATTGAATTGAGCCTTGGCGTTTCCCTGTTGAGCCGCTTTTGAATACCATTCTACGGCCTTTTGCTTGTCCTGCTCAAGGCCATCGCCTTCGTCGAACATCAGGGCGAGATTGAATTGAGCCTTGGCATGATCTTGATGCGCAGCCTTTGAATACCATTCAATAGCCTTTTGCTTGTTCTGCTCTAAGCCGTCGCCGAGATAATACATCAGGCCGAGAACGAATTGAGCCTTGGCGTTTCCCTGTTGAGCCGCTTTTGAATACCATTCTACGGCCTTTTGCTTGTCCTGCTCAAGGCCATCGCCTTCGTCGAAAATCAGGCCGAGATTGAATTGAGCCTTGGCATGATCTTGATGCGCAGCCTTTGAATACCATTCAATAGCCTTTTGCTTGTCCTGCTCTACGCCTTCGCCGTGGGAATACATCAGGCCGAGAACGAATTGAGCCTCGGCGTCTTCCTGTTGAGCCGCTTTTGAATACCATTCTACGGCCTTTTGCTTGTCCTGCTCTACGCCTTCGCCGTTATCATACATCAGGCCGAGATAGAATTGAGCATTGACATGACCTTGATGCGCCGCCTTTGAATACCATTCAATAGCCTTTTGCTTGTCCTGCTCTACGCCTTCGCCGTTATCATACATCAGGCCGAGATAGAATTGAGCATTGACATGACCTTGATGCGCCGCCTTTGAATACCATTCAATAGCCTTTTGCTTGTCCTGCTCAACGCCGTCGCCATTGTCATACTTCAGGCCGAGATTGAATTGATAATCCGCATTTTCATACCTGTATAATTCATAAAGGGAATCTTCAAAAGTCTTCGCCAAAAGGGGGGCGACTAAGAGTTGTTGTAGCCAT
Source organism: uncultured delta proteobacterium (assembly GCA_963754825.1). Classification (GTDB taxonomy): domain Bacteria; phylum Desulfobacterota; class Desulfobulbia; order Desulfobulbales; family Desulfobulbaceae; genus Desulfobulbus. The sequence goes on along the minus strand of CAVWHP010000019.1, from coordinate 17,293 downwards.
AGAAGAGATAGTGATCGAGCAGTTATCTGAGCGTCTTTAAGAAGCGGCACATATTTAGGTTGTTTAAAAAAATGAAGAGCGACAGAAAGTGCCAGATCGTGGGTTGAATATGGTATTGGACCTGAATTCAACGATTCCGCTTTTGTCGTAATTTCTTGCGTCCCTATTACACTCATAAGCAACTCTTCAGAGGCTATTGTGATCGCCTCCTTTAAGTTCGCCCGTTTTGGCGGAGGATTGTTGCCATAGACTGTAAATATTAACGCTTCGAGAGCGTTCGATGGTTTTTTCTTCTTGAAAAATCCAAACATATCAAATTCCTTACATCGGCAGGGTATAGTGGTTTATATGGGATATGCAACCGTTTGGTCCGATGACTTTGGCGCGTGTGGGAATAAAAGGGAAAAATGGGACGAATTTATTCGTCCGAAAAGAGGGTTAAAACCCCCGCCTTTTAGGCGGGTAGCATTCTGCTAGCAGCTGACTTATACTCGCGGTCATGGAATACCGCCAAGGCAGCCACACAAAGTACAAGATCGAATACCATTTCGTTTGGGTCACCAAATACCGTTACCAAGTGCTGGTCGGAGATATTGCTCTCCGGGTTCGCGAGTTGGTCCGTCAAACATGCGAGCGGTACGAGATTCAAATACTGCGTGGTGTGGTCAGTAAGGACCATGTCCATATTCTGGTGTCAGCGCCTCCTGACATATCACCTTCCACCATCATGAGATGGGTGAAAGGTCGAACATCCAGGAAGATCTTCGAAGAATTTCCCCATGTGAAGAAGCGGTACTGGGGGCAGCATTTTTGGGCTCGCGGCTATTTTTGTGTAACAGCCGGTGAGATGACGAAAGAGATGATTGCCGAGTACCTTTCGCATCATCTTGAATCGAACCCGCCTGACGGCTTTGATGTCGAGCCGTAAACCGGCTGCGCAGCCTGCCGGTGTTGGCGGACTTTCAGTCCGCGATTTCAAAACCCACCTGCTTCAGCAGGTGGTTGTTTAGTTTTCCGTCCCTTTTTCTTGTGTCCTTTTTCTTGTGGTTGGTCATCAGGCAATACGCATAAATCCTGCAGCCAAGCCGGGCTTTCCACTCCTGCAGTGTATCGAGATAGAAGAGATAATCGTCGTCAGCGGCAAAAACGACCTGACGATTATGCCCCCGCTGAATGACATGGTGGGGGAAGTGAGGGATGACTAAACGGGGTTGTCGTGGCATGGGGAAGGATTACCACCGAGGATACAGGGTGTCAAAAAACAAATTTGTCCCCTTTTTTCTCGCTTTAAGAACGCGGCTGTCCCCGGTCAGATTTGTTGACTGTTTAGAGATTTTAGAACGCATCAGGCTTGATGAATTCAAGGCCTGTTATTTCTGACGCTATTCCGAATACGAACTGTCCGGGAGAGGATTTGATGAATTCAGCTAAAAGCCAGTTGTGATTAACGTTGAAATGGCCAGATAATGCTATTGGATCATACCGGCTAAGTTCACTTAGTCTGTGCATGGCGGCAAATATTAAAACAAGTTGAGAGTTCATCACTTGTCGTGGCAACTCACAGATTTTTTCAAGTACCATCTGTTCGTAGAGGCATATATAGGAATTATTTTTCTTCTAATTTGCTTGTGATACCTAGAAAATTGTTTAATACTATTGTTTATTTCTCGTCCTGACCAGTTGAATCTCCTTTTTCTTCTTATCTCGTATACACCATCGTGGTTATATAGCTCAAAACCTGGTTGAATTGATTTTTTTGTGTGGGCGTTGATATATTTTTTGTCGATTTCAGCTTGGAACCATGCTTCTTTTGATCCGTCTCGTCGCATGAAGCATTGATTATTAAGTGGAATGAAAAGCTCTGTGGCGCCCTTGTACGTCAGGCAGTAAGCTCTGTGGATAAATGGTATTTGCCAGAAAATATCTTTTAATGTGAAATTTTTTCCTGCATTATCAGGTTCTTCTAGATATTTACACAGCGAAGGGAGAATGCCGCCCCCCAAAAAAATCTACCATTTCGTTATCCAGTGATTTTACTTTGCCAATAGATCGACCGCCCACGCCATGATTTTCTCTAAATGAGATTTTTTTAGAAGATAGAAGTGCTTTTGTTGCATTTAAAAAGCAATAGTATGATGTTAATGGAGAAGAAAGTTTAGGCAAGGACTCAGACGCTGTGAAAAAATGATGGGCTTGTTCCCAATAGAACAGAGCATCCTTTTTGTGGTCTCTTTTGAGCCAAAGAGCCACAAATTCCCATGGATCAGTACACAATACCCTAGGTTGTCTAAATTCTGGTGCAATTAAGCATCCATGCAGACCGACCGTTTTACCAGCTATGGCTAACTTTTTCTGACTCATAGAATCCTTTCTAACGTACGGCTTAGAGGTTGAAAGCAAGGTCAAATCTAATTCCCTCCCACCTCGCCGCCCCCCCCATCACGAACACTTCGAATACCCACAGTCCCGGCAGACCTCGCAGCCTTCCTCGAATACCAGCTTGCCCTGGCATTCCGGGCAGATGGAGGCGAAGCCGTGCTGGGTGGCGGCCATGAACGACTTGAGCAGCTTGCCCAGTTGGGCGGGCAGGTCGAGCATGTGGCCGCTGGAGCGGTCGAGCTGCTTGATGATCTCGTCCATGGGGATCTGGTAGCGCAGGGCCAGCGACACCAGCCGGCAGGTGGTGGTCCACATGGTGGACTTGTCCTTCAGGTCCACCCGGTTGTCGAAGGGGAACTTGGCGAACACCTCCATCGGGTTCTCCTCCTCGTCAAAGCAGACGATCAGATAGATGGTCTCGCCGTTGACGTCTTTCAGCCGGTAACGCTTGGCGCTGAGCACGTCGGGCAGGCCGGCCTTGAGCCGCACCGGCCCGCTGGTGGACACGGTCGCACTCTTGTCGCCGCCCGAGGCCAGGGTGTTGAGCACCTGGTGGTCGCGCGAGCCGTCGCGGTACACGGTCAGCCCCTTGCAGCCCAGCTCGAAGCCGAGCGTGTAGGCGTCGCGCACGTCGTCGCGGGTGGCGCTGGTGGGCAGGTTGATGGTCTTGCTGATCGACGAGTCCACGCCGTTTCGCTGCAGGGTGCCCTGCATCTGGATGTGGCTCTCCGGGCTGATGTCCTGGGCGGTGCGGAAGATCTCCTGCCAGCGGGCCGGGATCTCGGCGTGACCGATGACCGTGCCGCTCGTGCCCACCCGTTCCATCACCGCGGCCGAGTAGAATCCCTCGGCCCGGGCGACCCGCTCGAAGTGCTTGTTGATCATCAACAGCCGGTCGCCGTCCATGACGTTTTTCACCATGACGATGGAGAAGTACGGCTCGCAGCCCGAGGCGCAGTCCGCGATCATGGACACCGTGCCGGTGGGCTGGATGGAGGTGAGGGCCGCGTTGCGCCGGGCCGGGTAGTGGTTGATCGCCGGGTCGAAGGCCGGGAAGGGGCCTTTCAGCTCGGCCAGCTGGATGGAGGACTGTTCCGCCTCGCTGCGGATGAAGGCCATCACCTCGGCCGCGGTGGCGCGGCCCTCCTCGCTGCCGTAGGGCAGCTCCAGCTGGATGAGCATGTCGTGCAGCCCCATGATGCCCAGCCCCACCTTGCGGGTCTTCTGGGTCATGGTGGCGATCTCGGGGATGGGGAAGCGGTTGCAGTCGATGACGTTATCCAGAAACCGCACCGCCAGCCGGGCGGTGGCGCCGAGCCGCTCCCAGTCGATGGCGCCGTCCTGGACATACTGGCCGAGATTGATCGAGCCGAGGTTGCAGCTCTCGTAGGGGAGCAGCCATTGTTCGCCGCAGTTGTGCACGTACAGGCCGTTGGCGTCAAAGGCGTTGATGCCCGGCACCTGCACGTCGAACACCTCGGCCGTGCCCGCCGGCTCGACCGCTGCCACCCGGGCGGTGAACCGCTCGCGGTTGAGCGTGCGCCGGAAGCCGCCCAGCAGGGTGCGCAGCCGGGACTGCTTCTCCACGTCGGCAAAGCCGATGCGCTCGGCAAAGGGCAGCAGGTTGTCGCGGCTGATGAGCAGCTCGAACTGGGCGCCGACCGGGTATTCTTTGCTGCCGCCACGACCGTCCGGCATTTCGCTGACGCCGGCGGGACGGCGCTGGAGGATGGTGGAAACGATGCCCAGCCGCAGCAGCATGCGCTGCACCGCTTCCAGGGTGGTGCGACAGCTCTGGGCCAGGCGTACGCTCACGCCCTTGCGCTGGTCGCCCTGGACCGAGCCGTCGGTGTCGAACAGGCCGCGCAGGTAGCCGCGGTGGAAGTCCGAGCTGCTCCGTTCGATCTCCGCGGTGACCCGTTTGCGCTGCGGGGCCATGCCCATGCGTGCGGCCAGGTCGCGCAGCGGCGCGGACTGCAGGCGCAGCTCATCCCGGCCGCCCACTGCGTGAAAGCCGCTGAAATCGGCGCGGTGGCGCAGGGCCAGCGCGCAGCAGCGCTCCGCCTCGTGCATGATGGCCTGCGGGCCGGGACGGCGCACCGCCGTTGGCCGCCTGACGGCCCAGACGCTCAGCACCGCGGCCTCGGGCTTGAGAGTGCCGTCGCCCTGCAGCAGGCCGAGCAGGTAGCCTTCTTCTGCCGTACCTTGACCGACCCAGCCGGTGAGGGCGCGATGGTCGTGGAGCAGGATCTCGTCGCCCGGGACGAGATCACCGGCCTGGACCCAGTCGCTGTCCAGCCTAAAACGGGTTTTGGTCACGACCTTGCGCACCGGGTGGTCCGCGGTCAGGCGCAGGCTGTGGCCTTCGACGGTTTGCAGGGTGAGGGTCTCCTTATGGCCGGTGGCGAAAAAGCCCGCGTCCGTGGAGCGCCACCGGGTGCCGTCCACCACCAGCTCGCACGGCTGGCCGAGCAGTTCCGACACCTGGCGCGGTCCCTGGCCGGTGAGCACCCAGGTGTCACCGGTGACGCAGGGGTTGGTCGCCTCGAAATCGCCGAGCTGCGGCGTGGTGTTGTCGCGGTTGGCCGCGTCGATGAACAGCACCCCGGGCTCGCCGTTGTGCCAGGCCAGGTCGACGATGCGGTCGAACACCTCGCGGGCGCGCAGGGTGTCGACCACCTCGCGGGTGGAGGGGTCGATCAGGTCGTATTCCAGGTCGTTCTTGACCGCGGCCATGAAGGCGTCGGTGATGGCCACGCTGAAGTTGAAGTTGGTGAACCGGGTCTGGTCCTGCTTGGCGACGATGAAGTCGAGGATGTCCGGGTGGTCGACGCGGAGCACGCCCATGTTGGCGCCGCGCCGCTTGCCGCCCTGCTTGATGGTCTCGGTGGCGGCGTCGAACACCTGCATGAACGACAGCGGCCCCGAGGCCACGCCCTGGGTGGACTGCACCGCCGAGTTCTTCGGCCGCAGCCGCGAGAACGAGTAGCCCGTGCCGCCGCCGGTCTTGTGTACCAGGGCGCCGTTGCGCACCGCCGAGAAGATGCCGTCCATGGAGTCGTCCACCGGCAGGACGAAGCAGGCGCTCAGCTGGCCGAGGTCCGTGCCGGCGTTCATCAGGCAGGGCGAGTTGGGCAGGAAGTCGAGGGTGTAGATCATGCCGAAGAACCGGTCGCTCAGCCCCTCGAAATCGGGGAGATCACGGTCCACCCCGGCCACCGCGTCGCTGACCCGGCGGCACAGGCTCTCCCAGTTTTCGAGCGGCTGACCGGCCGCGTCCTTCAGATAGTACCGACGCTCGAGCACGGTTTCGGCGGTTTCGGTGAGCTGCTGCCGGGGGATGCTTCTCGTCATGGTGTGCCTCGTTTGCAGTGGAAGAGGTGTTCACGCCCGATGCGGGCGCAGTGTCGGAAGAGTGGCCGGAAAACCGCCGATGGCCTGTGGTGCCGGGCTTCCGGGATGGCGGTGGAACGCGGCCGGCGGCACAGTGTGGGCCTTGCCGGCAGAGGGTCGTCGCCCTGTTTGCGGACGGCAACTTATCACAACATATAGCGACCATCAAGGAGAAAACATGCAACATGTTGTGTTTGTCCGCTGTTTGGCAAAACACCCTGTTTTCAACGGGTTCAGTGTGATTGGGGCAAAATGACCCGGTCAGGGAGGGGGCAGGGGGGCGGTTGCACACAGGCGGACGGGGCAGGAAAACCGGGCTGTTGCGGGCCATGCGGGGCAGGGGGCCGCCGGGGCCGGAAACTGTTGTTGCTCCTTGCGCATTCGGCAGGGCGCCAGTATAGTACGGACGTTTTTTGCGCCTCGCCGGTTTGCGGCAATAGGCACTGAAATTCAAGAACATACACCAAAGGCCGACACCCGCCGACACCCGCCGCAGCCGGCGTGGGGCGGCGCACCAGCAACTCCGGACCGCACCTGCGGCCGCCACCCCAAGGACACCCGCGCACCATGCTCAAGAAAACCATCCTCGCCGTCGCCCTGCTCCTGCCCCTCGCCGCCCAGGCCCAGGAGGTCAAGAAAACCAACGTATCCGGCGATCTCAACTGGACGGTGCAGGCCAACTGGTCGCTGCCGGCCAAGCCGCTCGACCTGGTCCATTCGCTGGACAACAAGAAGGTCTTTATCCTCACCGCGGACAGCAAGGTGCACATCTTTGCCGCGGACGGTCGCAAGCTCGGTGAGATGCCGGTGGAAGCGGACACCGTGGCCATCGACATCGCCCCGCGGGGCGAGATGCTCTACCTGATCAACGGCCGCACCAACAGCTTCACGGCCATGGACATCGGCTTCAGCCAGCAGATCGACATCACCGGCGCGCCGGTGCGCGGCAAGGCGGATGCGCCCGTGACCCTGGTGGTGTTCTCCGACTTCGAGTGTCCCTGGTGCGCCAAGCTGGAGCCGCTGCTGGCCCAGCTGCTCGCCGCCAATGCGGACACGGTGCGCGTTGTCTTCAAGCACCTGCCCCTGCCCATGCACCCCCAGGCCGAGCCGGCGGCGCTGGCCGCCATCGCCGCCCAGCGGCAGGGCAAGTTCTGGGAGATGCACGACGCCCTGTTCGCGGTGCAGCAGTGGACCCCGGCCGCGGTCACCGAGACGGCCACCCGGATCAAGCTCGACATGACCCGCTTCCAGGCCGACCTGAACAGCCAGGAAACCCGCATGCAGCTCGCCAAAGACAAGGCCGACGCCCAGGCCGCCGAGGTTGCCGCCACCCCGTCGGTGTTCGTCAACGGCCGACCGGTGCGCGAGCGCAGCCTGCCGGCGCTGCAGGCCATGGTCAACGAGGCCCTGGCCGCCCAAGGGGCGAAGTGATTTGAAGTCCGCCGCCGCCCTCAACGCCCAGGTCGCCCGCGAGATCGAGTTCGCCGACAACCGGGTCGCCCAGCAGCTGTTCGGCGACCTCAACCGGAACCTGCAGACCGTGGAGCAGGCCACCGGCGTGGCCATCAACGCCCGCGGCAACAGCCTGCAGATCAGCGGCCGGGCGCACGCGGTCGAGTTGGCCGTGGCCACGCTCGAGCAGATGTACGGCCTGCTCCAGAAGGGCTACCCGGTGTTCAGCCAGGACATCGCCTTTGGCGTCAAGATCCTCGAGTCCTCGCCCAAGGCGCGGCTCGAGGAGATCTTCCTCGACAAGGTCTGCATCACCGCGCGCAAGCGGGTCATCTCGCCCAAGTCCATCAACCAGAAGCTCTACATCGAGGCGATCCGCGAAAACGACATCGTCTTCGGCATCGGCCCGGCCGGCACCGGCAAGACCTACCTGGCCGTGGCCATGGCGGTTTCGGCCCTGGCCAAGGAGCAGGTGGCGCGCATCATCCTCACCCGGCCGGCGGTGGAGGCGGGCGAGAAGCTCGGTTTCCTGCCCGGCGACATGGCCCAGAAGGTGGACCCCTACCTGCGGCCGCTCAACGACGCCCTCAACGACATGATGGGCCAGGAGCGGGCCGCGGAGCTGACCGAGCGCGGCGTCATCGAGATCGCGCCGCTGGCCTTCATGCGCGGCCGCACCCTGAACAACGCCTTCATCATCCTCGACGAGGCGCAGAACACCACCCGCGAGCAGATGAAGATGTTCCTCACCCGCATCGGCTTCGACTCGTGCGCGGTGATCACCGGCGACGTCACCCAGATCGACCTGCCCGGCACGCAGAAGTCCGGGCTCATCCAGGCCGAGCGCATCCTCACGGGCATCAAGGGCATCGCCTTCCGCCACTTTTCCAAGGCCGACGTGGTCCGCCACCCGCTCGTCCAGGAGATCATCCACGCCTACGAGCAGCAGGGCAGCGGCCGGCGCGCCCCGGCGAACACCGGCCGGGAGGGCTGAACATGCCCGCACGCCTGCACCCAAGCGAAACGACCAGGGCGTACCATCTCAACCTGGCCGTGCTCCAGCAGCACAGCGACCGGCTGCTCGGCCTGCTGGGCCTGGACGCGGCTGAGATGAGCGTGGTCCTTCTCGACGATGCCGAGATGGCCGCCTACAACGAGCAGTACCGCAAGAAACAGGGGCCGACCAACGTCCTCGCCTTTCCGGTGGAACGCGAGGCGGGCGCAATGCTGCCCGAGGCCGAGCTGGGCGACATCCTCGTTTCGGTGGACACCGCCCGGCGCGAGGCCGTGGCCGAGGGGATCAGCCTGCACCACCGGCTCGCCCGGCTGATCATCCACGGCCTGCTTGCATCTGATCGGCTACGACCACGAGCGCTCCGAGGACGAGGCGCTGCGCATGTGGGATTTTGAACAGCAGCTTGAGCAGCGGCTGCATACTGCAAGGAGAACGAACATGCCCTATCTGTCCATCAATGTCGACCATGTGGCCACCCTCCGCCAGGCGCGCGGCGGCGTCGAGCCGGACCCGGTGCAGGCGGCCGGCATCTGCGAACTGGCCGGCGCCGAGGGGATCGTTGTCCATCTGCGCGAGGACCGGCGGCACATCCAGGACCGGGACGTGCGCCTGCTGCGGCAGACGGTCAAGACCAAGCTCAACCTGGAGATGGCGGTCACGCCGGAGATCGTCGACTTCGCCCTGGAGATCGTCCCGGACCTGGTCACCCTGGTGCCGGAGAAGCGCAAGGAACTGACCACCGAGGGCGGGCTGGACGTGGTGGAGAACGCCAAGAAGGTGACCAAGGCGATCAACAAGCTGCGCAAGGCGGGCATCCCGGTGTCGATCTTCATCGACCCGGACGCCACCCAGATCCAGGCGGCCCTGGACGCGGGCGCGGCCTTTGTCGAACTGCACACCGGCCGCTACTGCGAGGCCCGGACCGAGGTGGAGGTGGAGGAGCAGTTCCACCTGATCGAGCAGTCGGCGGAACTGGCGCAGGAGGCCGGGTTGCGCGTCAACGCCGGCCACGGCCTGGACTACCGCAACGCCGGGCCGATCGCCGACCTGCCGGCCATAGAGGAACTGAGCATCGGCCATGCCGTCATAAGCCGGGCCGTGCTTGTCGGCCTGGATCGGGCGGTGCGGGAAATGCTGGCGGTGATTCGCGGGATGTGAACGGCTCGGCCGGGGGCGTTACATCTCCCGGCCAAGCCCGGCGATCTGCTCGCTGGCGCCGAGCACGATGAGAATGTCGCCGGCCAGGATGACCGTGTCCGGCTTGGGGTTGAACAGCATGGAGCCGTCCTGGCGCTTGATCGCCACCACGATCACATCGTACTTCTTGCGGATCTCGGAATTGATCAGGTTCTTGCCGTTGAGCCTGGAATCCGGGCTGACGAGCAGTTCCTCCATGATCAGGTCGAGTTCACCGGCGCGCATGGTCAGGTCGATGAAGTCGGTGACCGTGGGGCGCACGATCAGATGGGCCATGCGCCGGGCGCCGATGGAGTAGGGCGAGATCACCCGGGTGGCGCCGGCCCGCTTGAGCTTGATCTGCGCCCCCGGGGTGCCGCTCGAGCGGGCCATGATGAACAGGTGCGGGCTCAGGCCGCGGGCAGTGAGGGTGATGTAGAGGTTGTCCGCATCCGAGGCGACCACCGACACCAGCCCGCGGGCCTGCTCGATGCCGGCCTGCAGCAGTACGTCGTCGTCCGATGCGTCCCCCTGGAGGCGCAGGTACTGCAGTTCCTCCAGGTTTCTGATCTCCTCCGTGTCCTTCTCAATGACCACGAAGGGCCGCTTGTACTCCTTCAGGATCTTGCAGATTTCCTTGCCGATGCGGCCGAACCCGCAGATGATGTAGTGCTCTTTCAGTCGGCTGATCTGTCGATGCATTTTTCTCCTCTTGTAGAGACCGCGCAACTCGCCTTCGATCATGGTCTCGGTGATCTTGCTGAACACGTAGAACACGAAGCTGACGCTCGTGATGACGAGGAACACGGTGAAGATCCGCCCGGAATCGTGCACCGGCACGATGTCGCCGTAGCCCACGGTGAACACGGTGATGATGGTCAGGTACAATCCCATCCAGAAACCGGTGTTCTCGAGCAGCATGTAGCCGAAGGTGCCGATGAGCAGCAGGGCGACGAAGATGATGCCGATGATGATGATTTTGCGCATTTTTCTCTCGCGGAGAGCGGGGCGGCACGACTCGTGCGGACGCGACCAGTGTAGCACATCGCCGGCATCCGTCGCCACTGATATAAATGCTGTAACTTCAAAGGGTTTGCCGAATTTGCCGTTTGACAAAGACCGGGCGGGCGGGTATAAAAACGCAGCATCCTGCCCGGATGGCGGAACTGGTAGACGCAAGGGACTTAAAATCCCTCGGCCTTTGGCTGTGCGAGTTCGATCCTCGCTCCGGGTACCAACGAAATGAAGGGCTAATATCTCGAAATAAAAGAGATATTAGCCCTTTTTTCTTTACTGCTCAGTCCCGGCTCAGTCGGAGATTTTGCTTCCTGTTGCTATCCTTTGCTGAATTTTGTGAGAAAAAGTGGAACAAAAGTGGAACAAATTTCGGGTGGCAAAATGGCCCGCTCGCCAGACAGGCTTTGGCACACCATAGGCCCTGGCCTGGACCGCTTTTCAATGTTTCGCCACCCTGATCGTGGCCACCGACCGCGCCTGGGGCAGCACGGCCTGTCATGCAGAGGGAAGAGGCCCGGAAAAATATCGAAAGACAGTGGGTTGTCCCGTTGACAGGCATCGATCGGGAACACAGTGTTGGCAGGTAAGACGTATCGCCCCCGCGGGCAAACCGGACCCTTTCGGTCAGGCGGTCCCTGCGCTGACTGCAGCGGCGTTCCCCGTTGCACCTTTTTAAGGAGAACCCCCATGCCCTGTACCCGATCCTCTTTCCGACGCATCACCGGAGTCCTTCTTTTTGCCCTGCTGCTCTGTCAACCAATCAGTGGAGCGGCGCGCACCGTCGAGGATGTTTCGTTTCAAGAGAGCGTCAGCATCGACAACCGGCAGGTCCCGCTTCGGGGTGCCGCACTGCTGCGCTGGCTGAAAATCTTCAAGGTTTACGTGGCCGCTCTCTACCTGCCTGAAAACGTCCCTGCTACGGAGGTCCTCGCCGACATCCCCAAGCGTCTTGAAATAAGCTATCTCGTCGACATACCCGGGCCGGATTTCGGCAAGGGGGCGGAAGCGGTTCTGGAACGGCATCACAGCGCCAGTGAACTGGCCCGCCTGCGAAGCCGCATAGACCAGCTCAATGCGGTGTATCGCGATGTCAAGCCCGGTGATCGCTATGCCCTGACCTATGTCCCGGACCAGGGAACCGAGTTGAGCTACAATGGTCAGCCGCTCATCACCATCCAGGGGGCGGATTTTGCCGCCGCCTATTTCGGCATCTGGTTGGGAAAAGATCCCATTGACAAGGATATGCGCAGCCGCCTGATCAAGGGAGGTTGAAAACCCGAAACCAGCATCGGAGGATTGTCATGCCACACTCTCAGCGGTCATTCTGGTTGTTTTTTTGTGCGCTCCTTGCCGTGTTCATGACCGGTTGCAGTTCGGTGCAACTTGCTGACTACGCCAGCGAGAAACCTCGCTTCGACATGCGGGAATATTTCAACGGGCCGGTCGTTGCCCACGGTATCGTCCAGGATCGTTCGGGAAAGGTTATCCGCCGCATGCGGGTCGACATGCAGTGCAGTTGGCAGGGCGACACCGGCACTCTTGAGGAAGACTTCACCTATGCCGATGGCAAGAAAGAACGCCGGGTGTGGACCATCAAAAAAGAGAAGGATCGCTACATCGGCACCGCAGCGGACGTTGTCGGTCAAGCTGCCGGGGCTGCAGCAGGCAATGCCCTGAACTGGACATACGTGCTGGCCCTGCCTGTTGGCGACAAGGTGTACAACGTCCATTTCGATGATTGGATGTGGCAGCTTGACGACAACATCCTGATGAATCGGGCCGTCTTCTCCAAGTTCGGGTTCAAACTGGGTGAAGTCCTCATTACCTTTTACAAGCAATAGAGATTGTCCGGTGCGCGGGTCTTGTCGGTCATGCAAACAGGCTTGCGGATGACACCCCTGACCACCAGTGTTGTCATTAGTGCGCCTGCCGCCGCGGCCTGGGAGTTGTTCGTCGATACCCGGCGATGGCCCGAGTGGGGTCCGTCGGTGGCCCGGGTCGAGTGTGGCGACCGGTGCATCGGCCCGGGGACGACAGGTCGGGTGCAGACCGTGTTCGGGCTCTGGCTCTCCTTTCAGGTCACGGAGTTTCGTGCCGGCCACTGCTGGCGCTGGCGGGTGGCGGGCATTGCGGCGACCGGGCATCGCGTTGAAGCGCTTGGACCTGACCGCTGCCGGGTAGTCTTCGAGGTGCCGGCGGTGGCGGCCCCGTATCTGGTTGTCTGCCGATGGGCGGCACAACGGATCAAAAACATCCTCGAGCGGGAACGACAGCCCGCCTGAAGATTCCCCCCAAACACCAGCCTTGCCGGCGGGACGCTGCCGCCGTCGATCACGGGCGACCCAGACGCCCCCGATGGACCGGAATCTCAGCCACCGGCCTTGCAACGTGCCGCCAGACGCTCTGCAAAAGCGGTGGGAGGGTTGACCAACCCGTCCAGCCAGCGTCGCGGCCAGACCTGCTCCCCGTGCATCGCTCCCAGCAGGGCCCCCAAAACAACCCCCCGATGGCAGTTATCCCCGCCGAGATTGGTGTTCACCACCAGGGCCTGCTCGGGATCGTCCTGATACTTCCAGGCCAGGTAGAGGGTCAGGGGCAGGGACTCCTGGACGTAGCAGGCCGTACTGAACACGTTGCGGGCGACATCCGCATCCGCACGGCCCGACAGCTCGGCATAGGGGTAGCCGCTCAACCGCTGCATGGGTGTGGCTCTGATCGTCTGCAGGGACCTGGCGGACATCGGCGCCGAGCAGGATGTCGTGGAGAATATCGGCAAAGCAGGCCAGGGCGGTGCGCATCAGCCCCCCGGGGTGGGTCAGGGCCAGATGGGCTTCGGCCAGGTGCAGGGCCGTGTCCCACCGGTCCTGGTAGAACAGCAGCAGGGGCAGGGCCAGACTCAAACCGCCGATATGTTTCTCGTCGGGCAAGCGAGCGGGCGGGCCTTTTTTGTGCGGGGCCCAGGCCCGGAAAAACTCCCGGTGACATTCCTCCACATAGGTGTCGTTGTGGGTGCCGGGCGTTGTCATGAACGCCACATACCTGTCCAGATAGTCTTCCTGGTCGTACTCCTCCCTTTCAATCAGGCTGTCCATCAGCAGTCCGCTGAGTTTCAGGTTCAGGGTGTTTTCTCCGGCTTCCAGAAACTGGTGATAGTGGATGCCGCGCTGCCCCCAGAATCGGGCCTGGTTGTGCAGGATGTCCGCCTGCGGACGAACCGGGCGATACCGCGAGCGCCAGAGAATACTGTCCGGGTGGGGATTGCGAGGTCGGACATAGTCCTGCACCCGGCCATAGTCCCGGGCCAGGGCGGCGGTGTCGTAATACCAGTGCACCGGCATGGCCAGGGCATCGGCTATGCAGGCCCCAAGAAGCGCGCCGGTCAGGCGGGAAGGCAGGGGTATGGCGGGTGTGTTCATGGATGTGGCCTCGATTGAAATTCCCTGCGCATGCTGAGAGCCTGAGTGCAGGATGGGTTCTTGGCTGCGGCGGAGCCAGTCGGCAGATCCAGCCACCACCTCAGCCGTTCTCGATGGTCAGCCCGGTAAACAGGGTGACCGAGTCGGCCTTGGTCCACAGGCCGACATGCCCGTGATACGAACTCGCCGCCTGATGCTCGAACAGGGTGACCCCATTGACCCGGCAGGCAGCCGTGTCAGCCTTTATGGCGACCTCCAGCGTGTACCACTGCCCCCTGGTGATGGGCAGGTCGGCGCGTGCCCGTTCCACCCGCTTGTTGTCGACGAAGGCAAACAACACGGCATTGTCTTCCAGGGCGTTGATCCGGAGAACCCAGTAGTTGCCGGTGTCGCGCAACCCGAAGACCAGACCGCCGGCCTGGTCGATGCTGCCCGACATCGGCTTGACCTTGAGGGAAAGGGTGCCGTCGCCCACCGCCCCATTCTTGTCGATGGCCAGGGGGAAGGAGTAATAGGCGCCGATGGTGTCGAGCATTTCCTGGTAGGACCGGCCCAGGGTCCTGGACATCAACTGCGAGACACCGGTGGAGAGCGTTCCCAGAGAGCGTGAGCCATCGGCCAGCCAGCACACGGCCCCCTGGTCCTCGATGTGCTGCCAGTGCCCGAGGTGGGTGTAAAACCCTGGCAGCGGGATCCGGTCCTTGCGGTTGAGCAGGTCGTAGTTGCCTGCCAGGAACTCGCTCGTCAGGGTGTCCACATCCTCCTGGTCGGCGATCGCCATGTCCAGCAGGCGGCTGCTGGCCAGGAGGCGGCCGATCTGGTCGAGCCGTGCCAGCATGTCGGCCCGGCTGTGGCGGTTGAGGCTGGCCTCGAGCAGATCGCCCTGGATCTGCACCCCGCAGCCCAACTCGCCCAGCACCTTGCCCAGGAATTGCAGCCGCAGGGTCTTGCCGAACAGGGAGCCGGCACCGCCGGAAAACTGGAGGCTGAGGTAGTTGTGGTCCGGCTCGTCACCGCAGAAGGTGTCGAGCGTGGCGAAATGATAGCCGAATTTGGCCGAGAGGTTGAGGTAGTCGGTGCCGATCAGGGCATAGCTGTCGCCGCCCGGTTCCGGGCCGAATTCCGAGGTGGCCGAGGCGGCCAGGCGGGTGAGAAAACGGCTGCCGTCAAACTGGACGGTGCCGCTCCAGTTGATGCCCGGATGGGTAAAACCGCGCCACAGCGCCTGGATCGGGGCTGAGGTGAAATCGTCCGCGGTCACCCGGTCGCAGGTGGAGAGCCCGGCTCTTGAGGCCGCCGCCGAGGTCGATCAGGTTGAGCACCAGCGGCAGGTGGGTGGCCAGCCTGACCGTGGCCGCTGCCTCCTCGGCTCCGGCCGACAGGCTGAACATCTCGCGCACCGACTGCTCGTGGGCAAAGCGGATGATGTCATGGAGGGAGGCACAGTTCTCCGGCTGGAACGAGGGATCGTTCGGGTCGGTGAGCCGGAGCGGCGAGACCCGGTCGAGCACCGCCCGCAGGGTCCGGTGCACGGAACTGTCCATGATCCGGCGTTTGACCGGGTGATGGTCGATCAGGATGCCGGGGTACACGGCCGGGTGCTCCTGGACAAAGAGGGTGACCTCCTCCCCCGGGGCCAGGGCCTCGATCGCTCCGTCAAGGTTGACCGCCATGGGCACACCGAACTCGCGGGCCACCGAGGCAAGGTGACAGGTGGTGCTGCCCACCTCGGTGATCAATCCGCTGATTCTGCCCATGATCTCGGCGTAGCGCGGTGCCGCGGTCCTGGCCACCACCACCGCATGGTCGGGCACCGTGGCCAGGGCGGTGCGTTCATCGACCGGGTGTACCCTGCCGGCGGCCATCCCCTGCGAAGCGCAGAGGCCGCCCCGCAAGAGGGGGGTTGTCTCCGGCTCCGGAACCGGCTCGGCCGGCTTGATCGCAACCCCCAGGGGACGGCACTGGAGAATGACCAGCCGCCTGTCCCGGTCGATGGCCCACTCGATATCCTGCGGTCCGCCGAACAGTGCTTCCAGCTCAGCCCCGGCCCGGGCCAGTTGGCGCACCTCCTGGTCGGTGATCGCTGCCTGCCCCGCTTCGTTCGTGGTCACCTCGCGTTCCTCGATACTCCCTTCGCCTGCCTCCAGACGCACGCTCTTGGTCGCGATCTGCCGATGAACGATGGTGTCGCCGGCCCGGTCAAAGACAAAGGTGTCGGCCGCGGCATGGCCGCTGACCAGGAGTTCGCCCAGCCCGAGGAGGGCGCTGATCTGCAGAACATTCTCCTGCACACCGGCGGGATCGGCGGTGTACAGCACCCCGCTGGCGGCCACATCGACCATGGCCAGACCAAGCACGCACATCGGCGTTTCGGTGAGGTCGATGCCGGCCATCTGGCGATAGCTGATGGCGCGTGGGGAAAAGGAACTGGCAACCACCTCCTTGTAGGCTGTGGCCAAGGTCTCGCCAGCCACATTGAGTACTGATCGGTACTGACCGGCAAAGGAGGCGTCGGAATCTTCACGCACAGCGCTGCTGCGCATGGCCAGCCGGATGCCGGGGCGGGTCTTGTCGACCACCGCCCGGTAGTGGTGCTGGAGTGCTGTTGCCAGGTCCTCGGGGAGTTCGGCATTCATGATCAGGCTGGTGAGGCGGTCACTGACCTCGGTCAGCTGCGGATCACCTGGGGCCAGCCCGGCCAGTTCATCGATGACCAGCTGATCGAGCCGGTTCGCCTTGAGAAACCGTTCATAGCCGCTGGCCGTGACCACAAACCCCGGGGGCACCGACAGGGCGCTTTCCCGGGCAATCCGCGCCAAGTTGGCCGCCTTGCCGCCGGCATCGGCTGCGGCGGCAGCGGGCAGATCCTCCAGGGCAACCACAGGCGGCAGGTCGTGCCTGATCACGGGCGGCCGCAGCACCGTGCGGATGTGGGTGTTGATCGCATCCGCCTGCTGGTTGAGGGTGGCATAGCGCTGCTCCGACAGGTCGTTCAGCGCCTGCACCAGACTGCGCACTTCGCCGAACAACTGCTCGTAGGTGCAGGCGATATCGGCAAGGGTGAAGGACTGGCCGCTGTAGTACAGGGTCTCCAACTCGGCGACCGCGCGCAGGGCGTTGCGGTTGCCGGCGAGAAACGCCTTGAAGTGGCCGAACTTGACCACGTGCTGGCCCGAGGCGTCGGCCAGCAAGGTGCAGCGGTCACCCTGGGTGAACATCCGCAGTATTCCTTTCATTGTCATTCTCCGTTCAATGTTCCCCGGTTGCGAGTCTGTTTCGGACGGTTGGCCCGTGTGGTTCGAGGTCACCCTCTGGGCTGGTGTTGCACAAGATAGTCTCTCTTTTTCCGCTTGACAATGAAATAGATGTAACATAATTTTGTTCATCATGAAAAATAAATGGATTTTATTTCTCCTCTTCGCTACCCGCCACCAACGCCAGGGCA
>CAVWHP010000018.1:0-43715 GCA_963754825.1 uncultured delta proteobacterium | reverse complement strand
CAGAGGAAAAAGGCCCGGAAAAAATATCGAAGGACAACCGCCTGTCCTGTTGACAGGCATCGATCGGGAACACAGTGTTGGCAGGTAAGACGTATCGCCCCCCGCGGGCAAACCAGACCCTGCCGGTCAGGTGGCCCCTGCGCTGACTGCAGCGGCGCTCCCCGTTGCACCCTTTTAAGGAGAACCCCCATGCCCTGTACCCGATCCTCTTTCCGACGCATCACCGGAGTCCTTCTTTTTGCCCTGCTGCTTTGTCACCCAATCAGTGGAGCGGCGCGCACCATCGAGGATGTTTCGTTTCAAGAGAGCGTCAGCATCGACAACCGGCAGGTCCCGCTTCGAGGTGCCGCACTGCTGCGCTGGCTGAAAATCTTCAAGGTTTACGTGGCCGCTCTGTACCTGCCTGAAAACGTCCCTGCCAACGAGGTCCTTGCCGACATCCCCAAGCGTCTTGAAATAAGCTATCTCGTCGACATACCCGGGCCGGATTTCGGCAAGGGGGCGGAAGCGGTTCTGGAACGGCATCACAGCGCCAGTGAACTGGCCCGCCTGCGAAGCCGCATAGACCAGCTCAATGCGGTGTATCGCGATGTCAAGCCCGGTGATCGCTATGCCCTGACCTATGTCCCGGACCAGGGAACCGAGTTGAGCTACAATGGTCAGCCGCTCATCACCATCCAGGGGGCGGATTTTGCCGCCGCCTATTTCGGCATCTGGTTGGGAAAAGATCCAATAGACAAGGATATGCGCAGCCGCCTGATCAAGGGAGGTTGAAAACCCGGAACCAGTATCGGAGGATTGTCATGCCACACTCTCAGCGGTCATTCTGGTTGTTTTTTTGTGTGCTCCTTGCCGTGTTCACCACCGGTTGCAGTTCGGTGCAACTTGCTGACTACGCCAGCGAGAAACCTCGCTTCGACATGCGGGAATATTTCAACGGGCCGGTCGTTGCCCACGGTATCGTCCAGGATCGTTCGGGGAAGGTTATCCGCCGCATGCGGGTCGACATGCAGTGCAGTTGGCAGGGTGACACCGGCACTCTTGAGGAAGACTTCACCTATGCCGATGGCAAGAAAGAACGCCGGGTGTGGACCATCAAAAAAGAGAAGGATCGCTACATCGGCACCGCAGCGGACGTTGTCGGTCAAGCTGCCGGGGCTGCAGCAGGCAACGCCCTGAACTGGCAATACGTGCTGGCCCTGCCTGTTGGCGACAAGGTGTATAACGTCCATTTCGATGATTGGATGTGGCAGCTTGACGACAACATCCTGATGAATCGGGCCGTCTTCTCCAAGTTCGGGTTCAAACTGGGTGAAGTCCTCATCACCTTTTCCAAGCAATAGAGATCGTCCGGTGCGCGGGTCTTGTCGGTTAGGCAAACAGGCTTGCGGATGGCGCCCCTGACCACCAGTGTTACCGTCAGCGCGCCGGCCGCCGCGGCCTGGGAGTTGTTCGTCGACACCCGGCGATGGCCCGAGTGGGGTCCGTCGGTGGCCCGGATCGAGTGTGACGACCGGTGCATCGGCCCGGGGACGACAGGTCGGGTGCAGACCGTGTTCGGGCTCTGGCTCTCCTTTCAGGTCACGGAGTTTCGTGCCGGCCACTGCTGGCGCTGGCGGGTGGCGAGCATTGCGGCAACAGGGCATCGCGTTGAAGCGCTTGGACCTGACCGCTGCCGGGTGGTTTTCGAGGTACCGGCGGTGGCGGCCCCGTATCTGGTTGTCTGCCGATGGGCGGCACAACGGATCAAAAAGATCCTCGAGCGGGAACGCCAGCCCGCCTGAAGATTCCCCGCAAACACCTGCCTTGCCGGCGGGACGCTGTCGCCGTCGATCACGGGCGACCCAGACCCCCCCGATGGACCGGAATCTCAGCCATCGGCCTTGCAACGTGCCGCCAGACACTCTGCAAAAGCGGTGGGAGGGTTAATTAACCCGTCCAGCCAGCGCCGCGGCCAGACCTGCTCCCCGTGCATCGCTCCCAGCAGGGCCCCCAAAACAACCCCCCGATGGCAGTTGTCCCCGCCGAGATTGGTGTTCACCACCAGGGCCTGCTCGGGATCGTCCTGATACTTCCAGGCCAGGTAGAGGGTCAGGGGCAGGGACTCCTGGACGTAGCAGGCCGTACTGAACACGTTGCGGGCGACATCCGCATCCGCACGGCCCGACAGTTCGGCAAAGGGGTAGCCACTCAACCGCTGCATGGGTGTGGCTCTGGTTTTCTGCAGGGACCTGCGGACATCGGCGCCGAGCAGGATGTCGTGGAGAATGCCCGCAAAGCAGGCCAGGGCAGTGCGCATCAGCACCCCGGGGTGGGTCAGGGCCAGATGGGCTTCGGCCAGATGCAGGGCCGTGTCCCACCGGTCCTGGTAGAACAGCAGCAGGGGCAGGGCCAGACTCAAACCGCCGATATGTTTCTCGTCGGGCAAGCGAGCGGGCGGGCCTTTTTTGTGCGGGGCCCAGGCCCGGAAAAACTCCCTGTGACATTCCTCCACATAGGTGTCGTTGTGGGTGCCGGGCGTCGTCATGAACGCCACATACCTGTCCAGATAGTCTTCCTGGTCGTACTCCTCCCTTTCAATCAGGCTGTCCATCAGCAGTCCGCTGAGTTTCAGGTTCAGGGTGTTTTCTCCGGCTTCCAGAAACTGGTGATAGTGGATACCGCGCTGCCCCCAGAATTGGGCCTGGCTGTGCAGGATGTCCGCTTGCGGACGAACGGGGCGATACCGTGAGCGCCAGAGAATACTGTCCGGGTGGGGGTTGCGAGGTTGGACATAGTCCTGCACCCGGCCATAGTCCCGGGCCAGGGCGGCGGTGTCGTAATACCAGTGTACCGGCATGGCCAGGGCATCGGCTATGCAGGCCCCAAGAAGCGCGCCGGTCAGGCGGGAAGGCAGGGGTATGGAGGGTGTGTTCATGGACGTGGCCTCGATTGAAATTTCCTGCGCATGCTGAGAGCCTGAGTGCAGGATGGGTTCTTGGCTGCGGCGGAGCCAGTGGGCAGATCCCACCGCCCACCTCAGCCGTTCTCGATGGTCAGCCCGGTAAACAGGGTGACCGAGTCGGCCTTGGTCCACAGGCCGACATGCCCGTGATACGAACTCGCCGCCTGATGCTCGAACAGGGTGACCCCATTGACTCGGCAGGCAGCCGTGTCAGCCTTTATGGCGACCTCCAGTGTGTACCACTGCCCCCGGGTGATGGGCAGGTCGGCGCGCGCCCGTTCCACCCGTTTGTTGTCGACGAAGGCAAACAACACGGCATTGTCTTCCAGGGCGTTGATCCGGAGAACCCAGTAGTTGCCGGTGTCGCGCAACCCGAAAACCAGACCGCCGGCCTGGTCGATGCTGCCTGACATCGGCTTGACCTTGAGGGAAAGGGTGCCGTCGCCCACCGCCCCATTCTTGTCGATGGCCAGGGGGAAGGAGTAATAGGCGCCGATGGTGTCGAGCATTTCCTGGTAGGACCGGCCCAGGGTCCTGGACATCAACTGCGAGACACCGGTGGAGAGCGTTCCCAGAGAGCGTGAGCCATCGGCCAGCCAGCACACGGTCCCCTGGTCCGCGATGTGTTGCCAGTGCCCGAGGTGGGTGTAAAACCCTGGCAGCGGGATCCGGTCCTTGCGGTTGAGCAGGTCATAGTTGCCTGCCAGGAACTCGCTCGTCAGGGTGTCCACATCCTCCTGGTCGGCGATCGCCATGTCCAGCAGGCGGCTGCTGGCCAGGAGGCGGCCGATCTGGTCGAGCCGCGCCAGCATGTCGGCCCGGCTGTGGCGGTTGAGGCTGGCCTCGAGCAGATCACCCTGGATCTGCACCCCGCAGCCCAACTCGCCCAGCACCTTGCCCAGGAATTGCAGCCGCAGGGTCTTGCCGAACAGGGAGCCGGCACCGCCGGAAAACTGGAGGCTGAGGTAGTTGTGGTCCGGCTCGTCACCACAGAAGGTGTCGAGCGTGGCGAAATGATAGCCGAATTTGGCCGAGAGGTTGAGGTAGTCGGTGCCGATCAGGGCATAGCTGTCGCCGCCCGGTTCCGGGCCGAATTCCGAGGTGGCCGAGGCGGCCAGGCGGGTGAGAAAACGGCTGCCGTCAAACTGGACGGTGCCGCTCCAGTTGATGCCCGGATGGGTAAAACCGCACCACAGCGCCTGGATCGGGGCTGAGGTGAAATCGCCCGCGGTCACCCGGTCGCAGGTGGAGAGCCCGGCCTTGAGGCCGCCGCCAAGGTCGATCAGGTTGAGCACCAGCGGCAGGTGGGTGGCCAACCTGACCGTGGCCGCTGCCTCCTCGGCCCCGGCCGACAGGCTGAACATCTCGCGCACCGACTGCTCGTGGGCAAAGCGGATGATGTCATGGAGGGAGGCACAGTTCTCCGGCTGGAACGAGGGATCGTTCGGGTCGGTGAGCCGGAGCGGCGAGACCCGGTCGAGCACCGCCCGCAGGGTCCGGTGTACCGAACTGTCCATGATCCGGCGTTTGACCGGGTGATGGTCGATCAGGATGCCGGGGTACACGGCCGGGTGCTCCTGGACAAAGAGGGTGACCTCCTCCCCCGGGGCCAGGGCCTCGATCGCTCCGTCAAGGTTGACCGCCATGGGCACACCGAACTCGCGGGCCACCGAGGCAAGGTGACAGGTGGTGCTGCCCACCTCGGTGATCAATCCGCTGATTCTGCCCATGATCTCGGCGTAGCGCGGTGCCGCGGTCCTGGCCACCACCACCGCATGGTCGGGCACCGTGGCCAGGGCGGTGCGTTCATCGACCGGGTGCACCCTGCCGGCACCCATCCCCTGCGAAGCGCAGAGGCCGCCCCGCAAGAGGGGGGCTGTCTGCGGCTCCGGAACCGGCTCGGCCGGCTTGATCGCCACCCCCAGGGGACGGCACTGGAGAATGACCAGCCGCCTGTCCCGGTCGATGGCCCACTCGATATCCTGCGGTCCGCCGAACAGTGCTTCCAGCTCAGCCCCGGCCCGGGCCAGTTGGCGCACCTCCTGGTCGGTGACCGCTGCCTGCCCCGCTTCGTTCGTGGTCACCTCGCGTTCCTCGATACTCCCTTCGCCTGCCTCCAGACGCACGCTCTTGGTCGCGATCTGCCGATGAACGATGGTGTCGTCGGCCCGGTCAAAGACAAAGGTGTCGGCCGCGGCATGACCGCTGACCAGGAGTTCGCCCAGCCCGAGGAGGGCACTGATCTGCAGAACATTCTCCCGCACCCCGGCCGGATCGGCGGTGTACAGCACCCCGCTGGCGGCCACATCGACCATGGCCAGACCAAGCACGCACATCGGCGTTTCGGTGAGGTCGATGCCGGCCATCTGGCGATAGCTGATGGCGCGGGGGGAAAAGGAACTGGCAACCACCTCCTTGTAGGCTGTGGCCAAGGTCTCGCCGGCCACATTGAGTACTGATCGGTACTGACCGGCAAAGGAGGCGTCGGAATCTTCACGCACAGCGCTGCTGCGCATGGCCAGCCGGATGCCGGGGCGGGTCTTGTCGACAACCGCCCGGTAGTGGTGCTGGAGTGCTGTTGCCAGGTCCTCGGGGAGTTCGGCATTCATGATCAGGCTGGTGAGGCGGTCACTGACCTCGGTCAGCTGCGGATCACCTGGTGCCAGCCCGGCCAGTTCATCGATGACCAGCTGATCGAGCCGGTTCGCCTTGAGAAACCGTTCATAGCCACTGGCCGTGACCACAAACCCCGGGGGCACCGCCAGGGCGCTTTCCCGGGCAATCCGCGCCAAGTTGGCCGCCTTGCCGCCGGCATCGGCTGCGGCGGCAGCGGGCAGATCCTCCAGGGCAACCACAGGCGGCAGGTCGTGCCTGATCACGGGCGGCCGCAGCACCGTGCGGATGTGGGTGTTGATCGCATCCGCCTGCTGGTTGAGGGTGGCATAGCGCTGCTCCGACAGGTCGTTCAGCGCCTGCACCAGACTGCGCACTTCGCCGAACAACTGCTCGTAGGTGCAGGCGATATCGGCAAGGGTGAAGGACTGGCCGCTGTAGTACAGGGTCTCCAACTCGGCCAGCGCGCGCAGGGCGTTGCGGTTGCCGGCGAGAAACGCCTTGAAGTGGCCGAACTTGACCACGTGCTGGCCCGAGGCGTCGGCCAGCAAGGTGCAGCGGTCACCCTGGGTGAACATCCGCAGTATTCCTTTCATTGTTCTTCTCCGTTCACTGTTCCCGGTTGCGAGTCTGTTTCGGGCGGTTGGCCCGTATGGTTCGAGGTCACCCCATGGGCTGGTGTTGCACAAGATAGTCTCTCTTTTTCCGCTTGACAATGAAATAGATGTAACATAATTTTGTTCATCATGAAAAATAAATGGATTCTCTTCTCCTCTTCGCTACCCGCCACCAACGCCAGGGCACGAATGCGCATCTGGCGGCGCATCTCGGCCATCGGCGCGGTCCAACTGAAAACCGGTCTCCAGATCCTGCCCCATCGCGAGGAACTGATGGAAAACATCACCTGGCTGATCGGCGAGGTCAACGCCTCGGGCGGTGAGGCCCTTGCCCTGCAGTGTGCCCAGGTCGAAGGCATGGCCGATGAGCAGATCGAGCAGCTGTTCCAGGCCCAGGTGGACCAGGAGTTTGCCCAGATTCAGATCGAGGCCAAGGACTTGCTGACCACCGCGGACGGTGCGGCGGAAGGGGAGAATGCCAGGGAACTGGCCAGGGCCTTGCGCAAGCTGCGCAAGCGGTGCGAGGCGGTGCGCCAACGGGATTTTTTCCCGTCCGGCACAGCCGCCAGGACCCTGAACGTGCTCGACAGCATCGCGGCACGACTGCGCAGGCCGGATCAGCCATCCTCGCCGCCGGCCCGGCTTGATCGCTCCGAGTACCAGGGCCGGACCTGGGTCACCCGGACCCGGCCGTACATCGACCGCTTGGGGTCGGCCTGGCTCATCCAGCGATTCATCGATGCGCAGGCCCGGTTCCGTTTTCTCGGTGCCGGGGAAACCGCGAATATCGACCAGGGCGAACTGCCCTTTGACATGGCCCTCGGAGCGTTCACCCACCAGGGCGAGTTGATCACCTTCGAGGTTCTGATCCGGGACTTTGCCCTGTACGATCCGGCCCTGGCGAGAATAAGCGAACTGGTCAGGTGGATCGACGTCCAGGAGGAGGCCTTGCCCGAGGAGGCCGCCCTGCTGAAAACCCTGTTGGACGGGTTGATTGCCCTCACCGCCGACGACCACCAGTTGCTGGAGCGGGCACGCCTGCTCTTTGACGCCCTGCATGCGGGGTATGTGCAAGCGGTCCAGGGAGACTCAGTATGAATCCCGCCATAGTGCCTGCCGAACCGGCCGGTGCCACGCTCATGCGCACGCTGTTTTCCATCGGCTTCCTGGCCCGGTTCTCCTATGCCCTGGCCAGAAACCCGGTGTTGCCGCTCTTTGCCGTGGCCCTGGGTGCCGGCCCCGAAGGGATCGGGCTGGCCGTGGGCATCTCCACGGTGACCGGCATCCTGTTCAAGATGCCCTCCGGAGCCCTCTCCGATGTCATCGGCCGCAGGCGGACCATGCTCGCCGGCCTGGTGGTTTTTGGCCTGATGCCTTTTGCCTACCTGTTCATCACCCACTATGCGGCCCTGGTCGTGGTGCGCTTCCTCCATGGCCTGGCCACTGCCATCTATGGTCCGGTGGCCATGGCGGTGGTGGCCGATATTGCCGGGGCACGCAAGGGCGAGATGCTGAGCTGGTTCTCTTCGGTCGGCATTGCCGGTACTCTTCTGGGGGCACCGATTGGCGGGTATCTGCTCTTTCTGCTCGGTGGGGAAGAGGCCGGGCTGACCAGTTATCGGGCCGTTTTTCTCTGCAGTGCGCTCACCGGCACCGCTGCCCTGGTGCTGGGTCTTATAACCTTGCGCAACGGCGACAAACCGGCGGAAGGCAGGAGCCTGTCCGAACGAGCCCATCTGTTTTTCCAGGGTATTCGCGAGGTGGTAGCCGACCGCCGGGTGCTGATGACCTCCTCGATGGAAGGCATCCAGAACATGAGCATGGGTGCCCTGGAGGCCTTTCTGCCCGTGTATGCCGTCACCGTTGCCGGGCTCAATGTCTTTCATGCCGGCCTGATCTGGGGGGTGCAGATCGTGGTGACCCTGATCGCCAAACCGGTGATGGGCAAGGTTTCCGACCGCTGGGGCCGCAGGCCGCTGATCGTGGCCGGCATGCTGCTCTGCGCCGTCCCCTTTGCCCTTATCCCGCATCTCACCGGCTTTGTTGCGCTGATGGCTGCCGGCATGGTCTTCGGCCTGGGCGAGGCCTTTGTCACTTCGTCCTCGGCCGCGCTGGTGGCTGATTTCTGCAAGGCCCGGCATTACGGCGCCGCCATGGGCACCTTCGGTACCATTTTCGACGTCGGCCATGCTGCAGGTCCGATCGTCACCGGGCTTCTGGTGGCGTCTTTCGGCTATGGACCGGCCTTTGCCATCGTCGCCACCTTGCTCTGCGTTTCGATTCCTTTGTTTCTCCGCACCGTGCGGGAGGAACCGCAAGCGGAAAACCTGTAACCTCAACCCAAACCCTATCCATCAACCTACCATTCAGGAGAACATCATGCCTCCCTACCCAAAACACCTGGAAACAAGCGCCCGCCGGACCGGCAACGACTACCAGCCGTTGCACGACTGGCTGGACAACCATCCCGACCACAAGGCGGCCCGCCACGATCTGGCCGCACTCGCTGAAAACAGGGCGTTTGTCAACGAGCACCTGGGGTGACGAAGCGGTCACCGAGTTCTTCCTCCATGTGGCCGAGGACCTGCTGATGAAGGATACCGCTGCCCTGGTCAACGCCGGCTGCCCCAACGAAGCGGTCCAGCACAGCCTGGAGGTGGCGCGCAAGGCCCTGGAGATCGCCAGCCGGGTAAAAATTCCGGTGGACAAGCACCTGCTCGCCCGCGGCGCCATCTTCCACGATCTCGGCAAGGCCAGGACCTACGGCATGGAGCACGGCGAGATCGGCGCGAAGATGGCCGAGGAGCTTGGGCCTCGAGGAAGCGATCCGCCAGATCATCCTGAAACACATCCGGGGCGGACTGACCGAGGCCGAGGCCAGGGAACTGGGGCTGCCGGTCCGCGATTACACCCTGCGGACACCGGAAGAGAAGATCGTCATCTATGCCGACCGGATGGTCGACATCTACACCGATGGCATCGTGCCGGGTGCGGACGAGCAGAAGGCGGAACAGGACTTTGTCAGCATCCTCGCAACCTACGAGAAATACGGCAAGAATCCGGCCACGCTGCAGCGCTACCTGGCCCTGCATGCGGAAATCCAGGGCTGGATGGCCTGATCCACCTTCCCCCGGAGCCGACCACCTCCGGGGGATATGGGACTGTCCCCATGCACATCGCCACCAGAGACATCATTCTGCTTTTTGCCACCAGAACCATCCGGTTGTTCGCCTACGGGTTCATCTCGGTGGTGCTGGCCCTGTATCTCGCGGCCACAGGGTTGGGCGCAACGGGTGTCGGGGCCGTTCTCACCGCCACCCTGGCCGGTGATATTCTCGTCTCCCTCTGGGTGACCATGGTGGCTGACCGGTTTGGCCGCAGGAACATGCTCCTGCTCGGGGCGGCACTGATGATCCTGTCCGGCCTGGTCTTCCTCTGCACCACCAACCCGGTGTGGATCACCCTGGCGGCGATCATCGGCATCGTCAGCCCCAGCGGCGGCGAGATCGGGCCTTTTCTGTCCATCGAGCAGGCGGCGCTCTCCCAACTGGTTCCGGACAACCGGCGCACCAGGCTTTTCGGCTGGTACAATCTCGCCGGGTCGTTCGCCACCGCGGCCGGGGCCCTGGCGGGCGGCTGGCTGGCGCAATGGCTGCAGGCCATCGGCTGGAGCGGTCTGGAGGCATACCGGTTCGTCATGGCCGGCTATGCGGCCTGCGGTCTGGCGCTGCTTCTGTTCTTCCTCTTTGTCTCCCGGCAGGTGGAGGTGGTTCCGGTGGTAGAGACCGCGGCGGGCGCAAGCAAAAGAACCCTGGGCCTGCACCGTTCGCACAAGGTGGTGTTCAGGCTCAGCTCCCTCTTTGCCCTCGATGCCTTTGCCGGCGGCTTTGTCGTCCAGAGCATGATCGCCTGGTGGCTGCATGTCCGCTACGGGGTCGACGAGGGCATGCTCGGCACCCTGTTCTTCGGCGCCAATCTGCTGGCCGGGGTGTCGGCACTGCTGGCCACCAGGCTTGCCGATCGGATCGGCCTGGTGCGCACCATGGTCTACACCCACATTCCCTCCAATATCCTCCTCTGCCTGGTGCCGCTGATGCCGAATTTCTGGCTGGCCATCACTGTGCTGCTGCTTCGTTCGAGCATCTCGCAGATGGACGTGCCGGCCCGCCAATCCTACACCATGGCCGTGGTCGCCCCCGATGAACGGTCCGCCGCCTCGGGCATCACCACGGTGGCCCGTTCGGTGGGCGCGGCCGTTTCGCCACTGCTCGCCGGCCTGCTCATGGCCAACCCCCTGCTGTTCAGCCTGCCTTTCTTTGTCGCCGGCGGCCTGAAGATTGCCTACGACTGTGACCTTGTACAAGATGTTCAAGGATTTTGAAGAGTAATCAACACCGCTTATTCGTTCTGGTCTTTGCCCGTTGACCTTCACTGGAGATTCGCCTTCGGCAATCATCCGTCTTCCAAAGGTGCCATCATGCCATTGTTCAAAAAGTGGAAAACAGGCGATGCCTGCGAGTTGCTGCCGACTCTGGACGCCGAGCAAACAGCCCGTTACCGGCGCTTTCGCCGGCTCCTCGAACATAACCGGACCGCCTTGACCCTGCAGGCCGACCTGGAGCAGATTTACTATGACAACCGGCCGTTCGTACCGCAGATGGTCGAGAATAAAAGCCGGCAACTCCTGTTGGAGGTCGACGGCATGGTCCACTCCTTGTCTGGAATGACCGGCAAGGATTATGACGCGCTGTTTGCTGTCCTGGCCAGTATCGAACGTTCGGTAGAGGATGAATGGGCAGGAATCCACCAGCACCGAACCGACGACCTGGTGTTGCCGCTCGAGCATATCGGTCTGGAACAGATGTCGGTGGTCGGCGCCAAGGCCGCCAATCTTGGGTACATCAACAGAGCATTGCATCTGCCGACGCCACGGGGTTTTGCCGTGACCACCACGGCCTGCCGTCAGTTTCTCCGGGAGACCGGGCTGTCCGGGAAGATCGATGCCCTGCTGGCGGATCTGGTCGATGACGATCCGGCGCGGTTGGAAACCGCCAGTCACCGAATTGGCGAGCTGATCCTGGCAACACCGCTGCCCGCGAACATCGACGGGGCCCTGCAGGCTGCCGCCCGCCTTTTCTCACCTGGGCAGAGCGTTGCGGTCCGCAGTTCCGCCATCGGCGAGGATGGCGAAATCTCGTTCGCCGGCCAGTACACCTCGGTTCTCGATGTCGCCATTCCCGACCTGTCGCACGCCTACCGGCGCGTCATTGCCAGTCTCTACTCCGCTTCGGCCCTCTCCTATCGCATGCATCACGGCCTGGACGACCGGGAAACCCCAATGGGCGTCCTGGTGCTGGCCATGGTGCAACCCCGGTTCAGCGGCGTACTCTATACCGCCGACCCCACCGGGGATGACCGGGACAGTATCCGCATCAGTGCTGTGGCGGGCCTGGGCGACCAACTGGTGGGTGGTGACGCTTCGCCGGAGCAGACGTACCGGCTCGACAAAAAGACCCTGGCCGTTCTGGAAAGCAAAGGGAATGCGGGGGCTGCTCCTCCCGTGTTTCTGCAGGAACTCGGCGCCCATGCCGTTGACCTCGAAGCCCATTACGGCCGACCGCTCGACGTCGAATGGGCGCTGGACCACTCGGGCCAGCTCTTTCTCCTCCAAGTTCGGCCGTTATTGGTGCTGGTGGAGGAGAACAAGGCAAACGAACAGACCGCCCTGGAGTATCCCGGCCATCCCGTGCTCCTTCACGGTGGCAAATGTGCCGCCGGGGGTGTGGTGACCGGGCGGGTTCTGTTGCAACAATCGATAGGGCTGGACACCTCCGCCCCACCGCTCGAACCGGACACCATTCTTGTCGCCCGGACCGCATCCACCACCTTCACCCCTTGGGTCAGCAAGGTCAGGGGCATCATCACCGATATCGGCGGCACGGCCAGTCATCTTGCCTCTGTGGCCGGGAGTTTGGGGTTCCGGCCTTATTTGATACCCAAATCGCCACCGCCACGCTCAAAGATGGCGACGAAATCACCCTCTGGGCCAGCCAGGGGCGGGTGTACCAGGGCGTGGTGGAGGAACCGTTGGTGCAGGGGGCGCGACAGATCAAACGGCCCATTTTCAACAGCTCCGCCCATCTGCGCCTGCAACGGGTTGCTGGACCTGATCTCACCCCTCAACCTGACCGACCCCAATTCGCTCGAGTTCTCGCCGGAAAAATGCCGGACCGTGCATGACATCATCCGCTACTGCCACGAACTGTCGGTCCGCCAGATGTTCAATCTTCGGCGAAACCATCGGCCGCACCCGCAACGCGGTCCGGCTGAAAGTGAATATCCCGATCATGCTCTTTGCCCTCGATATGGGCGGTGGACTGCGTCCGGGCCTGACCACCTGCGACGAAATCAATGCCCATGACGTCATCAGCACTGCCGTTCACCGCCCTCTGGAGAGGGTTCAGCTATCCGGGCATCAACTGGTCCAGCGCCGTTGCCGTGGGCGCGCAGGATTTCATGTCGCTGATGGCTGCGGGTGCCCGACCGCAGGACAACAGCCGGCTCGGAGGCGCGAGCTACGCCATTCTCTCCGGCGACTATCTCAATCTGAACGTGCGTTTTGGCTACCATTTCGCCACGGTGGACGCCCTCTGCGGCGCCGACATCGAGCACAACTACGTCACCCTGAGCTTTGCCGGCGGCGCCGGGGCCTACCACGGCCGCTCGCTGCGCATTCAGTTTCTGGCCAACGTCCTGACCCGGCTCGGGTTTGAGGTCACCATCAAGGGCGATTTGATCGAGGCCTCGCTCATGCGTCTTGACCAACCGGCCATGGAAACAGCGCTCGATCAGTTGGGCCGGCTGCTGGGCACCAGCCGGTTGCTCGACATGGCCTTGAAGACGCCCGAGCAGGTCGTGGCAGCTCACCGAGTCGTTCTTCCAGGGGAAGTATGATTTTCTTGAACCCGAACGGACGGATGCGCCCGCCAATTTCTATCTGATCACCGGTGACTGGAAAAACAGTGACTCCCGGAATGGAACCCGGCATTCTCCAGGATGGTTCCCGTTTCGTCTCGTCGATCTCCATCGGCGTCACCCAGACCATGGCCCGGTTCATGGGCAAGCGCTACCAGGAGTTTCTCGACAACGTCGAGGCCTATTGCTATTTCCCGCTGATCATCGCCAAGGAAAGCAACATGGGGGATGGCAGCGCCGAAGTATGGGCTAAAGCCCATGGCCGGAACTATCGACCAAGCCGCTGGTCTGGCTTTTGCCATCCGGGACTGGGCCAATTATTTCGTCTTCCGCATCAATGGACTGGAGGACAACGCCGTCTTGTTCGAGTTCAGAAACGGCAAACGTTTCGAGCGGCAGAGTGTCGAAATCCCCGTCCATCGCGATCAATGGCATCGACTGCGCATCGAGACCCAAGGACAACAGATTCGAGCTTTTCTGAACGACCAGCAGCTCATGGAATACCAGGCTGAACGCAGCCTGACCGGCTATCTCGGTCTCTGGACCAAGGCGGATTCGGTCACTCTGTTTAAGGACTTGGCCATGCACCCCAAAGACGGGCAGACTCGTCGTTCTCTCATAAACCGAGGAAGAAATGTCATAAGGAAGAACCAGACAAGTTCCACCGGAATCGTCTCCTTCAACGAGGCTTTCCGGGTCTGGACCAAGATCGGTTTCTTGAGTTTTGGCGGCCCGGCCGGTCAGATTGGCCTGATGCACAAGATGCTGGTGGAGGAACGAAAATGGATCAGCAATGACCGCTTCCTCCACGCCCTGAATTATTGCAATCTCCTTCCCGGACCCGAGGCCCAGCAGTTAGCCATCTATATCGGCTGGCTGCTCCACGGCACCAAGGGAGGCTTGGCCGCCGGCACTCCTGTTTGTCATTCCCGGCATGTTCACCGTCCTGGCGTTGACTCTTCTCTATGCAGGATTCCATCAGGTTGCTGCGGTGCAGGCCTTCTTCTATGGGTTGAAACCGGCGGTGCTGGCCATCGTGGTTATGGCGGTTTTTCGCATTGCGAGCAAGTCCCTGAAAACCCCCTATCTTGTGGCTGTTGCGGTACTTTCCTTCATCGCCATGTTTTTCTATCAGGTTCCTTTTCCGTTGGTCATTTTCGGTTCCGGTATCCTTGGCTATCTGGGCTTAAGCGTCTGTCCTCATTACCTGGGCGAGGCCTGCCCCAAATGGATTCACGGCGGCAAAACACTGGTGAGTTCTTCAGACGACAAGGATGGACTCATCGACATCCTCTTGGCCTCAGATACGGACGGAAAATTTGCACCGACCTTAATGAGGAGCCTGAAGGTGCTGATGGTCTGGGGCGGGATCTGGCTGGGTCCGGTCCTGTTGTTGCTCCTGATGCTGGGTCCGGATCATGTGTATTCGCAAATCGCGCTCTATTTCAGCAAAATGGCCACCGTCACCTTTGGCGGGGCCTATGCGGTCCTGGCCTATATGGCGCAGGAGGCGGTTGCCAACTATGGCTGGCTGCAAGCCGGGGGAGATGCTTGATGGCTTGGCGCTTGCCGAAACGACCCCTGGGCCATTGATTCAGGTGGTGCAGTTTGTCGGTTTTCTCGCTGCCTTCCGCGACTCCTGGCGTGCTCAACCCCTACGTCGCCGGTACCTTTGGCGCCCTGCTGACCGTCTGGGTGACCTTTGCCCCCTGTTTTCTCTGGATCTTTCTCGGTGCACCGTATGTCGAGAAACTCCGAAATAATAAAGTGATGAATGGTGCGCTCTCGGGAATCACCGCAGCGGTGGTCGGCGTCGTGCTCAACCTCTCCATCTGGTTTGGCATCAATGCCATGTTTGGTCGTACCGGTGAGGTGCATCTGTTCGGTGCAACCATTCCGTTCCCGATCTGGCGACCGCCGACTGGTTTGCCTTGCATTGGCTGCACTCTCGTTTCTCGCCATGAAATATCTAAAACTGGATATGATCCCCGTCCTTATTGGTTGCGCTGGGATAGGATTTCTTTGGAAAACATTCATGTAGGAGAACACCATGGAAAAGACCATTACAGCTGCGAAACTCACCTGATTGCTGCCGGCAAGGACAGTCACCCTCCTCGACGTCCGGCGAAAGGATGATTTTGACAAGCCCCGCAGACGATCGCCGGAGCGCAATGGAAAAATCCGGCCGAGATCGACCAGTGGATACAGACGATCCCGCGGACACAGGAAGTGATCGTTTACTGTGTTCGCGGCGGATCGGTCAGCCAATCGGTGCAGCAACGGCTGGCTGACAACGGCATCAAAGCCCGCTATGTGGAAGGAGGGTTGGCAGCGCTGATCAAGACAATTTGAGTCTGAGTGCTTTTAGATGCCTTGATCCTTGATTGTTGCCTTTACCCTTCCATAACACTTTGCTTTTGCAGCACTGGTGGCATCCGCCAACGGGTCGCGGGGTGCACACGCACTGCTCGGACGATTATCTCTGGCTGCCGCTGGCCGCCTGTGGGTATGTCCTTGCCACCGGCGACAGCGGCGTGCTCGACGAGGTGGTCCCTTTCATCACGGGACGCAGGTCAACGCCGAGGAGGACTCGTACTACGATTTGCCCGAACGTTCGCACGAAACTGCCAGCATGGCCGGCCGCCAGGATGATGGCAATCCTGGCGGCCGGCACCCGCCGACCTGGCCAACCCATGATCGCAAGCAGGGAGCCCAATCCCCCTGTCCAACCGAAACAGGTCGTGTCCGGCCCCCTCACCTGGTTGCTCCCCTCGATGGCCCCGCACTGCCGGCCCATGGTGCTCAACGAGAGCGCCATTGGCCTGTTCGGACCTTCTCTGTTCATCATTTCTTCATCTACCCTGTGGTAAACGTGAGCGGCATCAGGGAAACAGCACCTGCCGCGCTTTTTGCGACGATGCCGGTCTGTCGAGTCCCGCCCAGGAAGAAGGTGCGCAGTCTGTGGTGCCGCTTGGGGCAGGTGCCGACCTTGCTCGCTGCAGATGAAAAGATTGAACCAGGTCATCGAGGCATGAGAGTGCTGCTCAAAAGACAGGAAGGCGCTGCCGCTCAGGACAGGGAGCAGATCCTTCCACCGCAAACACGGCCGCACCCGTCCGGGGGCGGGAACGTTCTCCCGTTGCCTGGCTCCTGCTCGATCAAGTGGTTCGGTTACCTTGTTTTTTTGGCGACCACGTTGTTTGCCGGCTGCACCTCTTTTGACCAGCTGACGCGCATCCCACCCTCAGGCGAGGCCGGACCGACAGCCGGTGCCTGCGGCTCCTGTCACATTCAGCAACACCTGGAATGGCAGCGCAGCGTGCATGCGCAGGCCTCCACCAGCAGAACCTTTCTCGAGGCTGCGGGTGATCCTCCCGGGGAGGACTGTCTGCGATGCCACCGGCCTCTCGGCGTGCGCGACGGACAATGGGTGAGCCGGGCCTTCAACAGGGAGGAAGGGATCACCTGTATCAGCTGCCATCTCGTTGACGGCGCCATGCACGGCCCCCATGGTTCGACCGCCCTGGTGTCACCCCATCCGATCCGGGAGGAGCGAACCGCCTTTGCCAGTCCCGCCCTCTGCGCCCCCTGCCATGGAGAAACCCACGAGCAGTGGCAGCAAGGCGACCGCGCACCAGCCTGCCCCGACCTGCCAGGAATGCCATCAGGCCAGCGTGCAACGCACGGTCACCCAAGGCACCAATCTCTTTTCAAACCTGCTGGTCGCCTTTGAAAAAAAGAAACCACCCGCAGCCACGACATCAACCTGGAACGCATGGCCCGGTTCCCCGGAGGCCTGACCCTGACGGTTTCGCCCCAGCCACCAGGGGTCCAGCGTGCTCGAGGTAACGGTGCGCAACAACCTGCCCCATGACCTGCCCACCGGCACCTATGGCAGCAAAGAGATTCGCCTGATCCTGGTGGCCGGCAGGGAGGAGCGACGACTGAGCGAACGGAGTTGCGTGATCGGCACGGACCAGCAGGCCCTGGCCTCCGGCGGGGCGAAAACGGTGCGGATATCCCTGGCTGGTGTGGATCTCCAGGCCGCGCCCCTGCGTCTTGATCTGGAACGGCACAGCGAAAGTTTTCCCGATCGCAACCCCATGACCCTGGCATCCCTGCCCATCGATGCCGCAGCCGAGGCCCAACCCTGATGCGTCAGTTCACCGTCCCCACCCCGTTTACCCCGGAATTTCTTGACCAACTCGCTGAACTCAACAGCGAATTCGCCGGCAGCGGCGGCCGGGTGCTCGAACTCTACGGCTCCTTTCAGGAAGGGGCGTTCAACTCGGCCCGTCCTGCCAAATACCTGCCTGCCGTCAGCCGGGAGCAATTCCAGCGCCATGTGGCCCAGGCCAGGGACCAGGGCATCGCCTTCAATTACCTGCTCAACGCCCCGAGCTACAGCAACCACGAGTACACCCACGAGGGTCGCACGGAGTTGGCTGAACTGCTTGCCTTCCTCGTGGACAGCGGTGTCACCTCGGTCACCGTGGCCGTGCCCTATCTGGTGGAGATCATCCATGCCACCGCGCCCCGGTTGGAGGTGGTGATGTCCACCATCGGCTATGTGGGCGCCCTTGCCGGCATCCACCAGTACTGTGAGGCCGGCGGGGCGCGGATCGTCCTCGATGTCGAGGTCAACCGGGATTTTCAATTCCTGCGGGTTGCCTGCGGGGAAAGTCCGGTGCCGCTGGAAATCATCGTCAATCCGGTCTGCCTCAGTCAGTGCCATTTCAAGTACAACCACAACTGCGTGGCTGCCCTGGGATCGCAGAGCCTGCTGCGCGGCGGGGTGGGCGTGCCCTACAACCAGTACTATCTCAACTGGTGCTACCTGCGCAAACTCCGCTCCGAGAGCGAGTTTCTCAAGAGCCCGTGGGTGCGGCCGGAAGACCTGCACCTCTATGAGGCAACCGGGATCAGCCATTTCAAGATCGCCGGGCGCGGACTGCCGGGCCCAGAGATCCTGCGCCTCTGCCGCAGCTATCTGGCCCGGTCCTTTTCCGGCAACCTGCTCGACCTGCTCGGCTGGCCGCACTGGCTGGCCTTTCGCGACAACGGCGATGGCACCCGCCTGCCGCCGCTGGAGGTCATCCTCGACAACAAGGCCCTGGACGGCTTTCTCGACTTCTTTGCCCGGACCACGCCGGCATGCCGTCTCGGCTGTCAGCGTTGCGGCCACTGCCAGGCCTGGAGCGAGAAGGCGCTGCGCTTCAGCGACGAAACTCTACGACAGCAGTATATCGACAATATGGACCGCAATCTTCGTCATCTGGTTGAAGCTATCCCCACCGCCGTGCAAACCGAAGCCAGCTTTGCCCAGTGGCAGCAGCAGGCTGCCCGCCAGGTGGTCAAATGATCGGCCGGCGTGTGCTGGTCACCGGCGGCACCGGTGTGGTCGGCCGGCCGCTGGTGGCCGCGCTGCTCGCCATGGGCCGGGAGGTGCAGGTGCTCAGCCGCAAGCCCCCAGGAACGCGACCTGCCCTGGCGCACCCCGGTTGCACCCACCTGCAGGGCGATGTCTCCCTACCCAGCCTTGGCCTTGCCCCGGAGACCTACCGGGCGCTGGCCGCAATCGGTGACCGCCATCTTTCATCTGGCCGCCCGCACCGATTTCAAGGGGGCCACCTTGGCCGACTATCAACCGGTCAACATCGACGGCGTGCGCCACGTCTCGCCCTGGCAACGGAGGCGGGCGCCCATCTCCATCATGTGTCCACCGCCTTTGTCCGCGGCGACCTATGACGGCGCTCTTCCACGAGCACGAACTCGACTGCGGCCAGGGGTTTCGCAACGGCTACGAGGCGAGCAAATTCC
Source organism: uncultured delta proteobacterium (assembly GCA_963754825.1). Taxonomy (GTDB): domain Bacteria; phylum Desulfobacterota; class Desulfobulbia; order Desulfobulbales; family Desulfobulbaceae; genus Desulfobulbus. The sequence continues at coordinate 24,746 of CAVWHP010000018.1, read as the reverse complement.
GCGGTGAACAGTTCCTGCGGGACAGGCGCCCGGCAGACCGCCGGCGATGGCCCGCCGGTGACCGTCTACCGCCCGGGCATCGTCCTCGAACGCCACCCTTCGCAGGCCGCGGTCAACACCTTTGGCCCCTTCATCTTCCTTGACGGTGTTTTTCGCGTCCTGCTCGCCGCCCATCGCCGCCAGGAGCATGCCGACACCCTCCGGGTGCAAGGCAATGCCACCGGCTCACTGCCGTTCATCTTCGACGACGACGTGGCCGAGGCCATCCTGCGCCTCGCCGACAGCCCTGACAGCCCTGGCCGGACCTTTCACCTGCTCAGCGCCGAGCCCTGTCCGAACCGGATGCTGGAAGAGGTGCTTTAACGCCGCCTTTGGCCGCAGGGCCGCCTGCCTGGTCGGTGCCGAGGCCTGCACCGACCCGCCGCCGACGACAGCGGAACGGATGCTGGCCCGCAAGACCGCCATCTATGCAGCCTACATGCAGGAGCACCTGCGCTTTGACCGCAGCGGGACTCGATGCCCTCCTCGGCCGCGACTGGCGTCCCGCCCTCTCGACCGACGAACTGCTCACCGCCTTCAGCCTCTATCTGGCCGGAAAAGGAGGAGGAGAGGGCGCTGGTGCTGTCGCCGCCGGAGGTGCGCCGCATCGACGACTACTTCGACCGCTTTCTCCCTGATTTTCTGGCCGGCAGCTCCTTGCCGGTCTGGTCTCCCTGTCCTGTCGGTTCTGGCTCGAGATCGCCCCGTGTAGCAGCCGGACCCTGGAAATCGAACCGGGGCGCCTGGTCCGCATAGCCCCTGGACCACGACGGGGCCTTCGGCTACCGGGTGCAGCCCGCGACCTTCCTTGCGGTCGTGGCCGGCCTGCTGCCACCCCAGCAGGGCTTTTTTCAGGGCGACATCAGCCTGGAGGGCAACACCCTGGAGGCGCTGCGCACCGCCACCGCCCTGGAGGAATTCTTTCAGGCCTACCCCTACACCGCCGCCCAACCGGCGGCCTGAACACGTAGACCCCCATGCACAAGAACTGGATCGCCCTGGAAGACGTCAGCAGCAAACCCTATGCCGAGGCCGTGGCCCTGTTCCGGCAGTACATCAACCCCGGGCCTGGTCGACCTGCTGGAGATGGGCGAATACACCGCCATCCAGCCGCAGTCCGGCCCAGGGCGCGACCATCATCGATGGCCAGGGCCGCGCCATCCTCGATTTCGTCTCCTCCTACGGCGCGCTCAACCTCGGTCATAACCATCCCCGGGTCAAGGCGGCGCTGCTCGACGTGCTGGCCCACAATCGGGTGGACCTGTCCAAGGAACTGCTCTGCCCTATGCCGCCTGTCTGGCCCATAACCTGAGCCTGCTCACCCCCGGCACCCTGGACCGTTTCTTTTTCTGCAACTCGGGCACCGAGGCGGTGGAAGGGGCGCTCAAACTGGCGGCCCGCTACTTCAAAGGCAAACGACCGCGTTTCATCTATGCCGAGAATTCGCTGCACGGCAAGACCCTGGGAGCGCTGTCGGTGACCGGCGGTCAGCGGCTGCGCGAATTCTTCCCCCTGCTGCCGGGCAAGACCGTACCCTACGGCGATGCCAGCGGCCCTGGAAGCCCTGCTGCGAATCAATCCGCCGGAGGGCGAGGATGCGGTGGCGGCGGTGATCCTGGAGCCGATCCAGGGCGAGGCCGGGGTGATCGTCCCGCCGCCCGGCTACCTGCGCCAGGTCCGCGACCTGTGCACCCGCTACGGTGTGCTGCTCATCCTCGACGAGATCCAGACCGGCTTCTGCCGCACCGGTACCTTCTTCGCCTGCGAGCACGAGCAGGTGGTGCCGGACCTCATGGCGCTGGCCAAATCGCTCGGCGGCGGCCTGGCCTCCATCGGCGCCACCGTCGCCACCACCAAGGTCTTTACCACCGCCTACGACAATCCCCATGACTGCCTGGTGCAGACCTCCACCTTTGGCGGCCGCACCACCTGCTGTGCCGCGGCCCTGGCCGCGCTCGAGGTCTACGAGGAGGAACAGTTGAGCCAGCGGGCCGCCACCCTGGGCGAGCGGCTCATGCAGGGACTGCAGGCGATCAAGGCCAGGCATCCGCACTGGATCCGCGAGGTCCGCGGCCGCGGGCTGATGGTGGGCATCGAGTTCGATGCAGGCATCGTTGATCAGGCCCGGTATCTGCCGGCCAAGATCCCGGGGTTCGCGCAACGTGCTCAAGGAACACCTGCCCGGCATGGTGGCCGCGGCCCTGCTCAAGCAGTTCGGCATCCTCGGTACGCTCATGCTCAACAACCGGGCGGTGCTGCGGGTCTATCCGCCCCTGGTGATCACCGCCGAGCAGATCGATTATTTTCTCAGCTCGCTCGACGCCATCCTTTCCCAGGGGCCCAGGGATCTGGTCGCCAACCGGGTCAACCATGCCATTGCTTCCGCCGGCATGAAATGCATCACCCCCTGGACCAGCGCCTTTCTCAAGAAACACTGAGCGCAGGCCATGGAGCGCTTTTTCCGTGATTTTGCCACGGCCCTGCGCAGGCACCGGGCGCTCACCCTGCTGCTGTTTGTCGGCCTGACCCTGGTGAGCGGTGTCGCTGCCCTGCAGAGCCGGGTGGATAATTCGCTGGCCGTGTGCAGGCGGCCGATGATCCGCACTGGCAGCAGTATCAGCAGTTTGTCGCCCGCTACCGCATCATCGACCCGCTGATCCTGTACCTGCCCGGCCTGGACCTGCTCTCCCAGGAGGAGATCGCCGACGCCCTGCAGGCCGAGACCAGCGCCGACCGGCTCAGTACCCTGGCCATCCGTTCCCTGAGCGGCCAGCAGGTGGGGTTGTTCTTCGTCGTCCCCAAAGCGGACAGCAGTCCGGCGGCGCTGGCCACCCTGCTCGCCGAGGTCGAGGGCGTGCTGCAGCAGCACGACGTGCCGTATCATTTGGGCGGGGTCTGGTATCTCACCACCCTGCTCGACCAGCTTTCGGCCAGGTCCACGCAAACCCTGTTTCCGGTGGTGCTGGCGATCCTGATCCTGGGGAGTATCGTGCTCGGCCGGAGTTGGCGCAATGTGGTGCTCGTGCTCCTCTGCGGTGTCCTGCCCGCCCTGCAGATCACCGGGGTGATGGCCCTGTGCGGGGTCAGGCTGAACATGATCCTGCTGGCCCTGCCGCCCTGCACCATGATCCTGGGGATCGCCCATGCCATCCACCTGGTGAGCAAGCAGCCGGACCCGGACCATCCGGACGGTGTCCGCCTGTTTGCCCGGGTGGCGCCGCCGAGTCTGCTCTCCGGCCTGACCATCATGATCGGTTTTTTCTCCCTGGTGTTCAGCAGCTACCTGCCCATCCGCCAGCTCGGCCTCTGGGGCGCCGTGGCCGGCGCGCTGTCGCTGGCCACCTCACTGATCGTGCTCGGCCTGTTCTTTGAACCCGCGCCCTGCCGGGCCATCCCTCTGCCGCCGGGCTATGTCGGCTTCATGGCCCGCCACCGGCTGAGGTTCGCCGGGCTGTTCCTGGTGCTTGATCGTGCTCTCCGGGGTGGGCCTCAGCCGTCTGCAGACCGGCTCCCTCATCCTCGATTTTTTTCAGGACACGGCCCAGGTCCGCCACCACTATCAAGAGATCGAAAACGGTGGTCTGGGCCTCACCCCCTTTGAGATCGACCTGGCCGGCAATCGGCTCGCCAACGGTCAACTGCGCGCCGTCTTTGCCGAGTATGCCGGCACCAACCCGGAGGTCACCCAGGTGCTCTACACCTTTGGCGACGGCACGGTGATCGCCGAGGCCACCGAACACGGCGCCCGTTTTCCGACCCTGCTCACCCTCGACACCATGGACCAGCGCCCGGAGCGGGCCACTGTCCTGCTCCGGACCGTGGCCTCGGAACCGACCCTGGCGCTCGCCGAGGAGTTGGAGACCCTGCTGCAACAACGGCTCGGCGCGCAGCCCCAGCCCTATGTCACCGGCTCGGTCCCCCTCTACTGCCGGGGACAGCGGCAGTTGTTCACCTCCCTGCTCACCAGCTTTGCCAGCGCCTTTGTGCCCATTTCCCTGGTCATGGGTCTGGCCCTGCGCTCGTGGTCGTTCGCTCTTTTGGCCATCATCCCCAATATCCTGCCGGTCTTCTTCATCCTCGCCCTCATGGGCTGGTGGTCCATCCCCTTGAGCGTGGCCACGGTGACGGTGGCCAGTATTGTCTTTGGCATCGTCGTGGACGACACCATCCATTTCCTGCACCGGTTGCAGACGGCCACCCGGGCGTCCGGCAGGGCGGTACGCCAACTCGAGGACACCATCCACTATGCCGGGCCGGCGATGCTCACCGCGGCCGTGATTTCCGGAACCGGTTTCCTCGGTTTTCTCGCCTCGCCGTTCATTCCCCTGCGCCATTTCGGCCTGTTGATCAGCGGCGCCCTGTGGCTGGCCATCCTCTGCGACATGCTGCTGCTCCCCCTGCTCCTCCTTTCCTGGAAACGCTCATGAATGCCCACCACATCGCCACTGTCCTCGCCCTGCATTTCGATCCGGAACAGGGCAGCGCCTACTGGCTGGAACGGCAACACCAGCTTGGTTTCGACGTGCGTCGGGAAATCCGCGGCCGCGGGGATTTCCACCGCCTCGGCCCCATGGAGGTCAGCGCCCTGCGCACCCGGCCGGTGACCGATTTCATCCCCCGTGCCCTGCACCGGAATCTGGCCACCATGCTGCTTTCCGAAACCGGCGGCACCACCGGTGATCCCTGCCGCCGGGTGTTTTCCCGGGAGGAGTTCACCAGCGCCTTCATCCAACCCTGGCTCAAGGCGGTGGCCGAACACGGGTTCCCCCATCAGGGGCGCTGGCTGTTTGTCGGTCCGGGCGGGCCGCACATCATCGACCGCTCCGCCCGCTCCATGGCCCGGTCCCTGGGCAGCCTCGAACCCTTCACGGTCGATTGCGACGTGCGCTGGATCAAGCGGCAGGTCAGGGGCTCCGCGGGCTTCACCCTCTACATGGACCATGTGCTCGCCCAGGCGATGAACATCATCGGTCACCAGCAGATCGACACCCTGTTCACCACGCCGCCGCTGCTGGTGGCCCTGGCCGCCCTGATGCGCCCCGAACAGCGGCAGCGGATCCGCGGCATCCACACCGGCGGCATGCACCTGGACGCCCGGACCGCGGGGGCACTGCGGACGCAATTCCCCCGGGCGGTGATCCTGCCCGGCTTCGGCAACAGCCTGTTCGGGGTCACCTTCCCGGTGCGCTGGGACCGCCCGCAGCCGGGAGGGGCGCCCCTTGCGCCACCGCCTGGTCTTGAGCATGAGGATGTCTTCCAGGTGGGCGATCCGGCCCTCTGGCTGCAACTGGCGCCGATCCCCGCGAGCGGGCAGGCGGACCAGGATCTGAGCCGCTGTGTCGCGCCCGGGCAGCGCGGCCGGGTGATCGTCCACCGTTTGGACCCCAGCTTTCTCATCGTCAATCTGGCCGAGCGGGATACGGCCATCGCCGTGGTCTGTCCCGACGGCGACCTGGGGCTTGCCTGCGTCGAACCCCTGGACTTTGCCACGCCCGCAGGTCGCCAGGGGGTCTACTGATGAGCGATCTGCCGGGCGATGCCCTGCATGTGGTCCAACTGAGCATCCCCGGCGGCAGTGGCCAACTGGAAGGACGGCTGCTCTTTCGGGAGGAAACCACCCAGGCAACGGGCGCCATCTTCTGCCCGCCCCATCCGCTCCTGGCCGGCAACATGGACAACAACGTGGTGCAGGCGGTGGCCAACCGGGTGGCCCGGATCATGCCGGTGCTGCTGTTCAACTATCCGGCCGTGGGGACGAGCACCAGCCCCCGGCCGGACCTGCCGCTCTTCGAAGTGTGGCACACGCTTGATCAGCGCAGGGACTACGGCCCGGTTATCGAGGCGGTACGACAGGTGATCGCCTGGAGCAGCAGCTATTTCCGTTGCTACCACCTCATCGGCTACTCCTTTGGCGCCTGCATGGCCCTGGGCGCCCTGACCGCCGCGGCCCTGTCCTACACCGCCATCGCGCCGCCGCTGGCCGAGGAGGATTTTTCCGCCCTGCCGACCCTCTCGCTCCCGGTCTGCCTGATCACCGCGGCGCAGGAAGCCCTGCTGGCCGCACCCGGGTCCTGCTCCGCTCAGCCGCGGATCACCTCGATACGCATCGACGGCGCGGACCACTTCTTTCGCAACCGGGAAGAGGTGCTTGCCGGGAGGATTCTGCAATTTTTAACAGAGGTGCCCCCAACCTGCCTGGAGCGCAACTCGTGATTTTTAAGCAGAGCCTCAGCCTCTGCGTCCAGTGCCAACGACTTCAAGACCGACAGGTGGTCAATTCCAGTCATATCAACTGCGTCGCCAGCAGGAAGGTCGTCGCCGCCGCGATCAGCACACGGTAGTAGCCAAAGATTTCCAATCCGTGCCGGGACAGGTAGCGCACCATCCATTTGACGGAGATGACGGCAGCGATGAAGGCCACCACCACGCCGACAATCAACGAAAAATGATCAAATGTTTGCAGCATCAGGGGGCCATGCTGCAGGGTGTCATACGCCGTGGCCGCACCAAGCGTCACGACCCCCAGCAAAAAACTGAATTCGACCGCTGCCTCCATTGTCAGCCCCACCAGCAAGCCACCGACAATAGTGACCAAACTACGGCTGACACCAGGCCACATGGCGATGCATTGGGCGAAACCTATGATCAAGGCCATCCGCCAGGTTAGGTCGTCAAGCCGGTTGCCGGGATTTTCTCCCGGACTCTGCGTTCGCTGACGCCGACTCACGACCACTATGGCGAGACCCCCGAGCAGCCATGCGACGACAACAGGCCAAGGGCCAAAGAGGTATGTCTTGATAACCTTATTGAACAGCAAGCCTAAAAACGCCGCAGGCAAAAAACCCGCCGTTACGTTTAAAAGCAGACGGCGACCAGCGGCGTCCATTCCCACCACCCCACGCAGGATCTGCTTGACCCGCCCGAAATAGAGCCATAATACGGCAAGGATGGCGCCGGCCTGGATGCAGATGGTGTAGGCGTCAACGGCTTCTTTTGCTCGTTCCCGCTGGCCTGGAGATTGATCAGGATCCTCACCAATGCCCAGGATCTTTTCCGCCAGCAGCAGGTGGCCCGTGGAGCTGACCGGCAGATATTCCGTCAGCCCTTCGACAATGCCCAGAACCACGGCCTGGGTGGTGGTTAGGATTTTCTGCTCAACCGCCACCGAATGGTCCCTGGACAATCCTTGCGAGCCGATGGTTAACGGGGAATATGTCAAAAGTAGCATCGTTACGAGAATGAATTCAACCATCCGTTTTTCCATAATTTATTTCTCCATTCGTTAAGAGTCTATTTTTCCTAGAGGGAAAACAGGGAACGCTCGTCACCATCGAGTGTCGCATTACCCGCCGTCCACGAGGGCATGGTGGTGAGGCGAAGTGACCTGCCCGCACCGGCAGCCAGCCAACATCAGGCCGCCGGGCCCGGGCCGGTCGTCTACCGCCCAACCCGGGGGCGAGCACCAGCGGTGCGGTCCCGACCGGCGCGGATGTCGTGCGCGTCCTGCGGCTGCCAGCGGAGGCCGCCCCGGAACCCGTATCCGCGAAAGAGGTACAGGGTCTGCACGGCCTGCCGGCCGAACCAGGGAGAATCGCGGTGGAGGACGATTGGCTCGACCGGCAGCGAGCGGGTGAACAGGGTGCTGACGGCGGCGGCCGTGGCCGGGTCCTCGAGGATGCCCACCCCGTCCCAACCGACGAGCTGGCGGTCCTCGAACCAGTAATCGTAGACATTCGGTCGGGTCCAGCGGTTGATGGAGACCGTTCGCGGCTGGCCGGGGGTGTAGAAGGCCAGTTCGCTGGCATACTGGTAGCGCAGGCCGAAGAGGAAGGTGCGGTCCGGCCGCTCCATGGCCTTGGCCGCAGCGCCGACCTGGGCGCCCAACTGGTCCCAGCCGGCACATTCCCTGGCGGTCCGGTCGAGCCGCAGCGGCAGGGGCAGCACCGGGTACACCACCTGGACAATGACCGGCAGGGTGATCGCCGCGGCGGTGACAAGAGCTGCTTTCCAGACGCCGGTCAGGTGCCCGTCGTCCCCGGCACGGCGGCTGAACAGGGCGGCAATGAGCACCAGGGCCGACAGATACACCGGTGCGGGCCAGTTGCCGTAGATGCGCACGTGCAGGGAGAGGAGCAGGAAGACGAGAAAACCGGGGAGCGACAGGCCGACCAGCAGGGCCGCGCGACCGGCCTCCAGCCGGGACCACAGTCCGGGGCGGAACCAGGCCGCGAGGACCAGCAGGAAGACCAGCGGGGTGAGCAGGGCTGCCTGGGAGGCGAAGTAGTCGCCGACAAAGCGCAGCGTGAAAAAGGTCCTGCTGTCGGCGCCGCCCTGGTAGAGCACATGACGGAAGGTGGCCCAGTCGTGCTGCGCGTTCCACACGAGTACCGGGGTGAACAACAGCAGTCCGAGGAGCAGCCCCAGCCAGGGCCAGGGAGCGAGGAGTCGCCGGCGATGGTCCGCGCTGGCCAGCAGGGTGAGGCCGAGCGAGGCCGGAAAGAGCAGCATGGTGTATTTGCACAGCAGGCCGAGCCCGAACCACAGGCCGGTGGCGAGCCAGTGACCACGCCGGTCGGATTCAACCGCCACCGCCGCATGGTAGCAGGCCGCGGCCCAGCAGGGCAGGAGCAGACCGTCCGGGGTGGCAATGAGGGCCGAACCGTTGGTGAGCAGGAGCAGTTCACAGACCAGGCCGGTGTGGAAAGCGACCCGCCAGGAAAACCAGCGGGCCGCGAGCAGGCAGAGGAAGCTGGAGGCGAGGGTCAGCCCGAGAATGGTCGGCAGGCGGACCGCCCACTCGGTGTGGCCGAACAGGGAGGTCGCCAGGGCGATGGCCCAGGCGATCATCGGCGGATGGTCATGATAACCGAGGGCCAGGTGGCGGCTCCACTGCCAGTAGTTGGCCTCGTCCGGGGCGAGCAGGAAGTGGCTGCTGACCGCCAGCCGCAGGGTAAGGGCAAGGAACAGCAGGAGCCAGGTCAGGGTTCGGTGGCTGAGGTGTCGGATGGGCATGGGCGTGTGCCAGGGTTCAGGGAACGATGGAGTGGGTCTGCCGGCAAGCGGCTGCCAGGGGGCGGACATGCCGACAGCGCCGCTGGCGGTGGTTCAGGCCGGCGATGCGGTGAGTAGCGGGCGCACCAGCGCGAACACCTGGTCGACGGTGATGGCCTGCAGGCACTTGTTGTCGACGCAGGGTGTCTTGCGGTGGTTGGCGGCGCTGACGCAGGGCGAGCAGGCCAGTCCGGCGAAGATCGGCGTGGTGTTGCCCAGCGGCCCGTACAGGGCCGGTGTTTCCGGTCCGAAGAGGACAAAGGTTGGCATCCGGGTGACTGCGGCGAAATGGCCCGGGCCCGAATCGTTGGTCACCATCAGCAGCGCCAGGGTGTACAGCGCCGGCAGCTGCTCCAGGGCCAGGGCGCCGGCAAAATTGATGCAGCGGTCGCTGCCGGTGCGGGCGCACATCGTCTCGGCTTCCTGGCGCTCGCCGGGTGCACCGGTGACGAGCACGAGCAGTTCGTCGTGCTCGGCGATTATCCTCCGGATCAGCTCCACATACCGCTCCGGCATCCAGCGACGTTGTGGCAGCAGTTCGCTGGCGTTCGGGTTGATCAGCACCAGGCGGTGGCGGTCCGGGTTATAGAAGGGCGCCCGGGCATGGATGCACTGGCGTACCACGGCCAGTTCCTCCGGGGAACTGGCGCGCAGCGGCAGCCGGATTTCCTCGTCGCCGACCTGCATCCGGGCGGCGGGCAAGGTGTTCTGACCGGGGAGCAGGGCATTGACCAGACTGACGAAATTCTTGGCGATGTGCAGGTGCGGGTTGTAGAGGACCCGGTGGGTGAGCAGCCCGCCACCGGTAGAGGCCTTCGCCGTGAAAGTTGTCGAAGCCCACCCTGTTGACCGCGCCGCTGGCCCCGGCCAGGAGGGCGGTGAAGCGGGAAAACAGCTCCAGGTCGATGACCGTGTCGATCCCCTGCCTCCGTGTCCAGGCGAGGAAGCGCAGCGTATCGGCGAGCAGGGGCAGCAGGCCGTGTTCACGCAGGGTGAAGATATTGTCCGCCGGGATGTTGGCGAGGATGTCCAGGCTGGGTCGGTTCTTGCGAAAGATGGCAAAAGACAGTTCGCAGCCCAGCCGGTCGCGGAGTTTTCGCATCGCAGGTTCGGCGAGGATGGTCGAGCCCATTTCGGAGAGTTCGATACAGAGCACCCGCCGTGGTGTTCTCGGGCTCGGTCGGCGGAGGAGGTCGCGCAGGGCGAGCACGAGGGTCAGCAGCCAGGTCAGGGGGGTGCCTGCCCAGCGGTCGATGCGGCGCATGGTGTCGATGTGCATGGTGTGTTACCGGTGGAGAGGGGAGGAGAGGCGGCGTTCGCCTCAGAGCCGGTGCCGCTGGCCCAGATAGACGGGGAGCCCGGGCAGCGAGGCAATGAGGTTGACCAGGCCGTAGGTGATCGAGAAGGTGAGCACCGCCGACTTGTCCGCCCCGACGAGGAGAAAGAGGCCGACCATGGCCCCTTCACGGATGCCCCAGCCGGCCAGGGAGACGGGCAAAATGGTGAGCAGCACCGCCGGCGGCACCAGCGCCAGGTAGACCTGCAGCGGGTAGTGCAGGCCGGCAGCACTGCCCAGCACCGCGAAGGCGGCCATGGCGAGCAGGTGGGTGAGGAGGGACAGGCCGGTCTGCAGGATCAGGTCCGGGGTGGAGGATAACACCTGGCGATAGCGGTTCGAGAGCCGCCCGAGGAAGCCGAGGACCCGACCTCGCTGGAACAGGTCGATCCTGGCGAGAAAAAAGAGGCCCGCCAGGGTGGTGGTGAGCAGGGTCGAGGACGCCCAGCAGGGGCAGGACGACCCGATCCGGGCAGCAGGGCGCGGTTGACCAGCAGGGCGGCGATGTTGAGCAGCAGCAGGCCGGTCAGGCCGATGATCCGGTCGATGAACACACCGAACACCGCGTCCTCCCCATGCGCGGCAACGCGCGCGGCATCGAGGATGCGCAAGCCGTCACCGCCGATGCTGGTGGGTAGTCCCTGGTTGAACAAGGCTCCTTTGAAAAAGCTTCGCAGGTAAAAGGCGAACGAACCGGGCACGCCGATACGGTGCATGATCAGATGCCATCGACCGGCGGCGACGCAGTTGCTGGCCAGTTGCAGGGCCAGGGCCGCGGCCAGCATCGGCGGCGGGATGGCCGCGACCGCTTCGGCCATCGCGTGCAGATCGACAGAGCGGCCGATAAGCAGGAGCAGGACAACGGAAACAGCCAGTTTGACGAGGTGGTGCGTGGCCCCCGCAACACCGCTGCCGGTCAGCAGTCGCCTGCCGCGCGAACCGGCGAGGCGGAGCAGGTGCACTGCCGTGGCCAGTTGGGCGCGTCCGGTCCGCAGGGCAGCGAACCATGGTCGCGCCCATCCCGCAAGCACTGGCGGGCTGGCCGTCGATGCGGCACGATGGGGGCCGGTCAGGACCGGCACCGGCTCGTCCAGACCGAGCAAAGGGGTCAGCAACAGGCCGAGCAGGTGGAGAAGGCCCCAGCTCCAGACGATGTCCGTGAGAAAATGGGCGCCCTGCACCATCCGGGTGAGGCCCATCAGACTGCCGTAGGCGAGGCCCGCCCCCAGCCAGGCGCGAGCCGCCCGGCGGTTGGTCGAGCGCAGCAGGAACCAGGGGGTGGCGAGATAAAAGGCCACCGAGGCGTGGCCGCTGGGAAAAGATCGGCCCTCCGCGCCGGCGAATGTCGGTGCGTGGAGTTGAACAAAAGGTTGGCTGCCGCCGAAATCGACCACATCCACCGGCCGGGGTCGGTCCCAGTAATTTTTCAGGATGCCGTTGACGAGCAGGCCCGGGCCGAGCAGATAGACGAGCAGCAGAAAGACACAGGCGCGGCGGTGGCGCCGCAACCCGGCCCGGAAGAAACCCGCGATCAGTCCGAGCAGGGCACCGCCGGCAAGCAGCAGGGCCGGCCACTCGCCGTAGCGGTACAGGGTCCGCCAGAGGAGGCGATCGCCGCTGGCAAAGCCGCTGCTCTCCGCATAGAAGAGCCGGGCCGTTTCCCGGTCCAGATCCATGACCGTGATGAGCAATGTTGCGGTCATCAGGGTCAGAATGGTCAGCGTCGCCTGCGTTTTTATAGGCATAAGGGGCAACCCGATGAGGCAAAGGAGTGTTGGGTACTCCTTCTAGCACAGGGTCGATGAAGAAATGGTGAAGAAAAATTTTCTTCGCCGGGCTGAAATTCATCGTTTTTTCATGTGGGCCACATAGAGTCGGGTCAGGCGGCCGTGATGGTCTCGGCCGCACTTTCGGGGGGACGGGACATGCGGGTACTGATCATCGAGGACGAGCCGGAGTTGCGCGAGCAGATCGCCACCACTCTCCGGCGGCAGAACTATACGGTGGACACGGCCGGCGACGGGGCCATCGGTCTGGACATGGTCTGCACCGAGCCCTACGACCTGCTCATCCTCGACATCATGCTGCCGGTACAGGACGGTTTTGCCGTGCTCCGCGAACTGCGGGCCGAGAACATCGCCACGCCGGTGCTCATGCTCACCGCCCGGGTCGAGGTCGAGGACCGGGTCAGGGGGCTCGACCTCGGCGCCGACGATTACCTGCTCAAACCGTTCTCCATGGCGGAACTGCTCGCCCGCATCAGGGCCCTGCTGCGGCGCAGCCACACCCAGACAAGCCCGCTGCTGACCGTGGGCGACATCCACCTGGATACCGGTACGCGGGAGGTGACCCGCAACGGTCAGCCCGTCAGTGTCACCCGCAAGGAATTCGCCCTGCTCGAGTTCCTGCTCTACAACCGCAACCGGGCCATCTCCCGGTTCAACTTGGCTGAGCATGTCTGGGGCGATGCCTTCGACCCCTTCACCATGTCCAACACCATCGATGTGCACATACGCAACCTGCGCCGGAAACTGGATGACCAGGCGGGCCAGGTGATCGTCACCGTGCGCGGTATCGGCTACATGGTCAGGGACGCGCAACCATGAAGATCCGCACGCGCATCGCCTTGTGGGTCAGCCTGGCCGGGCTGGCATCAAGCACCGTTCTCTCTCTGGTTATCTTTTTCCTGGGCTTGGAAACGCCCCGGGAATATCTCGACCAGGAACTGGACCTCCATGCCCGTGCCGTGGCCGAGGAACTGACCCGGGAGTTGCAGGCGAATCGCGGCCTTGTGCCGCAGAGGCTTGAACTCTTCTCCCGGCTGTACTGGATGCGGATCTACGATGAACAGAGGCAGCCGGTCTTTGCCTCGGAGTTGGCCAGAGAGATCCCCTTGCCCTTAAAGACGCCGGGCGACAGCTACCTCGTGCCCACGGAAATCCCCCTGAATCGTTTTTTCAGTGACGAAGGGGCGAACGAGCGGACAGCCTTTTGGAACCGGGTGTTCAGCATCCCGGTGGGCGAAGCGGCCTACCTGGTACACCTCGCCCGGCCGGTGGAGAGCCTCGTCTGGGAATCCATCGAGACAACGGCGTTGGTCGGTTTGGCCCTGCTCGCCTCGGTCGTGGTGGTGATCGTGGTCAGCTACCTGGTCGCCGGCAGGATCCTGCGACCGATCCGGGAAATCAACAGCCTTGCCCGCGAGATCACTGAGAATACCCTGGCCACTCGCCTGCCGCGCACCGCCAGTGGTGACGAAATCGACGAACTGGCCGCCTCGCTCAACCAGATGTTCGATCGCCTGCACACCTCCTTCCGCCGCCAGAAGGAGTTCGTCGCCAACGCCTCCCACGAACTGAAGACACCGATCACCCTGCTCAGGCTTTCCCTGGAGGAAACGCCTGCAGGACGAGCGCCTGCCCGTTGATGTCCAGGAACGGCTGCTCGCCCAGGAACGCGCCCTGTCGCGCATGCAGCAGCTGGTCAAGAACCTGCTCGATCTCTCCCGGCTGGAGTTGACCGAGCGCCTGGAGCGGACGACCTTCTGCCTGCACGCGCTCCTGCGCACGGTTCTCGACGAATTCCAGGTGCTGCTGGACGAGCGCCGGCTCACCCTGCAGGCCGATCTCGACGGTGCTCTGCCCATCCAGGCGGACCGGGAGAAGATCCAGCGGGCGCTGATCAACCTGATCGACAATGCCATCCGCTACAACGTCCCGGGAGGGACGGTGACCTGCCGCACCTTCCAGGAGGCCACCCGGGTCCGGGTGACCATCACCAACACCGGTCCAGGGCATCGCCGCCGAGGATCAGGTGCGGATTTTCGACCAGTTCTTCCGCTGCGAGAAATCCCGCGCCAGCGAACACGGCGGAGCGGGACTCGGCCTGACCATCGTCCAGCGCATCGTTGAACTGCACGGCGGTCGCCTGACCATCGACAGCGCCCCTGCCGGCCCGACCTGTCTGCAGGTGGACCTGCCCCGAATCCCGGGTGTAGCCTCGCCAGCCGGGCCCTGACCAGCGGTGGCCGGGTGACGGGCACGGTCCGTCCGCAGCCGGCGAGGAAAGGAACCTGGTTCCGGCGACCGACCGCTGGCAGAGGATGCTTGGGCGCTGGAATCAATAATTACGATAAGTTACAAGAGATTTACTAGTTTAAAATACCCAAATGGATATTTAAAAGAAGGAGCGTTGGACGCTTAATCATTTCTTCATGGGTGGTGGGGTAAAAGACACTCACCACTTACCCAATCATCCATGGAGAAACAAATGTTTGCATCCCCCCAAATATTCCCTCAAAGACAACGTCCTCGCAGCGTCATCTTCAACGTTCACTGATAGCGTCGGCCTGATTCGTGCTGTCTTTTCCGATACTAGATCCTCGATTTTATTGACGACTGGACTTTTTTACCTCACTGTTTCGATTTTACTTCGGCTTGTTCTTTTTTTCATCTTCGCGGCACCGACAACCTCGGTGATCGTCTTGTTTCCGACCGTCGGTCTTGGTGTGATCAATGATCTTGTCACGCTTCTTGCTATTCTCAGTCCGTTATCATTGTACCTTTTCATCCTGCCCGGCAAATTTCACCAATCGGTAACTGGAAAAATTATTCTTGCCGGGTCATCTGGGCAGTGTTCTTTGCAATGCTGTACCTGGCTGTAATCCAATATCTATTTCTTCAAGGAATTCAACGCTCGATTCAATTTGGTAGCGGTTGATTATCTTCTTTATCCCCATGAGGTCTTTGGAAACATCGTAGCATCGTACCATGTCTTCTCGTTTCTCATAATCGTCGCCGTCTACGCCAGTGTAATGGTGATTCTCTACTGGAATAAATTGAAAAAAACATCAATTTCTCAGCAATCTTTATCAAGAAGAGCCGGATGGCTCACTGTGCATACCGTGCTCACGGTGCTCTGCCTGTCATTTTTCTCAACACATAGTCTTGATTTTTCTCAAAACAGAATCGTCAATGAAATTAGCGCCGATGGAATCAGTAGTTTTTTTGAAGCGTTGCATACCAACCATCTCGACTACAATGCTCTTTACAGAACCGGCGATGCGCAGGTTCTTATCGAGTCTCTTGAAAAAAGAACTGGCAACTGACACCAGCAGGACGCAAGCAAACGGTTCGGATATCAATCGCGTCAGTACTGGGTCCGGTCAATGGACTGGGAAAATTGAATGTAGTCGTTATTGTCGAGGAGTCGTTTGGTTGTGAGCAGGTTGACGCCTGCGGCCAAGGACTTGACATAGATGCTGCAGTGGCCACCTCTTCCGTGCGGCTGACCCCAAGTTTTGATGAACTGGCCAAACAAGGACTATTTTTTAACAAAGCCTATGCGACCGGAACACGAACGGTACGCGGACTCGAAGCTATCACCGCCTCATTTCCACCGATACCGAGCGAGTCCATCGTCAAACGACCGGGAAACGATCGCATAGCGACATGGGGGAAAATTATGCAAGAAAAAGGATATCACACCAGTTTCCTCTACGGCGGATTCAGCCAGTTTGACAATATGAAGCCCTTCTATGCCGACAACGGCTATGCGGTCAGTGACCGGTTAGACATCGAACATCCCCGATTCACCAACATTTGGGGCGTATCGGATCAAGACCTCTTTGACCATGCCCGCACCTATTTCGATCAGCAGGGCGGCGACCGGCGCACCGTTCTTCTCCATTATCATGACGACATCCAACCACTCGCCGTACACCTTTCCCGTAGGTATCGATGGCGTGCGACCGCATGGCGGATCACGCCTGGATGGTATCCGCTACGCCGATTATGCCTTGGGAGAATTTTTTGAAAAGAGCAAGAACGCGCCGTGGTACGAAAATACCCTGTTCGTTGTTGTTGCTGATCACGGGGCCAGGGTATACGGCAGCGAAAGGATTCCACTGCAAAGTTATGAAATCCCGTTATTAATCATGGCTCCAGGGCATATACAACCTCAGCAAGTGGCGAGCCCTATCAGCCAGATGGATATCGCCCCGACGGTGCTGGGGTTATTGGGACTCCCTTATCAAGCGCCGTTTTTTGGCCAAAATATGTTTGCCGCAAACGAACAGTCCAGAGTCCTGCTGTTCAATCATAACCACGATGTCGCCCTCTATCAGGACGGTAAACTGGCTGTTCTTGGGTTGAACAACAGTCTCCACACCTACAGATACCGTCTCGGTGAAGATCGTCTCGAAGAGATTGCCAACGACAACCCCTCGCAGACCTTGCCGCCGCCTATTATCAAACAGCCTTCAACCTCTTCACTCAACATGCTTATTTGTGAAATGGTTCGGCTCGGGCCTGGGTATCGCGTCAAAAGTTTTTCTGATTGCCACCGCATCTCGGCCAGCTTGAGCAACCGCTGCGGAACGGGCTGGGTGGGCACGGCGGCCGCCTGACCATCGATAACGCCCCTGTCGGCCCGACCTGTCTGCAGGTCGATCTGCCCCGCATCCCGGGCGCCGCCTTGCCCGCCGGGTCCTGCCCCCAGCAGGTGGCCACGCCGGTGCTCATGCTCACCGCCCGGGTTGAGGTCGAGGACCGGGTCAGGGGGCTCGACCTCGGCGCCGAGGTTTACCTGCTCAAACCGTTCTCCATGGCGGAGCTGCTCGCCCGCATCAGGGCCCTGCTGCGGCGCAGCCACACCCAAACGAGCCCGCTGCTGATCGTGGGCGACATCCACCTGGATACGGGTACGCGGGAGGTCAGCCGCAATGGTCAGCCGGTCAGCCTCACGCCCAAGGAGTTCGCCCTGCTCGAGTTCCTGCTCTACAACCGCAACCGGGCCATCTCGCGGTTCAATCTGGCCGAGCATGTCTGGGGCGACGCCTTTGACCCCTTCACCATGTCCAACACCATCGATGTGCATATCCGCAACCTGCGCCGGAAACTGGAGGACCAGGCGGGCCAGCTGATCGTCACCGTGCGCGGCATCGGCTACATGGTCAGGGACGTGCAGGCATGAGGATCCGCACCCGCACCACCCTGTTGGTCAGCCTCGCCGGGCTGGCGTCGACCGCGGTGCTCTTCCTGATTGTCTTTTTCTGGGGACTGGAGACGCCCTACGAGTTCCTCGACCAGGAACTGGAGATCCGCGCCCGCAACGTCGGCGTGGAACTGGCGCGGGAGCTGACGGAACGCGGTGGGGTGGTGGGAGCGGATCTGGAACGGTTCACCCGACTCTACTGGGTGCGGATCTACGACGAGCGGCGGCAGCTGGTCTTCGCCTCGGCACTGGCCGGAGAGATCGACCTGCCCCTGCCGGCGGCGGGCAGGGGCCACCTCGTCCCCACCAACCTCGCCCTGAACCGGTTTTACGACGAGGAAGGAACGGACGAGGCGACCTCTTCTGGCACCGGGCGTTCAGGGTTCCGGTGGCCGGGACCACCTACCTGGTGCACGTGGCCCGGCCGGTGGAGAGCCTGGTATGGGAATCGGTGGAGGCGGCAACGGTGATCGGCTCGGCCTTGCTCGCTTCCGTCCTGCTGCTGGTCGTGGTCAGTTACCTGGTCGCCGGTCGGATTCTCGGCCCGGTCCGGGAGATCAACCGGCTGGCCCGCGAAATCAACGAGAACACCCTGGCCAGGCGCATTCAGCTTGTTGCCAACGGTGACGAAATCGACGAACTGGCCGCCTCGCTCAACCAGATGTTCGATCGCCTGTACACCTCCTTCCGCCGCCAGAAGGAGTTCGTTGCCAACGCCTCCCACGAACTGAAGACTCCGATCACCCTGCTCAGGCTTTCCCTGGAGGAAACCCTGCCGGATGAACGTCTGCCCGTTGATGTCCAGGAACGGCTGCTCGCCCAGGAACGCGCCCTGTCGCGCATGCAGCAGCTGGTCAAAAACCTGCTCGATCTCCCGGCTGGAGCTGACCGAGCGACATTTTGAATGCTGGTTAATCATCCTTGGTTTTCTGTTTTTTGTGATCGTTTTACAACCAACAAAAGGTGCATGTGCTGATGATATCATTATAATGACTTTCGGTGACAGTATTACTTGTGGATACCCTGTCATTCCCTATTCCGGTTGGGATGCGAATGGGTGTAATTGCGGCCCCACTCAGAAAAAACTGGAGGACCTGCTGGATCAATCAGGTAGGGCAAGCCTTGTGTTGAATTGGGGCCATGGCGGAGAATCCACTGTCCATGGACTTAATAGAATTACCTCAGATATGAACACAACAATATCAATCTGGGGCAAACTGGATTACGTTTTGCTGCTGGAAGGAACTAATGATTACTCATGGGGACTTTCACCCGCCACGACAGCATATGACATAGGGCGTATGATCGATAAAATCAAAGCCGTTGGTGCCGTGCCACTGGTTGGCACATTGACCCCGGACACAAAGACTAACGGGAAAAATATTCCAATATACAATTCAGCCATAATAAGCACAGTGAATGCCAAAGAGGCAATTTTAGTGGACCACTATTCAATAATAGTACATGATTGGAGTTCCTTAACATATGATGGGTTACACCCGAATCAAGAGGGTTATGAATTTATGGCGAATGTGTGGTTTAGCGCCTTACTTTCCGCAAATTAATGGCAAGAATATTGTCTCTATATATTAAATTTGCTGCTGGAAAATGAATAGTTATGCTTGCATAAACTGAAGTTTGGAGTTTCACGAATGCCCATTGTCACGATGGCGGGGGCGGATTAGCCGCCCTGTTGTTCTTTGCTTGCCGTTTCCAGGCGTTTTTTCCCGAAGGCACGTTTCGCCTGGTTTTGCCGGGGTCTGAGCCGTGCTCGAATTTCCGGCATCTCGGGTTCCACCAGTCCCGAACCCGGACATGGCTGAAAAACAACCGCAGGCCCAAGCGAACCTGCCCGGCGGTCACCGGCGCCTTTTTCCGCCATGGCGTCAACTGCAGCAGGTCGTGCATCTGCTCGCTGCAATACATGCTCAGCAGTTGCGGCAGGGTGTAGGCGGCCGAGAGGATCTGTGTCCAGCGGTGCAGCACCTGCCGGGGCTGAGAGTCCGTCTTAGCGTTTGAGTTCGGCCACGGTGCTGCCGTCCGGGTCGAGCAGGCGCACCACCAGCGGCATGGCGCCCACCGCATGGGTGGAGCAGGAGAGGCAGGGGTCGAAGGTGCGGATCACCGCTTCCAGCCGGTTGAGCAGCCCCTCGGCGGGCGGGTTGTGGTCCAGGTAGTGCCGGGCCGCCTGGAGAATGCCGCGCTGCATGGCCAGGTTGTTGTGCCCGGTGGCGATGATCAGGTTGGCCTGTTCGATCAGGCCGTGCTCGTCCACCCGGTAGTGGTGCAGGAGGAAACCGCGCGGCGCCTCGATGGCGCCCACCCCTTCGGTATCGTTGACCCCGGCCACGGCGCGCACCCGGCGATCGAGACTGGCCGGGTCGGCCAGCAGCAGTTCCATGGTTTCCACCGCGGCGAGCAGCTCGATGAGGCGGGCGTAATGGGCGTGGAAGTTGCCCGGCACCGGCCCGGGGGCGAGGCTGCGGAAATGAGCCAGCTCCCGGTCGGCCAGTTCGGTGCCGCAGCGGTCGACCAGGTTGAGCCGGGCCAGCGGCCCCACCCGGTACATGCCGTCCGGGTAGCCGTGCGGCTTGTAGTAGGGGAATTTGAGGTAGGTCCAGGGCTCCACCGCCTCGCCGATGGTGTCCGCGTAGTCGGCGGGGTCGAGCCCGTCGGCGAGCAGGGCGCCGTCCGCGTCGATGATCCGCACCAGGCCGTCGTAGTGCTCGAGCCGGCCGCCCGGTCCGGTCAATCCCAGGAACAGGCTGGGGAAGCTGGCAAACACCCGGGCCTCCTCCAGATGGCGGGCGAGCAGCTGCCGGCAGCGTTCCAGGTGGCCACAGGCCAAGGCCTTGATCTCCGGGATCTCCGCCAGGATGGCCTCCCGGGTCGAGGGCTCGAGCGGCGCATCCACCCCGCCGGGCACGACCCAGGCCGGGTGGACGCGTCGGCCGGCCAGGCGTTCGATCACCTGCTGGCCGAATCGGCGCAGGCGGATGCCGTCGCGGGCGAACTGCAGGTCCGTGGCCGCAATGCCAAGGAAATTGCGTGTTGCCGGCGGGTGGTCCATGCCCAGCAGCAGGTCCGGTGCGCTGAGGTAGAACCAGCTGAGCGCGTGGCTCTGGATGAGCTGGCCGAGGTTGAGGATGCGCCGCAGGTTGGCCGCGGTCTCGGGAATGCGCACCGCCAGCAGTTGGTCACAGGCCTTGGCCGAGGCCAGGACGTGGCTCACCGGGCAGATGCCGCAGATGCGTGCGGTCAGCGCCGGCATCTCGAAGTACGGCCGGCCGACCACGAACTGCTCGAAGCCGCGGACCTGGGTCACCTGAAAGCGGGCCTCCGCGACCCGGCCTGCCTCGTCGAGCAGCAGGGAGATGCGGGCGTGGCCCTCGATACGGGTGATGGGTTCAATGACGATCTGCTCTGCCATGGTCTTCCTCCTTACGCGCCGAAACGGGTGGCGAGCGGCAGCTCGGGCATCCGCCCCTCGCTCAGGGCGACGAGCAGCGTCATGGATGCAGTCGGCCGGGGGCGGGCAGCCCGGCACGAACAGGTCCACGGTCACGACCGTGTGCAGCGGCCGGGCCTGCTCGGTCAGCAGCGGGGCAGGTCGGTCTCGCGGCACGCCGGGTTGTGCAGCGGCGCGGTCCACGTAGACGGTCCGCAGCATCCGCTCGGCACCGCGGATGTTGCGCAGGCCGGGATGTTGCCGGTGACCGCGCAGTCGCCGAGCGCCACCAGGAGTCTCGTGCGGGCGCGCACCGCTGCAGCAGCAGTTCGTCAGCCCGGGAGCTGACCGCGCCCTCGATGCAGGCCACGTCCACGTCCTCGGGGAATTCCTTGCGATCGACCAGGGGGCCGTAGACCAGGTCGACCAGTTCGGCCAGGTCGATCAGCCGCTCGTCCATGTCCAAAAGCGACATGTGGCAGCCGGAACAGCCGTCCAGCCACACGGTGGCGAGCTCGCAGCCTGTTCATGCGCCCTCCGTCGATCGCCCGGCGACCAGGGCAACGAGCGCGGGCCGGTGCTGGCGCATTTCGCCGACGGTCCATCCTTTTTCGAACAGGGCGCCGGTGGGGCAGGCCTGCACGCACTTGCCGCAGCCGGTGCAGGTCTCGACTCGCCCCATGGCGGGTTGAGGTCGATGATGATCAGGCTGCGGCTGCCGCGGCCGCGTGACATCCCAGGTGTGCGCGCCCTCGATCTCGTCGCAGACGCGCACGCAACGGGTGCAGAGAATGCAGCGGTTGTGGTCGATGCCGAAACGCGCGTGCGTGGTGTCCACCGGCACATTTGGGTACAGCGGTACGGAAGCGCACGTGATCCATGCCCAGTCATTGGCCAGGGCCTGCAGTTCGCAGTGGCCGTTGGCGACGCAGACCGCGCACACGTGGTTGCGTTCGGCGAAGCAGCAGTTCGAGGATCATGCGGCGGTACCGCGAGCCGCGCCGGTCGGTGATGACCTCCATGCCTTCGCCGATGCGGGGTACGCAGGCGGGCAGCAGTTTGCCGTGCCGGCCACCTCCACCAGGCACAGGCGGCAGGCACCGCGCGTCAAGTCCCTCCAGGTGGCAGAGGGTGGGGATGTCGATGCCGGCTTCCGCGCCGCCTGCAGGACGGTCTCCTCGGGCGCTGGCCATCTCATCTTCGCCGTTAATCGATGGTCAGCGGCATGCGTCATGAATTGTGCTCCGCGGCTGTGCCGCCGACGCCGGTCGCACGTTATCGGTGCAGAGTCGGTATTCGTGGCGGAAAAAGCGCAGCGTGCTGCAGCACCGGATTGGGTGCGGTCTGGCCCAGGCCGCAGAGGCTCGTGTCCCTGACCATGTCGCAGAGTTCCTCGAGCTTGCCAGGTCGGCCGGCGTGGCGCGGCCTTCGCAGAATCTTGTCCAGCAGACGGTGCATCTGCACCGTGCCCGCGCGGCACGGAACGCATTTGCCGCAGGACTCATCCATGCAGAATTCCATGAAGAAGCGGGCCACTCCACCATGCAGGTGGTCTCGTCCATCACGATCATCCCGCCCGAGCCCATGATCGAGCCGAGCTGCGGAGGGTTTCGTAGTCGACCGGGGTGTCGAGCTGGTCGGCCGGGATGCAGCCGCCGGACGGGCCGCCGGTCTGCACGGCCTTGAAGGCCTGGCCGTCGGACGCCGCCGCCGATTTCGAAGACGATTTCGCGCAGGGTGATGCCCATCGGCACCTCGATGAGCCCGGCGTGGCGGACCTTGCCGGTGACGGCGAAGACCTTGGTGCCGCGGTGCTTCCGTGCCGATGCCGGCATACCACGCGCCACCGCGCATGATGATCGCGGGACGGTGGCGAGGTTTCGACGTTGTTGATCAGGGTCGGCTGGCCCCAGAGGCCGCGTTCCGCAGGGTAGGGCGGCCGGGGGCGGGCTGCCCGCGCTTGCCCTCGATCGAGGCGATCAGGGCGGTTTCCTCGCCGCAGACAAAGGCGCCGGCACCGAGGCGGACCTTTGCAGCGAAGGAAAAGCCGGAGCCGAGATGCTGGCCCAGCAGGCCGGCCGTCCGCGTCGGCGATGGCCTTTTCCAGCGGCGCACGGCCAGCGGGTATTCGGCGCGGATGTAGAAGTAGCCGCGCCGGGCGCCGATGGCGTAGGCGGCGATGATCATGCCCTCGAGCACGCGTGCGGGTCGCCCTCGAGCACGCTGCGATCCATGTAGGCGCCGGGGTCGCCCTCGTCGCCGTTGCAGATGATGTACCGCGGTCGCGGGCGACCTCGGCGGTCAGCTGCCATTTCATCCAGGTGGGGAAGCCGGCGCCGCCGCGGCCGCGCAGACCGCTGGTCTTCGATGAGCCGGATCACCCCGGCCGGGCGCATGGTGGTCAGTGCTGTGCTCACGGCCGTGTAGCCGCCGGCCGCCAGGTAGTCGTCGAAATTGTCCGGGTCGATGCGGCCACACAGGGCCAGTACCCGCCTGCGCTGCCGGGTGAAGAAGGGCAGGTCCGGGGGCAGGAGTAGCCGCGCCACCGGCTCCCGGCCCAGGGCCGGTGACGATCTCGTCCGCATCCGCGGGCCGCACCCCCTGGTAGACGTTGGTGTCCGGCTCCACCCTGACCAGGGGTCCGAGGGCGCACAGCCCCATGCAACCGGTCCGGCGCACCAGCACCCGGTCAGCAAGGTCGCGTTCGTTCACGATCCTGTTCAGTTCGGCAACGATCTCCTCGTTTCCCGGGCAGCCCAGACCGGCGCAGACGAGCAGATGATGATCAAATCCCGCCAGGTAGCGTCGCCGTTTTTCCGTCAGTTGCAGTAATGTTTCACGCTGCATCGCCCAGCCACTCCCTGATCGCGGTGGTGGATTCCGCAAAACTTTTTTTGCCGATGATCTCGCCGTCGGTGATGATCACCGGCGCCAGCGCGCAGGCCCCCACACAGCGCACCTCGACCAGCGACAGCCGCTTGTCCGGCGGGTTTCCCCGGGCGACAGCCCGAACTGCTCCCTGGTCCAGGCAAGGATCCGATCGTTGCCCTTGACGTGACAGGCCGTGCCGGTGCAGACCGCCAGGGTGTGCTCGCCGGCCGGTTGCATGCGGAAATGATTGTAGAAGGTGGCGACGCCCAGCACCTTGCTCGGCGCTACGCCCAGCCGGTCGGCAATGCCGCGGAGGGTGTCGGGGTCCAGGAAGCCGTACCTTTTCCTGGGCCGTGTGCAGGGTCTCGATGAGGGCCTCGGGCCGGTAGTCGTGCCGCTGCATGGTCCGGTCAACAGCGGTCCATTGACGGTCGTCGCTCCGGTTGTCCCGTCCGGGTACTGGGCATGCGTCCGCCTCTTCGGGGCTGGAGTGGTGTGCCAGAAAAAGGATCTGCCAGGGCCTGTGTATAGTTTCCCATTCTCGCCACGGATGCAATGACTGTTTGCCGGTTCCCGTCTGCACCCAGCGGCGTCAGGAGTGCGTCAAATATGAACATTTTTTGTGCTAAGCAGTTTTCGGGCAAAACAAATTTGAACATAAAATCTCCAGAAAGCGCCCACTGTGACCGGCGTTGATTTTTTGAACTCGGCTGAAAAAAGGCGAAAAATTTCGCTTGTTCCTTTCTGGCCTGACTTTTGCTGTGGAGACGCGTATCCAGGCTTTTCCGCACCCAGGACTGCGGCTGACCAAAAAGAACAGGCAAAGAAGGTGAGGGTTCAGTGGTCAAAGGGCTGGTGGTTGCCGGAGGAGGCAGAGGCCGGGACTGCGCTCCGACGACGCACCGAACAGACCCGGCCGCGACCTTTTGACAGGTAGCGGGATGGCGAATGAATGGGACGCCGAATCGAATCAACCGGTGCGCCGGCAAAGAAAACGCATGTGGGATG
>CAVWHP010000017.1:0-314931 GCA_963754825.1 uncultured delta proteobacterium | reverse complement strand
GAGCACACCGTCATCGCTCACCGACACCGATTCGAGGCTGCCGGCCGCGAATCCGTCCTGCTCGTCCGCGACGGCTGTCGAGGTGCCGGCGAACTGCGTGACGCCGTTGAACGAGCCGGGCGTGCCAAGATCCATCGTGATGGCCTGCGTGTGCGACGCGATCGTGCGCAAACGTGAGCCCGAACTGCCCCGTCTCGCCGGTGCCCAGCCCCGTGCAAGGCTCCGTCTGAGAATCGAAACGTGATCTCGTGATACGCCGCGAGGCGATGTTGATGTTCGACACGTCTCCCGTCACCGAGTCAGCACCAGGTCCCACTTGTTCTCCGTATTCGTGCGAACGAAGGCGCCGGACGGCATTCATGACCGCCGCCCAGAGAGTCATAAACCGTGATGCTGACATTCTTGATTTCCTCCCCTCCGACGGTGTCCATCTCAAAATAGGGAGGCGCGCCTCAGCGATCCGTTTCCCGCAGTACGGACGGCGCAGGTCCGATTTGCTGTATCCCGAGGTCGTGTCCGTGATCCGGATCGTTCCGTCGGCGAGCGTGGCCGTGGCGCCGGTTGAACGTGCTGTTGAGCTTGGTGATAAGATTCCCGAGCGTGGTGGTCGAGTCGACGGCGAGGGTGGTGTTGATGGCCGTGCCATCCGCCTGGTAGCCCGTGATGGCGATCGTTCCGGTCTGGGCGGCACCCAGGTGTCCCCCGACCGGACCTCCGGTGAACTGGTCCAGCGAGCCGATGGTCGTGCTCGCCGTCACATCCTGGCCGTCATTGGCGGTATAGGTCAAGGCGGCCGACATCAGTACCTGAGTCGTCGGCGTGCTGCTGGCGTCGGAACTCAGGTTTCCGGTAATCGAAACCTGCTGGAAGCGCTGGCGGGCAGCGACATGCTGTAGGGAAACGAATCAGAGCTCTCGCCGGAGACCTGGAAACCATCGTCCTCTCCCTGTGGTCCCCACACGCTGGACCCTGTAGCCCGTGGCCGTATCCACTAGGAAGCCATTGGCATCCACTCCGAACGTGCCGGCCCTCGTGTACTCATCGCCGCCTCCGTCGCTGACCACGAAGTAGCCTGAACCGTCGATGGCCATGTCCAGATCGTTGCCGGTGTCGACGATGCTTCCCTGGCCCGTGTCGGGCGTGATGCTGGTGACTCCCACGCCGCTGCCGATCTGTTCGGGGTTCGTTCCGCCGATCGTGCCCGTCGGCTGCGAAGCCTGCGCAAGCGTCTGGCCCAGCAACGCGGAGAAATTGACGCGGCTGGCCTTGAACGCCGTCGTGTTGATGTTGGCCAGGTTGTTGCCCGCCACGTCAAGCATCTTCTGATTGGCCAGAAGACCCGTGACCCCCGACGACAATGCATAACTCATTTTCCTGTCTCCTATATTGAAAACGCCGCTTCGTATTATTCTGTGATTTCCGTCACGTTCGCCAAAGTCACGTTCTGTTTGCCAACCTGCAGCAGCACGTCTCCCTTGCTGTTGATGGTGACTCCGTCCACTTTTCCCTGCTGGGCCTTCGTCGTCCCATCATTGGCCGTCGTCTCGAAGGATACCGTCTTGCCGATCAGCGCGCTGGCTTCAGTCCGCTGAACGGAACTCAGGAGCTGACCGAAAGACGAGTTCATGTTCTCCAACTGCTGCAGTTGAGAGTACTGAGCCAGTTGGGCCGACATGTCGTTGTTGTTCATCGGCTCCAGCGGGTTCTGGTTCTGCAACTGCGTCACGAGCAGCTTCATGTAGTTGGTCTGAAGGTCGCTGGCCGACGAGGTTGTCACGTTCGCTCATATATCCAAGCCCCATAAATGGGTTCCACATCACTTGCCGCCTCTCGGGCATCGCACGAGATCCGGCGACAGGCCGCTGTCACGCACTCGTAGCAACCGGCGTGCCAGGCCGAGGCATTCTCGGCCCGGCAATCGGGCCATCGTTCGTAAGTACCGCCGGCACGTTGGTTAGGGCTTTGTCATTCCCCGGCGGACACTCGACCCGCGGGTCCTCCACGAACGACGCGGATGATTTTTCCCCACGTCCAGCGGATTCTGCCCAGTGACTTTTCGGCCTGAACCCTCGTGCGATCATGTCCCTTGCAACCGGGACATCGAGAACCGTCGTCCCATAACAACCTCATTCCTTTCCCTGCCGAATGCTCCCGACATCGTGACTTCTTACGCCGGGACGCACAGTGTCCCATAACGTCGAGGCCTTTCACCGACGGGACAGAGCAGTCCTGTAACTAGGGTCCGTCCAATAAAAAATTAAAGCATTTCTTCCAGAACGGCCGATGTGCGGGGTGTCCAATAGGGACCTGACAGACAGGGCTCCCCGGCGGCCCGTCGAGACCTCTGGAAGAATCACTGGAGCAACGGAAAGATGCTGAGTCAGATCGTCACAGCCGACAGCCGTCCTCAGGTGACACAGCAATCGACGAATGTGACAACGCGGCA
Source organism: uncultured delta proteobacterium (assembly GCA_963754825.1). Taxonomy (GTDB): domain Bacteria; phylum Desulfobacterota; class Desulfobulbia; order Desulfobulbales; family Desulfobulbaceae; genus Desulfobulbus. The sequence continues at coordinate 312,485 of CAVWHP010000017.1, read as the reverse complement.
CGAGGACCACTTCGTCGATGCCAGTGCCGCGGCGGTCGGCTTTGTCGGGCGGAGCCGGTCAGCCGCGAACTGTCTCAAGATGATCCGACTCGTGGCCGCCAGCCGGTGCAATCCGGTCCTGATCGTCGGCGAGACCGGCACGGGCAAAGAAGTCGCCGCCCGGGCCGTTCACGCTCTGCGTCATCCGGATGGCCCCTTCGTCGACATCAACTGTGCCGCCCTGACCGCCACCCTGCTGGAAAGCGAGCTGTTCGGACACGTCCGGGGCGCCTTCACCGGCGCCGACCGCGACAAGACCGGACTTCTCGAAGCCGCCGGAGCGGGCACGATCTTCCTCGACGAGATCAGCGAAATGCCGCTCGAACTGCAGGCCAAGCTCCTGCGCATTCTGCAGGAACGGACGTTCCGCAAAGTCGGAGGCGTCAAGGACCTCGACTGCCAGGCCACCATCATCGCTTCGAGCAACCGCGACCTGAAGAAGGAGGTCCGCGAAAAACGATTCCGGCAGGACCTGTACTATCGTCTGAACATCTGCCCGATCCGCCTGCCGCCGCTCCGGTCCCCCGAGCGGCGGGAGGACATTCCCGTGCTGGCCACGTACTTCCTGAACACGTCGACGATCCGCCAGACGGCAGAAAAGGTCACGGCTCTCACCCAATTGGCCCTGGAAGCGCTGGTCCGACACGACTGGCCCGGGCAACGTGCCGGGAGCTGCGCAACGTGATCGAGCGGGCCATCCTGCTCGAAACGACGGACAAGATCGGCCTCAGCAGTATCGTCATCGAGAGCGAGGGCGAGCCGACCGGCACTGGGCCCGGTCTCGCGGCGGCGCGTCCACGACTTCTCGCTGGAGAAGGCCGAACGCGAGTTGATCGCCCGGGCCTGCACGAGACCGACTGGCAGAAGACCCAGGCCGCCGCCCTGCTCGGCATCACCCGCGCCACCCTCTACGCCAAGGTCAAACAGTACAACATCCAGAAAGAGCCCGCCCGGATCAATCTGCCGTCCGGCAACCCTCCGGTGCCGCCGCCGCAGGTGATTTGTAGAATGCCCGTGGGGGCATCGGAAGCGAGATCAAGATCCTGCACCTCGGTGACGCCACCACTTTCCAGCACCGTTGTTCCTCTCTGTCAGAAAATCCGGCGACTCGTATAGAATCCTGACACCCACCCCATCGGAACCCCTCGCCACGCCGATGTTCCGTTGTGTCGCGGGCTGGCACAGCAATTGCTACGCCATCATAAGATGCGAGGGCTGTGGTCCCTGGCTTCGATGGCTGAGCCGAAGCGGCTTGGCCGTGATGAGAAAAGATGCTGAGAAACAAAAAACAACCGAGCCGTCGCAAGAAGGTTCAGGCTGATCCAACTCCAGCTGCGGCGACGCCGCGCGCCGCCGAGGGTCATGCTGACCCTGTCTCCTCAATGGGCCCCGGCCAGCAAAGCGTTGCCTCTGGAGACGAACTGTTTGCCTCGCCGATCCTGCAGCAGCCGGGCTGCGGCGACATTTTCGCGTCATTTCTCGATCTTGCATCCAGACCATCGGAGGCTCCCGAGATCATGCCTCCCACCCAGTCCCCCGACGGGCGGCGATGGCTGGAATGCATCCGGCCGAGAGCTGTTCGTATCCGCAACAAATCCTCATCATCGGCATCGTGGCGACTGCCGCCATCACCGTCTACGTGGCCGCGCAGCCGATCATGGCCAGGCTGCAGACACCGAAAGAAGCCCCATCCGAATCAGCGACCGACAGACTCGCATCAACGCCGTCCCCTGCCGAACGGGAGACACCGGTCGCTCCGGAACCGAATACCACCAGTGCCAAGGCCGAGCCCGGGTCCGTGCCGGCCGTTGAGGCCCTGTCCCTGGGAGTCGCCGACAAGCTGTATCTGGCGGGGGACTCCGAGAATGCCCTGGTGACCTATGACCGACTCCTCCGACGCTTGCCGCCTTCCGAGGAGCACCAGGCCATGCGGGATTTTCTGACATTCCGAATGGCCATGTGCTATCGGAACGCAGGGAACAACGCTCAGGCGGATGCGGCCTTTCCGCACGCCTCTCGCTGAGCCGCCCATCCATTCTGCGGGCCCTCGCCAGGTATCATCAGTGTCTGGCCCTGGTGGAACGAGGTCGCTGCCTGGAAGCTCCGCCAGAGCCTATCAATGTCTCGTGCCATCGAGAAGTCGTCGACTACGACAAGAAATGGGTCACCGCCGTTCAGCAACAGTGCGACGTTTCTCTCGTTGCCGAAGCCTTCACACGTCATCTTCTGTCCCTCCGGGACGCCGATGCGGACCTGCCCGCGACGCTGTGGACCAAGCATCCCAATATCGATCCATTCCTCGTCTGGAGGAACCTCAGGTGAAAGTCCTTCTGGCGGCGGGAATCAACGGATGAACGAAGCCCTGCTCAGTCCGCAGATTCAATCCGCTGTCGACGCGGGTCGATGCCCGGGAGAACCTGAAAAAACTCAGAAATGACAGCCCTGATATCAGCCTCAAATTATGGCTTGAAAAAAAGGATGGTACAAAACTTGCTTCCGCTGGACAGAACGGCAGCGCGAAGATTGGAACTTCGGTTGTTTTTCATTTTTCTTCAAACAGTGACGGGTATATAACCATAGTTGATATTCCAGCCCGGCGGTGACATGGTGCTGCTTTATCCTAATGATTTTTCCGGTTCCAATGAAATTAAAAAGAATGAACAGTATGCTATACCCTCCCCGGATGACGGGTTTGAGATTACGGTTTCCCTGCCGGAGGGTGAAGATACACTGGTGGCATTTTTTACAAAGAAAAAAGTGGACTGGCTCGATATGAAGAAACTTTCCGGTGAAGGGTTCAGATCAATCAGGGATGGAGAAAAGGTTATGACCAGCCGCGGATTCAACGTGACTGCAACAGCACTCAAAAGAAATGATTGGGAAAGCGTTGAGATGACAGTAAATGTAGGTAAGTGATATTGATAAGATGTTCAGCGGAGTATCAGGGGCTGAACACGTTCCGTAAAAACAGGTTTCAGACTGTTTTTACTGCGATTTTTATCCGCTGATTATAAAAAAAATTATTCTTGAAATATCATACGCTGTTTGAATATAACTGTTTACTGAATTTGAAAAAACTGTCAGCATTTTAAGAGGCATATGAATAATATAAATGAACTTTTAAGGGGAATTCCGCAGGTTGAAAAACTTATGCAGGATGCCGATATAGCATGTCTGATTCCTGAAATAGGGAAAGGAATCGCCGCGGATATAATAAGAGAGTCTGTTGAAAAATACAGGGCATCAATAATAGGCAGGAGCTTCTCCGGAGATTGCAGATCTTAAAAAAAGTATTATCACCGGAATAAAAATAAAAATTTCCGAGAAACTCCAGAGAGTTATAAATGGAACCGGAATAATTATTCATACTAATCTCGGCAGGGCGCCTCTTGGTGAAAAGATTTTTGAAACTTTAAAAGAACAGATTTCAGGTTACTGCAACCTTGAATTTCATATCCCGTCAAAGGCCAGGGGGAAGAGAGGGGGATTCGCCGAGGAACTTATCTGCCAGCTCACCGGTGCGGAGGATGCGCTGATAGTAAACAACAACGCTTCAAGTGTTTTTCTTATACTGAAACAGTTTGCCGCAGGGAAGGAGGCTGTTGTTTCACGCGGTGAACTTATTCAGATCGGCGGAGGATTCAGAATTCCCGATATCATGAAAGAGAGCGGAGCGATTCTTGTTGAGACAGGAACAACCAATATTACTACAATTGAAGATTATAAAAATGCAATAACTGAAAATACAGCGATGATATTTTCAGCCCATACATCAAACTATAAAATACAGGGATTCTCGGAATCTCCATCTCTGAAAGAACTCGCTTCTCTTAAAAATGAAAAAATAATTTATGTAAGGGATCTCGGAAGCGGAAATATTTTTTCTCCTGAAAAAGAGGGTGAACAGTTTGAGCAGACAGTATATGCAGAAGTGTCACAGGGACCGGATCTTGTCTGTTTCAGCGGAGATAAACTTCTCGGAGGATGCCAGGCCGGAATCATTGTAGGGAGCAAAACCTCTTATTGCAAAACTGAGGAAGAATCCCCTGATGAGGATGATCCGTGTTGATAAAATTACCTATATGATTCTCCAGGAGACTCTTCTTGAGTATGTGAACGGAAGCCAGCAGGATATTGAACTCTGGAAACTGATTATGCAGAAACCGGTTGATGTTATGCGGAATGTTAATTATTTTCTAAGCCTGATGGAGAAAAGAACCGGAACTGATTTTTTTACATATAAGGGAAACAAAGGCAGCTTACGGCGGAGGATCGATGCCCGGCGTAGAACTTGAGAGTTCCGGAGTTGAAATAAATATCCCGGGAATGAAGCCTGATGAAATAAATGATTATTTTCTTTCATGCACTCCCCCGGTTGCCGGGACAGTGCAGGGATGATAAATATGTAATTGATTTTTATACGGTATTTGAACGGGATATAGAATATATTGCGGATGCGGCGGAAATGTTGATAAAAAGCAGAATAAGAAATAATGTAAACTTACGGCCCCCGCACCCCCGGAGGCGGCAAGGATTATTGCTTTGCCCCCTCCGGGGGTGCGGGGGCTGAAAGTACGGCGGCTGTATGATAATATGTAAAGAAATAATAAAAGGATAAATTAAATGTATATAGTCGGAACATCGGGTCATATAGATCATGGTAAAACCTCTCTCATAAGGGCTCTTACCGGAATCGACTGCGACAGGCTTCCGGAAGAGAAAGAGCGGGAGATGACCATCGATATCGGATTTGCCAGTATGGACTATCCGCGTTTCGGCACAGTCAGCATTATTGATGTTCCGGGGCATGAAAGGTTTATCCGGAACATGGTTGCCGGCGCCTGGGGAGTTGACCTTGCGCTGCTTGTTATTGCCCTTGACGACGGATGGATGCTTCAGACAGAGGACCATTTCAGGGTGCTTCAGCTTCTCGGGATTGAGAGAATTATTGTTGTTATAAACAAGATAGACCTCGGCGATGACGAGATGATTGAAATGGTAAAGGACGAGGTGAGGGAGAGGCTGGAACACACAAGGTACAATGAAGCCGATATAGTTCCTGTTTCATCAAAAACCGGAACCGGGATAGATGATCTTAAAGAGAACATAGTCGCCAACCTCCGGAAACTCTCCAAGGCTCCGGATTCGGACAAGCCTTACCTCTTTGTGGACAGGGTTTTCCTTGAGCTTGCGGTGGAGGATGTCGATCACCTCGTCCACGTAGGCCTGGCGTTCGCCCAGCGAGCTTTCCAGGCGGCGGCTCAGGTCGGCCCACTCCGCCGGCTGGAGGTAGCGGAAGGCCAGGTCCTCCAGTTCCCGCTTGAGCCACTCGATACCGATGCGGCTGGCCAGCGGCGCGTACAGGTCCATGGTCTCGCGGGCCTTGTAGCGCTGCTCATCGGGGCTGACCGCTTCCAGGGCGAGCATGTCCTGCAGCCGGTCGGCCAGCCGCACCAGCAGCACGCGGATGTCCGCGCCGATGGCGAGCAGCAGCTTGCGGATGTTCTCCGCCTGGTGGGCGAGTTGGGAATTGTAGCGGACGTTGGTGATGCGGGTGGCGCCGTCGACGATGTTGGCCACCTGGCTGCCGAACAACTGTTCCAGTTCCTCGCGGGTGGCGACGTTCTCCTTGAGGGTGCCGTGGAGCAGGCCGGCGACGATGGTGTCCAGGTCGAGCCGCATGGACGCCAGGGTCGAAGCCACGGCCAGCAGATGGTCCACGTAGGGCTCGCCCGACTCGTGCACATGCTCGGCGTGGCGTTCGCTGACGAGTTCGTAGGCCCGGTGCAGGGGCGTGAGGTCCACCTCGTGCAGGTAGGCCGAAGTCAGGGAGAGAAGGTACTTGATGTCTGCCATCGCTGCGGTGTCCGGTCAGGGAGGGCGCAAGCGCCCTCCCGCGGGTTCAGGGGGTGGCGGGCGGCCTCAGGCCAGCCCGCGGCGCACCAGGTCGGCGATGTGGTCCACGGCCGCGACCGGGTCGAGCAGTTCGGTCGCGCCGCTGCGGCGATCACGCAGTTCCACCCGCCCTTCTTTTTCGAAGGTCTTGCCCACGGTCACCCGGTAGGGGATGCCGATCAGGTCGGCATCGTTGAACTTGGAGCCCGGCCGCTCGTCCCGGTCATCCAGGAGCACGTCCAGGCCGCGGCCGCGCAGTTCGGCGTAGAGGGTTTCCGCAGCCGCGGAGAACCGGTCGTCCTTGGGCGAGAGGTTGAGGATGATCACCTGGAACGGCGCCAGCGGCAGGGGCCAGATGATGCCCTTGGCGTCGTTGTTCTGCTCGATGGCCGCGGCCACCATCCGGCTCACGCCGATGCCGTAACAGCCCATGATGATCGGCTTCTGCTGGCCGTCGCTGTCCTGGAAGGTGGCGTTCATGGCCTCGGAGTAGTTGGTGCCGAGCTTGAAGATGTGGCCGACCTCGATGCCCTCCTTGAGGCGCACCGAACCGCCGCACAGCGGGCAGCGGTCGTCGCCGGTCACCTGGCGGAGGTCGCCGCTCAGGTCGGGCTGGAAATCACGGCCCGGGTTGACCCCGACCAGGTGGCGGCCCTTCTCGTTGGCGCCGGCCACCGCGTTGACCATGCGCATGACCTCCTGGTCGGCCACGATGCGGATGGGCAGGTTGACCGGGCCGAGAAGCCCACCGGCAGGCGGGTCAGCTCCCACACCCGGTCTTCGTCCAGGGGCTCGACCTCGGTGGCGCCGAGCAGGTTCTTCAGCTTGACCGTCTGCACCTCGCGGTCGCCGCGCACCAGCGCCGCCACCGGCTCGCCGTCGGCCAGGTAGAGCAGGGTCTTGATCAGGTCGCTGGCCTGCACGCCCAGGTGGGCGGTGACCGTGGCCACCGTCTTCATGCCCGGGGTCTCCACCGGCATCATGGCCTGCAGTTCCGCCGGGGCGGGTTCGGCCGGCGCCAGGCGGACCGCCGCCTTCTCGACGTTGGCCGCGTAGCTCGCACGCCTCGCAGACGACGATGGTGTCCTCGCCGGTCTCGGCGAGCACCATGAACTCGTGCGAGAACGATGCCGCCGATGGCGCCGGTGTCGGCCTCCACGGCGCGGAACTCGAGGCCGCAGCGGGTGAAGATGCGCGTTGTAGGCGTCGTACATGATCTCGTAGCTGCGGCTCGCGCCGGCCTCGTCCTCGTCGAAGGAGTAGGCGTCCTTCATGACGAACTCGCGGCCGCGCATGAGCCCGAAGCGCGGGCGGATCTCGTCGCGGAACTTGGTCTGGATCTGGTAGAGGTTGACCGGCAGCTGGCGGTAGGACTGCAGCTTCGCGACGGACGATGTCGGTGACCACCTCCTCGTGCGTCGGCCCGAGGCAGTAGTCGCGGTCGTGCCGGTCGTTGAAGCGCAGCAGTTCCGGGCCGTAGATCTCCCAGCGGCCGGACTCCTCCCAGAGCTCGCCCGGCTGCACCATGGGCATGAGGATCTCCTGGGCGCCGGCGCGGTTCATCTCCTCGCGGACGATGGCGGCGACCTTGCTGCAGGGCGCGCAGGCCGAGCGGCAGAAAGGTGTAGATGCCGGAGGTGAGCTTGCGGATGAAGCCGCCGCGGACCAGCAGCTGGTGGCTGATGACCTCGGCCTCGGACGGCATTTCCTTGGTGGTGGGCAACAACATCTGGGCGTAGCGCATAACCGGTCTCCGATCAGGTTGGTATCGGCTTGGAGGCAAACAACGATGGTCAGGTGGATGGGGGTCAGGACTGGAGGCCGCCCCACTCGGCCTCGATCCGCTCCAGTTCCTCGAGGAAGACCGCCAGCAGCTGGGCCTCGGGAACCTTGCGGTACAGCTCACCCTTCTTGAAGAGGATGCCCACCCCGTGGCCGCCGGCGATGCCGATGTCGGCCTCGCGGGCCTCGCCCGGGCCGTTGACCACGCAGCCCATGACCGCCACCTTGATGGGCGCCCGCATGGTCTGCAGACGGGCCTCGACCTGCTCCGCCAGGCTGAACAGATCGATGTGGGTGCGGCCGCAGGTCGGGCAGGAGATGATCTCCGGGCCGCGCTCGCGGATGCGCAGGGAGCGCAGCAGTTCCCAGGCGACGCGCATCTCCTCCACCGGGTCGCGGGTGAGGGAGACGCGGAAGGTGTCGCCGATGCCCTCGAAGAGCAGGATGCCCAGGGCCACGCTCGACTTGACCGTGCCGGCGATGAGCCCGCCCGCCTCGGTCACCCCGAGGTGCAGGGGGTAGTCGGTCCGGGCGGCGAGCCGCCGGTAGCCGGCGATGGTGGTCAGGGTATCCGAACTCTTGATCGAGATCTTGATCTGGTCGAACCCCTGCTGCTCGAGCAGGCGGACATTGTTCAGGGCGCTCTCGACCAGGGCGTCCGGCCGCTCCGGGGTGGGGTAGCCGTACTCGTGCAGGAGCCCCTTTTCGATGGAGCCGGAGTTGACCCCCACGCGGATGGGCGCGTTGTGCCGGCGGGCCGCGGCCACCACCCGGGCGAGTTTGTCCGGCCCGCCGAGGTTGCCGGGGTTGATGCGGATGCACTGGGCGCCGTGCTCCACCGCGGCCACGGCCAGGCGGGAGTCGAAATGGATGTCTGCGATGAGCGGGATGGCGATCTGCTCACGGATGGCGGTGATCGCCCGCGCCGCCGCCAGGTCGGGCACGGCCACGCGGATGATCTCGCAGCCGGCCTGCTCCAGCTGGTGGATCTGGTGGACCGTGGCCTCCACGTCGCTGGTCAGGGTGTTGGTCATGGACTGGACCGCAATCGGCGCCCCGCCGCCCACGGCCACCCCGCCGACATGAATCTGCCGGGTCGTTTTCCGCTCGATCATGGCTGCTCTCCTTGACTTCTCTTGGCGCCCAGGCCCAGTTCCGCCTCGGAGGCGCGCACATACAGGGGGGCCAGGTCCGCGCTCCCGTCCGTCGCTCCGGCGGCCAGGACCTCGGCCGCGCAGAAGCCGACCAGTGCCGCCCGCGGGTGCAGGGCCGCGCAGACCGCCACTCGCGCCTCGGCGCAATCGGCCAGCCAGGGGGCGCAGATGGCTGCGCCCGGACCGAGGACCAGGGTGGGCTCGGTGATGCGCGCCGCCAGGGCCTCGGGCGAGAGCACGAGGAAATCACCGGTGCGATGACGGTAACCGGTTGCGTCACAACGGTAGAAGGCGGCGTACACCTGCCCTTTGCGCGCGTCGAGCACGCAGCAGAGCTGGCCGACCACGCCCCAGGCCTGCGCCGCCAGCGCGTCCAGGGTGGGCACACCGACAAGCGGCCGTCCGGCGGCCAGGGCGACGCCCTTGGCCGCGGCCATGCCGATGCGCAGACCGGTGAACGAGCCCGGCCCCTGGCTGACCGCCACGGCCTCGAGATCAGCCCAGGCAGTGCCGGTCGCGGTCATCAGGGGCTCGATCAGGCCAAGCAGGCGCCGCGAGTGGACCACCTCCGGCTGCAGGGTGTACTCAGCCAGCACCCGGCCGGCGGCCAGCCCGCCCCGGGTGAGGGCGACACTGCCGCAGCCGGTGGCTGTCTCGATGGCCAGGGTCAGGAAACCAGCCATCGTTTGACGAGGCGGACGATGTCGTTGTAGAAGACAAACACCATCAGGGTGCCGAGCACGGCGATGCCGATCTTCTGGCTGATCTCCATGGTCCGCTCACCCAGCGGCCGGCGGCGCACCGCCTCCAGGGAGAGGAAGACCAGGTGGCCGCCGTCGAGCACAGGGATGGGCAGCAGGTTGAGAATGCCCAGGTTGACGCTCAAAAGGCCCATGAAATAGAGCAGGTTCATCCACCCGGCCTCGAGCTGCTGGCCGGCGATCTCGGCTATACGGATCGGTCCGCCCAGTTCGCTGGCCGGGATCACCCGCTGCACCATCTTGACGATGCCCATGACAGTCAGGTAGCTGAGATTCCAGGTCTGGACGACGGCGGCCCGGGCCGATTCGGCGAGGCCGGCCGCCCGATAGCGGACCTCGTCGCTGCGCACGATACCGAGCATGTAGCGCTCGCCCACCTCCTCGCCGAACAGGTTCTTCACCTTCTGCATGGTGGGTTGGGCGGTGACGGTCAACTGTTCGCCGGAGCGCTCGACCGCAAGGGTGACGGGGCGGCCCTGGCTGTCCTTGATGGCGTCCGAAACCTCGGTCCAGGTGGTGGTGGCCCGATCGTTGATCGTGCGGATCTCGTCCCCGGTCTTGAGGCCGACCTGCTCGGCCACCGAGCCCGGGGTGATCTCGCCGATCTTCGTGGAATCCACCGGTTCGGGCAGACCGACAAACACGAACAGCGTAAAGAACAGCAGCACCGCGAACACCAGGTTGAACAGCGGCCCACCAAAGACGATGCCGAAACGCTGCCACACCGGCTTGTGCGAAAAGGAGCGGTGTTGGTCGGCGGCCTGCACCTCCTCGCCCTCCTGCTCGCCGTACATCTTGACGTAGCCGCCGAGCGGAAAGGCGCTGATCAGGTACTCGGTCTCACCCCACTGGCGGCCGTAGACACGGTTGCCGAAGCCGAGGGAGAATTTCAGCACCTTCACCCCGAAGAGTTTGGCGAACAGGAAATGGCCGAGTTCATGGACGAAGATAAGAACGCCGAGAACGAGGATGAAACTGAGAAGGGAGTTCATGGGGATGCTCGGAATAACCCGGGAAGAGAGAACAGTGAGCCGCGACCGGTGGCCGCGGCGGGTCAGGCGTCCTAAACGAGGCGCGCCGCGACGATGCGGGCAGCGCGGTCCGCGTCCAGGATGGCTTGCAGGTCCAGGTCGTCCGCCTGGGCGACCTGGTCGAGGGCGGCGGCGACAGTGGCGGCAATAGCGGCAAAGGTGATGCGGCCATCGAGAAAGGCCGCGACCGCCACCTCGTTGGCCGCGTTGAGCACCGCCGGTTTGACCCCGCCCGCGGTCAGGGCATCGCAGGCCAGGCGCAGGGCCGGGAAGCGCTCCTCATCCGGCGGTTCGAACACCAGCCCGCCGCACTGGGCGAGATTCAGCCGGGCGAGCCCCAGATCGAGCCGCTCCGGGTACGAGAGGGCGTAGGCGATGGGGATGCGCATGTCCGGGATGCCCATCTGGGCAACCACCGAACCGTCACGAAACTCCACAAGCGAGTGGACAATGGACTGCGGGTGGACCACCACCTCGATCTGCTCCGGGTCGACGGCGAACAGCCAGCGCGCCTCGATCACTTCCAGCCCCTTGTTCATCAGCGTGGCCGAGTCGATGGAGATCTTCGGGCCCATGCTCCAGTTGGGGTGGGCCAGGGCCTGGGCCGGGGTCACGGTGCGCAGGATCTCCGGGCTGGCGGTGCGGAACGGACCGCCCGAGGCGGTGAGAATGATGCGGGCCACGTCCTGCCGGCGCCCGGCCTCCAGGGCCTGGAAGATGGCGCTGTGCTCCGAGTCGATGGGCAACAGGCGCACCCCGTGGGCGCGCACCGCGGCCATGATCAGCCGGCCGGCCATGACCAGGGTTTCCTTGTTGGCGAGCCCCACGTCCTTGCCCGCCTCGATGGCGGCAAGCACCGGCAGCAGCCCCACCGCGCCGACCACCGCGGACACGACCATTTCGGTGGCCGGCAGGGTCGCGACCAGGCGGTTGCCCTCGGCGCCGCTGAGTATTTCCGGCCGACAGTCGGGAGGCAACAAGGCGGCGAGGCGGTCAGCCAAGGCCGGGTCGGCGATGGACACCACCTCGGGGCGGAACTCCCGCACCTGCTCGGCGAGCAGGTCGATGCGCCGGCCCGCCGACAGCCCGGCCACGCGGAACCGGTCCGGAAACTGACGGACCACGGCGAGCACGTTCATGCCGATGGAACCGGTGGAGCCGAGCAGGGACAGGGTTTTCATTCGAGCAGACCGAAGTGGAGCAGGTAGTAGAGCACCGGCGCGGTGAGCAGCAGGCTGTCGATCCGGTCGAGGATGCCGCCGTGACCGGCCAGGATGGTGCCGGAGTCCTTGACCCCCACGGATCGCTTGATCATCGATTCGGTCAGGTCGCCCCCGATGCCGATCACCACGAGCAGGGCCGCGGCCACAAGGAGCACGAACGGGTTGACCTGCACCGGGAAGAGCAGGTTGAGGACCTCGGCCGCAGCGATGCCGGCGAGCAGGCCGCCGACCCCGCCGGCCACGGTCTTTTTCGGGCTGATCTGGGGAAAGAGCTTACGTCGACCCAAGGCCCGCCCAGCATAATACGCACCCGTGTCCGAGCCGGCGACAATGACCATCAGCATGGTCAGCCAGAAGGGGCCCTGCGGATGGTGGCGGATGAGCACCACGTGGGCAACGCACAGAGAGACATACAGGGTGGCGAAGCCGCCGCAGCTCATGAACCGGTGCACGTCCCCGATGGTGCCGTAGCCGTGCAGGGCGATGGCCACCACCGCCAGCAGGCTGGCGATCATGGCCGCCAGGATCAGGTCGCCGCGACCCGCCACGGCCACCAGCACGGGCAGCAGACAGGCGAGAATGGCGAGCACCAGCCGGGGGACGGTCAGATCCGGGCTGGCCATGCGGAAATATTCGAACAGCGCCAGGCAGGCAGCGATAACCACCACCACCCAGAAGAGGGTGACCGAGCCGAAGAACAGCAGCGCCAGCCAGCCGCCGGCCAGCAGGACGCCGGGAACAAGACGGTTCATGGGCGGCTACTCCACCAGCTGCGCGCCGGTTTTGCCAAAGCGGCGCTGCCGGTTGTTGAACACGGCGATCGCCTCCAGGAGCTGATCCTTCTTGAAATCAGGCCACTTCACCTCGGTGAAATAGAGTTCTGCATAGGAGGCCTGCCAGAGCAGGAAATTGGAGAGGCGGTGCTCCCCGCCGGTGCGGATGAGCAGGTCCGGGTCGGGCTGTCCTGAGGTGAACAGGTGGTCGCTGATGGTCACCTCGTCAATGTTCCGCCAGTCGAGTGTGCCTTCCGCGCAGCGCCGAGCGATGGTCTGCGCCGCCCGGACCATCTCGGCGCGGCCGCCGTAACTGAGGGCCAGGTTGAGGGTCATGCCCGTGCAGGCCCGGGTGTCAGTGATGGCCTGCTGCAGGATCGTGCGCACATCCGCTGGCAGCCGATCCTGGTCGCCCAGGCTGCACAGGCGGATGTCGTTTCTCAGCATGCTGTTCAATTCGGATTGCAGATAGGTGCGCAACAGCCCCATCAATCCGCTGACCTCCGTCGATGGCCGGGTCCAGTTTTCGGTGGAGAAGGCGTACAGGGTCAGGTAGCCGACGCCGAGCGAGCGGGCCGCCTCGACCACCTCGCGCACCGAGTCCACGCCCGCCTTGTGGCCGAACAGCCGCGGACGCTTGCGCTCCTCGGCCCAGCGGCCGTTGCCGTCCATGATGATGGCGATATGACGGGGCACCCGGGCGCCCTCGGATCGTTCAGTCACCTGCATGCGCTTGCATCCGCGGAGGCAGGGAGGTCAAACCTCCATGACCTCCTTTTCCTTGCCGCGCAGGATCTCATCGATCTGGGTGATGAAGGCGTCGGTGGTCTTCTGTGCCTCCTCCTGCAGACGAAACAGGTCGTCCTCGGAGATCTCTTTGTCTTTCTTGGACTTCTTCAGCGTCTCGTTGACGTCGCGGCGGATGTTGCGGATGGCGACCTTGTACTCCTCGCCGATCTTCTTCACCTGCTTGACCAGTTCCTTGCGGCGTTCGCCGGTGAGCGGCGGAATGGTCAGACGGACCACATTGCCGTCGCTCTGCGGTGTCAGTCCCAGGCTCGAGGCGAGGATGGCTTTCTCGATGGCCGGCAGCACCTGCGGGTCCCACGGCTTGATGGCGATCAGGTTGCTCTCGGGGATGGTCAGCGTGCCGACCTGGTCAAGGAGCATGGGCGAGCCGTAGGCGTTCACCTTGATGCCGTCGAGCAAGGAAAGGGAGGCGCGGCCCGTACGGATTTTCACCAACTCCCGTTTCAGGGCGTCGACACTCGCCTCCATTTTTTCATGCAACTGGCTGTGTATGTCCGAACTCATAAAACCTCCTCCCTCTGTTGCCGTTGTGTGCCGCCCGGACCGGCCGTCCGGGAAACGGACAGCCGGCGCGAACGCTCAGCGGGTGATCAGGGTGCCAATATCCTCACCGGAGACCGCGCGCACAATATTGCCCGGCACCTTCATATTGAAGACGAAAATCGGCAGGTTATTGTCGCGCGCCAGCGAGATGCCGGCCGCGTCCATGACCCGCAGATCCTCGCGCAGCACGGTGGTGTAGGTGAGGGACTGGTACCGAACCGCCTGGTCATCCTTCTCCGGGTCGCGGTCGTAGACGCCGTCCACCCGGGTGGCCTTCATGATCACGTCGGCACGGATTTCCAGGGCCCGAAGGACGGCGGCGGTATCGGTGGTAAAATAGGGATTGCCGGTACCGGCGGCAAAGATGACCACCCGGTTGTCCTCCAGATGTTCGCAGGCCCTGCGCCGGTCATAGGGCTCGCAGACGTTGCGCATGGCGATGGCGGACATCACCCGGGTCGGAACGCCGTGACGCTCGAGGCCGTCCTGGACGGCCAGCGAATTCATCACCGTGGCGAGCATGCCCATGTTGTCGGCGGCACCGCGTTCCATGCCGCTGGCCGCCCCGGCCACGCCGCGGAAGATGTTGCCCGCGCCGATGACCAGCGCCAGATCGATGCCCAGCGTCCGGATGGCGCGGATCTCCTCGGCGAGGAATCGGATCATGGCGGTGCTGATGCCGTAGGCGCCGTCGCCCATCAGAGCCTCGCCGCTGATCTTCAGCAGTACTCGCTTGAATTTCATCGCTCCGCCTCCCGTGGCGTTATTCGGCCATCGCCCGGCACAGTCCTCCGTGCCGTTCTCGCCGACCGATTCCGACGTCGGAGCATCAGCCGATCTGGAACCGGGCGAACTTTTTGATGGAGATGTTCTCGCCCATCTTGGCGACCAGTTCGTTGAGCAGATCCTGGACACTCAGATCGGGATTCTTCACATACTTCTGCTCCAGCAGGCAGACCTCGGCGAGAAATTTCTCCATCTTGCCGGCCACCATCTTTTCGGCAATCTGCTGCGGCTTGCCGGACTCAAGCGCCTGGTTGATGTAGATGTCCTTCTCCCGCTGCAACACTTCCGCAGACACCTCGTCACGGCTCAGGGCCAGCGGGTTGACCGCGGCCACATGCATGGCGATGTTGCGGGCAAAGGCCTTGAAATCGTCGGTCTTGGCGACGAAGTCGGTCTCGCAGGCAACCTCCACCATGACGCCAATTTTGCCGCCGCCGTGGATGTAGGCCTCGATAACCCCTTCCCGCGTTTCCTTGCCGGCACGTTTGGCGGCAACGGCGAGTCCCTTCTGCCGCAGCAGGTCCACGGCCTTTTCCATGTTTCCATCGGTCTCCGTCAACGCCTTCTTGCAGTCCATCATGCCGGCGTTGGTTTTCTCCCGAAGTTCCTTGACCATCTGGCTGGTGATATTCACAGTGCGCTCTCCCTGGTGTCTGGTCTGACTCTCTCTACAAAGAACGTCCGCGCAGCGCCCGCCACTCTCCGGAAGGAGACCGGAAGGAGGACGTTGCCTCCCTCCGGCCAAAACCGGTCTGCGCACGCGGACAGGTCCGCAAGGTGTCAGTAATCGTGTTATTCTTCGTCCATCTTGGCCGCCAGGTCTTCGTCCACCTGGGCGGTCATGGCACTTTCCAGTTCCTCTACCCGCGGTTCAGCCTCTTCGCCGCGTCGTGCCCGGCCTTCGACCACGGCCTCGGCCATCATGGAGGTGATCAGTTTGATGGCGCGGATGGCGTCATCATTGCCGGGAATGAGGTAATCGATACCTGCCGGATCACAGTTGGTATCGGTCAGGGCGACCACCGGAATTCCGAGTTTGGTCGCTTCGCCGACGGCTATGTCTTCCTTTTTGGGATCGATGATGAAAATGACGTCCGGCAGGGAGCGCATATTCTTGATGCCGCCGATATTGCGATCGAGTTTGATCCGCTCCTTCTCCATCTGCAGCACTTCCTTTTTCGGGAAACGAAGAATAGAGCCGTCCTGCTGCATGCTTTCGATCTTTTTCAACCGGTCGACAGAGAATTTGATGGTCTGGAAGTTGGTCAGCATGCCACCAAGCCAGCGGTGATTGATGAAAAACATGCCGCACCGCTCGGCTTCTTCCCGAATAATGGTCTGCCCCTGCTTTTTTGTGCCGACAAAAAGCACAGTGCCGCCGTTGGCAACCGCATCGACCATGTAGGTGTAGGCCTTGCGGAACATCTTCATGGTGACATCGAGGTTGATAATGTAGATACCGTTACGCGGGCCGTAGATGTAGGGCTTCATCTTCGGGTTCCAGCGTCTGGTCTGATGGCCGAAGTGCAGGCCGGCTTCCAGCATCTGACGCATTGTGACTGCTGCCATGAGTACTTCTCCTTATTCTGGTTGTTCCGCCATCCCTGTGCCGATCCCGCGCAATACGGGACACCAAGGCAAGTTGCCGGGATGTGAGTGATAGGCGCCCCCGCGGCGGGGACGCGTGAAAAATCGAACTTTGTCTGTTAGCACATCCGTGCGGATAATGCAAGCCTGCTCCAGGCTGACCAGCCGGTCCACACCCCCGGAGACTCTGGCGGGTAGCCTCTGCCGGGTCACCGCGGAATCAGATTGCGGCGGCCACCCAGAATCATTTCCAGCCACTGAAAGCCGAAGCGAAGCAGATGACCATCATCCCGCTCGATCCGCTGACGCTCGGCCTTGTCCAGTCGGAATGCGGACAGCAGCCGGTGTTCGTTCGCATAGGCACGAAACCCGTCGATGTTATAGCACACCAGGAAGGCCAGTTGCTGGTACGGGCCGGCTTTGCCTTCACCGGCCCAGGGGTTGGTGGCGAAAAAGGCGTCGAGTTCGGCCCAGAGATCGTTGTACAGGTTGAACTCGCTCAGGTCCTGTTCCCGTTCCCATTGCCGGAGGGTGTAGGTGTGTGCTTCCTCATGCCCCTTACAGTAGGGGTGGTGCGTCAAAAAGTAATGTGCCCGCAGGGGCTTACCCGGACCAGGTTGTTCGACACCTCGTTCGAGCGGATAGGTTCGACAGGCGGAAGGACGGTCCGGATAAACGGTACACCCCGTCTCTCCGAGAAACGGGCAGGCAGGGGGATTGCCGTCGGCCAGTTGCAGTTTGAGGCCGGGGAAAAAGGGGTGGCTGCCTTGGCAAAGTGTGGTGTGCCGGTGAAGAAAAGTACCGGCGTCCATTTTGAGACAGTGCTTGAGGCGAAGGATGTCGTAGGGAAAAAGCAGCAGGTCGACATTCCGGCAGCAGCTCAGGTAGCAGCGCACGCCCGGATGGCAGTGAAAACGAAACGATTGTTTGCCGACAGGTGAGCGGCCGGGGGGCAGGGGCAGGTCAGGACGCTCCTCAGTCACAGGATCCTCCTTGGCAAAAAAAAAGCTGGTATGATTGGCTCATACCAGCTTTTTTAAAACATCGCTGAAAACAGGGTTACTGTTCGCTTTCCTGGTCCGCCGCAACAACGTTTTCCTTGTACTCAACCAGTTCAAGGATCGCCATGGGTGCTGCATCTCCGGCACGGTAGCCGGTGCGGATAATGCGCGTGTAGCCACCCTGACGATCGGCGTATTGGCTGCTCAACTGGTCGAACAGTTTCGCCACGACCTCCTTGGAACGGATGTAGGCCATGGCCTGCCGGCGGGCGTGCAGATCGCCACGTTTGCCGAGGGTAATCATCTGCTCGGCGACCCTGCGTACCTCTTTGGCCTTGGGAACAGTGGTCACTATACGTTCCATGTCGAGCAGGGAAGTGACGATGTTACGCAGCATGGCCGTGCGGTGTGCCGATCGACGGCCCAGTTTGCGGCCAGATTTTCGGTGTCTCATGGTTTGTTCCTTTACAGGTAGGTAGGCGGACAGGTTCTTTCATCAGAAAGGGCCGGCCGGTTTATTCCTCGACTATTTCTTCCCGCTTGTCCGGGGAAACCCAACCGTCGTACTTCATGCCCAGCGTGAGATTGTGTTCGGCGAGCAGGGCTTTGATTTCGTTGAGCGATTTACGGCCGAAGTTTTTCGTCTTGAGCATCTCAGCGTCCGTCTTGTTGACGAGTTCGCCGATATATTGAATCTGCGCGTTCTTCAGACAGTTTGCCGAACGCACCGAAAGTTCCAGATCTTCGACGTTCTTGTCGAGGAACGGCGGGTAATCCGTATTGGGGTCGGGACCGCCTGCGCCGTCCGGAGGATTGGCAATCTCTTCGTTGAAGTTGATGAAGATTGTCATCTGCTCCTTGAGAATCTTGGCAGCGTAGGCGAGCGCATTCTGCGGCGCGATACTGCCGTCGGTCTCGATCTCCATGGTCAGGCGGTCATAATCCGTCTGGTGACCGACCCTCGCCTGACTGACCACATACTGCACCCGGATAATGGGCGAGAAGGCCGCATCCACCGGGATGACCCCGATGGGCTGCCCTTCTTTCTTGTTCTGGTCGGCGGGGACATAGCCCTTGCCCCAGTGGACTTCCAGTTCAGCCCGGAAAGGAAGATCAGCGGTGATGGTGCAAATCTCCTGTTCGGGATTCATGACCTCCACGTACGGGCCACCATTGATGTCACCAGCGGTCACCTTGCCCGGTCCGGTCTTTTCCACCAGGACGGTGCGCGATTCCGGTCCGTTGAGCTTCAACCGCACCTGTTTCAGGTTCAGGATGATCTCGGCAACATCTTCATGCACACCATCAATGGTGGTAAATTCATGCAGGGCGTCGTTCAGGCGAACGGATGTAATGGCGGCTCCGCGGATGGAGGAGAGCATGATCCTCCGCAACGTATTGCCAATGGTCGTCGCAAATCCACGTTCCAAAGGCTGGCAAACGAACTTGCCATACCGGTCGGTAAGCGTCCCCTCGTTGACCTCCAACTTCTCCGGCGTGATCAGCGTGTGCCAGTTTTTGTAGAAGGGATTGTCATCCCTGATTTCTTGTGCCATGCGATACCTACCGTAAAGGTTACTTGGAGTACAGCTCGACGATCAGCTGTTCCTGGATAGGCATCGTGATCTCGTCTCTGTTCGGCAGGGCCTTTACGGTTCCTTGAAATTTGCTCTGGTCCAACTCGAGCCAACTGGGCAGTCCGCGACGAACAGCACCCTCCAGGTTGTCTGTGATCAGCTCGTTTTTCTGATGTTTCTCCTTGAGGGAGATCACATCGCCGACCCGGACCTGGTAGGAAGGAATGTTGACTTTCTTGCCGTTGATATTGAACAGGTTGTGGCGAACCATTTGCCTGGCCTGATCCCGCGAACTGGCAAAGCCCAAGCGGTACAGCGAGTTGTCAAAACGCCGCTCCAACATGATTAGCAATGTTTCACCGGTGACCCCCTTGATCCGTTCCGCCCGCTCAAAATAGCGTCGGAACTGGGCCTCCAGCATGCCGTACATCTGCTTAACCTTCTGTTTTTCACGCAACTGTACGGCATAGTCAGAAACTTTTTTGAATCGACCCTGACCATGCTGTCCGGGCGCAAAGGATCGCCGCTCAAAAGCACATTTATCTGAGTAGCAGCGATCGCCCTTGAGAAACATTTTCATGTTCTCGCGTCTGCAGAGCCTGCAGGATGCTCCAGTATATCTAGCCAACTTCTACCTCCATGTGTCGCCCAAAATCAGGTATCGGGCAGTCATAACGGCTTATCAGTTTTTCTTAGACTCTTCTACGCTTCGGGGGCTTGCAGCCGTTATGCGGTAGAGGGGTCACATCGATAATGCGGCTGACATCCAGATCAACAGTGGTCAATGCTCGCAAGGCCGCTTCGCGACCAGGTCCGGGACCCTTAACGTGTACCTCAACCTTGCGTAATCCGTGCTCTTTGGCCTTCGCAACCGCATCGCTCAGGGCGTTTTGCGCTGCAAACGGAGTCGACTTCCTCGATCCTTTGAAACCAAGGACCCCGGCGCTGGACCAGGAAAGGGTGTTGCCCTGACGATCCGAAACAGTCACGACAGTGTTGTTGAAGGTGGAATAGATAAAAACAATCCCCTCCGGTACATTTTTTTTGTCCTTCTTTTTGACCTTAACGTTGGCCTTGCCCGACTTTGCCATGTCAACTCCCAGTTAATCCTTTGGTACGGTACGCTACCAATAGTGTGTTATTTCTTTTTGACCGCTGCACCGCGCCGAGGTCCCTTCCGAGTGCGCGCATTCGTCTTGGTCCGCTGACCCCTGCAAGGCAATCCACGCCGATGGCGACGTCCACGGTAGCATCC
Organism: uncultured delta proteobacterium; assembly: GCA_963754825.1. Lineage (GTDB taxonomy): Bacteria > Desulfobacterota > Desulfobulbia > Desulfobulbales > Desulfobulbaceae > Desulfobulbus. Next base: position 292,268 of record CAVWHP010000017.1, on the reverse strand, counting down.
AAGATCCATGAGCCTTTTGATGTCCATGGAGACCTCGCGCCGTCTGTCACCCTCGACGACATGGTCGTTTTCGATGATCGTCCTGATCCGGTTGACATCGTCGATGCTCAAGTCATCGCTGTTCATCTGATACGGCAGGTCGGCCTTGTCCAGTATCTGGCGGGCTGAGGTTAGTCCAATGCCGTAGATGTAGGTCAGCGCCCGATCCATGTGTTTGTTGCGTGGCAAATCCACACCAGATATACGTGCCAAGTCCTTGCTCCTTAGTCTGAATCTCGAAATTCAAGAGTTGGGTATCAAATCAACCCTGTCGCTGCTTGTGCTTTTTGTTGACACAACTGACTCTGACGACACCTTTGCGCTTCAGTATCTTGCACTCACTGCATATTTTTTTTACCGATGAACGTACTTTCATTCTTTTCACCTGTCAGTTTTTTACGGTTATCTTTTGCCCTTGCCGCCCTTGGCACGGAAGGTGACCCGGCCCCTGGTGAGATCGTAGGGCGAGAGCTCGACCGTCACCCGGTCACCGGGAAGAATCTTGATATAGTGCATCCGCATCTTTCCAGAGATGTGGGCGAGAACCTTGTGCCCGTTGTCCAGTTCAACCTGAAACATGGCGTTGGGTAATGGTTCGACTATTGTTCCTTCAACTTCAATGGCATCTTCTTTGGCCATAAACGGGCAATGCTCCCTACTTGTTCGGGCAGAAGAGGTTATATATATCTAATACCGTTTTTTTTCAATCTATTTTTAAGACTGTGTGTTGCCTGTCGAAACACGGCACCCAACCTTCCCTCGATCAATGCTTTGTTGGGCCCAGTTGGCTCAAAATGAGCGGCCCATTTTTGGTGACTGCGACGGAATGCTCGAAATGGGCAGAGGGTTTTTTGTCCGCAGTGACGACGGTCCATTGATCACTGAGGATCTTCACCTTGGCAGCACCGAGATTGACCATCGGTTCAATCGCCAGGACGAGCCCTTCGATCAACCTTGGAGAGGCTTGCCGCTGCACATAATTGGGAACCTCCGGCGGTTCGTGCAGATTCGCGCCGATACCGTGACCGACGAACTGGCGGACCACCGAAAAACCGCCCTTCTCGGCGCACTGCTGAACAGCGCGCGAGATGTCCGACACCCTGTTGCCTACGGTCGCCTGTTCGATGCCCTCAAACAGCGCCGCTTCGGTGACCTGAAGCAATTTGCTGACTTCAGGAGTCACTGTACCAACCGGGACGGTGATGGCGGCATCCCCGTAAAACCCCTCATAAAGGGTTCCGAAATCGAGGGAAATGATATCGCCATCGCGCAGTATCCGTTTCCTGGATGGAATACCGTGCACAACCTCCTCATTGACGGAAGCGCACAGGCTCCCCGGAAAGCCTCTATACCCTTTGAAAGCAGGTTTAGCGTGATGGTCACAACAATACTCTTCCGCCCATTTATCGAGTTGGAAGGTAGAAACACCGGCCACGATCCTACTCTTGAGCAACCCCAGAACGCCGGCGACGATCTGGTTAGCCTCGTACATGATCTGGATTTCTTCAGGAGTCTTGATGGTAATCGCCTTCTCCTGGTCAGCTTCGCTCACGATGTCCTCAGTGCCTGCCCCGGATGCGGCCGGCCTTCATGAATCCGTCATAATTTCTCATGATGAGGTGGGACTCGATTTGGGAGATTGTGTCGATAGCCACACCGACAACGATGAGCAGGGCGGTGCCGCCAAAGTAAAACGGTACGTTCAACTCGCTGATCAACAGGGTCGGCATAACGCACACAGCGCTCAGATAAATGGCGCCGACAACTGTGAGGCGAACCAGGGCCTTGTCAAGAAATTCGGCGGTTTTTTTACCCGGTCGGATTCCCGGGATGAACCCACCGTTCTTCTTCAGGTTTTCTGCGACATCATCGGGCTTAAAGGTGACCGCCGTATAGAAAAAGCAGAAAAAGACGACCATACCGACGAACATGATGTAGTAATACACCGTTCCCGGCGAGAGCGCGGCGGAAACCTGCTGGACCCAGTCGATCTTGATGAACGACCCGATGGTTGCGGGAAACATCATGATCGAGGAGGCAAAAATCGGTGGAATAACCCCCGAAACATTGATCTTCAAAGGCAGGTGGGAGGACTGACCACCATAAACCCGATTGCCGACCACTCGCTTGGCGTACTGGATGGGGATGCGACGCTGGGAGGTTTCCACGAAAATGATGAACCCGACGATGGCGAACATCAGCGCGATGACAACGGGGACAAAGATGAGCGCGAGTTCCCCAGCCTTGATCAACTCGATGGTGTTGACGACAGCTGCCGGCATGCGCGCAACAATACCGGCGAAGATGATGAGCGATATACCATTACCGATACCGCGCTCCGTCATCTGCTCACCCAGCCACATGATGAACGCCGTCCCGGAGGTCAGGGTCAACACCGTCATCAACTTGAACTGCATTCCCGGATCAAGCACAATGGCACTGCCCGTCGGACTGGTCATGCCTTCCAGGCCAGAGGCGATGAAGAAACCCTGCACGATGGAGAGCAGAACGGTGCCGTAGCGGGTGTACTGGGTTATTTTTCGGCGACCCGACTCCCCTTCCTTGGACAAGGCTTCCAACTGCGGCACAACCACTGTCAGCAACTGGATGATGATCGATGCCGAAATATATGGCATGATGCCAAGGGCGAAGATGGAGAAGTTCTCCAGCGCACCGCCGGAGAACATGTTGAACATGCCGAACAGTGTGCTCGCATTCTTCTCGAAAAAAGCGCCAAGCGCCTCACCATTGATACCGGGCGTAGGGATCTGCACCCCCATCCTGTAGACAAAAAGCATCAAGAGAGTGAAGATCACTCTCTTGCGTAATTCCGGTATGCTGGCAGCGCTGACTAAACCGCTCATGCGTTATTCCTCGATCTGCCCGCCGGCCGCGAGAATACGTTCCCTGGCGCCCTGACTGACCTTGTCGACTTTGACGGATATGGCCTTGGTGACGTCGCCGTTGGCCAGCACCTTGATCAATCCGTCTTTCTTGACCACTCCTGCCTCTACCAAGGCTTGGCGGTCCACGAGGGTTCCTGCCTCGAAACGGTCGAGATCGTCAAGCGTGACTATGGTCCATTCGCTCTTGAAGATGTTGGTGAAACCGCGTTTGGGCAAACGACGGTGCAACGGCATCTGGCCGCCCTCGAAGCCGGGCTTGGCACTGTAGCCGGTACGGGAACGCGCACCCTTGTGTCCACGCGCCGCGGTTTTCCCACTGCCACTGCCTGGTCCGCGACCGACACGTTTCTTGTTTTTACGGGCACCTTCACTCGGTGCGAGGGTATTGAGTTTCAGCACGGCCTATTCCTCCATCTTGACGAGATGTTGTACCTTGTTCAGCATCCCGCGTAACTCGGGGGTGTTTTTCCTGGTGACCGTTTTATACAGCTTCGTCAGCCCCAGCCCGGTCAAGGTCGCCCGGATCGTCTGGGTGCTGCCGATAGCGCTTTTGACTTGCGTATAGGTAAGCGTTTCGTTCATGGTTGCGACGTCCTCAAAAGTGACAAAAAACTCAGGCGACCATTTCACTGGTCTTCAAGTTTCTCAACTTGGCGATCTGTTCCGCAGTGCGCAGTCTTCTCAAGCCATTCAGCGTGGCCTTGACAAGATTGTGCGGGTTATTGGAACCAAGGCATTTGGTCAATATGTTCTGAATACCGGCCGCTTCGAGAACCGCACGCACGGCACCACCGGCGATGACGCCTGTACCATCAGACGCCGGCCGCAACATAACGCTGCCCGATTTGAACTTGCCGATGATGTTATGGGGAATGGATACATCGGTCAACGCGACCTTCTCCATATCTTTTTTCGCCTGCTCGATTCCTTTTCGGATGGCCTCAGGCACCTGGTTGGCCTTGCCAAGGCCATAACCAACCTTGCCATGACCATCACCAACCACGACGATCGCGCTGAAACTGAAGCGACGGCCGCCTTTGACTACCTTGGCAACGCGGTTGATGAACACAATTTTTTCAATGAGCTCTTCCTGATTGCCATCACTTGATCGTTTAAACTCGGCCAAGAAACACCCCCGTTCTCTCTCTGTGGACTGTGAATGGTCCGTTGGTTAAAATTGGAGACCGCCTTCCCGCGCGCCCTCGGAAAGAGCTTTGACCCGGCCGTGGTAGAGGTTCCCGCCCCGGTCGAAGACGACCTGGGTTATCCCGGCGGAGAGGGCCTTGGCGGCGATCAAAGAACCAACCTTTTTGGCCTGCTCGCACTTGCCATGCAGGTCGGCGGCGTCAAACTGCTTGCCCTCGGTGGACATGGCGGCCAGCGTGCGCCGCTGCTCATCGTCAATAATCTGCACGTATATGTGCCGATTACTCTTGTATACACACAGTCTCGGGCGGGCAGCGGTCCCGAAAACCTTGGTACGGACTCTCTTTGCCCTTTTTTTCCTGGCCGTTACCTTCGGATTTGTCTTTGCCATGATATAACTCGTTCCACTTCTCGGATGGGGTTATTTCTTGCCGCCGGCTTTGCCGACCTTTCTCACGATGTGTTCGTCAGAATACCTGATCCCCTTGCCCTTGTACGGCTCGGGCTTGCGGATGGCCCTGACTTTCGCGGCGGTCAGTCCGACCAGTTCCTTGTCGATGCCTTCGATGGTGATGGAATTGTCCTTGTCGACCGTTGCCGTAATGCCAGCAGGCAGGACAAAGTCAACCGGACTCGAATAGCCGACGTTCAGGGTCAGAGTGGAGGCATTGACGCTCGCCCGGTAACCAACACCTTCGACAGCGAGCTTTCGCGAGAAACCCTGATCGACACCCAGCACCATGTTGTTGATCAGCGTCCGTGTCAGGCCCCAGAACGCCATTACACGTTTGCTGGTGCCTTTTGGTTCGCAGATGAGCACACCGTTCTCATCCTTGACGTCAATCTCAGGCCGAACATCCCGCTCGAGAGCACCCTTTTTGCCGACGACTTTCACGTGCGTTCCCTGAATGTCGACCTTCACGCCTGCGGGCAGAGGAATCGGCTGTTTACCTATTCTGGACATTGTCTTTCTCCTTTAACCGCTGAATCCGAAGGGTCACCAGACTTCGCACAGCATCTCACCGCCGACGTTCTGCTCCCTGGCTTCCCGGTCGGACATAACCCCTTTCGAGGTGGTGAGAATGGCAATGCCCAAGCCACTCATGACCTTGGGAATGATACCGCTTTTTTTGTAAAGTCGGCGCCCTGGCTTGCTGCTCCTACGGATCCCGGTGATGACCTGTTCATTATTCGGACCGTACTTGAGATCGATTTTCAAGGTACCCTGTGGGCCTTCATCAAGGACATGATAATCGGTAATGAACCCCTGTTCCTTGAGAACCCTGGCAACATTGACCTTGAGCTTTGCCAGCGGCATCTCGACTGAAGGGAAATGGGCGTTTGCAGCATTCCTGATTCGTGTCAGCATGTCCGCTAACGGGTCACTCATCGACATTGAGATTTCCTCTTTACTCTGAATATGTTATCAACTCTGGATCATTTCAAACGCGTGGCCGGCAGTGCGACCAGTCCGGGGTGGCTACCAACTGGACTTGGTCACACCGGTAATTTCACCCTGCGAAGCCAGTTTGCGGAAGCAGAGCCGGCACATGCCGAATTTTCTGTAATACGCCCTGGCCCGACCACACAACGGACATCGATTGTAGGAACGCACGCCGAATTTCTGTTTACGGCCTGCCTTGGCAATGAGTGATTTTTTTGCCACAGCATCCTCCTGAAGCGGTTAGTCTCGAGACTGAGTCTAAAATGAATTATTTTTTCCGGAACGGCATGCCGAGGGCATCCAGCAAGGTGCGTGCCCCGTCATCGGTTTTTGCAGTGGTGACGATGGTGACGTTCAGACCTCGTATCTGGTCGATCTTGTCGTAATCGATTTCCGGAAAGATGATATGCTCGCTCACACCCATGGAAAAGTTGCCCCGCCCGTCAAAACCTTTTGCGGAGACCCCACGAAAGTCCCTGACACGAGGCAGGGCGACGTTGATGAGTTTCGACAGGAAGTCATACATCCGGTCCTTCCGCAGGGTAACCCTGGCACCGATGGGCATGCCGGCCCGCAGTTTGAAGGTGGCGATGGACTTTTTCGCCCGCGTTACCACAGCTTTCTGACCGGAGATCATGGTCAGTTCCTGAGCGGCCTTTTCAACCACTTTCGGATTCTGCACGGCGTCGCCCAACCCCATATTGAGAACAATTTTCTCGATTTTCGGGATCTCCATCACGTTGGAAATGCCAAGCTTCTCTTGCAACTCGGCTCTCAACTGGTTTTCGTACTGCTCTTTTAAGGTCCCCATCATCAACTCCGTAAGCGGTCAGGCACTACTTTTTTAAGGTTTCGATCGTTGCTTTGCAACTTTTGCACATCCGCGTTTTCGTGCCGTCTTCCAGCACTTTTATGCCGATACGCACAGTTTCAGTGCACTCTGGACAAACGATCATAACATTCGAGCAGTCAATGCCCGCTTCCCGTTCTATGATCTGTCCTGACTGGGTCGCGTCCTTGGCTTTCTGATGTTTCTTAATCATGTTGATTCGTTCGACGATCACATGATTTTTGTCCCTGTCGATCTTCAGAACTTTGCCGACACGGCCCTTGTCCTTTCCAGCAATGACCTCAACCTTGTCATTGATGCGTAGCTTTGTACTTCCCTGGCGCATGGTCAATCTCCCGATTTCACATCAACTGTTCAATGCAAACTTTATAAAACTTCCGGTGCGAGGGAGATGATTTTCATAAATCCCAGCGACCTGAGTTCCCGCGCAACCGGTCCAAAAATACGTGTTCCAATGGGTTCGCCGTTATTGGCCAGCAGCACGGCGGCATTTTCGTCGAACCTGACGGTCGTGTCCTCCGGTCGCTTGAGTGATTTGACTGTGCGAACAACCACGGCGTCGAGAACGTCACCCTTTTTCACCTTGGCGTGGGGAATGGCTTCTTTGACGGTAACGACGATGATATCGCCAATGCCGGCATAACGTTTCCTGGTGCCGCCCAACACCCTGACACAGAGCACCTTTTTGGCTCCGGAGTTGTCAGCAACGTTCAACATGGTCTCAGTCTGGATCATAACGTACCCCGTAATACTTCGATTTTCTAATGTCTAAGTGAATGGTCAGGCGGAATAATCTCAGGCAGCCCGCTGGATGATAGACCGTACCAGCCAGCGTTTTCTTCTGGACAGGGGGCGGCATTCCTCGATCAGCACGACATCACCGACCTGGCATTCATTTTTGGCGTCATGCGCCATGTATCGCACCTGTTTTCGAATAAACTTGCCATACAGTTTGTGCGGGAACATGCGCTCAACCAGAATAACGACGCTTTTCTCCATCTTGTTGCTGACAACAGATCCCTGACGGGTTTTTTTCGCATTGGCACTCATATAGTCTTCCCGGATAGTTTGCTCTATGGTTGGCTACTGGTTCTGCTTTTCCGACAGGACCGTCTGTATTCTGGCGATATCCTTTTTCAACACCGCCAGTTTGGCAGGATTTTCCAATCGGCGAATGCTGTGCTGGAAGCGAAGTTTGAACAGGTCTTCCCGTACATCCCGTTCCTTTTTGACCAGGTCGTCAACGCCAAGGGCTCGCAACTCTTTTGTTTTCATATCATTGTACTCTTGCTGACAATAATCGTCGGAAAAGGCAACTTGAAGCTTGCCAGGCGAAGGGCCTCGTAAGCAAGTTCCTCGGGAACTCCCTTAAGTTCGTAGAGGATACGCCCGGGCCGGATAACCGCAACCCAGTACTCCGGAACACCCTTCCCCTTGCCCATGCGCGTCTCGGCAGGCTTCTTGGTGATCGGTTTGTCCGGGAACACACGGATCCACATTTTTCCGCCGCGCTTGACCTTCCTGTTGATGGCAATACGCGCGGCCTCAATGTGCTGTGCACTCATCCACCCACAACCAACGGCCTTGAGCGCATAATCCCCAAAGGAAATGTCATGGCCTCGCTGGGCCTCGCCCTTCATGCGGCCCTTAAACTGTTTTCTATGTTTGACTTTACGTGGACTTAACATGTAATCGACTCCTCTGGAGAATCAAGCCGTGGCTTGCATTACCCTTAATCAGTTGCCCTGAGTGCCCTGCTCGACGGTGTTTTCGGTGGTGGTCAGGATTTCTCCCTTGAAGATCCAGACCTTGACCCCGATGATACCATAGGTCGTTTTCGCCTCGGCAGTTCCATAATCAATGTCGGCGCGCAGCGTGTGCAGGGGAACCCGGCCCTCCTTGAACCACTCGGTGCGGGACATTTCCGCGCCGCCAAGACGACCGGAGCATGAGATTTTGATGCCCTGGACACCGAAACGGAGAGCCGAATTGATAGACTTCTTCATGGCCCGACGGAAGGCGATACGACGCTCCAACTGGGTGGCGATATTCTCCGCCACCAGCTGCGCATCCGCCTCCGGTCGCCTGACCTCCTGAATATCGATGAAACACGGACGCTTGAACTTCTGCTCCAGGTCCTTTTTCAACCCTTCTATCTCGGTACCTTTCTTGCCGATAACGATGCCAGGACGGGCGGTGAACAGTTTGACCTTCACCTTGTCACCAGTTCGCTCAATAACGATCCGCGAGATACCTGCGTGATACAGTCTTTTCTTCAGGTATTTGCGTATGAGTTGGTCCTGATGCAGGTTGCTGGCATAGTCCTTATCAGCATACCAGATAGATTCCCAGGATCGCGTGATGTTGAGCCGCAACCCGATTGGATTGACTTTTTGTCCCAAGATATTCCTCCGTTCCCTCTGCGTATTAACTAAAATTGGTTGAGCCTGTATCAGGCTTCATCAACGACCACAGTAATGTGGCTGGTTCTTTTCAGGATGCGAGTCGCCCTGCCCATGGCCCGCGGACTGAAACGCTTCAGCATCGGCCCGCCGTCAATGAGTATTCTCTTAACGTAGAGGGTATCTACATCGATGGAATCCGACTGGTTGGCATTGGCGACAGCGGATTCAAGAACCTTGCGAATAATTTTTGCCCCTTTCTTGGGCATGAACCGCAATGTGGTCAGAGCCAGGTCCGCACTCATGCCCCGGATGACATCCGCGACAAGACGCGCCTTTTGCGGTGAGATCCGAATATATTTTGCGACGGCAGTTGTTTCCATCGTGTGACTCCCGAGTTTTGCTCTTCTGATTCCTTATGGCCTACCGGCCTTTCTTGTCTGAGGCATGTCCGTAATAGGTTCTGGTCGGCGAAAATTCACCGAGTTTGTGCCCAACCATGTTCTCCGATACGTACACCGGTATGAACTTATTCCCGTTATGTACCGCAAACGTCAGCCCGACCATCTCGGGCAGAATGTCGGAACGGCGGGACCAGGTTTTGATGACTTTTCGAGACCCCGATTCCTGCGCCTGCTCGACTTTTCGCATCAGGTGATCATCGACAAAAGGACCTTTCTTAATGGAACGACCCATGGTGCACTTCTCCGTTATTTATTCCGTTTGTTGACAATGTCACGATCCGAGGCTTTCCGCTTCCTGGTCTTGTATCCCTTTGCGGGAGTACCCCACGGTGAACACGGATGTCGACCACCGGAACTTTTACCCTCGCCGCCACCCATGGGGTGGTCAACCGGGTTCATGGCCACACCGCGCACCGAGGGGCGGATACCTTTCCACCTGGCCCGTCCGGCCTTACCCAGTTTCTGACTGCCGTATTCGACGTTCCCCACCTGACCGATGCAGGCGCGACAGTCCTTGTGGAAGCGACGAACCTCACCGGAAGGGAGTTTAACCAGCACCTGGTGCCCGTCCTTGGCCATCAACTGGGCGGCGGCACCGGCGGAGCGCACCATCTGCGCACCTTTGCCGATTTTCATCTCGATATTGTGGATGACGGTACCCAGCGGAATGTTGACCATGGGCAGACAATTGCCGAGTTTGATGTCGGCGCCTTGGCCGGAGACAACCGTATCACCCACCGAGAGTCCGTTCGGGGCAAGGATGTAGGTTTTTTCACCGTCGGCGTAAGTCAGCAGCGCAATGTTAGCGGAGCGGTTCGGATCGTACTCGATGGCCGTAACGGTCGCCGGCACCTCGGTTTTATTCCTCTGCCAATCGATGATCCGGTATTTACGCTTGTGACCCCCGCCCTTGTGCCGGGCGGTGATCCGCCCGTATGCGTTTCTTCCGCCTGTTTTCTGCAGAGAGACGAGCAGACTCTTTTCAGGCTCCTTGTCGGTAAGCGTTTCCCGGGAAACCGAGACGTGGTGACGTGTTCCGGCCGAAGTCGGCTTATGGATTTTGATCGACATTGCAATTCCTGTAGTCTAATGGCTTCAGATAGCAGCGGTGGTTCAACGCAATCAGAGTTCTTCGAGGAAATTGATCTTTCCTTCCGCCAAGGTGATATAGGCCTTCTTCCAATCACTCGTCTTTCCGGCGGGTTTCGCTCCGACACGCTTGCGCTTGCCGTTCATGTTCGAGGTCGCGACCTTGGCCACCTTGACATTGAACAGACGCTCAACGGCGCTCTTGATCTCGATCTTGTTCGCCCTCGGATCAACCGCGAACACGACCTTGTTTTCAGTTTCCTGAAGCCGGTTGCCTTTCTCGGTCAGACAGGAGCGTTTGACCACGTTGAATAGATCCTTCATACCATCAGCCTCTCTTCCAGTTTGGCAAGACTCGTCTGCACCAGCATTAATTTCGAGTGCTTGAGGATATCCATGACATTCAATCCCGCGACCGGCAAGACTTTGTAGCCGACAGCATTCCGTGCCGACAGGCCAAGCTTTTCGTCCATTTCGCCGGTCACCACCAGACAATTATCAAATTTGAAGTTGTCCATCACCTTGACGAATTCGCGCGTCTTGGCCTGGTCGAGGCTGAACTGATCGACAACGACCAGATTTCCCTCCTGGTTGCGGGCGGACAGGGCCATTTTCAGAGCAAGTCGCCGGACCTTCTTGGGGAGCGAGTAACTGTAGTCCCTCGGTTTCGGGCCGAAAACGGTACCGCCGCCACGCCAGACCGGCGATGTCCTGCTGCCTGCCCTCGCCCGACCGGTGCCTTTTTGGCGCCACGGTTTAGCACCGCCGCCGCTCACTTCGCCCCGTGTTTTAGTGCATGCATTTCCACTGCGCTGATTGGCGCGTTGCATACAAACGACCTCGTGCAGAATACCCGTGTTGACTTCCACACTGAACAAGGCGTCGTTCAGATCGATCTCGCCAACTTTTTCCGCCAGCGAGTTTAAGACTTCACAAACTGCCATGAGAATCTCCTTAAAAGCAACTGCGGCGATCAGGCTTTTGTAAATATATTGAGCAGGCCATTCTTGGCCCCGGGAACCGTTCCACGTACAAGCAGCAGGTTCTCATCATTCCTGATATCGACGATTTTCAGGTTCTTCTGGGTCACCCTATCGTTGCCCATACGTCCAGGCATCTTTTTGCCCTTGACGACTCGCGACGGCCAGGCACTGCAACCAATGGAACCGGGAGCACGATGGAAGTCCGAACCGTGGGTCGATCCTCCGCCCTTGAAACCGTGCCTTTTGATAACACCCTGAAAGCCGCGACCCTTGGATTTCCCAGTGATATCGATCAGGTCACCAATAGCTACCACCTCTGTCAGCGTCACCTGCTGCCCGACCTGATAGGTTTCCGGATTTTCCACCCGGAACTCGCGCACATGATAGAACCCTGTCCCGCCGGATCGCTTGAAATGGCCAGCTTCCGGCTTGTTCAATCTGGATTCTCTTTTTTCCAGAAAACCCAGCTGAATGGCGTTGTACCCTTCCTTCTGCACGGTTTTTTTCTGGAGGATAGTGCACGGCCCAGCTTCTATGACGGTAACAGGTATGGACCGGCCATTCTCGTCGTAAACACGAGTCATGCCAATCTTCCGTCCCAATATTCCATTTGTCTTCGGCATCTGCTTACCTTGTCTTAATCAATCACGAGGCTGTGAAAGTTCCCCTTCGAGTCAGCCGTTCTCGGTCGCACTTAAGGGAGCTTGATTTCTACGTCGACACCAGCCGACAATTCCAGCTTCATCAGCGAATCGATGGTCTGCTGGGTGGGATCGAGGATGTCAAGCAGACGTCGGTGCGTTCGCATTTCAAACTGTTCCCGCGACTTTTTGTCGACATGCGGCGAACGCAGAACTGTGTACTTGTTGACGCTTGTCGGCAGCGGTATCGGCCCAACCACTGTGGCTCCGGTTCTCCGTGCCGTATCGACAATCTCCCTGGTGGACAAATCAAGGAGTTTGTGATCGTAGCCTTTCAATCGGATGCGGATCTTATCTGCAGGAATCATGATTCTCCCCTTACTCGATGATCTCGGCGATCACGCCGGCGCCGACGGTGCGGCCACCCTCGCGAATGGCGAAGCGAAGACCCGCCTCCATCGCGATCGGCGTGATCAATTCGCCGGTGATGTGGATGTTGTCGCCAGGCATGACCATCTCCACACCCTCATCCAGGGTGCAAACGCCGGTGACGTCCGTGGTCCGGAAATAAAACTGCGGCCGGTATCCGTTGAAGAAAGGCGTGTGCCGCCCCCCCTCCTCCTTGGTGAGAATGTAGGCTTCGGCCTTGAACTTCTTGTGCGGCTTGATCGATCCCGGCTTTGCCAGTACCTGTCCGCGCACAACCTCTTCCCGCTTGATGCCGCGCAGCAGTGCGCCAATATTGTCACCCGCCTGCCCCTCGTCGAGCAGCTTGCGGAACATCTCCACACCAGTGCAGGTGGTCTTCACGGTGGGCCGGATACCGACGATCTCAATCTCATCACCGACATGGACCACGCCGCGCTCAATCCGGCCCGTGGCCACCGTCCCGCGTCCGGAAATGGAGAACACGTCCTCCACCGGCATGAGGAAAGGCTTGTCCACGGCGCGTTCGGGCTGCGGCACATAGCTGTCCACCGCTGCCATCAGGTCCCAGATGCACTTGGCCTTGTCCGCATCCTCCGGCTCCTCGAGGGCGCGCAGCGCAGAGCCCTGAACGATGGGTACGTCGTCTCCGGGAAAGTCGTACTTGTCCAGCAACTCCCGCAGTTCCATCTCGACCAGTTCGATCAGTTCCGGGTCGTCAACCATGTCACACTTGTTGAGAAAGACGACCATGGCCGGTACGCCGACCTGACGCGCCAGCAGAATGTGCTCACGGGTCTGCGGCATGGGGCCGTCGGTAGCGGCAACCACCAGAATGGCGCCGTCCATCTGCGCCGCACCGGTGATCATGTTCTTGATATAGTCGGCGTGACCAGGGCAGTCCACGTGCGCGTAGTGCCGGTTGGCCGTCTCGTACTCGACATGCGCGGTGGCGATGGTGATGCCGCGCTCCTTCTCTTCCGGAGCCTTGTCGATCTCGCTGAAGTCCGTGAACTTGGCCATACCCTTGGTCGACAGTACGCGTGTGATCGCCGCTGTCAGGGTCGTCTTGCCATGATCAATGTGACCGATCGTTCCTACATTGACATGCGGCTTCGTCCGCGCAAATTTTTCCTTCGCCATCCTGTGTTCCCTCTACCGGCTTGTATTGATTATACGCCTTTGATCTTGCGAATGATCGCTTCTGCTTTTCTGGCAGGCACCTCGGCAAACTCGACGAACTGCATCGTGAAGGTCGCCCGCCCCTGTGTTGCTGACCGCAACTCCGTTGAATAGCCAAACATTTCCGAAAGCGCTACTTTTGCGCGAACAACCTGCAACATCCTTTCGGCGTCCACCCCGTTGACCTGCGCCCGCTTGCGGTTGAGATCGTTGAGCACGTCACCCAGATACTCTTCAGGGGTTACGACCTCCAAATCCATGATTGGCTCGAGCAGGACCGGCGCGCCCAGCATCGCCGCTTTTCGACAGGCCATGGTTGCGGCCACGCCAAAGGCCAACTCGGTGGACTTGTCTTCGTCGTAGGACCCGCCGACCAGTCTGGCAACAATGTCCAGCATCGGGTAGCCGATCAGCGGGCCGGAATCCAGGCTGTCCAGTACACCCTTTTTGATCGCCTGCACAAATTGTGCGGGAATCTGGGCTTCATCAACCAGGCATTCGAACTGGTGGCCAGCGTGTGCCGGTCCCGGCGCCAACTCGATTTCCACATGACCGTACTGCTCTTTGCCGGTTGCCTGCGACTCGAACCTGGCCTCGGCTCGCGCACTCTCCGTCAGGGTTTCCCGGTAGGAGACCTGAGGTCGACCAACGGCCGCCTCGACCTTGAACTCCCTCGTCAGACGATCGACGATGATCTCCAGGTGCAGCTCACCCATCCCCGAGATGATGGTCTGCCCGGTATCCTCGCTCACCGCGACCTTGAAGCTCGGATCCTCATTGGCGAGTTTGGCCAGGCTTTCCACCAGGCGACTTTCATCAGCCTTGGTTTTCGGCTCGATGGACACACCGATAACCGGTTCGGGAATGGTCATCGCCTCGAGGACGATAAAATCGCCGACCTCGCAGAGCGTGTCACCCGTACGGCTGAATTTGAGCCCGACAACCGCGCAGATATCTCCGGCGCTGATGCTGTCGATCTCCTCACGCTTATTGGCGTGCAGCCTGACAAGTTTGGAGATCTTCTCCGTTTTGTGCTTGCTCGTGTTGAAAACCCGTTCCCCCAGCTTCAACTGGCCGGAATACACGCGCAAGAAGGCTAGATTGCCCACAAACGAATCATTCTGCAGTTTGAAAACCAACCCGCAGAATTTTTCACTCCTCACAGGCTTGCGGATAAGCGGCGCACCGTCCTTATCCGTCCCCTCAACCGGGGGAACATCAGCGGGTGATGGCAGGTACCAGGCGATTGCATCCAGCAGGGGTTGAATGCCCTTGTTCTTGAATGCTGAACCACAGAGTACCGGTACCAGATCCAGCGACAGCGTTGCTTTTCTCAACGCCACTCGCAGTTCACCGGGAGTGATCTCCTGTTCATTTAGGTATTTTTCCATGACCCCCTCATCGAAGTCGGCCAACTTCTCGAGAAGGGTCATTCTGGCAGCCGATGATTCGTCGAACAACGTATCCGGGATGGGTTCCTCGGTAACGACCTGGCCCTTTGAGCCGTCGTCGAACCTGAGGAGCTTCTGGTCGATCAGATCGATGACACCAGAGAACTTTTCCTCACTTCCAACCGGCAACGTGATCGCCACCGGTAAAGCGCCCAGCCGGTTTTCGATCTCCTCGATGCACCTCGCAAACGAAGCGCCGACTCGATCCATTTTATTGACAAAAGCAAGTCGCGGTATCTTGTAACGGTCAGCCTGTCGCCAGACCGTTTCCGATTGGGGCTCAACACCCCCAACTGCACAAAAAACCCCGACAACTCCGTCCAGAACCCGCAGGCAACGCTCCACCTCAACAGTGAAGTCGACATGCCCCGGTGTGTCTATAATGTTGACCTGGTGATTATTCCAGTAGCAGGTGGTCGCAGCGGAACTGATGGTGATTCCGCGCTCTTGCTCCTGCTCCATCCAGTCCATGACCGCCGTGCCGTCATGAACCTCACCGATTTTGTGCGACCTGCCTGTGTAGTAGAGTATGCGTTCCGTGGTGGTTGTCTTGCCGGCGTCAATATGGGCCATTATGCCAATATTGCGCACCCTGGATAACTGGTCTTTCTCCGCCACGTTGCATACCCACGCTCGTACAAACTAATTATCGAACCGAGCTTGGACAAAAGTGCAGTTCTATACTGCGAACGGTCTCGATTGTCAATTTGCTTTTTTTCAAACCTGAAAGACAGATCACCAGCGGTAATGAGCAAAGGCTTTGTTCGCCTCCGCCATCTTGTGCGTGTCGTCCTTTTTCTTGACAGAGGCGCCACGGTTATTGAACGCATCAAGCAACTCTGCCGCCAGCTTCTCCGACATGGTCTGGCCTGAGCGTCCTTTGGAAAACCCGATGATCCACCGGATAGCCAACGCATTCCGTCGCTCCGGTCGGACCTCCACCGGCACCTGGTAGGTCGCGCCACCAACGCGGCGACTCTTGACCTCCACCCTGGGACGGACATTTTCCATGGCCTCTTCGAAGATGGTCAACGGCTCCTGGTCGGAAACCTTTCCGCCGATGATCTCCATCGCGTCATAAAATAGACGGCGCGCGATGTTTTTCTTCCCATCTTCCATCAATCCGTTTGTAAACTTTGCCACCAACGCAGAATTATAAAGGGGATCCGGCGTCACAGGGCGTTTTTCGAGCAGCTTCTTTCTTGGCATCGCAAAGCTCTTTTGAGAATTCGTGATCGACTGTTATTTAGGCCGCTTGGCTCCATACTTGGAGCGACCCTGGCGACGGTCGTTGACACCGAGGGTATCGAGCGTACCACGAACGATATGATAGCGCACACCCGGCAAGTCCTTGACACGACCGCCGCGGATCAGCACGACCGAGTGCTCCTGCAGATTGTGACCAATACCGGGGATATAGGAAGTTACCTCGATCCCGTTGGTCAGGCGCACCCTGGCCACCTTGCGCAACGCCGAGTTCGGCTTTTTGGGCGTCGTGGTGTAGACACGCACGCACACACCCCGCTTTTGGGGACAGCTCTGGAGCGCGGGCGTGTTCGACCGATTGGTCAACTTCTTCCTTCTATTTCGGACCAACTGATTAATAGTAGGCATGCAGAAAGCTCCTTTTGAAAAAACGGCCACACCTGCCAAAAATTGCGGCAGACATGAAGGGAAAATTTTTACCCTTTACCGCAAGAAAACGCAAGTTAAAACTTCGTCAATGTTCCGGCTGGACTTGATACTTTTTCAGTCCCGTGCCTGCTGAAATCAATCGGCCCATGATGACGTTCTCCTTCAAACCGGAAAGATCATCGATCTTGCCGGCCATGGCGGCGTTGGTGAGCACCTTGGTGGTCTCCTGGAAGGAAGCGGCAGAGATGAACGAATCGGTGGACAGTGACGCCTTGGTCACGCCCAGCAGCAACGGTTCGGCCGATGCCGGCAGGAGGCTTTCCCGCAGCAACCGCTCGTTTTCCTCCTGGAATTTCCACCATTCAACCTGCTGATCAAGCATGAACTTCGAATCGCCCGCATCGGTGATCCGCACCCGCTTGAGCATCTGGCGGACGATCGTCTCGATATGCTTGTCATTGATCTTGACACCCTGGAGGCGATAGACCTCCTGGATCTCATTGACGAGGAAACTGGCCAGGGCCTCGGCCCCCTTGACGCGCAGGATGTCGTTGGGCAGACGGACACCCTCCATGAGCGGATCACCGGCCTCGACCCGGTCGTTCTCGTGCACGGTGATGTGTTTGGACTTGGGGATGAGGTACTCCTTCGGTTCGCCCACCTCCGGGATGACGATAACTCGCCGCTTGCCCTTGAGATCCTTGCCGAAGGTGATCCGTCCGTCGATGTCGGTGATGACCGCCTGCTCCTTTGGTTTCCTGACCTCGAACAATTCAGCCACCCGGGGCAGACCGCCGGTGATATCTTTGGTCTTGGCGGTTTCACGCGGAATCTTGGCGATCACGGTACCGGCGGTGATCACATCCTGCTCGTTCACGGTGATGATCGACCCGACGGGCAGCGGGTAGCGGGCCGCCAGGTCTCCCTCCGGGAGCTTGAGGGTACGGCCCCGCTCATCTTTGATGGAAATACGTGGGTTCATCTGTTTGCTGGAACTGACCGTGGTGACCATCTTGCTTGCCTTGCCGGTGATCTGGTCAACGCGCTCCTGCATGGACTCACCCTCGACCACGTCGCCGTACTTGATCTTACCGCCCACCTCGGCGACGATCGGAATGGAGAAGGCGTCCCAGGCGGCAATCACCGTACCCGGGTCGACCAATTGACCATCCTTGATAAGCAGGGTGGCGCCGTACGGCACAGGGAACCGCTCGCGGTCCACACCCTGGTCGTCAAGCACGGTGATCTCGGCGTTGCGGTTCATGACCACGTTGAGCCCGTCATTGTTCATGACCGAGTGCAGCTTTTTATAGCGGATTTCACCGCCACGCTGCGTGCGAACCTCCGCCTGTTCCACCGAACCACGGGCTGTTCCGCCGATATGGAAGGTCCGCATGGTCAGCTGGGTACCGGGCTCGCCGATGGACTGGGCAGCGATAATGCCCACTGCCTCGCCGATATTGACCATGTGGCCACGGCCGAGATCGCGGCCGTAGCACATGGCGCAGACCCCTCGTTTGGCCTCGCAGGTGAGCACCGAACGAATGAGTACCCGGTCAATACCCGCGGCCTCGATGGCCTCGACCCTGTCCTCGGTGATCTCCTCGTCCATGCCCACCAGCACCTCGCCGGTGTGCGCATCGACCACATCCTCGAGCGCGACCCGGCCAAGAATACGTTCGCCGATGCGGACAATCACCTCGCCGCCCTCGATCAACGGCTCGGCCATGGTACCGCGCATGGTGCCGCAGTCCTTCATGACAATAGTCGAATCCTGGGCCACATCCACCAGGCGACGGGTCAGGTAGCCGGAGTTGGCGGTCTTGAGCGCCGTATCCGCCAAGCCTTTGCGGGCGCCGTGGGTGGAGATGAAGTACTCGAGGACGCTCAATCCCTCGCGGAAGTTGGCCTTGATCGGTGTCTCGATGATTTCACCAGACGGCTTGGCCATCAGACCGCGCATGCCCGCGAGTTGGCGGATCTGGTCCTTGGAACCACGCGCGCCCGAGTCGGCCATGATGTAGACCGAATTGAAGCTCTTGATCTCCCGGATCTTTCCGGACGCATCCGGCTGGTATTCCACCGCCATCTCGTCCATCATCTCCTTGGTGATTTTGTCGGTGGCCTTGGACCAGATATCAATGATTTTGTTGTATTTCTCACCGTCGGTGATCAAACCGTCGGAATACTGTTGGTCAACGTCTGCCGCCTCGCGCTCCGAATCCTCGACAAACTCCTCCTTGCGCACCGGAATCTTCATGTCGTTGATGCAGATGGAGATACCGGCCCGGGTGGCGTACTCATAGCCCAGGTCTTTCAGCCGGTCGGCGAGAATGACCGTCTCCTTGGTGCCGGCATGGCGATAGGTGTAATCGATGAGGAAGGCCAGTTCCTTCTTGGACAGTTCCTTGTTCACCAGGGGAAAGGGAACGGCCGGAGGCAACAGGTCACCGACAATCAGCCGGCCGATGCTCGTGTCGACCATGGCGCCGTTGATGCGCACCCGCACCCGGGCCTGCATGTGGGCGGCGCCGTGGTCGTAGGCGACCATGGCCTCAGCCGGCGAACCGTAGACCGAGCCTTCGCCGACCACCCCGAGCCGCTCGCGGGTCATGTAGTAGAGACCGAGCACGATGTCCTGGCTGGGGATGATGATCGGGCCGCCGTTCGCCGGTGAGAGGATGTTGTTGGTGGACATCATCAGCACCCGGGCCTCGACCTGGGCCTCGACCGAAAGCGGGACATGCACGGCCATCTGGTCACCGTCGAAGTCGGCGTTGAAAGCCGCACAGACGAGCGGATGCAGCTGAATGGCCTTGCCTTCGATCAGGTTGACCTCGAAGGCCTGCATGCCCAATCGGTGCAGGGTCGGGGCCCGGTTGAGAATGACCGGGTACTCCTGAACGATATCCTCGAGTACGTCCCAGACCTCTTTCACGCCCTTCTCCACCATCTTGCGCGCGCTCTTGATGGTGGTGACGTAGCCCTTGTGCTCCAGCCGGTTGTAGATGAACGGTTTGAACAACTCGAGCGCCATCTTCTTCGGCAGGCCACACTGGTGCAGGCGCAGGTGCGGCCCGACGACGATGACCGAACGGCCGGAATAGTCCACCCGCTTGCCGAGCAGGTTCTGGCGGAACCGACCCTGCTTGCCCTTGAGCATGTCGGAGAGCGACTTGAGCGGCCGCTTGTTCGGCCCGGTGATGGTGCGGCCGCGGCGGCCGTTGTCGAACAGCACATCCACCGCTTCCTGCAGCATGCGCTTTTCGTTGCGGATGATGATGTCCGGCGCATCCAGCTCCAGGAGTCGCTTCAGCCGGTTGTTGCGGTTGATCACCCGCCGGTACAGGTCGTTCAGGTCGGATGTGGCAAACCGGCCGCCTTCCAGCGGCACCAGCGGCCGCAGGTCCGGCGGCAGGACCGGGATCACCTGGAGGATCATCCATTCAGGCCGGTTGCCGCCCGAACCGATGAAGGCCTCGATGACGTTCAACCGTTTGCCGTACTTGCTCCGCTTGGTCTGCGAGCCGGTTTCGGCCATGTCCACCCGGAGTTCAATGGCCAGTCCCTCCAGCCGGGTCATGTCCTTTTTGCCGAAGACCCGCTGGGCCAGGGCTTCCCGCGATTTCCACTTGGCCCTGTCCTCCGGCAGCATCTCTTCCAACTCTTTCTTTGTTATGGGCAGGAGCTTTTTTACTAGGTCAGCCTTTTCCCCTTCGGTCATCGGCTTGGAGAGGTGGGCGAGCAACTCGTGAATGGCCTCGGCGCCGATGCCGACCTGGAACTTGCCCGGGTGCTCTTCGAGACTGCTCCGATACTGCTCTTCGTTCAACAGGGTGCCGACCGGCAGGTCCTCCACCCCGGAATGCACGATGACGTAAGACTCGAAGTAAAGAATACGCTCCAACTGCTTGAGGGTCATGTCGAGAATGGCGCCGATCTTCGACGGCAGGCTCTTCAGAAACCAGATATGGGCGACCGGCGCGGCCAGTTCGATATGCCCGAGCCGCTCCCGGCGCACCTTGGACTGAATGACCTCGACGCCGCACTTTTCGCAGACCACCCCGCGGTGCTTCATCCGCTTGTACTTGCCGCAGTTACACTCGTAGTCCTTGACCGGTCCGAAGATCTTGGCGCAGAACAAGCCATCCCGCTCGGGTTTGAAGGTCCGGTAATTGATGGTTTCCGGCTTCTTGACCTCGCCGTGCGACCATTCCCTGATTTTTTCCGGCGAAGCCAGGGAGATTTTCACCTTGTTGAAGCTGACGGGACCTTTCGGCTTGGCAAAAAAGTTGAACAGTTCTTCCACGAAATCACCTTTCATAAATGTGAATCAATCCGTTCCAGCGGGTAAGGCTGGTTCTTGCGTCTGTTGTCAAGGGCTCGCGTCGCTACTCGAGCAGCTCGACATCCAGGCAGAGGCCCTTCAGTTCCTTGACAAGGACATGGAACGACTCCGGCAGACCGGTTTCGAGGAAATTGTTGCCCTTGACGATCTTCTCGTACATCGTCGTCCGGCCCTCGACGTCGTCGGATTTCACAGTGAGGAATTCTTTCAGGGTGTAGGCGGCGCCATAGGCCTCCATGGCCCAGACCTCCATCTCCCCCAGCCGCTGCCCACCGAACTGAGCCTTGCCGCCCAGCGGCTGCTGGGTAACCAGCGAATAAGGTCCGGTGGAACGGGCGTGAATCTTGTTGTCAACAAGGTGGTGGAGTTTGAGCATGTACATGGTGCCGACCGTGATCGCGTTGTCGAACGGCTCTCCGGTCAGCCCGTCGTACAGGGTGGACTGGCCTACCTCGTCGACACCCGCCTGGACGAGCATCTGGCGGATTTCCGACTCAGAGGCCCCGTCGAACACCGGTGTGGCCACGTGGATGCCTCGGCCGTACTTACGGACCATGTCAAGCAGTTGGTCGTCGTCGAGGCCGTCGGTCAGCTGCGCATACTCTTTCGCGGAGAACAGTTCCTGCAACCGATTCTTCACCTGGTCCACTTCGCACCGCTTGGCCAATTCGGCCAATTGCTCGCCCAGTTTTTTGGCGGCGAAGCCGAGATGGCACTCGAGCACCTGGCCGACGTTCATGCGCGAAGGCACGCCGAGCGGGTTGAGGACCAGGTCCACGGTGGTGCCGTCGGCGAAATAGGGCATGTCCTCCTCGGGCAGCAACCGCGAGACCACGCCCTTGTTGCCGTGCCGGCCGGCCATCTTGTCGCCGACCGCCAGCTTGCGCTTGGTGGCCACATAGATCTTGACCATTTTGACCACGCCGGGCGGCAGATCATCGCCCTTTTCCATGCGCTCGACAATACCCTGATAGCGCCCCCGAACCACGCCGGCCTGGGTGTTGTAGCGGCCGAAGACAGCCTCGATCTCCTCCCCATACTTGGACTTTTCGGCAAAATCGATGTCCCGCAGATCCGCGAAACTGACCTGCTCGAGGATCTTGGCGGTCAACTGCTTGCCGAGCTTGAGGATGACCTTGCCCTTCTTGTCCTTGACGTCGCTCTTGGCGGTGCGGCCATCGAGCAGATCGGCCAGGGCCTTGCGCACGCCCTTCTTCAGGCTCTTGAGTTCATCTTCCATATCGCGGTTGATGCGCTCGATTTCCTTTTCCTCGATCATCAGGGTGCGCTCGTCCTTGTCCACGCCCTTGCGGGAGAAGACCTTGGCGTCAATGACCACGCCCTCGATGCCGGGCGGCACGCGCAGGGAGGAATCCTTGACGTCGCCAGCCTTTTCCCCGAAAATCGCGCGCAGCAGTTTCTCCTCCGGCGAGAGCATGCTCTCCCCCTTGGGCGTCACCTTGCCGACCAGCATGTCACCGGCCTTGACCTCGGCACCGATGCGGACGATGCCGGAATCATCCAGGTTGCGCAACCCGTCCTCGCCAACGTTGGGAATGTCGCGGGTGATCTCCTCCTTGCCCAGCTTGGTGTCGCGGGCCATGGTCTCGAAGATCTCGATGTGCACCGAGGTGAAGGTGTCCTCCTTGAGGAGCCGCTCGTTCACCAGGATGGAGTCCTCGAAGTTGTAGCCGCGCCAGGGCATGAAGGCGATGGTCACATTCTTGCCCAGCGCCAGTTCGCCCACCTCGGTGGAGGGCCCGTCGGCAAGCACCGTTCCTTTGATCACCCGATCACCGGGGAAGACCAGCGCCTTCTGGTTGAAACATGTGTTCTGGTTGGACTTTTTGTACTTGGACAGATGATAGACACCAATGCCGGTGTCGAATCCATCGATCCCGGGCTCGTCGTACCTGACCACGACGCGGTTCGCATCCACTTCCTCGACCACGCCGCTACCGCCGGCGAGCAGACAGGCACCGGAATCCTGGGCCACGTACTTCTCCACACCGGTGCCGATGATGGGTGCGCTGGTTTTCAGCAGCGGGACCGCCTGGCGCTGCATGTTCGAGCCCATGAGCGCCCGGTTGGCATCGTCGTTCTCGAGGAAGGGAATGAGGGAGGCGGCGATCGATACCATCTGGTTGGGCGCCACGTCCATCATGGTCACGTCCTCGGCCGAGACCATGGACACTTCGCTCTGGTGACGGGCAATCAGGTTGTCCTGGAGGATCCTGCCGTCAACGACCGATACCTGCGCAGGCGCGATCACCTGATCCTCCTCCTGCGAGGCGGAGAGGTACTTGCAGTCCACAGAAACCTGCCGGTCTTTGACCACTCGGTACGGTGTCTCGATGAAGCCGTACGGGTTGACGGTGGCATAGGTGGCCAGCGAAACGATCAGACCGATGTTCGGCCCCTCAGGCGTTTCAACCG
This sequence comes from uncultured delta proteobacterium, assembly GCA_963754825.1. Lineage (GTDB taxonomy): Bacteria > Desulfobacterota > Desulfobulbia > Desulfobulbales > Desulfobulbaceae > Desulfobulbus. Next base: position 268,826 of record CAVWHP010000017.1, on the reverse strand, counting down.
GGCAGATGCGACCGTAGTGGGTGGGATGAACGTCACGCACCTCGAAGCCGGCGCGTTCGCGTGACAGACCGCCCGGTCCGAGAGCGGAAAGGCGCCGCTTGTGCGTGACCTCGGAAAGCGGGTTGGTCTGGTCCATGAACTGCGACAGCTGGCTGGTGCCGAAAAACTCCTTGATCGCAGAGGTGACCGGTTTGGGGTTGACCAGGTCATGCGGCATGAGCGTTTCGATCTCCTGCAGGGTCATCCGCTCCTTGATCGCCCGCTCCATGCGCACCAGGCCCATGCGGTACTGGTTCTCGCACAGTTCGCCGACCGTCCGCACCCGGCGGTTGCCGAGGTGGTCGATGTCGTCGCCGTCCTTGAGTTCATCCTTGATGCGGACCAGGTGCTTGACACTCTTGACGATGTCTTCCTTGGTCAGGGTGCGCACCTCGATGGGGATGGCCACCCCGAGTTTGGTGTTGATCTTGTACCGGCCGACTTCGGAGAGGTCATAGGTGGCCGCGCTGAAAAACAGGTTGTCGAAAAAGGATCTCGCCACCTCGAGGGTTGGTGGGCTGGACGGACGCAGCCGCCGGTAGATTTCGACCAGGGCCTCGTCGGTATCCTTGATCTTATCCAGCAGCAGGGTCTTGCGGAACGAGTCCGTGTAGCTGACGCCGTCGATGAACAGCAGTTCAAAGGAGGAGACACCGGCGTCGGCGAAGTTCTTGAGCACCTCGGGGGTGACAGTATCGTTGCCCCGGGCCACAATTTCGCCGGTGGCCTCGTTGACCACATCCTTGGAGAAAAAACGACCATGGAGGTCTTCCTCATCGATGGCCATGGAACGGATGCCCAGGCTCTCGATTTTTTTGGCGAGGGTCTTGGTGACCTTTTTGCCTTTCCTGGCGACCACCGTCCCGTCGACGGGACTGATGACATCGGTGGTCAGCCGCTGGCTGGCAAAGGTCAGCGGATTGAAGGCAATGGCATAGTGGTCACCGTCACGGTGCACAACATCGGTGTGATAAAATTCGTTGAGCAGTTCCTCATCAGTATAGCCCAGGGCCTTGAGCAACACGCTGACCGGCAATTTACGGCGGCGGTCGATGCGGACGTAGAGAATGTCTTTGATGTCGAATTCGAAATCGAGCCAGGAACCGCGCACAGGGATGATTCGGGCGGAGTACAGCCTTTTGCCTGACGCGTGCGATTTGCCGTTGTCATGGGTGTAGAACAGACCGGGCGAGCGCTGCAGTTGGTTGACAATGACCCGTTCCGTGCCGTTGACGACAAACACGCCATCCTGAGTCATGAGCGGCAGGGCGCCAAGAAAGACCTCCTGCTCTTTGATGTCACGGACCGACCGGGCGCCGGTCTCGGCATCGACGTCAAAGCTGATCAGCCGCACCGTGATTTTGACCGGGGCCTCGAAGGTCATCCCCCGTTCAATGCATTCGGCGACGGTATACTTTGGTTCCCCAAAAGAGTAGCGAACGAATTCAAGGGAACAGAGACCATTGAAATCGGTGATCGGGAAGATGGAATGAAAGATACCTTGCAGCCCATGTTCCTTGCGCTGATCAGGCGGCGTGTCCTTCTGCAGAAAGTGCTCGTAAGATTCCCGCTGCATGGCAATGAGATGTGGCGGTTCGATGATTTGGCTCGACTTGGCAAAACTCTTACGTACTCTTTTCATATATTCCTCGAAACACTCCGCATGGCTCGGACGTCATCCGACAATTATTAGAATATCAACAGGTTATCGGGCAAGCGAGCAACAGTGAAAGAATAAAAACCTACAAACACAGGAACGCTACGGGGCTGGACAGCCCAATAGCGTTGCCTGTGTGATTCTTCGCCTTTCGGAACCAGCCGTCCCGAAAGAGGAGACTTATTGCTGTTATTTGATCTCGACAGAGCCGCCGGCGCTCTCAATCTGGGCCTTGATGGCGGCCGCCTCGTCCTTGCTCACCCCTTCTTTGACCGCGGAAGGAACACCTTCAACGAGATCCTTGGCCTCTTTCAGGCCCAGCGAAGTAATGGCGCGGACTTCCTTGATGACCTTGATCTTCTGGTCGCCGGCATTGGTGAGAATGACATCGAATTCGGTCTGTTCCTCAGCAGCCGCAGCCTCAGCCGGGGCGGCGGCGGCAACAGCAACCGGCGCCGCCGCGGACACACCAAACTTATCCTCAAGTTCCTTGATGAGTTCGGAAAGTTCGAGAACGGTCATGTTGGCAATGAAATCAATCACATCTTGTTTGGTTACGGACATTGTTCGTTCCTCCTGATAAGTGTCGTTCAAATACATTGCGGAACCCGACCAAAAAGGTCGGCGATTCCAGGTCAGTTATCCTTCTGCTCTTTGATGGCGGTCAGCGCATACAGCAACTTCTGCGGCACGGCACTCAGCACCCGGACAAAGCCTGTCGGGACGGCGGACATAGTGCCGAGCAGTTTGGCCAGCAGTTCCTCACGGCTGGGCAACTTGGACAGGGCCAGGACATCCTCTGCGCTCAACAGACCACCGTCGAGAGACGCAGAGCGGATGGTAAAGGCACTGAACTCGGCAGCAAAAGCGGTGAGTGCCTTTGCCGGCGCAACCGGTTCGACGAAACCGACAGCAACCGCTGTGGTCCCGACAAACGAGTCGCTCAGCCCTTCATACGGTGTCCCCTTGACAGCAAGCCGCAACAAGGTGTTCTTGGCGACTTGAATCTGGGCGCCATTGTCACGCAGATTTTTGCGCAGTTTTTCCAGTTCCGTCACTTTCAGTCCACGGTAGTCGGCGACGACCGCAAACTTGGCTTTGGAAAAGGTCTCGTTGAGCGCATTGACAACATCGGTCTTTTGATCGCGATTCAACGCGTACACCTCCTTCAGGTCACGGGACTGTCAAAAAAAAGCAGAGTGGAGAAACGAAGACGATCTACCGGTTCGGCTCAGCCAAACCGTCATGGCCTCGGCAGGCGACACCCGTTGTGACGGGGTCATTATGCAGTCGCACCTGCTGTCTCTGACCTTCCCAGAAAAAATTAATCTTACAAACGTGGTTACACGAAAACAGAGGTCCTGCGTAAGTCAGTCCAGTAGCACCTGGCGCTCTCAGGCAGCCTTGATGAGAGTGCGCATCTGCACAGGATCGACCCTGAAACCCGGTCCCATGGTGCTGGACACGGAGATGGCACGCAGGTAGATGCCCTTGCTGGTGGACGGTTTGAGCTGGATCAACTTGTCGACGAAGGCCAGAATATTTTCGCCCAGCTTTTCGCCCCCAAAAGAACACTTTCCCATGACCGCATGGACCACGCCGGCCTTGTCGACCCGGAAGTCAACCTTGCCTTTCTTGATTTCGTTGACCACGCGCTCAACATCAAAGGTGACGGTGCCGAGCTTGGCGTTGGGCATCAGGTTACGAGGTCCGAGAATACGGCCAATTTTACCAACCTCGCCCATCATGTCCGGCGTGGCGATGGTTTTGTCAAAATCAAGCCACCCGCCCTTGATTTTTTGGATCAGCTCATCAGCTCCGGCATAATCTGCACCCGCAGCCAGTGCCTCCTTTTCTTTTTCGCCCTTGGCAAAGACCAGGACACGGGCTGTCTTCCCGGTGCCGTTGGGCAGGATGACACTGGATCGCACCATCTGGTCCGCATGTCGCGGGTCTACGCCAAGTCGCACCGCCACGTCGACGGACTCGTCGAATTTGGCAAAAGTGCTTTTCAGCACATTTTCCAGCGCCTCGGCGAGATCATACACTTTGGTACAATCAACCGTGGCAATTGCATTTTTATACTTCTTTCCTCTCTTCGGCATGTTGTCCTCTTCAGATTCTCCCTGGTGCGATCCACCGCACAGGTAAACGAATTCCAGGAATTACTTGATAACCGTAATTCCACAACTTCTTGCCGTGCCCTCAATGATGCGGACAGCATGGTCAAGATCAAATGCATTCAAGTCGGGCATTTTGATTTCCGCAATCTCCCGGATCTTGGCGCCATCAAGTTCGGCAACACGTTCTTTCTTGGGATTGCTCGAACCGCGCTCCAGCCCTGCAGCCTTCTTGAGAAGCACGGAAGCCGGGGGCGTCTTGGTGATGAAGCTGTAGGACCGATCGGAATAGACGGTAATGACGACAGGGATGATCGTATCACCAGCGGACTGGGTCTGGGCGTTGAACGCCTTGCAAAAATCCATGATGTTGACGCCATGCTGTCCCAAGGCGGGACCTACCGGTGGCGAGGGGTTTGCCTTGCCGGCCGGAATCTGCAATTTGATGAATGCTGTAATTTTTTTAGCCATAATTCACCCCTCCACGAAAGCATGGAGCCTAGTTTTTACTTACCTGGATGTACTCAAGTTCCACCGGTGTGGAGCGCCCAAAAATTGAGACCATGACTCGCACCCTGCCCTTATCCGGAAAGACTTCATCGACGACGCCCTGGAAGTTGGCAAAGGGGCCATCAACGACTCTGACAACGTCACCCTCGCCAAAAACGACCTTGGGTTTGGGTTTACTCGCGCCTTCTTCGATCCGGCCAATGATCTTCCTCGCCTCAGCTTCTGTGAGCGAAGGAATCTTTTTGTAAATGTCCTTGTCGACATTCGCCTGGCTCATATTGATGCCGACGAAGCCGGTGATGCGCGGCGTCTCCTGCACGGTGTGCCAGGAGTGTTCATTCATTTCCATATGAATGAGTATGTACCCCGGGAAAAACTTCCGCTCGGAAGTTTTTCTCGCCCCTTTGACCATTTCCACCACCTGCTCGGTAGGAACGAGAATTTCTCCGAAAAGATCTTCCTGGCCGGCCAGTTTGATGCGCTCTTCAAGCGTCGTCTTGACCTTGTTCTCGAATCCAGTGTGGGTGTGAACGATATACCAGTTCTTTGCCATGCTCCCGGCCCTTTCGTGTCAATTATTTGAGGACAGTCGACACCAACTTGCCGAGAAGAAGATCAACCGAACCAAGATAGAGAGAGATGATGACAACCAGGACGATCACAAAGCCGGTCAGGCCCATGGTGACCTTTTTTTCAGGCCAAACGATCTTCCTGAATTCAGCGTGGACTTCCTGCAGAAAAATGCGAATGCCAGCCGGTGACAGGGAGGATTTGCGGTCGGACTCCGCGGCATCTTTTTTGGAATCTGTGCCGGTCCTGCTTGTTCGGGATTGTTTTTTTGTCGACATTACCTGTCTCGCATGGACACGCCGCGCGCACCTGAAGGGAACAAATCAGTGGCAGGCCAGGAGGGATTCGAACCCCCAACCCCCGGATTTGGAGTCCGGTGCTCTACCGTTCGAGCTACTGGCCTGCTTACTTGGTTTCTTTATGCGGTGTGTGCGATTTGCAGAACGGACAGTATTTTTTCAACTCGAGCTTGTGCGGCACGGTCTTCTTGTTTTTTGTCGTCGTGTAGTTGCGCTGCTTGCAGCCCTGACAGGCCAACGTAATGGTATCTCTCATTTTCTTTGCCCGAGTGAGAGCAGCCGGGACGAGCCCGGCTGCTTTATTAACGCAAACTTACTCCCGCGCCTGCAGCGCGGAGAATGTATGTTACTCGATGATCTCGGCGATCACGCCGGCGCCGACGGTGCGGCCGCCCTCACGAATGGCGAAGCGAAGACCCGCCTCCATCGCGATCGGCGTGATCAGTTCGCCGGTGATGTGGATGTTGTCGCCAGGCATGACCATCTCCACACCCTCATCCAGGGTGCAAACGCCGGTGACGTCCGTGGTCCGGAAATAAAACTGCGGCCGGTATCCGTTGAAGAAAGGCGTGTGCCGCCCCCCCTCCTCCTTGGTGAGAATGTAGGCTTCGGCCTTGAACTTCTTGTGCGGCTTGATCGATCCCGGCTTTGCCAGTACCTGTCCGCGCACAACCTCTTCCCGCTTGATGCCGCGCAGCAGTGCGCCAATGTTGTCGCCCGCCTGCCCCTCGTCGAGCAGCTTGCGGAACATCTCCACACCGGTGCAGGTGGTCTTCACGGTGGGCCGGATACCGACGATCTCAATCTCATCACCGACATGGACCACGCCGCGCTCAATCCGGCCCGTGGCCACCGTCCCGCGTCCGGAAATGGAGAACACGTCCTCCACCGGCATGAGGAAAGGCTTGTCCACGGCGCGTTCGGGCTGCGGCACATAGCTGTCCACCGCTGCCATCAGGTCCCAGATGCACTTGGCCTTGTCCGCATCCTCCGGCTCCTCGAGGGCGCGCAGCGCAGAGCCCTGAACGATGGGCACGTCGTCTCCGGGGAAGTCGTACTTGTCCAGCAACTCCCGCAACTCCATCTCGACCAGTTCGATCAGCTCCGGGTCGTCAACCATGTCACACTTGTTGAGAAAGACGACCATGGCCGGTACGCCGACCTGACGCGCCAGCAGAATGTGCTCACGGGTCTGCGGCATGGGGCCGTCGGTAGCGGCAACCACCAGGATGGCGCCGTCCATCTGCGCCGCACCGGTGATCATATTCTTGATATAGTCGGCGTGACCAGGGCAGTCCACGTGCGCGTAGTGCCGGTTGGCCGTCTCGTACTCGACATGCGCGGTGGCGATGGTGATGCCGCGCTCCTTCTCTTCCGGAGCCTTGTCGATCTCGCTGAAGTCCGTGAACTTGGCCATACCCTTGGTCGACAGTACGCGTGTGATCGCCGCTGTCAGGGTCGTCTTGCCATGATCAATGTGACCGATCGTTCCTACATTGACATGCGGCTTCGTCCGCGCAAATTTTTCCTTCGCCATCTCATGTCTCCTTGGACTAAATGTTCGACGTGACTCAACCGGCCACACACCAACCGACTGAAATTCTGGAGCCCACGATCGGACTTGAACCGATGGCTTCCTCCTTACCAAGGAGGTACTCTACCACTGAGTTACGTGGGCGATAATGACTGCTTCTACCTGAACTGGATGTCCTGCACGCTCAAAACGATTCTGGAGCGGGAAACGAGACTCGAACCCGCAACCCTCAGCTTGGAAGGCTGATGCTCTACCATTGAGCTATTCCCGCTTTCCCTACTCAACACAGCGAGCCCGCTGCACCTGGCCAATACTAGTGGTGGAGGGGGGAGGATTCGAACCTCCGAAGGCTCCGCCGACAGATTTACAGTCTGTTCCCTTTGGCCGCTCGGGAACCCCTCCACATATATTTCCTGAAGACAAAAGACAGAAAGGAGACCGCTTGGCTCCACCGTCTTTTTTCTGGCCTTTGGCTTCCGGTCATTCTGGAGCTGGCGATGGGACTTGAACCCGCAACCCCCTGATTACAAATCAGGTGCTCTGCCAATTGAGCTACGCCAGCCTGAACTTTGCAATTATAGCTGCTGAATCCTAAAAATCAATGTTTTTTTAACTGCTCAAACCGACAAATGCCAAAAAAAACCGGAAGCGGAACGCTTCCGGTTTTGCCAAGCCTGCCTGCAGAACGATCTTATTGGTTCAGCGGATTTTTAATGAACGCCGAATCCCGGTAACGCTCGAACGCCATGGCAAAGGTCCGATAGACAAGATGCGCAAACTTCGTATACGGCATGTACAGGAAGAGCATGGCGACGGAAATGAGATGCAGGTAGTAGACCACATAGCCAAGCGACGGAATACCGACAAGTCGCAACAACTCGGCTGCCAGGCCGGTCACACCGACCCCCATGATGATCCAGATGAGGAACCAGTCGTAGAAGGTATTGACAGCCTTACCCGAGGCCTCCATCTTGGTGCGGTTCATCCAGAGGATGCCGACACCGACGATCATGGCGACAGCCGACACGTTGGCCAGCAATTTGATCGGGTTCCACATCGAAATGGGGCCGTGCATGGAAGGTATGAAAATGCCGATCACGTCCTGGGTGAACATTGAGTAGAGGGTGACTATGAACAGACCGATGAAGGCGAACATCAAGGGTTTATGTCCCTTGACCCGATCCTTGTTCTCGGTGCACTCACGGAACCGTCTGTGTTCGAGGATCTCTTTGAGTGCCGGCCAGAGGAACATTTTGATGAACTGCGGCACAGAGGGGCGGTACGGCACTTCGGTTGCCCCCACGGAGGCCTGCATACCCTGCCACAGTTTGGAGATACCCTTGTACACGGAGGTGATGGCTATACCCACAGCCGTGAGCATGATGATGTCAATGAACAGAACGTTCTTCGACAGCAGCCGGAAATCCCAGTGCCCGAAGAAATGTGTGTAGCCGACCCGAGCGAATTTCTCGCCGGCGGGAACGTGCATGCCCCCGGAAATCAGCCAGAGAATGAAGATGGCCACCGCCGGGATGCCGATGAGCATGGGCAGGTTTTTGGCCGAACTGCACAACTCGGCCAATCCCTTGGGCCAACCAAGAGAACGATAGGCATAGGCACGGATGGCGCCGAGCACGTCACCGGGTTTGGCGCCGCGCGGACACATGGTGGTGCAGTCGCCGCAGTGGTGGCAGAGGAAGATATTCGGGTCTGTGAGGAGTTTATCCTTCATGCCCCACTGAGCCAGGATCATCTCCTTGCGAGGAAAGGGCTTGTCATCGGTGGAGAGGGGGCAGGCGACGGAACAGGTCGCACACTGGTAACACTGTTTCAGCGTGTCACCGCCCGCCTCTTTCATCGCCTTGATAAAATCAAGATCGGGTTGCACGTTCATAGACATTGTTTTCTCCTGTCATGAATGATGATGAATCCAAATCGCGCCGGTTCTGTCGGTCTGTCGGCAGCGAAGCCCGTCGCCGCCCGTCGGACAGTCGACGGGCGGCGACAGCTCGGGTCACCTGCTATCAGAAGCCCTTGAAGGGGTTGGGGCCCATGGCCACGACTTCTTCGACGAATTCATCGATGATGCCGGGAATCTTGTCGTAGTCGGAGATGGCGATCTCGCGGACACCGCACCGCTCGGGTTCTAGACCGAGCGAGCCCAGGGTCTCACCGATGTTCTCCATTCTCCGCGAGGCGATTTCCGATCCCTTGACGAAGTGGCACTGATAATCGTCGCCGTATTTGCAGCCAAGCAGGAGGACACCGTCCATGCCGGAGGACATGGCGTCCTTGATCCAGACCATATTGACCGAACCAAGACAACGGACCGGGATGAAACGGACCAGCCGGTTGATCGTGTTGCGATGCATGCCCGACATGTCGATGGCCGGATAGGCGTCGTTCTCACAGACAAAGACAGCGATGCGCAGCTTCTCCTCGTCGTCGTCCGGCACCTCGATGGATTTGACCATCGAACCAATCATATCGATGCTGTAATCTGCGAAGTTGATGATCCGCTCCGGGCAGGCGCCCATGCAGGTTCCACAGCGCCGACAGCGGGTCGGATTGGGCAGCGGCGTCCCCTTCTCGTCGTCATCCAATGCACCGAACGGACACTCTTCCGTACACCGTTTGCACTGGGTGCAGCGGGAGAAGAAGAAGTCCGGATAGGTCTGATCACCGGAACGGGGATGCACAGCCACACCACGGTTGGAGGATTCGATACACTGAATCGCCTTCAGGGCCGCACCAGTGGCGTCATCGATGGTTTCCTCCATGGTCTCGGCCTTGCGTACACCGCCGCAGGTGTAAACGCCGGTCCGTCGGGTCTCATATGGGAAACAGATGAAGTGCGAGTCAGCATAGCCGTCGAACAGGTCCAGATCCAGGAAGGCCGGGCCCTGGCGGTAGGCCAGGTTGATGACCGGATCGGCCAAGGTCGTCGGCACCATACCGGCGGCCAGTACCACCATGTCGACCTCGAGTTGCAGGTCCTCACCGAGCAGGTTGTCCTCAACATCGACAACGAGGCTCGAACCGGAGGCCGACACCTTGGTCACGGCCGCCTTGGTCATGAACACGCCGTCCTTGGCCTGCATACCCTTGTAAAAGAGTTCGGTGTTGCCCGGAGTCCGCATGTGCTGATAGAGCACATAGGCGGTGCCGTCGACAGGGTTGTCCTCAACGACATAGTTGGCCTGCTTCAGGGCGACCATGGAGGTTACCGAGTTGCAGTAGGGGAAGTCTTTGTCGTTGTCCTTTCCGCCCGGGCTCTGCACGAAGGCCACCCGCGCGGGCACCTTGCCGGTTTTGGCAATTTTCTCAAACTCGGCGTTGGTGACCACGTTGGTCAATTTGCCATAGCCGAGGTGTTCGTACTCGGAGACATCGGCTGGCGTCCAACCGGTGGCGAGGACAACGGCACCGTAAATTTCGCCTTCCGGGTTGAGGGTCGTGTACTTCTGCATCCCCTTGTTCGGGTCCTCCAACTCACCCTTGTTGATGAGATCCTGCTGATCGGCAGTGACCTTGGCCGGGGCATCCCATTCGGTGGCAACGCCAGCAGCCTTGAGGGTAACGTTGAACTGGCCAGGGGAACCGCCGATGCGGGCCACTTCACACCCGGTCTTGACGGTGATCCGGCTGTTCCCCTGTACATCGGCGATCATCTGCTGAATGCTGGGCGCCTCCAGTTCGTTGTACGGATAGGCGGTGGGGAACATCTTCCTCCAACCCAGGGCCTTGCCACCCAACTGCGCGTCCTTCTCGACGAGAGTCACTTCGTAGCCTGCGGCAGCCGCTTCCTTGGCCGCTGTCAGGCCGGCGATACCGCCACCCATAACAAGGATCTTTTTGCTTATGGTCTCCAGTTTGTACGGTTCGGGCAACTCAGTCTTCTGCGCCCGGGTGACCGCCATGCGTACATAGTCGGTGCCCATTTCCTGGAGAAAATCATCGACGCTGCCGTCTTCCTTCAATCCGCCGGTCCAGGCGACATGCTCGCGCAGGTTGCCGCGGACAGTGATGGTCTGTTCGCCGAAATCGAACTCCTTCTGCATGACGCGGGGAGAACAGGCACAGACGACGATGGTGTTGACGCCCTTGTCGGCGATGTCCTTCTCGATGAAAGACCGGCCGGCCGCGCCACAGAGGCAGGCGTGTTCCGTCATTGCGATGCCGGCATCAGCAGCCGCATCCTTCAGGCCATCCACATCGAGGACGTCGCCAATGCCACAACCAGTACAGAGATATGCACCATATATTTTCTTCATTGACTCTCCTCCTACCGACCGATCTGGATTGCTTTGAGAGCAGCTGCAGTGGAGGACTGCCCACTGGTGTAGACATCGACGGCCGATTTGGCACAGCCAGCTGCAAACATGCCTTTCTCCGGCTCGGAGACGGCGAAACCATTGCCATCGAGCTTGACCCCCAGGGCCCGACCCTGATCGCCGAGGGCCGGTTCCATGCCGGTGGCGAGTACGCAGAGGTCGACCTTCTGGTGAACCTTGCGCCCGGAAACGGCATCTTCGGCGGTCACGGTAACGCCGCCGTCACGCTCGGCGACGATGTCCGCAACCTTGCCCTTGATGAAGGTGGTGTTGGCATCGGCCATGTATTTCTCTCGAAAATGCTCGTATTTACCTGGCGTACGCAGATCGATGTAGAAGACGTAGATCTTGGCGTCCGGATACTGGCTGCGGATATAGGAGATGTGCTTGAAGGTCGCCATGCAGCAGATGTACGAGCAGTGCTCCAGGTGGTTCTCGTCACGCGAACCGGCACATTGGACAAAGGCAAACGAGGCGGGCTCCTTGTTGTCACCGGGGCGGAGAATCTTGCCTTTGGTGGGTCCGTTGTCGGCAGCCAGCCGCTCCATCATCATGTTGGTGATGATGGCCGGCGAGGAAGCGTAATTCAGGTTGGTGATCTTGTTGGCGTCGTACGGATTCCAACCGGTGGACCAGACAATCGAACTCACCTTCAGCGAGAAGGTCTTGGGCTGCATGTCAAGATCGACCGCATCGTACTTGCAGGCCGCCTTGACAGCGCTCAGACACTCGGCCGAGCAGGCTTCCTTGGCAAGGACATAGCGGCGCGGAAAGGCCATCTCGTGGGGCAGATAGGCTGCCTTGATCTTGCGCATGCCGAAGTTGAAGGCGTCGTCGATCTCGCTGGTGCAGGCCTGGGCACAGTCGCCGCAGGCGGTGCAGTTGGAGTTGATGTAACGCGGGGCCGTTTCGAGTTGCACCTCGTAGTTCCCAGGCCCGCCGGAAATGGATTTGACCGTGGTGAGGGTGTAGGTTCTGATCTTGCGGTTGTCTTTGATGCGCTTGAAATTGATCTCAAGCCCGCATGTCGGGGGACAAAGTTTGGGGAAATACTGATTGAGCTGGGCTACTCGGCCACCGAAATAGGGGTTTTTCTCGATGAGAAAAACGTCGTTGCCGACTTCCGCCGCTTCGAGCGCAGCGGTGAGACCGCTGATGCCGCCGCCCACAACCAGTACCGCACCATTGCCTGCAGTGTCACTCATGCCAAACCTCCATAACTGCTGGTATTGATGAAAGGTGATTTCTGGTTCAATTGATACGAAATGAGAAAGGCTACTTCATCTTTCGCATCAACTCAAACAAAAACAAAACCGGACACAAAAAATCTCCAGGCCCTTCGAAAGGGCCTGGAGATTCATTTCAGACGGTCAATGTCGCAGCGGTATCAGAGCCAAGGAGTGGTCTCGATAATGTTCACACAATTGACCTTTTCGCACTTCCACTCTTTGCTCTTGGGATCAAAGGTGGAGTTGACAAACACCTTCCAGTTCTCGTCATCAACGGAAGGATAGTCCGACCGGTAATAGAAGCCCGGGTAACGGGACTCTTTCCGGAACTCGATGTGGCGGATGTGGGTCTCCACACACCAGATGCGGTGGTAGTTCTCCCAGGCGCGCAGCAGTTCGTGCAGGTCGCCGGCGGCCATCTTCTCGGCATCCTCACGCATGAGCTGGAGCAGGTCAAGGCACATGTTGAGCAGCTTACCGGAGGTCATGTAGTAGGTTGCTACACCACCACCGTACTCGTCGGTGGCCTTCATCAGACGCATCATCAGGCCGGCAGGCTTGACATAGTTCGGGTTGACGTCAACCGCGGTGGAGGCATCCTTGAACTGGTGGAACAGCCGGACCGGTGCGTACACTTCGTCGGCCAGTTCCTTGGCGGTCTGGGCCAGCTCGGGCTTGAAGTCAGCGTTGTCACGGCAGTACTTAACCATCTGCTTGGCGCAGATACGACCCTCGGCATGCGAACCGGAAGAGAACTTGTGTCCGGATGCGCCGACGCCGTCACCGGCGGTGAACAGACCGTTGACCGTGGTCATACGGTTGTAGCCCCACTTGTACTGGTGCGAACGCGGGCCGTCGATGGTCGGTACCCAGTCCTCGTTCGGTCCGGAGGTCCAGATGCCGCAGCAACCGGAGTGGGAGCCCAGCATGTAAGGTTCGGTCGGCATGATCTCCGATCCGACTTTCTCCGGCTCGGTGTTGGTGCCTGCCCAAAGGCCGGCCTGACCAACGGACATGTCCAGGAAATCTTCCCATGCCTCAGACTCGAGGTGCTTCCAGAACTTCTTGACTTCCTTCTCATCCTTGCCGGCGGCGCGCTGCGCATCCAGGAAGGCGTTCAGGGCGACGTCGGTGGCCATGTAGATCGGTCCACGGCCAGCCTTCAGCTCATTGAGCATCAGGTGGTTACGCAGACAGGTCGGGGTGACCGGGGAAGCGCCATACGGCATGAACTTCTCGAGCTCGCCCTTTGCATCCGGGCTGTTGGCATAGAACTCGCCCAGACCGTTCTGTACTTTGGCCTTAAACAGCAGGAACCAAGCGCCGACCGGACCGTAGCCATCCTTGAAGCGGGACGGGGTGAACCGGTTCTCCATCATGGTCAGGGTTGCACCGACCTGAGCGCACATGGTGTAGGTGGAACCAGCGTTCCATACCGGGTACCAGGCACGACCCTTACCCTCACCGGTGGACCGGGGACGGAAGATGTTGACCGCACCGCCGCAGGCAACCAGGGCGGACTTGCACTTGTAGACGAAGACTTTGTTCTCGCGGGTGGAGAAACCAACCGCACCGGCGATCGTGTTCTCTTTGTTCTTGTCGAGCAGCATCTTGACGATGAACACACGCTCATGCACGTTAGCCTCGCCCAGGGCCTTCTTGGCGGGCTCGGCTACGATGCATTTGTAGGACTCACCGTTGATCATGATCTGCCATTTACCGGTACGTACCGGCACGCCGCCTTCACGCAGGCTCTTGGCCGGCTTGGCGCCATCCAGGTTGCTGCCGTCTTCGGCACGTTTCCATACTGGCAGTCCCCACTCCTCGAACAGCTTGACAGACTCGTCAACGTGACGGCCAAGGTCGTAGATCAGGTCTTCGCGAACAACACCCATCAGGTCGTTGCGTACCATCTTGACGTAGTCTTCGATGGCGTTCTCGCCGATGTAGGTATTGATGGCGGAAAGACCCTGTGCGACAGCACCGGAGCGCTCGAGGGAGGCCTTGTCAACCAGGATGATCTTCATGCCGGCAGGGGCCCACTTGTTGATCTCGAAGGCCGCACCGCATGCAGCCATACCGCCACCAACGATCAGCACATCGCACTCATGCTCTACGATTTCCGGATCGACAACGGCAGCAAGCTCGCCTTTCGGCTTATTCGGTAATGCCATATTATTATCTCCTCAGTGGTTTGTTCAGGATAAAACGTTCAGTTGACAGCTGTTTGCCGCTGTTGCTCAGGCCAGCTTGGTCGGCGTCGGCAGATTGCCCTCGAGCAGCAGACACTCGTCGTCCAGACTGCCGCCCTTCTGTCCAGGATACTCGTTGGCAGCGCCTTCAGCGGTGGTGCGGATCGGGAACTTGAAGCGTTTGATGTTGCCGTTGCGGAACTTGACGGTCCACATGATGGAATCGGAGGAGCGCATCGGGTGCACCTGGCCTCCCAGCGGGACAAAGTCATCATACCCACGAACAAAGATTGCACCCTGGGGGCAGATCTTGACGCAGGAATAGCACTCCCAGCAGGCATCAGGCTCCTGGTTGTAGGCTTTCATGGCCTCAACGTTGAGAACCATCAGGTCGTTGGGGCAGATGTACATGCACGCGGTTTTGTCGCCGCCCTTGCAACCATCACATTTTGCAGGATCTACGTAACTTGGCATTAAACTACCTCCTCACTTGGATTTTCCTTTTTGACCGCCCGAACTGGACGGCCAAGAGCCACTTGCTTCTAGATTCAGGAAAAACAAGGATGTGCAACCGGCCGTCATCCGTTTTTCACCGCGTCCTTCAAATGTAACGTGCCAGTTTCACACATATTTCATGACGGCTCACCTGTCGGCAAAAAATGAACCGCCACTCATTTCCGGTCGCCTGATCCTTTTAATTTGTTTCCCCATTCGCTGTCAAGAAAAATCGTCAAAACAAGGCTGAACAGCAAAACTTAACGAAAGTATCAGCATTATGGATATATACTCTCTGGACCGGCACGATCCTGCCGCCGCGCGCAAAAAGCGGCGTGCTGATTTCCCGTGAAAAACCCGAAAGATCCGTGGTGCCCGGTCACTCATAGCCGGACCGCGCGAGCACCTCCCGCGGCCGCGCTCCATCCGACGGGCCGACGATACCCTCCTTTTCCATGATCTCGATCATTCGTGCGGCCCGGTTGTAGCCGATGCGCAGACGGCGCTGCACCATGGAGATGGACGCCTGTCCTGTTTCCGTGACCAGGGCCACCGCTTCGTCGTATTTCTCATCGTACTCCTCGCCGCCCTCCTCCGCCACCTCTGCCTCCTCCTCGACCACCTTGAGCACGCTTTCGTCGTATTCGGCGGTGCCCTGCTGCTTGAGAAAGGTGACAATACGCTCCGTCTCCTGTTCGGAGATGAAGGCGCCATGGATGCGCTGCAGTTTGGCGGCGCCCGGCGGCAGAAAGAGCATGTCGCCCATGCCGAGCAGGTGTTCGGCACCGGAACCGTCGAGGATGGTGCGCGAATCCACCTTGGAGGACACCTTGAAGGAAATCCGTGTCGGGAAGTTCGCCTTGATAAGGCCGGTGAGCACGTCCACCGATGGCCGCTGGGTGGCGAGCACGATGTGCATGCCCGCCGCCCGGGCCATCTGGGCGAGACGGGCGATGGAGGTTTCCACATCCTTGGAGGCAACCATCATCAGGTCGGCCAACTCGTCGACAATAATGACGATGAAGGGGAGTTTCTCCTCCGCAACCTCGTTGTAGGAGGCAAACGACTTGACCCGTTTCTCCTCGAGCAGACGGTAGCGCCGCTCCATCTCCCGCACGGCCCAGAGCAGGGCCCGTGAGGCCATCTTGGCCTCGACCACCACCGGATGCAGGAGATGGGGGATGTCGTCGTAGACGGAGAGTTCGATCCTCTTCGGATCAATCAGCAGCAGCCGGACATCCTCGGGTGCCGCCTTGAACAGAATGGACGAGATGAAGGCGTTGATGGCGACAGACTTGCCCGCACCGGTGGCGCCGGCGATGAGCAGATGGGGCATGCGGGCGAGGTTGGCGACGATCGGCCTGCCGATGACATCGAAGCCGAGCGCCAGACTGAGCATGGAGGGGGCCTCCTGGTACGCCGAACTGGTGAGAATATCCCGCAAAAAGACGGTCTTGCGAACAGGATTGGGGATCTCGATACCGATGGCCGCCTTGCCGGGAATGGAACCGACGATGCGCACCCGGTCCACCTTCAGGACCATGGCCAGGTCATCGGCCAGGGTGACGATCTTGTTGATCTTCACCCCCGGCGCCGGCGAGAATTCGTAGGTCGTGACCACCGGCCCCGGGGAGATGCCCGCCACCGTGCCCTGGACACCAAAGTCCAGCAGTTTGGAGGTGAGAATATCGCTCACCTCGTAGTAGTGTTCTCGGCTCAGCTCGATTTCGCCCTCGTTGTTTTCATCGAGCAGGGTCAGGGGCGGCAACTGGAAGGCGGAGCGGCTGGCACTCTTGCGGGCAGCCTTGCGCCTGCCGGGCTCCTGGCTCACCGCGCTTTGCAGAGGTTCGTGGACTGCCGGCATGGCTGGCGGCGGTGTCGCCGGCTCACGCACCTCGGCCGCGGACCGGCCCGTGCGGGCAGAGCGCGCCTTTCGCGGCGCCAGCTCGGGTTCCCTGCTCGCCTCGGCGGGCGAGGAGGAGAGGCTGTGCCCCGCGCCGCTGTCCCATCCGCACGAACAGGCCCAAGGGGGAGAAACGCACCGCCGCCATCAGGGAAAAGACGAGCAGCAGCCCCATGGTCAGGGCTGATCCCGCGTACCCGAGCACCCCGCCAAGCAGACTCCAGACAAGCAGTCCCAGGTGGCCACCGGGCCGCACATAGGCGGACGGCAGCAGCAGTTCGTCAAAGGCCCCGAACAGGCCGGAGGAACTCAGGGCTATGCCACTGATGCCGGCGACCAGAAAAGGCAGACGTTGATCCTCGGGTCGACGGATGAGGGCGCTGACCATGGCGTACAGCAGGATACCAACCGGAAAGAAGGCCATCAGGCCGAGAAAGGAAAGGAGGTAATGGGCGGTGTAGTGCCCGAGAAAACCGCACCAGTTGGCTTCAGGGCGCTGCAGGACGGGCTCGGGCTGGAGCAGTGGCAGGATGTAGCTGCACAGGCTCAGCAGCAGAAACAGGGCAAAAAACAGCAGGAGCAGGGCGACCACTTCCCGCCGTCCCCGCCCCGTTGGTCTGGTTTCGGCTGATGTCATAAGCAAACCTTGTTCGTTCCGTGACCAGCGGCCGGAAAGGGTGGAGAAAAGGCGCACGCCCTCCGGGAAGCCACACAGCCCTGCATTGGTGCTGGGGCGGCCAGGCGGCAGCGGGTGCCGGGTGCGGCCGGTACTCTCGCCACCATTTTCCGACACATTTCAAAATTCCGTCCCCTGCGCGGGACTACTCGGAGGAGGAGGGGAAACGGCGGGAACGGCTCGGGAGACACGCCGGACGATGCCGAGGCACCGCGGTCGGCCTGCCGGCGGGAGGGGAAGGGGCGGTCGCCGGCTAACCGGCCACCCTGGACTGGACCGCGTCGAGGATGCCGTTGATGAAGGGCACCGACTCGTCGATGGAGTACCGTTTGGCCACCTCGAGGGCCTCGTTGATGGCCACCTGAACCGGGGTGTCCTCGCCGTGCAACATCTCGTAGACGGCGATGCGCAGGATATTGCGATCCACCTGGGACATGCGCTCCACCCGCCAGTTGTGTGAATGCTCGGCGAGGAGGGCGTCGATCTCGTCGGTGTGGGCGGCTATGCCGAGAATCAAATGGCGTGCGTAGGGCAGTGCCTTGGTGCTGGCATCGAAAATCTGGCAAAACAGTTCCAGTTCGGCCTCAACCGCCGCAGGAGAACCGGGGTGCTCCTGGAAGTCGTGGCTGAAGAGGAACTGCAGAGCCAGCTCGCGTGATTTACGTCGTAATCCCATACCGATATATCGTCCGGGGAAAACGGCCCCAGGCGGACGGCAACTGACGCCGCGCCCCTATGCCGTCTCGCTGGCGGTGTGCCTCTAGGCCACCTGATCCAGCAGGTTGATCATTTCCAGAGCGGCTATGGCCACATCCGAACCCTTGTTGCCCGCCTTGGTGCCGGCGCGTTCGATCGCCTGCTCGATGGTTTCCGTGGTGAGCACGCCGAACAGCACCGGAATACCGGCATCGAGCATCACCTGGGCCGTACCCTTGGCCACCTCACCGGCCACGAAGTCGAAGTGCGGCGTGGCTCCGCGGATCACCGCGCCCAGGCAGATGACCGCGTCGTGTCGGCCCGACCTAGCCATCTTCTGGGCGATCAGGGGGATTTCATAGGCTCCGGGCACCCGGGCGACGACGATGTCCCCGGTCGCCACCCCGGAGCGCACCAGGCTGTCGATCGCCCCCTCCAGCAGTCTTTCCGAAATGAAGGAGTTGAAGCGGGCGACCACGATGCCGATCTTCCGCCCCTTGCCCTGCAGATGTCCTTCCAGATAAGTAACCATGTCGTTTCCTGTTCGGTTCACGGGTCCCGGGTGACGCATCCCATCGGCATCTCGCCGTACAACTCGAGGATATGCCCCATCTTGTCCCTTTTGGTTCGGAGATATTTCTCGTTTTCCTTCTCGCCGGGGATCTCGATCGGCAACCGATCGACCACCTCCAGGCCGTACCCTTCCAGCCCGATGATCTTCTTCGGGTTGTTGGTCAGGAGCCGCATCTTGCGTACGCCCAGATCGCGGAGGATCTGCGCGCCGATACCGTAGTCGCGCAGGTCGGGCTTGAAACCGAGGCGCGTGTTGGCCTCCACCGTGTCCAGACCGTCCACGTCCTGCAGTTCATAAGCCCTGAGCTTGTTGATCAGGCCGATGCCACGTCCCTCCTGGCGCATGTAGAGCACCACCCCCCGGCCCTCCTGCTCGACCATCTGCATGGCCGCGTGCAGTTGCGAGCCGCAGTCGCAGCGGGCCGAGCCGAACACGTCACCGGTCAGGCATTCGGAGTGGACACGCACCATCACCGGTTCGTCGGGGCGAATCTCGCCCTTGACCAGGGCCACGTGCTCCTGCTGGTCAACATCGTTCTGGTAGGCGACCATGCGGAATTCACCGGCATGATAGGTGGGCAGGCGGGCCTCGGCCGCACGGCGGACAAGCACGTCCTTGCGCAACCGGTAGGCCACCAGGTCGGCGATGGTGGCGATCTTCAGGCCGTGCTCCTCGGCGAAGACCTCGAGGTCGGGCATGCGCGCCATGGTGCCGTCGGCCTTCATGATCTCGCAGATGATGCCGGCGGTGCGCAGCCCGGCGATGCGGGCCAGATCCACCGAGCCCTCGGTCTGGCCGGTGCGCACGAGCACGCCGCCACCGCGGGCGCGCAGCGGAAAGATATGGCCCGGGCTGATGATGTCCCGGGGCGTGGCCTTGGGATGGACCGCCGCCTCGATGGTCCGGGCCCGGTCCGCGGCCGAGATGCCGGTACTCACCCCGGTGCGCGCCTCGATACTGACGGTGAAGCCGGTGCCAAAGGGCGACTGGTTGTTGCTCACCATCATCGCCAGTCCCAGCTGCTCGACAATATTCGGGCTCAGGGCGAGGCAGATCAGGCCGCGACCGTGGGTGGCCATGAAGTTGATGGCCTCCGGGGTCACCATCTCCGCGGCCATGCACAGATCGCCTTCGTTTTCCCGGTCCTCGTCGTCCACCAGGATGACCATCTTGCCGGCCTTGATGTCCTCTACAACGTCCTCGATCGAACTGACTGCCATACCATGCCTCTTTTCAGGGCGGGCCACCGGGACCGCACGCCCCTGTTCAATGTCGCGAAACGCGCAAACCGTCCGGCAACCACCCGGCCGCCGGCTCACAAAAATCCGTGCTCAGCGAGAAACCCGGGGTTGATCCGGCCGACGGCCGCTGTTCCGGTCGGTTTCTCCGCCAGCATCTTTTCCACATACTTGCCGATCATGTCCACCTCGACATTCACCAGGTCGCCCGGCTTGAGGCGGCCAAGGGTGGTCACCTGCAGGGTGTGGGGAATGATCGACACGGCAAAGCGGCCGCGTTCGCAGCTGTTCACCGTCAGACTGACACCGTCGATGGCCACCGAGCCTTTCTCGATGATGTATCTGGTCAGGTCCGGGGCGAGGGCAAAGGTGAACAGGGTGAAATCGCCGGTGCTCCGGCGCTGCTCGACCCGCGCCTGGTCGTCCACATGGCCGCTGACCATGTGCCCGCCCAGCCGGTCGGAAAGACGCAGGGCCCGTTCGAGATTGACCCGGCTGCCGGTCTGCAGGCGGCCAAGGCCGGTGCGACTCAGCGATTCCGGGGAGACATCCACAGCAAACCGGCGGCCATGGATGTCCCGCGCGGTCAGGCAGGCGCCGTTCACCGCGATGGACTCGCCCTCCTCCGGGTCAACGAGATCGAAATCCGCCTCGAGCACAAAGATCATTCCACCGCCGGCGGACCGCTTTTCGACGAGCGTCCCCAACCCCTGAATGATCCCGGTGAACATCTACGCCTCCCGCTCCAGGGCCTCGGCCTGCTGGTCGAATTCTGCGGCCAGGCGGGCGTGTTTGAACCGGGCGTGGATGGAGGCCACAGAGCGGTAGGCGTCGGCTGCCCGCGCCCGGTCGCCCTGCTCGGCGTAGATTTCGGCAATGACGACGAGCACTTCCACTGCGCCTTTGGGGTTGTTGGTGAGCCGGTAATGCTCGAGCATGTCGAAGAGGAGTTCGAGCGCCTTCTCGCGATCGCCGAGTTTCCGGTAGGCGGCGGCCATCTTCTTGTTGAGAGAGAGCTGGGAGAAGCTGTCGTCCTCTTTTTCACAGACAGCAAAGGCCCGCCGGAAATTGGCGATGGCCATCGCATACTCCTCCCGGGCGAAGCAGGCGTCCCCCAGCCGGTCGGCGGCGTTGGCCACCCCCTGCTCGTCGCCCTGTTCTTCGAACCCGCGCAGGGCGTTGTGGAAGGCCAGGGCCGCCTGGGCGTATTCGCCCTGGCTGTGCAGTTTGCGGCCTTCGAGGTAATCCTTGCGGGCCGGGTCCAGGTCTTCGCCGGCCGATTCTCCGGCCATGGGTTTCAGACTTTCCAGGGGTTGAATGTTCTCATTCGCCATTGCGTTCTTCCTTATGCATAATGCGGGTCGCTTCCGCGTAAAGTTCGGCCACGGTCGTCCTGACCGGCTGCCCCTGTTCGTAAACGGTCACCGGGCTCGAGTCGTGCTGCAGGGGCAGCATCTGCAGCCCCGCCTCCCGGGCCATGATCCGGCCGAGCAGGCGCAGGGTCAGGCCGCGCAGCACCGGGTCACTGTGACCGAGTACCGGGAACAGCGAATAAAAGGGGGTCTGGCGGACGAGTTGCGGCTTGCTCGCGGCAATCTCCCCCAGTCCCCAGAGGACGGCCTCGCGGGTCCCCGGATCGCCCATGAAATTGAACAGGTGGCGGGTAAAAGCGCCATAGATGTCGGGCCGGGCGGCGATGATCGAGCCGATGGTCTCGACCATGCCCCAAGAGGTGGCTGCCGAGTCCGTACAGGCTTCGAACAACCGGTGCAGCAGGTCCGCCACCGGCCCGGGTTCGCGGCTGGCCACCCGACCGCTGACCTGGCCGATGACCCAGGCGATCCGGTAGCGGGAGGCCGGGTCCGGGTCATAGAGGAGTCGCTGCAGATAGCGCAGCACCTTGTGGTCATCGAAACAAAGAAGCACCAGATCGTCGATGTCACCCTCGCGGGCCATCCGCGCCACGGCCTGCTTGTCCGCGCGCCGCCGCACCCGTTTGGGGTCGGGCGCCGGCTCCGGCTGCCTGCCGGGTTCGGCGACCTCGGCGGCCGGTGTTTCGTCCCCCCGGTCAGCGGCCTGCCTGGCGGCGATCCGCTCCGCCACTTCGGCCATGTCCTTGTGCAGACGGACGAAAAAAAGCACGCCGCGCACTGCCCGGCCGTCCAGATTGCGCTTGGCCACCACCTGGTGAGTGACCTCGTCGTAATTCTCGAGGGTGCCGGTCAGGTAATCGTCCTCCGGCACGAGTTCCCAGGCCAGATCCCAGTCGTCACCGCAGGCGTCGACCAGACACTCAACCATGGCCGCGCCGACATTGTGCCCGGTCGCCTCGCTCACATACACCGCGCCGCATTCACAGCGGCCCATGGGAAACTCGCGCATCTTGCGCCGTGCCCCCTCGGTCGGTCGGCCCACGTCCATGCCGCAGAAGGGGCACCAGGGCTTGAGCTGCGCCTCGGCCTTGCTGCTCATGCGTCGGCCAGCTTCGCCCTGAGCGCGTCGACAAAGCGCGGATCAACGCTGTAGCCGAGTTCCCTGGCCTTTTCCATGTGGCGCTGCGCTTCGGTGAACTCACCCTTGAAGTAGAGGGCCACGGCCAGGTTGTTGCGCGCCATGGCTGAATCGGGCTCCAGGGTCACGGCCTGGCGGGCGGCGTCCACGGCCTTCTCGTCCTGCTCGGCCATGGTGTAGGCGCTGGTCAGGTTGATCCAGGCGGTGATCAGCTTGGGATCGATCTGCACGGCCTTGGCGTAGCAGGCGATGGCCTCGTCCACCTCGCTGCGGTGCTGATGGATGAGACCGATATTGACATGGGCCTCGGCCATGGTCGGCGAGACCGCCAGGGCCTGCTTGTTGAGGGCCAGGGCGCGGTCGGTGTCGCCGCGATCGAAGAATATGGCGCCCAGGTTGATCATGCTCTCCATGGACTGGTTGTCCAGTTCGATGGCCTTCTCCAACTGGGCGATGGCCTCGTCGATCCGGCCCGCTTGGCGGTAAATCAGGCCGAGATGATGCCGCGCCATGACGTTGCTCGGCTTTTCCTGCACCACCTTTTCCAGTTCGCCGATAACGGTCGCCAGGTCGGTGGGTTTCTGTGTTTCTGCCATATGAGAAATCCTTTTTTTGAATCGTGAGGTTCTGAGAAGTTATCCGTGGGCCGGGGAAAAAGTGGATACACTATAGCCATGTTCGTCTGGGACGCAAGCCGCCCGGCGGAAAAACCCCGCGGTCGCAACGTTCAGCGACCGCCCTGGTAGGCGATCAGTTTTCGCCGCCGCTCCCTGGCCAGCACGGTCTGCGCCACCTCGATGTCCCGACGGATCTGGTCGACCAGCGGCCCGGGTCCCGCGAAGGTGATCTCGCCGCGCAGGTGGCGCAGCAGGTTGATCTTCAGCGGCCGACCGTAAATATCGGCGCTGAAGTCGAAGATATGGGTTTCCGCCACCAGGCCCGTGTCGCCGAAGGTGGGGTTGTAACCGATGTTGGACACGCCGCCGTACTGCCTGCCGTCGTAGGTCACCTGGGTGACGTACACCCCCCGCTTCGGGCACAGATCCTCTTCCGAGAGGGACAGGTTGGCGGTGGGAAAGCCGAGCAGTTTGCCGCCCCGCTGCCGGCCCGTCTGGACGATGCCGCGGATCTGGTAGGGACGGCCGAGCAGGCGGCGGACATCGCCCATCTTGCCGGCGGCGACCAACTCCCTGATGCGGGTGCTGGACACCAGTTGGCCCTGCTCGTAATGGGCGGGCATCACCACCACGGTGAACCCCTTGTCCTCGCCCTGCCGGACCAGGAAGGCCGTGTCGCCGTGCCGCCCCTTGCCCAGGGCGTAATCGTAGCCGACCACCAGGTCCTGCATGCCGATGCGGTCGAGCAGCACCCGGTCGACGAACTCGGCCGCCGGGGTGGCGGCGGTTTCAAGAGTGAAAGGGACAATCACCAGCACGTCGACCCCGGCCCGTTCGATCAGCTCGATCTTCTGCGGGGTGGTCGAAATCAGCCGGATACCCTGGGGGCTCAGTACCTTGAGCGGGTGGGGATCGAAGGTGACGGCCACACTGGTGCCGCCGTGCTGGCGTGCCCGGGCGACCACCTGCTCGAACAGCTTCTGGTGACCCAGGTGCATGCCGTCGAAGTTGCCGATGGTCACGTGCGCACCGGGAAAGGGCGCCGGAATGTCTGCGAGTTCTGTATAAATGTCCATGATGCCCGCTTGCTGCGGAGCCGCTGTCCCGCCGGCGGGCCACTGCCCCCGGCCGGCCGTGCCGCCGCCAGTGTGAAGAGCGGATATGTACCCCAATTCAGGTGATCACGCAAACAGTTCATGAACACCGACGCCTCCCGCCCGCGCCGCGGGCCGGCGGGCACACGGCAGGCACCATCGGAGGCGGAGGGTGGGTGGACCGAAGTTTCTCGCCCGCCTGAAAAAGTAATACTTGACAAAGAGCTGATCGGCAGGCATATTCCGCCGCGCAGTGCCGAAGTGGCGGAATTGGTAGACGCGCTAGGTTCAGGGTCTAGTTGGGGTTCCCCAGTGGAAGTTCGAGTCTTCTCTTCGGCACCATTTTAAGAGAGCACCCGCAGTCGTCACCGACTGCGGGTTTTCTTTTTTCCGGCCAACCCCATCGTTGTCGCCGGGTTTCCGCACACACCATTCCCGCCCCGCCTCCCCCGCGACCGCCCCTCCTGTCCTGCCCCGTCCACCGGTCCGCGCCGCAAACCTGATTTGCCCAAGAAGGTTTTATACGATACAGTACCGGCAGACGCGAACAAACACCCCCGACGCCACCCTCACTGGAGATTTGCCCATGAGCACACAGACAACCGCCCCTGCCGGTAACCATGCCTATTACTCCATTTTCCGGGACATGGGGATCGAGGAGTTCAAACAGTGCATTCAGCACCACCTGGTGAGCTTCCAGGGCCGCGACCCGGACCGCGCCAGCGATCAGGACGTCTACCGGGCGCTCTCCTATGCCCTGCGCGACGTGCTCATGGAAAAGTGGATCAAGACCCAGAAGACCTTCTACGCCGAGAAGATGAAACGGGTGTACTACCTGTCGCTCGAGTTTCTCGTCGGCCGCTCGCTGGGCAACGCCATCGTCAACATGGGGCTGATGCACGAGATCACCCAGGCCCTGCAGCAGCTCGGCTACGACCTGGAGGCCCTGCAGGAGTGCGAGGAAGACGCGGCCCTGGGCAACGGCGGCCTCGGCCGGCTGGCCTCCTGCTTCATGGATTCCATCGCCACCATGAAGATTCCGGCCTACGGCTACGGCATCCGCTATGACTTCGGCCTGTTCAACCAGAAGATCGTCGACGGCTACCAGGTCGAGACCCCGGACAGCTGGCTGCGGCTCGGCTCGCCGTGGATGTACGAACGGACCTCGTTCATGTACCCGGTGCAGTTCTACGGCCACGTCACCGCCACGACCGACGAGAACGGCCGCTACCGCGCCCGCTGGACCGACACCCAGATCGTCATGGCCATGGCCTGCGACCTGCTCGTACCGGGCTTCAACAACGACCATGTGATCAACATGCGTCTGTGGCGGGCCAAGGCCTCGCGCGAACTCGACCTGCACAGCTTCAACGCCGGCAACTACATCAACGCCGTGGAGAGCAAGGTCAAGAGCGAGACCATCTCCAAGGTGCTCTACCCCAGCGACGACATCAGCGAAGGCCAGGAACTGCGTCTCAAGCAGCAGTATTTCTTCGTCTGCGCCACCTTCCAGGACATCCTGCGGCGCTACCGCAAGGAAAACGTTACCTTCGACGACTTCCCCGACCAGGTGGCGGTACAGCTCAACGACACCCATCCGGCCATCGCCATTCCGGAGCTGATGCGCATCCTCCTCGACGTCGAGGGACTGGGCTGGGAGCAGGCCTGGGACCTCGTGCGTACGCACCTTCGCCTACACCAACCACACCCTCATGCCCGAAGCCCTGGAGACCTGGCCGGTGGACATGCTCGGCCGGGTGCTGCCCCGGCACCTGGAGATCATCTACGAGATCAACCGGCGCTTCCTCGAGGAGGTGGCCAACCGCTACCCGGGCAACAACCGAAAACTCCAGGAGATGTCGCTCATCGACGAGGGAGCGGTGCGGCGGGTGCGCATGGCCAACCTGGCCATCATCGGCAGCCATTCGGTCAACGGCGTCGCCGCTCTCCACTCCGAACTGCTCAAAACCTACCTGTTCCGCAACTTCCACGAAATGTATCCGGACCGGATCAACTACAAGACCAACGGCATCACCCCCCGGCGCTGGCTGCTCTTGTGCAACCGACGATCTCGCCCAACTGATCAGCGAGAAGATCGGCTACGACTGGGCGGTGGACCTGGATAAACTCCGCGCCCTCGAGCCCTGCAGTGACGACCCGGTCTTCCACCAGCGCTGGCAGGAGGTGAAACTGCGCAACAAGAAGCGGCTGGCCGCGATCATCAACGAGACCTGCGGCATCACGGTGAACCCGGACACCCTGTTCGACATCCAGGTCAAGCGGATCCACGAGTACAAGCGGCAGCTGCTCAACGTCCTGCACGTCATCCATTTCTACCAGCGGCTGCTCACCCGCCCGGACGAGCCGTCCGTCCCGCGCACCATCATCTTCGCCGGCAAGGCGGCCCCGGCCTATGTGCGCGCCAAGCTGATCATCAAGCTGATCAACACCGTGGCCGCGGTGGTCAACAACGACCCGCGCATCGGCGACCGCCTCAAGGTGGTGTTCATCCCCAACTACAGCGTGTCGCTGGCCGAGCGGATCATCCCGGCGGCCGATCTCTCCGAGCAGATCTCCACCGCCGGCACCGAGGCCTCGGGCACCGGCAACATGAAGTTCGCCCTGAACGGCGCCCTGACCATCGGCACCCTGGACGGCGCCAACATCGAAATCCGCGAGGAGGTGGGACCCGAGAACATCTTTATCTTCGGCATGACCGCCGAGGAAGCGGCCTACGAGAAGAAGTGCAAGTCGCGCAAACCGTTACAGGTCTACGAAAACAACCCGGAGGTGCGCGCCATCATCGACGCCATCGCCCAAGGCGCCTTCAGCGACGGCGACCGGGACCTGTTCCGGCCGATCGTCGACGACCTGCTCAGCGAGAACGACCCCTACCTGCTGCTCCTCGACCTGGAGTCCTACCTCGAATGCCAGCGGCTGGTCGGCGAGACCTACGCCAACCGCGCCACCTGGCTGCGGCGATCCATCCTCAACGTGGCGCGCGTGGGCAAGTTCTCCAGCGACCGCACCATCCGCGAATACGCCGAAGAGATCTGGGGCCTGCAGGTCGAGCGCTGAACCGCACCGCCGGTTCCGCCCTGCCCGCACCCGGCCGCGAGGTGCTTTTCCCTCCGGCCGGGTGCGATCGTCGTCCCGCGCCTGTCCCGCAACGGCCACCACCGTCCAGCCGAAAACGGACCTGCAGGTCCGATCTTGTTTGACGGGAACTGCCCGAGTGCCTATTCTTATACGCTATTGACCTTGGGCCCGGCGCTCACCCCGTGAACAGACGTTCGCAACCACCGGTCGCCGCCGACCCGTTCATCCGCTCAACACCGGAGTACTCCGCATGCCCATGAACGAACAGCCCCCCTGGGGCAAGAAAAAACAACCCAGCGGGCCGGAAGACCTGCTCGCCGCGCTCATCCAGAAAGTTCGCGACACCTTTGCCGGCCGGGACAAGGAACCGCCCCAGGGTCCGCCGGGCGAACCGCCCGCGGAGCGGCCGGCCGGACCCTTCAGCGGCCCGGGCAAGGTCGTTGCCATCGTGGCCGCCTTCATTGTCCTGCAGGCGGTGGCCGGCGCCTTCTACACCATCAAGCCGGGCGAAGTGGGCATTGTCCTCCGCTTCGGCCAGTACCACCGCACCACCACACCCGGCCTGCACTTCAAGATTCCCTACGTCGACGAAATGACCAAGGTGGACGTGGAGAGCGTGCGCAAGGAGGAGTTCGGTTTCCGCACCCGCACCCCGGGCGCCGCCGCTTACGACCGCAAGGGCTTCGACATGGAAGCGCTCATGCTCACCGGCGACAAGGACGTGATCGAGGTGGCCTGGATTGTGCAGTATAAGGTCAGCGACCCGGTCCTCTTCCTCTTCCGGGTGCGCGACGTGGCCCAGATCGTCCGGGATGCCTCGGAGACGGTCACCCGGCGGATCGTCGGCAATATGGATTTCGACTACGTGCTCAGCAACCGTGAGATCCTCGCGGCCAACGCGCGGAAGGAGTTGCAGGACCAGCTCAACCGGTTGGAAAGCGGCGTCGCGGTCATGACCCTGCAGTTGCTCGACATCAACCCGCCCGAACAGGTCAAGCCGGCCTTCAACGAGGTCAACATCGCCGATCAGGACATGAAGCGGCTGGTCAACGAGGCCGAGGAAACCTACAACCGGGTGATCCCCAAAGCGCGCGGCAGCGCCAAGCAGATCGTCGAGGAGGCCCGCGGCTACGCGGTCGAGCGGACCAACCGGGCCAACGGCGAAACCAACCGGTTCAAGGCCATCGTCAAGGAATACGAGGGGGCGGAAGAGGTCACCCGGCAGCGCCTCTACCTGGAGGCGATGCAGGAGATCCTGCCCCAGGTCGAACAGGTGTACGTGGTCGACGGCAGCCAGCAGAACATCCTGCCGCTGCTCGACCTCTCCCGCAAGGTCCGCAAGGAGCCGGTCGCACCGCCTGCCGAAGCGCAGGAGTAAGAGCCGCGTCTTCAGGCACGGATTGCAGCCTCTCATCACTCTACCGACAGGAACGCATGAACAATATTCTCCGCTTTCTTCTCATCGGCCTCATCGCCGTGGCCGCTGTCGCCGTCTGGGACGGTTTCTACGTCCTGCGCGAGGGCCAGCAGGCGGTCATCACCCAGTTCGGCAGGCCGGTGGGCCAGTCGATCCTCACTGCCGGTCTCAAGTTCAAGCTGCCGGTCATCCAGAAGGTGCAGTATTTCGACAAGCGCATCCTTGTCTGGGACGGTGATCCCAACCAGATCCCGACCAACGACAAGACCTTCATCTACATGGACAACACGGCGCGCTGGCGCATCGTCGACCCGCTGCGCTTCCTCCAGGCCGTGGGCACCGAACGGCGGGCCATGACCCTCCTCGGCGACATCCTCGACGGCACGGTGCGCGACCTGGTCAACAAGAACGACCTGATCGAGATCATCCGCAGTTCCGACTGGTCCCCCGACTTCATGGCCTCCACCATCCAGTCGCGCGACCTGGTGGCGCCGCCCAAGGTCGGTCGCGACCGGATCAGCCACATGGTGCTCGAGGCCGCCTCGAAGATCACCCCGCAGTACGGCATCGAACTGATGGACGTGATGTTCAAGCGGGTCAACTACATCGAGTCGGTCCGCCTCAAGGTGTATGACCGGATGATTTCCGAACGCAAGCGGATCGCGGCGGAGAAGCGCTCCACCGGCGAGGGCCTCAAGGCCGAAATCCTCGGCCGGGTGGACCGGGAACTGGCGGAGATCACCTCTAAAGCCAGGCGGGAGGCGACCGAGATCCGCGGTGCGGCCGATGCCGAGGCGACCAGGATCTACGGCGAGGCCTACTCGGGCCATGCCGAGTTCTTCGCCTTCCAGAAGAGCCTGGAGAGCTACCGCAACATCATCACCAAGAACACCTCGCTGATCCTCTCGTCGGATTCGGACCTGTTCCACTATCTGGAGAATCAGAAGGTCAGGAAATAGCCGCCGCATGACCCGCAACGCAAACAGGAAGGGCGCGCCATGGCGCGCCCTTCCTGTTTGCACACCACCGGCTCGGGGGGCGCTGGAGTTCCGGCGTCAGTCGAACATGACCGGCGGGCCGTCGTCGTCGAGAAAGGCGGGCCGCTGTTCGGGGGAATAGGTGATCCTGCCCTGCTCCTCGAGCATGGCCTCGAAACGGAGCAGATCCTCCTCGGAGGTGAGCGCGTCCAGGCCGAGGCGCTCGAAGCGGCAGTCGCAATGGATGAGTTGACCGCCGCACCAGGGGCAGATCTCCACCGGACAGCCCAGTTCGTGGTATTCGCCGGCCACCGCATGGCAGGCCGGGCAGATGTCGGCGTCCATCTGCAGCGGCTCGTAGACGGGCAGATCCCCGGCCCCGGCGCAGACCCGGGTGAAGGCCTCCTCGCTCTCGTAGCCGAAGAAATCGAGCAGTTCCGCGTCCAGGTAGTTGTCCCGCAGGCTCCCCTGGAACTCAACCCCCTCGCTGGACACCAGGTAGAAGTAGCTCTCTCCGTTCGTTTCGGCCAGCAGCAGGAAGACGCCGCGGTGCCGGTTGACCAGCCGGATCTCCCGCACCCAGGCCTCGCGCGCCTCGGGCAGACGGCTGTAGAAGGCGTGCAGCAGGGTCAGGCCGAGCCGGTCCTCGCGATAGATTTCGAGCAGGTCTTCAGCCGCCGCCCGGTCGGCCTCGGCGACGGCGTAGTCCATGGCCGCCAGAATTTCCCGCCTTTTCTCGTCCAGATCATCGCGCATTTCGGGTCGTTTCGCTCCTTGCTGATTGTTCTTTGATGACCGCAGGTTGCGGTCGCCGGCCGGCCACCGGGGTTCGCCCTGCGCCCGGCTCGGGCGCTGTGCCGTCGACACAGGCTGTTGAATTTAACGATCAAATACGGTAAGTGAGGTGATCGCGTTGCCGGCCCTCCCGCCGCTGCGCACGGGCCGGCACACCCTCTCCGGTGCCGGCCAAGTCTACCTGAAGAGCCGCTGCGGCGCACCCCATTTCCTCTGCCCCGGACCGCCCCGGCACACCGCACAGCACCCCGCACCGGGACGGAATCCGCGCCGGCGCACACCATCATCGATAAGGAACGCACAGCATGCCTGACACCAACCAAGCCGGTACGGCGGAACTGATCATCGACGGGCGAAGCTACCAACTGCCGCTCATCGAAGGGATGGAGGGCGACCGGGCCATCGACATCCGCGGTCTCCTGAAGAACACCGGCTACACCGTGTTCGACACCGGCTACAAGAACTCCGCCTCCTGCAGCAGCACCATCACCTACCTGGACGGCAACAAGGGGCTGCTGCTCTACCGCGGCTACGCCATCGAGGACCTGGCCGCACGCTGCCTGTTCATCGAGGTCGCCTACCTGCTCCTGCACAACAAGCTGCCCAACCGCGAGGAACTGGAGAGTTTCCGGACCCTGCTCGAACAGCATGCCCTCATCCACGAGGACATGATTCATTTCTTCGACAAGTTCCCGCCCAACGCCTCGCCCATGTCCATCCTGTCGGTGATGGTCAACAGCCTGCACAACTTCTACCCGGAGATGAGCGACGATCCGCTGGAAAACATCGACATGACCGCCAGCCGGCTCATTTCCAAGATCCGCACCATCGCCGCCTTTTCCTACAAGAAATCCATCGGCCAGCCGCTCGTCTACCCGCGCAACGACCTGTCCTACTGCGGCAACTTCCTCAACATGATGTTCGACACGCCGGTGCGGCCGTACATCGTTCTGCCCGAAGTGGTGGCGGTGCTCAACAAACTGCTCATCCTCCACGCCGACCACGAGCAGAACTGCTCGACCTCGGCGGTCCGCCTGGTGGGCAGTGCCGGCGGCAACCTCTACTCCTCCATCTCCGCCGGCATCAACGCCCTGTGGGGCCCCCTGCACGGCGGCGCCAACGAGGCGGTCATCCAGATGCTCGAGGGCATCCACCGGGACAACAACGACTACAAGAAATACATCGCCAAGGCCAAGGACAGGAACGACCCCTTCCGCCTGTCCGGGTTCGGCCATCGCATCTACAAGACCTTCGACCCGCGCGGCACGATCATCAAGGAGGCCTGCGACGAGATCCTCAGCCTGCTCAACGTCAGGGACCCGCTGCTCGAGATCGCCCTCAACCTCGAGGAGATCGTGCTCAACGACCCCTACTTCGTGGACCGCAACCTCTACCCGAACATCGACTTTTACTCGGGCATCATCTACCGCGCCCTGGGCATCCCGACCAACATGTTCACCGTGATGTTCGCCCTCGGCCGGCTGCCCGGGTGGATCGCCCAATGGCGGGAGATGCGCGAGGACCCGGAAACCAAGATCTACCGCCCCCGGCAGATCTACATCGGCTCGCCGGCGCGCAAGTTCGTGCCGCTCGGCGAACGGAGCTGAGACCACCCGACCGCCGCTAAAAAAAACGGCCCGCGCCAGGCAAGGCGCGGGCCGTTTCTGTTTCCTCGGGACGGGGCGCTGGCGCGCAGGGCTTCAGTGGCGCACCCGCACCCGGTAGGTCAGCTGAGCGCTCCCCTTGGCCGGAACCAAGACCTGCCAGACGGCGGCGTCGGCCGATGCCTTCGTGTGCGCGGCCGACTCCTCGAGGATCTGCCAGTCGCCGGGCAGGGTCTCACGCACGCGCACCGTCACCGCTTCAGGGCGTGCGTTCTTCAGGGTGATGGCCCAGGCGCTCTCGCTCCGCTTCGGTTTGCTGTCCGTGTCCGTCAAGTGTACCGCTGCGGCTTGGCCGCTGCTTGGGGCGCTCGCACGCTGTTCCACCGGGTCCCCGCCGTCGTCCAACCAGCGGAAATCGGTCTGCCGCCGCTCTGCGGTGACATCGAAGGCGTCGCCCAGGCGCAGGCGGATGACCTCGTTCTCCGGGGTGTGCGCCAGCCGGTCCTCGCCGACAAACTGCAGCCGACCACCGGCGTCTTTCTTGTACACGCGGGCAACCCCCGCGGGTACGGGCAGACCGAGGCCGGAGGCCTGGTCGTTGCGCACCTCCACCCAGACAGTCACCGGCAGCCGATGGCCGCCATCAGCGGTCTGGGCCCGGAAACCGGCCCCTTGTCCCTCGAGCAGGTATTCCTTGCGGCAGGCAACGCCCGCGGCCTGCAGCAGGGCCACCTGCTTCTTCTGGTTGTCGTTGATGGTGGTCGGTCGGGCCAGGGTGTAGAGGTGGTACTCGAACAGGGACTCCTCCCGCATCTCGGGCGCGGCCGCGGCTTCCAACGCCTTCCCCAGAACGGCGCCGCGCAGCCCGTACTCCTCCTCGACCCGGTGCACGTCACCGGCCACCAGCTGCAGGTGGGCATCCGGATAGCTGACGCCGCTCTCGTTGGTCAGGGTCACCCAGCCGTTCAGGTCCAGGCGGCTGTCGTCATCGTTCAGTTCAGCCACGTAGTCGGCCCGCCAGGAGAGGCCGCCGGTCAGGTAGGAGACCTCCACCTCCTGCTGCCCGGCGCGCTCGTTATCCACCGCCATGGTCAGGGTGGGCCGGTCACGCAGGTTGGCCGGCACGTCCGGGTAGACCAGCCGGCCGCTGACCTCGGTCTCGATGCGGTCGCCGGCCTGCAGCACCACGCCGTCACCGGCGCTGAGCACCCGTACCTGCCGGGCCTTTTCCTCGCCGGTGGTCGGATGCCGGTCGATGAGCGTCACCTCCCGGCCCACGTACTTGCGCAGCAGGGCCTGGGGGCTGAGCAGGTCGTATTCGAAATTCTGCTCATGGACCCGCAGACCGTCGGCCCGGACGAGCACGGTTTCCGGCCGGATGCGGGCGCTCACCTCGCGGAAGGCGAGGGTGTGCGCCCCCGTGCCCAGGTCGATGGAGCGGCGGTCCTTGACCAGGGCCAGGTCATGGTTGTAGATGGTGACGCCGATCGCCTTGCGGTCGCTGGCCGGGACGATGCGTTCCTCCGCGGCCAGGGCCGGGCCGGCAATGAGCGTGCAGACAAGCATGAGGGTAAGGGTCGGGCGCATGAGGTGCTCCGTGGCAGGGGTCAGGGGAGACGGCGGGTGGAGCAGGGCTGCGGCCTGCTCCGGGGAGGATACTCAAAAAAGGGGGGCGCGACAGACGGCGATGAACTCGTCGAGGCTGCGTTGCTGATCGCCCGACAGGAGGCCGAACTGCAACCCCAGCCGGCGGACGCGCAGACTGCTGAACATGCTCGGCGGAGCGATGCAGGCCTCGGCAACGAGGCGGATGGGCAGTCCCGGCAGGTACAGGCTGCTGTCGGCAAAAAAGATGTCGACCTGGTCAGCCGCCCGCTGCTCCGCATCGAACACCGCACACCTGAGCGCCAGGCCCGTGACGCTGACATCGTGGACGGCGCAGGTACACCCGCCGTAAAAGGCCACCGCCCGCCCCCCGACCGGACAGCGCGGGTGACGGCGGCGTTCACCGCAGCCCGACGCGCCCGCCATGGTCCCGGTGGGGGCAAGGGTGTCTTCAGCGGTCATGCCGAATGGGAGTGAATCGTCGACAGTACTCGCACACCAGTTGCCAGCGCTCGGCCGGCCGGAGACGGAAATAAATCGGGCTCAACATCAGGATGTGGATCGCTTCACGTGGGCTCATCGTCGTGCCTCCTCTGTCCTTTTACCGATATTCTTGCAAAAATCAGGCCTCTTCCAGAGGGGCAACAACGGCCGGCAAAGCGGCAAAACAGCCGGAAAGCAGTCGTCCACCGTCCCAAAAACGGTTCCGTTCTTCCGGTTTTGCGGAAGATTCAAGCCGGTTTTTCCAGTTTTCTGGAACAGTCCCGGGCAGGTCCGGCCGTCTGCCGTCATTCCTTGTCAAGACTTTGACCGTGGCGCAGGTTGGCCACCAGCGGGACGCGCAACTCCATGGCCGCCTCCATGTGCGTGCGCACGAGCCCGGACACGGTCTCCAGTTCCGCCTGCGGGACCTCGAGCACCAACTCGTCATGGATCTGCAGGAGCATGCGGCTCTGCAGCCCCTGGGCGCGCAGCTCACGGTGGACGCGGAGCATGGCCAGCTTGATGATGTCCGCCGCGGTGCCCTGGATGGGCGTGTTGATGGCGGTGCGCTCGGCCATCTCGCGGCGCACCCGGTTGGTGCTGTTGATGTCGGCCAGGTAGCGGCGCCGGCCCAGCAGGGTGGTCACGAAACCGTCCCTCCGCGCCTGTCCGACAACGGATTCCATGAATTCCTTGATTCCGGAAAAATGGGCGAAGTAGCGGTCGATGAAGGTCTGCGCCTCCTTGCGGCCGACATGCAGCTGGGTGGACAGGCCGAAGCTGGACATGCCGTAGATGATGCCGAAGTTGATCGTCTTGGCCACCCGGCGCATCTCCGCGGTGACCAGCTCCGGGCTCACGAAAAAAATCTCGGCCGCGGTGCGCCGGTGGATGTCCTGGCCGGCGTGGAAGGCGTCGATCAGCGCACGGTCCTCGGAGTAGTGGGCGAGCACGCGCAGCTCGATCTGCGAATAGTCGGCCGCGAGCAGGGTACAGCCCTCGGCGGCGACGAAGGTCGAACGGATGCGTCGCCCCTCCTCGGTGCGGATGGGGATGTTCTGCAGGTTGGGGTTGCTCGAGCTGAGCCGGCCGGTGGCCGTGCCGCACTGGTTGAACGAGGTGTGCACCCGGCCGGTCCCGGGGCTGCGCAGGCTGGCCAGCCGGTCCACGTAGGTGGACTTGAGCTTGGCCAGGTTGCGGTACTGGAGCACCAGGGCCGGCAGTTCGTGGGTGAGGCCAGGCTCTCCAGCACCTGGACGTCGGTGGACCAGCCGGTCTTGGTCTTGCGGCCGCGCGGCAGCTGCAGCTTCTCGAACAGGATCTCGCCGAGCTGGCGGGGCGAATTGATGTTGAACGGCTCACCCGCGACCCGGAAGATTTCCTCCTCGAACGCCTGCCAGGCGCTGGCCGAACTCCATGGAGAGGCTGTCGAGCTGGTCGCTGTCGACAAGGATGCCGGCTGTCTCCATGGCCGCGAGCACCGGGATGAGCGGTCCCTCCACCTCGGCGAGGAGCCGGGTCAGGCCGGTGGCCGCAAGTTGCTCCGCCTGGCCGCGGTAGAGCTGCAGGGCCGCGAAAACGTCCTCGCAGCTGTAGTCCCTGGCCGCCTCCAGGCCGACCCGGGCAAAGGCGTCGGCGCGCTTGTCGCCGGCGGTGACCTCGGCGAAGCTGGTCATGCGCAGGCCGGCCTCCTTGCACAGGTCGTCGAGCTTGTAGGTGCGCCGGTCCGGATCGATCAGCCAGGCGCCGACCATGGTGTCATGCAGCGGCCCGGCCAGCTCAAACCCGCCGTTGTGCGACGCGGCCAAGACCGCCAGGTCGAACTTGAGGTTGTGGCCGATCTTGGTGCTGCGGCCGTCGGCAAGCACCGGCCGCAGGACGCGGACCAGATCGTCGAGCCGCAGCTGACCGGGCAGCAGCGTACCCTGCTCGTCCCGGTGACCGCAGGGCAGGTACCAGGCCTCGCCATCGCCGACGCACAGGCTCACCCCGACCAGGTGCGCGCTCAGGGTGTCGAGCGAATCGGTCTCGGTGTCCACGGCCACGAGGTCGATGCCTTCGAGCCGCTCGGCCAGCCGGTCCAGGCCGGCCGTGTCGTGCACCAGGTGGAAGCGGGAGGTGTCGATGCGCGGTGCGGGCAGATCCTCCTTGAGCATCGAGTGGAACTCCAGCTCGGTGTACAGGGTGCGCAGCCGGTCGATGTCCGGTTCCTGCACCCGGTAGCGCTCGATCTCGGCGGGCACCTCGGCGGCGTGGTTGAGGCGCACCAGGTCGCGGGACAGGAAGGCCTGCTCACGGTGGTCGAGCAATTGGCGGATGGCCTTGCTCTGCTTCATCCCCGGGGCGGCCTGGTAGAGGTTTTCCAGGGTGTGATGCTCGCCGATCAGCTTCTGTGCCGATTTCGGGCCGATGCCGGGCACGCCGGGAATGTTGTCCGAACTGTCGCCGGTAAGGGCGAAATAGTCGAGCAGCTGGCCGGGCGGCAGGCCGTACTTCTCCGTCACCGCCGCCTCGTCCATCACCCGGTCGTTCATCGGGTCCCACAGGGTCACGTCGGCCGAGACCAGCTGGAGCAGATCCTTGTCGCCGGAAACGACCACCACCCGGCACCCCTGCCCGGTCATGCGGGCGGTCACCGAGGCGATCAGGTCGTCCGCCTCCTGGTCGTCGTGCTCAAGCACGAGAA
The DNA here is from genome assembly GCA_963754825.1 of uncultured delta proteobacterium. GTDB lineage: Bacteria > Desulfobacterota > Desulfobulbia > Desulfobulbales > Desulfobulbaceae > Desulfobulbus. Next base: position 231,872 of record CAVWHP010000017.1, on the reverse strand, counting down.
TCCGGTGAGCGGCCACACTCTCGCGGATGTACGGGATCTGCACGGCCAGATCCTCGGGCATGGGCGGTCGGTTGGCCTTGTACTGGTCGTAGAGCCGGTGGCGGAAGACCGGCCCCCGGGTGTCGAAGGCCACGGCCAGGTACCCGGGGCTGCGCTCGCGCAGCAGGCGCCGCAGGATGCTGAGAAAGCCGAAGACGGCGTGGGTCGGTCAGCCCGCGCGAGGTGGACAGTGGCCTGATGGCGTGATAGGCGCGGTAGATGTAGGCGCTGCCGTCGATCAGGTACAGTTCAGGGGTGGGCATGAGCTTTCCTTTCGCGCTGACGTGAATTCCGCCCGGGCAGCGGCTCCGGGACGGCAATGGTGGGGCACCAGTTGGATCCAAACCCAACAAAAAACCCTGCCCGAAGGCAGGGTCGACAGGACAAGACAATGGCTGCCAAGCGGGCCGGCGTCCGGTGGCCGGCCCGGGCTCAGGCCTGACCCACCCGGACCCAGGTGGCCTGCGGCCCCTTGTCGCCCTCTTCCATGGCGAACAGGACCTCGTCGCCTTCGGCGATATCGTTCATCTCCACATCGCGCAGGGCATTGGCATGGAAAAACACGTCCAGCTTGTCGTCCGTGACGATGAAACCGTAGGCCTCCTCGGGGAAGATCTTGCGGACGATGCCCGTAAGCCGGCCGTCAGCGGCACCTCCCTGGACCTTGGCGGTCTTGTGGTTCTGCTTCTTTTTGACGATCTCTTTCAGTTGGAGGCCAAGCACATCAAAGGCCTCGACCAGAAGGGGGCGCACACTCTCGCCCCACCGCTTGACCACCACGGTGTCGTTGGGCACGGTGGCAACCACGCGAACCTCATGTCCCCCTTCCTTGTACCCGGGGGTGGCTTCGATGGTCACACGCAGGTGCAGCACCAAACTAGCGTAATGACGGGTGATTTTATCGCGCTCCTCCTCTATTTTCTCCTGCCAGCTCTTGCGGATGTCGAGATTCTTGGCTTCAATTTTCAACTCCATAGAAGTCCTCCACTGTTGAAAACGCCAGCGGCCCTACGCCGCTGGTTGAGGGCCACGACACATGGGTCCTGCCGGAGCGGCAGAAAACGGACAATGCCGATGGCCGACAGGGAACGGTGCCGCAGATGCGTCGCCGGGACGCGTGATGGGTTCGGGAAGTGACCGGAATCGAAGGAATAGCGTGTACTCATGGTTGCACTATAGACATGATTGCGGAGGGAAATCAAGAGGCAAGCCGTACAATTTGTTGACGCCGAATCGGCCCCGCCGGTAGAGTGACGCCATGAAAACACATCAAAAAACCGGCATTCTGCTGCTTAATCTCGGCGGACCGCAACGCCTCGAAGACGTTCGGCCTTTTCTGGTCAACCTGTTCTCCGACCGGCAGATCATCCGGCTCGGGCCGGCCTTTCTGCAGAAGACCATCGCTCGCTTCATCGCCTGGCGGCGGGCGCCGAAAAGCATGGGGAACTACTGCCGCATCGGCGGCGGCTCGCCGATCCTGGAAAAGACCCGGGAACAGGCCCGGGCGCTCGAGGAGGCGCTGGCCGGGGACGGCGACTTCGTGGCCCGTCCGTGCATGCGCTACTGGCACCCGTTCGCGGGTCAGGTGCTCCACGAAATGGCGGCGGCCGGGGTCGGGGATCTCATCGCCCTGCCGCTCTACCCGCACTACTCCATCGCCACCACCGGTTCCTCGCTCGCTGACCTGCACCGGGCCAACGCCCGCCTCGGGTTCAACCTGCCGGTACGGGAAATCCGCGACTGGCCGACGGCAGCGGACTACGTCGCCTGTTTGGCGGCACACATCGAGGAAGGGCTGGCGAGGTTTGACGGCGACGCGGTGGAGATCGTATACAGCGCCCACAGCCTGCCGGTGCAGTTCATTACCGAGGGCGACCCCTATGTCGATCATCTGCAGCAGACGATCCGGGCAGTGGAACAGCTGACCGGCAAACCCGGACGGCTCTGCTACCAGAGTCGCAGCGGTCCGGTGGAGTGGCTCGGGCCGTCGACTCCGGAGGTGATCAGGGAGATCGCGGCGGGAAAAGGGCACAACCTGCTGGTGGTGCCGCTGTCGTTCGTGTCCGACCATGTCGAGACCCTGTACGAGATCGACATCGAGTACCGGCAGATGGCCGAGGCGTTGGGGCTGCGCTTCGCCGTCACCCGCGCCCTGAATGACGATCCGCAGTTCATCGCCGCCCTGCGCCAGCTGGTACTGAACGCCCGCGCTGACTGAAACCGGCGGCTACGCTGCAGCGGTCGGCGGGAAGCTGCGCATGCGCACGTTCATGAGCAAGCCGATGGCCAGCAGGTTGGTCAGGAGCGAGGAGCCGCCGTAACTGAACAGCGGCAGCGGCACGCCGACCACCGGCAGAAAGCCCATGATCATGAACAGGTTGATCACCGCCTGCCAGAAGATGAGCATGGTGCAGCCGAAGGCGAGGAGCGCGCCCAGTTTGTCGCGGGCCGACATGGCGATATTGATGCCCCAGACGAGCAGAAAAAAGTAGCAACTCAGGAAGAACACCGCCCCGGCGAACCCCCACTCTTCCGCCCACACCGAAAAGGCGAAGTCGGTGTGCCGTTCCGGCAGAAAATGCAGGTGTCCCTGCGTCCCCTCCATGAATCCCTTGCCGAAGATCTCGCCGCTACCGACGGCGATCTTCGACTGCATGATCTGGTAGCCGTGATTCATCGGGTCGCCTTCCGGGTTGAGGAAGGTTTCGATCCGTTTGCGCTGGTAGTCCTTGAGCAGAAATTTCCAGCCGATGAACACACAGGTGAGGCCGACGCCGGCGAGGATGCCCAGCGTCGTCCAGCGCAGCCGCACGAACAGGGTCATGGACACGAAGATAATCGCGCAGATGAGCGCCGTGCCCAGGTCCGGCTGCACCAGAATGAGGACAAAGGGGATCGCGGTCAGGACGATCGGCCGGATCAGGTCGCGCAGCCGGTAGCCGCCCGGGACCTCAACGCTGGCGTAGGTATGGGCAAGCACCAGAATGAGGATCAGCTTGGCCGGCTCCGAGGGCTGCAGGCTGAAAAAGCCGAGGTCGATCCAGCGTTGCGCGCCGGCGATGGATTTGACAAAAAAGAGGGTGTAGAGCAGCAAGAGCAGGACAACGACGTAGAGCACGTAGCCGACCTTGACCACCCGTTGGTACTCCTGGGTCATGAGCACCAGGACCAAAACCATGCCGGCGGCGAAGAAGGTCAGCTGCTTGATGAAAATGGTCGAGGCCCCGGTATCGGCGCTGTGGGTGGAACTGTAGAGATTCATCAGCGCCATGGCAGACACCAGGAGCAGCATGAGCAGCATCACCCAGTCGAAATGCTGCAACAGTCGTCGGTCGAATTGCATCATAGCGGTCCGTTCACCGGTTCATTCGATTGCGGCGCGGGTTCGTCGACAGCACCGTTGTCCACGTCGTCGCCGTCTTGGGGCAGGTCGGTCTCCTCGATCAACTGCTCATCGAGCACCACTCTGCCGCCAGGGGGCGCTGGCCCGCCGCCCTCCGGCTCGTCCGTTTTTCTCTCCTGCTCGGCCTTCTTGTCCGCGAAATACCGGTTGAGGATCTTCGCGGCAATGGGGGCGGAGGCCGAGCCGCCATGCAGGCCGTGCTCGACCAGGACGGTGACGACGATCTCCGGGTTCACCGCCGGGGCGAAGCAGGTGAACCAGGCGTGGTCCCGGTACTCGTAGGGAATGTCTTTTTCCTTCAGGTGCTTGTACACCGCCAGGCGCACCACCTGGGCGGTACCGGTCTTGCCGCCGACCAGGATCCCGTTCGCGTCGATCTGCGCCTCCCGGCCGGTACCCCGGCGGCTGTTGACCGCATCGACCATGCCCTCGCGCACCAGCTTGAGGCCCCGCCCGTGCCCGGTGATCCGGCTGAGCACCTCCGGGGCGAACGAATGGGTGACCCGGCCGTCGGGGTCGATGACCTTCTCGATGAGCGACGGCTTGTAGAGCGTGCCGCCGTTGGCGATCACCGCCGTCATCTCGGCGATCTGCAGAGGCGTGGCGAGATCGTAGCCCTGGCCGATGGCGATGGACAGGGTCTCGCCCTCCTGCCAGGCTTGGCCGCGCTTGCTCTTTTTCCAGGCCGCGGTGGGAATGAGGCCCGGCTTCTCGTGCTCCATCTCCACCCCGGATTTTTCCCCCAGGCCGAACATTTTGGCATAGCGGGCCAGCCGGTCGACGCCGAGCCGCTGTCCCACCTGGTAGAAATAGACGTCGCAGGACTCGGCCACGGCACGCCGCAGGCTCACCGTGCCATGGCCGCCGCGCTTCCAGCACCGGTAGGTGCGGTTGCCGAACCGGTACGATCCGGGACAGAAAAACGAGGTGTCCTCGGTGATCACCCCCTCGGCCAGACCGGCAAAGGCGGTGACCGGTTTGTAGGTGGAACCCGGCGGGTACTGCCCCTGCACCAGTTTGTTGACCAGGGGATGCAGCGGATTGTCGAGCATGCCCTGCCACGCCTTCTGGGATATCCCGCCGACGAACTCATCCAGGTGCAGGGTGGGGGCGCTCGCCAGCACCAGCAGGCGGCCGGTCTGGGCCTCCATGGCCACCACCGCCCCGGCGTAGTTCTCGGCGGCCATCGACTCCTCGGCGATCTTCTGCAGTTCCACATCCAGGGTCAGATGCAGGTCCCTGCCGGGCAGCGGTTCCACGCCCTTGAGATTCTTCTGCTCGAAGCCGAGTGCGTTGACCTCCATGTATTCGCGGCCCTTTTCGCCGCGCAGGTCGCTCTCCCGCAGCCGCTCCAGTCCCATCTTGCCGATCATGTCGCCGCCCCGGTACAACTCCTTGTCGGCCGCGTCCAATTCGGTCTTGCTGATCTCACCGAGATAACCGATGAGATGCGAGGCCAGGTTGCCGTGGTGATACACCCGTAACGGCGCGACCTCGATCTTGATCTCGGGGAGATACATGCGGTTGTTCTCGATCCGCGCGACCAGGTCCCAGCTGATGTCCTCGGCCAGCCGGACGGGAATGTGGCCGGGCTCGCCGACCATCTTGCGGATCTTCTCGAGCAGCGCCGAGGGATCCTCATCAAGGATTTTGGTGAGGCTTTTCAGCCACTCGTCATCGACCCGGTTGCTCTCGCGCAGCCAGACCACATTAAAGGAGGGGCGGTTGGTGACGATCTCCCGACCGCGGCGGTCGTAGATATTGCCCCGCGGAGCGGTGATCTCCTGGTAGCGGACCCGGTTGGAATCAGCCAGTTCGCTGTAATACTCCCCCTGGTTGATCTGCAGGAACCAGAGGCGGGTGACGATCACGGCAAAAAAGAAGATGAGCAGGAACAGCGAATACAACGCCTTCTTCCTGAAACCGTTCAGGTCGCTCTCGTCCCGCGGCGTCAGCTTGGTGACTCCCGGGTCTTTTCTCCGCTCGGCATCGAGCAGCGGCTCCGGTCGTCGCCGGTTCTGTTTCGGTATGTTTTTCATGCCTTTGTCGAACAGCTTGAAGACATCCACAGCGCTATTTCGTCACACCGGGAGAGTCAGTCCTGCCGCCGGCGGCGGTTGTCAACCCGCAGGTGCAGCCGGTTCCAGGGGAGGATGCTGCGCTGGGCGAACCTGCGGACCGCATCGAACAGGCGGAACAACGGTAAGGCGAACAGGGCCACCAGCAGGGCCCGGGCCAGCATCAGCGGCCAGGACCACGGCAGCAGCAGTTCCTCGTCGAAGGCGGAAACGACCACGTGCGCACACCAGTTGACCGCCAGGAAACTCGTGGCCACAAGCGGGATCTGGTACAGGGACTCGAGCACCGGCAGTTTGCCGGAAATGAACCGGAGCAGAAAATACCCGCCGAAGCAGAGAATCGAGTGCAGGCCGAGCACCGTGCCGGAAAGGACGTCCAGGCTGCAGCCCAGCGGAAACAGGATGATCAGGCTGCGCACCAGGTCCAGCCGGTAGGCCAGGTAGCCGACCAGCACGTAGTACAGGTCGGGCGCCAACGGCCACACCGGCGAGGGCATGCACAGGGTCGTCTGCACGATCACCAGCAGCACGCCAAGCAGGATGAAGCTAACGACCACCATGCCCCGCGCCCCCCGGCGAACGCCCGCCGCACCGTCCCCGCAAGCGCACCGGGACGCCGCGGCGACCCGGCACTCTATCCCGTCGGCTCATGGCTGCTCCACCTGCTTGAGTTCGGACACGTCCTGCTGCTCGATCACCGTCAGGTGCTCGAGCTTCTGATAATCCACCGATGGCGTTACCTCGATCTCGTGGAACATGCCCCGCGGTTTCCGGACGATCCTGGACACCACCCCGACCGGCACACCGGTCGGGAACACCCCGCCGTAGCCCGCGGTGACCACATGTTCTCCCTCCGCGACCTCCACGGTCTTGAGAATGTACTCGAGCCGGTAGGTCAGGGTGCCGTTCCCTTTGAGCATGCCGCGCACCCGCGACTGCTGCAGCATCACGTCGATGGCGCTGGACGGGGCGATGGCGAGCAGCACCTTGGCGTAGTTGGGCGAGGCGGTGAAGATCTGGCCGACCACGCCGTCGCTGTTGACCACCGCGTTGCCCTTGACGATCCCCCGGTTGGCCCCCTGATCGATGATCACCGAGCGAAACCAGGTGGAGGGATCCTTGCCGATGACCGTTGCCCCCACAGAAGGCCGGGCGAGGTTGTTCTTGAATTCCAGCAGCCGGCGCAGGCTGGCGTTGGTGGCCATGGCCTCGCGGCTCCGGTTGAGGATGGCTTCGGTTTCCTGCAGCTGCTTGAGCAGCCGTTTGTTCTCCTCGCGGACCTTGATCACGTCCTGGAGGATATCCAGGTACTCGCGCTTGAAATTGCCGATGGAGGCTCCGCCTGCGGCAAACAGCTTCTGCACCGGCCCCACTGTTTCGATCACCAGCTTGTGCAGGGAGCCGAACCGCTGGCTGCCAAGGGTGGAAACGAGAAAAATGAGGGTCAGGGTCAGCAGCAGGCCGGCAAGAAAGACGAAGCGGAGCAACCGGTATCGGTCGCTTTTTTTTCTGGTGAGTTTTTTTCTCATGGAAACGACGGGACAGCATCCGCAGGATCCGAACGGAACGCCGGCGGGCGCGGTGACACGCCGCCGGCCCCGGACGGCGGCGGTTAATCGATGGCGATCTCCCGCAGGATCTCGAGATTGTCGAGGGCCCGGCCGGAACCGAGCACCACTGAGGAGAGGGGGTCGTCGGCGACGATGATCGGCATGCCGGTCTCGTTCTTCAGGAGCGTGTCGAGATTCTTCAACAGGGCGCCGCCGCCGGTGAGGACGATGCCCTGGTCGACGATGTCCGCGGACAGTTCCGGCGGGGTCTGCTCCAGCGCCACCCGCACCGCATCGACAATGACATCCACCTGCTCGGAGATGGCCGACTGGATTTCCTTGGAGGTGATGGTCAGGGTCTTGGGGATGCCGGACACCAGGTCGCGGCCCTTGATGTCCATGGTCGCGTAGGGCTCTTCCGGCAGGACATCGCCCAGGGTTGTCTTGATCTCCTCCGCGGTCCGCTCGCCGATGGCCAGGTTGTGTTTGCGCTTGATGTACTGGAGGATACTCTCGTCCATTTTGTCCCCGGCCACCCGCACCGACTTGGCGTAGACGATGCCGGCCAGGGAGATGACCGCCACCTCGGTGGTGCCGCCACCGATATCGACGATCATGTTGGCGGTGGGTTCGGTGATCGGCAGGCCGGCGCCGATGGCCGCGGCCATGGGCTCCTCGATCAGGTAGACCTCGCGGGCGCCGGCCGATTCGGCCGTCTCACGCACCGCCCGCTTCTCCACCTGGGTGATTCCGGACGGCACCGAGATAATGATCCGGGGATGCACCAGGGTGCGGCGGTTGTGCACCTTGTTGATGAAATAGCGCAGCATCGCCTCGGTCACCTCGAAATCGGCGATAACACCGTCCTTCATGGGCCGGATGGCGACGATGTTGCCGGGGGTCCGGCCCAGCATCTCCTTGGCCTCCTTGCCCACGGCCAGCACCCGGCTGCCGCGACTGTCCTTGCGCACCGCCACCACCGAGGGTTCGCGCAGGACAATGCCCTTGCCTTTCACGTAGAGGACCGTGTTGGCGGTGCCGAGATCGATCGCCAGGTCGTTGGACATCCAGCCAAACAGAAAATTCAACGGAGAAAACATGCCAGGATCACCTGTCGGTATGGTGTTCGCGGCCGTGGCCGGCGGACAGGGGCGTCCGGGAGGCGGCGACGGCGCGGAAAGAAACGAAACGTCTGTGGAGCCAGCGGGCTAACTTACCAAGCGCGCCGGTGGTTGGCAACGTATATGGTGGGACGGGGAAAAAGATTTGAGAAATCCTTGACAGCGCCCGGAAAAGCATGGTAATCGACTGCCTGAAAATTTCAGGGGCTATAGCTCAGCTGGGAGAGCGCTTGAATGGCATTCAAGAGGTCAGCGGTTCGATCCCGCTTAGCTCCACCATTTTGACAGGCCAACGGCCCGCCAAGCCGTTCAACGAACCCGCGATCCGATCAGGATGGCGGGTTTTTTGTTGTCCGCCGCAGGCCGCGGCGATCCGCCACCGGCGCTGGTCGCGCAGGGAGACCGGTCCGGAACTCCTGTCGTCGCTCCGGGGCCGCGCCTCACAGCAGCTCGCCGTCCCTGCGCCTCGCTCAGTCCTGCCCCGACCCGCCCCTGTCGTGCCAACCGCCCGGAAGAGGGAAAAAATTGGCATTGACTTCCCTGCCCGGCCGCGCTAACCAAATCCCATTCGTGCGTGCCTTCCAAGGCGGGCATGTACCCCACCGAGCAGTGACGGATCGCTCCCCCGTGGACCATCCGGCTGTGGACAGGCCGGGGGGCGTCCGGATCGTCCGGACGCGATCTCCCGGAACATCAATCATCAGGATTGAGGAGGGACTATGCGACTGTTCAGGGAGTTGAAACATGCGGGACTGGTTGCGGGCTGCTGCCTGCTGCTGCACGTCACAGCGGGCTGCGTGCCTCGCGGCCGGCGACAGTCCGTGGATGGTGCGGGTGCGGGCACTGGGCATCATGCCGGACGACAGCAGCAGTCAGATCAGTGTGATCGGGGGCGAGGCCGAGGTGGACAGCGCCATCGCCCCGGATCTGAACTTTACCTATTTCTTCACCGACAACATCGCGGCCGAACTGACCCTCACCTATGCCGAGCACGACGTGTCCGCCGAAAAAACGGCGGTGGGCAATGTCGACCTCGGCTCCCTCGACCTGCTGCCGCCGACCCTGACCGTGCAGTACCACTGCACCGCGTACAAGCGTTTCCGGCCCTACGCCGGCGCCGGTCTCAGCTACATCCTCATCCCCGACGAGGATCCGGGCGATGCCGACTGGGTCGACTATGACGACAACGAGATCGGCTACGCCCTGCAGGTCGGGTTCGACTACTTCTTCACCGACAACTGGAGCCTGAACGTGGACCTGAAAAAGGTCTGGGTGGATGTCGACGTGGCCGTCGGCGCGCTCGGCACGGTGGTCACCACCAATGTCGATGTGGACCCGTGGCTGTTCGGCGTCGGCATCGGCTACCGCTTCTGAACCGCTTCCCACCTGGGGACTGAAACACTGGCGGGCAGGGCCACCATGGCCCTGCCCGCTTTTTTTCGTTCTCCGCCCCCCCTTCCGGCCGGTCTTGCCGCCATCCCCTTCCACCTGCCGGTTATCAGATCCTGCCCGCCGGCGCGCAGCTGCCCCCCACCAGCTCACCGGCGGCGGCCCGATCCTCGGCGATCTCCTGAAACTGGTCGCGCAGGAGCGCCTGCAGGGCGGCCGCACTCTCCTCGATCTCCGCCTCCTGCCCCTTCTGCACGGCTCGGAAATACCGCTCGCACACCCGCCGCCGTTCCGCCGGCCAGCGACTGGCAAAGCCGCCGCGGCCGCTCTCGGCCGGTTTCGTCTCGGCGAGTCGTTCATAGTCCCGCCGGCCGTGGGCCCAGTTGATCACATGCCCGTAAAAAAGCAGGGCCCGGTCGATCAGGATGTAGAGCAGCTGGATGTTGGCCGCCGGCCCCACCTGCAGCTGTTCGCCGCCCATGCGCATACCCAGCAGTCGGACTCCGGAGAGCAGTTCACGCCCCTTGAGCGCGGTCGCGCCGGCGCCGATCAGTCCGCCGATGGCCGAGAACAGGCCGAACGAGGCGCCCAGGGTGGCGGCGTCGATGCCGGCCGCCAGCGCCGCCCCGCCCAGCGCGCCGGCAACGATCAGCTGCCGGTCGGAAAGGCCGAGGAACTCCCAGGTGCGCCGGCTGAACAGGTCCTCGGCGAGCACCGAATGCGGCGGCAGCTCCAATTTGAAGATATTGTGCTTGTAGAGCCGGCGGATCGCCTCCCGGGCCCGCCCTTCCTCGCCGACCACGTACTGCTCGTACTCACGGCGCAGGGCCTGCTTGCGCACTTCCTCCTCGCCCGGGGGGCAGCTCACCGTGCGCCGGTAGGCAAGGATGTCGCGCAGCATCTGGCTGAGGATCGCCGCAGTCTCGATGTTGCGCGCCTCCCAGTCGGCCTGGAAGGCCTCGATCACGCTGCGCAGCACCGGCTCCAGCCGCTGGTCGATGGCTTTTAAGCTTTCGAGCAGTTCGATGCGCTGGCGGTAGTTGGCCCGGCAGGAGTTGAACAGGCGGACTGCGTTGAAATGCTTGCGGAATTCGCTCTGCCACTGCGGCAGGGCGGCGAACTCCTCCTCCTTGCAGTTGATCACCGCCATGCGCGGCGCGCCGGTCAGGCGGAGGATCTCCATCTCGGCCCGGTCCACGTGGCGCAGCGGCCGCGAGCCATCGACCACGAAGATCACCCCGGCGCCGGCAGCCACCGGGCGGAGCAGTTCGCAGTCGTCGCGGAAGGCGGGGTCGTCCCGGTGGGCCTCGATGAACGCCGGCAAAAGCCGCTCCTCCGGGCCCTGGTACTCCTGCAGCCACTGCAGGGTCTGGCGCGGATTCTGGAAGCCCGGCGTGTCGATGAAGCGGATGATCTCGCGGCCGTCGATGCGCACCGGGAAGGGCTGGCAGAGCACGGTCTCCCCGGGGATGGGGCTGACCCGCACGGAATCGTCCTCGGCGAGCGTGGAGAGCACCGAGGACTTGCCCTCGTTGGGATGGCCGATGATGGCGAATTCAGGGACGATGGGCGTGTTCATGGGACCACCAGGGGAAGCACTTCGAGACCGGGGTCGCCCACAGCCTCCATTTTTTTGCGCCAGACGGTGAGTTGCTCGGGCACGACCGGGGTAAAGATCGTGTCCCCCTTCGGCCGGCCGATGAGCAGGATGAAAATCGGCGTGGTTTCACCCGCGGCCAGGCGCAACCGCGCCAGCAGCGAGGCGGTTTCCTGCAGAGGCGGCTGCCAGGCCTCCTGCACGAGCAGCACCGCGCTCAGGCCGGGACTGTCGAGCGCCGCGGTCAGGGCCGCCAGTCCCTCGGCGTCCGGGTCACCGGGCACGCCGAAGCGGTGCGGCCGCAAGCGGGCAAGCCCGGTGCGCCGGCTGACAAGCGCACGCAACTCCGCCAGGGGGCAGTCGTCGTAGATCTCGTCCGGCACCAGCACCACCGCTTCGGCGCCGGTCGCCTGCGGGGCCGGCTCCGCGGCGACCAGCGTATCCGTTTCGACCGCGGGTTCCAGCGGCCAGGCCGAGGCTGTCGCCTGCCCCGGCTCGCGCCGTCCCACCGTATCCACCCGCGGGGTGAGCATGCGCCGCACCAGCCGGGCCGTCTCCCGGCCGGCAAAACTGAGGCGGTCCAGGGCGCGCCGCTGCTGCACCAGCCCGGCGGCGAACAGCAGCAGCCGGGGCAGCAGTCCGTAGAAGAGCACGCACAGGCAGAGGAAGGGCCACCAACTGACCAGGTTGCCGGTGGCCAGGTGACGGATGCCCTCCTTGAGGATCATCTGACTGCCCTCGATCTGGGCGAGCCCCGGGTAGGCCACCGCGTCGGCCAAGGCCCAGGACCAGGGCAGGGCCATCCAGCGCACCAGCCCGGCCACGGTCTCGGCGGACAGCTGCAGGGTGGACTGCCAGCCAAAGGCCACGTCCGCGAACACCACCCGCGAAAGGGTCGCGCCGAGCACGCCCAGGTTGAAACCGACCCCGGCCAGCTGGACGAGCAGAAAGGCCGGCCAGACGAGCAGCGGCGCGGTCTCGCGGTGCTGCCGGAGTCCGCCCAACAGGGCCGCGAAGTCGAGCCGCTGCCGGCCGCTCATTCGCCGGAAGACGAGGGTGCGCAGGCCGTCGACAGCGCGCAGCAGCAGCCGACCGGCCAGCCCGTAGAGGACCGACTGCTCCAGCCGCCGGCCGCGCAGCCAGCGGTACGAGAAGAGGAGCAGTTGCAGGACGATGAGCCCCATCTGGGCGAGCACGAACACGCCGATGTAGCCGGACACGTTGATCGGCCGGGTGCCGGCGTAGAGGAGAAAGGGGGCGGCCAGGCCAACACCGGAGAGCAGGCCGAAAACGAGCGCCAGCACCGTGCCGAGGGCGAACAGCTCACGCCAGGCCGCACCGGGCAGCACCGTCTCTGCCCCGCCCTGCTCGCGGGAATGCTGCAGCCGGCGCACGGTCAGCCAGCGTCGCGCCAGCACCCGCGGCGGGACCTCGGCCGCGCCGTCCAGTTCCGGCTGGATCTTGGTCAGGTAGAGGACCCGGTCGCGCCGGGCCGCGGTCTCCTCGTCCCCCTGGTCGCGCCGGGCCTCGTCAGCCTTGAAGAAATAGTGCAGGTCTAGGAGATCGGCGATCTGCCAGCGCGGCTTCACGATCCCGGCTCCGCCGAGCGAACCGGGTCGACACCGCAGGGGCTGCAGACGTAGGGGCGGGACACGATCCGTTCCACCGGGCTCCCTCCTCAGGCGCCCTGCCGGGCCCGCTGCATCAGGGCCAGGTCGATGAGCACGAGCGCGGCCATGGCCTCGACGATGGGCACCGCCCGCGGCACCACGCAGGGGTCGTGGCGGCCCTTGGCCTCCAGGGTGACCGGCTCGCCGTCGAAGTCCACGGTCTCCTGCGCCAGGCCGATGGTGGCCACCGGCTTGAAGGCCACCCGGAAGACGATGGGCTCGCCGTTGCTGATGCCGCCCTGGACGCCGCCGCTGTGGTTGGTGCGGGTGCCGAGCCCGCTGCCCCGGCGCACGAACGGGTCGTTGTGGCTGCTGCCGCACAGACCGGGTGCCGGCAAAGCCCGAGCCGATGTCGAACCCCTTGGTGGCCGGCAGGCTGAGCATGGCCTGGGCGAGGCGCGCCTCCAGCTTGTCGAACAGCGGCTCGCCCAGGCCGACGGGCACGTTGCGGCAGACGCAGGTGAGGATGCCGCCGGTGGAGTCTTTCGCCTCGAGCACCTCGCGCACCCGGTCCTGCATACGTCCGGCCATGGCCGCGTCCGGACAGCGGATAATGGTGCGGTCCACCTCCGCCCGGGTGATGCGCTCAATATCCACCGATGGTGCCTCGATATCGCCCACCGCACTCACCCAGGCGACGATCTCCGTGCCGTACTGCTCGCGCAGCCACTTCTCGGCAATGGCCCCGGCCGCCACCCGGCCGATGGTCTCGCGGGCGCTGGAGCGGCCGCCGCCGCTCGAGGCGCGCACACCGTACTTCATCTGGTAGGTGTAGTCGGCGTGCGAAGGCCGCGGGATGCGGCTCATCTCGCCGTAATCCTGGGGCCGCTGGTCGCGGTTATTGACCAGCAGCATGATCGGCGTGCCCAGGGTGCGGCCGAACTCGGTGCCCGAGTAGATGGTCACCTGGTCGGCCTCCTGGCGCGGGGTGGACAGGTCGCTCTGCCCCGGCCGACGCCGGGTGAGCTGCGGCTGGATGTCCGCCTCGGTGAGTTCCAGGCCGGGCGGGCAGCCGTCGACGACCGCGCCGACGCCCTTGCAGTGCGATTCGCCGAAGGTGGTCACTGTGTAGAGGGTACCGAGGGTGCTGGACATTGTTTAGACTCCTTTGGAGTTTAGCGGTTTAGCGGTTTAGCGGTTTAGCGGTTTAGCGGTTTAGCGGTTTAGCGGTTTAGCGGTTTAGCGGTTTAGCGGTTTAGCGGTTTAGCGGTTTAGCGGTTTAGCGGTTTAGCGGTTTAGCGGTTTAGCGGTTTAGCGGTTTCAGAGATTGTGTGGCGGGGCTGGTGGGATGGCAAGAAACTTTGTGGCTTATTTGCGTGTTTTTCAGTCTCCCGCAGCAGCAGGGGCTTGTGGCCGCATCGCTCACTTGCCGCTGAATTCCTGCCAGATCAGATACAACGCACCGGCAATGGCGGCAAAAAAGATGATGCCGCGAATAATCAACCCCCTGGTGGTCAGGAATTTTGGCGGCGGCTGCGGGCCGTAGACGACCTGGTTCTCTTTTTTCGGTTTCACACTCTCCCCCCTTCACGATTTTTATCGAGAAAACAACCTACCGCGGGATAAGCGACGGCCTCGTTGTCCGCCAGGATACCGCTGACGTCACCAGGCCGGCTGGCATCGCCTGGAACCCACCGCCCCCTCAACAGCGAACAGACTGAAGAGCTCAATCGCTCTCTGCCTAAACCGCTAAACCAACTAAACAGCTAAAAACCTGCGAATATACCAATCCGCCGCCTTATCAAGCCCCGCACGTACCGAGTACTCCGGCGCATAGCCTAGCAAACAGCCCGCCTTGGTGATGTCGGCGAGCGAGTGGCGCACGTCGCCGGCGCGGAAGTCCCGGTACACCGGTTCGGCGTGGCGGGCCGCGGGCACGCGATCGGCCACCCGCTCGCGGATGAGCGCGAACAACTCGTTTAAGCTCGTGCGTTCACCGAAGGCCACGTTGTACACCTGGTCGGCCGCCTCTTCCGGGGCGGTGGCGGCGAGCAGGTTGGCCTGGACGCAGTTGTCGATGAAACAGAAGTCGCGGCTCGTTTCACCGTCGCCGTTGATGGACACCGGCTCGCCCTTGAGCAGGGCCGCGAACCAGCGGGGGATGACCGCGGCGTAAGCCCCGTCCGGGTCCTGGCGCTGGCCGAAGATGTTGAAATAGCGCAGGCCGATGGAGCGGAACCCGTAGGTGCGGGCGAACACGGCGGCGTAGAGTTCGTTGACCAGCTTGGTCACCGCATAGGGCGAGAGCGGGTTGCCGATGCGCTCCTCGATCTTGGGCAGGTCCGGGTGGTCGCCGTAGGTGGAACTCGAGGCGGCGTAGACGAAGCGGCGCACACGGGCGTCGCGGGCCGCGGTGAGCATGTTGACAAAGCCGGTGATGTTCGCCTCGTTGGTGGTCAGCGGGTCTTCGATGGAGCGCGGCACCGAGCCGAGCGCCGCCTGGTGGAGCACGTAGTCCACCCCGGCGCAGGCCTGGCGGCAGGTGGCGGCATCCCGGATGTCGCCCTCGAGTAAGGTCCAGTTGCGCCAGGCCTCGTCCCCCACCAGCGCCTGCACCTCGTCGAGGTTGTGGCGGTGGCCGGTGGCAAAGCTGTCCAGGCCGACCACCCGCTGGCCGAGGCGCAGCAGGGTTTCCACGAGGTTCGAGCCGATGAAGCCGGCCGCGCCGGTGACCAGCCAGGTGGCGGGATGCTGGCGCAGCTGTTCCTGGCGTTCGGCGAAGATGCTCATTTTGTCTGTCTCCCGGGTGGGTTTTGGTGTACCTTCCGGCGCAAAGGCGCGCCCTGTCCGCAACAGGCGATAATAGCCGTGCGGACGGACAGCGTCAATGCTCACCGTCCGCCGCGCCCCGCCGCCCTTGCCGCCGCCATGCCCTTCTCGCGCAAAATCATACACATCGACATGGACGCCTTCTTCGCCTCGGTGGAGCAGCTCGATCAACCGGAACTGCGCGGCCGGCCGGTGATCGTCGGCGGCGAACCCGGGGGCCGGGGTGTGGTCGCGGCCTGCTCGTACGAGGCGCGGGTCTTCGGCGTCCACTCGGCCATGCCCGCCGGCCGGGCGGCGCAGCTCTGCCCGCGGGCGGTGTTCCTGCGGCCGCGCATGGACCGCTACCGCGAGGTGTCGCACCAGATCATGGCCCTGTTCCACCGCTACACGCCGCTGGTCGAGCCGCTGTCCGTGGACGAGGCCTTCCTCGACGTCACCGAGAACCTCCTTGGTGAGCCCTCCGCCACCCGGCTTGCCCAGGCGATCCGCACCGACATCCACGCGACCACCGGCCTGACCGCCTCGGCCGGGGTCTCCTGCAACAAGTTCCTCGCCAAGGTGGCCTCGGGCCGGCAGAAACCCGACGGCCTCACCGTGATCCCGCCCGGCCAGGCCGCTGCCTTCATCAAGGCCCTGCCCATCGGCAAATTCTACGGCGTAGGCCGGGTGACCGAAGAGAAGATGCACAGCAACGGCATCCGCACCGGCGCGGACCTGCTGCGCTTTACCGAGGCGGAACTGGTGACGCTGTTCGGCAAGGCCGGCCGGTTCTTCTTCGAGATCGCCCGCGGCCGCGACACCCGGCCGGTGGAACCGGTGCGGGTGCGCAAGTCCGTGGGCGCGGAGACCACCCTGGCCGAGGACATCGTCGACCCGGACCAGGTGCGGGCGGGTGCTCACCGAACTGGTAGCCAGGGTCGACCGCCATCTCAGCGCGCACAAAACCGGCGGCCGCACCCTGTCGCTCAAGGTCCGCTACAGCGACTTCACCACCATCACCCGCTCGTGCACCACCAACTCCGGGTTCTTCACCCCCGAGGACATCCTCGCCCACCTGCCCCGACTGCTCGCCGACACCGAGGCCGGCCGGCGGCCGGTGCGCCTGCTCGGGGTGAGCGTGGCCAACCTCTGCGACGAGGCTGAAAGCTCCCGGCTGCGCCTCCGCCAGCTCTCCCTGCCCTTCCCGCCGCGCACCGCGGACGCTCAGTAGTAATACCAGATGGAGCGGTAGTCGCCCGGCTGTTCGCCGTCCGCCTTGAGCCGCCGCAGGTAGCGGTAGATGGACACGTCGGTGTACACGTAGGTGTCCATCAGGGCGAGCTTCTTTTCCCAGGGGTGGAACTCGTACACCCGCCGGCCGTCGGGCAGGATGGCGATCACGTCGCGGTTCTGGCCGGCGCGCAGGTAGTTCTTGCCCAGCCGGGGCACGTTGAAGACGATCTCGTCGGTGCGCACCGTGCCCGGGAACAGGCGGGCCTCCTCCTGCTGCTCCTGCAGCAGCCGGGCGATGGGCACCCGGTAGAGGTCGGTCTCCTCCTTGCCCTTGGCGTTGAAGGTGTAATACGGGGTCACGCCGATCAGGCGCAGCTGCTGGCGCAGGGCCGCGGTCTCGAACTTGCGGGAATTGTAGTAGGTGAACACCAGCTGGTTGTAGACCTCCACCCCGAACAGGCGGAATCGCTGCACCGCCTGCATGGCCTCCGGGGTGATCTCGGTGGGATGCTCGAAATGGGTGACGATGAGGATCTCCCGCCGGCCGGGCTCGTGGAAGCGGGTGATGGCGCGCACCAGCGACTCGGTGATGCGCTGCGGCAGGGTCACCGGCGTGCGTGTGCCGATGCGGATGCGCAGCACGTGGTCCATCTGCGCCAGCCGGGCGAGGATCCGCTCCAGCTGGTCGTCGGCGAGCAGCAGCGGGATCGCCGCCGGTGACCAGCACCTCGCTGATCTCAGGGGTCTTCCCGATCCAGTCCAGGGCCCGGTCGAGTTTGCCCTCGCCCAGCGCCGCGTCCGCCGAGAACACGTCCTGGATCTGCCAGTTGCGCTGGCAGTAGACGCAGATCTGCGGGCAGGTGAGGATCGGCTTGAGGATGACGATCTGCGGGTAGCGCCGGGTGATGCCGTCGATGGGCGAGGTGTCGCTCTCGGCCATGAAATCCTGGGAGCAGTCCGGATCCTCGCGCTGGAGTGTCATCCGCTCCACGTACTGGCCGGGCGGCAGCACCTGGGCGCGGATGGCCCGGTCCCAGGTGCCGGTGTTGTCCGCATCCATGAGCGACACGTAGTAGGGGGTGATGCCGAACGGGATGCGGTTGGCCCGGGCCGCCTCGATGGCCGCGAACTCCTCGTCGGAGACGGCCACCAGTTCGCGCAGCCGGGAGGCGCTGCGGACGATGTGGCCGGTGTGCCAGCGCCAGTCGTTCCACTCCAGGTCGGTGATGGCGAAGAACTCGAACAGGCGCTGCCGGTTGCGGCTGCGCTGGCGGACCAGTTCCTCGTCCATGCCGCCGGGGTAGCGCCGGGCCCTGGCCTGGGCCGCGCGGGCCATGCGCGACAGGTCGGCGGAACGCAGCCGGGCCGCGGTGCGGCCGGTGTGGCGGAGGAAGGCCGGCGGCTTTTCCGTGTAGATGCTGGCCTGGCCGCTGATGGCCCGGAACAGGTGGGTCAGTTCGGCCAGGAAATCGGCCCGGGGCGGCGGCCCGGCCGCCTCCGGTCGGTGCAGCAGGTCGTCCAGGTACTGCGAGCAGGGAAAACCCGGCCAGTTCCTCGCTGCGGGTGTTGAGGATGGTGCGCAGCACCGAGACCGCGTCCCGGCAGGTGATCCATTCCAGCGAGGGCAACTCCCGGTCGCCGTCCTGGCTGTGCAGGAGCAGGTTGGCCAGGTGGCCGCGCAGGGCGAGCCGCTTGTCGTCGAGCGGGCGGTCGGCTAGCAGGATCTGTTCGATCGCCGGGTCAAGGGCGATGATCTTGCGCAGTTGATTGAGCCGTTTTTTGTTGTGCATGGGCATTCTCCATGGGCGGATTCCGGAAAGCGGGCGGGCGGACCGGGTGCGACAACAGGGAGAAGGGAAGCGGCAGCGGTGACGCCCTGCCCCGCGGAGGGCAGAAACAGGACCGAAAAGGCTGTGCAGCAACGGCCCCGGGGAGAGGAACCGTTTTTTTATAAACCGGTTTGGCGTCCTTTTGCAAGAATTCCGCCCAATTCTGCGGATGGCGGGCAGAGGCGATGCGGTCCGATCGGCGGGGACTTTCCGTCCGAAGCAGACAAAGGCCAGTCCGGAAAGCAGCCCGCCATCGGGCGGTGGCGGCCGTGGCTGTGGGAGGGCGGGCAGTTCGTCATCGGTCTGCCGTGGTCACGGCCAGAGGGTTTCGCTGACGAGCATCCGGCGGAGATCGCGCAGGCTCGCGGCCACGGCATCCTGCCCGGCCGTGAGCGGCAGGTCGGCCAGCAGTTGGACGATGTTGGCCGTTGGTTCGGTGTTTTGGGCGGCGAGGAGATGTTCCACCACAAAGGCGAGCGAGGTCAGGGTGCGGTAACTCTCGTCGATCTGTCGGAACCGGTCCGGGTGGAATTCCGGCGGGTAGCGGCGAACCATGCGCTGGTAGGCCTTTTCGATGGCCTCGTTGGTGGCCTCAGGGGGCAGGTTCAGATGGTTCAGGGCTTGTTCGCGTGTCAGCATGACCGTGACCTTTCAGGAACGACGCCTGGAGGAGCGCGCCGGTTTGCGCCCGACACCGGCGATGGCCCGCAGTTGGCGGTCGAGCGCATCGCGCAGGGCGGCGCACTGCCGGTCGCCGGCATCCTCCCGGGCGCCCAGGGCATTGCAGGTTTTGATCAGCAGGGAAGGGAAGCCGGGTTGCCGTTCGAGCGCGGGAAAGATGTGCGCGGCCAGGGCTTCGACCGCATCCAGGGGCAGACGGCGAAAATCGTCGGCATGGTCGCGCAGAAAATCGACCACCGCCCCGGCGCATTGCAGCCGCAAAACAGTGCTGCCGTGACCGGTGTCCGGCCCGGCGGCGGCAAACAGATCGTCGAGGAAGGTCGCTTCTCCCGCCTCGACCAGCAGCGACCTTACGCCCGCCACGAACTCCAGGCAGCCGTCCGCCTCGCTCCACACCTGGGCCATCCACTGCCGCAGTCCGGCCGCATTGACCCGGCCCTCGGGAAAAAGGGCCAGGAACCGGGCCAGGGGGGCCAACGTGTCGACCTGGCCGGCCAACTCCGCCAGCCCCTGGAGCGTCGCCGGGCTGAACAACTCGGCGGAGCCTACCGTGGCGCCGAGCCGTCGCAGGATGGGCGGGAGATCCGGCAGGCTGGAATTGACCATGAAACCGGTCCTGGCCTGCTCCCAGACTGCCTGCGCCAGACTCCCGACCAGCGCCTCGTCGGCCCTGATTCTGTCGAAAAGCATCTGCAGCACTTCCGGCGAACGGATGGCCAGCGGCCCGTGTTCCTGCATGATCCAGCGGAGATCCTCCGCTCCGGGGCCGGGACCGTCCCGCAGGGCCGTGGCCGCAACCGTGCCGAGCCGCCGGCTGTGGGCCTGAACAGCCACCAGCGAGGCGACCACCGCGAGGCGCGGCCCCATGCATCCCACCCCGGCGGCCTGCAGCAGCAGATCGACCAGCGCCTCGTTGTCCGCGCCGGGAACGAGCAGGTCACTCGCATCCTGGGACAGGATCGGGTCCAGAACGACGACCAGGGAGCGGCGTTCCCGGGAGGAGAGCAGCGGCAGGCGGCGGCCGATCTCCTTGAGCACCTGGGCATGGAACCGGAGGAGCAGACGTTCCATGGCCTCCTGTTCCTGACCGAACATGTCGGAGAACAAAGGATGGTCAATGTGGCCCGGGAACGGATCGGCACTGCCGAAAGCCCGGCGGAGATCGCGCAGCAGGACCAGTTTGCCCTCGAAGGTGGCGGCGCCAAAGGCCTGTTCCATCCGATCCAGGCCGGCGGTGGTCAGCGTGTCGTCGTCATCGGCAAGGAGCAGGTCGCGGAGTTCCGGAGGCATCAGCTCGCCCGCGCCCGACATGAACGCCCCCTCCACCGCCCGGAACAGGTCTCTGGCCTGGTGCGGTGACGGCAACTGGTGGCACTGGCGCAGATGGAGCACCACCTGGCAGGCAAAGGGCAGGAAGACCAGGCGACGCAGGGCCGGCAGGAACGATGCCACCGCCCGCTCCATCCGGTGATCGGCCTCGCAGAGATCGGCCAGGAAGTTCGCGGAGAGCGGCTTGTGCAGGCTGGTCTTGTGGTTGAGCCGGCGGAAGATTGCCATGCCGTCGCCCAGGGCCTGGAAGGCTGGCGCCAGCGGGGTGCCGGCAAACAAACCGGCCAGGTCCTGGTACTGCCTGCGGCTGACCCGGCCCGGATCGCGCGCCAGCAGGGCCAGCCGATCTGCGATGGCCCGCCAGTCCAGGGCTGGTTCGAGGACGGGCCGCAGGCTTGCCTGCGCCGCCTGATAGGCGCCGGCAAGGCCCTCCGCCGCCAGGAGGGTCTCCGCCGCCTCGGCATCACCCGCCAGGCACCCCTTGAGCGACAGGAGGAAATCCATCTCCGCCGATTGCGGGACCGCCGGGATGCTGTCGATCTGCGCGCAGAATTCGTCGAAGGCCTGCCGGGTCCGCAGGGTTCGCCGCAGGACCTCCTGCCAGGCCTGGTCGATCTCGCGGCCGAGTTCGGGGGTGCGGGCCTGGCCCTGCACCGACACCAGCCATTCCAGGTGGCGGCCGGCGCGCCGCAGCTTTTCCTGCTCCTTTTTTTCCCGTTTCTGCTTCGCCTTAGCCACGGCTGTCCAGGTCCTCTTCCAGCATGTCCATCAGCGCCACCAAATCGTCTTCGAGATCGTCCACCAGCCCCTCGTCCGCGCCGTTGAGCACGGCCGTCTCGTAGCGATGCGCCAGCAGGGTGAGTTCCCTGACCGAGGCGGGGGCAAGACGGCTGTCCTGCAGCAGCTGCCTGGCCTTCTGGGAAAGGTAGTTGACCGGTTTGTCGGCAAGCGCCGGCGCGTCGCTCTCCGCAGCCGCCGCGCGGTCGCCGGTCATCCCGGCCTTGTGCAGTTCGACGGCCACGGTCCTGGTATTTTCAAAGCCCTTCTGACTGACGGTGACCCGCACGATGCCCTGCAGGTCGTAGGAGTACTCGAGGGTGATCGGCGAACCGGCCGGTGCCGGTTTGAGATCGAAGCGAAAGGAGTCGATCAGGGTGTTTTCGCTGCAGGAGGGGCTCTCGCCCTGAAAGACCTCGACCTCGACCAGCTTCTGGTTGGCCGCCACGGTGTAATAGACTTCGGAGCGGGTTACGGGGATACGGGTGTTGCGCCGGATAATGGTGGAAAAATAATCGGCCTCCCCGGTCACCGGGTCCACCACGTCCACGGTGCGGGTGCCCAGGGAATGGGCCGCCACATCGATGAGGATGTGGCGCAGCGGCTCCCCGGCGATGATCCCGGCCTGGACCGCCGCGCCCAGGGCGACGCACAGGTCCGGATCGACGGCATGCTCCATGGGCTGGTCGAACAGATCGGCCAGCATGTCCTGGACCGCCGGCATGCGGGTCGAACCGCCGACCAGCACGATCCGGTCGATATCCGCGGCGCTCACCCTGGCCTCTGCCAGGGCCTCCTCGACCTTGCGCCGCGTTTTCTCGACCAGGTCGGCGGTCATCTCTTCGAAATCGGCCCGCGCCACCTCCAGCGCCAGATTGAGCGGCTCGCCGTCGACCACGGCCACCGCCACCTCGTTCACGGTGACATAGGGCTGGCTGGAAAGGGCAATCTTGACCCGCTCGGCCACATCCTTGAGCCGTACCTGCACGACGAAATCATGGCCCAGATCGATGCCCGTCGTTTGCTGCAGGTGGCGCAGGAAATGATCCTTGAGCCGCTCATCGAAGTCGTCGCCGCCCAGGACCGTGTCACCGCAGGAGGCCAGCACCTCCTTGATGTCGCCTCGCAGCAGAACGACGGAGACATCGAAGGTGCCACCGCCCAGGTCATAGACCAGGATGATCTCCTCCCCGGCGTCGGCGGCGGCGGGGCCTTCGTAGACAAAGGCCGCCGCGGTCGGTTCGTTGATGATGCGCAGCACCTCGAGTCCCGCCAGTTCCCCGGCGCGCACGGTGGCCCGACGCTGGGCGTCATCGAAATAGGCGGGCACCGTGATCACCACCCGGCGAACCGTCTGCCCCAGCACCCGCGTGGCCTCCGTTGCCAGGTGCTTGAGCAGCATGGCGG
This sequence comes from uncultured delta proteobacterium, assembly GCA_963754825.1. Lineage (GTDB taxonomy): Bacteria > Desulfobacterota > Desulfobulbia > Desulfobulbales > Desulfobulbaceae > Desulfobulbus. Next base: position 209,021 of record CAVWHP010000017.1, on the reverse strand, counting down.
AAATCTCCTCGGGCAGATAGGCGGCCTCGCCCACCTGCACCGGCGTGGTCCTGCCCATGAGGCGCTTCACCGATTTCACCGTGTGCGCGGGAAAGGCCACATACCGGTTGAGGGCCTGGGCCCCGAAGTAGACTCGCCCGCCTTCCGGGTCGAAGCTCACCACCGACGGCACGATGGCTTGGCCCTCCTCGATGTTGACAGGCTGGGGGATGCCCCCTTTCAGCAGGGCGACGACCGAATTGGTGGTGCCCAGATCGATACCGCAGCAGATTTCCTTCATGGTGCCTCATCGTCCGTCTTGTTGACGCTGGATTCCTCCAGCAACTCCTGTTCGTGTTCCCGGGCCGGCCCGAGGATCACCCGGGCCGGTTGGCGTACGGTGCCGTCCTCGATGAACCCCGGCTCCAGCATCTCCGTGACGACACTGTCGCGCGCTTCCGGCGTCCGGGTCAGCACGACCCGATGCAGCCGCGGATCAAAGGCGGCGCCCGGTTCCCTGATCATACGGATACCGTTCCTGTCCAGCAGATGTTCAAGCTGCAGCCAGACGAGCGCGACCGCCTGCCGACGTCGCGGCGAGCACGCAGTCACGTCGAGCAGAGCGTGATCAAGATGGAAAAAGGCCGAGGCCAGCCGCATCAGTTCCTCGCCGTTTTGCTCGTTCCGACGCGGCTCGGGGGCTCTGTCCAGCCGGTCGCGCAAGGCCTCGACCGCCTGCGACTGCTTACGCAGCGTCTTCCGCAGTCCGCGGAATTCCTCCAGCATGGTTGCCTGCAGCGCATCCAGCGAGAGACCTGGGGCCTGTTCGCTGTCCGTCTTCTTCACGCCTGTCAACGGGATACGGCCCGTTATCCTGTTCCACCATCTGCGCATCGGTCACCGATTCCTTGTGATCACGAAAAAAGCGCCAACAGGCGCGAGTCGTTGGCACCTTGGTGCCGCACACCCATGCCTCAATCCTCCACCGGCGGGCTGGTCCAGGACTGGCCGGAGATGGCCTCGCGACACAGGTCCTCCAGCTGGTTGACCACCTTGTCCAGGCGGGTGTTGTGCTTCGGCGGCGGCATGCGGCGCAACTCCTCGCGCAGGGCCGGCGACTGCAGCCGGGCCAGTTCCAGCCGGTCCTCGATCTGGTCCACGGCCATGTGGATGGTCATGCTCAGGTATTCGTCCGCGCCGGATGCGAGCCGCTGAAACTCGGGCCGGGAACGGAAGCGGTCGATCAGCTGCTCGCCGAGGAGAAAGAGGGTGTGGCTGGCCAGGCCGTTGCTCAGGCCGGCGTTCAGCGGCAGGAAGGTGATGGTGTGGGCGTACTGCTGCATCATCGGCCGGTTGCGGGTGCGCAGCACGGTGATGATGAGCTGGCAGAGCAGGCGCACGTACGAGGCGAGCACCTGGCTGTCGAGCGATTCCGGCGCCGGGCCGGCGCCGGGGATGGTCCCCTCCGCCGCCGCCAGCAGTGCCCTGACCACCGGCCGGACCACCTCGTCCCGCTCGCTGTCCATGGCCGCGCACAGCCGCTCGTGCAGGATGAGCTGGGGCCGATTGGTGCCCCGGTGGAGCATGGCCGCGTTCCAGCTCCGCCACAGCTCCGGGTTGCGCTGCATGTTCTCGATCAGGAACACCAGCCGCCGGGTGATGGTCTTGCGCGGGGTGGGCTTCCAGTCGAGCAGCTCGCGGGTGCGGCGGCTGTCCGCGACCAGCTGCTGGTCGATGTAGCGGAGCATCCACAACCGCTCGAATGGCTCCCGGCCGAGCAGGTGACACTGGACGAGGCGGGCGAGCACCAGCGGGTAGAGCAGCCAGCGCGGAGCGAGCAAGGGGCGCAGCGGCCGGTGGTAATAGAACTGGGTGGCGAGGCGGTACAGATCAAGGTGGCTCACCGCCCCGTCCGGGCCGGCGTTGAGGGTGCAAAGGCGGGCAAGGCTCTCGTGCCGGTCGAGCACGCGCAGGAAGAACTGGGCCAGGTCCTGCACGTGGATGTAGGGGATGGCGGACTGGCCGCGGCCGGCGAGGAGGCGCGACTCGAGCAGTTTGCCGGACATCCAGTTGTTGAGCAGGGCGTACAGGGGCGGGTACTCGCACCAGTCACTGAACACCGCGGCGATACGGACGATCACCCCGGGCAGCCACTGGCTGTACTCGCGCACCAGCTCCTCGCCCGCCCGCTTGCTGCGCGCATAGGGGATGTCGGCGTCGGGCGGGGTGTCCTCGGTGACCGTCACCCCGAACGGGCAGGCCGCCTGGGAGCTGGCGAAGACGAAGCGTTTCGCCCCCACCTCGCGCGCCAGGTCGAGCAGGTTGCGGGTGCCGTGGACGTTGGTGCGGACGTATTCGGGGTGCTCCTCGTTGGTGAAATCATAGTAGCCGGCCAGGTTGACCACGTAGTCGACCGCGCCTCGCAGCCGGCCGGCAAGGGCGAGCACGCCGTCGCGGTCGCCGAGGTCCACCTGCAGCCAGCGCAGGTTGGCATCCGGCTGGACCCCGGCCTCCTCCATGGAGCGCCGGGCGATGCAGTACAGCCGAAAGCGTCCGGTCGCCGCCTTGATGACATTGCGCCCGACAAAACCGGACGCACCGGTGAGAACCAGTCCGGGCAGTCTGCTGTCCATGCTCCCTCCCTGGCGGGGCCGAGCCGCGCCGCTTGTTTCCGCGTGAGGACAATCCACCCGTGATGCGTAGCCGGAGCGCCGCATTCTGTCAAGCGACGACGGGCCGATCACCCGGCCGATGCCCGGCGGTGGATGTTGATGCCTTTTTGCCGGCCATGGTGTAGTAGTAGCGGGTCATGGATATCGTACCCGCCCAGCCCTTGCCGCCCAACCCTGTGCCGACCGGCGCCAGCCGCCTGCTCGTTGTCGGCGGTGGTCCGGCCGGGCTGATGGCCGCCGGCCAGGCGGCCGCGGCCGGGGCATCGGTGCTGGTGCTCGAAAAGATGCACCGGCCCGGGCGTAAGCTGTGCATCACCGGCAAGGGCCGCTGCAACCTGACCAACGTCGCCCCGCTCGCCGACTTCCTCGGCCACTTCGGCCCCACCGGCCCCTTCCTGCGCCAGGCCTTTCACCGTTTCTTCACCCCGGAACTGCTTGCCTTCTTCGCTGAACTCGGCCTGGCCGTGGTCATTGAGCGCGGCGGTCGCGTCTTCCCGGCCTCGGGCAAGGCCCCGGAGGTGCTGGCCGCGCTCGACAGCTGGCGCAGACGGCTGGGCGTGGGACTGCGCACCGACGCCCCGGTGGAGCAGCTGCTGGTCGCGGAGGGCCGGCTGGTCGGGGTGGTCTGTCGGGGCGAGACCCTGCCCTGCGACGCGGTCGTGCTCGCCGCCGGCGGCAGCTCCTACCCGCTCACCGGCTCCACCGGCGACGGCTGCCGGCTGGCGGCCGGGGTCGGCCACCGCATCGTCGCGGAACGGCCGGCGCTGGTGCCGCTGGTCGTGGCCGGTGACCTTGCCGGTCGCATGGCCGGCCTGCAGCTGCGCAACACCCTGGTGCGGCTGTTCGTCGATGGCCGCAAACGGGCCGAAGCCTTCGGCGAGCTGGCCTGCACCGACTTCGGCCTGAGCGGCCCGGTGATCCTCACCCTGAGCGGCCGGGTGGTGGACGCCCTGCGCGCGGGCGAAGCGGTGGCATTGGAACTCGACCTCAAGCCGGCGCTCGACGAACAGAAGCTCGACGCCCGCCTGCTGCGCGACTTCGCCGCCCGCCACGCCGAGCCCATAACGAGCGTACTGCGCGGCCTGCTGCCGCGGGAACTGGTCACGGTGGCCCTGGAGCAGGCGGAACTCCCGGCCGAGCGGCCCGCCGGCGTTGTCCGCGCGGCGGAGCGCAAGCGGCTGCGCCACTGGCTCAAGCATTTCCGCCTGACCATCACCGGTCACCGGCCGCTCGCCGAGGCCATCGTCACCGCCGGCGGCGTGGACACCACCGAGGTGGACCCGCGCACCATGGGCTCGCGGCTGGTGAGCGGCCTCTACCTCGCCGGCGAGGTGCTCGACCTCCAGGCCGACACCGGCGGCTACAACCTGCAGGCCGCCTTCTCCACCGGCTGGCTGGCCGGACGGGCGGCGGCGGCCCGACTGGCTGATTCCAGGCCATGAGCGCCCTGTTCCTGCCCACCACCCGCGCGGAGATGGCCGCCCGCGGCTGGGACGCGCTCGACGTGATCCTGGTCACCGGCGACGCCTACATCGACTCGCCCTTCATGGGCGTGGCGGTGATCGGCAGGGTGCTCGTCCAGCACGGGCTTCCGCGTCGGCGTCATCGCCCAGCCGGCTATGGACTCGGCCGCGGACCTCACCCGCCTGGGCGAGCCGCGCCTGTTCTGGGGCGTCACCGGCGGCTCCATCGACTCCATGGTCGCCAACCGCACCGCCTCGGGCCTGCGCCGCAAGTCCGACGACTACACCCCGGGCGGCCGCAACGACCGGCGGCCGGACCGGGCGGTGATCGCCTACGCGAACCTGATCCGCCGCTTCTGCAAACAGACCGCGCCCATCGTGCTCGGCGGCATCGAGGCCAGCCTGCGGCGCATCGCCCACTACGACGTCTGGGACAACCGGGTGCGGCGCTCGATCCTGTTCGACGCCAAGGCCGACTACCTGCTCTACGGCATGGCCGAGCGGAGCGTGGTCGAACTGGCCCGGGCGCTGGCTGCGGGTGAATCGCCGACCGCAATCCGCGGTCTGTGCTTCGTTGCCGCCGAACCGCCGGCCGAGGCCCTGCTGCTGCCTGCCTATGCGGAGGCGGCGGCCGACCGGGACCAGTTCACCGCCATGTTCCGCACCTTCTACGACCACTGCGACCCGGTCACCGCCCGGATGCTCGCCCAGCAGCAGGACACGCGCTTCCTCGTCCACAACCCGCCGCAACTGCCGCTGTCCACCGCGGAACTGGACGCGGTCCACGACCTGGACTTCACCCGCGACCTGCACCCGACCGACCGGAAGCGCGGCCCGGTGCGGGCGCTCGACACCATCCGCTTCGCCCTGACCACCCACCGCGGCTGCTACGGCGAATGCAACTTCTGCGCCATCGCCGTGCACCAGGGCCGGACCGTGCAGAGCCGCAGTCCGGCCTCCATTGTCCGCGAGGCCGGACGGATCGCCGCCCATCCGGACTTCCGCGGCACCCTCACCGACGTGGGCGGCCCCACCGCCAACATGTACGGCTTCGAGTGCCGCCGCAAGGCCAGCAAGGGCGCCTGCGCGGACAAGCGCTGCCTCTACCCGGCGGTCTGCCCGGGGCTGCAGGTCGATCACGGCCCGCTCCTCGACCTGCTCCGCCGCCTGCGCCAGGTTCCGGGGGTGCGCAAGGTGTTCGTGGCCTCGGGCATCCGTCACGACCTGATCCTGGCCGACCGGCGCCACGGCCTCGCCTACCTGCGCGAGGTGGTCCGCCACCACGTCTCCGGGCAGATGAAGCTCGCCCCGGAACACAGCAGCCCGACCGTGCTCGCGGCCATGGGCAAGCCGCCGGTGGACGACCTGCTCGCCTTCCGGCAGCTGTTCATCCGCCTCACCCGCGAGGAGGGACTGGACCAGTACCTCACCTACTACCTGATCGCCGCCCACCCGGGCTGCACCCAGGCCGATATGGAAGAACTGCGCGCCTTCTGCCGGCGGGAACTGCATCTCCTGCCGCGCCAGGTGCAGCTGTTCACGCCCACCCCCTGCACCTGGTCGACCCTGATGTACTGGACCGGGACAAACCCCTTCACCGGCGCGGACTGTTTCGTCGAACGGAGCCCCGCCGGCCGGGAGCGACAGAAGGCGACCCTGACCGGCACGGAGCGCCGTCCGCCCCCGGCGCAGGCCGATCGAGGACAAAACGGCCGGAGACGAAAATGACCCGGCCGCCGACCGCCGCGCCAGATACTTCATGCATTCTGTTGGCCATTGCCGTATATAAGCCGACACAGTCAGCCGGAGGCCGGCGGAGCCCGGTCAGGCCGCAAACACACGGACAGACAAGCGGATGAACGAACCAGCGCAGCACCCCCACGAACAGACAGCCGACAGGGCGCACGAGCCGGAAAACTGGTACCCGGAAAACCTGGCGCAGATCGACCGCAGCCTTGCCGCCATCGTCGCCCGCGGTCCGGCCGAGCGGCCGGTGGCGGTGTTCGACTTCGACAACACCTGCGTGTTCCGGGATGTGGGCCAGGCGGTTTTCTTCCACCAGCTCACCGGACTGCGCTACCGCATCCGCCCCGAGGAACTGGCCGGTCTGCTGCCCGCCACGCAGGCGGACCTGGACGGCCGGCCCATGGGGGCGGTCATCGACACCCTTGTGACCAGCTACCGTCGTCTCTGGCCGATGATCGAGGCAGGCGAGGCGGAAGCGGCCCGGCAGCTGCCGGACGCGGGGCTGTTCGCCGCCCTGCTCCTCTGGTTCACGGACCGGGCCCGCCGCGACGAGCGGTTGGGGCCACGGTATGTGCTGCCGTTCATGGGGAAACTGCTGGCCGGATACGACCTGGCGGGGCTGCGGCGATTCGCCGCGGAGGTGGTGCGCGCGGCTCAGGGCGAACCGCTGGTCGAGACGACCCTCACCTGGGAAGCGGCCGAACCGCTGGGCCGCATCCAGGCGAGCCATCCGTTGGGGCTGCAGCCCCACCCGGAGATGCTCTCGCTCATGCACCGGCTGCAGGGTCTGGGGATCGACTGCGCCATCCTCTCGGCGAGCACCGAGTGGCTGGTGGAAGAGGCGGCCCGCCTGCTCGGCTTCCCGGTACCGCCGGAACGCATCTTCGGCATCCGCGTCGGCTCTGGACCAGGGCGGCCGGCTGACCACCGGTGATCCGGACGATTACCCGGTCACCTATCGCCAGGGTAAGGCCGAGGTTATCCGCCGTTTCCTCCCCGGCCGGCCGGTGCTGGTCGCCGGCGACGCGGACACCGATTACGAGATGCTCACCCTGCCGGAGGTGGACATCCGCCTGCTCGTCAACCGCAACCAGACCGGGCTGATCAGCACCCTCTACCAGGACCCGCGCATCCTCCTCCAGGGGTTGGACCAGGCCACCGGCCGTTTCCGCCCCTTCCGCGAATCCAAGACCCTCTGAGCGGCCGCAGCCGCTACTTCTTCAGCGCCCGGGCGAAGTCGAGCATCCGCTGGATGGGCACCCGCGCCCGCGCGGCCAGCTCCGGCGTCACCCGGATCTCGTTGTCGCCCGTCTCGAGCACCTGCGCCAGCTTCTCCAGGGTGTTCATCTCCATCCACGGGCAGCGGGCGCAACTCTCGCAGGTCGCCCCCTCGCCGGCGGTGGGCGCGCCCAGCAGGATCTTGCCCGGCGCCAGTTGGCGCATGCGGTTGAAGATGCCGGCGTCGGTGGCGACGATGAACTCCGGATTGGGCAGGGTGCGCACCGCCTCGATGAGCGCGGTGGTCGAGCCGACCACATCCGCCTGCGCGACCACCTCCCGCGGCGATTCGGGGTGGACGAGCACCGCGGCCTCGGGGTGTTCGCGACGCATCAGCTCCAGCGCATCGGCCCGGAACTCCTCGTGGACCACGCAGGAGCCGGGCCAGAGGAGCATCTCCGCGCCGGTCAGCTGCTGCACGTAGCGGCCCAGGTGCCGGTCCGGACCCCAGAGGATGCGCTCGCCCCGTTCGGCCAGGTGACGGACGATGGGCAGGGCGATACCCGAGGTCACCACCCAGTGCGAGCGGGCCTTGACCTCGGCGCTGGTGTTCGCGTAGACGACCACGGTGTGGTCCGGGTGGCGGTCGCAGAAGGCGCTGAACAGCTCGGCCGGGCAGTTCTCGTCGAGCGAACAGGTGGCGTTCAGGTCCGGCATGAGCACCCGCTTCTCGTTGTTGAGGATCTTCGAGGTCTCGCCCATGAAGCGCACCCCGGCAACCACCAGGGTGGTGGCCCGCTGCTCGGTGCCGAAACGGGCCATCTCGAGCGAGTCGGCCACGCAGCCGCCGGTCTCGTCGGCCAGATCCTGCAGGTCGCTGTCCGTGTAGTAGTGGGCTGCGAGCACCGCATCCTGCTCGCCGAGCAGCTGGCGGATGCGCGCCTTGAGCGCCTCGGTCCGGGCCGGGGTCCGCTCGACGCGGACCGGGTGGGGGGGCACCTGGACCACCGGGATGGTGACGTCCGCCAGGGTTTCTCGTTCGCTTGTCTCCATATCGTCTCCCGCCGCTCGGGCGCTGACTGCTGGTCTCTGGCGGCCCCGGGTCCGGGTGCATCCGTCGCCCCCGGCCGGGGCCGGCCGTGCTGCTCCCTGTTACCGCAAACAGCGGCCAAGGACAATCATTTTCCCGGCCGCGGCGGACCTCGTCCACCGCAGCGCCCGGGCGCACATCGTGGTTCCCTCCGGCGCCGACCTGCGGTATAGTGGGCCAGGTTTCCCCGCCAATACCCGCCTCCAGGAATGGCCATGCACGTCTATCCTTCCGAACTCGTCGCCCTGATCCATGAACGTTGGGGACCGCCGCCGGAGGATGCCGCGGAGGCCGCCATCGCTGCCCTGCCGGGCAAGGCGGCCCTGGAGCACCTCATCTCCACCTCCTACCAGGTGAGCATGATGCGCGAGGAGGACCGTTCGGTCACCCTGCGTCTCATCCTCGCGCCGCCTTCGCTCTTTCCCCCCGACCAGGGACCGCCCAAGGGATTTCTCCGCCTGCTGTTCGACGCGCCCCGGCCGTTCAACGAGTACGAGCTGCGCCGCATGTCGCCGGCGGTGGATTTCGAGCGCTCACTCATCGGCATCGAACCCCACCCGGAAAAGGGGTTCCAGATCTGGGGCGTGGTCAACTCCGGCATCCGCTGGCTGCAGCAGGAGCGCGGCGGCAACAAGAAGACCAACCGGCTGCCCGGGGCCTTTGTGGTCCATGTCACCGGTCCGGGCATGCTCACCATCTGCCGCGGTCTGAAAATCGTCGTCAACCTGAGCGGCGGCCGGCTGCTCGAATCCGCGGCCAACGCCTTCCATTCCAAGTGGATGAACCGCCTGTTCGCCCCGGGCCGCCAGGCGGTGGTCGACCAGCACGAACTGTTCCGGGCCAGCGTCCTCTACCCGGTGGCGCGCATCGAGGAAGAATTCATCGAAAACCTGCAGTTCCAGCTGCTCAAGCGGGTGCTCAGCGTCACCCGCATGAACCGGCACGGCGGCACCTTCATCATCTTCCCGAGTGTCGACCCGCCCGAGTTGGCCACGGACAATCCACCCATCCTGCTCAAGTACCGCTTCCAGAACGACGAGGCGGTGCATCGCCAGCAGCAGCTGCTCGTCCGCACCATCCGGCTGGCCACCACCGCGCTCGGTGACATCAACAACCCGGACCGGGTGGTCAGCTGGCGGGACTATGTCAACCTTCGCCACGAGTCCGCCGTCTACGACCTGGAGGAGGGGCTCTACGAGCAGGCCCAATTCGTCGCCAGCCTGGCCTCGGTGGACGGCGCGGTGGTCACCAGCAGCCGTGGCCCGCTCGGCTTCGGCGGCATGATCGTCGGCTCACTGAACAAACTCACCGAAGTGGCCATCGCCAGTGACGCCGAGGGCAAGATGGTGTCGCTCACCAAGATCGAGGGCTACGGCTCCCGTCACCGCTCCGCCTACCACCTGTGCAATACCCTGCACGACGCCGTGGCCATCGTCGTCTCCCAGGACGGCAACGTGCAGCTCGCCACGTGGCGCAACGGCATCGTCACCTGCTGGGACCTGACCTCGCAGATGTTCATCGCCGAAACCTGATCCCGTCCCGACTCACACCTCCGCCGTCCCCCCGTCCGCAGCCGCGGGCACGATCCACCGCCGCACCACCGTCCACAGCGCCAGCGACACCGCCACCGCGGCCACGCCCATCACCGCCAGGGTGGTGAGCTTATCCGGCCAGTCCAGGGAAAAGACCGCCATCGCCGTCGAGCCGATCATGAAATGGCCGAAGACCATGAGCGACGAGGCCGCGCCGGTGTCCCGGTCGACCTGCTCGAGGATCAGGTTGTTGCCCGCCGGCCGGCAGAAGGCGTAGCAGAAGGTCAGGGTGAACATCGGCAGGGTGAGCCGCCAGGGCATGGGCAGGAATGGACAGACGAGCAGCAGGGCCGAGGCGAGCATGCCACAGAGGGCGAGCGGCATCAGGCGGAACAGGGGGACCCGCCGCACCGCCCGGGAAAACGCCAGCGGCGCGAGCACGAAGGCCAGGGCGTTGAAGCCGAAGAAGTAGCCGTACACCTGCTCGCTGAAGCCCAGGCGGGTGATGTACAGGTCGGCGCTGCCGCCGATGAAGGCGAACGCCGGCACGCAGGGGATGGACACGGTGAGCAGAACGAGGATATAGCGGTAATTGGCCAGCAGGCGGAGATAGCTGGCGGCCACCTGGCCGATGGTCGGCGGCTCGCCCGTCGGCCGGAGCGATTCGTCCATGCGCACCACCCCGACCAGGGCCACGCTGCCGAGCAGGGCCTGGAGGAGGAAGATCCACCGCCAGGAGACCAGAGTGACGATCCAGCCGCCGATGATCGGGGCGATCATCGGCGCGGTGGCGACGATCACGCCGATGTGGATGAACACCCGCTGTCGTTGCGGCCCGGTGAACAGGTCCTTGCTGATCGCGAAGACGATGGCCGAACTGGCGGCCGCGCCGGCCCCCTGGAGGAACCGGCCGAAGATCATCATGGCCGCGCTGTCCGCCAGCCCGCAGACCAGGCAGGCGACGATGAACAGGCTGACACCGACAACGAGCGGCGGCCGGCGGCCATAGCGGTCAGAGAGCGGCCCGTAGACGAGCAGGAAGGCGCAGTAGGTGAGGAAGAACACCACCAGGGTGAGGTTGGCGGTCACCAGCGACACCTTCCACTCCCGCTGCAGCAGCGGCAGGGCCGGCAGGTACATGTCCGTGGCCAGCGGCGGGAAGGCGGACAGCAGGGCGAGCAGCAGGATGATCGGCGGATAGCGCTGTCGCAGTTCGTGAACAAGACCCATGCGGGTATACCTCTTGGGGATGAGACGAAAACGGGGATGGACCGGGGAAGGTTCGGGGACGCACCGGCCGGGAGGATCGCCGGTCGGAAGGCGGCCATTGCTTTTCCGGCGGTGCGGGGCGGGACGGGTCGCTGTCCTTGCCCTCAGGCGGCCCGGGGGTCTCCCTGGAGCAGGCCGAGGAGAAAATCGGCCGCCTGGTCCGCGCCGTTGACCCGGTTCGCGACCAGCGGCGGTCCCGACTGCCAGCGGCGGCAGGGTCTCGAGCCAGGCGCCGCTGTGCAGCTGTTCCGGGCTCAGCTCCCAGGAATCCAGATGGCGGTCGACAAAGGCGGCCAGGGTGGCGGACTCGCGGAACGCCGGTCGCTGCACATAGGCGAACGAGCGGCCCGCGTGGTAGGTCTCGGCCACGGTGGAGTAGCCGACCTTGCCGACCACCAGATCGGCCGCGGCCACCAGGTCCGGGTGATACCAGGTGGGGTCGTCGCTGCCGAGAAAGCGCAGGTTGTGGAGGAACTCGTTCTCCCGCCCCCGGCCGGTGAACAGGAAGAGCAGTTCCCTGCGCTTGAGGAGCGGCGCCAGCGACAGCACCCCGCCGCCCACCCCGCCCATGGTCACCAGCACCAGCCGCTGACCGGCTGCGGGCCAGAGCCGCCGGCGTACCTGTTCCGGGTCACGCACCGCTCGCGCCACCGGCTGCACCACCAGGTCGCAGGCCACCGGATGGCCGGCCGGGGCGGCCTGGATGCGATAATCGGCGCGGGCGAACAGCGCGGCCAGAGAGTCGATGTGCCGGGCCAGGCCGGGGCAGCGGTCCAGGTAGCCGGCGTAGATCCAGTCCCAGGTGAAGTTCTCGATGAGTACCGAGGGGATACCGGCCCGGGCCGCGGCCGCGATGCCCAGCGGGGCGATGTCGCAGAGCACCAGTTCGCAGCCGCGGAGCAGGCCGGCGACCCGGTCGACGAGGTCCTCCGCCAGCGGGTAGAACCCGTCCAGCGCCGCCAGGGTCGCCTCCAAATCCTCGGTCATGGCGTCCCGCTGCACCAGGCCGATGTCCACCGCCAGGGGATGGACGGTGAACGGTGCGGTCAGCGATTCGGCGAACAGGTGCGCCGGCGCCGCGGTGACGATCTCGAACCGCACCGGCAGCCGCCGGCCAAGCGCCGCCAGCACGGCCGCGGCCCGGGTGGCGTGACCGAAGCCATGGGCGGTGATGCAGCAGCCGATGCGCCGCGGGGTGGGCATCAGGTCCCCGCCGGCAGGGTCACGGTGAAGGTGCTGCCGTCTCCCGGCCGGCTGCGCACCGCGATCCGGCCGCCATGCTTTTCGATGATGGAGCGGGCGATGCACAGCCCCAGGCCGGTGCCGCGGCTCTTGTCGGTGTAGAACGGCGCGAAGATCTGCTCGAGCTTGTCCGCCGGGATGCCCACCCCGGTGTCGGTGATCTCCAGCACAGCCAGGTTCGTCTCGTCGTCCAGGGCCGTGGTCACCACCAGGTCGCCGCCGTAGGGCATGGCCTGGACCGCGTTGAAGACGATGTTGAACACCACCTGGTACATCTGTTCCCCGTCCATGAGGATCGCGGGCAGGTCCGGGTCGAGCCGGCGGCGCAGGAGCACGGATTTCTGCTTGAACTCCGGCTCCATGAACCGCAGCACCCGCTCCACCACCTCGTTGAGCGAGGCCGGGTCGAGCCGGATCTCGCGCGGCCGGGCAAAGTCGAGGAACTCGCGGACAATGGCGTCGAGCCGCAGGGTCTCCTCCATGATGATGTTGGCCAGCCCCTCGTTGCCCGGCGCCACCTTGCCGATGCGGCTGGCGAGGATCTCGGCGGTCGAGCGGACAATGCCCAGCGGGTTCTTGATCTCGTGGGAGACCGCGGCCACCATCTTGCCGAGCGTGGCCAGCCGCTGCGCCTCGTTGAGCTGTTCCTCGAGCTGCAGCCGTTCCTCGGCCCGCTTGGCCATGATGCGGTTGGCGCGGACCACGATCAGGCTGAGGATGGTGAAGAGGATGCCCATGATGGTCAGCGACAGCACGATCACCCGCCCCTGCAGCCCGATGATGGTCTCAAGATCGTCGGACAGGTCCTGGACCACCTCGATCACGCCCATGATCTCCCCGGTGTGCTCGCCCAGCCGGTTTTCCTGGCGGAAGGGTACATAGGTCTTCAGGGTGCAGAAGATCTCGGCCGTGCCGGGCAGCAGGCTGAGCAGCGAGCCGCCGGAGATGAGCGCCGAGTTGTTTTCGCCCTTGAGCGCCTTCTGGTACTCCAACCCGCCCAGGTCGCGCTTGCCCATGAGTTCGGCCATGGTCGAGTAGGCGATGCGGTTCTGGCGCGGCTCGTAGATGGTCACCGACTCGATGCGCATGCCGCGGGTGATGTTGGCGACGATACGGTCGAGCCGCTCGTACTGCTCCGGGTCGGACAGGGCGATGCGGCCGTAGCGGACCACCGTGGGCAGGACGAACTGGACGAACACCTGGCGGTTGAGGTTGTCCGCGAACAGCCGTGAATAGGCCTCGCTGCGCTGCAGGAGCACGGTCTTGGCGTTGCTCGCGATCACCCAGGAGAGGATGAACGAGGCGATCAGGATAAGGGCGAGCGAGGTGAACGAGAAATACTTGACCAGCTCGAACGGCAGGAGCGTACTGCGCTGCCGCTCCAGCCTGCTCCGGCGCAGGCGACTGGAAAAATCCGGTCGCCAGGCAACGAACCGGCGCAGCCAACCGACAACGATGCGCAGCAGGCCGGCCATTCGGCCCGGCAGATCGGCGAGATCAGGACGACGCGGCTTCACGGCAGACTCCGCAGCGGCGGCAGAGGGCGGGTTCGCACGGCCGGGTGGCGAGACCGCGCAGGGCGCGGTCGTACTCGTCGCGGAGATAGTCCCCACGAATCCCCTGGTCCACCACCTCCCAACAGAGCAACTCGTCCGGCCGGCGCGGCCGGATCGCGTACTGCCAGGTATCGAGCCCGTGGCGGGCGAGCGCCCGGGCGAACGAAGCCCGGCCGGTGCCGATGTCGAGCAGGGCCGGTCCGATACGCCGGTCGGCGCGGCTGTACACCGCCTGCTGCAGGGCTTGGTCAGGGTGGTCGAATTTGAGGCGCAGGTTCGATCGGGAGCCGAGCTTGCCGCGCAGGTAGCCGATCTTCTCCTTCAGCGCCGCCAGGGCCAGCGCCGTGCCCTGCTTGCCCGGGGGCAACTCCTCCAGACCGCCGAAGCTGCAGTACTGAAACGGTGTCCACGGTTTGGGCACAAAGCAGTTGATCGACAGGGTGAGTACACTCACCCGGCCCCGGGCGCGACCGAGGGGCAGGATGCGGGCCTGCAGCCGGTCGACCAACTGGACGAGTTCGTCCAGGTCTTCGCTCGTTTCCGTGGGCAGGCCGATCATCACGTAGAGTTTGAGGTGGAAGATACCGCTTGCGACCAGCCGTTCGGCCGCATCCAGCAGTTCGGGCTCGTCGAGCCCCTTGTTGATCAACCGGCGCAGCCGCGCCGAACAGCCGTCCGCGGCTATAGCCACGCTCTTCAGGCGGGAGGCGGCGAGCAGGGTCAGGGTCTGGTCGGTGATGCGGTCGGCTCGCAGCGAGGAGAAGGAAAGCGAGCAGCTGTTCGCGGCCAGGAGGGCGGCGATCTGGTCCACCGTCTCCGGCGCGGCCATTTCCATGCCCAGGAGACCGATGCGGTCCACCCCGGCCGGCCGTGCCTCCAGGCCGCGCAGGATGGTCTCCGCCGGCCACAGCCGCGGCGGCCGATAAATAAAGCCGGCCGCGCAGAACCGGCAGCCGCGACTGCAGCCGCGGCCCAACTCCACCATGTACATGGAGAGTTCGGCCTCCGGCGAGAGCAGGGTCGAGTGGGCGGCCACATCCATGGCCGGGGCCATGATCCTGGTGACCCGCTGCGGCAGCCCGGCGGCCGGCTCGATCCGGGCAATCACCCCGTCCGGGCCGTGGACAAAGCGGTAGAGCGCCGGCACATAGCAACCGGGCAGGCTGGCGCCGATCCGGTGCAGCAGGCTTTCGCGGTCGAGGGCCGCATAATCGGCGAGATGCGTCATCAGCTCCGCCAGTACCGGTTCGGCCTCGCCGATGACCATCAGGTCGGCGAAGGCGGCCAGCGGTTCCGGATTCATGAACACCGCCACCCCGCCCAGGACCACCAGCGGACTGGAGGCGGCGACCCGGTCGGACCGGTCCGCGGCCAGCGGGGCAATCCCGCCCGCGGCCAGCATCGCGGCCAGGCGCGGGTAATCGTGTTCGAAGCTGACCGAGGCAAACACCAGGGGAAAATCGGTGAGCGGCCGGGAGGACTCGAGCGAGCGCAGCGGGCCGCCGTCGGCCGGGTAGACGAACCGCTCGCAGACCACCTCGTCCAGACGGTTGAGCAGGGTGTAGACCAACTGGTAGCCGAGGTTGGACACCGCCACCGGGTAGGTGTTGGCATAGAGCAGGGCCACGGGCAGCCTGCCCGTCCACTTCTTGCGGACCGTCCCCTGCTCTTTCGCTAGGACGGACGACACGGGAAACAACAGGAGGAAAAAGGCACGGGGGAATCAGTCTGCATGGTCTGCCTCCGGCACGGGGCCGGCGCCGAGGGGGAGGTGCCGGCAGCGCCGCCCCGAAAACACCGCAGGGGAATATCCACCCGATATTCCCCTGCGCGCCCGACTGGCTGCCGGCCCGATCGCCGCCGCGGAAAAGGCGGCCGGCCGGTGTTCAATTCGCCTTCTTGCGCAGATAGGCGGGTTCGTCGAATTCGGTGTGTTCGTGGTCGTCGAAGATCGGCTTGGGCATGCGCGGCAGCCCCTGGGGCAGCGCGTTCGGCTTGGCGATGGTCACCGGAGTGCCGGGGCTCTCCGGCAGGGAGGCCTCCTCCTCGAAGATCCGCGCCAGCCGGCCCTGCTTGGACTTGGGCAGCTGCTGGGGTTGGCGGTTGCGCACCACCTCGAGCTGGGAGATCTCCGGCTCCTCGATGCTGGAGATGCCGGTGGCGATCACCGTGACCCGCAACTCCTCGCCGAGCGACTCGTCGAACAGGGCGCCGATGATGATGTTGGCATCCTCGTGCGCCTTCTCCTGGATCAGGGCCGAGGCCTCCATGAATTCGTTCATGGTCATCGTCTCTTTGGCCGCGGAGATGTTGATGAGGATGCCGCGGGCGCCGTCGATGCCCACATCCTCGAGCAGCTGGTTGTCGATGGCCCGCTTGGCCGCCTCGGTGGCGCGGTTCTCGCCGGAGGCGCTGCCCGTGCCCATGATGGCCGGGCCGACTTCCTTCATGACCGTCTTCAGGTCGGCGAAGTCGACGTTGATGTGCCCGGGCAGGTTGATCAGGTCGGTGATGCCTTTGACCGCCTGGAGCAGAACATTGTCGACCATCTCCATCATGTTGACCAGGGTCGAGTTCTTGTTCATCAGGCTGAGCAGCCGGTCGTTGGGCACGGTGATGATCGTGTCCGAATACTGCTTGAGTTTCTCCCAGCCGGCCTCGGCGTTGCGCATCCGCTTTTTCGCCTCGAAGTAGAACGGCTTGGTGACCACGGCCACGGTGAGTGCGCCGGATTCCTTGCTCAGCTTGGCGATCACCGGCGCCGCGCCGGTGCCCGTGCCGCCGCCCAGGCCGGCGGTGACAAACACCATGTCCGCGCCCTTGAGTGCGTTCTGCAGGTCCTCGTAGCTTTCCTGGGCCGCCTCCCGCCCCATTTCCGGGTCGGCGCCGGCGCCCATGCCCTTGGTGATGCCCGGACCCAGTTGCAGGAGGATGTCGGCGCGGGATTTTTCCAACGCCTGCATGTCCGTGTTGGCGGCGATGAACTGCACGCCCGTCAGCCGGTTTTCCACCATGGTGTTGATGGCGTTGCCGCCGCCGCCGCCCACACCGATCACCTTGATCACAGCTACAGATTCTTCTTCCGCCATCCTGAAAGCCATGCGTCTCTCCCCAGAAAGATATTCCCGATTTCCCCTGCCCTGTATACCATTATCTTCGGGTCAACTAAAGGGAAAACTCAGCTTGATTAAACGATATTTTTCACCCAGCCCCTGAACCGGCTGAGCACTCCGCCCCGTTCCTTGGGCACGTAGGTTTTGGCCTTGCTGCCGTACAGCACCAGCCCCACGCCTGTGGTACATCGGGGCGACCGGATATCCTCGATCCGGCCGGCCACACCCTGCGGGTAGCCGATGCGCACCGGCAGATCGAACACCTGCTCCGCCATTTCGACGATATTGGCCAAGAGGGCGGTGCCGCCGGTGAGGACGATGCCGGCGTTGATGCGGTTGCGGTAGCCGGAGGCGCTGATGTTCTTGTTGACCATCTGCAGGATCTCCTCCATGCGCGCCTCGAGGATCTCGACCATGACCCGTTGCGACACCTTGCGCGGCTTGCGGTCGCCGACGGTGGGCACCTCGATGATGTGGTTTTCCTTGATCATCGAGGCGAGCGAGCCGCCGTACAGATATTTCAGTTCCTCGGCTTCCTGCAGCGGCGTGCGCAAGCCCACCGACAGGTCGCTGGTCAGGTTGTTGCCGCCCAGCGCCAGTTCCCAGGTGTGTTTGATGGTGCCGTTGCAGAAAATCGCCAGGTCGGTGGTGCCGCCGCCGATGTCGATCAGGGCCACGCCCAGCTCCATCTCGTCCTTGTTGAGGACGGACAGCGACGAGGCCACGGACTCGAGCACGATCTCGGCCACCCCGAGCTGGGCCCGGTTGCAGCTGGTGACCACGTTGTGCAGGGCGGTGACGTCGGCGGTGACGATGTGCACGTTGGTGACCAGGCGCACGCCGGTCATGCCCAGCGGGTTCTGGATGCCGGTGTGGTCGTCGACCATGTACTCCTGCGGCAGCACGTGGATGATCTGCTGGTTGTCGGAAATCTTGACCGTCTGCGCCGCCTGGATGACCGCTTCGATGTCCTTTTCCTTGATCTCCTGGTTATTGATGGCAATGATGCCGGGAGAGTTGAACCCCTTGATGTGGTTGCCGGCGATACCCACGTACACACTCTCGATGTCGCACCCGGCCATATCCGAGGCCGCGTCCACCGCCTGGCGGATCGACTGGACGGTGGACTCGATGTTGACCACCACACCCTTCTTCATGCCGGAGGAGGCCGCCGTACCCACGCCGATGATCTCAACCCGGTCGTCGAAAACCTCGCCGATCAGAGCGCAGACCTTGGTGGTGCCTATGTCCAGGCCGGCAACGAGTTCTCCGGGCTCACGTGGTTCCTGTTCTTCCACTTCCTCATCCGTCGGTTTGTGATCCGACAACCAAGACCTTATCATCTGCGTAGTCCATTCTGATTTCTTTCACGGTATCGACCTGTTTCCTGCTGTACAACTGATCCAGCACCCGGATCAGCCGGTAAAACTTTGTCTGCAAACGGTCCCGGCCGAAATAGATCGGGAAGGGGCGGTCCGCCAGATAGATGATCAGCCCTTCTTTGGCGTCGAGGTGCACCTCGCTCACCGCCTGCAGCGGCAGGATGGCGTGCCCCTGGGCGGCGAGGCGCAGGAAGGTCTGCGCCGCTTCGGCCAGACCCCCTTGGACGAGAGTGTCGTCGACGACATCCCGTCCCGCCACCAGGCCGGTGATCACCGGGTGGTCGATGTCCTGGCCGGGCTCGATCTCGGCGAACACCTGCCCGTCCCGGTTCAGGTAGCGCAGCCGCCGCTCCTTCTCGCCCTCTATGTTCACCAGGGCCAGCGCCTGCTGTTCACGGACCTCGATGGCCAGGGTGGACGGCCAGCGGGTTTTTATGTCCACCTGCTGCACCCAGGGGTGGGTGGCGATGCGCGCCGCCGCCGCCTTGGGCCGGAACTGGAGCAGGCTGGCACCGTGCTGCAGGCCGGACAGATCGAGAATCTGCCGGTCGGTCACCACCTTGAGGCCGCTGATGCGGATGTCGCTCAGGCGGAAGATATCGGAGCGGATCAGCACCTGGTAGGAAAACCACAGGGCAGTCACCAGGCCGCCGCAGAGTGCGAGCACCAGGAGCGTGTTGCGCGACAGGCGCTTCCATTTCCACAGCCGCTGCGCCCCGCTGACCACCGCCTCGGTGCTGTACTGCGCCGTCTTTGTCCTGCGTCGCAGCAGGATGCCCAGAACCTCGCCGAGCGAGCGCCGTTTGCGGCCGCCGCTTTGGGGGGCTCGCTGCGGTATCTTGCGGGGGGTATAGACCGCCATTGTCCCACGCTTCCCCGGTTAGAGGATATGGACCTCCGGTTCGAGGAGGACACCGCAGCTGGTCAGGACCCGCTCGCGCACCTCCTGCATGAGGGCGATGATATCTTCGGGTTCGGCGCCGCCGGTGTTGACGATGAAGTTGGCGTGCGTGGGCGAGACCATCGCCCCGCCGCGGGTCAACCCCTTGAGCCCGGCCTGTTCGATGAGCCGGCCGGCGTAATCGCCCTCCGGGTTCTTGAAAAACGATCCGGCCGAACCGACCCCGGCCGGCTGCTTCTCTCGCCGGCGGGCGATGATTTCCCGGCAGCGCGCGGTCAGCGTCTGCTGGTCGGCCCGCTGCAGGAGAAAGGTGGATCGGCAGATCAGCCATCGCTGTCCGGGTTCGCCGGGCAGGCGGGTGGTCCGGTAGGCAAAGCTGATCTCCTGCTGTCTCATCTCGCGGACTTCGCCGTGTTCGCTGATGCAGAAGAGCGAGTGCAAGGCCTCGCCGATGGCATGGTCAAAGGCGCCGGCGTTCATGCGGATGGCGCCGCCGACGCTGCCCGGGATACCGGCCAGGCACTCCAGGCCTCTCAGCCCCTGGCCCGCGCACCAGGAGACAAAGGCCGCCAGGCTGCAGCCGGCCTCGACGGCGACCCGAGTCCCTTCCGGGTCGCCCGGCGAGGCCGGTTCGGTGCGGAGGTCGTGAACCGAACCGCGCAGGCGGATGAACACCCCCTCGTGGTAGCGGCTGGTGACGAGAATGTTCGAACCGCCGCCAATGGCCCGCCACGCCACGCCTTCTCCGTGCAGCCAGCGGAGCAGGGCGGCGAGTTGCGTGCTGTCAACCGGTTCCACCATGGCCTCGACCACGCCGCCGGCGCGGAAGGTCGAGTGACTGGCCATGCTCACCTCCCAGCGGACCGAGGGGCACAGGGCGGCCAGGGTTGCGCGCTGCCGGCTGTTCATCACCATGGTCTCCCCGCTCCGGTGGTGGAGCCGGCGAACGTCGGGACGGTGCTCATTGTCCACCCTCCAGTTGGGCCAGCAGCCGCTCGCCGGCCTGGACGATGTTGCCGGCGCCCAGGGTGAGGAGCAGGTCGCCGGGCTGCAGCAGTTCGAGCAGGGCCTCCGGCCGCTGCACCAGGTTCGGGATGTGTACGGCCTGACGCTGGCCGTGCTGCTTGATTGCCTCCAGCAGGCTCTCGGAGGTGATGCCCTCGATCGGCTGTTCGCTGGCCGCGTAGATATCCGCCAGCACGAGCACGTCCGCTCTGCGGAAGGCGGTGGTGAACTCGGTGAACAGGGCCCGGGTGCGGGTGTAGCGGTGCGGCTGGAAGGCCACCACCACGCGGCGCTCGGGCCAGCCCTCGCGCACCGCGTCCAGGGTGGCACGGATCTCGGTGGGGTGATGCCCGTAATCGTCGATCACGAGGACACCGCCCGCCTCGCCCTTCACCTGCAGTCGCCGCTGCACGCCCTGGAATCCTTCGAGGGCGCGGGCGATCACCGCAAAATCGATCTCCAACTCCAGCGCCACACCGATGGCGGCGAGACTGTTGTAGATCACGTGGCGGCCCGGCCGGTTCAAACGGACACGGCCCAGTTCGCGATCGCGGAAGCGGACGGTGAACTCGCTGCTGCCGCCGCCGGTGACGATGTGCACCGCCTGCAGGTCGGCCTGCTCGGTGAGGCCGTAGGTGAGGATACGCTTCTGCAGGCGCGGCAGGATCTGGGCAACGTGGTCGTTGTCGAAGCAGACAATCGCCACCCCGTAGAAGGGCAGGCGCTCGACGAAGTCGACGAAATAATCCTTGATCTGCTCGATATCGCTATAGAAGTCGAGATGCTCGCGATCGATGTTGGTGATCACCTCGATCACCGGCGAGAGTTTGAGGAAGGAACCGTCACTCTCGTCCGCCTCGGCCACGAGGAACTCGCCCTCGCCCAGTTTGGCGTTGCTGCCGAAACCGTGGACCTTGCCGCCGACCACCACCGTCGGGTCGAGCCCGGCCTCGGCGAGAACAGTGGCGACCATGGAGGTGGTCGAGGTCTTGCCGTGGCTGCCGGCCACCGCGATGCCGTATTTTTTGAGCCGCATCAGTTCGGCCAGCATTTCGGCCCGCTGGATGACCGGGATGTGCTGCTCGCGGGCGGCGACCACCTCGGGGTTGTCGACGGCGATGGCCGTGGAGGTGACGACCACGTCCGCGCCCTCCACCCAGGGAGCCTCGTGGCCCTCGTGGATCACCCCGCCCATCCCGGCCAAGCGCCGGGTGATGTCGGTCGTGCGCAGGTCGGAACCGCTCACCCGGTAACCGAGACTGAGGAGCAGTTCGGCAATGCCGGACATGCCGATGCCGCCGATGCCGACAAAATGGATGTGCTTGGTCTTCCTGTACATGGGGCCAGTGTTCGTCAGAACCTCAAGAAGGTTGTCCGCTCCGTGCCGACACGAGGTGGAGGCACTCGTCAACAATCCGCGCAGCGGCGTCCGGCAGGGCCATGGCCCGCATTTTGGCGGCCATTGTATGTAACTCTTCCCTGTTATGCAAGCGTTCGCTGATGACCTTACCGAGAAATTGGCCGGTCAGCGCGGCCTCCGGAAAAACCACGCATCCACCTGCTTTTTCGTAATATTTTCCATTCGTCAGCTGATGGTTGTCAGCGGCGAAGGGGAACGGCACGACCAGCGCCGGCACCCCCATCACGGCCAGTTCGGCCAGGGTGGTCGCACCTGCCCGGGACACCGCCAGATCGGCCCGCCGGTAGACCGCGGCCATGTCGCGGATGAAGGCCGACACCTCGGCCTCGGCGCCGATCCGTTGATACCCCTCCCGCACCGGGGCCTCGTCAGCCGTACCGGTCTGGTGGATAATGCGGAGCGGCCGGCCCTCGGCGATGAGCATCTCCGCCGCCTCGAGCATGAGCAGGTTGACCCGATGGGCGCCCTGGCTGCCGCCGAGGACGAGCAGGGTCGGCACCTCGGCTGCCGGTCGCGCACCTGCCGCCGCCGCGAGGATCTCCCGGCGCACCGGGTTGCCGGTCTGCACTGTCTTGGCCGCCGGGAACGCCGGTTCGCAGGGCAGCGAGATGCAGATCCGGTCCGCCAGCCGGCCGGCCAGCCGGTTGGCCATGCCCGGCACCGAGTTCTGTTCGTGGATGACCACCGGCACACCGAGCGTGCGGGCGGCGAGGAGGACCGGCCCGGTCACGTACCCGCCCACTCCGAACACCAGGTCCGGCCTGAAGCGACGGAGCATCCGCCGGGCCGCCAGCACCGCCAGCGGCAACTGCAGCAGGCTGCGGACCTTGCTGACCACGGACAGCCCCTTGACACCCCCGCAGGTGAGCGTGGCCAGTTCGAATCCGCGTTCGGCCAGGGCCTGCTGGTCGAGCAGGCGCGAGGTGCCGATGAACAGCACCTGCGTCCCCGGGACCCGCTCCTGCATGGCCGTGGCCAGGGCTATGCCCGGGAACAGGTGACCGCCGGTGCCGCCGCCGGTGACGATCAGGCGCATACGGGACAGACTCCGCTGCCTGCCGGCTGCAGCCGGTCCAGCTGAACGCCGCTGCATCGGTTACGGCACTGGGTTTCGATTTCGACGAGCATGGCTTCGTAGCAGTTCGGACAATACCCGTGGGTCAGCGGTTCGCGGCTGGCCAGGGCGGTACGCACCACCAGCCACCTGCCGCCCTGCTCCACCCGCGCGCACCGGCAGCAGATCCGGGTCATGCCGCCACCTCCCCCTGTCCGGCCCGCTCCGCTTGCAGGCGGAGCACACAGTCGGCAAACACCCGGCCGCGCTCCGCATAGCCGGAAAACATATCGAAGCTGGCACAACCCGGAGCGAGCAGCACCAAGTCGCCGGGTTCGGTCGCGGCCACGGCCCGACGGACCGCGTCCGCCATGTCGCCGGCGTATTCGCAGGGGACCACCGGGGCCAAGGCCGCACGCATCAGGGAGGCCGCCTCGCCGATGAGCACCAGCCGTTTGACTCGGGCCCCCACCACCTTGCGCAGCAGGGCGTAATCACCGCCCTTGTCGCGGCCGCCGGCGATGAGCACCACCGGTGCCTCGCAACCGGCCAGCGCCGCCTGCAGGGCGCCGATGTTGGTCGCCTTGGAATCGTCGATGAAGCGCACCCCGCCCACCGTGGCCACCTCGGCCATGCGGTGCGGCGGCGGGGCGAAGGCGCGCAGGCCCGCCGCGATGGATTCGCGATCGCAGTCGCAGAGCGTGGCCGCAAGGATGCCGGCCGCCGCGTTCTGCCGGTTGACGGAGGAATGGAGGCGGGTTGCGGCGAGGTCATACTCCTCATCCCGGCCCTCCAGGCGCAGATGAACCAAGGGGCCGTCGATCCGGGCCGCACACCCCTCGCCCGTGCCGAAACGGTGCACAGCCACCCCGGCCGGAACCCGGGCCGCGTCGACCACCGGGTCATCGGCACCGAACACCGCCGTGTCGCCCGGCTGCTGGTAGGCGAACAGCCGCATCTTGGCCGCGGTGTAAGCGGCCAGTGAGCCGTGCCGGTCGATGTGGTCCGGGCTGACATTGAGCAGCAGGCCGATGTCCGGCCGGAACTCGCCGGCGAGGTCCAGCTGAAAACTCGACAGTTCGAGCACGGCTGCGCCGTACGCTGCCGGGTCGATGAAAAAGTCGAGCAGCGGCGTGCCGATGTTGCCGCCGATAAACGGCCGTTTGCCGGCCTGAGTCAGCAGTGTGCCGATCAGACCGGTGGTCGTGGTCTTGCCGTTGGAGCCGGTCACCGCGATCACCGGCACCGGGAACTCGCCCGCGGCCAGGGCCAGTTCGCCCAGGAGCGGCAGGCCCAGGCCGCGGGCCTCGTTGAGAATCGGCAGGTCGAGCGGCACGCCCGGCCCGGGGACGACAAAATCTGCGCCGCGCAGGAACGCGCCGGTGTGGCCACCGCTTTCCAGCGCCACCTTGTTGCGCTCGAGAAAATCGATAGTCGCCGGGTCGATCCGCTCCGCCGGGCTCTGCTCCGAAACGGCCACACGCACCCCCCGTCGAAGCAGGTGACGTACCGTGGACAGCCCGGCCGTCCCGAGTCCGATCACCACCGCCCGCATGCCGCTGTGCACCTGCATGATCTATCTCAGTTTGAGTGTTGCCAGGGCGATGAGCCCCAGGATGATGGAAACAATCCAGAAGCGCACGACCACCTTCGGTTCCAGCCAGCCTTTCTTCTCGAAATGGTGATGAAACGGCGCCATCAGGAAAATCCGCTTGCCGCCGCTGAGCTTGAAGTAACCGACCTGGAGGATGACCGACAGGGCCTCCATGACAAAGATGCCGCCGACAATGGCCAGCAGGAACTCCTGCTTGGTGATGATGGACACCGTACCCAGGGTGCCGCCCAGGGCGAGAGAACCGACATCGCCCATGAAGATCTGCGCCGGGTAGCAGTTGAACCAGAGAAAGCCCAGGCAGGCGCCGACGATGGCCCCGCAGAACACGGTCACCTCGCCGGCCCCGGGGACAAAGGGGATCTGCAGGTAGCTGGCCACCACCGCGTTGCCGGCAACATAGGAAAAGATCAGGTAGGTCGAGGCGGTGATGACAATGGGACCCGCGGCCAGGCCGTCCAGGCCGTCGGTCAGGTTGACCGCGTTGGAGGCGCCGACGATCACCACCACCGCAAAGGGCACGTACCACCAGCCCAGGTCCGGGTTCAGGGTCTTGAAGAACGGAAAACTCAGGGTGCCGTCATAGCTCGGGTTGAGCAGCAGGAACACGCCCACCACCGAGGCGCCGAGCACCTGCAGCACCAACTTCCCCCGGGCGCTCAGGCCCCGGGAATTGCCCTTGCGGATCTTCTTGAGGTCGTCCAGCGATCCGATCGCCCCGAAAAAAAGGCTGATGCCGATGAGCAGCCAGACCAGGCCGCTCCGCAGGTCGGTCCACAACAGGCTCGAGGCGGTCATGGCGAAAAGGATGAGCACGCCGCCCATGGTGGGCACGCCTTTCTTCGAGAAATGGCTCTCCGGTCCGTCGTCGCGGATCACCTGGCCGATCTGTTTGCGCTGCAGCCAGGCGATGAAGCGCGGGCCGACGATCACCAGGATGAGGAAGGCGGTCACCGCGCTGCCGATGGAGCGGAAGGTGATGTAGCGAAAGACGTTCAGCCAGCTGAAATCCGTATGAAACGGGTAGATGAGATTATAAAACATGGTTCCCCTGGTGATCAGTCGACTGGCGGTTGCCGTCGTTCCAGTTCCTCGATGAGCCGCTCCATGCGCATGCCCCGCGACCCCTTGACGAGCAGCCAGTCGCCCGACCCGATGCGACCTTCGACGAGCATCTCGCTCAGCCAGTCGGCAACTAAGCGCGGTTCAGCGAAGGTGCGCACCCGCTCCGCCGGCATGCCGGCAGTGCGGGCCGCCGCGGCCACGGCTTCCGCCTGGGCGCCGGTGACCGCAAGAAAATCGTAGCCCAGGTCGACGACGAGCGCGCCGATCCCGCGGTGCAACTCCTCGCTGCCAGGTCCCAGCTCGAGCATGTCGCCCAGGGCGGCCAGGTGACGGCACCGCTCGCCGAAGGCGGCCACGGTGCGGAGGCCGGCGGCCATGGAGGCGGGGTTGGCATTGTAGGCGTCGTTGACCACCCGCAGCCCGCCGGCCAGCTCCGAGACCACCAACCGTTTGTCCACCGGGGTGTAGCGCTGCAGGCCGCGGACAATGACCGCCGGGGCGATGGCGGCCGCATGGGCGATGGCCGCGGCCGCGGCGCAGTTGCTGACGTTGTGACGGCCGGGCATGGGCACGCTGAAGCGCTCGGACCAGGCACCGAGGTGCAGGGTGAAACGCATGCCCGCCTCGCCCAGGTTGCGCTGCCGGGTCACGCGCACCACCGGGTTGTGCCGCCGGCCCGGGGGGGTGACCGCGAAGCCGACCTGTCGGCCGCCGCAGGCCCTGGCCTGGGCGACCACCAGCGGGTCGTCGCAGTTGACCACTCGCACCGCCCCCGGCCGCATCCCGGCGAACAGTTCGCCCTTGGCCGCGGCCACGCCCTCGATGCTGCCCAGGCCCTGCAGGTGGGCGGGCTGGACGTTGTTGATACAGCCGATGTCCGGGTCGGCGATGGCGGCCAGCCGGGCGATTTCGCCGGGCGCGTTCATGCCCATCTCGAGGATGGCCAAGCGGTGACCGGCCTCGATGGGCAGCAGCGACAGCGGCAGGCCGACGAGGTTGTTGAAGTTGCCCCGGGTCTTGAGCAGCGGGTCGATCCCGGTGTGCACCCAGGCCAGGGCCTCGGCGAAGATGGCCGCAACCAGCTCCTTGACCGTGGTTTTGCCCGAACTGCCGGTGATCGCGGCCACCTGCAGTCGCGGGGCGAAAAGGAGGCGGCGGTACGCGGCCAGCGCCCCCAGGGCCTGGAGGGTGTCGTCGACCTCGATGGTGAGCACCTCCGGCGGCAGCCCCTCGGGTAGCCGATCAACGAGCACCGCCCCGGCGCCGGCGCGCACCGCCCGGTCGATGTAGCTGTGCCCGTCGAACTGCTCGCCGCGCAGGGCGACAAACACATCGCCGGGCTCGATGGTGCGGGTATCGGTGGATATCCGTCGGAACACCCGGTTCTGCCGACCGGACACCACCCGGCCACCGGTGGCGGCCAGCAGGTGGCGCGCGTTCCAGCAGGCCAGGGCGTTGGCTGCCTCCAGCCGGTCATCGAAGAAGTGCTTTTCCGTGCCGAGGATCTGGTAGTCCTCGTGGCCCTTGCCGGCGATGAGCACGGTATCCTCCGGCCGGGCCAGGCTGCAGGCCGCAACAATCGCCTGCCGCCGGTCCGTCAGGACCGCGTAGCCGTCCAACGGAGGCTCGGCGGTCAGCAGTGCCGCCACTTCGCCGAGCTGTCGGCCGGTAGAGGCCGCCCCTTCGGCGACCGCGGCGACGATCGTCTCCGGGTCCTCGGTGCGCGGGTTGTCCGAGGTGACGATGGCCACGTCGGCCCAGCGGGCGGCGATGGCGCCCATGAGCGGCCGCTTGCCCCGGTCGCGGTCACCGCCGCAGCCGAACACGCAGATGAGCCGGCCGGTGGCGAGCGGGCGCAGGCTCAAGAGCACGTTTTCCAGCGCATCCGGGGTGTGGGCGTAATCGACGAACACCGCCGGTCCGGCAGCCCCTGCCCCATCGGCCAGGGTCACCCGCTCCAGGCGCCCGGGTACGCGTCCCACCCGGGCGAGTCCGGTGCGGATCTGCTCGACCGGCAGGCCGAGGCCAAGGCCGGTGGCGGCCGCGGCGAGGATATTGAGCACGTTGTAGCCGCCGGTGAGCGGCGAGGAGAAGGAACACCGCTCGTCGCCAAGGTGCAGCCCGCAACTGAACCCGGCCATTGTCTGCACCAGGTCGCTGACGCGCACCTCGGCCGGCGCGGAGAAACCGCAGCGGATGACGCGCCGGTCGGCCAGGGTGGCGGCGAGCCGCTCGCCCCAGGTCGACGCACCCTCCGCGGTCTCGCTGACAATCACCACGGTTGCCTCCGGCGCCAGGTGGCGCTGGAAGAGGAGCTCTTTGGCCGCGAAGTACCGCTCCATGGTCTGGTGGTAATCCAGGTGGTCACGGCTCAGGTTGGTGAACAAGGCCACATCGAAGCGGAGACGACCCAGCCTGTTCTGCTCCAGGGCGTGCGACGACACCTCCATGACCACTTGGGTCGCGCCGCCATCCACCATGGTGCGCAGCAACCCCTGCAGGGTTACCGGATCCGGGGTGGTGAGGGGCGCCTGACAGAGGACATGCAGCCCGTCCGGGCCATGGTAGCGGTAGTCGACCGTACCGATCACCCCGGGCCGATAGCCGGCATGCAGGAGCAGCGCCTCGATCAGCCAACTGGTGGTGGTCTTGCCGTTGGTGCCGGTGATGCCGATCAGTCGCAGGTGCCGGGCCGGGTAGCCGTGCCAGGCCGCGGCGGCCTCGGCCAGGGCGGCGTGGGTGTCGGGGACCACCAGCACCGGGACCGACAGGTCGCCGATGTCGGCGTCCTCCTCGACCACCACGGCGAGGCAGCCGCGGCGGATCGCCTCGGGCAGGAAGGCGCGTCCGTCGGCCTTCTCGCCGCGGACGGCGACAAAGAGGCTGCCGGGGATCACCAGGCGCGAATCAGCGGTGACCGCTGTGACCTCCCGGTCACGTGTGACCGCCGGGATCCGGGTCCTTGCCCGGGCGCCAAGGGCGTCGACTATCCGATCCAGGGTGATCATGCGCGCTCCGCTCTCATCGGACATCCAGGGTGAGGATGCATTCGTTCACCCCGCGCAGGGGGCTCCCCGGCAGGGGGTACTGGGCGATGATCCGGCCGCTGCCGCTGACCTGGATCTTCATGCCGTGCGGGTTGAGCTGCTGCAGCCCCTTGCGCAGACTCATGCCGCGCACCATGGGCATGAGGGCCACCTGTTCGTTCGCCTTGCCCGGCACGTCCCGGACGCTGAGCCGCCGGCTGATGAAGAACTGCCGCAGGTTTTCCGCGCTCTTTGGCGGTGGCGATTCCGCCATCCGCGCCGTTCGCTCCTCCTGCAGGGCGGCCAGCAGTTCGCCCCCCATGTGCTCCAGGGTGCCCTTTTCCTTTTTACTCTCTGGGGACAGGGGGTCCAGGTAGTCCCGCTCCACCGCTATGAGCAGCAGGAACTTCGGCTGTTTGGCCGGAATCATGCCGGCGAAGAGTTCCTGCATGGAGTAGCGGGAATAGCCCTTCTCCCGGCCCACCTGCAGGCCATCGGCACTGTAGGAGACCAGATTTTTTTCCTCAACCTGCCAGTTGGCGAACAGTTCGCGACGGATTTTGACGCCCAGGGCCGGGTCGAGCACATGCTGCTTTTCCGTTGCCTCGTTGCTGCGCAGGTAGCGCTGCGCGGTGGCGTGATCATAGACCGAGTCGATCACGTACGGCGTGATCCGCCAGCCGCCGTTGACCAGGCTGGCGATGGTCACGCCGACCTGCACGCCCGTGACCACCGGCTCGTCCGCGGGCTGGTCGGTCACCGGACCGGATTCCCAGTTGCCGAACACCGAACCGTAGAGCTGGATCTGCTCCTCGAAGGCGGCAAGCTTGTCGCTGGTGAAGCCGTAGTCCGGGGCGGCCACGGTCGCCGGCAGCAGCCCCGGGCCACTCAACCCCTCGCGTTCGATGGCCGCCGCCCGGGCGAGGATCGGCCGGATGAGCCCCTTGTCGAGCACGTGATTGTAAATCCGGTTGACCCGGTTGGTTTCCTTGGCCTTCCAGAAGTAGTTGGGGTTGAAGGAAGGCTGGTTGACCAGGGCGAGGATGCGGCCGCTGCCCGGTTCGATCAGCAGTCCCATACCCTTTTCCGCGTCATGGCTGGCCAGGTACTGGCGGAATCGGCTCTCCAGTTGCCGCTGCAGACCCAGGTCCAGGGTCAGGATGAGGTCCGCGGAGGTGGCGCCCAGACTCTCCTGCCCCTTGAAGTCAATGTCCGGAATGTTGTTCCTGCGGAACGGGCCGGCCTGGAGGACAGCGTCATATTTGCCCTCAACCCCTGTCAACCCCACGCCGTCACCCATGAAGCCGAGTACGTGCGAGGCTGCGGTGTGGCCCGGATAGAACCGGACCTCCGCCGCCTTGCAGGTGACCCCTTTGAGGCCCAGGGCCTCGATCTGTTCCGCCTGCTGCTCGTCGAGGTCGTCGGCCAGCTCAACAGTACCGGACCAGTCGCGCAGCCGCTGCTGGATGGCCTCCGCCTTGCGGCCGATAAACGGCGCCAGGGCTTCGGCCGTTTTCTGCAGGTTGATCACCTCCCCCGGCTGCACGGAAACGCTGTACAACCGGTAGGAGACGGCCAGTTCGTTGAAGTTCCGGTCGTAAATCGTCCCTCTTAAAACAGATTCAGCGGGCGACTGGCCCGCTGAGAGAGAAAAGATTTTGCCGACAGCAGACTGGACGATCCTGCCGATATCCTGGAGGGAAGGAGGAATCCTGAACAGAACGGTTCCAGCTGCTGCCAGCAAAATGACAATGAGAAAGGGGTAAACCCAGCGCCTCCCGCTTTTTTTTGATCTCAGGGTTTTGGCCATTGCATTGCTACATCCGGCGCACCTGTCCCTTGTCGGGCTCGAACAGATTCAATTTTCGCTCGGCCAGGGCCAGGATATGGGTTTTCGAGGCCAGCTGCGCCCGGGTGGCCAGCAGTCGGATATTTTCGTTCGCCACGGTGATGTTCCGCGCCTGCAGCTGCTGCGTCCGTTCCATGGTGTCGTTGATCCGGCCATGGAACAACTGGGTGATCGCCAGTCCCGCCATCAGGGCGAGACCTGCGGCGACGATCAGCACCCGACGCTCATCCCGGCTCAGCGCGATCCGCAGACGCGGGAAAGCGCGCCGACTCTCCCTGACGGCCAACTGCTGCGGCCTGTAGGTCCTGATATTGACACTTGATGCCATGGGTTCTTCTCCTCTTTCGCTGTGCGCCCGACCGCCAGGTGGGTCAGACGCGCTCCGCAACCCGGAGCTTGGCGCTCCGGGCCCGCGGGTTCTTCTGTGTTTCCGCCGGCTGCGGTTCGATGGGCCTGCGGGTCAGCACCCGGTAGGCCGGGTTGCCGGCAAAGGCCTGCTTGACTATTCGGTCTTCCAGCGAGTGGAAGGCGATGACGGCGATCCGGGCGCCCGGCGCCAGCACCGCGGGCGCCGTTTCCAGGAGGCGCACCAAGTTGTCCAGCTCGGTGTTGACCGCTATGCGCAGGGCCTGAAAGACCCTGGTGGCCACATGGATGCGGGGCGGGTGGAATTTCCTGGGCACAGCCGCGGCCACAATCTCCGCCAGCCTGCCGGTGGTCGTCACCGGTTCCGCCTCGCGGGCCTCGACCAGGAAACGGGCGATGCGTCGCGCCTGCCGTTCCTCGCCGTAATGGTAGAACATATCCGCCAACTGCTCCGCAGACAGACGCGCCACCAAACTGGCGGCAGTCACCGGGTTGCGGCGGTCCATGCGCATGTCTAGGGGCGCGTCGGTGCGAAAACTGAACCCCCGCTCCGCGCGGTCCAACTGCAGCGAGGAGACCCCCAGGTCAACCAGCAGGCCGTCGATGCGTTCGACGTTCAGCGCGGCCAACTCAGCGAGGACGTCCGCATAGGAGGCCTGCACGGTGTGCAGCCGGTTCCGGTACGGGGCCAGCCGCTCCTGCGCCCTGGCGAGCGCCTCTGCATCCCACTCGAAGCCGATCACCTGCCCGGTCGGCGCCGACCGTTCCAGAATGGCCTGCGTGTGACCGCCAAGCCCGAGGGTGCCATCCACATACAGACCGCCGTCCCTCGGCTGCAGCAGGTCGATCACCTCGTCGCACAGCACCGGGACATGGGGTTGCGACGGCTCCGCGAGCCCTAGCCGCATCAAAGCATGCCCATGATCGCCAGGCCGGCGCTGAACTCCTCGAACGACTCGCGGGCGCTCTTCGCCTCTTCCTGCCAGGCCGCCTTGTCCCAGATTTCAAAATGGTGCAGCATGCCGTTGAGCATCACGTCTCTGCCAATGTTCAACCCGTCCCGCAAGGTCGGCGGGATGAGGATACGGCCCTGCTTATCCAGTGGACATTCCGTCACTCCGGCAATAAGATAGCGAACAAACCGGCCAAAATCCTTCGGCATGTTCCCTTCGTCGACCTGCCGGATGAGTTTTTCCTCCGCCGCTTCCCACGAGGCCAGGGGATAGACCTTGAGGCAATTCTTCCAGTGGGTGGCAATGAGCGTGTCGGAGTCGTACTGCTCGCGCAATACATCCCGGAAGCGGGCCGGTATGTTCAGCCGCCCCTTGGGGTCGAGACTATGTTCCGATTGACCTCGAAACCGCTGCACTGAATTTCTCCGCTCCACACCCGGGAAAGGAGGGCATAACACTCCACTACAAACCCGTTTAAACCACTTTGCCCCACTCTTTGCCTCATTAGTATACGAACCCTGCAGGGGAGTCAAGCAAAAATACATGCAGGAAACATTTCCGCTTTACCAATTAAATGAAGCAAATTTAAAGAGTTGGGGAATAGCTGGAGCCGGCCCGCAGCGATGCCGGAAACAGAGGCATGAGAACCGTTCCCGCGGGCAAACGCGGGACAGACTGTGGCGCAAGGGGTTTTCTCAACAGAGGCGGATGGGCCGGCCAGAAGGGGCCGGCCAGAGAGCAGGAAAGGGGATAAAGCGCTGGATGGGTCCGTTGTCGGCCCGGACGGTCAGGATTTTTTCAGGGGATCGTCAAACAGGGTCGGCTGCAGCGGAGGGGCGGAGCGGAGCGGCAGGCTGAAATGCTCGTAGGCGGCCTGGGTCGCGACCCGGCCGCGGGGGGTGCGGATAAGGAAACCGGACTGGATGAGGAAGGGTTCGTGCACGTCCTCCAGGGTGTTTTTCTCCTCGCAGACCGCGGTGGCCAGGGTTTCCAGGCCAATGGGTCCACCCTGGAACTTCTCGATCAGGGTCAGGAGGATGCGCCGGTCCATCTCGTCCAGGCCGAGGTGGTCGACATTGAGCATGGTCAGGGCTTCATCGGCCACCTCGCGGGAAATGACCGTGTGGCCGCCCACTTCGGAATAATCGCGCACCCGCCGGAGCAGGCGGTTGGCGATGCGCGGCGTGCCTCGGGAGCGCCGGCCCAACTCCATGGCCCCGTCGGCGTCGATGCCGATGTTGAACAGCCGGGCCGACCGCTGGACAATGGTCACCAGTTCCTCGGGCAGGTAGTAGTCGAGTCGCAGGATCACCCCGAAGCGGTCGCGCAACGGCGGCGTCAGCAAACCGGTCCTGGTGGTCGCGCCCACCAGCGTGAACCGGGGCAGGTCCATCTTCACCGAGCGGGCGCCGGGGCCCTGACCGATGACCAGGTCGAGTTGATAATCCTCCATGGCCGGGTAGAGAATCTCCTCCACCACGTGGTTCAGACGGTGGATCTCGTCGATGAACAGCACGTCCCCGGCCTGCAGGCTGGTGAGAATGGCCGCCAGGTCCCCGGGCCGTTCGATCACCGGGCCGGAGGTGACCTTGATGCCCGCCCCCATCTCGTTGGCGATGATGTAGGCGAGGGTTGTCTTGCCGAGTCCGGGAAAACCGTGGAAGAGCACATGATCCAGCGGTTCGCCGCGCTGCCGGGCGGCCTGGATGAAGATACGCAGGCTCTGCTTGACCTGCTCCTGGCCGATGTATTCGTCCAGCCAACGCGGCCGGATTTCCACGCTCGGCTGCAGTTCATCGTCCTGCGGACTCGCCGCCACCAGGCGCCGGCCCGTGAGTTGTTCCTCGTGCTTCATCCTGTCACCGTTGCCGCTCCGTCACCCGTCACGCCCGTCATCGCGCCGCCAGGGAACGCAGGGCCAGGCGGATCAGGTCTTCCACGCGCAGGGCATCGGGCTCCTCCGCCTGCTGCTGGGCCACCCGCAGCGCCTCCCAGGCGGTGGCCTGCGGGTAGCCGAGGTTGACCAGGGCCGAGGCGGCATCGGCCAGCGGGCTGCCACCGGCCGCGGCCGGCGCCTCCAGTCGCCCCTCTTCCGGCAGGGACCCGTCGAGTGTGCCGACCTTCTCGCCCAGTTCCACACAGATCCGTTGGGCCGTTTTCTTGCCCACCCCGGACAGGGCCGTCAGCCGGGCGAAATCCTTGAGCAGGATCGCCTGGCGGAGGTCCGCCACGCCGATGCCGGAAAGAATGGTCTGCGCCAGTTTCGGGCCGATGCCGGAAACAGTGACCAGCAGCAGGAACAATTCCTTCTCCTCCGGTCGGCCGAAGCCGTAGAGGTTGATCGCATCCTCGCGGACCACGGTGTGCACATGCAGGAAGCAGGGGGCGCCGCCCGCCGGCAGGGTATCGTAGGTGCGGCTGGAGATGAACACCTCGTAGCCGACGCCGTTGACGTCGAGGATAACCGAGGCGGGCGTTTTGGCGAGGATGAGACCGTTGAGCGAGGCGATCATCGGCGAACGGGCTGAACGGCCGGCAGCGCACAGCGGCCGGCTGGCAGGGGTGGAACACTCACGCCTGCAACCGGCCGTTGCCGACGGCGTGATGGGCGTGACAGATGGCCACGGCCAGTGCGTCGGCCGCATCCTGCGAGGGGGTCGAGTCCAGGGCCAGCAGGGTGCGGACCATGGACTGCACCTGGCTCTTTTCGGCCTGGCCGTAGCCGGCCACGCACTGTTTGACCCGCCGGGGGGTGTAGTCGACAATCGAGAGTCCGCTGTGCTGGGCGGCGACCACGGCCGCACCCCGCGCATGGCCGAGTTTGAGGGCCGAACGCGGGTTGCTGCTGATGAAAATGTCCTCGACCGCGGCCACTTCGGGTTGATGCGTCTCGATCACCTCGCACAGGTCCCGGAAGATGGTCAACAGACGCCGGGAGAAATCGGCCTCCCCGCCGGTGCGGATAGTGCCGCAGGCGATGAAGCCGAGTTCGTGACCGCGGGCGGTGATCACGCCGTAGCCCGTGATCCGCGAGCCCGGATCGATCCCGAGGATGCGCATGGATAGGCCTGATCGGCGCGCTTCAGGAGATCTGCTCCATGAGGCTGTCGTCGATGTCGAAGTTGGCGTGCACCTTCTGCACATCGTCGTGGTCTTCGAGGTTCTCGAGCAGCCGCATCAGCGAGCGGGCCACTTTCTCCTCGGTGACCTCGACGGTGTTTTTCGGCACCATGGACAGGGAGGCCTCGGAAAACGCGAGGTCGCTCTTCTCCAACCGGTCGACCACGTCGTTGAAGGTCTCCGGCGCGGTGACGATCTGAAAGCTGTCCTCCTCCTCGACCACGTCTTCGGCGCCGGCCTCCAGAGCGAGATCCATCAGTTCCTCCTCATTGACCCCGTCCTTGTCCACGGTGAGCGTGCCCTTCTTGTCGAACATCCAGGCGACGCAGCCCGACTCGCCGAGGTTGCCGCCGCTTTTGGCGAAGAAATGGCGAACGTCGGCCACGGTCCGGTTCTTGTTGTCAGTCATGGTCTCCACCAGCACCGCCACGCCGCCGGGACCGTAGCCCTCGTACATGATCTCCTCGTAGACCGCGCCATCCAGGTCGCCGGTGCCCTTCTTGATGGCCCGATCGATGTTCTCCTTGGGCATGTTCTCGCCCTTGGCCACGGTGATTGCACTGCGCAGGCGGGGGTTGCCCTCGGGGTCGCCGCCGCCCATGCGGGCGGCAATGGTGATCTCCTTGATCAGTTTGGTGAAAATCTTGCCGCGTTTGGCGTCATTGGCGCCCTTCTTGCGCTTGATCGTGCTCCATTTCGAATGTCCCGACACGCTTGTTCTCCTCTTTGAAAAGTACGAAAAGTATAACGGCGCGGCAACGCTCAGGCCGGCCTGCGAAAGCCACGCCCGAGGACGAAGACTTCGCGGCTTTCCTGACGGGAGCTTTTGGGCTTCACCACCTTGACAGTGGTGAACAGCGGTTTGCATTCCTGCAGGAATTCGGGAAAATCCTCCCCCTGAAAGACCTTGCAGTAGAGCGTGCCGTTTTCGTGCAGGAAAAGAGCCGACAACTCCAGAACGCGCCGCGCCAGCCTGAGTGAATGCTGGTGATCGGCATACTGGCTGCCGGTGGTGCGCGGCGCCATGTCGCTGAGCACCACGTGAAATCCGGGCCAGTGGGCTTGCAGATACTCGACGAATTCGTCGGAATAGACATCATAACAGAGCCATTGGATTTCGGCATCGGCTTTTTGAGCGGCCAGATCGGTCCGCTGCAGGTCGGCGCCGACCACCAACCCTTTCACGCCAACGATCCCGGCGGCGTAGAGGCTCCAACTGCCCGGATGGCAGCCCAGGTCGAGCACCCGTTGGCCAGGCCGGAGAAAGCGGTATTTCACCTGGGCCTCCTCCAGTTTGTAGACCGATCGGGCCGGGTAGTTCTCCTTCTTCGCCTTCTTGAAATAGTAGTCCTGTTCCTTGCGCATGCTCCCTCACTTGCCGGACCCGCCGGGTCCGCATCCTTGTGCCGCCGCCAGGGACCGGGCCAATTGCAGGGCCCCGTCGGCGTCCTCCACCGCGCCTTCCATGCGCGCCTCCTCGACTGCCGCCAGGATCTTCCTGAACAGCGGACCCGGGACCAACTGGAGGCGCTCGATCAGGTCCCGGCCGGTGAGCAGCGGTGGACCCGCCTGCACCGGCGCGACGTGTTCAGCGCGCACCCGCTCCAGATGGTCGTACAGATCGGCCAGTTCCTCCTCCATGCCCGTGACCCGTTCCGGCCCCTGCCCGGCCAGGGCATCGGCCATGGCGAGAAGCAGCAATCCCGGCAGGCTGTCCCCGGCCGCCCGGACCAGACGGATGGCGGCACGCAGGGTCAGGGTCGACGCCCGGGCGACGTTGGCCAGATGGAAGGGGCGCATGTGCGCGCCGATCAGCCGGGCGACCTGCTCGATGTCGTCGTTGCCCCAGCGCAGCCGTCGGGCCACTGCACGGAACAGGTCCGCCCCGGCCAGGTCATGGTTGTGGAAGGTGATACGGTCGTCCCGCTCGGCGTTGACCGCGCGGGTGACCGGCTTGCCGAGGTCGTGCAGCAGGGCCGCCCACTTGAGCCGCACCCGATTGCGCCCGGTGGCCAGGTAGGCGGCCAGCCGCTCGCCGTGGCCGGGAAACCGGGCCGCGGGCGAGACGATGAGTTCCTCCATGTGGCGCAGCGTATCCAGGCTGTGGCCGAGCACGTCGAGATGATGACTGGCCGGCTGGACCATGCCCGCGCCGGCCTGCAATTCCGGCAGAATTTCGCCGAGCAGGCCGGTCTCGGCCATCTCGGCGCAAGCCCGGTAGGCTTGGCTGGAGGCCAGGATCAGATCGAGTTCGTGGCTGATCCGCTCAGGCGCGGGAGCGAAGATGAGTGCGCGCTGTTGCCGCACCAGGGTCAGCGTGCCGGTCTCGATGGTGAACCCGAGGCAGGCGGCGAACCGGAACACGCGCAGCAGGCGCAGCGGGTCGGCGGTGAAGGCGTCGCCCCCGGCCGCGCGAATGCGGCCCGCGGCCAGGTCCTCCCGGCCGCCGGTGGGATCGAGCAGATCGATCCCGGCCGCGCAGTCCGACCCGGAGCCCCGCAGCAGCGGGTCGATCCGCAGGGCCATGGCGTTGATGGTCAGGTCCCGCCGGGTGAGTTCATCGAGGATGTCGGTCGCGCCTTCGCGGAATGCGGAAAAATCAACGGTCACAGGCCCGCTGACCACCCGGGCCGCGTCCTCGCCCCGCCCCAGTTCCACGTAGGCGCCGCCGCTCAATCCGGCAAGGCGTGCCGCCCAGGCGCGGGCGCCGTCCCTGACCGTGAGGTCGATGTCCGCCGGTTCCACCCCTCGCAGCAGGTCACGCACCACTCCGCCGGCCAGGTAGAGCGGTCCGCCCAGTTCCCCCAGGAGGACCGCCAGGTGGCGGCGCAGCCAGGCGGGCAGGAGGTCGATCACCCGCTGGCCCTCCACCTGCGGCGCAAGTGGCGTCACCACCTCAGATCCGCCAGTCGAGCAGGTCATCGTCGGCAAGGGCCGCGAACCGGCCGGTGACGATTCCGTCTTCGCCCCGGTCGACCAGGACCTCGGCCGGGGGCGTGGCACCGTCGACCTTCCTGGCGTAGCGGATGACGATACCGGCCAACAGCGGCAGGATCTCGGCCGCGCGGCCCGACACGCCCAAGCTGTCCCGGCCGAAACGCACCAGCCCGAGCGGCCCGGGACGGTCGACCAGGCACAGGGTCCAGTCCGCCGGGGTGCGCAGCCCGGCCAACTGCTCGTTTTCCCGCTGGCTGCGGCCGACGATGAGCCAGACGCCATCGCCCAGCCGGAACTGGCGGCCGATGGACAGCAGCCGGTAGTCGTCGGCCGAGCGGTTCACGGCCAGGGGAAAGAGCCCTTCGTGAAAATAGCGGATCCGCCCGGCCAGGTTCGGGTCGGTGAGCAGGCAGCCGCCCGCCGGCGTGGGATAGTCGACGATACCCAGGCTGGCGGCGAGCGCCTTCTGCTGGCGCCGGCTACGACCGGAGATGGCGAGCAGTTGTTCCCGCTCGATCAGTCCTTCCCGTTCCGGCCGGGTCGGCCGCATCAGCCGGGCGGAGAGCGGCCGCAGGAGGATGTCCTCGCAGCCCGAGTCGCGTTCGATCACCCGCAGGGTGTCACGCCGCTGCGACATGGGCCGCTGGCCGAGCACCTCACCGGTGATCAGAAACGAGGCGTTGTATGCGGCCATGCACTGCCGCGCCCGGGTGAGCATGAGGATCTTGCAGTCGATGCAGGGGTTGAAATGTTTGCCGAAGCCGTGGGCCGGTCGGTCGAGCATATCCAGGTAGCCCTCGCTGAGGTCGACGAGCGCCACCTCGAGGCCGTATTTGTGCCCCATTTCCCGGGTATACTCCTGGGGTCGGGCGAGCAGATCGTGGTCGAAGAACGGGGTGACGAACTTGAGCGCGATCACCCGCACCCCCAGATCGGCCACCACCCGGCAGGCAAGGATCGAATCGAGACCGCCGGAGAACAGCCCCAGCGCCGTGACGGAACGCGTCATGGTGTTTTCCGCCCCGATTTGCGCGCAAACAACTCGCTGGCGTAGGCGCGGGTCTGGGCGGTGGGGTTTTCACCGCCGAGCATGCGCGCCAGTTCGGCGACCTGCTCGTCCTGATCGAGCGGCACCATCACCGTCCGCGTCCGTCCGGCCTCGACCACTTTCTCGACCCGGAAATGCAGGTCCGCGCAGGCGGCGATCTGCGGCAGGTGGGTGATGCAGAACACCTGGTGATGCCCGGCCAGTTCGCTGATCTTGTCGGCCACCGACTCCGCGGCCTGGCCGCCGATGCCGGCGTCGACCTCGTCGAAGATGACCGTGTCCACCTGGTCACGGCGCGCGAGCAGGCATTTCATGGCGAGCAGCAGCCGGGAGAGTTCGCCGCCGGAGACGATGCGCACGAGCGGTTTGACCGGCTCGCCGGGGTTGGCGGAGAAGAGAAACTCGACCGTGTCGGCACCGCTCGCCTGCAGACCGGCCATGCCCTCTTCGGCCGGCGGCCGCAGGTCCACGCGGAAGACCGCCTGGGGAAAGCTGAGCGAGGCCAGTTCCTGCTCCATGCCGGTTGCCAGTCGCCCTGCCGCCTCCTGTCGTGCCGCGCTCAGGGCGGCGGCGACCTGCAGGGCCGCGGCCGCGGCCTCGTCCACCCGCCGCTCGACCCGGCCGATCTGCGCCTCCAGGTCCTCCAGCCGGGCGAGGTCCGCCTCGGCAGCATCGGCAAAGGCGAGCACCTCTTCCAGGGTCGGCCCGTACTTGCGCTGCAACTGGCGGAGTTCGGCCAGCCGGGCGGAAATGTACTCCAGCCGGGAGGGGTCGGTGGGGACATCGTCCACGTACTTGTCCAGGAGGGCGGCCAGGTCCTCGAGTTCGTAGCCGGCGGCGGCCAGCCGTTCGGCCAGGGGAACGAGATCGCTGTCGAGCGTGGCCGCCTGCTGCAGGTTCTTGCGGATCTCGGTGAGTCGGCCGCTGACCGTGCCGGCCAGGATGCGGCCGGCGTCGCCGACCAGACGCAGCAGGCCATCCGAGGCCTTGAGCCGGTCGCGCTCGCGCTGCAGTTGTTCGTCCTCACCCGCGCTCACCCCGGCCTTGCGGATCTCGGTCAGCTGGAAGGTGAGGAAGTCGCGCTGACGCTCCTTGTCCTGCTCCCGCTCGCGCAACTGCCGCAACTCCTGCGCGGCCTGCTGCCAGCGCCGGTACAGTTGGCCGAACTGCAGCCGCTGGTCCCAGAGATCACCGAACAGGTCCAGGTAATCGAGGTGGAAACGGGCGTTGAGCAATTGCTGCTGATCGTGCTGACTGGCGATGTTGACGAGGTTGGCGGTGAGTTCGGCCGCCAGCCGGGCAGTGACCGAGCGGTCGTTGAGGTACAGGCGCGACCGCCCCTCCCGGGTCAGCACCCGACGGACGATGCAGTGCTCGCCGTCGGCAAGCGCGTGCTGGTCGAGCAGGGCATGCAACTCGGTGTGGTCCGCGCGCACCGCGAACACCGCCTCGATATCCGCCTGGTCACAGTCGCCGCGCACCCAGGAGGCCGTTCCCCGGCCGCCGGTGAGCAGGTTGATGGCCTGCAGGATGATGGACTTGCCGGCCCCGGTCTCACCGGTGAGCACGATCAGACCGGTCGGCTGCGCCGAGAGATCGAGATGCAAGGTGTCGATCAGCGCCAGGTTCTGTACGCGAAGTTCCTGCAGCATGGTTCCTTTCTGGTCGAGCGGAGGGACCGGGGGGTGCGCATTCTCCTTGACGCCCGCCCGTTCAGAATGTATCGTCTTGAAGATACATGTAAAAATCAGAAAACCGGAGGGGCGACGTGACGGAATCCGTGCAACTGAGCGCCAGTCTTGAAGATTACATCGAGGCCATCTACCATATCATCGGCGAAAAGCAGGTCGCCCGCGGCAAGGATATCTCCTCCCGCCTGGAGGTGAGCGGCGCCTCGGTCACCGAGGCCCTGCGCGCCCTGGCCAAAAAAGGGCTGATCAACTACGCCCCCTACGAGGTCATCACCATGACCCGCAAGGGCCGGGAGGCGGCCGAGGACGTGATCCGCCGCCACAATGCGCTCAAGCAGTTTTTCACCGACATCCTCGCCATCGAGGAGTCCATCGCCGAACAGGGTGCCTGCCGCATCGAACACGCCGCGCCGCCGAAGGTCATCAGCCGCATGGTCGATTTCATCCGTTTTCTCGAGGTCTGCCCCCGCGGCGGCAAGGACCTGATCAACGGCTTCGCCAGCTTCTGCGACCAGGGGCGGACCGAGGCCGACTGCGCGACCTGCGTCTCCCACTGCCTGGAGGGGCGGGAACAGAAAAACCGCGGCTGAACCGGCGTTTTTCTCCCCCAGCCGGCCAGCAGCGGCCGCCCGGGGGACTATAGTACGCACTCCACCGGGCAGGTGCAACGGATACCTTGCCTTTTCCCCTTGCTGCCGTCGCCGCGCACCGATTCGCCATGCCAGTCTACGAATTCACCGCCCTGACCGGCTCGGGCCGGAAACTCAAAGGGGTCATCGACGCCGACTCGGCGGCCGCCGCCCGCCAGAAGATCCGCGGCCAGGGCCACTATCCGGTGGAAATCCGCGAGACCTCGGCCCGCAAGGCCGCCCGCATCCGGCCCTCCCTGCTCTCCCTGCAGATTGGCCAGCGGGTCCGGCCGCAGGAGGTGCACGTGGCCACCCGCCAGCTAGCCACCCTGCTCGGCGCCGGCATCCCGCTCGTGCCGGCGCTCACCGGCCTGATCGAACAGACCGGCAACCGCACCTTCCGCACCATCCTCGCCCAGATCAAGGACGCGGTCAACGAGGGCAACTCGCTCACCTCGGCCCTGGCCGAGCATCCCAAACTCTTCTCCCGCATCTACGTCAACATGGTGCGCGCCGGTGAGGCCTCGGGCTCGCTCGACGTGGTCCTCGACCGGCTGGCCGAGTTCGGCGAAAACCAGCACGCCCTGCGCGCGCGCATCCGCGCGGCCATGCTTTATCCGCTGTTCATGGCCCTGGTCGGGGTGGTGGTGCTGTTTCTGCTGATCACCTTCATCGTGCCGAGCATCACCTCGGTGTTCGAGGGCACCCAGCAGGCCCTGCCCCTGCCCACGGTGCTGCTCATCTCCATGAGCAGCTTCCTGCGAAGCTTCTGGTGGGCGGTGCTGCTGGCCGTGCTGGCCGTGCTGGCCGGGCTGCGCTGGTATCTCACCACACCAGCCGGCCGGCGCCGCTGGGACCGGCTCAAGCTCACCCTGCCCGGCCTGCGCGACCTCACCGTCAAGACGGCCTCGGCCGGTTTCGGCCGTACCCTGTCGAGCCTCCTCCAGTCCGGGGTACCGCTCGTCACCTCGCTGCAGATCGTCCGTAACATCGTCGACAACGTCATCCTCGCCGACCAGATCAACGAGGCCTGCGCGGAACTCGAGAAAGGCCGCAGCCTGTCGCAGTTTTTCCGTGGTGGCCGGTGGTTTCCGCCCATGCTGGTGCAGATGATGGCCGTGGG
This sequence comes from uncultured delta proteobacterium, assembly GCA_963754825.1. Taxonomy (GTDB): domain Bacteria; phylum Desulfobacterota; class Desulfobulbia; order Desulfobulbales; family Desulfobulbaceae; genus Desulfobulbus. Next base: position 166,960 of record CAVWHP010000017.1, on the reverse strand, counting down.
GGAGCAGAGCGGCGCGCTCGACCGGATGCTGGCCAAGGCGGCGGACAGCTACGAACGCGAGGTGGAGGCGAAGATCCTGGCCCTGACCTCGATGATCGAGCCGGTGATGATCCTGGTGATGGGCGTGGCGGTCAGCTTCATCGTCGTGTCCATCCTCCTGCCCATCTTCGAGATGAACCAGCTGATCAGGTGACCCGGAAGACCTCCTCCAGGGTGGTCATGCCGGCGCGCACCTTGGCGAGTCCGTCCTCGCGCAGGGTGCGCATGCCGGTGGTGGCCATGGACTCCAGGGCCTGCCGTTTGATCTGACCGGCGTCGGAGGTGGTGAGGATGAGCCCCTTCATCTCCGGGGTCAGGCTCATCAGCTCGAAGATGCCGATCCGTCCCTTGTAACCGGTGTGCAGACACTCGGTGCAGCCGGCGCCGCGGTACAGTTGCGCCGTCCCCTCCCCGTCCGCTGCGGTCAGCCCGGCCCGAGCCAGATAGCTCTGCGGCGGCTCGTAGGCCTCGCGGCAGTGCGGGCAGATCTTGCGCACCAGCCGCTGGGCCATGATGGCGTTCACCGAACTGCTCACCAGAAAGGGCTCGACCCCCATGTCGATCAGCCGGGTGATGGCGCTGGCCGCATCGTTGGTGTGCAGGGTGGAGAACACCAGGTGGCCGGTGAGCGCCGACTGGATGGCGATCTCGGCGGTCTCCATGTCGCGGATCTCGCCGACCAGGATCACGTCCGGGTCCTGGCGGAGGATGGAGCGCAGGCCGGTGGCAAAGGTCAGGCCGATCTTCGGGTTGACCTGCATCTGGTTGATGCCGTTCATCTGGTACTCGATCGGGTCCTCGACCGTGATGATGTTCACGTCCGGGCTGTTGAGGAGTCCCAGGGCCGAGTAGAGGGTGGTGGTCTTGCCGCTGCCGGTGGGCCCGGTGACCAGGATGATGCCGTGCGGGGCGCGGATGAGCCGGAGGAAATGGTCCAGGTCCTCCCGGGCGAGCCCCAGGTCCTCGAGCGGCACGAGCGTGCTCGACTTGTCCAGCAGGCGCATCACCACCCGCTCGCCGAACGAGGTCGGCAGGGTGGAGACGCGGATGTCGATGTTGCGGTCGGCGATGCGGATCTCGATGCGGCCGTCCTGGGGCAGCCGCTTTTCGGCGATGTCCATGCGCGCCATGATCTTGATGCGCGAGATGAGCTTGCCCTGGACGTGCCGGGGCGGCGAATACATGTCGTAGAGGATGCCGTCCACCCGCTTGCGGATCTTCACCCGGTCCTTGTACGATTCGATGTGCACATCGCTGGCGCTGTCGCGCACCGCCTGGCTGAGCACCAGGTTGACCAGCTTGATCACCGGCGCGTCGCTGGTGTCGTCGAGCAGGTCGGCGGTCTCCTCGATCTCCGAGAGGATCGACTCCGGGTCATCCTCGTGCATGTCCTGCATCACCTGGTCGGCCACCTCCTGGCGGGTCATGTCGTAGGCCGCGTTGATGGCCACGAAGATCTCCTGCTGCGGCGCCAGCACGGTGCGAATGCCCTCCCAGTCGAGCCGTCGCTGCAGGTCGTCGGCCTGCTGGAAGTGGGACGGCTCGGCCATGGCCAGGTACGCGTCCTCGGGCGTGGCCACCGGGATCATCTTGAACTTCTTCAGGAAGCCGATGGGCACGCGGGGCACGAAGAAAGGGTCGATGCGGGCCGGCAACCGGTGCACGACCTCCAGGCCGCACTGCTCGCCGCGCGCCGCGAGCAGGTCGCTCTCGCTGATCCGGCGCTGGGCAACGAGGATATCGCCGAGCCGGCCGCCCTTGTCCTGCTGCACCGCCAGCGCAGCCTCCAGGTCCTCGGCCCCGAGCCCGCAGGAGGCAGAGAGTATCTCCCCCAAAGGCCGGATCATCGTGCCGACTCCCGCCGGCGCCGGTGCACGGCGCCCATCATCCCTCCGCCCATACGTACCTCCATGCCTAGCGGGCTGACCCGCCGCTCCCCCGCAGGTTGTCGAGGTTTTCCCGGGCGACCTCGCGCAGCGGGTCCGCCTGCTCGGCGCCCTCCGCGTTTTTTTCCGGTGCGCGGGCCAGCACCTGCCGGTAGAGCCGCTCGGCCTCCCCCTTTTTGCCCTCGCGCTCGCTGATCACCCCCAGGTTGATGAGCGCGGCGGCGTTGCCCGGGTCGATCTTCAGGGCCTGGTCGAAATACTCCCTGGCCCGGGCCAGATCGTTCTGCTGCATCTTGGTGAAGCCGATATCCGACAGCGCCACGCTCTGCCCCGGGTCCGAGGTCGGGTGGAAGAACTGGTCGGCCACGTCGCCGGGGCTCTTGTGCACCTTTTCCACCGCGTCCCGCTTCTTGTGGTACAGCGCCGCCAACTCCGCCGGGTTCTCGACGATGCGCGGGGTGATGAAGATGTACAGGTTGGTCTTCCGCTGGGTGTCGCCATGCGACTTGAACAGCCAGCCCAGGAGCGGCACGTCGCCGAGTATCGGCACCTTGTAGTTGCTGGCGGTGGTGTCCTGGCCGATCATGCCGCCGATGACCACGGTCTCCTCGTTGTGCACGACCACGGTGGTGTCGGCGGTGCGGGTGAAGGTGCTGGGCGTGGTCGTCAATTCTCGATGCCCTTGAGCTTGATCACCTCGACGTTGATCTCCAGCCGGACCACGTCGGCCTGGTTGATCTGCGGGGTGATCGCCAGGGTGGTGGCCACGTCCTTGTACTCGTAGTTGGTGTAGTCCTGCTGGGCCTCGGTGGTGTTGCGGCTGGTGATGTAGGGGACGTTCTCGCCCACCTTGATGGTCGCCTTCTTGTTGTCCGTGGTGAGGATCTGCGGGGTGGCGATGACGTTGACGTCGTCGTCGTTCTTGTAGGCGTTGACCACCGCCCCGAGGTTGGGGAAGGTGACCCCGCCGATCTCGATGCCCTTCTGCAGCACGCCCAGGGCGAACCCGGGCGGCAACACCGCCGGGTTGGCGCTCATCCCCCGGATCACCCCGTAGGGCTCGTTGGCATTGCCGCTGAAGCCCCCGAACAGGGTGCCGGTCTCGTCGTTGTAGGTGCCGCTGCCGCCCCACTCGACCCCGATCTTGAAGTCCTTGTTCACCTGGACCTCCATGATCAGGGCCTCCAGGTAGACCATGCGCCGGGGGATGTCGAGCTTCTTGATCACCCCTTCCACCGCCTCGTACTCCTCCCGCGGCCCGGTGATGATGAGCGAGTTGGTCTCCAGATCGGCGACGATCTTGATATCCTTGGAGATGGCCGGAGCCCCGCCCGGCGCGGCCGAGGCGCCCTTGTCCCCGCCCGCCTGGCCGCTCTTCTCGCCCGGCAGGTTCATGAGGACCTTGACCATCTCCTCGGCGTTGGCGTGCTGCAGGTAGATCACCCGGATGTTGCCCTCGCCGCGCGGCACCTCGGCGTCGAGTTTGGCCACCAGGTCGCGGACGCGCTGCATGGCCGCCTTGGGTGCGAACACGATCAGGGCGTTGGTCCGCTCGAACGGCACCACCTTGACCGTCTCCTGGCGCGCCCCCTTCTGCACGGTGACCGTGAACAGCTGGCCGATGGACTTGGCCACGCCCTCGGCCGAGGCGAACTGCAGGGGGATGATGGCCACCTCTTCGGCCTCGGAGGGCACGTCGATGGCCTTGATGATCTCCATCAGCCGGCCCAGGTTGGAGGCGTAGTCGGTGATGATGAGCATGCCCGAGGCGGCATGGCTGATGAGCACGCTCGTCTTGGAGATGAGCGGCGTGAGCAGGGTCTTCACCTCATCGGCGTTGCCGTGGCGCAGGGGCACGATGCGCGTGACCACCCGGTCGTCGATGGAGGCGCGGTCACCCTCGCGCAGGGTGGCGACATTCTTCGAGCGGGCCTGCACCGAGGGCACGATCTTGATCACCGAGCCGCTCGGCACCGCGGCAAAGCCGTTCACCTCGAGCACCGATTCGAACACCCGGTAGGCGTCGTCCTCGGAGATGCGCGTGGGCGAAATGATCGTCACCTTGCCCTTGACCTCGCGATCGACCACGAAATTCTTGCGGGTCAGTTCGCTGATGTACTTGATGAACAGGTTGATATCGACATCGTTGAAGTCGATGGTCACGTAGCGCTGGGCGCCGTTCTCCTGCGGGATGGCGGTCGGGGCGGCAGCGTGCAGCGGCGCACCGGCGAGCAGGAGGAAAACGAGCGGCAGCAGCCGAAGCAGGGCAGAAAAGGGCAATCGCGTCATGTCGGTTCACAGTGCCAAGCGGCGGGTCGGCCCGGCGGGCCGTCCTTCCATGGTTCGTCGTTGCAACGCCGGCAGGGCCGGCGGGTTGGCGGGCACGGTCACTGCCCGGCCTCCCCTGCCTCTTCCGGGCTCATGGCCTCCACGGGCGGGGGCGGGATGTCGGCCGGCTCCACCGGTTCCAGGCCACCGGCCGGTTCGGGCGGCCGCAGGTCGGCCGGGGGATTGGCGCGGAAGTTGATCCGCCGCCGGGGCAGGGCCTGCGGCACCTTGCGGTCGTCGACCTCGGGCGGCAGGATCTCCGCCGGCTGCACCTCCTCCTCCCCGGGCAGGCCGGGCGGGCGCAGGTCCGGGCCGGGCAGGCCGCCGGGTCGGGGCCGGCCACCCTCCGGGTCCTTGAGGTTGAGGATTTCCTCGCGGCCGTTGACCTGCAGCACCACCCTGCCCCGCTCGATCCTGGCGATGAGCGCGCCCTGGACGTCGCTGCCCACCTGGTAGATGTCTTCCTTCTTGGCCGCCTCGTCGCGGATGATCGCGCGGGCGTCCTCGCGGCTGCCCGAAACCGTGCCGAGCAGCACCAGTTGCATGCGCGTCTCTTCGAGGGCGTCGAGGTCGACCTCCTGCCCGCCGGCGGACGGCTCCTTCGCCTCGAGCGCCGCCTTGAAGATGTTGCGGCTGAGGATCACCCGGGTGTCCACCTTGGCCGGCGCAACGCCGGCAGCGGCCGGCCGGTCCGGTGCGAGCGCCGGGCCGGACGCACCCGGGGACGGCGCCGGCAACCATGCCAGCAGCCGCTCCCCGACCCGGCCGTACCAGAGATGCACGCCGGTGGCCACGAGCAGGGCGATGAGCGCCAGGCGGACGATGCGGCCGATCATGGAGTCCTCGCCTCCTTGGACAGGGCGTCGAAGAGCAGGCTGAACTCCTCGAAATGGACACCCGGGTCGCCGAGCGCCCCGGACACCCGGAACGGCAGGGGCCGGTCACGCAGCCGGGTGCGGATCTCGGTCAGCACGGCACTGCTCAGGCCCGCAGCACTGAAGAACTCCGAACGGGGCTGCAGGCTGCCGGTGAGCGTGATCAGGCTCGCCGCCGGATCAGGACGCAGCCTTAGGTCACCGGCAAAGGTGCCCGCGAACAGGTTTGAATCGACCGTGCCGTCGGTCAGCGCCAGCCGCTCGCCCTGCAGGAGGAGGGATACCCCGACCCGGCTGAAGGGGACGAACCCGTGGCCGAGCACCGGCTGGCGCAGATCGATGCGGCCGTTCTCGAGCCGCGCGGTCGCGCTCAGCCCGGTCAGCGCCAGCGGCGAGCGACGGACAGTGGCGGTGAACTCGGCCGCGGCCGTACCCTGCAGACCGCGCTGCAGACGGCGCTCGAGAATCGCCAGGCCGTCCAGGCGCACCCCCTGCAGGGTCCCCTCGACCCGCAGTTCCGCACCCGGTCGGGGCAGCTGCAGCTGGCCGTGGACCGTGCCGCCGGCCAGCTCCGCCTGCCAGGCGGCCTGCAGCCGCCGCTGGCGCATCAGTGCCGCCAGGTCGGGCCGGAGCGTCAGGCTGTCGAGACGCAGCAGGGGCTCACCGCCGCCGGCCTCCCGCCCCTCCACCCCGCTGAGACGGAGGGCGTCCGGCAACTCGAAGGCAATCGTCTGAACCCGCCACTCCAGCTGCGGCACGGCCGCGTTGAGCGCACGGACGAACAGTTCGCGGGCCGTGCTGCCGGGGAACAGCAGCCAAAGGCACACAACCAGCACGACCAGGGTGTAGAGCAGGTAACCGACCCGGCCAAGAATCCATGCGCACACCGTCCTGAACATAAACGATCCGCGCCCCTACCGCGGTGCGGCACCGACCACCTGGTCGATGCTCACCAGTTGCAGGGTCACATCGAGCAGCCCTTTTTCCCTGGTGTTCTCCTGGATGGCGATCTTGTCGATACCGACCAGGTGCGCCGGCGACTCCACCCGCTCGAGAAACCGCACCAGCTGCCCCAGACTCACCGCCTGCAGCTTCATCTCCACCTGGCTCTGCGTGAACAGTTCGCTGCCGGTCGACTCCGAGGGCTTCATGTGCGCGATCTTCTCGCGGACGCCGCTGTCGTCGGCATTCTTCTCCAGGAAGGAGAACAGGCTGAACCCCGCCTCGCGGGCCGCCAGGACGGCGGCGAGCGAACCGCTCCGGCTCGTCAGGGCGCGGTACTGGTCCTGCATGGCGCGCATCTCCGTCACCGCCTGCGCGCGTGTCACCAAGCCCTTCTCCAGCCGCGCCCGCCGGTCGACCAGGGGCAGGACGAGGAACTGGAGGAGAAGGAACACGGTTAGGGCCGTGCCGGCGGCCGCGACCGCCCATTGTTCACGCTGGCTCAGCTGCATCAGCCCCCCTTGAGCTGCAACTGCAGTTCAAAGCGGATCTGTCCGCCTTGTTCGCCCTTGTCCTTGTCGGCAGTGGCCGAGACGATCTTCACCTCACGGAGGAGGGCCGAACCGGACAACCCGTTTTTGATGGCCTGCACCGCATTGAAGGTGTCGGTGGTGCCCTTGACGAGCACCGTTTCCCGGTCGATTGCCAGCCGCCCGACCTGCAGGGCGACCGAAGGCGGGATACGGGTGGAAATGTCGGCCAGCAGCGCCAGCACCCGCTGGCCGCCACCGGCGGAGGAGACCGGCGTGCCCGGTCCCTGCACGCCGCGCATCGCCGCCTGCATCTCGGCATACGGTTCGCGCACCGTGGTCACTGCGGGAAAGGTCTGTCCGATAGATTTCGGTCATCTCCGCACGCAGGGCCCGGTCGCGGGATTCCAGGCGCCGGTAGTCGGCCCACAAGAGGCCGGTGAGGCCGACCGTGAGCACCGCCATCGCGGCGACGGCCGCGACCAGCCGCGTTCTGCTGGCAAACAGGGAACGTGGCCGGGCGAACGGCCCCCGGCGGAGGTTGATCCCCGGCCGCTTTTCCAGACCGACAAGGGCGAGCGCCAGGGCCAAGTCGTACGGGCCGCGGCGCCAGTCGTCCGCCTGGGTGGCGAGGGCAGCATCGGCCGCCGCAGCCAGGTCGGGGGTCTGCACCTCCAGGCCAAAGATTGCGCTGAACGACTCGGCGCACCCGTCGAGGTCGGCCAGCGGGCCGGTGAGCACCACCCCCCGGGGCTGCACCGGCGTGCCGTTTTCCAGGCCGTACAGATCCACGGTCCGCTCCACAGCAGCGGCCAGTAACCGGACCGCGTTGCCGTTGCAGGGGCCGCCATCCGCCTGCGGCCCCTCCCCACAGGCGCTCTCCGGCCGCGGCTGGAGAAGCGGCTCGGGCCAGGGCAGGCGCCGGCAGAGCAGCGGTGCGGGTCCGTCGATGAGCACAAGCGTTGCCGCCAGGGGTTCCAGGTGGAACAGCAGCAACTGCCGGCCCGGCGGGTTGTCCCGGGCCACGCACGCGGCCAGGGCCATGACGGTGGCGGTGATCACCTCAGGGTCAGAGCGCCCCTGGAGTCCGGCGAGCAGCCCGACGAGCAGATCCTGCTCCGCGCTGAAGGCGATCACCCGGCTGCCCCCGTCAGCGGTCGGTCCCACCAGGGTGAAATCGCTCACCAGGCTGTCCACCGGCACGAGGAGCTGCTCTTCCAGCTCAAACGGCAGGGTCTGGGTGATGCTGCGCGCATCCTTGAACGGCAGGGTGAGGTTGCGCACGCTGAGTCGCGACAGGGGCAGGCCGAGCACGACCACGCCCTGCTCCCAGCCGACGTGCTCAGCGACCTGGCAGACCGCCGCCGCCACCCCGGCCGGGTCGATGTCCGCGGCGAGTTCCAGCCGGCAGCAACCGGTCAGCTGCAGACTGCGGCCCTGGCGGGCGAGCGCCACACCGCTCACCTGAGAGTCGCCGATATCGATGCCCAGTGTGTGTCGTGTCATAGAGGGCTGCGCGGCTTGAGGCCGCCGTTCATTCGATAGTCCAGGAGAGGAGCCGCTGCGTCCGGTTTTCGGCCCGCTGCAGGGTGGCCGCACCGGTGCGGACAAAGGGCGGGCTGGCTGCCCGCACGGTGACCGCAAACATCGCGCCGGTCACCTTGAGCACGGTGCGGTCCAGGGTCACACCGGCGGGAAATCCGCTCACCTGCTTATACCAGTCGACCGTGGCCAACGCCTCCCTATTTCGTTCGTCCTCGCGAAAATCGATGAGGTCGGCGGCCAACTCCGGGGTCATCTCCACGGACAGGGCCTGGAGCACCGGCAGGGGTGCGGTGTTCAGGTTGATCTTGCCGTCCTCGCCGGCCACGGTGATGTAGGCGGCAAGGCCTTCCTGCTCGGTGTCGCCGAAGAGGAGTGCGGGCGTCATGCCGCGGACGAGCAGCAGTTCGCCGAGTTGGCTGATCGGACCGTTGCGACAGCCGTGGGCAGGCGTCCGGGCGCGGTAGTACTCCTCTTCCGCACCCTGCAGCCGTTCGCGGCTGTCCGTGTCGACCCAGTCGGCCAGCGCATCGATGAGCCCCTCGGCCTCTTCCTCATCGGCCACGGCAAACCGGCCCGAGGTGAGAAAGCGCAGCCAGACCTGGCGGTACTGCTCCCGCTCGTGCCCCGCCCGCTGCGTTGCCCCGCCCGGGTTGCGCGTGGCCCCGGATGCGCCCAGGGCGTTGACCTGCAGCCGGCCCGACAGGTCGGAGACCTCCACCTGCAGGCTGATGTCCCCGGACAGGGCCTGCAGCTTTTCCGGGTCGAGCCCGGCCCATCGGTCGTGGGGGGAATCGACCTCGTTTTCCAACTGGTCGGCAACCAGGGCCGCCCGGGCCAGGTGCAGACCACCCAGCACCATGGCGTCCAGCCGCACCTGTTCGCGCTGCGCCACCGCCCCGAAGGACTGGCGGTCAATGGTGGCCATCAGCTGCACGGTCATGGCCACCAGCAGGCTGACAAACAGCAGGGTGAGCACCAGGGCCAGACCCGACTGGTTGCCCAGAATCGACTCAGTCCGCATCCGCCGCCTCCGCGCCGACCAGCCCGGCGGGTATGAGCACGGCGGTGGTGAAGGTCTGGGTGGTTTCGCTGTCCGCATCGAGCCAGAACTCGAGGGTGCAGCGCACCGCCGCCGGCAGGGGGCGCGGCTCGTTCTGCCCGGCCGCTTCCTGCTCGCTGTCCCAACCGTCGTACTCCCGCCCCTGACGGTCCAGGTAGGCCAAGCGAACGGCACGCAGGTTGTCGGCCAGCAGAAACGGGGTCTCGTCAGCCTGCGCCGCCTCCGCATCGATGCCCGGCAGCACCACCGTGTCGGCGCGCAACAGCTTGAGCCGGCGGCTGTCGTCCGCATCCGGCACGACCCGGTAGGCGATCATGGCCGCGTTCGGTCGCTGCGCCTCGGGGGTGAACACCAGGTGCGCCAGCGAAACGAACCGCAACACCTCGCCCGCCTCGGCATCGCCGCCCTCCCCGTCCACGCCGGCCTGGCCGGTGAAGGCGATCTCGCCGCCCTGCAGGGCGCTGGCCAGGTCGGCGGTGAGCCGGCGCAGGGCGGTGTGCGCCTGGTGGTGGGCCGCCTCCTGCTGTTCGGTGGCCTCCACCACCCGCAGGGTGCCGCCCAGCGACAGGGAGAGCATGGCGACCACCACCCCGAGCACGGTGATCGCCAGCAGCACCTCCAAGAGGGTGAACCCTTTGTCGGCCGCGGTCATGGCGAAGCCTGGAAATCCTTGAGCAGAAACGTCCGCAGGGCGCAGACCCGCTCCTCGTCGTCCCGGCTGCGCACGACCAGGTCAACGGCCTTGAGCATGCCGGCCAGCCCGTCGAGGCCGGTCTCGTCCGTGGTCAGTTCGCGTACCTCCGCCTTCCAGGTGAACCCCGGGTAATCCTCGCCGAAGTCGCCCTCGCCGTCGCTGACGCCGTTGAAGCCCTGCACACACAGCTCGGTCATCTTCCCCTGAGCCAGAAGGGCCGCGGTGGTGTCGAAGCGGGCCGCGGCAGCGATGGACACGCTCTGGGACTGGGCGCCGATGAGGGTCACCAGGGCGATGGCAATGATGCCCACGGCGATCATCACCTCGAGCAGGGTGAAGCCGGCGCGGCCGATACCACCGCGGCAGGGTTCACTGGAAGAGGGTCGGATCGTCCGGGCTGACATACCTGTCGAAAATCTGGAGGGTGCCGAGAAAGGGGGAGAGCACCAGGGACAGGTCGCGGTCCCCGCCCTCGTGCAGGTGAATGACGGTCGGCTCGACATAACCGTCTCCGGTGAAGCGGATGATGAGGTCGCCGACACTGCGGCCGCCGCTGGAGAAAGCCCAGATGTCGCGCACGCCCACCTGGCCCTTGAGGCGCAGTTCGGCCGCCCGCTGTGATCGCGAATTTTCCTCGATCCTGGTGGCTGCGGCGGTTTCCGGTTCGACCACGAACCGTTTTTCGCGCTCGATGTATTTCAGTAAAAAAGGCGCCTGCTGCTGTCGGGCCAGTTGCGACGCCCGGGAGATCAGGCCCGTGAGGCCGCGGGCGGTCGCCTTGAGTTCATCGGTGAAGAGAAACGCCCCGACCCGCGGCATGGCCAGCGCGGTGCCGATGGCGATGAGCACCATGACCAGGATCAGTTCAAGGAGGGTGAAACCCCTGTCGTCCCCCGGTGCAGGAGGTACGGCCACGGCCATGCGAGGTTCCCGGCAGGTTACTGCAGTTCCCAGTTGTTGAGGTCGGCGTCGTTGCCTTCCCCGCCGGACTGGTTGTCCGGGCCGTAGGAGATGAGATCGAAGTCACCGTGCAGACCGGGACTGATGTAGACGAAGTCGTTGTCCCACGGGTCCTTGGGCACCCGGCCCTTTTCCAGGTAGCCGCCAGTCCGCCACTTCTTGGCCAGAACGCCCACCGAGGGCGCCTCGACCAGGGCGTTCAGCCCCTGTTCCGTGGTCGGGTACTGACCGTTGTCGAGTTTGTAGAGCTTGAGCGCCTGCTCGATGGATTGGATCTGGATGGCCGCCTTGGTACGGCGGGCCTCCTCCGGCCGGTCCATGATGCGCGGCACGATCAGCCCGGCGAGGATGCCGAGAATCACCATGACCACCATCAGTTCAATGAGGGTGAAACCGCCCTGACCTGCAAGGGTCGTGCGCACCCGCTTTCTGTTCTCTGTGTTCATCGTCTGGAGTACTGGCTCAAATGGGTTTCTTCGGGTGTGCCGGGGATCCCCCCGGCGGGTTCAGTGGCGCGGCCGGAGGCATCCGGCACAGGCGGCCGGCGGCCACAGCGGCACAGGCGGCCAGCAGCAGGGTTTTGACCAGGCCGGCCTGCAGCGCCAGCCAGGAGAAGCCGACCAGCGGCAGGAGCAGCAGGCGGACCGTGGCGCGCAGCACAACGCTCCGGCCGATCAGGTCGGCGACCGGCGGCGAGACCGCGTAATAGCTGTCCACCAGGGCCCGGCCGAGTCCGCTCGTCGCCAGGAAGGTATCGCGGAAATCGCGCAGCACGCGCACCCCCGGATGGAGCAGGGTGCCGAACGAGGCCGTGGCCACGAAGCAGGCGTCCGCGGTCTTGAAACGGTACTGGGGGCCGTAGTGGACCGAGCCGTCCGCGGTCAGGGCGTAGGCGCGCACGTAGTAGACCGTGCCCGGCTTGAGATTTTCCAGGCGGGCGCTGAACCGGCCGTAACCCGAGCCGTTCTCGGTCTCGCCTTCCTCGGCCCACTGTTCCTCGCCGTCCTCGCCGGCGCCACCGAAGATGGAGTTGGTCGCGGTGTCGGTATCGCTGTCGCTGGTGCCGGTGGTCGTGGTGGCGGCCACCGCGTCGGTGACGAGCAGACCGGTGAGCCGGTCGAAGGTCCGGCTGGCCGACGTGACCAGGTTGACGGTAAAACTGATCGGCGTGCTCACGGTGTTCACCGCGCCGCCGGCCGTGCTGCGGCAACGGACGTAATAGTCATAGTCACCGGCAGCCAGCTTTTCGGTGGTGGCGGTGTGGACCAGCCCGGCGCTGGTCATACGGCCCTGCATTGTGTCGTAGGTGGCCGTGCTGCTGGTGCTGTAGCGGCAGGTGGCGGCCACGTCGGTGGTGACCCTGAGGGTCGCTGTTCCGCCGCTGATCTGGGCTGGGTCGGCGGTGACCGTCGGCGGCAGGTCGTCATCCGTCCCGTCGTCGGTGCCGTCGTCGTTGTCGGTCCCGTCATCGGTGCCATCATCGCTGTCGCCATCCGTGCCGGCGCCACCGGAGTAGACCGGCGTGTCGGTGATGCTGAACACCACCCCGCGCTTGCTCACCGCCTGGCCGAAGGCGGGCAGGATCTCGCCGCCGGTAACCGCGGTGGCGCGGGTGACGTCACCGGGTTCCCGGGTGAGGATGGCGCTGCTCGTATAGCCGGCCTGGTCGCTGTACAGATCCGCCGGATCGGCCGCGTAGCGGGCAACGACCATGGAACTGGCCTCGGCACCGTCGGCCGTGCCGACGAGAATGACATTGCCGTCCGCGTCGGTGGTCAGCGCGTAGCTGACCGACTCGCCCTGGCTGAAGGTGGTGGTGGCGGTTCGCACCTGCGGAGCGGCCGTGGCAGCTTCGGCCACGGTGGCCGCACCGCTGTCGGCGGCCAGGGCCGGGCTCGCGAGGAAACGACCGATGTGTGCACCGGCCGTGGCCAGCCAGCGCAGCGGCAGGGACGCGGCGGGCGGGGTGAACGCGGCGGAACCATCCGCACGGGCGGAGGAGATTTGCAGTTTTCTGATCTGCACCCTGGTGTCGCCAAAGGTCCGCACCTCCTGCACCGGCGCGGAGAGGGTCTCCTCGCCCCCGGCGTTGGCCGCGGATTCTCCGACCGTCTCCACCGCGGGTGCGGGCGCTGCTCCTCCATGGCCGTACGAGGCCACGAGGAACTGGCGGGTGCCGGCGTCGGTGGTGTAGCCGCTGGCGACCACGCCGCTCCGGCCCACAGCCACATCGTAGAGCAGGTCGTCCTCGGCGCTCATCCGCGTGACGAGCACGCCGCCCACGCCGAACTCGTCGTCCGCCTGCCCCGAACGGGTGAAGCGGAACAGGGCGGCGTCGCGTTTGCCCGCCAGGCCCACCGAACCGGCCAGATAGAGGCGGCCGTCACTGTCCTCGGCCAGCCGGTAGCCCTCGCTGACCGCGTCCGGCAGGTCCGCCACGGCCACGCCCCTCTCGCCGAAGGTCGGGTCGATCACGCCGTCACCGGTCAGCCCGACGAGCATCAGCGAGCTGCGGCCCGCCAACTCGTAGGAACCGGACACCACCAGGGTGCCGTCGGACCGTTCGAGCAGTCCCTCGGCGGCCGTGTCCACGCCGACACCGATCAGGCTGACGCCCTGCTCGCCGTAGCTGCTGTCGAGCACACCGTCGCTGAAATAGCGGGCCGTGGCCAGCACCCGGCCGGTGGTCCCCTCCACCCCGCCGGCAACGGTGATCATGTCGTCACGGTTGATCTGCAGGGCGGTGATCTCTTCGTTGCCACTGCCCACCGGGGTGATGACCACCCCCTCCTCGCCGAAGGTCCGGTCGAGAGTTCCGTCCGGCAGGTAGCAGACCAGGGCGAAATCCCGGTCCGCGCCGTTGTGGCTGTAGCCGGCGGCGACGATGCGGCCGTCGGCGAGCAGGCCAAGGGCCAGAATCTCGTCATCGCCGATGGCGACCGAGGTGATCGCCGAGCCGTCGTTGTTGAAGGTGGAATCGAGACTGCCGTCCCGGTTGAAACGGAGCAGCGACATGTTGCGCGCCGTGCCCTTGGAGGAGGAACCGGCGATGAGGATCCGCCCGTCCGGCTGGACGAGCACCGCGTGGGCGCTGTTGCGGACGCCGAGTTCGACCGCCACCCGGCCGTTGAGCCCGAAGGATCCGTCCAGCCGGGAAACCGCCCCGGCGGGCACGACACCGGCGCAGCAGAGCACCAGCCAGGCGGCGAAAAACGACAGGATTCGTGTGTGCATGGGCGTACCTCTCTCCACGGGTGCGGGGTGCCTGAAACAGGCGAACAGAGCATACCACATCCCGGTCTCATCCTGCAAACCCTTCTCCAGCCGACTTTTCCAGCGTCCCGCCGGCAATCGGCGCACGGGTTCGGCTAGGCCTTGCCGAAGCTGCACACCGGGTACTGGCAGTGGGTGCAGTTGCGGCAGAGCCCGCCGTGGCCGAGCGCGGCCAGCTCCTCCCGGCCGATGCGTTCGCCGGTCAGTACCCGCGGCAGCACCAGGTCGAGCACGGTGATCGTGTGGAACATGCCGCAGGCGGGCAACCCGAGCACCGGTACCCGGCCGATGCGGCCGACCAGGAACATGGCCCCGGGCAGCACCGGCGTGCCGTAGACCACATCCTCGGCCCCGGCCAGGAGGATGCCCTGGCGGGTGACGTCGTCCGGGTCCACGGACATGCCGCCCGAGGTGACCACCAACTCCGCCCCGGCCTCGAGGCAGCGGTGGATCTCGGCGGCGATCAGGTTCGCATCGTCCGGCGCGAACCCGACCCGGCCGACGGTGGAGCCGAGCGCGGCGAGTTTGTCGCGCAGCACCTGCTCGAACCGGTCCTCGATGCGGCCGGAAAACACCTCCGTGCCGGTGATCACCAGCCCGGCCCGCACCCGGCCAAGCGGCAGGACGCGGACGATGGCCTCGCCGCCGCGGGCGATGGCCACCGCCTGCTCGACCAGCTGCCGCGAACCGACCAGCGGGATCATGCGCGAGGCGGCGACCTGCTCGCCCCGACTGACCGGCGTGTTGGTCTGCAGGGTGGCGCACATTACCTCGCCGAGCAGGTTGAAGCGGAGGAGCGCCTCGCGGTCGATCTTGAGCAGGCCGTCCGTGGCCGCGCGGATGGTCACCTTGCCCTCGACGATGTCGCGGCTGTACTCGGTGCCGCTGCCGGCCAGGGCCTCGGCCAGGCGCAGGGCCGCCTCGTTCTCGTGGATTTCCTGCTCGCCCAGTTCGAGCACGTAGACGTGCTCCTTGCCGAGCCGGCGCAGGTGGTCGATGTCCTCGGCGCGGATGATGTGCCCTTTTTTGAAGGCCCGCCCCTTGAAGGTGTCCTTGACGATCTCGGTGATGTCGTGCGGCAGGACCATGCCCACCGCCTGCTCCACCGGGACAACCTGCCGCGTCGATTGCTCAGTCATCTGCGTCTCGTGAAAAGTGCGCGCCCCGCCCCGCCCGGCAGGCCGGACGGAGCAGGCTCCGCCGGTCGGCAAGGTTCTTTACCGGTCCGCGCCGATACGGTATAGGGGAGGAGAAAAAAGCGGCCGGCCGGCCGCACGGGAAGGCGCCCCACGCGCCGTGAACCATCAGGCCCAGCCCCGGAAACCACCCATGATCAAACAGGAACTGCTGGACATTCTCGCCTGCCCGAAATGCAAGGGGCCGGTGGAACTGCACCCGGCCCAGGACGCCATCCTCTGCCGCCACTGCCGCCTCGTCTACGAAATCCGCGACGGCATCCCGGTGATGCTCATCGACGAGGCCAAACCAATGGGCGAGGACCTGTCCCCGGCCCGGTAACACATCCGCCGGCGGGCAGGGCCGGAGCACCCTGCCCGCCGGGGAACTGTGCGGATCACGGCGTGATGCCGAGTTCCTGCTCCTTCTTGTAGATGGCCAGCCGGGTCTTGACCACGGTGTCGGATACCAGGCTGATCGAGTCGATGCCGCTGCTCGACCAGGAAGGTGGCGAAGTCCGGGAAGTCGGACGGGGCCTGGCCGCAGATGCCGATCTTGCGGCCGCGCCGCTTGGCGGTGGCGATCACCATGCTTGATCAGGGTCTTTCACCGCCTCGTTGCGCTCGTCGTAGATGTGCGCCACCAGGTCGCGAGTCCCGGTCCAGGCCGAGGGTGAGCTGGGTCAGGTCGTTGGAGCCGATGGAGAAGCCGTCGAAGACGTCGGCAGAAGTCGTCGGCCGAGATGACGTTGCGAGGGGATCTCGCACATGACGTAGACCTCCAGGCCGTTCTCGCCCTGCACCAGGCCGTACTCGCGCATCACCTCGATGACCTTGCGTGCCCTCCTCCGGGGTCCGGCAGAAGGGGATCATGAGCTTGATGTTGGTCAGGCCCATGTCGTTTCGCGGCCTTGAGCAGGGCCTTGCACTCCAGGTCAAAGGCCGGCCGGTAGCTGCGGGTCGTAGTAGCGCGAGGCCCCGCGCCAGCCGATCATCGGGTTGGTCTCCTCCGGCTCGTAGAGGTGGCCGCCGATCAGGTTGGCGTACTCGTTGGTCTTGAAATCCGACAGGCGGACGATGACGTCCTTGGGGTAGAAGCCGGCGGCGATCCGGCCGACGCCCTCGGCCAGCTTGTCGATGAAGAACTGGCGCTTGTCGTCCGGGTAGGCCGCGGTTTTGACGTCGATGTCGTCGATGATCTCCTGGATTTCGTCATCGTCTTCGGCCTCCTCGTGCAGCTCTTCGTAGTTGTACAGGGCCAGGGGGTGGATGCCGATGTGGGAGTTGATGATGAATTCCTCGCGGGCCAGGCCGACGCCGTCGTTGGGCAGCTGGGCCTCGACGAAGGCCTTTTCCGGGATGGCCGACGTTCATCATGATCTTGGTCGTGGTGGCCGGGATGTTGTCCAGGTCGAGTTCGTCGACGTCGAAGTCGAGCAGCCCGTCGTAGATGTGGCCGGTCTCGCCCTCGGCGCAGGAGACGGTGACCATCCTGGCCGTCACTCGATCTTCTCGGTGCCGTTCTCGGTGCCGATGACGCAGGGGATGCCCAGCTCGCGGGTGATGATGGCCGCGTGGCAGGTGCGGCCGCCACGGTTGGTGACGATGGCCGCCGGCGATCTTCATGATCGGCTCCCAGTCCGGGTCGGTCATGTCGGTGACCAGCACCTCGCCCGTCTTGAAGTCGTGGATCTCGGCTGACCGTGCGCAGGATGACGTTGGCCGACGCCCTGGCCGATCTTGGCGCCGACCGCCTGTCCCTGTGGCGAGCACGGTGCCCTTCTCCTTGAGCACGTAGGTTTCCATGACCTTCTTGCTGGCCTGGGAGTGGACCGTCTCCGGCCGGGCCTGGACGATGAAGAGCCTGCCCGTGCCGACCTTGACACCGTCGCCGTCCTTGGCCCACTCGATGTCCATGGGCCGTGCCGTAGTGGTCCTCGATGATGCAGGCCCAGCGCGCCAGCTGCAGGATCTCGTCGTCGCTGAGGATGTAGGCGCCGCGCTCCTCCGGGGTGGTGGGGATGTTTTTCACCGGCTCCGCAGCGCCCGGGTCGGTGTTGTAGATCATCTTGATTTCCTTGGTGCCGATCCGCTTGCCGACGATCGGCCGCTTGCCTTCTTTGAGGGTCGGCTTGAAAACGTAGTACTCGTCCGGGTTGACCGCGCCCTGGACCACGTTCTCGCCGAGCCCCCAGGCGCCGGTGATGAAGACCGCGTCCTTGAAGCCCGATCTCGGTGTCGATGGAGAACATGACGCCGGAGCAGGCGGAGTCGGAGCGGACCATCTTCTGCACGACGATGGACAGGTAGACATCGAACTGGTCGAACCCCTTGTCATGGCGGTAGGAGATGGCCCGGTCGGTGAACAGAGAGGCGAAGCAGCGCTTGCAGGCGTCGATGAGCGCCTCCGGCCCGCGGATATTCAGATAGGTCTCCTGCTGGCCGGCGAACGAGGCGTCCGGCAGATCCTCGGCAGTGGCCGACGAGCGCACCGCCACGTCCACATCCGGGCCGTACTCCTTCTCCATCGTGCGGTAGGCGCTGAGGATGGCCTCGCGCAGATCGGCCGGGAACTCGGCGGTACGGACGATGTCGCGCACCTTGGCGCCGCGTGCCTGCAGGTTGCGCAGGTCGTGGGTGTCCAGGCCGGCGAGGGCGTCGCGGATGGCGGCCTCGACCCCGGCCTCCTTGAGCAGGTACTGGTAGGCGTAGGCGGTGATGGCGTAGCCGTTGGGCACTTCCACGCCCTTTGAGGTCAGCTTCTGGTGCATTTCCCCGAGGGATGCGTTCTTGCCGCCGACCATCGGCACGTCTTCGATCCCGATTTCGTCAAACCAGAGAATAAGCGCTTTGTCGTGTTTGTTTTCCATCTCTGACTCCTTGGTAGAGTGTAACCGAAGGCGGGCGGCTCGGCAGGACCGGAACACCGCCCCGGCATGGGCCAGGCGTGAACGGACAAGGACCACAATAGAAAAAAATACAGAGGCGGTCAATTGAAACGTCAGCGCCCGCACAGGCCCCGGGCGAGGCTGTTGCCATTTGCCCGACACGGGGCTATACTAACGACATATTTTCAGATTTCCCCGCCTTCCCGATCCCCCTTGCCCGATGGAGCCGACATGACCAGCGAACACGAGATCGAGCAGATTCTGAACCAGTTTGTCGTCGCCGACAACCACAGGGAGAGCGACTATTTCGCCGCCATCCGCAAGCTCGTCGCCGGCCGCGGCCGGGCGGCCGCGGCCGGCGAGCGGGCCGTCTGGCAGGCGGCCATCGACCGGGTCTACACCCTGGTGCAGGACGAAATCCTCACCAACACCGGCCGGCCGCGGCAGGACATCAAGTTCGGCACCTCCGGCTGGCGCGGCACCCTGGGCAAGGACCTGTTCATCCGTTCGGTGGCCACGGTCACCGCCGCCATCCTCAGTCTCTACCGCCAGGCTGAAGGCAATGGCGAGTTGCGCGAGGCGCTCGGGGTCGCCTCGTTCGCCGAGATGTGCAGCGCGTGGCTGCGTGGTCGGCTTCGACAACCGCTTCGGCGGCCCGCTGCTCGCCCTGGCCGCGGTCAACGTGCTCGCTGCCAATGGCGTCACGGTCTTCTATGCCGGCGAGTCGACCACCGGCGCCCTGTCGGCCTCGGTGCTGGTGCGCGGCGCGGCCTTCTCGATCAACCTGACACCGAGCCACAACCCGCTGGAGTACGGCGGCTTCAAATACAACGCCGCCGACGCCGGTCCGGCCGCGCCGGTGCTCACCGACACCATCACCCGCCTGGCGGGCGACTACCTGCAACTCGCCGAGGTGCCTCACCTCGCCCCGGATCTCGACCTGCAGCGGCCGCTGGACAGCCTGCCGGGCATCGCCCGCGAGGACGCACTGGCCAGCTGGCAGGAACTGGTGCGCCGCGGCATCGACCGTCACGGCATCGACTATCCCCGGGTGACCGCGGCGCTGGCCGCCAGTCGCGAGGTGGTGGTCTGCGTCGACGCGGTCCACGGCGCCGCCCGCGGCTACCTTCGGCGCCTGCTCGCCGACCCGCCGGCGGAGCGACTCATCCTGCTGCGCGACACGGAGGACCCGACCTTCGGCGGCATCGCTCCGGAGCCCTCGTCGACCAACATGCAGCCGGTCATGGCCGCGCTCGCCGGCCGGACCGAGCCGCTCAAGCTCGGCGCCATCATCGATCCGGACGGCGATCGCATCCGCTTCACCGACGGCACCGTGGAGATCTCCATGAACCAGTTCGGCGCCATGGCCTACCACTTCCTCCACGAGGTCAAGGGGAAAAAAGGCATGGTGGCCAAAACCGTGGCCACGAGCAACCTGGCCAATGCGGTGGCCCGCCAGCTGGGCGAAGAGGTGTTCGAGCCCAGGGTCGGCTTCAAGGAGTTCAAGCCGGTGATCGACCGGGCGCTGGTCTTCTTCGAGGAGTCGGACGGCATCTCCATCACCGGCCACACCCCGGAAAAAGACGCCTTCATCGGCCTGATGCTCGCCTTGGACATGGTGCTCACCCTGAAGAAAAACCTGGGCGACTACCTGCTCGAGATCGAGGACCGCTACGGGCACTACTATCCGGACCGCGACGGCGTGACCGTCAGCCAGCAGGGCGCGGAGCTGCTCCAGACCCTGGACCGCCTGGCCAAGTACGGCCCCGGCAGCACGGTCCGGGTGGGTGAGGCGAGCCGCACCATAGCCGAGGTGATCACCATCGACGGCCGCAAGATGCTGCTCGACGACGGCTCCTGGATCATGATCCGCCCCTCCGGCACCGAGCCCAAGGTCCGCTTTTACGTGGAGGCGCGCAGCGCCGCGGAGACCCCCATGCTCGTTGAAAGTGCGAAATCGATGCTTGCCGAAATAGGACTCCTGCCATAATGTAGCCATTGCTGGCGGCTGCGCCGGCGTGCCTCCCGAACCACGGGATCACATCAAACCATCAAGGACAGAGAACCGGCCATGTGGGATTATACGGAGAAAGTGCAGGACCATTTCATCAACCCGAGGAACGTCGGCGAGATCGAGGGGGCGGACGGCGTCGGCAATGTCGGCTCCATCGCCTGCGGCGACGCCCTGCGGCTGAGCATCAAGGTGGACGAGAACCAGGTGATCACTGACGCCAAGTTCAAGACCTTCGGCTGCGCCTCGGCCATCGCCTCCTCCTCGGTGCTCACCGAGATGCTCAAGGGCATGCGGCTCGAGGACGCCAAGAAGCTGACCAACGACGACATCGCCCAGGCCCTCGGCGGCCTGCCCAAGGAGAAGATGCACTGCTCGGTGATGGGTCGTGAGGCCCTGGAGGCCGCCATCGCCAACTACACCGGGGCCATTCTGCCCATGGCCCAGGGCGAGGTGGTGTGCGAGTGTTTCGGCGTCACCGACCTGGAGATCATCCGCGCCATCCGCGAAAACTCTCTCACCTCGGTGGAGGAGATCACCAACTACACCAAGGCCGGCGGCGGCTGCGGCAAATGCGAGGGTAAGCTGCGCCAGCTGCTCGCGGAATCCTCCGAGACGGCGACCGCCGCGCCCGCCGGCTCCGCCCGGCCCAAGCGCATGACCACCCTGGAGAAGATCAAAAAGATCGAGGAGGTGATCGAGCGCGAGATCAAGCCGAACCTGAAGAAGGACGGCGGCGACATCGAACTCGTCGACGTGGACGGCGACTTCGTCACCGTGTCGCTGCGCGGGGCCTGTGCCAACTGTTACTCGTCGCGCACCACCCTCAAGGAGTACGTGGAGAAAAAGCTGCGCGAACAGGTGCTGGACACCCTGGTCGTCGAGGAGGACCGCTCATGACCGCACCCGAACAGGTCATCTACATGGACAACAACGCCACCACCCGGGTCGCCCCCGAGGTGCTGGAGGCGATGATGCCCTACCTGAGGGACTACTACGGCAACCCCTCCTCCATGCACACCTTCGGCGGCCAGGTGGGCCGGGCCGTGGCCCGGGCCAGGGAGCAGGTCGCCGACCTGCTCGGCGCCGCACCCGAGGAGATCGTGTTCACCAGCTGCGGCACGGAGAGTGACTCCACCGCCATCCTCTCCGCCCTGCAGACCTATCCCGAGAAGAACCACGTGGTGACCACCCGGGTGGAACACCCGGCGGTGAAGAACCTGTGTGAGAACCTGGAACTCTTCACCGGCCGCAAGTACCACACCACCCGCTTGCACGTGCACAGCGACGGCACCCTGGATGTGCAGCGGTTCCGCGACAGCCTCACCGACGAGACGGTGATCGCCAGCGCCATGTGGGCCAACAACGAAACCGGCGTCCTCTTCCCGGTGGAGGAGATGGCGCGCATCACCCGCGAGCGGGGCATCCTCTTCCATACCGACGCGGTCCAGGCGGTGGGCAAGATCCCGCTCAACCTGCGGGACTCGGCCATCGACTTCCTCAGCATCTCCGGCCACAAGCTCCATGCCCCCAAGGGCGTGGGCGTGCTCTACGTGCGCAAGGGCACGCCGTTCGTGCCCTTCATGAACGGCGGCCACCAGGAGCGCGGCCGGCGCGGCGGCACCGAGAACGTCGCCTCGATCATCGGCCTGGGCCGGGCCTGCGAACTGGCCGCGGCCAAGATGGCTGAGGAGAACACCCGGGTGCGCGCCCTGCGCGACAAACTCGAACACGGGCTGCTCACCTCCGTGCCCAAGGCCCTGTTGAACGGCCACCCGGAACAGCGGCTGCCGAACACCGCCAACATCAGCTTCGAGTACGTGGAGGGCGAGGCCATCCTGCTGCACATGAACCAGCTGAACATCTGCGCCTCCTCGGGCTCGGCCTGCACCTCCGGCTCGCTCGAACCGAGCCACGTGCTGCGCGCCATGGGCGTGCCCTTCACCGCCGCGCACGGCTCCATCCGCTTCAGCCTGTCGGTGTACAACACCGAGGAGGAGATCGATTTCGTGCTCGCCCACATGCCGCCGATCATCGAGAAGCTGCGCGCCCTGAGCCCCTTCTGGGAGGAGAACAAGTAACCTCCGCCCCACGGACAGATGCCCGCCACCGGCGCCGCCCCACCCCGGGCGGCGCCGTCCCGTTTCCCCTTGCCGATGCCGGTCCGCCATGCACATCATCGATCCCAGCTTTCGCATCCTCGACGACCTCGACCAGGCGAGCCTCGCGGTGCGCATCGAATACTGCGGCCGCATCTGCTACAAGAGCGAGCACCGCATCGATCCCCGAGTCGGCCATCCCCTTTGTCCGCAAGATGGCGGAACACGGGCACAACTCAGTCCTTGAAATGGGCGTGGTCACCCTGCGGGTGGACTGCGCCTCGCCCGAGCCGGTGGCCGCGCTCTTCTTCTGCCAACCCAAATTCCTGCAGATCGACCGGCTGGCCGCGGATCGATTGCTCGTCAGCGGATCGGTGCGAGCCTTCCGCGAGATGCTCGGCAATCATCCGGACGACCTGATCTCCCGGGCCATCGCCAGGTTCCTCGCCAGGCGCCACCCGTACTTTTTCGAGGGGTTGCTGCCCGCTCCCGACGCGTCGGCGGCGGCCGGCATCACCGTCACCAAGGTGCCGCTCGCCGAGGTGGAGCGGCTCCCCATCGACCAACGCGCCCGACACCGCCACCTGGCGGTGAAGTTCATCGTCAACCGGGCCGTCACCCACGAACTGGTCCGTCACCGGCCCTGCACCTTCCTCCAGGAAAGCCAGCGCTACTGCCGTTATGCGGACGACAAGTTCGGCAACGAGGTCACCTTCATCAAACCGCTCTTCTTTGCCGCGGACAGTCCGGAATTCGCTGTCTGGAAGGAATCCATGGCGGCCATGGAGCGCCAGTACCTGCGCCTCCTGGAAACCAGCTCGGCCCAGGCGGCGCGCACCGTGCTGCCCAACTCCTGCAAGACCGAGATCATCGTCTACGCCAACCTCGCCGAGTGGCGTCACATCCTCGCTCTGCGTACCTCGCGGGCAGCCGAACCGTCCATGCGC
This sequence comes from uncultured delta proteobacterium, assembly GCA_963754825.1. Taxonomy (GTDB): domain Bacteria; phylum Desulfobacterota; class Desulfobulbia; order Desulfobulbales; family Desulfobulbaceae; genus Desulfobulbus. The sequence goes on along the minus strand of CAVWHP010000017.1, from coordinate 143,708 downwards.
GAGGTGATGATTCCCCTGCAGGCCGAACTGCGCCGCCGCTATCCGGCCATTTTCTCCTGACCTCCCGGCCGTGCCGGCCGACCAGCCCCGACCCGCCGTGCCCTGCCCCCGACCTGGAAAGGGGTGTGATCCTCACTGTTTTCCGGTTCTTTTTTGACCGGGTTTTTTTTTTGTAGTACACTGATTGAAAAACTTGCCCCCCGCGGGTGACACTTCCCCTTCGACCACGGTCTTCCCGACACGCCCATGGCACTCAGACCCGGACAGCAGCCAGAGAGAAGCTCCACCAAACGGACCGTCAAGGACCAGTCCGGCGCCGGCAAGCTCAAGATCGGGGAACTCCTCAGCAAGGCGGGCTACATCACCGCCACCCAGTTCGATGAGGCCAAGGCCGTCCAGAAAAAGACCGGTGAACGGCTGGGACGCATCCTGTTGGAGAGCGGTGTCATCGAACGCGACACCATCGCCAACTTCCTCAGCAGGATGCACAACTTCACGATGGTGTCCATCGACCAGGAGGCTCCCAGCCCGGAGGCCCTGGCCCTGCTCCCCTACGAGACGGCCAAACAGTTCATGGCCTTTCCCCTGCGCCTGGCCGGCAACACCCTGCAGCTCACCATGTCCGAGCCCACCGACTCGCTCGAGGTCGAGCAGCTGCAGGATACCGTCCAGAAGGAACTGCACGTCTGCGTCTCCACGGCCAAGGACATCATCGACGCCTACCGCAAGTACTACGGTATCAGCGACGAGGAGTACCACTCCTTCTTCACCTTCGAATCCGAGACGGAAGAGAGCACGGTCACCCAGGTCGAGGACTTCGGCGCCCTGGTGTCGGATGCGGCCGATGAATTCGAGATCGAAAGCGGCGCCGCCGATGAGGGGGCCTACGAGCAGTTCTCCGCCTCGGACGCGCCGATCATCAAGCTGGTCAACGGCATCCTCGTCAAGGCGGTGCAGGACGGGGTCAGCGACATCCACATCGAGCCGTTCGAGAAGACCATGCAGGTCCGCTACCGCAAGGACGGCTCCCTGTTCAAGTCCATGAACCTGCCGCTGACCATCAAGAACGCCATGGCCGCGCGCATGAAAATCCTCGCCGGGCTGAACATCACCGAGCGCCGCGTGCCCCAGGACGGCCGCATCAAGATCCGCCTGGGCCGCAACCGGGCGGTGGATTTCCGCGTCTCCACCCTGCCGCTGCTGCATGGCGAGGGTATCGTCCTGCGTATCCTCGACAAGGAATCGCTCAACGTCGACCTGACCAAGCTCGGCTTCACGCCGGAGACCTTCACCACGCTCAAGCGCTGCCTCGCCCGCCCCCAGGGGCTGCTGCTGGTCACCGGCCCCACCGGCTCGGGCAAGACCGTCACCCTCTATTCGGCGCTCAACTCGCTCAACAAGGAGGACATCAAGATCCTCACGGCCGAGGACCCGGTGGAGTTCAACTTCAAGGGGATCAACCAGGTGAACGTCAACCCCGAGGTCGGTATGACCTTTGCGGCGGCGCTCAAGGCCTTCCTCCGCCAGGACCCGGACATCATCATGGTGGGCGAGATCCGCGACATCGAGACGGCCGAGATCGCCATGAAGGCGGCCATGACCGGCCACCTCGTCTTTTCCACCCTGCACACCAACGACTCGCCGGCCACGGTCAGCCGCATGGTGGACATCGGCATCCCCGCCTACATCCTCGCCTCGTCCCTGACCATGGTGCTCTCCCAGCGGCTCGCCCGCCGACTCTGCACCAAGTGCAAAACACCGGTCCAGCATGACCGCCAGTACCTGCTCGGCGCCGGCTTCCGCGAGAGCGAACTCGACAGCCTGCACCTCTACAAGGCCAAGGGCTGCGCGGAGTGCAACGGTCTCGGCTACAAGGGGCGGGTGGGCTTCTTTGAACTGATGGAGGTGACCGAGGAGGTGGCCAAGGCCATCCAGGCCGAGGTCTCGGAGGAACAACTGCGCAAGGTCGCCACCCAGGAGGGCATGTACACCCTGCGCGAGGCGGGCCTGCAGAAGGCGCGCGAGGGCGTGACCAGTGTCGACGAGGTGCTCCGGCGAACCGTGGCCCACGGGGAGAGTCTGCCCGCCTACCTGGTCAACCCGGATGTGGAGGAGTACGAGGATCTGGACATCATCATCCAGGAAGGCAACAAGGATCTGGACTTCTTCAAACTGGTGCGCGGCAAGGTGGCGGTGCTCCGCGGCGGCAAAAAGATCGCCGAGATCACCGAGCCGGGTGAATACTTCGGCGAGATGGCGGCCATCCTCGACGAGCCGCGCTCGGCCTCGATCATCGCCGCCGGCCGCTGCACGGTCAAGCGCTATCCCGGCGAGAAGCTGGCCGAGCTGATCGAGAAATACCCGGAGGTCTCCCGCCACCTGTTCCGCACCCTGGTCGAGCGGCTGCACAAGACCGACCGCATCGTCGTCCAACTCGCCGGTGCCGCCAAGGCCCGCCCGCCGCAGGTGATCCGCCAGGCATGAACAGGGTCTCGGTCTACATCATCGCCTACAACGAGGCGGAAAAGATCCGCGACGCGATCCACTCGGTGCTCTGGGCGGACGAGATCGTCGTCGCTGATTCGCACAGCCAGGACAACACCGCGGCCATCGCCGAGGAACTGGGCGCGCGGGTGGTGCAGATCGACTTCCGCGGCTTCGGCGACCTGCGCAACCGGGCCATGGCGGCCTGCGCGCACGACTGGATCTTCTCCCTGGACGCGGACGAGCGCTGCACCCCGGAGGCGCGGGACGAAATCCTCGCCTGCCTGGAGGCCCCGCAGGCCGACGCCTACTACATTCCCCGCCGCAACTTCTTCATGGGCCGCTGGATGCGCCACTCCGGGTTCTATCCGGACTACCGCCAGCCGCAGCTGTTCCGCAAGGGCGCGCTCGTCTTCAAGGACGACGATCCGGTGCACGAGGAGTACGAGATCGTCACCGACCGGCCGGTGGCCTACCTGCACCACCCCATCTGGCAGTTCCCGTTCCGCAACCTCGAGGAAGTGGTGCACAAGGCCAACAAGTACTCCTCGCTCGGCGCCCGCAAGCTGGCCCAGCGGGGCCGCACCGGCGCCATGACCACCGCCCTGCTGCACGGCCTCTGGTCCTTTCTCCACATGTACCTGCTCAAGCGGGGCTTCCTCGACGGCTGGCCCGGCTTTGTCATCGCCCTCGGCAATTTCGAGGGTACCTTCTACAAGTACGCCAAACTCCACGAACTCCAGTCCGACTGGAACCCGCCCCCCTCCCCGCCGCTGCGCCGCTGAGCGCGTCTCAAGGCAGATACTGGTCGAGCCCGCGCGCACACCGGCGGAGCTTCGCGTCGATTGTCCGTCTGAGGATGGCATCGTTGATGGCCAGCCGATCCCGTTCGTTCATCGCATGGTGGAGATGGTAGCCGAGCGCGCAGAACTTCAGGTTCTGCCGGCGGACGCCGGCGTTGAGCAGCCGGGCGGTGAACTCCGAATCCTCCCGTCCCCAGCCGACGAACTCCTCGTTGAAGCCGTTGATGGCCAGCGCGTCCTCCCTCCAGAAGGCAAAATTGCAGGTCTTCACCCCGGGCAGCCGCCGACTGCGGAAGGAAAACAATCGCGCCAGCAGCAAGGAGCGCACACAGTTCTTGCGGTTCTCCACCCCGCGGGCCAACAGCGGCCGGCCCAGTTCGCCGCTCGCCAGCACCTGATCCGAGAGTTCCCGGCCGAGCAGGACCCGGGTGCCCTGGACAAAGTGAGATGGCCGGGCGAAGTCGCGATGATCCTCGATGAACCGGTGGTCGAGGATGATGTCGCCGTCAATGAGGACGATGTAGGCGCCGCGGGCGCGGGCAATGGCCCGGTTGCGGCTCATGGCCAGGCGAAAGCCCCGGTCCTCCTGCCAGGAGTGGATGACCGGGACGGAGGCTGCGGCGGCGACCCGCCGCACCAGTTCGCCCGTGTCCGGACGCGAGCCGTCGTCGGCCACGATGACCTCGCAGGGCGACACGGTCTGCGCGAGCACGCTGGTCAGCGAGACGCCCAGGGCCTCCTTCCAGTTGTAGGTGGTGATGATCAGGCTGATGTCCATGGCCGCCCCTCCCCCGGCGTCCCGCCACCGACAAACGCCATGACCTGCCGGTAGACCGTTTCCGTGGCGATGCCGTGCATGCAGCTCAGATGGTCGCAGCTGCGCCGCCGGCAGCAGAGGCAGTCCAGGCCCTCGGCGCGGACAATGGCATGGGCCACGTTGTAGGGTCCGACCCGTTCCGGATGGGTCGGCCCGAACAGGGCGACCACCGGCGTGCCGATCATGGCCGCCATGTGCATGGGGCCGGTGTCCAGGCCCGCATAGACCGCGGCCCGCCGCATCAGTGCGGCCGATTCGGTCAGGCTCAAGGCCCCGGCGGCCACGCTCGCCCGGCCGTGCATGCGTCCGGTTATTTCCCGGATGTAGGCCAGGTCGCCGTCGCTGCCGCCGAACACCGGGCGGATGCCCGCGGCCAGCAGCCGGTCGGCGAGTTCGGCCCAGCGCTCCACCAGCCAGAACTTGGTCGACCAGCGGGCCGTGGGGTTCACATAGACCACCGGCTCGGCCGCGCCGATCCCCTCGGCGGCGAGAAATTCGCCCACCCGCTCTTCGTCCGCCGCAGCCGTGCACAGATAAAAATCCGATGGAGTCGATGGGCAGCCCAAGCTCTCGCAGAACAGCAGGTTCTTCTCCACCGCGTGCACCCGGCCCGCCGGGTTGGCGACCAGTTGGTGCTGAAACAGGGTGTTCAGTTCGCGGGCGTCGGCAAAGCCCAGGCGCCGGCCGCCCGGATTCATGAGCGCGAGCAGACCGCTGCGCAAGGAGGCGTGCAGGTCGAGCACCAGGTCCCAGGGCTCGGCGCGGAACTCACGCCGCAGCCGGCCGAGCACCCGGACTGTGGCGGTGAAGGCCCGGTACCAGGCCCCGCGTCCGGCCGAGGGATCGCTGGTCGAGGGGATGCGGATGGGGTAGATCCGGGCCACCGCCGGATCGCGCTGGACCAGCGGGGCAAAGCCCTGGTTGACCACCCAGCCGATGGTCCAGTCAGGGTGGCAGCGCTTGAGGGCATGGACCACGGGCAGGGTGTGGACCACGTCGCCCAGGCTGCTCTGCTTGACGATGAGGACGCGCTTACCGGGCGACTGCATGCGTTTCGCCCTCCTCCTCACCGTTCCCGTTGCCGACATCCGCCGCCGCGCCCCGGGCAAGCGCCACCAGGGTGCGCACCGCGTCATCCAGCAGCACCGGTCCGGCCGCGGCTGCCCGCCCCAGCGGCTCACCCGCCGCATGCGCGCGGAGCAGGGCCGCGAGTTGCACCCGCACCGCCTGCGGGTCATCGGCCGGCGCCACCCGATGGCCGCGGGTCGTGAGCATCGCGGCCAGTTCGTCATTGCCATGCACCAGGCCAAGCACCGGCCGGCCGCTGAGCAGATACTCGTACACCTTGGAAGGGATGGTCTCGGTGGAGAAAAAGGTGGTGTTCTGAATGAGCAGCAGACAGTCGGCCCGCTGCATCGCCAGGATCGCCTCCCGCCGGTCGATCAGACCGTGGTCGCTCACCAGGTCCGCCAGACCGAGTTCAGCCATCAACTGCCGCGACGGCTGGTCGAGGGAGCCGTAGAGGTCCACCCGCACCACCTGGCGCAGGTCGGCCTGCTCAGCAAAAAGCAGGCTGAGCGCGCGCAGGAAGACGAGCAGGTTGCGGCTGCCGGCCAGGGTGCCGAAGTGGGCGAACCGGCAGTGCGGGCCGCGCACATAGGCAACCGCCGGCGTGAACAGGGCCGGCGAGGCCCCGGGATGGATGACCACGCCGGGGAAGGGGTCGCCCACCCGCTGCCGGGCGTTGTCCCGGGCCTGGCGGGTGAGGAAGATGAAGGCCGTGCAGGCCACGGCGATGCGCCGCTCCAGCCGGCGGTAGAGGCGGAACACCATGCGGCTGCGCTGCCACTCGCGGTCATGGACGAGCGGATCCTGGGTCTCGGCGAGCCAGGGTACCCCGGAGCGATGGTGGATGAACAGGGCCGCCGCGTGGGCCGAAGCGGACCCGCCGGTGGAGTAGAGCACCTCGGGCCGGAAGCGTCGCTCCAGCAGGGCGCCGCGGACCGAGGCGGCCAGGCACCAGGACCACTCACTCTCCAGGTTGATGAGGACCTTTTCAAGCAGGTAGAACGGCATCACCGGCAGGAGGAGCACGGTTTCCGCCAGTTTGAACTGCCAGCGGCTGGAGAGGTGCCGGCGCAGGAAATGGCGCACCTCGAAGCGGATGCCCGAGGGCGCCAGCGACCAGGCGCGGTACTGACGCCAGCGCTCGGACCGCTCGCCGATCGGGCCGGTGAGCAGGATGGGGGTGATCCCCTCGGCGGCGAGCAGCGGCAGCCGGTCGTCGATGTGCTGCGAACAGGCGGAACCTGGAATATTGGCCCGGTAGGAAAGGATCAGCCACGAGCGCTGCCGTGCTGCCGGCGGCCGGTCGCGGCCGACGCGCGCCTGCCAGTCCGATGGGTTGCGGTAGAGGACGGCGCTCACCAGGGCAAAGAGAAAGCCCGTCTCAAAGACCATCAGGTAGGATTCGGTGGCCATGATCACCAGGAAAAAGAGCGGAAAAGCCACCCCGGGCCGGTCCCAGCCGTGCTCCAGCCGTCGCGCCTGGAAAAACTGCGCTGCGAACAGGGCCAGCAGGAAGGTCAGCCCGAACACGCCCAACTGCACCGCGGTGTACACGTACTGGTTGTGCGGGTTGTCGGTGAACGGCATCTGGCTGGAGAACTTCCAGTTGATCCGGGCATAGGCGGCGAAGAAATCACCGGTGCCGACGCCGAACCAGGGCTCGCGGCTGATGATCCGCCAGCTGTGTTTCCAGTAGAACAGGCGCAAGCCCACCGAGGTGTCCGGGTGGCGTTTGAACTCAGCAATCTCCAGGCGGGCCTGGTCGACCCGATCACGGAACATCGGACTGCCCGTGTAGAACAGCGCAAAGGCGAGCGGCAGCAGGACCAGCGGCACCACTGCGGCCACGAGCAGGCTGCGGCGGAGCAGGCACTGCGCCAGCAACAGCCCCATGAGCACGAAAAAGACCATCTGCCCGGCCCGCCCCTCGGTGATGAACATGTCCACGGTCATCAGGCCGACGAGCAGGAGCAACAGCCAGCGGGCCGCGGGCCGCAGTCCGCCCAGGCAGAGTCGGTGCAGCAGCAGGTAGATGGCCAGGGCGAGCATGGGGTTGAAGAACACGTGCGTGGTCTTCTTGGTGAGGTGCTCGGGGGTGACGTCCGCGTACGACAAGAGGCCGAACAGGGCGAGGTAGGTGGACAGCATGATCACCGTCACCCCGGCGATGAAGGCGCCGAGATAGCGCCAGCGGTGCTCAGTGCGCACGGTGGTGAGCATCACCGGCAGGATGAGGATCTTGCCGTGTTCGGTGAGCACCGTCCAGCCGGTGTGCAGGTGGTCACTCCACGCCAGGCCGACCAGGTGGACGCCGATGAAGGCGAACACCGCCAGGCAGACCGGGCTGGTGCGGATGTCCCGGAACTTCTCACGGAAGTGGCCCTCGATCAGCCAGCCGACGAGCAGCAGCGAACCAAGGACGGTGACCGCGGTGGTCGACAGCGGCAGACAGAAGGCCAGGAGCAGCAGCAACCAGCCATTCACCCGGCCGGCCCGCTCCCGTATCGTGCTCAACGCCGCCACACCCCGCTCTCAGTCGGTGAACTGCAGGCGATAGAGGCCGCTGTATTCGCCGCCCAGGGCGAGCAGTTCGTTGTGGGTGCCCTCCTCCACCAGGCGCCCTTCCTTGAGGACGATGATCCGGTCGGCGTTCTTGATGGTCGACAGCCGGTGGGCGATGACAATGGTGGTCCGGTTCTGCATCAGGTTTTCCAGGGCCCGCTGCACCTCGCGCTCCGATTCGGTGTCGAGCGAGCTGGTCGCCTCGTCGAGGATGAGGATGGGCGCGTCCTTGAGCAGGGCCCGGGCGATGGACAGTCGCTGCTGCTGGCCGCCGGAGAGGCGGGCGCCGCTCTCGCCGATCACCGTGTCGAAGCCCTGCGGCAGGGCCTCTATGAAATCGAGCGCATAGGCGGCGCGGGCCGCCTCGACGATCTCCTCATCCGTGCGGTCCTGGCTGCCGTAGGCGATGTTGCTGCGCACCGTGTCGTTGAACAGGATGGTCTGCTGGGTGACCAGGGCCAGCTGCCGGCGGAGCGAATGCAGGGTCACCTCGCGGATGTCCACGCCGTCGATGCAGAGCGCGCCCTCGGTGACATCGTAAAACCGGGGGATCAGGTTGGCCAGGGTGGTCTTGCCGCCGCCGCTCGGCCCGACCACGGCGAGCACCTCACCCTTGCGCACCCGCAGGTCGAAGTCGCGCAGCACCGGCTGGCCGGGCTCGTAGGCGAAGCCGACCCGGGTGAGTTCGATGCTCTCGCTGAACGGCCGCAGGTCGACGGCGCCGTCAGCCTCGCGGATGTCCGGCCGGATGTCGAGCAGGTCGAAGATGCGCGTCGCCGCGGCCAGCCCTTGCTGGATGGTGGCGTTGATCTTGCTCACGCCCTTGACCGGTTCGTAGAGCATGATCAGGGCGGTGAGAAAGGCCATGAAGGTGCCCGGGGTGGAATTCCCCTGCAGCACCTGTGAGCCGCCGAACCAGATGATCAGGGCCATGCCGATGCCGCCGAGAAACTCGACGAGCGGGTGGGCGAGGCAGCGGTACCTGGTCTCGGACATGAGGATGTCCATGATCTCCTGCATCTTGCCGGAGAAGCGCCGCTTCTCGACCCCTTCCATGCAGAAGGCCTTGACGATGCGCATGCCGGCTATGGTCTCGGCCAGCTGGCTGGTGGCCTCACCGATGCGCGTCTGGTAACTGGTGGAGATGCGTCGGAATTTCTTGCCGAAGACGACGATCGGCACCGCGGCCATGGGCAGGAAGACGAGCGAGATGAAGGCCAGCCGCCAGTCCATGTAGAAGATGACCACGAGCAGGCCGATCACCGAAAAGAGATCGCGCAGAAGGTGGATGAGGGCGTGCGACACCGCCCCCTGGAGCATGCTCACATCGTTGATGATCCGTGAGATCAGCTCGCCGGCCGGAGTCCGGTGGAAGAAACTCAACGGCAGTTCGTTGAGATGGGCGTAGACCCGGGTGCGCAGGTCGCGGATGACGCTCTGCCCCACCTTCTCGAGCAGAAACGAATACATGAAGTAAAACAGGCCCTTGACAAAGAAGACGAGCAGCAGCCCGAGCGGCAGCAGGTTGAGCATGCGGGCGTTGCGCTTGTAGAAGATCTCATCGAGCAGCGGCTGCACCATGTAGGCCTGCAGGGCGTTGAAGCCGCCGACCACGACCATACCGATCATGGCCAGCACGAGCCGGCCGGTGTAGGGCTCGAGAACGGTACGGATTTTTGCGAAGAGTTCGGAATTGTTCATGGATTTTTTGTCTGGTTTTTTCTGCCGGCCGACAGCGGCAGAACAACCGGGATGGGTGGAAGCACGGCGCCGGGACGCGGTTTTCTGTCCGGGTGGACGGGCGGAGTCCCTGCCCCGTCACCCTTTACCGTGTTTCACGCCAGGATGCCATCATAGTTGCCGGAAAAAACCTCGGGCAGCGCGCCCCGGCCGCTGAGCAGGGCGGTCACCTCGGTGCATTCGCGCTTCAGCTGGCCCTGACTGACATCGACGACGAAGTAGTCCACCCCGACCCGGGTCAGGTCACCCACATGCTGGAGCAGGGAGAAGGCCTGGTGCGGCCGGACAAGCAGGGCCTCCTCCTCCCGATCGAGGTAGTAGCGCTCGCCGCGCGAGCTGGCCAGGGAACGCTGTCCCTGGAAATGGGGCGCGTCCAGCCGGGCGGTGAACAGCGGCGGCCGGCCGTAGACGAGCAGGCCGACCTGCATCCGGCCGCGTCCAGCCGGGGTCGCCTCGGCAAAGGCGGCCAGGGCCGCTGCCAGGGTCGGCCGGTCGGTTTCCAGGGAGAACTGCACCGCGCTCAGCCCCTGGTGTGCCGCCTCCTGCAGGGCCGGACTGTTTACCATGTTGAGAGAAGAATCACCAGCGAGTTCAAAACCGCTCCCGGCCGGGTCCATGCCCTGGCCTGTGAACAGGCCGATCTGGGTAATGTGGCCCACCTGGAAACAGCGCTCGCCGGCCTGGTGCAACCGCTTGATGGCCTCCGCGTACCAGGCGAGCCGCTCCTCGGCGATCACCGGCGGCAGCACCCAGACGAACGGCGCCGGCCGATGCCGTGACCGGCCCCGGCTCTGCAGGTACGGCTCCACCGTGCGCGGGCTGCAGTCGACCAGCAGCCGGGCCACCCGAAAGGGCAGCCGCGGTACGATCAGCTCCGGGCCGGGGATGCGCAGCCACCACTCGGGTGGTCCTCCCGCCGGGCCACCGGTGCGTCCCCTCTGCGCCCCCCTCCGGTCGGCCCGGGCTGCGGGCGTCAGTTCGGCGAGCAGCCGATCGATGCGCGCCGGCTCAGCCGGGGCAAAACGGACAGTGCTCATCCGCCGGGCCAGGGCCGGCCGGCCCGCGCCCGGCCGATTGCCCACATCGACCCGGAAGAGCAGGCCGGAAAACGGCTGGCGCAGGCCGGAGGGCTCGACCCCGGTGAGCGGGATGCGCACCGTCTGGCCCGCCCGCGCCTGCTCGACCGGTCGGCCGCCGGCCTCGATCCGCCGCAGGGTGAAGCTCCAGCGGCCGTCCGTGCGCTCGTCGTAGAGGCGCAGCCGGTCGCCGAGCCGGAGCGGGGCCTTCAACTCCACCTGGACCGCGGCCGCGCCCGGGGCCTTCCTGCCCCCGGGCACCTCGAGCCGCACCACCCGGCCGACCACCTCGCCGGTGTTGCCGGAAAGGTGCGGCACGATCAGCCCGTCCTGCCTGCCGGCGACAAAAAAACCGGGCGAGCGCTTCCTCCCCATGGACTCGTCCAGGCAGCGGTGCGCCTCGGCGAGCAGGCGCGCGCGCCGGTCGGGTGCCGCGTCCAGCGCGTCCAGGGCCAGGCGGTAGGCGCGCACCGTGCTGCGCACGTATTCCACCGATTTGAGCCGCCCCTCGATCTTCAGGCTGACCACGCCGGCGTCCCGCGCCCCGGCAAGATGGTCGATGCCGCTCAGGTCGTTCATGGAAAAGAGATAGCCGCCGCCGCGGCCGCCGGCGGCCGCGGCCCGTTTGCCCGACGGCAGCCAGTCGTAGCGGCGGCGGCAGGGCTGCACGCACTGCCCGCGCAGGCTCGACTTGCCGCCGTGCAGACTGGAGAAGCGGCACAGCCCGGAATAGCTGAAGCACATGGCGCCGTGGATGAAGATCTCCAACTCGACGCCGCTTTGCTCGCCGATGGTGCGGATCTCGGCGAGGCTCAGTTCGCGGGCGAGCACCACCCGGCGAAAGCCGTGCGAACCGAACCAACTCGCGGCCAGGCTGTTGGTCACGGTCATCAGGGTCGAGGCGTGCAGTCGCAGTTCGGGGAAGAAACGCCGCGCCAGGTGCAGGAGTCCCAGGTCCTGGATGATGAGCGCGTCCGGGCCGATGCGGGCGAACGCCTCCAGGTTCTCGAGGGCCAGGCGCAGTTCACCCTCTTTCACCAGGCTGTTCATGGCCACGTACAGCCGCTTGCCCAGACCATGGGCGTGGTGGGTCATGGCGGCGATCTCGGCGAAGGTGAAGTCGCGGGCCAGGGCCCGGGCGTTCAGGCCGGGGGCGCCGACGTAAACGGCGTCGGCGCCGGCTTCCAGCGCCGCCTCAAAGGCGGCGAGAGTGCCGGCCGGGGCGAGCAGTTCCAGGTCCGTGGCCGGGGTGGCCGGGGCGGTGGTGGTCATGGGAAACAAAGGAATGTAGGCCGCGGTCTGCGGCGGGAAGCAGCCTATTCGGCCGGGGGCGAGAGGGCGAGCGGGTAATCCACGGGCGGCAGCGGCAGGATGAAGTAGAAGTTGTTGCCCTCCTGGGTGGGTTCGTAGCCGACATGGCCGCCGTGCATCTCGATCACGTGGCGGATGAACGACAAGCCGTGGCCGGTGCCGGGCACATCCCGGTCGTTGTCGCCGCGCATCCCCTCGGTGAACAGCCGGTTGCCCTCCTCCACGGACAGGCTCGACCCGGTGGTGAACACGTTGAACTTGATCCCCTTCTGGCCAGGCCTCAGGAAGTTGTCGACGATCTCCCGGCCGTAGGCCATGGCCTTGCGCGGGTGGCCGCGGTGGTCGATGATCTCCCGGGTGTACTTGGCCGCGTTGGAGAACAGGTTGGCGTACACCTGGGCCAGCAGGCCGATGTCGACCATGATCGGGAACTCCTCCTCGTGCATGTTCACCGGCCGGTCCACGGTGATGTGGGCCGCGCGCAGGCGGCTGGCGTAATGGTCCAGCTGCGGGATGATCACCTCCTTCTCGATGAAGCACCGCCGCGGGTGAAGCACCAGGTGGCCGCGCTCGAAATGCTCGCGCCGAAACAGGCTCTCGATGAACAGGCTCATGTTGGCGTGGTGCTTGACCAGTTCCTGGTAGTACTGGAGCAGATCCTCCTGCAGGGTCTGCAGGCGGGCGCAGCACTGGTCGCAGCGGCCCGACCCGGCCCGGTCGCCGTGGCCGGCAATCTCCCGTCGGAGGTCCGCGATGGTGGAGATCTTCTTCTTCAGCTGGTTGAACAGGTGCTTGAAGTACATGTTGGGCACAATGACATTGTGCTCGATGTCGATCACCAGGGTGTTGATGAACTTCAGGTGGTCGATGTTCTGCCGGGCGATCAGCCGGTTGTTCAGGTTGTAGCCGATGCGGTTGGCGTACTTGCTGAAAAAGAACTTGTCGGTCTCCGACAGCCCGCCCGGGCGGCGGACCGCGTACACACCCAGGGTGCAGCCGTCCCCGCACAGGCCGCCCAGGTGGTGCCAGAGCTTCGCCCGCTGGGGATCGTGGGCGTGGTTTCCCCGGCTGGCGATGAACTGCTTGCTGAAGATCGGCATGACGTAGGCGCCGTCCGCCTCGTAGGGGGTCTGGCGCATCTCGATGGGCGCCGGGCCGGCTCCGGTTCGGCCAAGACGCCCCGTTCGCTCGAGCAGACCAGCTGCAGCCCGCCCTCCTCCCCCAGGCAGAGGTAGAGGGCGCTGGCCACGCCGACCAGGGCCAGCGGCACGGAGACGCAGATCCGGTAGAAGTCGTCCAGGCTGTCGTATTCCTGGGCAAGATCGAAGAAGGCCTTGAGGAAATCGTTGCGGCCGCGGGAAAAGTTGTACTTTTCGTAGCTCTCCGCTTTTTCCCGGATCCGCAGGCAGACGGCCTCGAGGTCCTCAGGGATGGGGGGGGATGCGATCGGTTCGCTCATGGTTGTGCCCCTCGGGTCACCTGCTGTTCGAATCGGACGGCGGCCGGACTGGCCCGGCGGGCGCTACCGCGTGCGGCGGCCGGGCCGAAGACGCCCTCACCGCCGGGAAAGGACCACTTCGTCCCGACCGTCCTTCTCCTCGAGGAGCACGTCCACCCGCTCGCCCGCCTCGGCGGCAACAACCATGCCCACGTAGTCGGGCTGGATGGGCAGCTCCCGGCCGCCGCGGTCGATGAGCACCGCCAGTTGAATGGACAGGGGCCGGCCGTAGTCCATGATCGCGTCCAGGGCGGCGCGGATGGTCCGCCCGGTGAAGAGTACATCGTCCACCAGGACCACTCGCCGGTCCTCGAGCAGAAAGCCGATGTCCGACTTCTTGACGATCGGGTTCTGCGAGATGAGACTCCAGTCGTCCCGGTAGAGGGTGATGTCCAGGTTGCCCGACGGCAGCGTGACCTTTTCCCGCTCCTCGATACGGTCCTTGATGCGCTTGGCGAGAAACACGCCGCCGGTGTGGATGCCGACAATGCTCAGATCGGCCACCCCGTGGTTGCGTTCGACGATCTCCAGGCTGATGCGGTCCAGACTGCGGTCGATGTCCCTGCCGATCATAATGGTCCGAGTTGTCATAATCCCACCCTCCTCCAGAAATATTCGCAGCCCTTGGCGTCCACCAGGTTGATCGCCTCGGGGTAGGCCTCGCACTCGGCCGTGAACACCCGGGCGGCGATGTCGTCCGGGGTGTCGTCGTCTTCCAGGGTGACGCACTGCTGCAGGACAATGGGGCCCTCGTCGTAGTTCTCGTCGGCGAAATGGACCGTGCAGCCGCTCACCGTGCAGCCCTTGGCCTTGACCGCCTCGTGCACGTGGTGACCGTAGAAGCCGGCCCCGCAGAAGGACGGAATGAGCGCCGGGTGGATGTTGAGCACCGCACGGCGCAGCTGCGGCGGCGGCGCGTAGAGCTTGAGATAGCCGGCCAGGGCGATGAGATCGATGTCGTAGCCGGCCAGGATGCGGTTGATCTCCGCGTCCGAGGTGGCGTGGCAGGCGGGGTAGCCGTAGCGTCGGGCCTTCTCCAGACCAAGGGCCGAGGCCACGTTGCTCACCACCACCTGGATCTCGGCGCGGAGCGCGCCGGCCCGGATCCGCTGGTGGAAATTGTCCAGGGTCCGGCCGCTGCCGGAAAGCAGTACAGCCAGCTTACGCATCGCGGCCAGCCTCCGCCAGCGACACTTCGGTCGCCGGGTCGATGGTCTCGAGATAGCGGCTGATGGCTGCGTCATAGGCCGCGGTGAGCGCGAACACCTTGCGGGCCAGCCGGAAGCGGGTGGTGAGGCGGGTATTGCCGTGCTCGCTCAGTTCGGCGAGCACCTGGTCGTAGTCGGCCGGGTCGACGATCACACTCACGTCGCGGCAATTCTTGGCCGCGGCGCGCAGCAGGGTCGGCCCGCCGATGTCGATGTTCTCGATGGCGTCCGTCAGGGTGCACCCCGGCCTGGCCACGGTGTCGGCAAAGGCGTAGAGGTTGACGGCAACGATGTCGATCGGGCGGATGTTGTGTTCGGCACACTGGCGCAGGTGGGTCTGGTTGTCGCGCTGGTGGAGGATGCCGCCGTGCACCAGGGGGTGCAGGGTCTTGACGCGGCCGTCGAGCATCTCCGGAAAGCCGGTGAAGGCGGACACGTCGGTGACCGCGACGCCGCTTGCGCGCAGCGTCTTCGCCGTGCCGCCGGTGGACAGAATCTCGATGCCGAGCGCGGCCAGCGCCCCGGCAAACCTCTCGCACCCCGACTTGTCGGTCAGACTGATCAGCGCCCGCTGGGCTCGTTGCATGGACCTCTCCTTCTTGTGCTCATTCTTTTTTGAGAAATTTTCGGATCTTCCGCCGTTCGTGTTTGTCCGGCCGCCGTTCGGGGACGCCGCCCTGCTGCCCCAGGGCGCGGCGCTCCTCCTGCTCGCGCTCCCGCCGGGCCAGGGATGCCTCGGTTTCGGCGTAGAGCGTGCGGGCCACCGTGGCCGGGCCACGCTTGTCGCTTAAGGCGAGCACCTCTACCGTCCATTCGACCTGGTCCCGGCGGATGGTCAGCAGGTCGCCCGCCTGCACGGTCCGGGACGGTTTGACCCGGCTGCCGTGGACCTCCACATGCCCGCCGCTCACCGCCTGCGAGGCGAGCGAGCGGGTCTTGAAGAAGCGGGCCGCCCACAGCCATTTGTCGATTCGTACCGCGTCCATGTCCCTGTCCGCCATCCTCGGTATCTCGGCTGAATACCACAGTTTGCCCCTGCGATCAAACAAAGAAGAGCGCCCTCCGCCGGGCGCGGGAGGTTGCCGGCCGCGGAAAAATCGGGTATGGGGCGGTGAACTTTTCCGGGGGAAACCGCCATGTCCATCCAAACCGTCGGCATCCAACATTTCGTCTGCCCGGTGCGCATCCGCGAGAAGGGCGGCGACCTGCAGCAGACCGTGGCCACGGTCAACCTGCTGGCGCGCATGCCCGAGGACCGGCTGGAGTCCTGCGTGGCCGTGATGACCGCCCTGTTGGCCGAACATCTGCCCGACATCCACGCCGGCCTGTTTCCGACCCTGCTCGCCCGGGTGCGCGACCGGCTGCACGCCGACGAGGCGCGCCTAGCCATGTCCTTCCCCTACTTCATCGCCAAGCGGGCGCCGGTGTCCGGCACGCTCAGCCTGATGGAATACCAGTGCGGATTCACCGCCTCCTCCGCGGACACGGGCGAGCCGATGCTCACCGTCATCGTGCCGGTAACCACCCTCTGCCCCTGCTCCAAGGAGATCAGCGCGGCCGGGGCCCACAACCAGCGGGCCGAGGTGACCCTCACCCTGCAGCCCACGGCGCTCATCTGGCTGGAAGACCTGATCACCATGGTCGAGGGCTGCGGGTCCGCCGAAGTGTATGCCCTGCTCAAGCGGCCGGACGAGAAATACGTCACCGAGGCGGCCTACGCCCACCCGATGTTCGTCGAGGACGTGGCCCGCATGGTCGCCCAGCGGGCACGCCGCCACCCGGACATCACCTGGTTCTCGGTGGGTGTGGAGAGCTTCGAGTCCATCCACAACCACAGCGCCTACGCCTTCATCGACAGTCGCGATCTGGACCGGGACGAGGCCGGCAGCTGCCCCCCGCTCAGCGGTCCGCCGGCTGGTTGAGCCCGCCCAGGCAGAGGTATTTCATCTCCAGGTATTCGTCGATGCCGTAGCGCGAGCCCTCGCGGCCGATGCCCGATTCCTTGATACCGCCAAACGGCGCCGACTCGGACGACATGCGACCGGTGTTGATGCCCACCATGCCGTATTCCAGGGTTTCGGCGGTCCGCCAGACGCGCCCGATGTCGCGGCTGTAGAAATAGGCGGCCAGCCCGTACGGGGTGTCGTTGGCCAGGGTGACGGCCTCCTGGTCCTCGCGGAAGCGGAACAGCGGCGCCACCGGGCCGAAGGTTTCTTCATGGGCGATGCGCATGGCCGGCGTGACGTCGAGCAGCACCGTGGGCTCGAAAAAATGCCCGGGTCCCGCCACCCGCCGGCCGCCGCAGGCCAGACGCGCCCCCCGGGCCAGGGCGTCGGCGATCTGCGCCTCCACCTTGTGGACCGCTTCGTCGTCGATCAGCGGTCCCTGGTGCACGCCCTCCTCGAACCCGCAACCGACCCGCAGCCGCTGCACCGCCGCGACCAGCCCTGCCGCGAACCGGTCGTAGACCCCGTCCTGGACGATGAAGCGGTTCGCGCACACGCAGGTCTGGCCTGAATTGCGGTATTTCGAGGCCATGGCGCCGCGCACGGCCGCCTCGATATCGGCGTCGGCAAAGACGATGAACGGCGCATGGCCGCCCAGTTCCAGCGAGATCTTCTTCACCGTGCCCGCGCAGTCACCCATGAGCCGCTTGCCCACTGCGGTCGAACCGGTGAAGCTGAGTTTGCGCACCAGTGGATTGCTGGTCATCTCCTGGCCGATCTCGGCCGCCGGCCCGGTGACC
This sequence comes from uncultured delta proteobacterium, assembly GCA_963754825.1. GTDB lineage: Bacteria > Desulfobacterota > Desulfobulbia > Desulfobulbales > Desulfobulbaceae > Desulfobulbus. The sequence goes on along the minus strand of CAVWHP010000017.1, from coordinate 126,395 downwards.
ACATTGAACACGCCCGGCGGCAGGCCGGCCCGGTCGGCCAGACGTGCCAGGGCGAGCGCCGAAAAGGGGGTGCGGGCCGCCGGCTTGACCACCACCGGGCAGCCGGCCGCCAGGGCCGGTGCCGCCTTGCGGGTGATCATCGACGAGGGGAAGTTCCACGGGGTGATTGCCGCACACACGCCCACCGGCTCGCGCAGCACGAGGATGCGCTTGCCCTGCTGCGCCATGGGGATGGTATCGCCGTAGACCCGTTTGGCCTCCTCCGCGTACCACTCAACGTAATTGGCCCCGTAGCGGACCTCCTCCCGCGCCTCGACAAGCGGCTTGCCCTGCTCGGCGGTCATGATCTGCGCCAGGTCGTCCAGGTTATGGATGAGCAGGTCGTACCAGCGCCGCAACAGGCGCGAGCGCTCCCTGGCGGTCAGTCCCCGCCAGAGAGGCCAGGCCGCGTGGGCCGCACGGATGGCGGCCGCGGTTTCGCTGCGGCCGAGCGCCGGCACCGAGCCGATGCGCGCACCGCTGGCCGGGTCAAAGACCCGTATCCGCCGCCCCTCTTCGCTCTCCACCCACTGGCCGTTCACATAGCACCGGGAGCAGAACAGCTCCTCGTCGCGCAATTTCATCAAGCCGCTCTCCCTCTCCGTCACGAACAAAAAAAATCAGGCAGAGCGCCATCGCAGCGCGCCTGCCGTGCTTGTCTGCCAGATCCTTGTGCCGGTGACCGGCGCAGGCGGGCACTATACACCGCCCCGGTCGCTTTTTCACGCCGATTACCGAATCCGGCCAGGAACCGCAGCCGAGCCGGCACAGGCCTCGCCGTCGATGACGAACACCCGGGTGAAGCCCTCGACCCCGCGCAGCTGCACCTCGCCCACCTCGCGCACCACGAAGGCGCCGGCGATTTCCGCCTGTACCGCGGCAGTCAGGTACACCTGGCAGGCCGAAGACTCCGCTGCCAGCCGCTGGGCGATGTTGACCTCGTTGCCGACCACGGTGTAATCGAGCCGCCGGGAGCTGCCGACGTTGCCCAGGAACACCCGGCCGCAGGTCACGGCGATACCCAGGTCGACGCCGCGGAAGTCCTCGTGGTCCGCGGCCCAGCGGTCGCGCAGGGCCCGGAACCGGGACCGGATGGCCCAGGCCGAACGCGCCGCCGCCAGGTTGGGCCGCTCCAGGGCCACCGGCGCACCGAACACGGCCAGCACCGCGTCGCCCATGAACTTGTTGACTGTGCCCCGCTGCTGAAACACCTCGTCGGTGAAGGACTGAAAGAATTCGTTGAGAAAGGAGCGCAGGGCGGGCAGCTCGACCTGCTGCACCAGGCGGGTGAAGTTGCGGATGTCGGCGAACAGCACGGTCACCTGCCTGATCTCACCCAGGCCCATCAGGTCCGATCGCTCGCGGATGAGCAGGTCGGCCACCGCCGGGGCCACATACTGTTCGAGCAGGGTGCGCATGCGGATGGTTTCCGCCAGCTGGTCACGGGCGCGGACATTGTCCAGGGCGACCGCGGCCTGGCTGCAGATGATCGCCAGCATCTCGATGTCCGCCTCGGAAAAGCGTTCGTCGGTCCGTCGCTGGCTGATGTTGAGCACGCCGAGGATGCGGCTGCGCAGCTGCAGGGGAAAGGAGATCGACGAGACAATGTCCGGCTGGCGCAACAGGGGCGAGAACATGGAGCCGTGCTGGTCCTCCTTGTTGAGCAGCACCGGCTTGCCGCGCTGGAACACCCAGCCGGCGATCTGGGCGCCGGGCTGCAGGCGGATGGACGCGGTCAGGGCCGGGTCCATGCCGCGGCTGGCGGCGATGTGCAGGCAGCCGTCCACGGGGTCGTGGAGCATGACCGTGATCTGGCTGGCCCCGGTCTGCCGCGCCACCGCTTCGATCAGGTCGTCGAGGATCTCCTTTTCGCTCGCCGCCGAAAAGAACTGTTCGCCGAGCCGGTAGAGCGGCAGCAGGGTGCGCAGCCGGGTGTTCTCCTGCTGCAGCCGGTGTCGCTCCATGGCCTGGCCGACCACCCGCATGAGCCGCGCGCCGTCGACCGGCAGTTGAACCACGCCGGTGAACCCGCCCTCCAGGGCGGCGGCGAGGGCAGCGCTGTCGCTCTGCGAGGTGAGCAGCAGACCGGCGATACCCGGCTGCAGCGCTGCCAGCTCGGCGAGCACCCCGTGCACGTCGTCGCCCGGGTTGTCCTCCACGATCAGGGCCAGGGCGATGCTGCGGCCGCGGCAGGAGGGTTCCAGTTCGCGCCGGTCACGGCAGTGGATCACCTGCGGCAGGGAGAGCAGGGCCAGGATCGATGCCGCCCGGGCGTCGTCGGCGGTATGGAGAAGAACAATGGGTCGCATGCAGGGTCCGATGAAAGTCAGGTTGTTGCACCATGGTAGCATCGGCACGGCTGCAGCGCAAAGATTTTGGCGCGACCGGAACCGTCGGGCCGTCGGGCCGCTGTCCTTCCGCGGCGACCTGGGGTATAGTGGCCGGCCATGAACAACCGGAAAACAGCCAACAGCCCGCTGGCCGAACGCATGCGACCGACCCGGCTCGAGGAATTCGTCGGCCAGGAACACCTGGTGGGCGAGGGTAAACTGCTGCGCCAGCTGATCGACAGCGGCCGGCTGCCCTCGCTGGTCCTCTGGGGCCCGCCCGGCTCGGGCAAGACCACCCTGGCCACCATCCTCGCCCATGCCCTTGCCGCCCATTTCGTCTTTTTCTCGGCGGTGCTCTCCGGGGTCAAGGAGGTCCGCCTGATCGTCGAGCAGGCGCGAGCCATGCTGGAGGAGAGCAACACCGCCACCGTCCTCTTTGTCGACGAGATCCACCGCTTCAACAAGAGCCAGCAGGACGCCTTCCTGCCCCACGTGGAGAGCGGCCTGCTCACCCTGATCGGCGCGACCACGGAAAACCCCTCCTTCCAGATCACCGCGCCGCTGCTCTCCCGCTGCCAGGTGCTGGTGCTCGCGCCCCTTGTGCCGGCCGACATCCGCCGGGTGATGGAACGGGCCCTGGCCGACCCGGTCCAGGGTCTGGCCGGCCAGGGACTGCAGATCGACGAGGCGGCCCTGGACCTGTTCGCCACGGCCGCGGACGGCGACTGCCGGCGGGCCCTCAACCTGCTGGAGACAGCGGCCGCGCTCACCCTCGAGCAGCACCGCTGCGGCCGGCGGGCAAACCGGCGAGCCGGTGATCACCCTGGAACGGGCCCGCGAGACCCTGCAGCAGCGCACCCTGCGCTACGACGCGCGCGGCGAGGAACACTACAACCTGATCTCCGCCCTGCACAAGAGCCTGCGCGACAGCGATCCGGACGGCGCCCTCTACTGGCTGGGGCGGATGCTCATCGGCGGCGAGGACCCGCTTTACCTGGCCCGGCGGATGATCCGCTTTGCCGCGGAGGACATCGGCAACGCCGACCCGCAGGCCCTGCAGGTGGCCCTGAACGGCCGCGAGACCTACCACCTGCTCGGCTCACCGGAGGGCGAACTGGCCCTCATGCAGGTGGCCGCCTACCTGGCCACGGCCCCGAAAAGCAACGCCGTGTACGCGGCCTGGAACAAGGTGCGGGCGGACATCGAGCGCACCGGCTCCCTGCCGGTGCCGCTGCATCTGCGCAACGCCCCCACCGGGCTGATGCGCAACCTCGGCTACGGAGCGGGCTACCGCTACGCCCACGACGACCGGGACGGGCTGGTGCTGCAGGAACACCTGCCGCCGGAACTCACCGGCACCACCTATTACGAACCGACCAACCGCGGCTACGAGGCGGTCATCGGCGACCGCCTGCGCAAATGGAAACAAATTCTCAAGGAGCGAGCACACCAGCATGACCAGAAAACAAGCACGAAATAACACCCTTCCCCTTCTGCTGGCGGCCCTGCTGGCACTCCTCGCCCCCTGCGCCACTGGCGTGGCCCTGGCCGCGGAACTGCGCATCGTCTACGCCAACGATACCCTCGGCGAACTCGAACCCTGCGGCTGAAACCGCAACCGCTTGGGCGGTCTGTCCAAGAAAGCGCATCTTCTCCACGCACTCACCCGGGAAGGCAAGCCGACGCTCGTGGTGGAGAGCGGCAACCTGCTGTTCAAAACCGATGTGGTGCCGCCGACGGAACTGGCTGCGGCGCGGATCGGCGCCGCGGGCGTGGTCACCGCGGTCAGCCGCATGGGGGCCACCTTCGCCGGTATCGGCTCCCGCGACCTGGCGGGCGGCATCGACTTTCTCCGCCAGCTGCACCGGCCACCGGCCTTTCACTGGCTGTCGCTGAACCTGGTCGATGCCGCCAGCGGCCAGCCGCTGTTCTCCCCCCTGCTGCGCCATCAGGCGGGTGGGATCCGCCTCGTAGTCCTGGCGGTCACCGACCACACCGCCTTTGCCGAGCCGCCGGTGGGCGGTCGCGTCCTCCCCTGGCAGCAGGTCCTGCGAGAGGCGGTGGCCCGGGTCGCGGGCCAGGCGGACTTTGTCCTGCTCCTGTCCAACTATTCCTACACTGAGAACCGCGAGATCGCCCGTGCCTGCCCGGGCATCGACCTGATCCTCCAGTCCGGCCATGCGGCCGGCAACCTGGGCCCGATCCCCTTTGACCGGACCCTGCTGGCCCAGACCAACACCCGGGGCCGCTCTCTGGGTGTGCTGGACATCGCCTGGCAGGGCCACGCCCCCTGGCGGGAGACAACGGCTGGTCGGGGCAGCCTGTCCGGGCCCCAGCCCGCCACCTTCAGCAACCGCTTCATCGCCATCACCCCGGCCGTGCCCGATGACCCGGCCATCGATGCCCTGGTGCGCCAGACCAAGCAGCAGATGAAGAGGCAGGCGCGGTAACGGAGAGCGCAAGAGCCCCACGCAAAAAGGCCGTCCCCGAGGGGACGGCCTTTTTTTAAAGCACCGGGGAAGGACGAAAGGCTCAGCAGCCGAACGCCTTCTGCAGGTTGGGCACGGTCTGTTTCTTGCGGCTCATCATGCCGTCGATCCACATGGAGTTGCCCTGCAGCTTTTTGCCGAAGGCGCTCTCGATCATGGCCGGGTCGTCGGAGATGACCATCAGGTCGGTGCCTTCCTTGACGACGTCGGTGAGCATGAGCAGCACCGAGTGGCGCTCACTGCCTTTCTGCTCCTTCATGGCAGCATAGAGGGCGTCGCGCATGCTGGCGACCTGGTCCAGGGTGGCAAGCTCGAGCTGGCCCACGCCGACCTTCTTGCCCTTCATGTCGAAGTCCTTGTAGTCGCGGTGGAGCAGGTCCATCGGCGGTACGCCGGCAACGGCACTCTTGGCCTTGAGCATCTCCATGAAGATGGCGTCGGTGTCCTTCACACCGGCGATGGCGGCCAGTTCCTTGACAGCCTTCTTGTCCGCCTCGGTGCAGGTCGGGGACTTGAAGTTGACGGTGTCGCTGAGGATGGCGGAGAGCATGATACCGGCCACCTTGGGGTCAACCTTGACGCCGTCCAGATCGTAGAGGATCTTGAGCACGGTGCAGGAGCAGCCGACCGGCATGTTGCAGAAGAAGATCGGCTGGTTGGTGGTGACATCGCCGATCTTGTGGTGGTCCACCACGGCCACGACCTCGCCGGCGCTCAGGTTGTCCGGAGCCTGGGCCAGATCGCTGTGGTCGACCAGGGCGATCTTCTTGCCGGTGGCGTCGGTCAGGATCTCGGGGGTGGGGAAACCGAACTGTTTGAGGACCACCTCGGACTCAGGATTCAGCTTGCCCGACACGGCGGGAACGAAATCCTCACCCTTGGCCTTCATCAGGGCGGCGTAGGCAATGGCGGCGGCGACAGAATCGGTATCCGGACTTTTGTGACCAACGACATACACAGACATAGCGTAATTCCTCCCAGAACTTGATGGATGGTCCATCGATTCGTGTGCGCTTCGCTTGCTTCACGAACCGACGGCGGTTCAGAACAATAAAATTGAAGGACAGTATAATGTTCGCTTATAAGCGTCAAGCAGAAAAACGGGAAACCCTCATCCCTCCGCCGCGCTTGCCTGCCGCAGTGCAGGCGGCCGGTCGGCCCGCGCGAAACGGGCTAGTACCGAGGGTTGACGGTCAATCGCGGCTGCCGCCGAAGAAGCGCAGGAGCATGAGGAACAGGTTGATGAAATCGAGGTACAGGGCCAGGGCGCCGATGATGGCCCCCTTGTGCACCGCTACCTCGCCCTGCTCCATGATCCCCTGCTCGCCGATCTGCTTGACCCGCTGCACGTCATAGGCGGTCAGGCCGACGAACACGAGCACGCCGATCATCGAGATGCCCCAGTACAGGGCCGGGCTTTTCAGGAAGATATTGACGATGGAGGCGAGGATGACACCGATCAGCCCCATGAACAGGAACGAGCCCATGCCGGACAGGTCCCTCTTGGTGACCATGCCGTACACCGCCATGGCGGCGAACATGCCGGCGGTAATGAGGAAGGTGCCGCCGATGGAGGTGCGGGTGTAGGCGAGGAAGATGGTGGACAGGGTCAGGCCGTTGAGGATCGAGTAGCCGAGGAACAGGCCGGTGGCCGTGGTTGGCTGCATCTTTTCGATCCGCGCCGACAGGTAGAAAACCATGCCCAACTCGGCGAGCACGAGCACGAAGAACAGCGGGCTCGCCACCAGGGTCAGGGCCAGTCCGGTTGATGCGGTCAGGTAGGCGACCACGCCGGTCAGGGCCAGGCCGATGGCCATCCAGTTGAAAACCTTGGCGAGGAAAACGGTCGAGGCCTCCTGCCTCGCTTTTTCGATGGTCAGGGTCGGTGTTCCGATCCGGGTCTGCATGGTCTACGCTCCTTGGTGTGTTCAGGTGACGAGTGTGATTGCAACGCCTCATACAATAACAATTCCACCGGCAAAGGCAACGAGAGTCGCCCCTGTTCCCGCACGATTTCCCGGCCGGGGACGGGCCGGCGGAATTCCGCCCCTTCAGTAGGCGCCCTTGCCGGTGAAGATGCAGGCCACGGTTTTGGCGATGATGATCAGGTCGGTTTTCAAGGAATAGTTGAGCACATACCAGTCATCCAGTTCGACCCGCTCCTGGTAGTCCTCGGTATCGGAGCGCTTCATCACCTGCCAGGGGCCGGTGATGCCCGGTTTCATCGAGCAGTAGCGGCCGGCGCTCTCCTCGCCGTTACCCTTGTAGTAATCCTCCAGTTCACGGCCGACCACGGGCCGGGCACCGACCACGCTCATCTCGCCCTTGAGCACGTTGACGAACTGGGGCAGCTCATCCAGACTGGTGCGGCGGAGAAACCGGCCGATGCGGGTGATGCGCGGGTCGTTCTTCAGCTTGAAATGCTGCGCCCACTCCTGCCGCAGCTCCGGGTTTTCCTCGAGCAGTTGTTCCAGGCGCCGGTCGGCGTCGACCACCATGGTCCGGAACTTGAGGCAGGAGAACTCCCGGCCGGTGGCCATGATCCGCCGGTGGCGGAACAGCACCGGGCCCCGGCTGTCAAGCTTGATGAAGAGGGCGATGAGCAGGAACAGCGGCGAACAGAGGACCAGCACCAGCGAGGAGAAGACCACGTCGAAACTCCGCTTCCACTCGGTGTCCGGGTTGAAGCTGAGCACAAGCATCTCGCCCAGCGACTGGATCTCCGCATGGTGCAGGCCGAAGATGTAGATGTCGGGCACGAGGAAGATCTGCGCGCCGAGGTCGCGGCACTCCTGCAGGATCTTGAAGATCTTGCGCTCCGCCCGCATGGGCAGGGCGATGTAGACGTAGTCGATATCGTTGTCCTTGAGAAAGGCCCGCACCTCGTCGGTGCGGCCGATCAGCGGCTTGTTGAGGCCGGTCAGCCGCTCCTGGCATTCGAGCTTGTCGTCGAAGAAGCCGACCACGTCAATCCCGGCCCAGGGGATGCCTTCGATGCGGCGGGCCGTGCGCACGCCCAGGTCGCCGGCGCCGACGATCACCGCATGCCGGATGTTCTTGCCCCGGGCCCGGTAGATGTGGAGGATCTTGCGCACCAGCAGGTGAGTGAGGAAGATGAGGAAGGGCGTGGCCACCGACCAGACGATGAACACCACCCGCGAATAGGCCTCGGAGATCTTGAACAGGAAGAAGTAGGTGAGCAGCACGGCGATGACCACCGCCCAGGCCTTGAGGATCACCAGGAATTCGCGGTAGTACTTCCACCCCCGCCAGGAGCGGTAGAGCTGGAAGGAGTGGAAGCTGACGAAGCAGGTGCCCAGCACGATCCACTCGAGGCGGGTGTAATAGGGGCTCCACGGCACCTGGTAGAGCCTGACGCACAGCCAGAGAAACAGGCAGACCAGCGCGCAGTCGACCAGGTGGAGGATGCGATAGATGAACGAGCTGCGCTCGCGCAGGTTCCAGGAAAGAAGAGGCGCCATGGTGGGGACGGGTCAGACGGTCAGTCCCACCAGAGCGGGTGCAGGCTGAGTGATCGGGCCAGTCGCCGCGGCAACCGGTGGGCGCGCCGGCCGAGCAGGTAGGCGGTCAGTTTCAGGCCGTTGCGGACAAGGCTCTCGGGGATGCGCATGGGGTGTCGTTCCTGTAGCAGGTAGGCGATCTCGGAGCGGACATAGCGGCTGCCGGCGCCGGTCGGGGCGCCGAATCGGCCGAGCACGGCCCACTCGCGGGCGTGAAAGGCGCCGATGTCGAAGTAGCGTTTGCACTCCTGCCAGAGGGTGTAGTTGTGGGAGTGATACACCCGGGCGTCGCTGGCGTAGGCGACACAATACCCCAGTTCCAGGAGTTTCGCCACCGTGTAGGTATCTTCGCCGAAGAGCAGCTTTTCCGGGAAGCAGCCGACCCGCTCCAGCGGTTCCCGCCGGTAGGCGGCGAACGAATTGGAGATGAAGATGGTCCTGAAGCCGAGACGGTGCCGGTCGTCCAGGGAGCGCACCGCGCTCTCGGGCGGGTAGTTGAACAGTCGCAGGTGAGCAGCGCAGGGACTGGCATCCGGGTTGGCCAGCTGCCGACCGTAGGCGGCGGCGATCAGCGCGTCCTCGGCGAACGGTCGCACCAGCCGGGCAAGGGCCTCACGGTCCGCCGGAACCGCGTCCTGGGTAAGGAAGACGAGCAGATCGCCCTGCACGTGGCGGACGGCCAGGCTGCGGGTGCCGCCGTGGTCGAAGCTGCCCGGGGGGATCTCGAGCAGGTGGACGCCGTGTCGGGCCGCGATCGAAAGGGTGGCGTCGGTGGAACCGGAGTCGACGACGAGGATCTCGTCGGGCTGCAGGGTCTGTTCACGCAGCCGGGTGAGCAGATCGTCCAGCCAGCGGGCTCCGTTCAGGGTGGGGATGATCACCGAGACCCTTGGCCTGGTGTCGGTTGTCGCTCCGGTCATAGCCGCGCCCACCGCACCAGCAGGTACTTGGCCAGGGCCCAGAGGATGTAGGGCGAGGGATGACGGCGGTAGAGGCGGACCTCGTTGGCCGCGGCCGCGAGCCGCAATGCGTACGGCATGCGGCTGCGCTCGCGCTGCCAGCCGCGGCAGTGGTACACGTTGAGGCCCGGGTGGTAGAGGATGGACCAGCCGCCTCGGCGCAGGCGCAGGCTGAGTTCGATGTCTTCCTTGTACAGGAAAAACTCCGGGGCGAAGATGGCTCCGCCGGCCAGGGCGGTCTCGTCCAGGGCGCTGCGCCGACAGAAGAGAAAGGCGCCGCAGGCGGCCGGCACCACCTCGGTCCGGTCGTACTGGCCGGAGAACACCTCGCCCTGGCCGCGGTCGTACCAGCGGCCGTACCAGCGGCGGAAGATGCCGGTCGAATCGATGCGGCCGCTGGGCCGGTCGGCCTCGCAGATCCCAGCCGAGCAGGAGACCGCTCAGGCAGCCGACGCGCGGATGCGCCGCCAGGATCGCCCGGGCCCGGCCCAGGGTGCCGGGTTCGAGGAAGGCGTCCGGGTTGAGGAAGACGACACATTCAGTCTCTTCCGGGATGGCCCGGTAGCCCAGATTGTTGGCCGCGGCAAAGCCGATGTTGGTGGTGCGGATGAGTTGCGTTCCGGGCCGGGTGTCGAGCCCGTCCAGGTAGGCGGTTTGACTGGAACCGGCGTCCACCAGGATGCACTGCACCTCTTCCTGCTGCTCGGACAGGCCGGCCAGGCAGCGGCCAAGGCAGCACTCGCTGTTGTGGGTGACGATGACAACCGCGATCCGGGCCATCAGAGGAAGATCCGCCGGTACAGCTGCAGGAGCCGGTTGCCCCTGCCCTGACCGGCCCGCCTCCGCATGATCGAATCGATCACCTCGCCCTCGGCCCGGCAGAGCCGCTCCCGCCAGGCAGCCGGGCCGCCCGCCGGTTGACCGGTCTGTTCGCGGCAGGCGCGCCGCATCCGGCCCAGACCGTGCAGCCCCTCGGCCAGCCCCGCCAGGTAGGGGCGCAGCTGGCCCTTCTTGAGCACGAACACGAGCCACAACCCCTGGTAGACGGCGATGACCAGGCTCCAGCGCAGGAGCAGCCCGGCCGGGTAGTTTTTGGCCAGCACCCAGAGGGAGTTGCGGGTGGACAGGCGGATGGTCAGGTCGTTGAACTTGGAGCCGCTGGTGGCGCTGCCGATGTGGTAGACCCGGGCCTCGGGCACGTACCGGCAGCAGAGGCCGGCCCGGCCGGCGCGCAGGTTGAGGTCCACGTCCTCCAGGTAGGCGAAGAAGGCGTCGTCGAACCAGCCCAGCGCCGTGAACGGCTCGCGCCGGTAGAGCGCGGCCCCGGCGCAGGCGCCGAACACGTCGCGCGCCCGGTCATAGGGGGGCCCGTCCGCCTCCAGGGTGCCCAGCCGGTAGCCGGCGCCGCCGCGCAGGTAGCCCTCCCCTGCCCCGTCGAGCAGGAGGCGCTGATGAAAGCTGAGCATGCGCGGGGCGAAAAAGGCGTGGTCGGGCTGCGCCTGGGCGGCGCGCACGAGCTGCTCCAGGCAGTCGTCGGCGAGTTCGGTGTCGTTGTTGAGCAGGAAGACGAGCGGTCGGGACCCGGCGCGGATGCCCAGGTTCACCGCCGGGCTGAAGCCGGTGTTCTCCGCCAGGGCGATCAGCTGCACCTCGGGGTGGTGCGCCCGCAGCCAGTCGGCGGAACCGTCGGTGGAGCCGTTGTCCACCACGCTCACCCGCCAGTCGCCCCAGGTCTGCCGGCGGATGGAATCGAGGCAGCCGACCAGCATGTGGCGGCCGTTGAGGTTGGGGATGACGATGTCGACCGAGAAGGGGCCGGGGACCATCGCTTAGGCTCAGCCTTGCCCGTCGGCCGGCTCTCCGAGTACCTTGCGCACGTAGTAGATCGGCTTCTTCTGCGACTCGTGGTAGGTGCGCACCAGCAGCTCGGCCAGCAGGCCGATGGTGATGAACTGGATGCCGATGAAGATGAGCAGCACCGCCAGCAGCAGGAGCGGCCGGTTGGCCAGGGCGATGCCGAACAGCTGGCGCTGCACGGTCAGGATCAGGCCGATGGTCACGCCGAGCAGGGAGGAGACCACGCCCACGGTGCCGAACACGTGCAGCGGCCGGGTGGCGTAGCTGAGCAGGAACTTGACCGTGATCAGGTCGAGCACCACCCGGATGGTCCGCGCCAGATGCCGTACTTGGACGTGCCGAAGCGGCGCGGCCGGTGGTTGACCGGCACCTCGGTGATGCTGACGCCCATCCAGCTGGCGATGGCCGGGATGAAGCGGTGCATCTCGCCGTAGAGGTGGATGTTGTCGAGCACCTCGCGGCGGAAGGCCTTGAGCGTGCAGCCGTAGTCGTGCAGGTGCACGCCGGTGACCCAGGAGATGAGCCAGTTGGCCAGCTGCGAGGGCAGCCGGCGCGGACAGGAAGGCGTCCTGGCGGTCCTTGCGCCAGCCGCTGACCACGTCGTAGCCCTCGTTCAGCTTGCCGAGCAGCTGCGGGATGTCGGCGGGGTCGTTCTGCAGGTCGCCGTCCATGGTGACGATGATGCTCGCCGCGGGCGTGGTCGAAGCCGGCGGTCATGGCCGCGGTCTGGCCGAAGTTGCGGCGCAGGCTGACCACGCGCACGTGGTCGTCGCCGGCCTGGATGGCCTCGAGCTTGGCCAGGGTGTTGTCGCGCGAGCCGTCGTCGACAAAGACGATCTCCGCCTGCTCGGCCATGGTGTCGAGCACGCCCTTGATCTCCTCGTAGAGCAGCTGGACGTTGTCCTCTTCGTTGTACAGGGGAACGACCACGGAAATATCCACGTTGTTTCTCCGTCAGTGGTTGGATTTGGTCAGGAAGATATCGGGCCAGCAGTCGTTGCCGGTGTGATGGGTCAGGCGGATGGCCTCCGCCGCGGGCCGGCCGATCGGCCAGAGAAAAATCTCGTAATCCGCGGTGTCGTGCTCGTGGCCGCCCGTGCTGGCGCCGTAGACGAGCCAGTCGCCGGTGTTGGCCACCCTGGGGAAATACTCGTGACTGAACTCGCCCGGGGCGTCGAACCACAACTCGGGCTTGAGGGTGGCCGGGTCCGTGCGGTAGATGGCGTTCTGCTGGCGGCCGCCATGGTCCACATGGAAGAGGTACGAGCCGTCGGGCGACCAGGTGAGCTGGCAGCCGCCGCCGACCACCCGGATGGCGCCGTCCGGGTCGATGACCGCGGTGGCGCGCCGGCCGCCGCGGAAGGTGACCGCCACCGCGCCGCCCCGCGGGGCGAAGGATGGGGTCTCGAGTTGCACGCTGGCCCGCACCCCGAGATTCCGGCCGCTCTCCCATACCACGGCCTCCCTGCCGGATGCAACCTCAAGTTCCACCAACTGATTGGCGTTGCGCAGGAAATAGACCCGGGTGCCGTCCGCCGACCAGGTCGGCACATTGCCGTTCTTGGCCAACAGCCGCTCCCGGCCGGTGTCCAGGTCCAAGAGGACTACGTCCCAGGGCAGCTTGTTGCGCTGCGACACCCAAGGCTGCTGCGAGCGGGCGAACACCACCCGGCGGCCGTCGGGCGAAACCCGCGGGTAATACTCGGTGTGCGGGTGAGTGGTCAACTGGCGGAGAGCGCCATCGGGCAGGCGGCGCAGCCATAGGTCATGGTTGCCGCTGCGGTTGGAACTCCAGACGACGAACCCGTGTACGCCGGCGAGTCCCTCCAGGCCCGGTCCAGGGGTTTGCGCCACCGCACGCCCCCGGTCCGGCGGACGCAGGGCGCCCAGCTTCTGCAGGCTGCGCGCTTCGAACACGAACAGGGCCACGCCGGCCAGGAAGAGGAGCAGGGCCGTCGCCCCGTACCAGGAAAAGCGCACCGGCCGGACAGCCGGGGTCTGCGCCACGGCGGCGCGGGTGAGAATGGCGAAGGTGATCAGGGCCACACCTCCCAGAGCATAATCGATGATCTGGCTGAGTACGTGCAGGCTCAGCATGATGAGCAGGCTGGCGGCGCGATCGGCACCCAGGGCCATCATCGCCAGCATGCCGGCCGCCTCGTAGGAACCGAAGCCCATGAAGCTGGGCAGCGGCATACTGGCCCCGGCCTCGGCGCTGATCAGGGCGATGAGGGCATGCACCGGGTGGGTGTCCAGTTGCGGAAAGGCGACCGCGGCCACGCCGGCGAACAGGGTGTAAAAGCCCAGGTACTTGGCCACGCGCACGCCGAGCGACAGGGCCAGCAACCGGCCAAGGATGCCGGCGACGCGGGTCTCCTCGAGCACCCCTGCCAGCTTGGCGCAGAACGCGCCGAGCCGGGCGGTCAGACGGCCGGCCGCACCCGGCAACCTCGCGGCCAGGGTCTCGATCAGCCGGGTCGCCCAGCGCAGCCCGGGAAAGAGCAGCACCAGCAGGAACGCAAACACAAGGCCGACCATGACCAGAGTGCCGATCACCCAGGGTTCGACCCCCAGGGAAAAGAGCTGGTGGACAACGAGGGCGGCGATGATCAGGCCGAGCGCGGCCAGGTCGAAGGCGAAACTGATGGCCAAGGACGACAAACAGGCGGGCAACCCCACCCGGTAGCCCCGGTTGAGCATGGCCACGTAGCTCAGTTCGCCCAAACGGGCGGGGAGCATGTCGACGAACATGTTGCGGCTCGCGGTCACCAGCAGCAGGTGAAAAAACCCCGGGACCGAATCCTCGGTGGCACCCAGGATGAGGCGGTAGCGGAGCGCCTGGAACACGGTCCGTGCCCCGATGGCCGCCAGGTAGAGGAGCAGGCTGGTGGCGGAAATGGAGGTGACGATCTCCACCATGCGCGGCAGCAGGCTGGTGTCTGCCGAGGCGAGGCTGAACCGGGCCAGCAGGGCGAGCAGCAGGCCGGAAACCCCCAGGGCCAGCAGGGTGTGGGCAGCGTAGCGTTGCCAGTCGAGGTGATGCATGTCAATCCTAATGGCACCGTAAAAAGTAAAATCCGCACCAACACGTATCTAAAAACAGCCTGTTACAAAGCAAGAGACGTCGTTCTCGTAGCTTTTTACGAGAACGACAATCCTGCAAGCGAAAGAACGATCGGCGCGAGGGTTCAGGCCCGCCCTTGCTCGGCCGCTCGCCAGGCGCTGTACACCCGGCCGAGATAGAGCAGGCCGCCGATCAGGGAATAGACAAAGGTCACGGCGAGAAACAGGAGCGCCAGCGACCGGGTCTGGACATCGCTCATCCCGGCCATGCCGAAGAAGAACACGTAGCCCATGTCGCGGATGCCGATGCCGTAGACCGACACCGGAATGGCCTCCATCAGGGTGATGAGCGGCACGAAGGCACCGAAATAGAGCCAGTGCACCGGGGCGTGCAGACTGAGCGCCATCAGGTAGACAGCGAAGATGAGCAGGAACTGGAACAGGAAGGAGATGGCCATCACCCGCACCACCACCCGCCGGTCCGCCCCGTAACGGGCGAAGGTGACAAAGAATTTCTCGGTGATGCGCACCACCGCCGCGAACCGGTCGAGCCGGCTGAGCCGCAGCAGGACACGCACCCAGGTCCGCTGCCAGAGCAGGAACAGAACGAGCAGGAGCAGGGCGAGGGCGCCCAGCGGCAAGCAGGATCAGGCCCGGACGGTCCAGCCGCTGGGCGACGAACACCGAGGCGACCAGGCTGAGCGACACCAGGGCGATGAAGCCGGTGAGCCGGTCCGCGAACACCGAGGCGGCGCTGCGCACACCCTCGCGGCTTTTCTTCATCACGTCGACGATGCGGTAGGAATCGCCGCCGATGTTCGAGGGCAGGAAGATGTTGAAGAAGCCGCCGATCAGGTAGCTGACCACCAGCTTGCCCAAGGGGATGTCGATGCCGTCGCTTAACAGCAGGATGCGCCACTTGAGCGCGCTCAGGCTGGTATTGACCAGCAGGAGGACGAAGATCACCGCCAGCAGACTCCAGGTGCAGTCGCGGAACACCGCGCCGATCTCGGCCAGCGGCGTCTGCCGGTAGAGCAGGGTCAGCAGAACGCCGCTGACCATCAGTTTAAGGGCGAGCAGCAGGTGCTTGTTCGGCTTCATCCGCTCCTGCCGCTCATCGCCTGGACCGGACCACCGCGGCCGGGACGCCCATGGCGATACTGTCCGCGGGCAGGGAACGGCTGACCACCGCGCCGGCGGCCACCACCGAACCCCTGCCCACGCGCACGCCGCCGAGCACGCTCACCTTGCCGCCCAGCCAGACGTTCTCCTCCAGGGTGACGCCGCCGTCACGGCGGATGGGTCGCTCGCGGGTGAGCGCGTCCGGGTCGTCGAGGTCGTAGCTGCCGCCGCCGATGATCAGGCAGGACTGGCCGATGATGCAGTCCCGGCCGATGTCCACCGGGCAGCCGCTGGTGGACTGGATGATGGTGCGGGCATTGACGCCAACGTGTTCGCCCAGGCGGATCGAGCCGTTCTTGCAGGACAGCATCACATCGTTGGAGAGCATGGCGTCGTCGCCGACCACGATGGATTCGGCCCGCTCGTCGCTGCGGCCGTCGAGGATGCAGCCGTCACTGACGACCACCCGCTCGCCCAGGCGGATGCGGCCGGGCTGGCGCAGGACCACGTTCGCGCCGAACACCACCCCGCGGCCGCAGGCGGCGAACAACCGCGGCCAGAACAGTTTGCGCAGCAGCAGGCCGCCCGCGCCGGGCACGGGCGCCAGCCAGGCGCACCACTCGAAATACACGAGCGCGAGCCAACCCGGCCGGCCGACGATCACCTCCTGGTAGGTGCGGAGCGGACTGCCGCCGGTGACCGAGGCGTGTGTTTTCTTCATAACCCTCACTTTATAAATGTGTAACGGCGGCAGACAAACCGCCTGCCGCGGACGATCTCCGTATCCCCCGGAAGCAGCAGGCGCGTATCCGCCCCCCGGCTGCCGACCAGCACCCGGGGCTGCATGGGGCGACCGGAAGGGAGTTGCAGGCAGACCGCCTGCTTTTTCCCGGCCAGACCCTGCCCTTCGTAAAAACGGATGGTCTCGAGGTACGCCGCGAGTCCCGACACCGGCCGGACCCAGCCCTTTTCGGGATGGCTGCGGTTATCGAGGACGACGAGCGTCAGCAGCAGGCCGGCGACCACCAGCGGCCAGGGACTGTGCAGGGGACGGTGGCCGAGCAATCGATCAGCGGTAACGACGAGAAAGAGCACCCAGAAGAAGCTGGCCACCACCCGGTGGCACTCACTGGTGGTGATGTACTGGGCCAGTTTGACGCTCAGGAAGAACAGCAGGATCGAGGCGAAGACCAGCCCCAGCATGACCGCGGCCTGGAGCAGGTACTCCCGGTCCCGGCGCAGCAGCCAGGAGACGGCCGCGATCGCCAGCAGCAGGATGAACCCATACCACATGGGCAGGTGCCGGGTAAAATCAAAAAAGAAAATCTTGTCGAACACGGTCTGCAGGAACTGGACGAGTATCCAGGGCCGCAGCAGATTGGCGAGTTGCACGGTGCTGCCGCTGACCGTGGCAAAATAGGCGAGCGTGGACAGGATAACGATTGCCAGCAGCACCCGCCGCGTCCGGTTGGCGGTGCAGAAAAAGAGGAACAGGGCCGCCGGCAGGGCCAGGAGCGAGTACGGCCCGGACCAGGGCAGCAGCGCCAACAGCAGGGCCTGGACCACGAACGAGCGCATCGTATGCGGCGGCGGGTAGAAGAGCAGGGCCAGCAGCATGAGCACGCCGGTGTACATCGTGTAGATGAGGGTGTTGGCGTAATAGAGGTGGTTCAGGCCGGTGAGCCCGAGGGCCAGCGGGCCGACCAGCAGCAGCACCCGGTTGCGCACCAGCCCGGAGAAGCTGGCCGTGGCCACGCTGGCCACGGCGAGGGCGAAGCCGGTCCACTGGTAGAGCCACGGCTGCCAGCGCACATCCGCCCAGGCCCAGGCCCAGGCAAAGAAATCGGCGATCACGGTCAGGTAGCGCTGGCCGATGTGGCTGGTGAAGATGTCGCTGACGGGCCGGGTGTGGCCGTAGTAGTGGCTGAACAGGACCGCATCCTCGACGAACAGCCCGGGCCGGGTCAGGCTTGGCCAGGAACGGAGCAGCAGGCAGACAACGAGCAGCCCCACCCCGGCCAGGGCCCAGGCCGGGCGGAAGGGTTCGCGGCCGGGCGGCAGCCCGTCCTTCCAGGCGTTCATGTGCTCACCGGCCGTGACCGGCGACCGCGGCAGAACCGCTTGACGAACAGCAGGCGGAGGATGCGAAAGAAAGTCCTGCGGTTGCGGTACTTGCGGTACAGGCTACGGCTGATGTTGCGGTAATTGACCGGGATCTCGATCACCCGCATGCGCCGGTCGAGGGCCTCGACGATCATCTCCACGGCGAACTCGGCCCCGCGCGCCTGGAGGTCGCCCCGCATCTGCCGGTAGGAGGACATCCAGATGGCCCGAAAGGTGCACCCCACATCCGTGAACCGTCCCTCGAACCGCCACCAGAGTACCTCCATCAGCTTGGCGAGGAAGACGTTGGCCAGGCGGACCAGTTCCTGCAGGTCGCTGCCCTGCTCGATCAGCTGGCGGGTGGTGCGTGTGCCCACCACCAGGTCGGCCTCGCGGACGTAGGCGAGCAGCTTGTCGATGTCCCGGCCCGGGAAGGCATAATCCGCCTCGGTGAGGATGACCAGGTCGTGGTCGATGCGGTCCAGAGCGTAGCGCAGTTTTTCGCCGTAGAGAGTCACTTCCGGCGGACAGGTGAGCACCTGCACGCCCAGTTCGGCGGCCTCGGTGGCGATGGTGTTGTCCGTGGGCACCACCAGGTAGATGGCGGCGAGGTCCACGACTTTGCGGTAGCGCTGCAGGGTGAAACGGACGCGCTGCTCGTGCCCCTCGGCATAGACGAGCAGGGCGATGGAGCGGCGCGCGAACAGCACGGCTCGCTCATTGAACTTGGCCTGGAACAGGGAGTCGCGGTCGTTGATGTTCACGTAGTTGGCCCGCACGGTAAACGCGGTGATCTCGCGCCCCTGCTGGCACATCCGGTCGAGCAGGGTGACGAACTCCACGTAGCCGTCCGCGGACTCGGCAAAGGCGCGTTCGAGTTCGGCGAAGATCTCCGGCGAGAAGACAAAAGTGCCCAGGCCGAGCAGGTCGTTCTCCACCTGGCGCGGCTTTTCGATCAGCCGGGTGATGCGGCTGCCGTCGAGCAGCACCGCGTAGTTCTTGCGAATGAGGGCGACATCGTCCACCTCCATCACCCCGCAGGTGGCAAACGCGCCCCGCCGGCCGGGCTGGAGCAGTTCGTGGTGGTTGGAGGCCACGTAGCACTCGTCCGAGAGGATGACGCAGAACTCGGTGCGGATATGCTCGCGGCCGAGCAGCACCGACCAGGCCAGACCCCGGTCCAGGTCGGTGTTGCGCACGAAATGGATGCGCACCCCGAAGGCGCGGCCGTCACCAAAATGGTCTTCGATCACCTCGGCGCAGTAGCCGGTGACGATGACGATCTCGCGGATGTCGAGCTGGTCGCGCATCAGCTCGACGATGCGCTGCAGGTTGGGGATGCCGTTGATCGGCAGCATGCTCTTGGGCAGGTGGGCCGAGTAGGGCCGCACCCGGGTACCCAGGCCCGCCGCCGGGATCAGCCCGACCAGCCGCTCGGCCATGTCAGCGGCCTCCCCGGTCGAGCGTCAGGGCGTAGCGGCCGAGGTAGTACATGTACTTGATCGTCTCGCTCAGGTGGGACATCTTGGAGACCCCAGTGGCGCGCGGGGCGAAGGTCACGTGCACCTCCGCAAAGCGACAATCGGCGCGGGCCAGGCGGGCGGCCACCTCGAGCACATGCTCGAAGCCGTTCTGCTCCATGGGCAGGTCGGCCACCACCTCGCGCCGGAAGGCCTTGGCGCCGGTGTACAGGTCGGTGAGCTGCTGCTGGAACAGCAGGTTGAACAGGCGGGTGATCACCCGGTTGCCGAACACCTTGAGCCAGCCCATGCGGGTCTGCTGGGGCTCGAGGAAGCGCGAGGCATAGACCACGTCAGCCTGGTCGAGCCGGCTGACCATCTCCGGGATGGCCTCGGGCGGGTACTCGCAGTCCGCGTCGATGATGACGATGCGCTCGGCCGTGGCCCGGCGGATGCCGTCCCGGAGCGAGGCGCCGTACCCCTCGTTGGTGGCGTGTTCGATCACCACCGCACCGGCAAAGGAGTGGAGCAGGCGCAGGCTGCCGTCGGTGGAGCCGTTGTCGATGTAGATCGGCCGCACGGGGAGATCCAGGCCGGTCAGCCGGCGGTGGAAGGCCGGCAGGGCCGCCTCTTCGTTGTACACAGGGACGATGACGTCAACAGGGGCTGGGTGCATGGGCGGTCCGGACAGAGGGGGTGGCGCGTATAAAAAAAGCCGGCCCCGAAGCGGAACCGGCTTGTGCTCGTTGCTGCGGGTTGTTCACGACGGGTGCGCAACCAGGGGTCTGCGCCGGCCGATGAGCGCCAGCAGCAGGCCCAGGCCAAGCGTCCCGCCGATGAGCACCGCCGGGTGCAGATGGAGCAGGCACCAGGCAAGGCCGATGAGCGGATACAGGCAGAGCCGCACCAGGCCGCGCAGCCAGCCGTGCGCGGCGATATGGTCGGCGACCGGCGGCGACCAGGTGTAGTAGAGTTCGACAAAGCGCTGGCCGAGGCTGTGCGGCAGGAGGATGCGGTCGCGGAACTGGCGCAGCAGCTGTACCTGCGGCTCGAGTTGGGAACCGAAGGCCGCGGTGGCGATGAAGCAGCCGCCCCCGCCGCCGCCACCGCCGCCGCTGCTGGCGTAGGGCAGCACCCGGTAGAAGCCGTCGGCGATGATGCGGGCGCCTTCATCGTTGGGATGGAGGCCGTCGGAGGTGAGCGCGGCCCAGTTGGTCGCCAGGGCGCTGTACGAGTCGACCACGGTCACGCCCATGCTCGCGCCCAGGTCGAAGATCGCCTTGTTGTAGCCGGGGATGTAGGCGTTGATCCCGGGGTCGCGGGTGTTGGGCGGCAGGGTGGAGAGGATCGGCGTGGCCTTGTAGAAGCGCACCGTGTCGATCATCTTGGCCAGGTTGAACTTGACCGTGGAGAAGGCCACGCCAAAGATGGCATCGTTGGCGCCTTCGAGGATGAGCACGTACTGCGGCTTGACCTCGAGCATGTACCCGTTCAGCCGGGACAGGCCGCCGGTGGTCTGTTCGCCGTTGATGCCCTTGTTGACCACCGTGGCCTTGCCGCCGACCATGGCCTGCAGTTGCGCCGGGTACGACGAGGTGACGCCGTAGCCGGCGGTGATGGAGTCGCCCACGCACATGATCACATCAGCGGCGGCGGCGGGGCCGCACAGCGGCAGGAGCAGGCAGGAGCAGAGAACAGACAGCAGGAATCGTTTCATATCAGGACCATGCGATGAAAAAAAAAGCCGGTGGCGGCCGAACGCGGCGACCGCTTGTCTCATTGACCGTGGATGCGCGTGAACACCTGCCGCTTGTCCGTGACAAAGTCGGGCAGGGGTTCGGCCGGGGTCTCGGTTGTGGCTTCGCTCTCCTCCTCCGCCTGGCCGTCAGCCTCGTCCACCACCGTCTCAGGCTGCCAGCCGTCACCGCCCCAGACGCTCTGCAGGGTCACGTAGCTGTCACCGCGGTAGCCCTGCCAGGTGACCACCACCGTGTTGGTGTCGGTGATCTCCACGTAGGGATGGAGGTCCGGGGTGTCGTTGTCCGCATGGACCCGCCGACTCTCCGACCAGGTGCCGTTCTCGAGACGGCTCCAGTAGATGTCGTCGTCCTCGCCGTCGTTGCCGATGAAGACCACAAAGACCCGGCCCCGGTCGTCGACCGTGACAAACGGCGCCCCGCTGGTGGCCGGCAGGGCGGGAAGCCGTTCGGCCGCGGACCATTTTCCCTTGGCAAGGGTGGCATGCTGGATGGTCTGGCCGTATTCGTCGTAAGCCGCCCAGACCAGGTGACGGGTGCCGTCGGCGGCCCGATCGATGCAGGGCAGGTAATGGTCACCGTTGTCCCCGGTGACCCGCACCGGTGCGGACCAACTGCCGTTGAGAAAGGTGCTGAAATAGATCCGCTGGTTGTGCCCGTCCGAGGCGGACCAGACCATGTCCCTCGGGCTTTGCGGCCCGGTGGCGGCCGCGGCGGCCGGGTGTCCCTGCAACAAGACGCAACAGGCCAGTGCCAGCAGGCGGAGGACCGTCCGCCACGGTGTCGTTTTCTGTGTCATACCCATGTCCTTCCCTGAAAAAATTCATGCCGCCCAATGGCGACCCACCGTCGTTTCAACCGGTAAAAGCAGAACGGCGATTATAATCCGATCGTGTCAAAAGAAAAGACTCTTTCTTGCCGTTCGTGGGAGTTTTTCCTGGAAAAAAACAGCATGGGCCTTGACCCGGCAGCCGGTTTCGCCCGCCGACTCAGGTGGGCGGGGAGAAAAACAGCATAGGCCTTGATTCGGCAGCCGTTTTCGCCCGCCGACTCAGGTGGGCAGGATAAAGCAGTACTTGTCGATCCCGTAGAGTCCCACGAACAGGAAATTATAGAGCGAAAGCAGGTACAGCGAGAGCAGCAGGAGCACAACCCAGGGACGGGTCAGGTGCCGCTCGACGTGGAAGAAAAAGATCGACAGCATGCCGACGATGGGCAGGAAATAGCGGCCCTGGGCCTGGAAATCCACGGTCCAGGCGTGGTAGAAGGCCACCGCCATCAGGCCCACCGCGCAGCCGCCGGTTACCCCCAGCAGGGTGGTCCCGGCCAGGCCGCCGCGCACCACCACGGTCACGCTCACGATGAAGAGGAGCAGCAGGCCGACAATGCGGACGTAGTCGTAATAGGCAAACGGGGCGGTGATCGAGGTATACCCGTACACCCCGAAGGCGGTGCGGAAGGACTTCTCCCCCCAGCGGTCGAAATGGATGAACTGCGGCAGCGACTTGCCGCGCTCCTTCATCTGCAGATGGATGTGCTTCTTGTCGAGCGGCGTGCTCGGCTTGTACATGTCCGCGGCGTACTTCTCGCGGGCCTCGAGCAGACGCGCGCTCTTGTCGAAATCGTTGAGCCAGAGATCGCCGCCACGCACCCCGGCAAACACGCTCAACCCGATGGCCGCGACCAGGCTGAGGCGGACGAACACCCGCCGGTCGAACACGGTCTGGCCGAACAGGATGCGCCAGACAAAATAGAGAAAGAGGAAGAGGCAGTAGAAGTAGAAATTCAGTTTCAGCAGCAGCAGCAGGCCGAGCAGCAGGCCGAGGCCGGCGAAGGTCAGCCACGCGCGGCCCGGCAGGCGGTCCTCCCCCAGCAGCCGGTTGAAGGCCGACTCGGGCGCGGCCATCTGGTAGGCGACCAGCAGGACGATGAACAGCGCGTAGGCCTCGGAATTGAAATAACTGAAGATGTACCAGATCTGCGGCGAGATGAGCAGGGGCACGAGCAGCACCCGGAACTCCCGGCTGTTCACCGCCAGCAGGAGCAGGACGAACAGCAGGGCCACGTTGAAGGCGCGCAGCGACAGGTAGCCGGGCACGTGGAAGACCTGGAGCACGCGGGCGAACTTGCCGGCAAAGAAGTAGGCGATTTCACCCGAGTGGAGCCGGGAGACGCCGTAATCGCTGTAGGACTCCACCGGGGCCTGGCCCACCGGCGGCGGCAGGTTGTGCTGGCGGTAGTATTCGCCCGCCTGCACGTGCACGTGCTCGTCCGGGTGGACGGCAAACCTGCTGACCGCGGCCATGGCCGCCACCAGCATCAGGGCCGAGAGCAGCAGGAAGGGAACGAACCGGTACTCCGCGTGCAGGGGCCGGGTGGCGAATACCAGGGCAAAGACGGTGAGGAAGATGGCGGCGATGATCGCCGCCTCGCCGACAAGGGTCGATGTTTTGCCCAGTTCCGGCACACGGTAGAGGAGCCAGGGGTCCTTGTTGGCGGGAATGATCGTCAGTCCCTGGTCGCCGAGGGTCAGTTCACGGATGCCGTCGAGCGGCCGCAGTTGTGCAAGCGCCTCTCTGGTGTCGATGCGGATAGGCGTCAAGCCGTTCTGGGTGATGGTCAGCGAACCGATGCGTACCGTGGTGATCCGTTCGGCCGGATCGATGCGCAGGGCATCGATCCGCTCGAGATTGCCGATGCGGAAGGAGTAGTCGCGGTTCACCGGATCGATCACCTGGGCCGCCATCCGCTCCTCCGACCACTCGCCGCCCGCCTCCTTCCAGTACACCTTGAAGATGGTGCGCTTGTCGGTGTGCACGTGCAGGTCGATGTGGGCCCGATTCTCGACCAGAAAATGGTAGCAGAGGGAGGCGACCACGGAGAAAAACAGGGCCACCAGCAGACGCTGCCTGTCGTGCAGAACGGATGCGGGACTGATCATGATTTCGTACCAACGGGGTTCGGCGAGGGGTGGTTTTTTCTTGACCCGGACAGCGCTCCCCGTCTATTAAGCGGCATTTCGCTGCGGACAACACCCCGCGCAAGGCAGTGGCAACAACATATAAGATTATGCATTCACTACAAAAATTATTTCTCGACTGGCGCCATGCACCCATTTTCGACAAGCCGCCGGACTGGCGGCGGCTGTGGCCCTGGCTGGCGCTCGGCATCCTGCTCTACCTGGCGGCCCTGGCCCTGCGCTCCTGGGCCAACCTGAGCCAGCCCGGGCTGTACATGGAGGACGCCGGCCACTACTTCAACAGCTATTACGGCGGTCGGCGCTACCTGTCCTTCATCCTCCAGCACCCGAACGGCTACTACAATATCCTCAACAACCTGGTGGCCTGGCTGGCCGCCAAGGGTGACGTGCGGCTGCAGCCCCTCATCTACCACCTCTTCTCCCTGGGCATGGGCGTGAGCGTGGCCGTGTGCCTGGCCTGCACCGGGCTGGTGCGCAGCCGGGCCCTGCTCCTGGTCACACCGCTGGCGCTCGGCCTGTCCGGCATGAACCACATCTTCTACCACGTGTCCCTGACCTTCCAGATGTACAACGTGGTGGTGCTGCTGCTCTGCCTGCTCTTTTTTCCGCCGCCGAAGAGTTGGACCGCGACCGGGTGCCTGGCCCTCTTGGCCGCACTGCTCATCTGGTCCGGCCCCTATTCGGTGGTGGCCATGCCCGCCGCCCTGCTCTGCCTGCTGCTCTTTCCCTGGGACAGGAAAGCGGTGCTCTGCGCCTGGATCGTGGTCTGCACCCTCTGGTACACCACCGCGCTCGAGGGCGGGCTGATCCGCTTGCAGAACATCCTCAACCCGCAGGTGCAGGAGATGATCCTCGCCACCCTGTTCGGCCGGGTCCTGCTGCTCGACTCGCTGAGCGCGCCGCTCATGGTGCAGATCGCGCTCGGCCTGGTGCTCGCCGCCGGGCCCCTCGTCCTGCTGCGACGGGAGGTCGGCTACGTGAAGATCAGCCTGGTGCTGTTCGCCATCATCGTCCTGTCGCTGGCGCCGCTCTTTCTCAGCCAGAAGATCCTGCTCTACCAGCAGGTGTACCCCTGCCACATCTATATCGCCCAGTTCTTCTGGGTCTTTTACCTGCTCCTCTCGCTCGACCGGCTGCTTGCGCGGCAACAGCGGAGCCGGGCGCTCAAGGGCGCGCTCCTGGCCCTGGCCGTGGCCGTGTTCGTGTTCGCCGACAACCGGCGCCACCCGGACAAGGGCTTCATCCAGCCCATGGACAAGGTACCGGCGTACGTCCGGGCCGTGCACGCGGCCGAGCAACTGCGCCTCGAGAAGCACAACCAGTACCTGGTGCTGCGCACACAGAACATCGACCCGCGCGCCGCGCCCGCCTCGGTGCGCGTCGGCAGCCGCCGCCGCAGCGCGACCATGGCCGATGTCACGGTCCTGCCCGCGGACGGCGGCCGCGAATTCATCACCCGCTGACCGGCAGCTCCTTCTTGCGTTCCTCGGCCACCTGCTCCGCCCGCCGGAGCAGGTAGTGGAGCGAGGGCAGCGGCCGGGTGACCACCAGGAACTGGTAGCCGAACAGCCCCTTCCACACCCGGATCAGCCCGGCGTGCAGGCTGCTCGCCAGCCGGGCCAGGGTTTCGCTCCGGAAGAAGCGCTCATACGGCAGCGGCACGCCGACGATCGTGACGATCTGAAAACCGTTCTGGCTGAACAGCTTGCGCACCGAGCGCAGGGTGAACAGCCGGTGCTGGCGAAGGTTGATCACGCCCTGGCGCGAGTAGGAGAACCGGCCGAGCAGGAGCAGCAGGCGGGTCACGCAGAAGGCCACGTTGGCCACGTGCAGGATGATGGTGATGTCCGGGGAATCGACACAGAGCCGCCGCAGATCCGGGATCAGCTGCTCGGGCTGGTCGCCCGGGATGCCGTCGCCGGCGAGCAGCAGGCAGTCGAAATCCTTGACCTCCAGGTTCGACGAGGCGAGCCGTTCCTCGTCGTGGTCCACCAGGCGGCAGCTGCGCGCCTCGAGCTCGCGCCGCAGAGGGGCCGGCCAGGGTGCCGATCACCAGCACCCGGCTGTCGGGGGCGACCCGCGCCAGCACCTGGCGGTCGAGGAAGCCGAGCCGGTCCTCGCCCACCGGCGGCGGCTCGACCGCGCAGTCGAACTTGCGGTCGTAGAAGATGTGGTAGCGCTGCACCCGGGCCTGCAGGGTGGTCCAGCAGACGTTCCAGGCGTAGTGCAGGCCGTTGACATGGCAGACCTCGTCCCCGTAGAAGGTCGGGATGGGCAGTTCGCGGATGCGCAGCCGGGCGATGACGAACTGGATGATGATCTCCGTGTCGAAGTGGAAATCGTTGGAGTTGAGATCAAAGGGCACCGCGGCCAGAGCCCGGGTGGCGTACAGCCGGTAGCCGCTGTGAAACTCGCTCAGCCGGGTGCCGAGCAGCAGGTTCTGGAAGCGGGTGAGGATCTTGTTGCCCACGTACTTGTACAGCGGCATGCCGCCGCGCAGGGCGCCGCCCCGGTCGAGCATGCGCGAGCCGAACACCGCCTCGGCCTCGCCGCCCGCCAGTACCGCCACCAGGTCGGGCAGACACTCGGGCGCGTACTGGCCGTCGCCGTGCACCAGCGCCACCCAGTCGAAACCGTTCTCGATGGCGTAATGGAAGCCGATCTTCTGGTTGCCGCCGTAGCCCTGGTTGACCGGGTTGAACAGCACCGTCAGCTTGAAGGGGACGATCCCCCGGCGGTTGGCCAGTTCGCTGCGGAAGAAGGTGTCGTCCTTGGAGGAGTCGTCGATGATGAGCACCTCCACCTCGTACCGCTCCGCCAGGCTGGTCGGAATCCGCCGGAGCACGTCCTCGATGGTCCGTTCCGCGTTGTAGGCGACGATGAAGATGAGCAGCCGGCCGCGCCGCTCCGTCCTCGCGCCTGCTCCAGCCTCGACCGCCTGTCCGCCCCGGTGATGGCGGTGTTCTCCTGCACTGCTGTCATGATCCGATCCTTTCTCCTGCCCGGTATCACCCGCCCGCCCGCTCATTTCCGACCCAGCATCCGGTACAGCCGGGTCAGCCGCGCCTCGTGCGGGATGATCAGCCGGAACAGTCGCCGGCCGAACTGGTGGACCACGAACAGCACCGTCAGCTGCCGCAGACGGGTGAAGCCGGCGAAATAGCCGAGCGGCAGCACCCGGTTGAGGGTGTGCAGGCGGGCGATGCGGAGGATCTCCCCGCGGCCGATATCGTAACGTTCGGTGGTGATGGGCTCGTTCATGGTCGTCTACTCGCGCAATCGATCCCTGATGGTACGGGCGAAAAATTTCAGTCGCAGCAAGGGGTTCCAGCGCAGGGCCGCGGGCGGGTAGTCCCACAGGTGGCGCTGCCCCCTGCTCAGTTGGGCCTTCGGCCGGTGCTGGCCGTGGAAATCGTCCAGGTGGTGGCGGTGGCGGATGTCGGTGATCTCCTCGACCCGGGGGAAGGCGAGCCGGCTGACCAGCAGGTAGTTCACCCAGGGCCGCAGTTCGTGCATGCGGTAGCCGAGCATGGCCACGGCCGCCCCGTAGCGGGCCACCCCGTCGAGCACGCCCTGCTGGAGCGGCTGGAAATAGGCGTCCTGCTGTTTCTCGGCGGTGCCGATCTCGTCCTCCTGCTCGCGGAACACCAGTTCGACGCCGTCCCCGGAAAGGCGGTAGCCGTTCAGGGTCGGGTGCGGCGCCCGGCAGGCCTCCTCGAACAGGTCGCGGGCGTAGAGGATGGTCGAGCCGGCCAGGTCGAAACGGTAGCGGTCGTAGAGCACCCCCTCGACGCTGTTCTTCGGGCAGGTCGGGTACATCACCCCGCGGGTGGCGCCGAGCAGGAAGCCGCGGCAGGCCGGCGTGTCCGGCCGGTGCTTGACCGCCTCGTAGAGGAAGCGCTGGATGGTGCCCAGCCAGCCGATGTCCACCAGGGCCACCTCCGGGTGGGCGAAGAACCCCTGCTCCTCCAGGTAGCGCTGCAGGGCCGCGTTGGCCGGGCCGGTCTGGGCGCGGACCTCGTCCTGGAAGGCCCGGTCCTCGAGCAGCACGTTGAAGCGCAGCCGGTTGTCCGGCTCGTAGCCCTCGTGGGCGCCGGAGAGCACGGTCTCGGCGCTCATGCCGTGGCGCTCCAGGTGCGGCGCGAACCCCTCGGCCTGCAGGCCGAACACCCGGCAGACGTCGCGAAAGTCGCGGTTGCCGGCGGGCAGGAAGACGATGTCCGCATTCTCGCGGATCAGTCCCTGGTGGGCGCAGCTCGCCCCGGCCAGCGCCATGCGGCTCACGTACAGGTACGAGGTCTCGGGCAGGGGCGCGGCCGGGAAGAGCGTGGGGACGATGGCGTGCCAGATGCGCTCGAACATCCACCCTTCGCGCGAGAAGAAGTAGAGCCGGCGGATGCCCGCCTGCAGGCAGGACTCGGCCACGCCCTGGATGAAGGCGGCGAGCAGGGGCGCGAGCACGGTGTAGCCGTAGGCGTAGAGCGGCGGCCGGGGCAGGTTCTCCGCCTCGAGCGGCAGGAGCATCTGCTGCACCAGCCGCCCCTTCCAGAAGGGCTGGCCCTGGGAGTAGCGGTGGTAGCGCTTGACGATGGCCTTGCGGTGCTTCTCGTCGCTGTCACGCAGCACCAGCGCCCTCATGCCCAGGCCGGCGGGCCGCAGCCCGTCCGAGTGCGGGTTGTCGCCCACGTGCAGCCAGCGGTCCCAGCTGAGGTCGTAGCGGTCGCGCAGCAGCTCGAACCCCTTGCCCGAGGCCTTGGCCAGGAAGGTGTCGGCCGAGGAGACCACCGCGTCCACCTGGTCACGGAAGCCGGCATGGCTGACCAGCCGCTCCAGGTGGGCGGCGGGCAGGTAGATGTCGGAGACCACCAGCACCCGCTTGCCGGCGGCATGCAGGCGCCCCAGCCAGTCCACCAGCCGGGCGCGGGGCACGAGCATGGCGTTCTCGATGGACAATCTCGTAGTCGGTCACCTCGTCGAGCAGGGTGTCGGTGTACTGGTCGGCGAAGATGCGCTGCAGGGTCCGGCTCATGAAGTCCGGGTAACGGGCCTCGTGGTCCTCGAACTGCTGGCTGGTCTCGCGGCGCTGGCCCTGCTCGACCCGGTCGCGCAGCCGCTGCACCTGCGGCCACGACCAGGTGAGCCCGGCCTCGGCCGCGCGGGCGGCGATGTAGCGGGCCACCGCCGGCTTGACCATGTCCGGGTCGTGGATGCGGCGGATGAGGAGGGTGTCGAACAGGTCGAAGGAGACGGTGTCGCAGTCGGCCGCGACCTGTTCGCCGGCCTGCAGCAGTTCATCGAGGGTGTAGTAGGTCTGCCAGTTCATGGGCAATCACCAGCCGGAATCATGAAGTCAACCAGCACGGGGCGGCGCACCGGCGGTTCAGCGGCCCAGCCGCCGCCGCAGGGCGCGCACCAGGGTCCGGGCCGACTGGCGGATGGAGGGCTCGGCCGGCGGCGGCGCCAGGGTCTGCCGCACCTCGGCCAGTTCCTGCTCGAGTTCCACCAATCGGTCGCAGCCCGCGGCCACCAGGTCGCGCACCGCCTCCGGGACGCCGGCCAGCAGGTATTGCCGGATCACCTGCCGGTCCTGCTCGCGGCCGATGATGGCCGCCTCGCTGAGCGTGTTGCCGCCGTGGATGCGGTAAAACAGCAGCCGTTCGTGGTCGAGATACCGGACCCGGCCCGGGCAGGCGAGCAGCACCCGGAAGATATAGTCGTAGTCGTGCAGGTAGCGCAGCGGCGCGAAGGGGCCCACCCGGGTCGCGGCCTCGCGGGTGAGAAACAGGTTGGAGGTGGTGACCATGAAATTGCCCTTGAGAAAGGCGGTGTACAGGTCGCCACAGGCAAAGTAGAAGGCCCTGTTCTTCTGGTGCCAGAGGTTCCAGCCGAAGTTCGGGTCATCGAGCGGCCGGCCGTCGTCGTCGATGGGCGAGACATCGGAGAACAGGCACTCGGCGCCGCTCTCCCGCTGGGCCGCGAGCAGCCGTTCGAGCCGGTCCGTGGTGTAGACGTCATCCGAGTTGAGGATGGCCACGAACTCACCGGTGGCCAGCGACAGCCCCCGGTTGATGGTGTTGTAGGCGTCCTGGTTCTCCTGGTGGTAATAGCTGAGCCGCGGGTCCCTCACCGCCTGGACGATGGCGCCGGTGCGGTCGGTGGAGCCGTCGTCGACCACGATCAGCTCCAGGTTGGCGTGCGTCTGGGCGAGCACACTGTCCACCGCGGCCTGGATGAACCGCTCGTGGTTGTAGGCGGGGATGACGACGGAAACCTTGGGACTCATGACTCCTCTCGGGATGGGACCGCCCGGCGCACGCCGGCGGGGGCAACCGGCCGGCCGGCACCGGCGGACAGGTGGCCTACCCTACAACAGGGTGCGGCTCCGGACAAGACATAATTCCGGTCACATGCAGCCGACCGCGGCCACCCGGACAGGAACCGGTCAACGGCCGGAGACATCGCTGCGCACCTCCACCGCGCCCACTGCGGCACGGACCGGCGGCCGGCCCCTGGCGGCAACCACCTCCAGGGCAACCGCCTCGTTGGGCAGGAGGATCTGGCAGACCGGGCTGTCCGGGCGCACCCGGCAGCCGTCGCGTGCCAACCACCCTGCCCGCTCGGTCGAGCAGCCGGAGGTCGAACCGCTCGCCGGTCTCCACGGTAAACGTCACCGCTGCCACCCGCACCTCGCCGGGCCGTCCCGCCGGCAGACCGGCCAATTCCACCCGCCGTGCCGCCGGGGCCACCTCGCGGCGCAGCAGCACCCGCTCCGCGTTGCGGCGGAACTTCTCCTCCACGTAGTGGGCGCCGAGCCGCCAGGGGTTCTTGGGCGGCGGGCGGAGGATGAACATGTTGAGGATCTCCTGGATGACGATGGTCGGCTGCTCGTAGAAGAAGATTTCCTTGGGAAAGTTGACCACGGTGCGGTGGTTGAGCACCCGCCGGGCATTGGCCGAGAAGAAATAGATGCACTTCTCCAGGAAGGAGTCGCCGAGCAGGGCGATGGACGGCAGCGGCGCCCCGGGGTTGCGCAGCAGGCGCACCTCCATGCTCGAGCCGTCCGGGCCGGTGATCGACCGCAGCGGCGGGTAGTGGTCGTAGATGCCGCCGGGCGGCAGGTCGAGGGCGGTGTCGTAGGGCCCGCCGGGCCGCGGCACCATGGTGATGTGGTGCTCGTTGCGGTGCAGGAACAGGGGCAGGCCGAGCATGTACATGAAGCTCTCGTGCGCCCAGTGCTTGTCGATGCGCATCTCGAAGTCCGCGAGTTCCGGTGCCGGGAACGGGTACTGGGGAAAGAAGCGGGCCAGTTGGTCGACGATCGCCCGGTAGGCGACAAAGGCGCCGTAGAAGTTCCAGTGGAAATCGGTCTTGTAGAAAAGGAGCGGGGAGTCCGCCCGATCCTTGGCGGCGAGCAGCGGCGGCAGCAGATCGATGAAGGGGATGTCCGCGTGCTCGCGCAGGTAGCTGGACAGCTGCTCGTAGCGGGAGCGGCCGCGCACCTGCTGCAACCTGCCCGGCAGGTGTTCCGGGTAGACAAAGGCCTTGGTCGGCGCGAGCACGAACACATACTCGCTGCCCTGCTGCTGCAGCCAGTAGCGCCGCTGCTCGAGGGCGATCTTCCACTGCAGCAGTTCCGCCTCGGTGAACGGCGCCTGGCCCATGTAGTCGGCGATGTTGTCGAAGCTCTCGACGAGTTCGCCTTCCACCCGGCTGGTGCCCATGCCCTCGAAATAGAAGCCGTCCGTGCCGAGGGCGATGTTGTTGTTCGGCGAGACTCGCAGGAGGTGCACCTTGACCAGGGCGTTGAGCTGCACGAACCAGTGCGGCAGGCGGAACTCCCGCTTGAGGTAGTCTTCGTAGGCGGCGGGAAAGCCCCGTACCACGGCCAGCACCCTGGCTCCGGCGTCCTGCTCGGCGGCGGCGAGCTGGCCGGCAACCGCGGCGGCGCTGCGACCAAGGAAGGCGAGCTGGGCCGCCAGCGGTGCGGCGAGCACGGCCACGAACAGGGCGCTGAGCGCGAACCGGCGCAAGCCATCGGCCCGGGCCAGGGGATCCAGGTCGCGCAGCCGCCAGACGAACAGGAAAACGAGGAGAACGACCACGATCAGCCCCTCGCCGGGAGCCTGCCAGAGGGTTTCCCGCAGGCCGAAGATGTTCTGCAGGGCGAGCACCAGCACAAGGAAACAGATCGCGCCGGAGGCGATCGTCAGGAGGCTGCGAAGCCGGTGGCGATGCATGGACCCTGCCCCCTAAAAGCGGAAATAGAGGAAGGGGTTGTGCGCCCCGCCGAGCACCGCGGCGATGCTGTAGACGAGCACGAAACCGAGCGAGCCGACCTGGGCCGTGGCCGCAAGCCAGCGCATCGCCGGAGCCGGCACAATCGGTCGTCCCGTCCGCCACCGCTGCAGCAGCACGAACACCGGCGTCGAGCCGATCACCGCCGCGACCAGGGTGAGGGAAAACTCGTTGTTCAGGGCGAGGAACAGCTGCGAGTTGAACAACGGCGGCCGGGAGAAATCGACCATGGCCTGCAGGTAGGCCAGGGCCTGGGCGAAGGTGTCGGCGCGGAAGAACACCCAGCCGACCATCACCACCAGGAGCGCGTAGGCATGCCGCAGCGGCGCGGGCAGCCGGTCGAGCAGCCGGCGCACCGCCGGCACCCGTTCCAGCACCAGGAAAGTGCCGTGGTAGAGGCCCCAGATGACGAAGGTCCAGCTCGCGCCGTGCCACAGGCCGCACAGGAAGAAGACGAGCACGCAGGTTGACGTAGGTGCGCGCCGGCGCCGACGCGGTTGCCGCCCAGCGGGATGTAGAGGTAGTCGCGGAACCAGGTGGAGAGCGAGATGTGCCAGCGCCGCCAGAACTCGCGGATCGAGTCGGGCGACGTAGGGGTAGTTGAAGTTCTCGAGGAAGCTGGAAGCCGAACATCCGGCCGAGGCCGATGGCCATGTCCGAGTAGCCGGAGAAGTCGAAGTAGATCTGCAGCGTGTAGCAGACGACGCCGAGCCAGGCGAGCGGCCGGTGAGCTCGTCCGCCGGCATGGCGAAGATGCGTGTCGGCGGGCCCGGCCACGACGTTGGCGATGAGCACCTTCTTGGCCAGGCCGATGACGAAGCGGCGCACGCCGTAGGCGAAGTCGTCGAGGCGTGACCGCTGCGCTGCGCGAGCTGGTCGGCGATGTCGTGGTAGCGGACGATCGGGCCCGGCGATCAGCTGCGGGAAGAGCGAGCATGTAGAGGGCGAAGTGCGAGCGGGCTCTTCTGCGCCGCGGCGTCGTGGCGGTAGACGTCGACGACGTAGCGAGATCGCGTGGAAGGTGAAGAACGAGATGCCGATGGGCAGGTGCACCCGGCGACGTCGAGGGCGGCCAGCCCAGCAGCCGGGAGGAGCGCGTTGAGGTTGTCGACGACGAAGTTCGCGTACTTGAAGAAGCCGAGCAGGCCGAGGTTGGTGGCCACCGCGCAGGCGAAGGCCAGCCCGCCCCTGCGGCCGCGCTGCCGGGCATGGTCGATGAGGCGGCCGAACAGGTAGTTGGCGGCGATGGAGAAGAGCATCACCAGCAGGTAGACGGTCTCGCCCCAGGCATAGAAGAGGAGACTGGCGCACAGCAGGATGAGGTTCCGCCCGCGCGGACCGACCAGCGAAATAGGCCAGCAGGGTCAGCGGCAGGAAAAAGAACAGGAAGATCGTTGAACTGAAAACCATGGCCGACAATCAGGGGTCAGGGGTGCGGTGCCTGGACCGGCGGAACGTCGCGAGGGCGGGGCGACGAGCGGCAGCGGCCTTCAGGCGGTATTCGCGCCGGGAAAAAAGCGGTGAGTATGCCGTACCGGGTCCGGGCTGTCAAGCCGCATATGGAGCGCCTCCGGTTCTGCGGAAGCGCCACCCGGCTTACGCCTTGCTCATATCGACCACCAGCACCTCCCTCTTGACCACCCCCTCGCTGCGCCGCAGGCGGGACAGGTGCCCTCGGAGTTGGGTGAGGAGCACCCTGTCCGCCTCCTCGGAGGGAGGCAACCGCTCAATCAGGTCAAGCAGGGTCACCTCCAGGGTTTCAATGGCTGTGCCGGTGGGTACGGAAAGGAGAAAACGGCAGGGGGCGATCTCGATCATCTCCAGCCAGGGGACACCCCGCAGACTCGGACACGGCCCGACGACAATCAGCGAAGAGTGCGCCGAAACGGCAACCAGTTCAACCCGATTCTCCCCTTCCCAAGCCGACTGTCCGACCGCCTCCACGCATTTGACCACTGCCCGCGCCCGGTCGCTGTCCAGGGCTTCAAGTCGCTGAAGAATGCGCACCGGCAGGGTCATGGTCACCGGACGGCATGCTTCCTCAAATTTCGGCGGTCGACCGCTGCCGGCCCTGTTTTTCATTGCACCTGCCTTGATTATAACGTAGCAATATCTTTCGACCGCGCTTTTTAACAGAGAAAAGAAGTTCCGGCCAGACATTCCGAGCCCGGGAGGTACAATCCCGGCCGGGCTTGGTTCTCCCCACTCACCTCGGACATCCGATGCGCGCCCAGCGGTTTCCCCCCTTGCAAAACATCCTGCCCTGGCTCGTCGCCAGCCTGTTTGCCGGCGCCGTCTTCCTCTTTCTCTTCACGGTCCTGCCAGGCGTGCAGACCATGGAGTTCGATGTGCAACTCGACCACGATGACCATTTGCGTCTCTACTATGCCCACAGCGGCAGTTTTACCGAGAGACGGGCCTCAGCCGCCGTCCTTGCCGGTCCGCAACGGGACCGGCACGTGCTCCACCCCAAGGCTGGCTCGTTCAACCGGGTCCGCTTCGACCCAGGGGAGCAGGGCGGCACGGCACGGCTTTACGGCATCAGGGTGTTCAGTTTCTTTGCGCCGGACTTGGTGCTCGGCCCGCGGGAGATCGCCGAGCGGTTTGCGCCCGGCAGGCCCGAAGTCCGCATGCAGTTGACCGGCGATCACCTGGAGATCACCTCGACCGCAGACGACCCCTTCCTGGTGTCCAAGGAACGGCTCTATC
Source organism: uncultured delta proteobacterium (assembly GCA_963754825.1). Taxonomy (GTDB): domain Bacteria; phylum Desulfobacterota; class Desulfobulbia; order Desulfobulbales; family Desulfobulbaceae; genus Desulfobulbus. Next base: position 91,711 of record CAVWHP010000017.1, on the reverse strand, counting down.
CGCGCCTGCCCGGGGCGGCCCTGGCCGTGGCCCTGGTCTGGAGCGTGGTGGCCGGTCTCGTCACCCATGCCTGGCTGGTGCGCCGGCCCGCACCAGAACGGCAGCCCGCACCCGCGTTACCCCACCTGCCCGCCCTGGACGGGCTGCGCGGCTACGCGGCCCTGCTCGTCATCGCCGATCACACTATGGGCTGGTTCTCCGGCGTCGGCACCTCGGGGGTGTACATCTTCTTCGCCCTGAGCGGCTTCCTGCTCGCCCGCCCCTTTCTTCGCGAACCGGAGCGGGCTTGGACGCCGGGGGAACTGGGCGCCTACCTGCTGCGCCGGTTTGCGCGCATCCTGCCCCTGTACTGGACCTATCTGTTCGTCGTTTTCGCGCTCACCAACAGGTTCGACGAGACCCTGCTGCACGCCCTGTTCGTCACCGGCATCGGTCACCTATGGGCCATCCCCCAGGAAATTCTCTTCTACCTAGTGCTGCCGCTGCTCATGCTGCCGCTGGCCGCCGGTAAGCGGATCGGCCGGTGGTGGCTGCCGCTTGCCCTGGGTGCGCTCATGCTCCTCTGGAACCGGTTCGGCGGCACGGACACGGTCTGGCTGCTGGGCATGGATTTCGCCCGAATGAAGTTCTTGCTCGGCGTGTTCCTGGCCGGGGTGCTCGCCGCCTTTGTCAACGAATCCCTGGAGACGGCGCCGCCACAGCACGACCCGGCTCCAATCCTTGCCCGCTTCTGGTCGCCGCTCGGGCTGGTACTCCTGGTGTTCTTCGTGCTCTGTTCCACCGGTCGCCTCTATGGTGAGGCCATCGTCCTCGGCCAGCGCTATTTCGGCGTCTACGGCACACTCGCCGCCCTGCTCGTCCTCTCCTGCGCCCGTGCCACAGCAGGCCCGCTGCCGCGACTGCTCACCTGGCCGCCACTGTGCCGCCTTGGCGTCATCGGCCTGAGCGTCTACCTCCTCCACCCACTGGTCAAGACCCTCGTCGACAACCTGCTCTTCCACTACACCGGCCGCCACCCGCACGGCCTGCCGCTCTTCCTGCTCACCCTGGCCGGCACCGCCCTGCTGGCCGCCTGGACGTACGCCCGCATCGAGCGGCCCGCTGCTGCGGCGATCGGTCGCCGCTGATGCCCGGCCGCGCGGTCGGCCTGCTCAGCGGAAGAAGCGGTCGTGCCAGATGGCCACGTTGAGCAGGGCCCAGAGGATGTGGTTGTGGTTGTGCTTGAGGGCGTCGTGCTCGGCGATGAGCCGGTCGATATAGGCCATGTCCATGGTTTCCCGGAGCACGGTGGAGTCGTGCAGCCGCTCGACCATGTAGTCGTGCAACTCGCCGCGCAGCAGGTGCTTGACCGGCAGGCTGTAGCCCTGCTTGCCGCGGTGGACGATCTTGTCCGGCAGGAGCCCCTTCAGGGCGGCACGGAAGATGTACTTGGTGGTCATCTTGTTGAGCTTCCAGTCGCCCGGCAGGGAGGCGAGGAACTCGACGAGCACGTGGTCGAGCAGCGGCACGCGGATCTCCAGGGCCGAGGCCATGGTCATCGGTCCACCTTCATGAGCACGCTGTCGGTCATCATGAAGCGCATGTCCAGGTAGATCTCGCGGTTCACCCGGTCCAGGGCGTCGCAGCGGCTGTCGTACTCGCGCACCTGCCAGAAGGGGTCGCCATTGATGTGCGCACGGAACCCGGGCTGGAACAGCCGCCTGCTCCAGGGTCGTGTTGAGGAAGTACTGCCAGCGCAGGTGCTGGCCGTCCTCGGGCAGGGTGGCGCCCTCGACGAACCGCTTGAGCATGTTGATCAGCGCCCTTCTTCTGCGGCTGGTCGGGCAGCAGTCGCGCCATCCGGCCCACCAGCTGCTGGCGGACCACCCGGGGCAGGAGGCTGAAATACCTGGCGTTCAGCCGGCTGGCCTTGAACCGGTCGTAGCCGGCGAAGCTCTCGTCGCCGCCCTCGCCGCACAGGCAGACGGTGACGTGCTCTCGGGCCTGCTTGCAGAGCAGGTAGAGCGGCACCGTGCACAGGTCGGTCATGGGCTCGTCCAGGTGCTAGAGGGTCTCCTCCACGTAGGCGGGCTTGAGCGAGTCGAGGCGCAGCACCTGGTGGTCGGTCTGGCAGTGGTCGGCGACGATCTGGGCGTAGTCGAGCTCGGAGAAGGTCTTGTCCTCGTAGCCGATGGTGAAGGTCTTGAGCGGGCCGCTGATGTGCCGCCGCATCAGCGCCACCAGGCAGCTCGAGTCGAGCCCGCCGGAGAGGAAGACGCCGAGCGGCACATCCGAGACCAGGTGGCTCTTGACCGCGGTGTCCAGATGTTCGCGCAGCTGCTCCACCGCCTCCTCGAAGCGGGGCATGGGCGCGGCCGGCCGGAAGCTCAGGTCCCAGTAGCGGCGGACCGAAGCCTGGCCGTTCTCCCAGACGAGCAGGTGGCCGGCGGGCAGCTTGCTGATGCCCGCGAACATGGTTTCCGGTGCGGGCACGAACTCGAAGCCGAGGTAGTCGTACAGGGCCTGGTGATTGACCTGCCGCTCCACGCCCGGGTCCTGGAGGATGGACTTGATCTCCGAACCGAACACCAGCCGGCCGTTCTGCCGGGTGTAGTAGAGCGGCTTGATGCCGATGCGGTCGCGGGCGAGCAGCAGCCGTTTGCGCACGGTGTCGTAGAGGGCGAAGCCGAACATGCCGCGCAGGTGGTTGACCACGTCGATCCCGTATTCCTCGTAGCCGTGCAGGATCACCTCGGAATCGGTGTTGCTGCGGAAGCGGTGCCCTTTTGCTTCGAGCTGCGGGCGCAGTTCCTGGAAATTGTAGATCTCGCCGTTGAACACCAGGCAGACGGTGTTGTCCTCGTTGAACATCGGCTGGCTGCCGTTCTCGCTCAGGTCGATGATCGACAGCCGGCGAAAGCCGAGCGACATCCCGTCGGTGCAGAAGAACCCCTCCTGGTCCGGACCGCGATGCACGATCCGGTCCGCCATCCTGCGAATCAGGGCTTCATCGTTCCAGGAAAAACCGCAGATGCCGCACATAGTCATCACTCCGAAGGAACAGGGAATTCAGGAAAAAATCGTGTCGGACGCCGCCGAAAGGGGCGAGGCGCCCGGAAAACGGACAACAGCCGACCGGTCAGCCGCCGCTCGCGGCCCGGTCGCGCAGCCGCTCGTACCAGGTGTGCAGGATCGCACGGATGCCGGCAAAGGAATGGGTGCGCTGCACCGCTTCCCGGCCGGCACGGCCGCGTGCCTGCCGACCGGCAGGGTCGTCTGCGGCCTGGAGGATGGCCGCCGCGAACGAGGGGCCGTTCGCTCGGGCGTAGTAGCCCAGCTCACCGAGCAGGTCGCGGTTGTTCACGGTGTCGAAGCAGACCACCGGCAGCCCGGCCGCCAGGTAGTGGAGCACCTTGCCGCTCGCCTCGCCGCTCACCTCTTCCTTGGGCTCCAGGGCGATGTCGGCCACGGCCAGCCAGCGGGGCAGTTCGTCGTAGGCCACCCGGCCGACCAGGCGGACCGAGTCGGCCAGGCCGCGGGTCTCGAGTTGGGTGCGCACCTCGTCCACCGGGTAACCGACAAGCACAAAAAAGAGGTCCGGCCGCTGCCCCTGCAGCTCGGCGATGGCGTCGAGCACATGGCCGAGCCCCTTGCCCGGCAGCAGCGAGCCGGAGTAGAGCACCACGGTCCGTTCCGCGGGCAGGTCCAGTTCGCGGCGCAGCACCGCTTGCTCCTGATCGGCGAAGAACCGGTCCGGCACCACGTCGTTGAGCAGCACCAGCCGCTCCTCCGCCACACCGAAGTCCCGGCGGAGCAGGTCCAGGCTCCGCGGCGAGGAGCAGAAGAAGAGCTGCGGCAGCCGGCAGATGCACCGCTCCACCCAGCGCACCAGCCGCACCAGCCGGCCCGTGCCGCAGACCGTGCCGTAGCCCACCAGCTCGCCGCTGAGGCTGCCCTGCATGTCCATGATCACCGGCAGGCGCCGCCAGAACAGGCACAGGCGCACGGCCCAGCCGATCAGGGCGCCCTCGTGCAGGTGCCCGTGGAGCACGTCCGGCCGCTCCCGCCAGGCGGTGCGCAGCACGAGCAGGAAGAGCAGCAGGTCGGCCGGAAACCTGAAGGGCGAGAAGCCGGCGTCCACCCGGGTGTAGCCCGGGATGCGGGCGGTCCGGCGGATGTCGATGCCCTCCTGGTCGGCGCCCAGCGGGTAGGTGCAGAGGATGACGCGCACGCCGCTGTCCCGGAGCGCCTCGATCTCGTTGCGGATGCGGATATGGCAGCCCCGGTCGGCAAAGAAGGGGGTCGGGGCGATGTGCAGGGCGAGCATGGCGGGATCGGCGACGGTCGCTCAGCGGTAGGCGTAGCGGTCGGCCACGATCTCGATCTGGCGGGCCTTTTCCGCCGCGTCCCAACCGAGGAGCGCGCCCATCAGGTCGGCGCAGCGCGCCACCGCCGCCTCACCCGGATGACCGATGGTGCCCAGGCCGGTGCGGCGGAAGAGCAGGTCGTCCAGGGTCAGGGCCATCTCGCTCTGCACCGCGTGCTCGACCTCCACGGCCAGGGTCAGCCGATCCGGGGCCACGGGATGCAGCAGGTCCCGCTCGCGGCCCATCTCGACCAGCTCGTGCACACCGAGACCGTGGTTGCGGACAAGTTCGTCGATGATTGCCGGCTCCAGGTCTTCGCGGTAGCGGCGGCGGCAGTCCTGGCGAAAGGTGTCGATATCGTCGATGGCGCCCTCGGCCAACCGCTCGACCGTGGTGCGGCACACTGCCCCGGTCCGCCCCAGTCGGGTCGCGGCCAGGTCCACCGCCTGTTCGGCCACCCGGCGGGCGGTGGTGTACTTGGCGCCCAGGGCGGTGATGATACCGTCCACGCCGTTCGCCTGAGCCGTGGTCGATCACCTGGTACTCGCCGGTGCCCTGGTAGGTGTCGGCGCGGACCTCGGAGGCGATGAGCGGGTAGATGCCGCAGAAGGCGTAGCGCACGTCGTCGCGGGTGAGATGTGCCTCGGGCAGGGCGTCGTTGATGTCCACGAGGAAGTCGTCGATGTCGCGGGCCGTCACCCGCACCTCGTCGAGCTGCCCGTTGAAGGGGACATTGGTGGTGCCGATGAGCGAGCAGCCGCGCCACGGGATGATGAAGAAATGGCGGCCGCCGCGGCTGACGATGCCCTCGATCTTCTTGCCGGTGGTCAGGGCCAGGGCGTACTCCGGCTCGAGCTGACGGACCACCAGGTGCACGCCCTTGGAGAAGCCGGTCAGGCGCTCCTTCAGGCGCAACTGCGGCACGGATTCGTTGATGCCCTGCACGTACGGTCCGGCGGCGTTGACCGTCAGCCGCGCGCGAATGGCAAAGCTGTCGCCGTGGATGCGGTCCGTGACCCGCGCGCCGACCACCCGGCCCGCCTCGCCCAGCAGCCCGTCCACCTGCAGGTGGTTGGCCACCTCCGCCCCGTGCCGGGCCGCACTCTTGAGCACGGCCAGGGTCATGCGCTCGGAGCTGTGCATGTGCGACTCCCACAGCACCTGTGCGCCGGTGAGACGCGGGATGGCCGTGAGCAGCGGCGCCCGCTCCCTGGCCCGCCCGGGCGGCAGAAAGGTGCGCGGTGGCGGCTGCTTGCCGCGGTCGGTGATCAGCCGGTCGATCCCGGTGCCGCACAGGCCGTAGAGGAGCATGGCCGCGTGCATGGCCGCCCTGCCCTTCATCAGCGCGCCCGACTCGGTGGGCACGAGGAAGGGCAGCCAGCGGGTCAGGTGCGGCGCGATGTGCTGGAAGACAGCGGTTTCCCGGTAGGATTCGCGCACCTTCCAGAACTGGCCCTTGGGCAGGTAGCGGACACCGCCGTGCAGCAGTTTGGACGAGGCCGAGGAGGTGAACGCGCCAAAGTCACCCTTTTCCACCAGGGCCACGCGCAGGCCGCGCAGCGAGGCGTCGTGGGCGACAAAGGCGCCGGTGATGCCGCCGCCGATGACCAGCAGGTCGAACTCGGCGGCGGCCAGCGATGTGAGGTTGCGCTGCATAATGGGGATTGGTGCGGTGCGGCCGGGGCCGGTGTCAGGCGATGAACCCTTCCCGGCGGTACCACTCGCCGGTGCGCTTCAACCCCTCGTCCAGACCGATGCGCGGGTTGTAGCCGAGATCGCGCTTGGCCTTGCCGATGTCGAAGGCGCGGTTCTGCCGGTACCAGTCGACCCGGCGCGGGAAGATGGGCGGCGTGATGCTGAAGGGCTTGCAGACCTTCTCGCACGACGTGGCCGGCAATCATCAGCGGCAGGATCGGGATAATGCGGGATCCTCACCTCGCACGTCCGAGCGCCTGGCCGACCTTGCGCACCAGGGTCTCGATCTGCACGTACTCCTCGTCGGCGATCAGGTAGGCCTCGCCGTCACCCTTGCCCGGCTCCATGGCCAGCATGAAGGCGTCCACCAGGTTGTCGATGTACAGCGGGTGGTAGAGGGTCTTGCCCGATGCCGAACATGGGGAAGAACGCCCCTGCTACCCGCTTGAAGATCATGAAGAACCGCTCCGGGTCGCCCGGGCCGTAGATGGCCGCCGGCCGCAGGATCACCGTCGGCATGCCCTTGTGGTGGTACTCGTGCACCAGCGGCTCGGCCTCGTACTTGGTCCGCTGGTAGTAGTCGGCCGGGCTGGATCGGCGCGTCCTCGTCGCCGGGGGGCGGTCGATGTTGCCGTGCACGCCGCAGGTGGAGGTAGTAGATGAACTTCTTGACCCCACCTTGAAGGCCTCCTCCAGGACGATGCGGGTGCCGCCGACGTTGACCTCGTCATAATGGCTGTTGGGCACGTTCAGTTCGCGGAAGGCCGCGGCCAGGTGGTGGACGATGTCCACGCCCTCCATGCGCGGGCGCACCACCTCGCGGTCGGTGACGCTGCCGATCACCACCGTGGCGCCCCACTGGCGGATTTCCTCGGTCTTCAGCCCTTCCTGGTAGTCGAGGCTGACCACCTCGTGCCCCTCGTCGATGAGTCGTTTCACCAGCGCCTTGCCGGTGAACCCGGTACCGCCTGTGACCAGTACTTTCATTTCGGTTGTCTCTCCGCCGTCGCGCCGGTTGGTGCGGGCTCAGATGCTGCCCTGTCAATGATACGGGGTGGACGGCGTCACCTGTCGGCCCGCAAGTCCACAAAAAGGCTACTTTCTAGCACAATCAGGAGGAAGTTTCAATTCCCTTGCAAAAGCCACGGCGAAAAAGGGAGATCGCCTTCCGGCCGCCCCCTTCAACCAGGCCGCGGCAGGGGCGGACAGATGCACTCAACCAGCTGTTCGACCCGCGGACTCGATGCGCCGCAGGTAGTCTTCGCCATCCAGATCGGGGCGTGGCCTGTAGCCCTGCTGCATGCCGGTCTGCAGAAAATGGAGCAGCGGGCGCCCGTCCTCAACGCTGCCCTCCAGGTACTGCTGCCGGTACCATGGGGCATCGAACCACGGGTTGGGGTTACAGCCCTGCCGTTCGCCCTGCCAGAGAAAATGAAGCAACGGGTCCTCGCCGCTGGCCGCGACCTCCGGGTACTGCTCCAGGTACCAGCAGGCATGGAAATGGGGCCCCGGGTTCCGCTCCTCGTGGAAACCATGGAGGATGTAGTGGAGCAGCGGGTCCAGGTCGTTCTCCGCGATATCGCTGTAGACCCGCCGGTACCAATCGGTGTCGAAATACGGGTTGGGGTTGGTTTCGCCCCGACAGCCTTGTTCGATGTAGTGTACCAGCGGGTGGAGCCCTTCGCTCTCCGCTTGCGGGTAGGCCTGGCGGTACCAGCAGGTGTCGAAATACGGATTGGGATCCGTGCCCTCTTCCGGACCGTGCTGCAGGTAATGCAGCAGTGGGTTCATGCCCATCCGGTCCACCTCCGGAAAGGTCTCCAGGTACCACTGGGTATCGAAGTACGGGTTGGGATTGCGTTCGTCGTCAGCCCCGAAGAAGACGTAATGCTGCACCGGATCGAGCTGCATCCGGCCGACATCGGGATACTGCTGCAGGTACCAGGCCGCATCGAGCAGGGGCTGCGTCTGCAACAACCGACGCAGGCGCCGACATTCCAGACTCCTGCGGACATTGAACCGGCCAAGGGCCTGCGCGCCCCGAATGAACAGGTTGCGGGCCTGGTTCCGGCGGATGACGCTGATGTTGTGTTCTGTCCGGCGGAGCTGCCGGCGCCAGAAGTTGATCTCCCGGGCCTTGCCTCTCGCCGCCCGGGCCGCTTCACTGGCGACCTCGCGCTCCTTGCGTTCCGCATCCTGGATCAGGCCGTGGATATGCCCGTGCAACAGGGCGATCTGTCGCTCCCGGTCAGCGGCGACCTCGTGGAGCAGTACCCGCTGGGGCAGTGGTTCCTCCGGTCCCCAACGGGTGCAATCGGGTTCCGCCTCGCCCTCGATCTCCGCCTGCACCTGGATCTCCAGCCGCCCGTAGTGGAGCAGCAGTTCCTCGTCGGCCGCAAAGCCGGTCGCCTCCAGGGCCGCCAGCATGAAGCCGGCCCGGGTTGCGGCAAACTCGCTCTTGCTTTGGTGCAGACGGGTCAACGACATGATCAGCAGCAGCAGGGCGCGGTACAGCAGCCAGCCGGCCGGGAAGGGTTCGGTCAGATCCCATTCGTGGTCGATGAGGTGCCATTGGCCATCCGGGTCGATGAGAATATTCTGCGGCACTGCGTCGAAATATTCTCCCGGCACAAGCGTCGCCAGTGAGGCCACGTGCAGCGGCTGCTCCGGGGTGGAGGCCAGCGCTTCGAAGATGGCCAGGTAGCGCCGCAGAAACCCGCCGACCTCCTCCATCCGCCAGCCGTCGCGGGTGACGATGGCCATCAGTTCGCTGGACAGCGGCGAGCCGGACACATAGTTCGCCCGTTCCGGCACACAAAAACGCACGCGTCGGCTCTCGACCGCAGCGCCTTCGCCAAGCGGCTGATAGCGAACCTCGACGCGGTTTCCTTGCAGGCAAAAGCGCGTCTCCTTGCAGTAGGCGGCGAGCCGGTGATTGGTGCTGTAGTGAAAGGCGAGAACGGTGGGATCGGCAAAGGGTTCATCTGCGGTGCCGGCCACAACGAGAAAGGAATTGGCCAGATCGAGCGTCAGGCCGTTGGCCGCCACTTGCGGCCAGGCCAGTTCCGGCGCAAACGCAAGATGGCGGGGCAGCTGAAAATCCCGCCGCGCACTCTGCCAGGCAAAGGCGGCCGCATCAAACCCTGCACAGGAGAGTGCCCGCTCCGTGACGATGGAGACCGGCAGTTTATAATCCGGAAATGGCGCCAGGAACTGCAGGCTGGTCAGCCCGGCCCGGCGCAGGACCCCGGCCAGGGCGGCGCGGCCGAAGGTACGCGGTCCCTTCTCGCCGTACCGCCCCTCGATGCCCACCATGGGTTCGTTCAGGTGGTCCTCGGCGGCGCCGGCAAAATACTTGAGGCCCAGCTGGTTTTCGATGGCGACAATCAGTTTGCCGCCGGGCTTGAGCAGTCCGCGCACCCGTTCGAGCATGCGCACCGCCGGCTCCGCACCCTCGGTGAACAGGGCTGCGTATTCGAGCACTCCGATCAGGGTGATCACATCGAAACGCTGATCGCAAACAAACTGGTCGAACCGATCGGCCACCACGGTCACATTGGCCAAATCCCGCGTCCGCGATCGGGCCATGGCCGCCCGGCGGGGTGATCCTTCCAGGGCCAGCACGCGGGCGCCGCATTCCCCCAGGTAGCGGGTGATCGCGCCGCAGCCGGCGCCGACCTCGAGCACCTCGGCCTGTTCGAGCCGTTCCCGGAACGGCCGCAGCAGGTTCGCACGGCTGCCGGAGAGATGGTAGAGTGAGGCCCAGTCGGTCCACTGGGCCGCCAACTCACGGGAAAAAACGGAGAGATCGGCAGCACCGGCAAGTATCGCGGCCAGGCGCTGTTCAGTTTCTTCGCCGTCACTGTAGGCGATGCCGGCATAACCCGGTCGTATCCAGAACGAGGCGGGTTGCGAAAGTGCATACCCGGCCCGCGAAAGCGATGTGTTAAAAGGCATGGATCAGTTCAGCAGTTGAGCGGACAGCCTGAGGCCGAGATCGGCCAGGCCGAAGAACGTGGCGTTAGGGCGCACCTGGAGATGGATGGCATCGTAGCGCCGGTCGTGGGGGACAATCTCCTCCCCGACCCGGGTGGCGACCCCAAGAGAAAGAAAGTAATCACCCTGGGCCAAGGCGCAGGAAAATTCGGCCACCGCGTTGATCACCGTGCCCTTGCGGCCGTACTGTTGAAAATCATCGATGGTGAGCGTCTCCGAGTTGGTGCCGTACAGGGTCACCCCTTCTTTGCTCTTCACGGTGATGCCCAGGATGGGGCGGACCAGGTCTTCGCAAAAGCGGATGGATACCACCAGCCGAATCCGCTGGCCGGTGGTGACGGCAGACGGAAAAGGGGTGTCGTCCGCCAGCAGGTAAAAGTCCTGGATGATGGCCGTGCCGTCGCCCCAGCGGTATTCATGCGGGTTGTAGCCAGGCCGGGTGGCGAAGACGTCTTCCAGGTTATTCAGGGGATACGCGCCACCTGCCACCTCTTTCGGCGCAGCGGGCGACGACGATGCCTGCTGCACGGGAGCGGCAGGCTTCCTCGCCTTGCCGAAGAGGATGTCCATGTAGCGGTTGACCACCTGCTTGGGCTCCCCTTTCTCCACCATCATGCCGTTGTCGAGCAGGATGGCCTGGGAGCAGTGGGTGACGATCTGCTCCCCGGAATGGGTGACCAGCAGGATGCTCGTGCCCCGCTGCTTCAACTGGTTGAGACGATCGAAGCACTTGGCCTGGAACTTGGCGTCACCGACCGCCAGGGCCTCGTCCACCACCAGGATGTCAGGTCCGACCATCGCCTGCACGGCAAAGGCCAACCGCACCGCCATGCCGCTTGAATAGGTCTTCACCGGCTGGCGGATGAAATCGCCGATGTCGGCGAAGTCCACGATGTCGTCAAAACAGGCGTGCATCTCTCGCCTCGACTCAGGCCGAGGACCGCGCCGTTCATGAAGATGTTTTCCTCGCCGGTGAACTCCGGGTTGAAGCCGGAGCCGAGTTCCAGCAGGGCAGTGATCCTTCCCCGGGTCTGGATGCCGCCTTCGGTCGGGTTGAGGGTGCCGCAGATCATCTGCAGCAGGGTGGATCTTCCGCTGCCGTTGCGGCCGATGATGCCGATGGTCTCCCCCTTGCGGACCGCGAAGGAGACGTCGCGCAGCGCCCAGAACTCGCGGTAGTACTGCCGATGTCCGCGCATGAGCATCTGCAGGAGACGGTCCCTGGGACGCTCGTAGATCTGGTAGCATTTGCCCAGGTTGTCGACCTGGACGGCGAAATCAGAGGACATCGGCGAACCCCTTGCGCGTCTTCTGGAACCAGGCAAAGCCGAGGCAGGCGACCACGGCGGAAACGAGGTAGCAGACCGCCAACACCACGGGGTCGGGCGACTGGTTCCAGAACAGCAGCCCCCTGGTCTGCTCGATGATCGGGGTCAGCGGGTTGCAGTGCATGATCGCGCGAAATTTTTCCGGTATGGAGTTTGCCGAGTAAAAAATAGGTGACAGGAACAGCAGGGCCGTGGTCATGATGGTGATCACCTGACCCACGTCGCGCAGATACACCCCCAGGGAAGCCAGGCCCCAGGAAAGGCCGGCGGTGAACAGGAGCAAGGGCAGCAGCACCACCGGCAGCAGGACAATGGTGGCATGCGGCATCCCGAAAAACACAAGGTAGGCCAGCAGCCAGACGCTGAAACTGATCGCCAGGTGGAACAGCGCGCCGCCGATGGTGACGAGCGGCAGGATTTCCAGGGGAAGACCACCTTCTTGACGTAGCTGGCATGGGCAAGAATCAACCCGGGCGCGCGGTTGATACAGTCGGCGAACAGGTTGAACACCATCAGGCCGGAAAAAAGGATCAGGGCGAATTCGGTCTTCGAATCACCGGTTGTCTGCCAGCGGGCCTTGAAGACCACGCTGAAGACGAAGGTATACACGGCGAGCATGAACAGCGGATGGAAAAAAGACCAAAGAATACCGAGAAAAGATCCCCGGTAGCGGCCCACCACCTCCCGCTGCACCGATTTCCGGATCAGGTAGCGGTTGCGCCAGCAGCTGGCGATCATTTCCTTTGGGGAGAGAGAAAAAGACTGCATAATATAAGGTCCTTGGCAGGGAAGGACACCTTGGCCAGTACACAATCCCTCCGTCTATTCCTAACGTCAAGTCGACCGGGAATGAAGAAAGAACCTGAAGGATAGGGTAACCGGTGCCCACGGCAATGGGTGTCGATAAAAAAATGATGCTCAGAAAATGACACTACAGCCGGCACGTCGGCCAAAAACATCAAGGTTGCCGAAAGTACAGAAAAGCACATCTTCCGGCAAGGAGATTCCAAACCGGGCCTGCCGGCAGAAGACGCAACCGGTCGTGGCAACTAGTATGCTTGATGAATTCTGTCGTGATATCGATAAAATAGATTTTCAGATACCCGTCCAATCCTTGCAGCAGGCTGTCATCATCCCAAGCGAGGGTATGCGCCACTTTAACAATAAAAAAATTTTGATTCCTCATCAGAAGAAAGCAGTTAACAGGGGAATAGCCGTGCGACTAAAAATTTATTTGGCCGGCATGAAATATAAAATTAAGCAAGTAGGCGATTGTCCCGCCAACCATAATTACAAAAAATGCACTCTTTGAATGAAAGAATACTGCCTCATCCTCCGCATCACTGCAGGAAACGGTACCAACCGTTACAATACGTATCAATAAAGCAAGCATGACGTATAACAAAATAACATCACCACTCCAAACATCAAAACTGAAAGAAAATATAATCATAGCACTTATGATCAAAGCGGAAAACGAAGGGAACTCAGGCCTGTGAAGAATTCTCTTACAGGTGAAACTAAAAAGAAGAAACATAACAACAACCAACCAGCAGTAACCAAACACGCCCTGTTCAAGAAGCGCCATAAAAACAATATTATGCGGATGCCCCCCGGGCAACCTCCCTCCTCCAAAGGAGCAAATAGTCGTATCAACAGGAATATTATATCCGCTGCCGAACCCGTAACCTGTAACAATTTTTTTCCGTATCAGGTCAGCGACACCATCGTAAAGCTCTATCCTTAAATATACGCCATCTATTTGAGAAGCAATTTCATGTAAAAATTCATATCTCTTTAATATTCCCATTACAGGAGGAGAAATTACCCAAAGAACAGGCACAACCAAAAACAAAATAAAAGGAATAGAAAAAAAATATTTTTTATATCTATTCCTTTCCAAAGAGAGAATAATAAAGAAAAAAACACTGACAACTATTGCCAGTTGTGCAGATTCAGCATCAGTTAAAAAGACCGCCCAGACACATAATAAGCTCATCAGGAATGATAAAATTTTATTTGAAAAACCTCTAGAAACAGACAAGGAAAAAGATGCCCACATCAAAAACACTAGCCAATATGAATAATATTTAGTATTCCATTTACTTTTTACAACTGGAATATTTTCAAATATATCAAAAATTGATTTATCAAAAATTTTATAAAAATTTAATATAGAGATAACAGAAATAAAGAAAATCGAGATAAAAAAAACGATTATAATGTTTTTTTTCTCAAAAAAAGAAATATATGAATAAGCCGATAAAATTAAAAATGATAAAAAAAGAAAAGATAACGAATGTACAGTAAAAGATAATTTTATATAAGAAGAAGGAGGAAGTAAATTACTTATTAAAATTAAATATAAAAAAGAAAATAAAATAAAATAAAATATTTTTTTAATTTCAAATCTACAATTAAATAGCCTGTAAGAAGATATTAATAGCAAAAAAAATATAAATTTAAAAGATAATGAATCATTTAAAGAAGCATAAAAATAACCGTATATGCCAAAAAATAAAAAGAAAGAATAAAAAAAGGTTAAAGACAGTTTGTCAAACATTCGATCTCCATAAGCTGAGTAAATCCTGCTTTTTTTCAAAATCAGCGAATCCTGGCTCAAGGCTTGGCTCCCGGGCTTGACACCGGCATTTTAAAAGAACAATGTCAAAAGTTGCGAGGTCTGCTGGACACAAATGTCGAGATAGTTTAATATTAAAATAAATTTTTTTGACTGACGGGAAATTTCGCGGAAATTGCTTTCCCTTCATTGTTTGGAGTGTATAGGAAATCGAAAAAAACCAAAAAGATACTAAAATTATTCAGGAAAAACTTGGCGGTCAATCTACAATAACAAGAGGAGGATGACATGAAAAAAAAATTGTTGCTGCATTTTGGTTTTTTTATCTTTTTAACGTTTGCTTTAATACACAGCTGTTTTGCTGAAAGCAACGGAGCATACTGCTCCGGAGCCAAAGTTCTTTTGAGCGGATCCAGCACAAATCAAAAACAACTTCTTTTACAACATCAAAGGATCGACTGCGGCGAATGGCCAGCTAATACACCTAAGTGGTTTTCACTAGACAATTCGGGGAACAACGCCAATGCAATGCTGGCTGCAGCCTTGACAGCTCACGCAACAGGAAAAACTGTAACTGTTGCGCCAAATGACGGCAAGTTTGGGGCTAATGCAATACTTGTACAAGTTTTTTGTGCGTTTTAACAATCTGATACATATCCCAAAAAATTACTTTAACAGGTAAGTGGCCATTGGCAAAGCCGGTGGCCACTTGCCTTTTGTGAACCGCACCAAACGGTCAATTTAGCAAATCTTTTGACCATCCCCCGGCAGTCAACCACTTGAAAAACGAACGGGCGCGAAAAACTGGGCTTTTTGATCCACACCAAATGACGAGTAGCCCTTTATTTTTCCGGAATTGTCAAACTGTTGAGGCCCCCGGCAAATCAGGGGGGGGTAACCAAGGGAGATTAAAATGCAATACCTTTCCTACCAATGACATTTCTAAATGTACGCCAGAGAATTTTCAAGTCGAACCAAAAAGAAATTTTTTGTAAGTATTCAAAATCCAATCGAACCTTTTCTGGAATGGGTAGCTCATCGCGGCCGTTTACCTGCGCCCAACCGGTTAAACCAGGGACTAGTTCATGCACGCCGTACTGGGTTCGCAGGGCAATAAGGTCGTCCTGATTGAATAATGCTGGACGCGGGCCGACAAAACTCATGTCGCCGACAAGTACACTCCACAACTGCGGCAACTCATCCAGGCTTGATCTACGTAAATAGGATCCAATCGGGGTCAGGAATCTGTTTGGCTCCTTTAATAGGTGGGTGGCAACGGCGGGCGTGCCCACCTGCATGCTGCGAAACTTGGGCATTCTGAACAATCTGTTGCCCTGCCCCACCCTGTCCGACCAGTAGAGCATCGGGCCAGGCGAGGTCACACGCACCAGCACCCCGATGCAAACCAGCAACGGGGCCAGCAGGACAAGCAGGACACACGCAAGAATCACATCGAAGCCGCGCTTCATATTCCGAACATTTCCTTCAGCCCTTGCTCCAAGGAGACTCTCGGCCGCCAGCCGAGCTCGCGCTCGATCAGCGCACCAGAATACCAAGCGCTTCCCAGCAGACGGTTCAACGCCTCACTATCCAAGGGCAAGCGGCGTCCCAACAGCCTCTCGAAACTATCTCCACAACAGGCTGCGATACGCAGCACGGTCTCGGGAATTGCCCACTGCAAGGGAGGCAACCCCGCCGCTTGGCGTATCGTATCAAACAGGTGCCGCCCCGAAGGACTATCCGGGCCAACAATATTGTAGGTCCGACCATCGGCTCGATCGTCTCCGGCGACGAGGCAGATGGCATCGACCACATCGTCGACATGGACCAACGAGCGCCGATTAGCGGTCTCCGGTAGTGCAGGGAACCAGCCTCTGCGAACCAGTCGCCCCATTCGCTCAAGATTACCCCGCCCACCTGCACCGTACACCATGGCCAACCGGAGATTCACCACATGCATGCGATGACGTGACCCAGCGGCCAGCACCGCCCCTTCCGCGGCACGTTTCGACTGACCGTAGGCGGTAGCCGGCACCCCCGGGAACATTTCATCCGCACAGGACTTCCCCGGCTCCGCCATGGCCTTGACACTGGAAAGGAAGACAAACCGCTGCACCCCCGCCCGGCCCGCCGCCTCGACAAGGTTGCGCGTCCCCGCGAAATTGACCCGCCAATGCTCCTCACTGTCCGCTCCGGACAGCGAGGCAAAGGCGTGGGCATGGCCGGCGCAGTGAAAGACTCGCTCAACCCCAGAACAAGCAACTGCCAGTCCGGCCGGGTCGCCCAGGTCGGCCAGCACGACTTCCGCAGCCGGAACGGAACTACGACGCAGCAAGGCGCGGACCTCCCTACCCTCGCGCCGCAGTCGCGCGAGCAGGCGCTGACCAATAAACCCTGTTGCCCCGGTGACCAGATCCATCGCAGCACTCAATCGGCGGCCAGTTCCTTGAACAACTCGGCATAGGCCCGGCCCAGAACCGGACCGGAAAACAGCTGTTCATACCGCGACCGGGCGCCTCGCCCGAACCGGTCGGCCAGAGCCTCATCACGCAGAAGAACATTCATGGCGCTGGCAAGAGCTGTCGCGTCATCGGGGGGAACCACCAGGCCGGTTTCCCCGTGGGCGTTGACATAGGAGGTACCGGTACCGATTTCACAGGAAATCAAGGGTCGGGCGAACATGGCGCCTTCCACAAGAAACATGCCAAAGGCCTCAGAGCGCAGGTGCGAGGGCAGGATTGCCGCGCGGCAGTTCCGCAGCAGGGTCACCTTCTCCTCATCGGTGATCCGGCCTGTAAACAGCACATTGCCTGCGCCGCAATCTGCCGCCAAGGTACACAAGCGAACCCCCTCTGGTCCCGTGCCGGCTACAATAATTTTTGCGCCGACCTCAGTCGCCGCCCTGATCAAGGCGTGCAGCCCCTTGTAGTACCGCAGTACGCCGACGAAAAGAAAATACGGTTCACCCGTCTCCAAGCCCAACCGGCTGAGCACGCCGGCGTCGCCCTGCTGTGAATACGACTCCTCAACAATACCCAGCGGGATAACCCGTACCTTGCGGCGTATCGATGGGTGGGACAGAACCGTGCTGGTCAATGCGTAAGAGGCAGAGGTGGCGACGATGGCGGACATGGACCGCATGGTCCGCCACATGAGGGGCTTATAAATCCACCCGAGAAGACGCTGGCGGACGATATCGGAATGGTAGACCATAACAGCCGGTGTGCCCCCCCCTACGGCATGGAGGATATCCCCATAGGGCCAAGGGAAATGATGGACAACAACGTCAGCCATCCGCTCGGCCTGCCTGAACGTACGCAATGCGTCCAATCCGCCAAGATCGCAGGAGGCCGGCGCCAGCAGTGAGCGACAACGAACCACTGTCCCTTCGGGTCGTTCCAAGTGCGCCGGTTCCGGCCTTGGACTGAGCGTGAAAATCGTCGAGTCGATACACTGCGCCTGCGTAGCCAGGGCAATCTGCCGAATCGCTTCCTGCAGACCTCCTTGCGGGTCGGGGAAATAGGTGCGGTAGACGTGCAGCGCCTGGACAGCATCCTTCATGCCCGTCCCCTCGTCCTGTCGCGGCGCTCGGCAACCGCCTCGGCAAAGACCTCCATCGCCTCCCTTGCAGCCCTTACCCAAGAAAATTTTTCGGAGTTTTCTTTCGCTCGGCCGGCAAGGCTGTCACGAGCCGCATCCTCCTTGATCAAGACAGCAAGGGCTTCGGTAATGGATCGCTCCTCCCGGGGATCCACCAGCATCCCGGCATCGCCGGCAACCTCAGGCAGCGACGACGAATCGGACACCAGCACCGGCGTCCCGTACTGCATTGCCTCCACGATCGGCAGGCCGAACCCCTCGTAGAGCGAGGGCATGGCCAGGAAGCGGGCGTGCGCATACAGGGTCGCCAACTGCGCATCGCTCACGTACCCGGTGACAACAACCTGGCGCTCTAGTAGGTGTTCGGCCCGCAGGGCATCGAGATCGACACCGCCCCACCCCTGGCCCCCGGCAACGACGAGCAGGGCCGTTTCGCGCAGATCATGGGGCAGGGCGGCAAAGGCCGCGAGCAAACGGCGCAGGTTTTTGCGCGGTTCGAGCGTGCCAACGAACAGAAAATAAGGTCGGTCGATGCCCAGCACCGCCAGGGAGGCGATCGAATCCGGCGGGCCGAGCCAGGTGGCCCCCAGGGGAACAACCCGAACCTTGCCCCGGCTTTCCGGGAAGGCGTCTTCCAGGGCGTTCGCGGTGCTCTGCGAGTCGGCCATCACCCGGTCCGCCAGGCGGACCGCCTCCGGCATAAGGCGCTGTTCCAGCAGGCGGCTCAGGGGCCGCATCGTCGCAGCGGCGTACTTCCAGACCAGGTCATGAATGGTCACGACTCGGGCGATTGATGCAGGGAGAAGACGGGGCAGGCGATGGGTGGGGCCCCAGAACAGGTTGACCCGGTCACGCGCCGCCCAGTAGGGCAGAAGGGTCTGCGACCAGACCATCTTGCCGACCCGTCCGGGAAAATGCGCAAAACGCAGCGAGGAACTGAATCCTTCCCACCCCGATACAACCGGTGGTTTGGGGGTGTAAAACCGGAAATCACCTTCGAGTCGCACCAACTCCCGCGACAACTCCGCCGTGTAACGGCCTATGCCGGTGACCGGTTCGGCCAGCAGGCGCGCATCGATGCCGATACGCATCAGAACTGCCCTGTGGTATACATCCAGCGAAGGGTTTCCTGCAGGGAAATGTCCAGGCATGGGCCAATCAGCCGGTGCAGTTTGGCTGGGTTGCCCTGCAATCTCCGCACCTCGTTGGCGCGCACAAAGGCGGGGTTGACTCGGGCCTCGATCGGATAGCCGGCAATCTCGGCCATGATGGTCAGAACATCGCGCAGCGAGTACACCCGGCCGGAGCAGATGTTCACCACCTCACCGGGCGGCGCCTTCTGCAGCAGGGCCGCGTACGCACCGGCCACGGTGCGTACATCAGAAAAATCCCGTTCCACATCCATGTTGCCCAACTCGATCATTCGTTCGCCGCGCTGAAAATGACCGACAATCTTGGGCAGCAGGAACTGGGGCGCCTGGCCGACACCGCTGTAGTTGAACGGCCGCACAATGACAATCGGCAACCGGTCCACCCACAGGCGGGCCATATATTCCATGGCCAGCTTGCTGACCGCGTAATCGTTGGCCGGCGCGGGTGGAATAGAACTCGTCGATCACCTCGACGGGCGCGTTTCCATAAACATTAGCGCTGCTCGCCAGTAGCACCGCCCGGGGTGACCGGTCCAGGCCGCTCAGGGCCGCGAGCAGGTTGCGTGTCCCCAGGATATTGACCCGGTAGATGGCATCGACATCACCGTGGGCAACAAAGGAGACGGCCGCCAGATGGGCGACCACGTCGGGCCGCACCTCCACCACCATTTGTTGGACCTGTTTCCGGTCGCACAGATCGACCGGAAACATGCCCTGCCGTTCCGTGGTGCTGCCATGGCTGGTGCCGAATACCTCGTACCCGGTAGCCTGAAGGGACTCGGCAAGGTAGCGGCCCGTGAATCCTTCCAGCCCGGTGATCAGTGCACGGGGCTGCATGTCAGAACGAAACCCCGCGTTCATTCCGCCGCAGGTCCGCCTCAACCAT
Source organism: uncultured delta proteobacterium (assembly GCA_963754825.1). GTDB lineage: Bacteria > Desulfobacterota > Desulfobulbia > Desulfobulbales > Desulfobulbaceae > Desulfobulbus. The sequence continues at coordinate 72,128 of CAVWHP010000017.1, read as the reverse complement.
CATGGCACACAACTGCTCCAAGGTTGTCTTCGCCTCCCAGCCCAGTTCCAGTTTCGCCTTGGTCGGGTCACCGATGAGCAGTTCCACTTCGGCCGGACGATAAAACGCCGGATTGACACGCACGATTACCTTGCCGGATGCCCTGTTCACGGCGACCTCGTCCTGTCCCTCGCCCTGCCAGTCGATATCGATATCGGCCGCCTTGCAGGCCATGTCGACAAAATCGCGCACGGTCTCAGTCCGCCCGGTGGCCAGGACGTAGGTGTCCGGACGATCCATCTGCAGCATCCGCCACATGCCGTCCACGTATTCCTTGGCGTAGCCCCAGTCGCGCTTGGCGCTCAGGTTGCCCAGTTCCAGCACGTCGAGTTTGCTCAGCTTTATTTTGGCGATACCGTCGGTGATCTTGCGGGTGACGAATTCGAGGCCGCGCAAGGGAGATTCGTGGTTGAACAAAATACCGCTCGCCCCGAAAATGCCGTAGGACTCGCGATAATTGACCGTGATCCAATGAGCATAGAGCTTGGCCACGCCATAGGGGCTGCGGGGGTGGAAGGGGGTGGTTTCCCGCTGCGGCACTTCCTGCACCTGCCCGAAGAGTTCCGAGGTGGAGGCCTGATAATAGCGGATATTCTGGTCGACGATACGGATCGCCTCGAGCAGATGCAGGGCGCCCAGCCCAGTGATCATGGCCGTGGCGATGGGCTGGTCGAACGATACCCCCACGAAGCTCTGCGCCGCCAGGTTGTAGATCTCATCCGGCCGGATCTGGCCAATGAGGCGAATGTTGGCGGACTGGTCGGTCAGGTCGTATTCCAGCAAGTGCATATTGGGGTCATTGCTGATGCCCAACTCATCCATGCGCCAGAAGTTGACGGAACTGGAACGACGGTAGGTACCGTAAACTTTGTACCCTTTTTCAAGGAGCAATCGCGCCAAGTATGGCCCATCTTGACCGGTTATACCTGTAATAAGTGCTATTTTCATATTTACTCCAGTTATTTGACAAGTTTATTCAAGAATTCAAAAACATTGCTTTCTGTAGATTAAGAAATTTCTACATGACGATCTGTGCAAAATCGGACGAGTTGCTCTGCACTTTCTCTCCAGGTGAGCCATTGCATCGTGTCAGAACGCGGATACTTTTCTTGTTTATACAGATCAAGCCACTCTTTAATTCCTGAAGCCAATGCAGACGGATCGTCATTATTGGAAAAATAATATGCGTTTTCACCAGCAACCTCTCGAAAAACCGGAATGTCTCTTGCTATTATTGGCAGGTTGTGCTGCGCAGCTTCAATCAGTGGCAAACCGAAGCCCTCACCATAGGAAGCTGCAATCAAACAAGTACTCACAGTATAAACTTTTTCCAAATACTCATCACTAATATTGTCCAACCAGAACAGCCGGACATTCAATTCTGCATGATTTTTCAATCGGTTGACCGTTTCAGGAATATTTCGGCGAAGGTGATAAGGTTGATCCTTCCAACCTTCACTACCAACGATCAATAAGTTCACATTGATGCCGTCATTCCAAATTTCTGAAAACGCTTCAATGGCTTGCAAGTAGCCCTTGCGAGGCTCTATGGTGCCGACCATGAGAAAGCTTGGTCGAAATGTGAACTTCTCAAGTAGTACTTCGGCATTATGCGGCAATCCTAAACTTGGCGCTGAATTAGTGACATCAGCACCAAGGTGAAACCAGTCTATCCGATAAGGCCGACGATTTACAAAATTTAAGGCCATTTCCCTTTGCCAACTAAATAGATCAGTAGATACAGATTTTGATATGCAGGCAGAACCATCAAATGTAGAAATATATTCCAACCATTTAGCGTGCGTATTATCCGCACCATTTACGAAAAATTCAGGAATACGAACCGGCAACAAATCGAAAACCACTGAAAAAATTGCAGTGCCATTGGCACGGTACCCTGAAAATAATCCCATTTCAGCCGCTTGTACCAATATATCTCCCGAATAATCCAACCCCACCAAAATATCCCCGCATTCGGGCACGACGATATCGTCATCCAGAGCCTCGGAAGGGCACCCGATGAGTTCCAAGGTATATTTTCGTGCATAGCGGTGCTGCCATTGGCCGTTCGAGTTGCTGAGATATACTGGCTCGACTCTGAATCCCAATGGCGGTTCCTGCAAAATGGAGAGCAGTAGAGCGCGGGCAACTCGCTCAATGCCGGTTTTCAGGTCGTTCCGGCAGGTAGCGGTCACATCCAGGAACAAGCGCCTGGCCGGCTTAGGTTGTGCTTGGTTAACAGCGATGTCCTGTGCAAGGCAGCGGAGATACTCATCACTGCCCGCAAAGCACTGCTCCTCAGCAATGGCTGCAATCAAAGCAGGGGGGGCGACCTCGGCGCGGCGATGAAACCGCTCGATGGCCGTAGCATAGCACTGGGCGCATTCTGCTGGCGCGTGGCGATGGCGGACGATTGCACCTGCCCTCTCCCCGAGAAGTATCCGCGTTTCCGGTTGCCGCCACAGGGTCTCCATCGCCTCGATGAGCATGGCATCACTGAACTCATCCGGAAGCAGCCAGACCGCCTCACTGTCCAACTCGGCCATCGAGCCATTGGCATTCACGATCACCGGCACTGCATGATTCATACAATCCAAGACGGCAGCGGATGTTTCGCCCCTAGACATCGTGCGGAGTTGTACGGCCACATCGGCAGCCATCAGATAGTGACGAAACAATTCCGGAGAGGCAAAACCGGTGATACGGATACGCCGTCCAAGACCACTGGAGCGGATAGTCTGCAGCAGTTGTGTCCCATAGCTATCACCGTGGTTTTCACCCACGAAGACCAGATGACACTTTTCGTCCTTTGCCAAGGCACTGTTCAGCCAGCAGTCAAGCAGGCGGTGGTTCAGTTTAGTCGAATCCAGGAAACCGAAACTGCAGATAAGGAAATCGTTTTTTGCAAAACCGAGCCGCTCGCGAATATCCGTTCCGCCAAGCGCCTCAACCTTTGTCCGGACAAGAGGGATAACCTGCCAATCCTGGCCGATCTCCTTCCCATACCATTTTTGCGCCAGTTGTCTTGAATATTCTGAGTGAACAAACACCCCGCGAGCATGCTTTAGAACATCGAAGTTGACAGGGTACGTATGCTTGGCCATTTCGACATTGCGATATCGTTCCTGCACTGCAGGATAGCCATGGGATGCGTACAACGCCCTCGTCCACGCATGCGGTACACCGGCATGACACTCAAGCCAGGCCATCAAGCTACTCAGAAAAAAATCGTGCAATACCACGGTGCCGGGTATTTTCTCCTGCAAGAGCAGCATGTACCAATGAAAAGGAGAGTTGCCGATCTGGTAGACTACCCGGTTGACCTCATTGAGGTGCGCCTCGAGCCAAGCTACGTCCCTAATCTGGAGATGACGATCCGCCCAGGTATCGGTGACTTGGTCCTGTGCGACCACGACTGTAACGTCATAATACTCCACCAGGGCAGGAAGTAACTCGGTACTGTAATCGGCGATACCTGTTCGCGCAGGCGGCAGTGGCGTCACGAAAGCCAGTTTCTTTTTCCGTTCGCCGGCAAACCTCCGGACAGACGGCTTCAACCGTTCCGTACCGAGCATCTCCCATGCCTCGATCGCCCTGCTGGCCGTTTTATCCCAGGAGAACAAAGGCACACGCCGTTCGCCGTTGGCGTGCAGGAGCGCACGAAAAGCCTCATTTTCCAAGGCCTGCTGTATGCTGGTCGTGATGGCACGGACATCGAACGGATCGAACAGGGCCTCATCCAACCCAACAACTTCCGGCAAACTGCTGGTGTTCGCGGCGATAACTGGAGCACCGCAGGCCATGGCTTCAAGCGCCGGCAGACCAAAGCCCTCGTGCCAGGACGGGAAAACGAAAATCTTGCAGAGATTGTAGAGCTGAACGAGTTCGTTGTCGCTCACATACCCGGCCAGGCACAGTTCGTCGGGTTTGAGGCCAGAAGATTTCGCCTGCTGCCGTATTTGTCCGACCTCCCCGCCAGAAATTTTCCCAGCCAGCAACAACTGGTGCGCCTCACGCAACGCCTGCGGCAGGGCGGAATAGGCCTCAATCAACCGCGATAGATTTTTCCGTTCGTCGGCACCACCGGTATACAGGATAAACGGTCGGCTGAGGCTGAACTTCCGGCGAAGCTGACCAGCGGTTTCTTCGCCGATGGCAACAGGCTGGAAACTATCCTCGATGGCGGTGGAGACGTTGACGACTCTATCTTTAGGAATTGCCATGTGCGCCAACACCTCCTGGCGCGTGAACTCCGAAATGGCCAAAAGATGTGCAGCTTTTTTGAGGTATTCGATCTTGCGAAGATAATACTGCGCGTACTTGCGGTTTTGTTTAACATATTGATCTTGATTGAGAAAGGGGATCAAATCATACATCGAAACACTGACTGGTGTGTTACGGTCAAACCTGCCAATGCTGGTGACAGCATCGTTGATATACCCTTCGAACAAGCTGCTGAGGTGAACCACGTCCGCTTGAAAACTGGCGAGAAAGGCCTCGCGGACTAACTCCGCCACCCGGCGGCGAGCCTCGTTGCCTGCCTCTGCCTCACTTACCGGCCCCGGCGTTTTCCAGACACGGATGTTTTCCTGGGGCAACATCCCATCAAATACGGCCCGGATGGGCTCGATGGTGTCTGGAAAGAGACCATTTAGGGCGAGGATGATTTCGTGCTCACCCTGGTTGCGAACCAACGCCTGGGTAAACGACATGGTATAACGGCCGATGCCACGAAATCGACTCTCCGTCTGCGCGCCCTGCATGTCAATGACTATACGCATCAATTCTGCTCCTTGCTCCGACGTTCGATGGCGTCTTTCAGGTCATGATAGATTTGCCGGGCGCGGGGCGAAAGCTGTTCCAACTCGGTGCTGGTTACCCCGGGAGCAAGAGGGGTGGAATGACTACCGAGCAGTTTCAAGTGCGCAGTCAACGTAGGAAAGGGCTTCAGAGCGGACAGGACAACGGATTTGAGTCGCGGGCGGCGGGACACATACAATTTGAGATGCAGCGCGACCTGCCTGGCCGCCCAGCGCAAAGACAAGTCGTGATACAGTGACCGTAAAAAGGGATACAGCCCCGTTTTCTGCGCGATCCTGATGCAGTACGAACGCAGGCGAGGCCGATTGTTGACGTACAGGATCCCATGAGCAAGAAAAAGGCGACTCAGCTTTTTCAACATTGCTGTTGTTCGCGCCCTTACGCCGTGCTGTCGCAAGAGCTTGGCCTGGAGATTCAGCCAGCGCAGCGGACCGGTTATCCGCCAGGATCGACTTGCATAGACACGCTGCAGTTCGGCCGCGATTTGGTGGACCCGTTGTTCCATTGATTGTGCGGTAGCCGATGCCTGCTGGGAGTGACTTTCCGCAGCACGGGCGGTGGCCTCCGCCTGTTGGCTGCGGATTTCCGCGGTACGGGCGGTGGTCTCTGCCTGTTGACAGAGGCTTTCCGTTGAACGGGCCACGACCTCTGCCTGTTGGGCGATCAGACCGGCTTGAAGAGCCTTATCATGAGCATTTTTGATCTCATTGGAAAAATGCACCTTTAAGGTTTGCATTGCCTCTTCGCTAGCCGACATCCACGCTTCGACTGGAAGCGTGGCCCCCTCCTCAACCAAGTCTCCCTCGATTTGCAGCAGGGTTTCGTGCATGAGTCGAAAGGACCATTCCGCCAGGGGGCGCTGCCACAGCTGTCTTGCCCAGGATTGGTAGGGCAATGGTACACTGAAAGGACTGAGAGCAATAGTGCGCAAAGGATTGGGATTGTCTACTCTTCCGGTGACAACTTCATGGACAAGGATAAAGAATGCAAAATATGGGTTGGAGGGCCACGCGACATCCTTTTCCTTGGGAGAAATCGAACCATAATCGATCAGGTGGGTGGCGCCATCTTCCGCAACAAGGATGTTCCATGTCCGGACATCGTTGTGGCACAACCCGGCTGCCTCGAGAATAGAGAGTTGGCCGAGTACGGCGAGCAGGACAGTGCAATGATCAATATTGGCGCCATGCTGGAGCAAATCAAGCAGCAATTTGCCAGGAAGTCGTTCCATGACAATCCAGGCCTCTGCATTGTTCTCACCATGAAAAGCGAGTGCCGGCACGGGATAACCGGAAGGCGGATTCTCCAGGAATTGTTTTTCCTGTGTAAATTCAGGTTTATTATGCGCCCCTGAAGGATGGACATATCGATATTGTTTCAGGATCTGAGTCGAGTTGGAAAAATAACGCCGACTTCCTCCGTGAACGCCATGGGCTAGCGCATGCGGCTCGCTTGTCCACGAGTCGAATTGTCCTGCTTGCCCATCGAGCAACCAGTATCGGTTGCTAGCCACATACAGAGGGCGGGCGATGGGGGAGAGATGGGTTGAATGACGGCCGGTTTCATGCACAAAGGCGATGGCGTCAAGCAGTGTACGGGAATCTTGCGGTTGCGAGGGACCCCAGTACAGCGGTTCTTCGCGCAAGGCCAGTTCAACAATCAATGCGGCGCTCAGCTCGGCGGCATGATCAAGCAATTGGCTGACCGTATCAACTCCCTGCTCGTGCACGATGTGATGGAAGACGCTGAGTCCCAACACGAGATCATACCGATCCGGTTCGAGACGCATGATGACATCCTCCGCCCGGCCAATTTCAAAAACAGCATTCAATAGCGGATTTTCTTCAGCCAAGGCCTGGCAGAGCAAGACGTTCTTGTCGAGAAAATCAACGCCGCGGACGCTCGCCCCTCGCTCGGCGAGGTTGAGGCTGAAGTACCCCTGGGCGCAGCCTAAATCGAGTACGTTGAGGGGCCTGTCCAGCAATCTCTGTAGCGAGTCATGGATCTGGGCGATTATTTCAAATCTGTCCTGAGACGGGCGGGATACCTGGGAGGACAGTTCCGGGTGGCCGTAAACCGGCTGGTACACCTCGGGGAGGTTGGAGACGAGATGTGCGATCATTCTGTTTTGATGTCAGCAGCCGGGTGTAGCCTGCTCTTGGAGGTGAAACGAGGCCTGCAGATCCACAATCCCCCAAAATTGCAGGGGGCGCTCCACATGAATCAGTATCGAGTCATAGCGACGAGCAAGTGGAAGCAGTTCGTGTAGAGGGTCCCCCGAGGAAATGCCAAAAGAAACGAGGTAATGCCCTTCATTCAATGCGAGGGGCAAGGAAAACCTGAAGACCTTCACGTTACCCGCAAGGGCGGATATGGTCACGCGTCCATGGGAGGAGACAAATGAGTTTGTGCCGTAAAGGAAAATACCTTCAATCGTCTTAATCAGGAAACCGGGAACAACGTTGTCGAATGCTGCATCGAACCGCACCTTGAAATAAAAATCCACCATGGCGTTGCTTTTGATCCGGGATGGGTATGACTCCCCTTCGCAAACAACAAGGTAGTCCAAAATGGCAGCACCACCATGCCCCCATTGGTGTTCTTCCTTATGATAACCAGGACGAGTGTGAAACTCGTCGCTTATACCGTTCATGATTGAACATTCGGGATGTTGGGCTGCAATGGGCTGGAGAGCGTTTTCCTCTTTGCACTTGCCAAAAAGCTCGTCAAGGTAGCGATTGGTGACGGCCCGCGATACGTCATCCAGTTCGATGCGGCCATTTTTCAGCATAATGGCCCGGTCGCAATGCTTAACCACGTCAGACGGACTGTGTGAGACGAGAAGCAGTGTGGTGCCCTGTTCCCTGAAAGAGGTGATGCGTTGGTAACACTTTGCCTGAAAATAGGCATCGCCAACAGACAAGGCTTCATCCACGATCAATACATCTGGCCTGGCCATGGTCGCAACACTGAAGGCCAGGCGCATCTGCATGCCACTGGAATACACCCGCACCTGTTGATCGATGTAGTCACCGATTTCGGCAAAGGCTTCGATATGCGGCAAAAGCTTTGCAATTTCCTCGACGGTATACCCTTGCAGTTGCCCGGCCATCACCGCATTCTGACGACCGGTAAAATCTGGATGAAATCCCATTCCCAGTTCCAGCAGGGCGGAGACCCTGCCGTATACCGCAACGCTCCCGGTAGTTGGCTGAACAGTGCCGGTAATCATTTTGAGCAAAGTACTCTTGCCCGCGCCGTTAACCCCGACAATGCCCACAGACTCACCGGGGTTGACCGTGAAATTGATTTCCTGCAAGACCCAGTGCAATTGGTGCCGCGGTTTCGTTCCCGGCAGAACCCATTCCGCCAGTCGTGACCAACGATTGGGATACTGTTTATAGGCCTTGCCGAGATTGGTGACGGTAATCGCGCTCATCAGAGTTCATCCACCATTTCGCCGGCGTGACGACGGAAAAGCCGCAGACCGACCGCACACAGCCCAACGGCCAGCAGGGCAAGCGGCCAAAGGGTGGACCAGTGCGGCCACTGGCGGCTGACACAGATATCCTGAAAGGCGACAATGAGCCCGGTCATCGGATTCCAGGCGAGCAGGGAGCGAACGCTCTCGCTCAATGCGCCGACCGGGTAGACAATCGGGGTGAGCCAGAACCAGAAGGTGAGAAAAATCCCGAAAAACTGGCCGACATCACGGAAAAACACGTTGAGTACCCCCAGTGTGGTGCCGAGCCCGATGGCGAACAGGACAAGCAGCCCCAACAGGGGGAAGATGGCCAGGAACGGCAGGCCGGGAAAATTTCCGGAAAAAATCAGAAAAACGGTGAACAGACTGAAGATGATGGTGAAGTTGAGGGTCGCGCCGCCGATAATGATCAACGGCAGGCAGAAACGCGGAAAGCTGAGTTTCTTGAGCAGATTGGCACTGTCGATGAACACGGTCTGGCTGCGCCCGACAATCTCGGCGAAATACCCCCAGGTGAGCACCCCCGCACACAGGTAGATACTGTAGCCAAAGGTATTTTCGACCCCGGGCAGGCGCGAACGCATCACCTCGGCAAAGATCACGGTATAGACAAGGATCGTGGCCAGCGGATTGAGAATGGTCCAGGCGGCGCCGAGCAGGGAATTGCGGTACTTGGCCTGAAACTCCCGCTGGATACTGCCGAGGATGAAGCCGCGATACGCCCAGAGGGCGCGTAACAGGGCGGCCATCAGCACACAGCTCCGATGATGCTTTCAATTTCCCGAACACGGTCTGCCACCAGATGGACATCGCCCCGCGACTCCACATTCAGGCGCAGCAGCGGCTCGGTGTTGGAGGCGCGCAGGTTGAACCGCCACTGGCCGAAATCCAGGCTGAGGCCGTCGGTGCGGTCGATAACCGGCCCAAGGGCGGCAAAATGGCTCTCCACCGCGCGATGGCGGCCGTGGCATCGGCCACCCGGTAATTGATCTCGCCGCTGCACGGATAGAGCGCCTCGCGCTCGCCGACCAGCTGTGGACAGGGGCTTGCCGCTGGTGCTCATCAATTCGGCCACCAGCAGCCAGGGGATCATGCCGCTGTCGCAGTAGGCAAAATCGCGGAAATAGTGGTGGGCGCTCATCTCGCCGCCGTAGACGGCGTTTTCCGCGCGCATCCGTTCCTTGATGAAGGCGTGGCCGGTCTTGCTCTGAATCGGGATGCCGCCGGCCTGCGTGACCATGTCCATGGTGTTCCAGGTCAGACGCGGGTCGTGGATGATCTTTTCGCCCGGGTTGCGTGGCCAGGAACGCCGCGGCCAGCAGGCCGACGATGTAATAGCCTTCGATGAACTCGCCCTGTTCGTCGAAGAAGAAGCAGCGGTCGAAATCACCATCCCAGGCGATGCCCAGATCGGCCCCGTGGTGCGATCACGGCCTCGGCTGGTCGCGGCGCGGTTTTCCGGCAGGAGCGGGTTGGGGATGCCGTGGGGGAAGGTGCCGTCCGGCTCGTGATGGATTTTGATCAGTGCACCGGCACGCCCAGCTCCTGAAACCGGCCTTCGATGGCATCTAGGACATGCCCGGCAGCGCCGTTGCCCGCATTGACCACCAGTTGAAGCGGCTTGAGTCGGGCAGGGTTCGATATAGGTGAGCAGGTGATCGATATAGGGCTCGAGGATGGACAGGCGGCTCAGCCGGCCCCGCTGCCCCGGGGCGGGAAAGACATTCTCCTCGACCAGTCGCTGGATGTCCTTGAGGCCGGTGTCGCCGCTGATGGGCCGCGCTCCGCCCCGGACCAGTTTCATGCCGTTGTAGTCCGTGGGGTTGTGGCTGGCGGTCACCTTGATGCCGCCGTCCACGTCGCAGATGAAAGGCGGCGAAATACACCTCCTCGGTGCCGGCAAGACCGATGTCGATCACATCCGCACCGGCATCGATCAGCCCCTCGGTCACGCGCGGCCTTGAGTGATTCGCTGCTCAGGCGGACATCGCACCCGACCACCACCCTGCGGGCGCGCAGGTCTCGCCGAAGGCCCGGCCGATGCGATGGGCGATATCCTCATTCAGTTCGATGCCGAGCTTGCCGCGAATGTCATAGGCCTTGAAACAGCGAGAGTTCATGCACACCGCCCGTACTTGTCCTGCAAGGCGGACGATGTCGTCTTCGCCGAGGTACTCGCCGCTCTGCACCTCGATCATGACAAGGTCGAGGATGCCGGGGTTCTCCAGGCGGTGCTCGTGGCCGGCGGGGATGTAGGTGGACTCGTTGGTGGCGACGAACAGTTCCTGATCGCCGTTCACTACCTTGGCCATGCCGCTCACCACAATCCAGTGCTCGCTGCGATGGTGGTGCATCTGCAGGCTGAGACTGGCCCCCGGCTTGACTTCGATCCGTTTGATCTTGAAACGGGGCCCCTCCTCAAGCACGGTGTAAGTGCCCCAGGGCCGGAAAACGGTGCGGTGCAGTTTGTAGGCGTCATGGTCCCGTTTCTTCAGACGCGTCAACCACCTTCTTTCACATCCTGCGCTCTTGTCCGGATGGACGACCAGGAGGGCGTCGGCGGTATCGATAATGATCAGGTTGTCCACGCCCACCGTCGCCACCAAACGATCCTCACTCTGCGCGAAAATATTGCGGCTGTCGATGAAGAGGCACTCACCCGTGCCCCGGTTGCCGTGTTCATCCGCCTCGACCAGATGACTGACGGCACTCCAGGAGCCGATATCGCTCCAGCCGATGTCCGCCGGCACAACGGCAACGCGGCCGGAGCGCTCGAATAAGGCGTAATCGATCGAAATATCCGGGAACTGTTCAAAACTGCCGGCAGGCAGCTCACACATCGCGTCACCGGTGTGTGCAGCGCCTTGCATCTCTGCCCAGCAGACCCGTGCGGCTTCGTCAATTTCCGGCGCATGTTCGGCCAGTTCGTCCAGAAGCGTCCCGGCCTTGAAGCAGAACATTCCAGAGTTCCAGTAGAAATTTCCCGCTTCCACGTATCGCTCCGCCGTTGCGCGATCAGGCTTCTCGACAAAGCGCCGCACGGTTTTGCCCGCACCCAGATCCTCCCCCGCCTCGATGTAGCCGAAGCCCGTTTCCGGAGCATCCGGAATGATACCGAAGGTCACGAGTAGCCCTTCTTCCGCCAGACGTTCCGCGGCCGACACGGCTTCGGCAAACGCGGCCCGGTCCTGAACCAGATGGTCAGCCGGAAGCACCAGCAGGCCGGTTTCCCGGCCAAAATGTTCCGTCACAAACAATGCCGACATGGCAATGGCGGCAGCCGTGTTGCGGCCCAGAGGTTCGAGCAGAAAGGTGTTTTGGCAACCGACCTCGCCGAGGTTCGCCCGGACGAGTTCGTCCTTGCTCATGAAGTAGTAGTCCCGATTGGTGGCGGTGAGAATATGCCCGCCCTGCGCGACCCCGGCCGCACGATGATAGGTTTTCAGCAACAGGCTCTGGCCGTCGGCCAGTTTCATGAACGGTTTGGGGTGGCCTTCACGTGAAACGGGCCAAAGCCGGGTGCCTTTACCGCCGGAAAGAATGACAGGGATGAGCATGTGTGTTGGAGATGGTTCCTTATGGTTTTTTCGGGAGCGACGGCAGACAGCAGAGGGACGCGCGGATGTCAGGTCACTGAAAAATCCGGTTGGTATTCCGGAACGATGGCATGCAATACTTCTTTTATACGGCGGCTGTCAAGCATGTCGGCCGACTCTGCCAGCCGCTGCAACTGCTCGTTGAGGAGTGTACAGGAGAGGTTGTTTTCTCCTCGCAGGACCATAATTTTTTCATGCTGAGTGTCGATGATCCCTTCTCCCTCGGTTATCAACTCCTCATACAGTTTCTCCCCGGCCCGCAATCCGACATAGTGGATTTCGATTTCGGTGTCCGGTTCCCGGCCCGGTCAGTCGGATCAATTCGCGAGCCATGTGGTCGATTCTTGACCGGTTCGCCCATCTTGAGAATGAAAATTTCCCCACCTGCCCCCATGGAACCGCTTTGCAAAATGAGTTGGCCTGCCTCCTCGGCAGACATGAAATAGCGCGTGACATCCTGGTGGGTGACTGTCACCGGACCGCCCTTCTCTATCTGTCGTTTGAAAAGCGGAATGACCGACCCGACGAGCCAAGGACATTTCCGAACCGGACCCCCATGAACCGCGTCCGGTGGGCAGGTTGGTTGTCGACTTCGGCGGGAAACATCGATGGGGCGCTTCCCCTCACCCGCATCCACGCCGGGGCGAGGTTGCCGTCCCAGCACCCACCACTGTAAGCAAGCATAAGCAATTCGGTCACGCGCTTGGAGGCGCCCATGACATTGGTCGGCCGCACGGCCTTGTCGGTGGATACGAGAACGAACCGCTCGACGCCATGCAGTAGCGAAGCCTCCATGATCAGTTGCGAACCGAAGATATTATTGTACACCGCCTGCCAGGGATTGCGTTCCACCAGAGGCACATGCTTGTAGGCGGCGGTGTGGAAGACAACAGCTGGCCGATGCTGCCGAAAAACGCTGTCGAGTAACCGCACATCCTGCACCTTGCCGAGAACCGCGCAGGTCTGCACGTTGTCGTATTCGTGGCGCAATTCCATCTGAACGTTGTAGAGGTTTTCCTCGCTGCTGTCGTAGAGGACGATCAGGCCCGGCGCAAAGCGGACCGCCTGCCGGCACAACTCGGAACCGATCGATCCCCCGGCGCCGGTGATGAGGATGGTCTTGCCGGTAAGATAGGCCCCGATTTTTTCCTGGTCGAGTCGGACCTCCTCACGCCCCAGCAGATCCTTATACCTGATCTCCCGGATGTTCTTGATCGATACCCGGCCGTTGATCAGTTCGCCAAGCGCCGGGAGCACCTTGAACGGGATCTGCGCGTTCCGGCACAAGGTGGCGAAGCGCCGCATCTGCGAACCGTTGCCGGTAATCATGGTCACCAGCACTTCCTGGGCCCTGGTCCGGCGGGCATGCTCCTTGAGGTCGTCGATCAGCCCGACCACCGGGATCCCGTGCAGTCTCATGCCGATCTTGGACGGGTTGTCATCGACGAGCCCAACGGCGGTGTAGGAAACTGCCGGATTGTCGTGCATTTCCCGGAGAACCTTTTCGGCGGCATCTCCCGTGCCGATCAACAGCAGCCTCTTTTTTTCAACTGGTTCCTCGCCGGGGACCAGACTGCGCATGCCTTCGCTTTTTTGATAAAGATAGCGAATGGATATCCGGTAGAGCGAGATGAACCCGAAGGTAAAGAAAAAATCGAGGAGGAAAACCGACCGGGAAAGCCCGGCGAAGCGGTTGCCGAAGAGCAGCAGGCTGACGATGGTCAGGGAGGACAGCAGGGCAACCAGGAAGATATTGATGATGTCCTGCAAACTGGTGTAGCGCCACATCCCTCGATAGAGGCCGCCAGTGTAAAAAAAGGGGATCTTCACCGCCAGAAGCAGCGGGAGTATCCCCAAAAACTGACCAAGCTGTGGCTGTTGCAGGTGCGATTCAAAACGAATCATATAGGCCAGCAGGTGCGCCAAAACGATCGACAGGATATCGCCCCCCAGAATCAGCCAAAACTTGGGGTTTTTCACCAGATTTTGGAGCAAACGCATCTGGGAGGATATTTTGTCGAGATATATTGATTGTAGTTGTTTCATGTATTGCGCTACCGAAGAGCCTCTTTACAAGCCCCCTCGTTTCCTCATTTTTTGCTCTTTATTGAACAGTCAGCGCGATGAGTTTCAGCGCAAGCTTCCGTTGATCCACGTTGACCCCGATATCCACTGGACGAACGGCTTGAGGAAAATGGAATTGAATCTTGAGAACAGGACTATGCTTTAGTTGGCCCTTGACTTCCGGTGGAATATGGACCTGAAATCGATCTCTTGAAGCTGCGGTTAAAATTACTGGATTAATATCAAAACCGTTTATCCTGATGTGCACGACCTGCCTGAAATGGGATGCACTCAACAACGGCTTCGCTTCCACAAGGATCGTGGCTACTTGCAACGTCTCAATTGGCACAACGAGATTCGCTGCTGCTCCGTCAGACCACGTCCCCCCATTCTCCGGATGGGACCAGCCTGCGCCGAGATATGCCAAACCAGATTTATTTTTTGCGAACACCAAACGCTGGTCAATACTGACTGGGTTCGGTAAATAGGCAGACGTATCGATCTCACCCGATACCGTGGAATATGGGGAAAAAAATTTCCACCCAGGGGCGACAACAAAAAAATCATCAATCTGAGCAAAGAGATCGCTCTGGACGTCCAGATTCATAGCAGTCAAAGGTATGAGCCCGGAATCCAAGAGGTACAGCGCATCAGGTTCGAATTGCCCTGAAGTGAGCACCGTTATTGCCTTCTGCTGAGCCGAGATGAGAGAACCCGTGCCGACCCGAGCGAGATAGACAGCGTCAGTGGCAAGTCTGTACGCACCGGCATAATTAGCAATTTCCTTCCATTCTGCCGGTTCATTTTTTGGTAGGAGCCAGCGAACTTTACGGTATTTTGTGGCTGCCTCGCGCCAGAACGGACTCGTCATCTTACTGGGCCAAACCGAACTCGGAGTAACCATTGTTTTCGATCGGATAGCAAGCCATCCACGGCTGGTGTCCACGACCTGAACCAACAGCCCTAGACTGAGCAGGGTGATTGCTACCCGCCTATCGTAGGCTTCGAATAATTATAAATATTGTGACAAAATATAACATATAGAAAACAGGCCAGAACATCCGCCCGGAGGCGCGAAAAACATTAGCTATTCTATCAAAAAAATCGGGAAGCTGCAGTTCAAACCAGATTGATTGGACACCAATTTTGTTGGATATTGCAAACAGGAGCAAAGAGGTTAATACCGCAAACAGGACAGGTTTCTTAAGAATTGAACGAATAAAACCCGCTTGGCTGCTGAAGGCTCTCGGAAGCGCACAGATTCCCAAAAAAATCATTCCAATTCCAAGATAATTAAAACCTTCGTAAACCCCCGGAGCGTCAGGAATGTCGCGCAGGATGTATGACCAACCGTTTTGGTGGATGGTGCTTTTGGGGTCGAAAACTGATAACAGGTGCATTCGAAAAAATCCGAATCCGCTTGAAATCACCCCCTGATCTACACTGAAATAGCCAACCTGCCAACAGACCAGCAATACCGCTGCCAACGCTATTACAAACTCTAAAAGAACCCGTTGAAAAGATATCCTTTTTATGATCAATCGGCCAGTTAAGTCAGCGACCCAAAGCAAGCCAACCATTGCCAAGAGATACGCGTGCGTCAGCGCACTCACCACAAGAAAAGCGATCCAGGCTACAATTCGCGGTCTTGGTGAAGGAGCCAACGCTTGGTAGAGCGACGCGACAATAAGAAAATGTCCAGCGAGGCTCAGGTGCCCATGTAGACGCCAGAGCATTGGTGGCGCAAAAACATAGAAACATGATCCCAGCACACGAATTACAGCGCTCTTGGTAATGAGCCCTATCAGTTTGTAAGCAAAAAATGCCTGAAGAAGAAAGCAGGCGAGCAACCATATTCCAAAATACTGAAATGTTTCTGGTAGAAAAATTGAAAGAACCTTAAAAAAAATGGCGAAACAGAGGATTGGAGTCTGAAAAAATTATCGAATTGCTGAGTTCCAGCCCGTATGTCGGATTTAATCCAATCGGGAAGGACCACTCGGAGTTGTCGAAAAAACAGCCAACCCAAGTAATGAGTGGCCGGATCACCTTGGCCAAGCCAAGCAATATTGCTGGGATATAGTGCTCGCGGTCCGACGACCGTCAGAAATCCAACCAGTCCGATAACGATCGAAAAGAAAGGAACTAACCACTTATCTCGGCTGGAAGTCGTCATCCTTATTCAACCCGTTCTCAGGACAGTTTGCTGACATTTTTCCTCAACCCAAGAATCATCGCGATGGCGACTTGTTTGATTTAAACCCCCAGAACCGACTGGCCAAAAAGGTAATCACGGGAATCACGGCTGCTGATCCGATGGCGGCGAGTGGTGGGCTAAACAATTGCACTTGCAAAATTGCGCTTAAAAGAAGACTATTCAAAAAAAAAGCACTGATAGAAATAGTTAAAAATCGACACAATGCCCTTCGCGGCGCTCCTGGAGCACCAAAAGTCCAAAAGTAATTGCCTGTGAATGAAATTCCACAAGCGCTTATGAAGGCTATTGTGTTTGCTAAGAGAGTTGGTAACCCTGATGTTGACAGCAGCAACCAGACAACTGCTATGTGTATTGCCGTAGCGAGAATACCGATAACGCCAAATCGTAATGCTACAACCAACTCACCCAAAATTCTGGAATTGCTCTCAAAATTTTTTGTTGAATCCACAGGAAAATTTATCAACGCTTTTCAGCCAAGCAAAAAGCAGTCAACCCAGCTACGCGATTAAATTTCATTATTGGAAGTTCAAGACTGCACAAAGCAGCCAAGACGCTATTGACTAGAGGATGGTGCCTCGAAAGTTGCGACCGTGCAGGGGTATAGCTCTTAGTCGGGCGGCGAGTGGATAACCGCATGATGGCTGCAATCGGAAAGACCGCGCCAAAATAATACGCGCCTCGCACAACAGTGAGTCCGGCCTCGCGAATTACTTCTTCGACTTGATTGAGTTTATAACGACGTTTATGCTCCAGAAAAACATCATGACTGCTCCAGAGAAGGTTGAATGCTGGAACCGAAATAAGCAATCGTGATCCTTGAGGAATCTTGTTTACATAGGACTGCAAGAGGCCTACGTCGTCATCAACATGCTCTAGGACGTCCATAAACAGAACTAGGTCGGCGTCAATATGCCCGATGGCGCGACGAAAATACATGGGCTTTCCTGCTTCGACAGCACACGAGTCATCGTCATAGCTGATATCCACGCACCATGCATCGCGGGCTGAGGAGTTGGCCAAAAGATACCGAGAGAAAAAGCCAGAACCGGCACCTACATCCAAAATTGTCGAAGGTTTCATAGCACCCAGAAGCATGGTCATCGCTTTCGCCTTGGAACTGTAGTACCAGTGCTGGAAAACATCGCAACCGAGAATATCTGTTTCTTTGATATCCATGACCTAGTCGTTCGCTCCGTAGGTGCGCTTAACGATAAAAACGGGGCGACGCTTTGACTCGATATAGGCTCGCCCGAGGTATTCGCCGATGATACCAATGCCCACCAGTTGCAGACCACCGAGAAAGGTAACCGCAACGATAACGGAAGCATGACCAGGAACGTCCACGCCATGAATTAGAACTTTCAATGCGATAAAAATGGCAAAAATAAATGAGGAAAGGGCAACTATTCCGCCAAGGTAAGTCCAGATTCGTAGAGGAGCATTACTGAAACTAGTAATCCCCTCAAGGGCAAAATTCCATAGACGCCACCCATTGAACTTCGTAGTACCAGCGACGCGCTCTGGTCTGGTGTATTCAACAGTGGCGGTACTGAATCCAACCCAAGCAAACAAACCTTTCATGAAGCGGTGTGATTCGGGTAATTCGTTCAACGCATCGACTACCATGCGGTCCATCAACCGAAAGTCTCCAACGTTTTCAGGTATTTTTGGTTCGGCAATCAGGTTGTGAATACGGTAGAACCACGCTGCAGATTTTTGTTTGGCGAAGGAGTCGGAAAGCCTGTTAATCCGCTTGCCGAGCACAACATCGAAGCCTTCTCGCCACTTCTCAACCATGTTCAGGATAAGTTCCGGTGGATCTTGGAGATCGACATCAATTGGGACAACCACCTGCCCAGTAGCAGCCTTCAGCCCTGCTGCAAGCGCCGCTTCCTTCCCAAAATTACGACTTAAATCGATTATACGCATAGAAGTGCATCTTTTTTTTAGATCCAACAGGCGCTTGATAGTATTATCCGAACTACCATCATTGATAAAAATAATATCTAGATATATGTTTGATATATTTTTGAAGACTTTCTCTAATCGCTCGAAAAAAATGCCAACTGTTTCTTCTTCATTGTAAACAGGAACAATGATTGAAATCGTGAGTGGCTCCTTAGAACTATGGTCGAGTTGATTTCGTTGAAAATTTTTACCTGGCTGCATCAAGATATCGTTAGGCATCTGATTTCTACCCTGAATCAGTGAGGCCTTAGCTCAGACTGGTGCTGACCCAGTCTGGCGCCGGCAATTTTCGGGGTCTTCATCGCCCCGTATCCTGTTTCAGCCGCACGCTACGGCGACATTGGCGTCTCGTTCCTTGAAATTTCAGTAAAATTTTGACCAACGGGCGCACTGCTCCTGTCGCTGGTCACTTTCTGTCCCGGCCAATTGCGGTCAGCGAGCCGGTACAAGTTGCCGGTACACCCCCTGGAAGGCAGCAAACACCGGACAATGCCGGCTGAAGCGCAGGATAAGCCGCCGGCCGGTGCTGATCAGCCGGGCTGCCAGGTAGATCAGTTCCTGGATCACCGTGCGGATCCGGCGGCGTTTGGCCGGGTGGCGGATCGGGGCGAACTGGCCGAGCAGCCCCATCTGGCCGATGGCCCGGAGGATGTTGTAGGCAAAGGTACCCAAGGCCATGACCAGGGCGTTGGTGGCGAACTTGCCGCTGGGCAGCCGCTCCAGGTCGAGGTCGGTCTTGAACTCGCTGTGGAACTGCTCCGAGGTGGCGTGGTCCCGGTACAGGGCGATCACCTGCTCGGGCTCCATGTCCAGGTCGGTCCACCAGCCTTCCAGGGTGATATCCGGGGTGAGCAGCAACTGCCCGTGCCGGTCGGTGGTCCGCTCGATCACGCGCACGATCCGCTTGCAGGGGTAAGCCGACCCATTGACCTGCATGGGCTCGTCGACCACCAGCAGGCCGACCCGCTTGCCGGCCCGGGGCGTGGTGACCGTGCCTTCGCTGAACACCCGGTCGCGCCAGGCCAGCACGTTGCTCTTGCGCGGGTTCCACTTGATGAGGAAGCGCACGTTTTCCGCTGCGGCGAGCACCTGCCGGGTTTCCTCCGCGTCGTGGGCCGAGTCCAGACGGACCACGATCTCCTGCTCGATGAGCACATGCGCCGCCTTGATCACCCGCTGGATGAACACCACGAACCCCGCCTGGCCGTGCTGGCTGCCGGGTCGCAGTTCGACTTCCAGGCACCAGCCCTCCATGCCCAGGTAGGCGGCGATGGGCGCATAACCGTCGAAGTTCTTGTAGGTGCGGCTCACCCCTTCCTTGCGGGTGTTCGAGTTGTCCTGGGGGAACACGTCCACGTCCAGGGGCACAAGGCCATCGGCATAGCCCGAGACCTTGACCCCGAGCTGCTTGAGCATGGATCGCGAACTGCGGAAAACCAGCGGGATCAGGCCGGCTGCGGCCGCCTCGTCCAGTCGCTGCCGCAAACGTTCGGCCGAGGGCACGCGACCGATGCCCAGGGCCTGCTGGAAAAAGTCGTCGTCGCGCATGCCGGTGATGGCCTGGAAATCGCTCTTGCCCAGGCACAGCAGCCCCAGGTAGCTGCGCAGGATGTCGATGTCGGCGATCTGGCCGCCACCTCGACTCAGCCGGCCCACCTGCCGCCCCAGGTCGCTGTGGCGGTTGATGCACGCGCCGGCCAGGGCCAGGCCGGAGTGGCTGGTGTAGAATTCGTCGTCGCTCTGCTCGATGATCAGTCGCTTCATGTTTTCACCTGCCAAGTGAGTTTTTTGGACAGGCGTATATTGATAAATTTTTACTGAAATTTCAATATATTGATTGTATTTTTAGTCAGTTTTTACTGATGGATTTTCACTGATTCAGGAAGAGCTTATACACCTGCCATGAGTTGCCGCCGACCATTTTTAGCATCGTCTCAATTAATTCCAGAATGGTGAATACGCATGGGTTGTCCATGTTAAGCGGGCGGAGAACTCTTTCTGGATCGTCATCATACGGCACAGAAGCCGGATTTTGTCATCCACAGAGCAGAATCTACGAGTCTGCGCAAAACAGAACGTACTATCCCTACCCACCAACTTCCCGCCACTCGTTATTCTGCAGCAGTTCATGGGGCCGGAACCCGCTCTTGTAGCTCATCGCGGAGAGGCCGTCGATCCAGTAGCCGAGGTAGAGGAAGGGGATCTTCTGGGTGGTGCAGATGTGGTTGAGGGTGAGGATGTTGAGGGTGCCCGGGCTGCGCCAGCCGTGGTCCGGGTCGAAGAAGAAGTACACCGCGTTCATCCACGCCGGTGAGAGATCGACCACGCTCACGCCGACCAGGTGTTGGTCCAGCCGGTAGCGGATCTCGAAGCAGCGGGCGATGCTGGTGATGAAGAACCCGGTGTAGTAGCTCTCGGCGCTGCTGCGGCCCTCGGGAAAACGGGTGGAGAGAAAGCGCTGCAAGAGCGCGATGTTCTCCCGCGACATGGTCAGCGGGGCGATCTCCACGCTGATGTCCTGGTTCCTCCGCCACACCCGCCGCTGGTTGCGGTTGTGGCGGAGCCGCTCCGGCCGCAGACGGATGGGCACGCACAGGCGGCATTCGGGGCAGCGCATGGTGTACAGGCAGTTGCCGTTGCGCCGATAGCCGCTGGCCAGGAACCGGCCCATGGTCTCGTCGTCGAGCCGGCTGAACATGCCCTGATGATAGACCGCCTGCTGCTCCTGCCCATACGGGCATTCACAGGACACCTCGAGAAAATACCGCTCCAGGTGTTCACCCAGGTCCGGCATCCCGCTGTCCGCCCCTTCCCTGCCGGTCACCGTCCGCCTCCCCGACGTATCGTCTTGCTGTGCCCAATCTCCGGCCAGATTCTTTCCGGACGACCTGATTCTCCGTTCTCCGTTTTCCCACAACCCGACGGGTCGACCGCCGCTTGAGCGCCAGTACACCTTCACGGGGTTACCTGGCCGGCACCGAGTTCCTCGGGCGTGTTGACGTTGCGCCAGGAACCGCGCAGGTGGACGGGCGGTTGCGGGGTGATCACCCCGGCGGCCGCGCGCAGCCGGTTCATGCGTCGCTGGCCGCGGGCGGCCATGGCCTCGAGCAGGTGCGCGCAGTTGTCATCGTAGTAGGCGAGCAGCGGCTCGATGCGGCCGTCGCCGGCCAGGTCCGGCATGACCGCGACTACGCCGGGTGCGCGGCAGGCCAGCAGCCAGCGCAGGGCATCGATCTCCATATCCGGCAGATCACAGGCCGCGACCAGCCAGGAGACTCCGGGATGGGCGCGAAAGGCGGCGAGGATGCCCGCCAGCGGCCCGGCCACGCCGGCCGCGTCCGCAAGGTGCTCCGTGCCGACCAGAGTGGCGGGCAAATCCCCGGGCCCGGCGATCACCACCCGCTCGACACAGTGGCCGAGCAGGGTCACTGTCCGCTCGAGCCAGGAGCAACCGCCCGCCTCGATCAGGTGCTTGGGCCGCCCCATGCGCCGGCTGCGGCCGCCGATGAGCACGCAGCCCCAGACCGGTCCGTTATCGGCCGGCATCGTCGCCATCACGCCAGGTTCGGCGACCGGGGAAAGACCCCGGCCTCGGCCCCGCGTGCCAGCAACTCGCGCATCGCCTGCAGGCCCTCATCGCCGAGATCACGGGAGAAGCGGTTGACGTACAGGCCGATGTGGCTCTGCATCACTGCCTCGTCCATCTCCTGGGCATGTTGGCGGATGTAGTCCCGGCCCTCGTCCGGGTGGGTGTCGGCCCAGCGGATGCTGGCCGCGATGGCCGCGTCGATGGCCGCGCGCACCTCGGGGGCCAGGGTCCGGCGGGCGACAATGCAGCCGAGCGGAATGGGCAGGCCGGTGGTTGCCTCCCACCAGGCGCCCAGATCCTGAACGCAGTGCAGGCCGTGCTCCTGGTAGGTGAAGCGGCTTTCGTGGATGATCACCCCACCGTCCACCTCGCCCGTGGCAATGGCGTCCATGATCCGGTCGAAGCGCAGGACCCTCAGGTTACGGCAGGCCGGGCGGTAGAGGCGCAGCAGCAGGGCCGCGGTCGTGTACTCGCCGGGGATGGCGATCCGCCAGCGGTCGATGGGTCCGCCGCGGCCGGCAGCGGTGATGAGCAGGGGACCGCAACCGCGCCCCAGGGCCGCGCCGGCATGGAGCAGGGCGTAGCGGTCGAGCACATGGCCGAGCGCATGACAGGAGATCTTGCTCACGTCCAGCCGCCCGGCCAGGGCCCAGGCGTTCAGGGTTTCCACGTCTTCCAGCACCGGCTCGGCAAAGGCTGCACCGCGCAGGTCGACCCGTCCGTGCACCAGGCCGTTGAAGATGTAGGTGTCGTTGGGACAGGGCGAAAAGCCCAGGGTCAGGGGGGTGGGTTCAGTCATGCCGCAGTCCTTGCAAAAGAAGCGCCGCCGCCTCGCCGCAGCGGTCGCAGGCCTCGCGCAATCGCCATTTCCGCAGGTCGCGCTCCTCGACCAGGTTGGAGACGCAGCGCAGTTCGAGAAACGGCAGGCCGAACTCCCGGCAGACCCGGGCCGCGGCCGCGCCTTCCATGTTTTCACACAGCCCCTGGTGCTGGCGGGCGAGCAGGTCGCCGCGGCGACTGGTGCCGCTGACGCAACTCACGGTGACAAAGGTGCCGCGCCGACAGGCCATGCCGCCGCCGGCGAGCACGGATGCCGCCTCGGCAAGCAGCGGCCCGTCCAGGGCAAAGGTGTCGAGGATCTCCAGGGTGTCACTGCGCAGGGAGACGATT
Organism: uncultured delta proteobacterium; assembly: GCA_963754825.1. Lineage (GTDB taxonomy): Bacteria > Desulfobacterota > Desulfobulbia > Desulfobulbales > Desulfobulbaceae > Desulfobulbus. Next base: position 49,179 of record CAVWHP010000017.1, on the reverse strand, counting down.
GCCGTCTCGTCGCAGATGCCCAGATCGCCAAGCACCTCGCGCTCGGCCAGGCAGAGGTCGAGCAGATTCGCGCTGTTTTCTGCAAGCCGGTAGGCCCCGGCCACGCCGATGTTGACCACGCCCCGGTACCGGGGGGCGCCCGCAGCCTCGCGACGGGCGAGCAGCGCGGTCAGCCGGAGAGTGGCCTCCACCGGACCGACGCCGCAGACGAGCGACTCGAAGCGCGCGCCCGGCGGGCAGGCGCGCAGCAAGGGATTCAGTTCGAAGGGGGTGGCGGCTGTGACCAGGTACATGCTCTATGCAGAAGGAAGAACAGGGAAAGACAGGGTGGCCGGAACGTGGCCTTGCGTGTTGCCGGCCCGCACAATTTCTTTCGTTGGCCGGAAAAGTCGGGTATCCTGCCGCGCCTTGGCCTCACCCAGAACACCGCATACCGGAAAACCGCATGACCGACACCACCCACCGGCTGGACGACTACGACTACCACCTGCCTCCGGACCAGATCGCCCAGTACCCGACAGCCCAACGGGACCAGTCCCGCCTGCTCGTCCTCGATGCGGGCAAGGGCGACCTCGCCCACCGGCGGTTCACCGACATCACCGACTGGCTGCGGCCCGGCGACCTGATGGTGGTCAACACCACCCGGGTGTTCCCGGCCCGCCTGCTCGGTCGCAAGGAGAGCGGCGGCCGGGCCGAGTTGTTCCTGCTCGGCTATCCCCGGCAGACAACTGCAAGCGAGACAACCGACTCCTGGCAGGAGGCCCTGGCGCCGGCCCTGATCAAGAGTTCCAAGCGGCCCAAACCGGGCAGCCAACTCGTGTTCAGCGATCACCTGCGGGCCCGGGTCGACGCCTACACACCGGACGGCAAGGCCTCGGTGACCCTGCTCTACCGGCCCGGGACCGGCGAAACCATGGACACCCTGCTCGAAGCACACGGCCGCATGCCCCTGCCGCCGTACATCAGCCGCGACAGCCGGCCGGAGGACAGGCAGCGCTACCAGACCCGCTACGCCCGCCACACCGGTTCGGTGGCCGCGCCCACGGCGGGCCTCCATTTCAGCGACGAACTGCTCGCCGCCATCGGGGCGAGCGGGGTGGAGACGGCCAGTATCGTCCTCCACGTCGGCTACGGCACCTTTGCGCCGGTGCGCACCGAGGATATCCGCGACCACGTCATCCACCGGGAGGCGGTGGAAGTCTCCGCCGAGACCGCGGCCGCGGTCAACCGGGTGCGGGCCGCGGGCGGTCGGATCTGGGCCGTGGGCACGACCACGGTGCGCACCCTGGAGTTCGCCGCCGACACGTCCGGCCAGGTGCAGCCGTTGGCCGGCGAGTGCGACCTGTTCATCTACCCGGGGTACCGGTTCCGGGTGGTGGACAACCTGATCACCAATTTCCACCTGCCGAAATCGTCCCTGCTCTTCCTGGTCTCGGCCCTGGCCGGCCGCGACCGCATCCTCGATGCCTACCGGGAGGCGGTGGCCCAAGGGTACCGCTTCTTCTCCTACGGCGACGCCATGGCCATTGTCACCCGGCCCTGACCATCGCCAAACCCGCCACCAGCCTGCTTCAGGTCTTCTGCAATTTACTGATGAACTGGTCCGCCTCGCGAATGGAGGCCTCCATCTCGCGCACCAATCGGTCCACGTTCTCCTCCAGGCTCACCAGTTCGCCCTGCAGGGCGGCGATGGCCTGGGCGTTGAGGTTGTGCTTGAGGTAGAGCACCTGGTCGTTGAACACCGACAGCACCGGTTGAATCTTGCTCTCGGCCCGCTTCATGGCGGTGATCAACTGCTCGTACTGACGCCGGGTGGCGGCCAGCTTGCTCTCGCTGTCACGGCGCAGGGCGGCGCTGGTGTACTGGTCGAGCTCGGCCTCCCACTCCCGGAACAGGGCCGCGGACACCGATTCGACCGCGCCGATGCGCTTGTGGACGTTGTCCGACTCGGCCTTGCACTGCTTGTACTGGTCGTTGAGCACCTTGTACTTCTGCTCCAGGTCGCCGCCCTTGACCTCCACCACCTGGCTGAACTGCTCCAGGGCCGACTGGAACTGTTCCTTGGTCGCCTCCTGGGCGTCACGGGCCTCACCGACGCGGTCGACCATGATGTCGCGCTTGTGCACCCCCAGCTTTTCCATGGTGTTGTAATAGGCCGAGGAACAGCCGGCGACGAGACCAAGCAGCAGGAGAAGCGACAGCAGCACCGGCAGGCGGGGCGCCTTGCCACGTTCTTGCCGGGATGACGCCAGGGGACTGCGATGAGCGGGAAGCGTAATCATGGTGGCCTCCAGAGAGAAGGAAAGAGACGCCGGCCGGACCAGGCCGGCAGCGCGGGACAACAAAAAAACCCGGCACCGGGCCGGGTTGTGAACGGGCAGCGTCAGACTCAGGTCGCGGCCGGACAGTGGCTGCAGGTGCCCGTTCCACCCTGACAGGGGGGCGTGGCCGGTTTGTCCGCGGCGGGAGAGTCACTCCCCTTGCCGCTGGCCGGGCTGCTGTAGCCGTCCGTGTACCAGCCGCCGCCTTTCAGCTGGAACGAGGTCATGGAAATCAGCTTGCGCAGCGCCCCGCCACACTCTGTACAGACCGTCAACGGCTTGTCGGCGATACGCTGCTGCACTTCGAACACCTTGTTGCATCCTCCGCATTCGTACTCATAAACTGGCATGGTCATCCCTCGCGACTGTGTATAGATGAAGGCTAAAATATGTGCCGTAACTGCAAACGGCCCCAATGTAAGTATTTCGACTGTCGCTGTCAACTCCCGCGACCGGACATTTCCATGAATTTAAATAATTTCGATCGCGTTAACAAAAAGGCTGAGCCGCCCTGCAGCGCCGGGCAACGCCCCGTCCCGACTGCTCGAGCCTCCCGCCGGCAAAGAGGGCGAAGCCGATCCTGCAGCACTTTTTGCTCTTTTCAACAGGTTGCAACAAAAAACATTGCAACAAGTCTGTGTATGTTCTATGTTTGCGCGAAATTTGAAACTGTTCTGTCTCTCGCCAGACACCTTCTTTCCCCAGGAGAACAAGATGAGCAAAACCCTCGTTGAAATGACTGCTGAAATCATTCAGTCGCAGATCAGCACCAAGCAGATGTCCACCGAAGAAATTAAAACAGCCCTGAATGACACCTTTCAAACCCTGAAAGCCCTGCAAGATTCCGAATCCCTTGGCACTGAAGTAGAGGCCGAGGAGACCAATCCTGTTATCGATCCGAAGAAGTCGATCCAGCGGAATAAAATCATCTGCCTGGAGTGCGGCCAGGAGTTCAAGATGCTCTCCCCCAAGCATCTGAAATCTCATGACCTCACCGCCAGGGACTACAGGAAGAAACACGGGTTTTCCGCCCGCCAGCCGCTGTGCGCCAAGGCCCTCTCCGAGAAGCGTTCGCAGTCGGGCAAGGAACGCGGCCTGCCCGACAATCTCCGCAAGGCGATCGAGGCTCGCACCAAGAAAAATTAACGTCCCTTTGTGCCGAGAACTGTCCGGGCGGGACGGCAGGATATCCTCCGGCCGCCACCGCCCGGACGCCCGCACTCCCCGGGTCGCGGCCCTGATTCGCTCTTCACCGTCAGTTCCGGTCTTCGTCACCTCCGCCTTCCGGCACTTCCGACAGCCGCTCCCCTTTCCGCCCTCAACTCTGCTGGCCCCTCACGATGATCGGTATCTTTGACTCCGGTGTCGGCGGCATGACCGTCGCCCGGGCGATTGAACAGTTCTGTCCCGGCTACCCGCTGATCTACTTCGGCGACCTCGCCCGCATGCCCTACGGCCCGAAAAGCCCGGCCATGATCACCGAGTACGCCCACCGCAACACCGAGTTCCTGCTCCGCCAGGGTGCGCGGCTGATCGTCATCGCCTGCAACTCGGCGGCGAGCGTGGCCTCCGCCCTGCTGCGCAGCCACTACGCCGAGCGGATCATCGACGTCATCGACCCGGCGGTGGCCCGGGCGGCAGCGGTCAGCAGAAACGGCCGGATCGGCCTCATCGGCACGAGCGCCACCATCAACTCCGGGGTCTACGCGGAGCGGCTGCACACGGTGCGACCGGACTGCCGGGTCTACAGCCAAGCCTGTCCGCTGCTCGTGCCGCTCGTCGAGGAGGGCTGGCTGGACCGGCGGGAGACCAAGATGATCGTCCGCAAGTACCTGCACCCGCTGCGCGACAAGCAGCTCGACGCCCTCATCCTCGGCTGCACCCATTATCCCCTGTTGAAAAAGGTGATCGCCCCGCGCATCGGCCGGCGCGTCCACATCATCGATTCCTCGGTGGAGGTCGCCCTGCACCTCAAGGCGGTGCTCGACCGCGACGAGGCCCTGCGCACCCTGCTCCACGCCCCGGAAACCCCCAGCCGCTTCTTCGTCTCCGACATGCCGGCAACCGTGGCCTCGCTGGCCGGCCAAATTTTCGGACGCACCGTCCACCTGGAGAAAACCGATGTCTGAGCCCCTCCGCCTTCGTCCCTTGCTGATTCTCCTGCTCGTTCTCCTCGGCCTGGCCGCTCCGCTCGCCGCCGCGCCGGCCGCACCGGAGGACCTTGTCCAGCGGCTGCAGAACAAATACCAGCAGCTGCGCAGCCTGGAGTTCGATTTTGCCCAGGCCACCCGGACCGGCGGCCGCACCCGCCAGGGCAGCGGCAATGCCGTCTTCTACCGCCCGGGCGGTACCGCGCCGGAGGGAAACGGCGTGATCCGCTGGAACTACACCGAGCCCAGCGAACAGACCATTGTCAACGACGGCCGCGAACTCTCCGTCTACACCCCCCGGGACCGGCAGCTGCTCGTCTCCCCGGCCGGCGAGTTGGAGGCGGACATCACCTACGCCCTGTTCACCGGCGCGCACAGCCTGCTCGACGCCTTCACCGCCGCCCCACCGGACCCGGACTTTCAGCTGAGCGAGCCGCCCGCGGACAGCGAGGTCGTGCTGCTCACGCCCAAGAAGGAGCAGTCCCAGCTCAAGCGGCTGCAGTTGTGGCTCGGCGCGGATCGGACCATCCGGCGGCTGCTGCTCGAAGACCATTTCGGCGCCCTCACCGAGCTGACCTTCACCGAAGTCCACTTCGACCGACTGCCGCCCGGCGACCGCCAGCGGGCCGAGGCGTTGCGCCGGCTCGACCTGGCGCCGGACACCGAGATCATCCGCCAGTAGCTGCACCATGCAGGTGCTGCTGCTTTCCCTGCCCTGGGCGCCGTTCAACCGCCCGTCCATCCAGCTCGGCGCGCTCAAGGGGTTTCTCGACCAGCAGTTCGCGGACCTGCGCGTGGTCAGCCGCCATCCCTCGCTGACTGCGGCCGCCGCCATCGGCACGGACCGTTACCGGCGCATCAGCGAAAACACCTGGGCCGGCGAGGCGCTCTACAGCGGCCTGCTCTTCCCCGAACTGCGGGACCCGGCCCGGCGGTTGTTCCAGCGCGAACTGCCCGACCTGGGCAGGGCCACCTTCGACGAATCTGCTGCCGCTCGTCGACGCGCACCTGGACTCCTGCCTCGAGGACGTGCTGCGCGAAGACTTCCATCTCGTCGGCTTTTCGGTCTGCTTCAGCCAGCTGTCCGCCTCGCTCCTGGCCGCCTCCCGCCTCAAGGCCCGGCGGCCCGACCTGCGGGTGGTGTTCGGCGGCTCGGTGATCACCCCGGAGCTGGCCCGATCCCTGCCGGAAGCCTTTCCAGCAGTGGACGACTGCATCACAGGTGAGGGGGAACGGCCGCTGCAGGCGCTGGTCGCCTCGTTGCGCGGCAACACCGCAGTCTCTCCGGCCCGGGTCTTCGCCGCCGAACCGCAGGTCGCGGACCCGGCGGACGCGCCCAAACCTGCGACCATCGCCGATCTCGACACCCTGCCCCTGCCCGACTACAGCGATTACTTCGCCGAACTGGCCGCCAGTGGCCTCAATTTCATCCCCCATCTGCCGGTGGAATTCTCCCGCGGCTGCTGGTGGAACCGGTGCGCCTTCTGCAACCTCAACCTGCAGTGGCAGGGCTACCGGCACAAGAGCGCGGACCGCATGCTCGCCGAGATCCGGACGCTTACCAGCCGGCACCGCTGCCTGGACTTCTTCTTCACCGACAACGCCCTGCCGCCCTCCGAGGCCGGCCCGCTGTTCCAGGCCCTGGCCGCGGAACCCGTGGACCGGCGATTCTTCGCCGAAATCAGGGCAATGCGGCAGAGCGACCACTACGCCCTCTACCGGCGTGGCGGCCTCACCGAGGTGCAGGTCGGGGTGGAGGCCCTGTCCGACTCCCTGCTCGCCCGCCTGCGCAAAGGTGTGCGCGCCATCGACAACCTGGCGGCCATGAAGGACGCCCTGGAGAACGACCTGCGCCTGGCCGGCAACCTCATCCTCGAGTTCCCCGGCTCCACCCCGGCCGAGGTCGAGGAGACCCTGACCGCGCTGGCGGCGGCCCTGCCCTTCCCGCCGCTCGAGCCCGCCACCTTCTTCCTTGGCCAGGGCAGCCCGGTGCATGCCGACCCGCGCGCGTTCGGCCTGACCGCGGTCACCCGCCACGCCAACTACCGGGCCCTGTATCCCGGGACCCTGCTCGACCGGGTGCCCATGCTCATCCGCGCCGGTCGCGGCGACCGGGTCCGCCAGCGGCGCCTGTGGGCCCCGGTACGGCGGGCGATGCGCGCCTGGCAGGACTTCCACCGCGAGCGAACATCGCCGCAGCCCGCCCTGTGCTACCGTGACGGCGGCGACTTTCTCATCATCCGCCAGGAGCGGCCGGGCCAGCCGGTCCTCCACCACCGACTGCAGGGCACCTCGCGGGCCATCTACCTGCACTGCCGCCAGCCGGTGGAGCAAAAGGAGTTGCTGCAAACTTTCAAGCGGGTTAAAGAGGAGCACCTTATCCGCTTTTTGGCCGATCTCACGCACAAACACCTGCTGTTCCAGGACGACGGCCGCTGTCTTGCTCTGGCCGTCCACGCGAATTGAGTCCCATGCGCATCGCCATCCTCTCCGACAGTCACGATCATATCCCCAACCTGAGGCGGGCCGTCAGCCGGGCGAACAGCGAGGGCGCCGAACTGCTCATCCATTGCGGTGACCTGATCTCGCCGTTCATGCTGCCCTGCCTCGACGGGTTCAACGGCCCCGTACACCTGATCTACGGCAACAACCCCGGCGACCAGCACCTGATCGCCTCCCGATGCGCCACCGTCTTCCCGCGTCTCCACCACCACGGTACGCACGGCAGTTTCGAAGCCGGCGCCCTGCGCATCGCGGTCTGCCACTATCCGGACCAGGCCCGCGACCTGGCCGCCTCCGGCTCGTTTGACCTGGTCTGCTGCGGCCATGACCATGTCTGGACCGTGGAGCGACTGGACCACTGCCTGCTCGTCAACCCCGGCGACCTGCTCGGCAAGGACGCCAACCCGGCCTTTGCCCTGGTCGATACCGGCGACGGCTCGGTTCGGCGCATCGAAGTCGGCGCCAGGCTGGTGCTCGACGACTGACCTCCCGCATTCCCGCCAACCCCGAAGCACCAGCGGGCCGCCGGTGGCCGGCGCCACCCTGCTGGATACCTTTTCTTTCTATCAGCCCCGACTATCCCATGAGTGACGAATCCTTTGCAGACCTGTTCCAGGAGAAAACCGTTTCCCGTCCGACCACCAAGCCCGGCGACCGGATCGAGGCGACCGTGGTCGGTATCAGCGGCGAGAACATCTTCCTCGATGTCGGCGCCAAGAGCGAGGGCGTGATCAGCGCCGCCGAGCTGCGCAACGAGGCCGGCGAACTGACCGCCGGTATCGGCGACCGGATCAGGGTCTACCTGCTGCCCAAACGCGGCGGCGAACTGGCCTGCACCACCCGGCTCGGCGGCGGCCAGACCACCCCGCAGGAGATCGAGGAGGCCTTCCAGGCCGGCATCCCGGTGGAGGGCAAGGTCACCGCCGAGGTCAAGGGCGGCTTCTCGGTGACCGTGGCCGGACACCGCTGTTTCTGCCCCTTCTCGCAGATGGACATCCGCCGGGTCGAGCAGGCCGACGCCTACCTCGACAAGACCTTTGCCTTCAAGATCACCGAGTACGGCAGCCAGGGCCGCAATATCATTCTCTCCGCCCGGGCCCTGCAGGAAGAACAGCGCCTCCGGGAACGGGAACTGCTCAAGGAGCAGCTCCGGGAAGGCGCGCAGGTGAGCGGCACGGTCACCTCGCTGCGCGATTTTGGTGCCTTTGTCGACATCGGCGGCGTGGACGGGCTCATCCCCATCTCCGAAATCGCCTGGGGCCAGACCGACCGGGTGGAGGACGTGCTCAGCGTCGGCCAGCAGGTGCAGGTTGTGGTCAAGCGGCTGGACTGGGACAGGGACCGTATCTCGCTCAGCCTGCGCGAAACCACCGAGAACCCGTGGGATAATGCCGCCGACCGGTATCCGGCGGGTTCGGTGCACCAGGGCAGGGTTTCCCGCCTGGCCGCGTTCGGGGCCTTCGTCACCCTGGAACCGGGGGTGGACGGCCTGCTGCACATCTCCAAGCTCGGTGCCGGCCGGCGGATTCATCACCCCCGCGAGGTGGTCGAGGCAGGCCAGGAACTGACCGTCAGAATCGAGAGCGTGGATACCGCCCAGCAACGCATCGCCCTCGTTCCCGAGGACTACACCCCCAAGGAAAGAACGGACGACACACTGCCGCCGGCCGCGCCCCGGGAGCCCGTGTCCATGGGCACCTTCGGCGACCTCTTTCAGCAGCAGATGGGCAGGAAAAAGAGGTAGGGACGATGGGGACGGGGCCAGGCAGACCGGCCCCGTCAGCAGGCGAACGCCCGCCGCTCAGTGACCGCGGCGGGCGATTTCGAACATGAGCACCGCGGCCGCGGCCGAGGCGTTGAGGGAGTTGAACGAGGCACGCATCGGGATGGTCACCAGGTGGTCGCAGTGTCGGCGCACGAGCGGCCGGATGCCCTTGCCCTCGCTGCCGATCACCAGGCAGACCGGGCCGGAGAAATCCGCCGCATAGATGGACTCGGCCTCCGGCTCGACAACCGCGCCGAACACCCAGAACCCTCGCTCTTTGAGGAGTTTCAGGGTTTCCGCCAGGTTCACCACCTGGCAGAGGCGCAGGTGGGCCACCGCGCCGGCCGAGGTCCGGGCCACGGTGCCGGTGACCGGCACGCTCCGCTCCCGGGTCAGGATGACGTGGCTGAAGCCGGCGGCCAGGGCCGAGCGGAGGATGGAGCCGAGGTTGCGGGGATCCTGGATGCTGTCCAGGGCGAGCAGGCGCGCCTGACCGGCGGCGGTCGCCTCGAGATCGGCGAGCAGATCGTCCAACGGCAGGAGCGGCGCCGCGCTCTGCCGGGCGACCACACCCTGGTGCCGGCAATGACGTGCCACCCCCAACCGGTCCGATGCGACGAACCGCACCGGCACACCGTTCTGCCGCGCCAGGTCGATGATCTGCTGCAGGCGGGGGCTGGTCTTGCCACGCTCGACGAGTACTTCCTCCAGCCCGCGGCCCGACTGCTGCAGGGCCTCCCACACGCTGTTGATACCCCAGAGCCGTTCGTCATCCGCCGGTTCGGCTTCCGCACCCTCCCCGGGCCGGCCCTTCGGCCTGCTTTCGTCCCGCATCAGCAGCGCCAGCGCATCGGCTGGCCATCGGGGTTGCGACGGTGGCGGCTGCGCTCGGCAATGATGATGCCCTTCAGGCTCTCCACCGCGTCCTCCAGCCGGTCGTTGATGATCAGGTACTCATAGGTGTCCGCGCACACCAGTTCCTCGCGAGCGTTGGCCAGGCGCAGGGCGACGGCCGCCTCGGCTTCCGAGCCGCGGCCGCGCAGGCGCCGCTCCAGTTCCTCGAGCGAGGGGGGGGCGATAAAAATGGTCACCGGCGCGGTCTGGTCGCGCACCTGACCGGCCCCCTGGACATCGATATCGAGGACGACGTCCAGACCGGCCTGCTGCTGCCGCTCGACCTCCTCGACGCTGGTGCCGTACATGTTGCCATGCACCTCGGCCCACTCGAGGAACCCCGGCGGCTGCTGATCGCGCATGCGCAGGAAGGTGGCGTCGTCGACGAAATGGTAGTCGATGCCGTTGCGCTCGCCGGGCCGGGGCGCGCGGGTGGTGTGGGAAACGGAAAAGACAAGGCCCGGAAGCGTGTGCAGCACCTGGTTGAGGATGGTCGTCTTGCCGCAGCCCGAGGGCGCGCTCAGCACCAACAAGAGTCCCTTAGTCATGACGATCACCGCTGTTGCCCCGGGGCAGGGTCAGGGTTGGATGGCGCTGTTCCTGGTCCAGGGCGAGCAGGCGCTGGTTGATGGTTTCCGGCTGCACCGAGGAGAGCAGCAGGTGGCCGGAGTCGAGGATGAGGATCGCCCGTGTCCTGCGGCCTTCGGTCACATCGATCAGTTTTTTTTCCGCCCGGGCGTCCTCCTTCAGCTTTCTGATCGGGGACGATCCCGGGTTGACCACCGCCAGGATGCGACTGACCCTGACGGCATTACCAAAACCAATGTTGACGAGTCTGCTGTCCATGGATGTCTGCGTGTACGAAAGGGGAGGGAAACGGACGGATTCCGGCGGGATGACGGACCGGATGGGTGTGTGTTACTCGATATTCTGCACCTGTTCACGCAGTTTTTCGATTTCATTCTTCATTTCGACCCCCAGGTGGGCGATGTCGGCATTGGCGATTTTTGACGACAGGGTGTTCACCTCGCGCAGAAATTCCTGCAGGAGGAAGTCCAGTCTCCGCCCCACCGGCTCATCGCTGGCCAGGAAGGTGCGAAACTGGCCAATGTGGCTGCCGAGCCGGATGACCTCTTCGGTGACATCGCTCTTGTCGGCAAGGATCGCCGTTTCCTGGGCAAGCCGCACCGGGTCCAGATCGAGTCCGTCGAGCAGCCGGCCCACCCGCTGACGGAGTTCGGCCTGGCGCATCTCCAGCACCTGCGGCAGCCGGGCGGTGATGCGTGTCACTATGGCCTCGAATTTGCCGAGCCGGTCGAGCAGGTCCGCCTGCAGGGCCCGCCCCTCCTCCTCGCGCATCCGGTCGCAGTCGCGCAAGGCAGCGGCCAGCGCCGTGCGGATCAGCTGCCACTCCGCCTCCATGTCCGGCCGCGGTTCCTCCAGGGTGATGACATCGCGCAGGGTGAGCATGTCGCCGAGCCCGACCTCGGGCCGCAGGCCGTACTCACCGATCAGCTGACGCAGGCAGCGGTGGTACTGACGGGCCACACTGTCGTTGACCACCAGCTGGGGCTGGGAGGTGGTCATCCCCTGCAGACTGAAGGTGACATCCACCCGGCCGCGGTCGAGCGCCCCGGCCACCAGTTTCTTCACCGGCTCCTCCAGGGCGCCGAACAGGCGCGGCAGGACGACCCGCTGGTCGAGGAAACGGTGGTTGACGGTGCGCACCTCGGCCACCCAGGTGCGTCCGTCCGCCGAGGCCTCACCCCGGCCAAATCCTGTCATACTGCGTGGTCGCATTCGCTTCTCCTCTGGTTTCAGGGTGCCTGTTCGCCGACGGCGACCAGCGCATCGAGCAGTTCCGCGGCCGACACACAGGCCGTGCCGACCTTGCCGACGACAATGCCGGCCGCATGGTTGGCGAGCACGGCTGCCTCCCGCATGGAACCGCCGGCGGCCAGGCCGAGCGCCAGGGTGGCGGCCACGGTGTCGCCGGCGCCGGTGACGTCGTACACCTCCTTGGCCATGGTGGGGATGGTCACCAGCGGTCCGTCGCCCTCGAGCAGCGTCATGCCCGCCTCACCCCGGGTGATGAGCACCGCCGCGCAGCCGAGGTCCTCGCGGATGTGGCGCGCCGCCGCCAGCAGGCTGCGCTCGTCGTCGACGCGCAACCCGGCCATCTGGGCCGCCTCGTGGTGGTTGGGGGTGATGACCGTGGCCCCGGTGAAGTAATGCAGGTTGACCGGCTTGGGGTCGACGATGAGCGGCACAGGCCGGCCGCCCTCGGCCCTGACGGTGTCGAGCAGCTGGCGCAGCCGGGTCATCAGTTCTTCGTTGACCACACCCTTGGCGTAGTCGGAGACGAGCACCGCGTCGAACTCGTGCAGGTGCGCTTCGAGAAAGGCGAGCAGGAGGTCGAGCGTCGCCCGTTCGGGCACCCCGGTCTGCTCGCGGTCCACCCGCACGACCTGCTGCCCCTGGGCGACCACCCGGGTCTTGACCGTGGTCGGTCGCCCACCGCGCACCATGCCGGCGCTGGAGGCGCCCAGGGCCTCGACCAGCGCCTCGGTGCGGTGACCCATGGCGTCGTCGCCAATCATCCCGCACAGGGCGCCGCTGCCGCCGAGGCTGACGATATTGCGCAGCACGTTGGCACTGCCGCCGAGCAGCAGGTCCTCCCGCTGGACGTTGACCACCGGCACCGGCGCCTCCGGCGAGATGCGGGAGACCGTTCCCCACAGAAAATGGTCGAGGATGATATCCCCGACCACGAGTATCCTCTTCCCCGTAAAACGGGGAACGATCTCTTTCAACAAGGGCATGGCCGGTCCGTTTTTTCCTGCAACGCGCCGGACCTTATTTCATCTTGTTCACTTCCGACACGACCAGGTCGGAAATGTCGCTGCTGTCCGGGGCGACGATGAGCGCCTCACGGGGCAGGATGAAGTCATAGTCCTCGTCCTTGGCCACCTTTCGGGCCGCTTCCATGACCTTGGCATGCAGCGGCTTGAGCTGCTCGTCGCGCAGCTTGTTCAGCTCGGCGCCCGCTTTCTCCCGCTTGACATTGAAATCACGCAATTTTTTCTGGAACTCGGCGGCCTTTTCCTTTTTCACGGCCTCGCTCCAGGTGGCGTTCTTCTTTTCGCCCTCCTTCTGCAGGGCGACCAGGGCGTCCTCATCCTTCTTGAGCTCGGCCTGCAGGGCCCGCTGTTTCTTCTCGATGGCATCCTGCACCTTCTGACCGGTGGCGGAGGTGCTCAACACCTTGCGCATGTCCACCACCCCGATCTTGTCGGCCGCCATGGCCTGGCCGCTGCAGAACACCGCGGCGGCTATCAGCAGACCGCCCACACAACCGATACCTTTATGCATACCTTTCACGTTCCTACTCCTTTGATGGTGCTGCCCGCCGGTTCGGTTCGGCAGCTCAATTGCCGCCCGGAGCCGTTGCCGGATAGAAAAAAGACAAAACCGGGCAGGGGCGTGGCCCCAACCCGGTCAGACTGCTGGAGACAGGGGCGTGTTATTTGACGATGACGAAGTCGTCGCGCCGGTTCTGTGCCCAGGAAATTTCGTCGTGGCCGAAGAGCAGCAGCTTCTCTTCACCGAAGCTGACCGTGGTCAGCTGTTCGGCGTTGACGCCGAGGTTGACCAGGTAGGTCTTGGCGGCCTGGGCGCGGCGCTCGCCAAGGGCCAGGTTATACTCCTGGGTGCCCCGCGGGTCGCAGTTCCCCTCGATCCGGATCTTCACATCCGGGTTCTGTTTGATGAAATCGGCGTTGGTTTCGATGCGCTGCACCTGTTCGCCGGTGACCGAAGAACTGTCGAACTCGAAGTACACGGGCACCATCGGGCCGGAGGTCCGACCTTCCATGATGCCGCTGTCCTCGGTCTCCAGGGTCTCCAGCGGTTCAGCCGTACCAGCGCCCTCGGTGGAGGTCACCAGCGGTGCGGTGGTGTCGGGCTTTTTCTTGCTGCAGCCGGTGAGACTCAGGCCGAGTACAAGCACCACCAACGTAGCCAAATACAACATTTTTTTGCTGCTCATCACTCCCTCCTGAAATTGGTAAAGACAAACGATGCATACGGCTCGCAAATTTACTTCGCCCCGGCAGAAATACAATATTTTTTTCTCTCTTTTTTTATTTCCTTGCAAAAGACCGGCAATCTCTCTACTTTGCCGAGTTTCGGCGCTTTTGCCGATAATTTTTCCTTTCCAATGATAAAAAGAATTACTTCATGAGTGAACTGGTTATGCACCACCCCGCCACACCCGACGAACTGATCTGCTCCAACCGGTATGGAACTTTTTTCGGCGTACCTCAGGCAGTCTTCGATGCGGTCTGGAACCGACTGACCGATCCGGCCGGCGCCACGGTGGTTTATGTCTCCATGGAAATCGGCGCCGACCCGGACGTGTTCCATCCGCTGCTCAATTTCCTCAAGCGCAAGGGGATCAGCGAAAACCCCGATGCGCGCATCGACGCCCTGATCAAAAAATACCTGAACGGCCCGCGCAAGATCCCCAACTACAGCGGCGGTCTCGGCGTACTCGCCGGCGACACGCTGAAAAGCTTCGCCGACACCCGGGTGCCGGCGCTGGCCATCAGCCTGCTCTACCGGGAAGGCTATTTCTCGCAGATCGTCGACTCCAAGGTCGGCCAGATCGATCAGGCCACCCGCTGGGTCCCGGAGGAAACCCCAACCCTCTTCCAGCTGCGCGATCCGGCCGCGCCCGACCAGCCGCTGACCATCGAGGTCCCTTTCCTGCAGTCCGGGGACGAGCGGCCGACCGTGATCAAGGCGCAGGTGTGGATGAAACTCGAGATCGCGGACGGGCTCGACTACTTCGTGCCCGAATTCCTGCTCGATTACAGCCTGCCCGACGCGCCGGCCTGGGTGATTGAATCGTCCCACCAGTTGTACAATGCCCGCTCGATGATCATCAAGGCCAACCAGCGGCGCATGCTCGGCTCCGGAATCATGGCCCTGCTCGACACCCTGGGCTTCACCGCGCGGACCATCCACCTCAACGAGCAGCACGGCGTGACCGTCACCCTGCACCTGATCCTCCAGGAACTGCAGGAAATGCTGGGCGAGTTCGACCAGCATCAGCTGGCCGACGCCGATATCCTCAAGGCCACCGAACGGGTCGCGCAACGCATCGTCTACACCATTCACACCCCGGTCAAGGCCGGCCATGACCGCTTCGCCCGCGACCTCTACTCGGCCATCAGCCATCGGCCGTTCCAGCAGATCCTCAACCTGCTCGCCCATGACGAGGAGGCCGGCACGAATACAATTTCACCGCCATGGCCATGCGCATCAACCGGGCGATCAACAGTGTCAGCCGGCTGCACCGCGATGTCACGCGCAAACAGTTCCCGGCCTTTGCCACGAAGATCAAGGCGATCACCAACGGCGTGCACCACCTGACCTGGATCAGCGACCACCGTGCCGCCTGCTTTGACCGGCGTCCTTCGCTGCGCAACTGGCGCCACGATCCCGGCTGTTTCGGCGCCATCGCCGCCGAGGACCTGGTGCCGCTGGCCACCGACCTGCAGGAGGCCTGGAACCGCGACAACAGCCGGCTGGTGGCCTTTGTCAACGCCATGCTGCGCAGCCACCGCGAACAGATGACCGAGACCTGGATCGACCCGCCCAACTACCTCTCCGGCCTGGAAGAGAGCCGCTGGCTCCAGCCCGGGGTGTTCACCCTCGGGTTTGCGCGACGGTTTTCCACCTACAAGCGTGCCGACCTGATCTTCGACGACATCGATCGCCTCGCCGACATCCTGCTGCGCAAGAACCAGCCGGTCAACTTCCTGTTCGCCGGCAAGGCCCACCCTTCCGACGAGCCGGGCAAGTCCGTGCTCAAGCTGATCCTCGACAACCAGGAGCAGCTGTACCGGCGCAGCAAGGGCCTGGGCAAGCTGATCTTCATCCCCGGCTACGACATGCTCGTGGCCAAGTTCATGGTTGCCGGCGTGCACGCCTGGCTGAACAATCCCAAACGGCCGCTGGAGGCGAGCGGCACCAGCGGCATGAAGGCGGCCCTGAACGGGGTGCCGAACATCAGCGTCATGGACGGCTGGTGGGTGGAAGGCTACCACGAGGGCCTGACCGGCTGGAAATTCGGCTACGAAGGCCCGGTGGACGAGGCTGACCTGAGCGAGGATCCGGACGCACTCCTCTACACCGAAGATTCCAACGCCTTCTACGAACTGCTGCCGACCATTCTCGACCTCTTCTACGAGCAGCCGGAGCAGTACCTGCAGCGGGCGATGAGCAACCTTGCGCTCAACATCCCCATCTTCAACACCCACCGCATGGTGGCCGAATATGTGGAGCAGTACGGACTGCAGCTGGACCCGCAGACCAGCGCCGATATAACCCGTTTCCGCCAGTTGTACCGCAGCGAGCAGCCCTCCGCCTGACCGGCCGATGGGCTTCGCCGCCGACCCCGCCTCGGCGCGAAACCGGCCCGGGACAGCCTTTTCCTGTACAAAAGCAGTGCTTATCGCGGCGAGGTACAGTATACAGTCTACCTCTGGCTCTTTTCTCCGCCACCGGCGCAACAGGCGCACGCCGACCGACGTCACCCCTTGCTGACGCCGACCACGCAGCCGGCGGCCGGAAAGACCAAAAACGACCGCACCCGCCGCGGACCGTGCCCCGGCAACGGGTCGGCCGCCGCGCCTGAACGCGCCGAGACCTCACGCGCACAAACACAGCACAGACCACCTTCGAGGCCGTCAACATTCGAGGAGCAGACCCATGGCCCGTCATATCAATCCGAGCAGTTCCACCAACAAAACCATTGACGCCATCGACCGCAAGCGGGAACGGGAACGGCAGTTCATGCTGAAGAAGGCGCGGGAGATGGCGCCGGATCTGGCCGTGGCCCTTGTCCAACGGCTGCTGGACCTGCACATCATCGAGACCAACTCGGTCTCGGCCATCCAGGACGTGATGGAGCGGCAGCTGCTCCTCCTCAGCGACCTGGAGGAGTTCGAAATGCAGTACAAGATCGCCCCGATCCGGAATCTCACCCAGGATCCGAACGTGATCAGCCTCTATCTCACCCAGTACATCATCGAGGACCTGCTCGAGCACAGCCACATCCAGGATGTGTTCGGCGACGATCTGGAAATCTACCGGGCGGTGGACTCGGTGCTGTCGCGCATCCGGCCCAGCTGATCCCCTCGCCGCCATGGCGAATCCCCACCCCGACAAACCGCCGACGCTGCTCTTTGCCAACAGCCGCGGTGAGATTCTCGATTACGGCGGACTGCGGATGGCCGGCAGCTCCGCCGGCCGTTTTTTCCAACCCGACCCGGACCACCTGATCGAACTGCCGCCCGGAAGTGAACTCTTCACCCTGCCCGGCCGTCTGCCCGTGGGCATCGAAGCCGACAGCGGCGAACCGGCCCTGCTGGCCGACAACCCCTACGAGCCGGGCGACTCTATCCAGGCGGTGGCCGCGTTCATGGCCCCCGCCCACACCGCCATCTACACCGCCGCCTTCCAGACCCAGGAGGCACATCTGGCCGTGCTGCCCCTGTTCGCCTACACCGCGGTGGGCTGGGGCGAGGGCCGGTTCTGGGTGGCCGGATTCCGCAGTGACCCGGACGTCCGCCAGGACGCCGACCAGTTCGACCAGCGCGTGCTGACAGAGCGCACCCGGCGCCAGTTGCGCCGCCACCCGGACAACCGGCTTGTCCAGCACCTCGGCAAGTGCTGCCTGACCTACGGCTGCCCGGCGGCCCGCAACTACTTCCTCGGCCGCTGGGAGGCGCCCCTGCCCTGTTCTCCGGTGTGCAACGCCGCCTGCATCGGCTGCATCAGCCTGCAGCCCTCGGGCTGCTGCCCGTCCACCCAGGACCGCATCACCTTTGTGCCCACGCCACGGGAAATCGCAGAGATCGCGGTGGATCACCTCAAACGGGCACCGCAACCCATCGTCAGTTTCGGTCAGGGGTGCGAGGGGGAGCCGCTCCTGCAGGCGCCAGTCATGGAAGCGGCCATCCGCCTGATACGCGCCCGCACCACTCGCGGCACCATCAACCTGAACACCAACGGCAGCCTGCCCGAGGCGGTGGACCGGCTCGCCGGCGCCGGTCTGGACTCGATCCGTATCTCCCTGAACAGCGCCCGGCCCGAGAAACACCGTCTCTACTACCGGCCCCGGGGGTTCTCTCTGGCCGACGTCCGCGAGTCCATCGCGGTGATGAAGCGGCACGGCCGGCATGTGTCCCTCAACTATTTCATCCTGCCCGGGTGCACCGACGATCCGGCCGAGTTTGCCGCCCTCTGTGAACTCGTGGCCACCTGCCGCCCGGATTTCATCCAACTGCGCAACCTGAACATGGACCCGGAACACTACCTGCGGGTCATCGAACACACTCCGGCCGGGCCGCCGCTCGGCATCCGCACCTGGCTCACCCGACTGCGCCAGGAACACCCCGCGTTGCGCTTCGGCTACTTCAACCCGCCGCTTCGTCCCTGAGCAGCGCCATCTCAGCCAGGTCCACCGGCAGTCTTTCCACCCCGGCCGGGTCATTGTCGGCAAAAAAGGTCCGCGCCCCGTCCCAGGCTTCCGCCAGCGTCCCGCTGGACTGCACCCGGCTCGCCAGATGATGGCCGAAGGGATAGTTTTTCGCGAAATAATGGGTGAACTCCTTGAGCCGGCCGAGCCGTCGCTCCGGCGCAAACCGTTCCACCAGGGCCACGGCGAAATCCCGATAGACCTCTGGCAGACAGACCTGCGGTGGCGGCAGTTCCACGCCGTAGAGGCTGCGGGCGATCTCGGCGAACACCCAGGGCGCCACCGCGGCCCGACGGCCGATCATCAGCCCGTCGGCGCCGCTCGCCTGCAGACAGGCGCGGGCGCTGGCCACGGAATCGATGCCGCCGTTGGCCACCACCGGAATGTCGACCCAGCTCTTCACCCGGCCGACCCATTCCCAGCGCGGCCGCCGGGCAAAGGATTCCCGGCGCAGTCGGGCATGGACGGTGAGCAGATCGATGCCCTCGTCGACGAGCATCGTGCAGAAATCACGGAGTTTCCGGGCATCCAGCGTTTCGCCGAGACGGATCTTGGCGGTGAGCGGCAGGGCGGTATGGAGTCGGGCGCTGCGAACCATCTGCCGGACCCGTTCCGGCTCCTCCATGAGGCTGCTGCCGCCCCCGGCCCGGCGCACCAGCGGCGCCGGACAACCGAGGTTGAGATCGACCGCATCCGCCCCCAACCGGTGCAGCGCGGCAAAGATGCGCGGGATGTGCTGCTCCCCGGTGAGCAGCAGCTGATAGGAGAGCGGAGTCTCCCGGGCTGTGCGCACGAGGTAGGGGGAGGTACGGGCGCTCTCCGCCGGCAGGCGGGCGGCGGCCAGCATCTCAGTGCTCAACAGGCCGATGCCGCCAAACCCCAGAATGGTGGTCCGCAACGCGGAGTGGGTCAGTCCGGCCATGGGTGCCAGCGTGAGCGGTGGCCAAATCTTTTTATGACCGATTATCATCTTTCGCCCGAATCGATTGAAAATGCGCCTTTCCCTTCCTCATTCCTTGACACTGAAAGTAAATTTATGGTAATTTCTATTATCAATATGGTAAAAGGTCTTACCACTATACAGGTGAATGTATGAACGCTCCCGCACCGATGATCCGTCTGACCACCCAGCGCCAGATCATCCTCGAAGAACTGGCCAAGGTGAAAACCCACCCCACGGCCAGCGAACTGTACGACATGGTTCGCAAACGGCTCCCGCGCATCGGCCTCGGCACGGTGTACCGCAATCTCGAACTGATGGCCGACAGTGGCATGATCCTCAAGATCGAGGTGGGCGGCACACAGAAGCGGTTCGACGCCACCACCGATGATCATTACCACATCCGCTGTTCCGTCTGCGGCCGGGTGGACGACATCGATGTCCCGGTGATCCGGGATCTGGCCTCCCAGGCCGCCACTACCACCTCCTACCAGATCCTCGGCCACCACATCGAGTTCACCGGTATCTGCAGCGGCTGCCAGAAAGAGGGCCGCAGCAAGACCGCCGCTCTCTGAGCGCAGCCGAGCCACCACCGTAAACAGCAAAGCGGCGCGCTCCCTGCCGGGAGGGCGCCGCTTTCTCTGTGCGGCCCTTGGCGCATGTCAGCCGTCGGGAAGACCCCTTCCGGTCAGGAAAAAAGCACCCGACAGAATTTCCGCTTGCCCACCTTGAGCAGCACTGTGCCCCGGCAGGGGACAGTGGCCGTGCTGTCCGTCACCTTTTCACCATCAATGGCGACCGCCGCCTGCTGAATCATGCGCCGGCCGTCCGAGGTCGACTTGACCAGGCCGGCGTCGAGCAGCAGCTTGGGCAGCCAGATCTCCGCTTCATCCGCAGCAATCCGCACCTCCTCCACCTCGTCCGGCACCTCGTGGCGGGCGAACACCTGGTCGAAGGCGCGTTCCGCCTCGTCCGCAGCCGCCGGGTTATGGAACCGGGCGACCAATTCCCGGGCCAGTTGCACCTTGACCGCCTTGGGATGCAGTTCACCGGCGGCAACCTTCGCCTTCAGCTGGCCTATCTCGGCCAGCGACAGGTCGCTGAGCAGTTCGTAGTAGCGGAACATCAGCTCGTCGCTCACCGACATGACCTTGCCGAAAATGCTATCCGGTGACTCGGAGATGCCGATGTAATTGCCCAGCGACTTGCTCATCTTGTTGACCCCGTCCAGGCCCTCGAGCAGCGGCGTGGTCAGCACCACCTGCGGCTCCTGGCCGCGGCTGCGCTGCAGGTCCCGGCCCATGAGCAGGTTGAACAGTTGGTCCGTGCCGCCCAGTTCCACATCGGCCTTGAGCGCCACCGAGTCGTAGCCCTGGATGAGCGGGTAGAGGAACTCGTGGATGGAGATCGGCCGGTTGGACTCGAACCGCTTCTTGAAGTCGTCGCGCTCGAGCATGCGCGCCACGGTGAGTTCCGAGGCCAGGCGGATCATCTCGAACGAGGTGAGTTTGCCCAGCCAGGTGGAGTTGAACACCACCCGGGTCTTGTCGGGGTCGAGGATCTTGAACACCTG
This sequence comes from uncultured delta proteobacterium, assembly GCA_963754825.1. Classification (GTDB taxonomy): domain Bacteria; phylum Desulfobacterota; class Desulfobulbia; order Desulfobulbales; family Desulfobulbaceae; genus Desulfobulbus. Next base: position 28,486 of record CAVWHP010000017.1, on the reverse strand, counting down.
CTCCTTGTAGGTCTCGGCGTTGCGGGCCACATCCTCGGGGGTGAGCGGCGGCCGCGTGTCCGACTTGCCGGTGGGGTCGCCGATCAGGCCGGTGAAGTCGCCGATCAGAAAGACCACTTGGTGGCCGAGGCTCTGGAAGTGCTTGAGCTTCTGAATGAGAACGGTGTGGCCCAGGTGCAGGTCCGGGGCGGTCGGGTCGAAGCCCGCCTTGATGGTCAGCGGCACCCCGGTTGCCAGGGAGCGGGTGAGCTTCTTCACCAGGTCGTCCCGGGAATGAAAATCAACGGTGCCCCGCTCGATCAGGGCGATCTGTTCTTCTACGGACTTCATCAGGATCTCCGGTTATTTGGCGTATTCCACCGCCCTGGTTTCACGGATGACCGTCACCCGGATCTGGCCGGGATAGGTCAGTTGCTCTTCGATGGCCTTGGCGATGTCGCGGCTGAGCAGGATGGTCTCCTCGTCCCTGACCCGCTGGCTGTCGACGATGATGCGCAGGTCGCGACCCGCCTGGATGGCATAGGACTTGTCGACCCCCTTGAAGCTGTTGGCGATCTTCTCCAGATCCTCGAGCCGCTTGACGTAGCTCTGCAGCATCTCCTTGCGGGCCCCGGGACGGGCACCGGACAGGGCGTCGGCGCTCTGCACGAGCACGTCGAGCACGCTTTTCGGCGGCTGATCCTCGTGATGGGCGCCGATGGCGTAGATGATATCCTCGGCCTCGCCGTACTTGCGGGCCAGATCACGGCCGATAATGGCGTGCGAGCCCTCGACCTCGTGGTCCACCGCCTTGCCGATGTCGTGGAGCAGGCCGGCGCGCTTGGCCTTCTTCACATCCAGGCCCAGTTCCGCGGCCATCACGCCGCACAGGAAGGCCACCTCGAGCGAGTGCTGGAGGATGTTCTGGCCGTAACTGGTGCGGTACTTCAGGCGGCCGACCAGGTTGATCAGGTCCACGTGCATGCCGTGGGCGCCGACATCGAAGGTCGCCTGCTCGCCGGACTCGCGGATACCCACCTCCAGGTCCTCGGAGACCTTCTGCACCACTTCCTCGATCCGCGCCGGGTGAATGCGGCCGTCGGAGATGAGCTGTTCGAGCGCCAGCCGGGCCACCTCGCGGCGGATCGGGTTGAAGCCGGAGAGGATGACCGCCTCGGGCGTGTCGTCGATGATGATGTCGATACCCGTGGCCGCCTCGATGGCGCGGATGTTCCGGCCTTCCCGACCGATGATGCGTCCCTTCATCTCGTCGTTGGGCAGGGGCACCATGCTCACGGTGCGGTCGGCCACATAGTCGCCGGCGTAACGGGCAATGGCCAGGGCGAGGATATTCTTGCCCTTGCGGTCGGCCTCGAGCTTCATCTCCGTCTCGATGCGGGCCAGCCGCTTGGCGCAGTCCATGCGCGCCTCGCTCTCGATGGACTGCATGAGCTGGGCCTTGGCCTCCTCGCGGTCGATGCCGGCGATCTGCTCCAGCTTGTACCGCTGTTCGTCGATCAACCCCTCCAGTTGCTGTTTCTGCTCGACCACCCCCTGCTCGCTGACACCGAGACGCTCCTCGCGGTATTTCAGGCTGGTCTGCTTCTCTTCGAGGATCTGAAATTCGCGCTGGACCTCGTCGAATTTCCGGTTGAGCCGGCGCTGATCCTCCTTCAACTCCTGACGGCTGGCCTTCAGCTCCCGGTCGCCCTCCTGCTTGATCTGCAGGGCTTCCTCCTTGGCGTGGAGCAAGGCCTCCTTCTTGATCTGCTCGGCTTCGCTGATCGCGTTTTCAATGATCTGTCGTCCCTGCAGGGCGATGTTCCGCTGATTGCCTTCCACCAGCCGCTTGCGCAGGTAGACGCCAATGGCCAGTCCGGCCACCAGATTAGCCAGGGCCAGAAGCAGCGTCGGTATATTCAGTTCCATGCGTGTGCACCTTCAGCTCTCTATGAGAAAACAGTCCCCGACCCGCTTACGGGGCGAAGCTGCAGAGTGAAGGGATGGGGAAGGGAGGCAGCCCCCCGCGCCAGAGACGCAGACAGCCCGCCCAAGGGGGAACAGCTCCAGACAGCCGTCGCGCGGCGGACATCAGGCGATGCCCGCCACATGTCCTTCTGTCTGAAAGTGCGAGGAAAACCCGGTACCGCAGAGAAGGCCTGCCGGTTCGCTCACGGGAAGGGAGCCTGTGGCAGGTCACTGGTATATGGTCAACCTGATTGCATCAGGGGGCGTTTCTTCAACACCTGGGCCCGCTGTGTCCGCACCGCCCATTCGTACCAACCCTCGACACCGGCGCAGATCACTGCCGCAGCCGGTGTGTCCATATGATCAACAGCGGTCTCTGCCGCTGGCGTGCAAAACAAGCCCCCGCGCTGCCGTGTCAACGAAATGATTAAACCTAATTAAATTAGGTGGGCAGTGCCCATGCCGGCTGCTGGAGATCAGCTAAGTTCTCCATGGTCCGACAGCAAGGCTACCCTTTTCAGTAGAGTTGGCTCAATACTCCGCTGATCACCAACAGAGCAGGGGTTTCCTTTTAAACAGCACAATACAGGAGAATGTCGATGCTGGCAAAACTGATATCATCCAGCCGGGCGGTCAGTCGAGAACGACCCGCACCTTTTCGGCCAAATCCGAGAGTGTCCGTTGCTCGGTCTGCCGGTAGTCCTGGTACTCCCGCTGCAGTTGCACGTACCTGGCGGTCATCCGCAGGCAACCGAGCACCAGAATCTTGCTCGACGGCACCGCACTTCGGCTCACTGTCTCGCCGCCTTCCAATTCCTGCCGGAGCAGGTCAATGATCGCCTCGACCTCGTCCTCGGAAGCGTCACTGTAAAAAGTGAACTCCTGGCCGAACAGGTGGAAGCGTACAAGACGGTCCTGCATCGGTATCGATTGGCTTGCTGAAAGGGGTGCTGCTGCTAATTGTCGCCGCCTTCGGCGAACATCGCACCCTCGCCGCCGACCTGCGGGCCGCCGGCATGCTCACTCTCCCACTGCTCGATGCGATCGAGCAGGCCGGCAACACGGGAACCGACCTCGGTCCGCTCGCTGCTCAGATTGGCGATGTTGTTCTTCAGGTCGGCGCACTCGGCGTCGCGCTCCCGCAGGGTTTCCTGCAGGCTGAGGTAATCCGCTTTCAACTGGTTGTATTTGTTCAGGAGCTTATCGACAAACTGTTCGAGGCGCTGCAGTTCCGTAGTATTGTCCATGACACTTTCCTTGAGCTTTAAATTGCTGAAAAAGTGAAAAAACTATGCTTTTTGCACCGATCGCGGGGCAAACAGGGCACCACTATACAGATCGCCCCCGACGAACGCAAGGACTTTGCTGGCAGCACGTCCGCTGCCGTCTCTTTCGCCCTGCCGGCTAGAGGCGGCTGTAGCTCCAGCCGACCGGGCGGCCGCCCGCATAGGGCATGAAGCCGTGGAACAGCCGCGGATCGCCGTCAAACACCAGGGGCAGGAAGTACCGGTCACCGTCCCACATGGGCAGCCGGTCGAGGTCGGCGACCCGGTGCCAGGCCAGATCGCCCTCGTCGTTGCCGGCGAACGGTGTGCCGCTATAGGCGGTGATCAGGAAGATGAAGCCGAGCCAGTTCTCGCCATCGGGCCCGAAGCCGGTCCAGTTGATGGTTCCGCGCAGCTGCAGGGCCGTGCACTCGAGGCCGGATTCCTCGCGAATCTCCCGCCGCATGCAGCCAATCACATCCTCGTCCGCGTGCATCTTGCCGCCGAGTCCGTTGTACTTGCCCAGGTGCTGATCGTCGGCACGTGCGTTCCGGTGGACCAGCAGGGTCTGTTGCCCGTCCGGTGAGAGGATGTAGCCGAGCGTGCCGATGATGGGCCTGTACATGGGGAAACTCCTGGAGAACGTGGGCGAACAAAGAGCTGGGCGGCAGCGGCCTGGCGCCTGCGACTTTTGATGCCGGCCATGACGCGATATGCTACACTAGCAGCATGTCAACCCGCGTTCAACCTTTGTCGGTCTCGGAAAAAGCCACGAGAACGACGGCTCTTGTTTCGTAACAGACTGTTTTTACAAACCGTGATTTTGCGGATTTTGATTTTTTCCGTGGCCATCACCTTTCACTCCGTCCCGCACAGCCGCACCATGATCCGTCCGCTGTTCCTGCCCGCCGTCCGCCGGCCGCGTTTTTCCGTCTCCTGCCTGCTGGTCCTGTTCGCCTGGTGCCTGCTCGCCCCGGCCCCCCCCTCCCGAGCCGGGGAGAGGTTCCCCCTCTACCCCTGCATCCGGGCCAACGTCGCCTTCTGGGAGGACATCTACAGCCGCTACACCACCCGCCAGGGGGTGCTCCACGACAGCACCGACCTCGACCGGGTGTACACCGTGGTCGACCTGGTGGATTGGCAGGCGACCGATGCGGCCCGCATCAACAACGAGCGCATCCATGCGGCCAGGGAACGGGTGAGCGACATCCTCACCGACCTGGGCGACGGCAAACGGCCGGCGACCCGGGCGGAGCAGCACATCGCCTCCCTGTTCCCGCCAAAGCGGCACACCACCTTTCACAAGGCCCGGGAAAACATCCGCCTGCAGCTCGGCCAGAAGGACCGGTTCTACGAGGGTGTGGTCCGCTCGGGGAAATACCTCGCCCAGTTCAAACAGCATTTCGTCAACCAGGGGCTGCCGCCGGAGCTGGCCTACCTGCCGCACGTGGAGTCGTCGTTCAACCCCCGGGCCTACAGCAAGGCCGGCGCAGCCGGCCTGTGGCAGTTCACCCGGGGCACCGGCCGGGAATACATGACCGTCGGCGAGGCCGTGGACGAGCGGCTCGATCCCTACGTGGCCACCCGGGCGGCGGCCCGGCTGCTCAAGACCAACTACGCCCAGCTGAAGAACTGGCCGCTGGCGATCACCGCCTACAACCACGGCCGGACGGGCATGCTCCGCGCGGTCAGGGAAAAGGGCAGCTACGAGAACATCTTCCGCACCTACCAGCAGGGTTCCTTCCAGTTCGCCTCGCGCAACTTCTACCCGGAATTCCTCGCGGCCGTGCGGGTGGCCAAACGGCTGGCCGCCGTCCCGGGCACACCGTTCGAGCGGCCCGAGGCGACCCTCACCTTCCGACTCAAGGAGGATGCGCCGATCGGCCGGCTGCGGTCCAACTTCGGCCTTTCCCCGGCCGAATTCGCCCGGTTGAACCCGGCCCTGCGCAAGCCCGTCCTCGACGGGCAGGTGCCGGTACCCAAGGGCTACCTGGTGCGGTTGCCGAACACCAGTCAAGTGCAGCGGGCGACCGCCGGCAAACGGACCAGCGTGCCCGTGGCCAAAACCGTTGCCCGCAACAAGGTCGCGGCTCCGCCCGCGGTCAAGGCACCGACCGTGGTCTCGACCAGCGCCGCGGTCAAGCCAGCGCCCGGCCGGACCGTCCGCCACACGGTGCGCAAGGGCGACACCAGTTTTTCCATCGCCCGACTGCACCAGATCTCCCTGCAGGATCTGATGACCGCCAACAACCGCAGCCCGCAGGAGCCCATCCGCATCGGCGAAACCCTGATCATTCCCAGCCGGCACAGCAACCTGCTGCACCGGAAATCCGCCATCAGCTCAACCAACTAGGAGAATGCTATCATTATGGATATCTCGAAAACCATTGCCGAATTGAAACAACGCCCCGACTTCACCGAAAAGGTCGGCATGATCCTCGTCCACAACGGCACCGTGCGCGCCTGGTCACGTCAGGACCGGGCCACGGTCACGGTCCTGGAAACCGTGGTCGATCAGGACAAGGTGGAGCGACTGCGGCAGGAATACCTCAAGAAACCGGGAATCTACGAAATCATTATCGAGGGTTGTTCGGGCCGCTACCAGCCCGGGGACGACCTGCTCTTCATCCTCGTGGCCGGCGACGTGCGCGAGCATATCAAACCGGTACTCGCCGAACTGCTCGACCGGGTCAAGGCCGAGGCGGTCACCAAGAAAGAGATCCCCGCCTGACGGAGCCGGTCCGACCCATGCCCGCCGCCACCCCCGCCGTCGCCCTGATCGACCGGTTCCGGGAGATCAGAACCCTGCCGCACATCGTCGCCCGGCTCACCCAGTTGGTCAACGACCAGGAATCGACCCTGCAGGACTTCGAGGCGGTCATCCGCCTCGATCCGGCCCTGGTGGCCCGGCTGCTCACCGTGGTGAACAGCGCCTGGTGCGGCCTGAAGCGGCGGGTGGACTCCATCTCCCGGGCCGTGGCCCTGCTCGGCACCAGGAACCTCCGCAACATCGCCATCACCGACGCAGTCCAGGGGATGCTCTGCCACCGCACCGGCTCCACCGGGTTCTCGCCGGTGCGACTGTGGCTGCACAGTGCCGCCTCGGGCATCTGCGGCAAGATGATCGCCGAGCGGATCTTCGCCATCAACGGCGACGACGCCTACCTGTGCGGCATCCTCCACGACATCGGCCTGATCGTCGAACTGGAAACCAGCGAACCGCTCTTCTTCGACCTGATGGAGCGACTGGTTGACGGCGGACCGACCATCGTCGACCTGGAACGGGAGGTGTTCGCCACCGACCACGGCGAAATCGGCGCCCTGCTCGCCCGGGAATGGCGCATCGCCGAGCCGGTGGCCGCGGCCATAGCGGACCACCACCGCACCGACCTGGTGGTGGCGCCCCAGTCGGCCGCCGGCATCCTGCAGATAAGTGAATACCTCGTCCACCAACTCGGCTACGGCGTCAAGGACGGGCTGTCGGCCAGCCTCGCGCCCGAACTGGCGGCCCACATCCAGGCCAGTGTCGAGGAGTACCGGGCCGTGGCCGAGGACCTACCGGCCGAGATGGAACGGACCCGGCAGGTCTACGGCGCCTGAGGCCTGCACCATGCCGCTCACCGCCCTGTTCGCCGACCTTGCCGACCCCGGCGCCGAGTTGGTCGCCCTGCGCGAGCATCTGGAGCGAGAAACCGGGCTGCTCGTCTTCTCCTGCCGGAATGCGGCCGGCCAGCACACCGCCTCCGCCTCCTTTCCCCTGAACAAAGACGAGGCGACGCGCCTCATGGCGACGATCGGCCAGACGGGCGCGGGCGCGGTCCAGACGGCGGACGGGCGGTCCTGCTGTGTTCTGGCCGTGCCCGAGCTCCGCTGTCAGGTGCTGGCCACGGCCGCGCCGGGCTCCGCGATTGAGCCGGGCGACTGGCCGGCGGAGCTGACCCGCCTCGCCGTCCGCCTCTTTCTTGCCCGCCGCGACACCGCGGCCTTTGCCGAGCGGCTGCGCATCCACAAAAAGCAGAGCGAACGGCAGACCGCTGTGCTGGAGCGCAAGTACCAGGACATCCTCGCCGAAAACGAACAGAGCCACCGCCGGCTGGCCGAACAGCAGCGCAGCTACTCGGCCACCCTGCAGGAGGAGATCCGAAGACAGACCGAGGAGTTGCGCACCGCCAAGGGCGCCGCGGAGGCGGCCAACACCGCCAAGAGCGCCTTCCTCGCCGCCATGAGCCACGAGATCCGCACGCCGATGAACGCCGTCCTCGGCTTCACCGACCTGCTCCTGGAAACCGATCTGGACAGCGAGCAGCAGTCCTTTGCCCGCACCATCCGGACCAGCGCCGACGCCCTGCTCACCCTGCTCAACGACATTCTCGACTTTTCCAAGATCGAGGCCGGCCGGCTCGACCTCGAGCAGGTCCCCTTCGCCCCGGAGACCATCGCCCGCGAGGTGTGCACCCTCATCCGCCCGCGCCTCGCCCATCGACCCATCGACATCCGCTGCCGCATCGACCCGCAACTGCCGCCGCAACTCAGCGGCGACCCGGGCCGCTTCCGCCAGGTGCTCGTCAACCTGATGGACAACGCGGTCAAGTTCACCCGCGCCGGCGAGGTGGAACTGGCCCTCTTTGCCGACGGGGTGAGCCCGGCAGGTCTCGACCTGCACGTCACGGTCCGCGACACGGGCATCGGCATCGCCGCCGACAAGCTGGAGGCGATCTTCGCCGCCTTCCGCCAGGCCGACGGCTCCACCACCCGCGAGTACGGCGGTACCGGCCTGGGGCTTTCCATCTGCCGGAGAATCGCCGAACTCATGGGCGGCCGGGTGTGGGCGGAAAGCCGGCCCGGCCAGGGCTCGACCTTCCACTTCACCGCCCGGCTGGCACCGGCGGCGGAAGAAGCGGCCACGGCGCCGGCCCCCGTCCCGGCAGCGGCCGCGGGCACCACCACCTCGACCGGTGCGGCCAGCCGGACGGCGCACGTGCTCCTTGCCGAGGACAACCCGGTCAACCGGCGGCTGGCCGAGACGCTCCTCACCCGGGCCGGCTGCACGGTGACAACGGCCACCACCGGCAGGCAGGCGGTGGACCTGTTCGTGGGCTCGCCCGCAGGGTTCGACCTGATCCTCATGGACGTGCAGATGCCGGAGATGGACGGCCTGGCCGCCACCGCCGAGCTGCGCGCCCGCGGCTGCACCACGGTGCCCATCGTCGCCATGACCGCAGGCGCCCTGCAGGGCGACCGGGAACGGTGCCTGGCCGCGGGCATGAACGACTACCTGGCCAAGCCGGTGCGGCGCGAGAACCTGCTGGCTGTGCTCGACACCTGGCTGGGCCGGGCGGCGACGCCATGACCACGCCGGCAGACCGCCACCGTCCCGGCCGGGGCGACCGACTCCGCGCCTGGGCCTTCTCGCCCGTGCCGGCCGCGGGCCGGGCCCGGGAATGGGGCCGCAGCTGCACGCGCATCGTGCTCATCATGTACGCCGAGTACTTCCGCACGCACATCACCATTCGCGCCTCGGCCCTCACCTTTGCCATCATCCTTTCCATCGTGCCGCTGCTGGCGCTGTCCACCTCGATCCTCAAGGGGCTGGGCACCGACGCCCAGCTGCGCCAGGCCGCGGTCCGGGTCATCGAGCAACTGGTCCCCGCGCCGCCCGCCGTGGGCGGGGAAACGCCGGCGCCGCCGACCGGCACCCCGGCGGAACCCTCCCTGTCCACCCACCTGCACCACGCCGTGGACCTGGTGTTCGACTATGTCGACCGGACCAATTTCGCGGCGCTGGGCCTGATCGGCGTGATCGGCCTGATCGTGGTCGTGCTGCTCGTCCTCGCCTCCATCGAGGACGCCATGAACGCCATCTGGCACACCCGCCGGGGCCGGTCGCTGTTCCGCAAGCTCATGGACTACCTGGCCCTGCTGCTGCTGCTGCCGCTCTCCATCAACATCGCCCTGGCCGCCGAGGCCATCGTCGCCAGCCGGCGGATGATGGAGTACGTCGGCCTGATCGTGCCGAGCGCCTGGCTGGCCGCCCTGCTCATCAAGCTGGTCCCCTTCCTGTGCGTGGTGCTCACCCTGATGTTTCTCTACCTGTTCTTCCCGCACGTCAAGGTGCGCACCGGCGCCGCCTTTGCCGGCGCGCTGTTCGCCGCGCTGTTCTGGTTCATCGTCCAGAAGATCTACGTGGTGCTCCAGGTCGGGGTGGCCAACTACAACGCCATCTACGGTTCGTTCGCCACCATCCCGCTCATGCTCATCTGGCTGCAGACCGGCTGGACCTTCATCCTGCTCGGCGCGGTGCTCGCCCACGCGGTCCAGCACCACCGCCACTACCGTCCGGCCGGCGCGCCGCTGACCCCGCAGCGGCGGCTGCAGACCGCCATCGACATCCTCCTGGCCGTGTACGCGGATTTCGCCCAACGCCAGCCCACCCGTCTCGCCCGGCTCGCCGACCGCCTGCCGCACACCCGGCCGGCGGACATCGAGACCGTGGCCCGGCTGCTCGCCCGGGGCGGCGCGCTTGGCTTTCGCGAGGCCGATGGCGAGGAGACGCTCGTCCCGGTGACGCCGGCGGAAAACCTGCGCGGCTCGGAGATCGTCCGGCTGGTGCTCGGTGACGAGACCCTGCCGACCAGCTCCGGGCAGCTTGCCGCCGAGGCGGTGACCGCCGCCGGCCGGAGCCTGGACGGCCGCCTTGACCTGGCGCGGCTCGCTGCGCCGCAGATCGAACAATCCCCCTCCCGGCCCTCCCTGCCGCTCCAGGACACACCGACCGGTGCACCGGCCGATCCACCCGTGACCACGCCCCGCTGAACGGCGCGGCCGGCAGCTCTCAGCGCGAACGGAGCAGGTCGTGCGCCCGCCGCAGGCGCCCCACCAGTTCTGCAGCGGTCATGCCCACAGCTCCGGCACTCTCCGCCCAGTCCCAGTCGCCCGCATGGGCCGCATTGTTGCCCGGCACCCACGCATTCTCCCGGCCGAGCAGCGCATAGCGGGCGCGCGCGTACTCTCCCAGATCCCAGCCGCGAACCAGGTTCTCCAGCCAGAAGATGAAGGCGACGTTGATGTAGCCGGGCAGGTCCGCAAACGACGGCCACGCCGGCCAGTGGTCGTCGGGACGATGCTGGCCGGTGGCGGCGTGCATGGCCGCACGCCAGCGGTGGTCGATGGCCGCGACCAGGTCAGGCTGATCGAGGTGGGCCAGCGCGGCGTGATGCTCGTGGAAATCGGATGGCCGGCTGGCGCCGACGCTGATCGTCGCCACCTCGGGCCGCAGCAGGCACAACGAGGTCGTTGAACTGCATGGGTGAGAGCGGCGCGCACAGCTCGCAGAGCAGGGGCGGCGGCCGGTGGAGCAGGCCGCCCTTGTCCGTGGGGCTGATGATGAACACGCCCAGGTCACGCGCCGCCGCCTGCTCGAGCACCGCGGTGTGGCGCTGGAAGATGGCGTACCAGTGCAGGTTGACGTAGTCGAAGCCGCCGTCGCCCCGGTGGCGGACCGCGTCCAGGAGCACCTCGGTGGGCCCGTGGCCGGAAAACCCGACCCAGCCGACCTGGCCTCTCGCCTGCAGCCGCCGGGCCGCGGCCAGGCAGCCCCCGGGCCGGCAGGCATGCCACAGCGCCCGGTGGTCGTTGAGCCCGTGCAGGGCGAGCAGGTCGACGCGGGCCACGCGCAGTCGCGCGAGGCTGTCCCGCACCTCGGCAAGGAACTGTTCCGGGTCGGCACAGGGCTGCACCTTGGTCTGCAGGATGACGCGGTCGCGACCTACCTGCTCGAGCACCCGGCCGAGCTGACGCTCGGAGGAGCCGTAGCCCCGGGCCGTCTCGAAATGGTCGATGCCCAGACGCAGGGCCTCGTTGGCCACGGCAAGCATGGTTTCCTGGCTGAAGGGGTCGATGCTGCTCCTCGTCCACGTCCTGCCAGGACTGCATGGCGCGCATGAAGCCGGCGGAAAGCACCGGCAGGCACAGCCCGGTGCGGCCGAAGCGCCGACGGGGCATGGCGGGCGGGGCCGACGCTGGGCCGGCGGGTGGTGCGGTCATTTTTTCCTCCGGCAAGCGCCTGTACTTTCCTCGATGCACACGGTATATGTTGGCTACACGGCGGCCGGCACAGCCCCCGGACGCCGCCCCCAGCCACCCTTTCTGCAAGGATTGCCCATGGCTCCCCTGCGCCGCACCTGCACCTTTCTCCTCGCCGCGCTCTGCCTCCTGGTCGCCGCCGGGGTGCGGGCCGAGTCCCTGCGGCTGCCGCTGACCGTGGATCTGCCGCTGTTGCGCACGCTCATCGTCCAGCAGGCCTACCCCATCCCCGGTGAAAAGGCGAGTATCCTCAACATGGGCCAGGGCTGCAACCAGATCGCCCTGCTCTCGCCCCAGGTGAGCGTGGACCGGGGGTACCTGCGCTTCCAGACCGGGGTGGCGATCAAGTGGGGCACGCCGGTGATGGGCTCCTGTCGTGACCCCGTTCGTCTGGGAGGGGTCGGTGGTGCTCTGGCAGCGGCCGCGCATCAACGGCCAGTGGCAGCTCAGCTTCGAGACCGTCAACTCGGTGGTGCTCGACACGACCGGCCGGCAGATCAAGGCCGTGGATCTGTTGTGGAACCTCATCAAGGACCACGTGCACGGCTACCTGGACAGGATCGCCATCAACCTGGCCCCACCGGTGAAGGACATGCAGGCGAGCCTGCTGCCCATGTTCGGCCCCGGCCAGCAGGCCATGGGGCAGCGCTTCCTTGCCTCCATGCGGCCCGAGCAGCCGGTGGTGCAGGCCGAAGGCGTGCAGCTGCACATCCTCGCCGAGATCGATCTGCCGCCCCGGACCGAAGCGCCGCCGCCGGCCCCGGTCAACCAGCAGGACTACGCCCGGGTGATCGAGCTGTGGCACTCCTGGGACGCCTTTCTCATCTTCCAGCTCAAGCAGTTCACCGAATACCCGCTGTCCGAGGACGACCGGCAGATCCTGCTCGACACCATGCTCACCGCCCGCTACGAGTTCAGTTCGGCCATCGCCGAGCAGCAGGTGTCCACCGAGTTTATCCGCGGGCAGTTCCTGCGCGGCTGGACGCAGCTCGCGCCGGTGTTCCGCAACCACCTGCCCAAACGCCGCAAGAACAACCTGCTCGGCTACCTGGCCTTTTTCACGGCCAGCGACGCCCTGCGCGTCCTCGACCAGCTGGGACCGGCGGTGGGGCTGGAGATCAACGCCGACGGCTTTCGCCGCCTGGCTGCCATGATCAGTCCCACCCCGTACCAGGAGGCCGACCCGGACAGCGAGGAGGTCGATCCGGAACTGCGCAAGGTGCTCGGCCTCGACCCGCTGCCGGAGGAGGAGCTGCCGTCCGACCAGCCGGTCCCGGTGACCGAGCCGACCGACCGGGAACCCACCTCCTGCGCGCCGCCCGCCGGCTGGCGGCACCTGGCCGGACTGTTCGCGCCGGCGCAGGCCTGGGCGGCCGGGGCAGGCCAGGCCTCGCGGGAGGACATCCGCCGCTGGACAGCGGAGTTGACCCCGGCCGACACCCTGCTGCCGCGGGTGCAGGAGGTGCTCCGGGAGGCCGCCGCCCGGCAGCACCAGCGGCTGGCAAAGGGTGCCGGCCGGACCGACTGGTTCGATCGGATGGTGCTCGCTTCGGCCTGGCAGGAGAGCTGTTTCCGTCAGTTCCACATCGACAAGAACACCATCACCTTTCTGCTCTCCTACAACAACACCTCGGTGGGCATCATGCAGGTGAACGAAAAGGTGTGGCGCGGGGTCTACAACACCCGCCAGCTCCGCTGGAACATCGCCTACAACAGCCGGGCGGGCTGCGAGATCCTGTCGCTCTACCTGCGCGACTACCTGCTCAAAAAAAAGGCGCCCATGGACCTGACCTCGGCCAAGGGGCAGCGGTTCCTGGCCGGCTGGCTGTACGCCCTCTACAATGGCGGTCCCGGCCAGCGCAACCCCTTTGTCAGCCGCTACAACAGCGGCAAGATGTACCGCAGCGAGCAGCTGTTCCTCGCCAAGTACGACACCGTGGTCAAGGGCAACTGGATGGACCGGGTCCACTGCCTGCCCTGAGCGGCCGAACCCGGCGCGCCCCCTTTCCGCTTGACAGCACCGGGTCGCCTCAGTAAAAAGATCGGCACATTCCGGCCGGAGTGGTGAAACTGGTAGACGCACTGGACTCAAAATCCAGCGGGGGCAACCTCGTGTCGGTTCGATTCCGACCTCCGGCACCAGCAGCATCAAGGAGTTGCACGACAGGCCGTGCAACTCCTTTTTCGTTTGCGGCGGATGGTTCGCAAGCGGCCCCTGCCATTTTCCCTTTGCACCCGGACCGGTGCCACGGTACGGTTGCGACGCCTGTCCGCCGCTCCCGGAGCGGACCACCGGCGCCCCGTCCGGCCCGGTCGGCCCCCTCGAACCCGAGCCAACACCGTCCCCCGGCCCGGAGCCGCACCCAGTCGAGCGAGAAAACGCACTCATGACGCATGGATATTTTTGACAAATTCCGGCCGCTGGCCGAGACACGCAACGCCCTGGCCCGACTCGGCGGCGAGTTTTTCACCATCGTCCTCGAGGACATCACCTCGCCCACCGAGGCGGTGGTCAACGGCCGGCCGACCCTGCTCGCCGGCACCAACAACTATCTCGGCCTCACCTTTGACCCGGAATGCATCCGCGCCTCCTGCCTGGCGGCCGAGCGGGAAGGCACCGGCACCACCGGTTCGCGCCTGGCCAACGGCACCTTTGCCGGCCACATCGCCCTCGAGCGCGACCTGTCCGCCTTCTTCAACTGCCGCCACACCATCGTCTTCTCCACCGGCTACCTGGCCAACCTGGCCATCCTGTCCACCGTTGTCGGCCCGGGCGAGGTGATCCTGCTGGACGCGGACTGCCACGCCTCCATCTACGACGGCTGCCGCATGGGCGGGGCGGACGTGATCCGCTTCCGCCACAACGATGTGGCCGACCTGGAAAAACGGCTGCGGCGGCTCGCCAAACGGGACACCAACGTGCTCATCGTGGTCGAGGGGCTGTACAGCATGCTCGGCGACCGGGCGCCGCTTGCCGAGATCGTCGCCCTCAAGAAGCGCTACGGCGCCTGGCTGGCCGTGGACGAGGCCCACTCCCTCGGCGTGCTCGGGGCGCATGGCCGCGGCCTGGCCGAGGAGGCCGGGGTGGCGGCTGAGGTGGATTTCCTCATCGGCACCTTCAGCAAGAGCCTGGGGGCGATCGGCGGCTTCTGCGCAAGCAACCACGACGGGCTGGAACTCATCCGCTACGCCAGCCGGCCCTACATCTTCACCGCCTCGCTGTCCCCGTCCACCGTCGCCTCGGTGCGCACCGCCCTGCGCATCCTGGGGTCCCGACCCGGTCTGCGCGAGCAGTTGTGGGACAACGCCCGGCGCCTGCACGAGCGGCTCCGCAGTCTCGGCTTCGCGGTCGGCCCGGAGCCGGGCCCGATCATCGCCGTACGCTGCTCGACCGTGGAAGAGGCCTTTGCCAAGTGGAACGGTCTGCTCGAACGCGGCATCTATGTGAACATGGTGCTGCCGCCCGCCACCCCGGACGGCGGTGCGCTGCTGCGCTGCAGCCTGAGCGCCGCGCACACCCGGGAGCAGATCGAACGGATCGGCGCGGCCTTCGCCGACCTGGTGGACCGGCCCGCCTGACCCCCTCCGGCCGCCCCGACCGGAACAGCCGGTCCCCCGGCACGCCCCTCTTTCTCCCCTGTCGCCAGCGTCCCCGCCATGCACCTCATCCGCACCTTCTTCACGGCCTATCCGCGCCAGAGCGTGATGACGCTTGCCGCCCTGCTGCTCGCCGGCGTGGCCGAGGGGTTCGGTTTGAGCATGCTCCTGCCCCTGCTTGGCCTGACCATCGCCGGCACCGGTGCGGCCGCGGGCGTCGCCCTGCCCGCGCCCTCGGCCCTGGAGCGGTTCATCACCGCCTTCTTCCAGACCCTTGGCCTGCCGCAGACCACCGGTGCCCTGCTCGGCTTCTTCGTCGGCTGCATCGCCCTGAACGCGGCCCTTGCGCTCTGGGCCAACCGCAAGGTGGGCTACACCGTGGCCCAGGTGGCCACGGACCTGCGCCTGTCGCTCATCCGCGCCCTGTTCGCCACCCGCTGGGCCTACTACGTGCACCAACCCATCGGCACCCTGACCAACGCCTACGCCACCGAGGCCAGCCGGGCCAGCAACGCCTACCTGTTCGCCATCCGCACCCTGGCCCTGCTCCTGCGCGCCCTGGTCTACGCCGGGGTGGCCCTGCTCATGGCCTGGCGGGAGACGCTCATCGCCCTCGCCGCGGGCGCCATCATCCTCACCCTGCTGCGCCGCCTGGTCACCCGGGCGAAACGGGCCGGCCAGCGCCAGACCACCCTGCTCGACAGCCTGCTCGCCCTGCTCACCGACACGCTCCAGTCCATCAAGCCGCTCAAGGCCATGGCCCGCGAACACGCCGCCGAACTGGTGCTCCGAGAGGAGACCACCCGGCTGAACCGCGCCCTGCAGAAGGAGGTGTTCAGCAAGGAGGCCCTCAAGGCCCTGCAGGAACCGCTGATCACCCTCTTTTTCGCCTTCGGCCTGTACGCCGCGATGAGCTGGTGGCAGATCCCCCTGGCCACGATCATCACCATGGCCTTTATCCTCGTCAAAATCCTCAAAACCCTGCAGAACGCGCAGAAAGAGCACCAGTCCATGGTCATCGCCGAGAGCGCCTACTGGTCGCTGCAGGCCAAGATCGAGGAAACCCAGCGGGAACGGGAGGAGTGCGCCGGCGGGATCGCCCCGCGGTTTGCGGAGGCGGTGCGGCTCGAGGGGGTCAGTTTTGCCTATGCGGAGCGGTGCATCCTCGACCGGGTGTCGCTGGACGTGCCCCGGGGCTCGCTGACCGCCATCATCGGGCCGTCCGGGGCCGGCAAGACCACCATCGTCGATCTGATCATCCGCCTGCTCGCGCCGCAGAGTGGCCGGGTGCTCATCGATGACACGGACCTGGCCCGGGTGGACGTGCGCGCCTGGCGCAGCCTGATCGGCTACGTGCCGCAGGAGACCCTGCTGCTGCACGCCAGCGTACGCCTGAACGTCACCCTGGGCGAGGCCCGCTTCAGCGACGAGGACGTGGTCGAGGCCCTGCGTGCGGCCGGGGCCTGGGCCTTCGTTGCGGCCCTGCCCGAGGGAATGGACACGGTGGTCGGTGAGCGTGGCACCCGTCTGTCCGGCGGCCAGCGGCAGCGCATCACCATTGCCCGCGCCCTGGTGCACAAGCCGCAGCTGCTCATCCTCGACGAGGCCACCAGCGCCCTCGACCCGGCCAGCGAGGCCGCCATCTGCGCGACCCTGCAGCAGCTGCGCGCCTCGCTGACCATCCTCGCCATCAGCCACCAGACCGCCATCCTCGAGGCGGCCGACCGGGCCTACCGGCTCGCGGACGGCTCCGTCCAGCCGATCACTCCGACCACCGCGAAGACCACCGCCTGAACCGGACCGGCGTCGCCGGCCACTCTTTACAGGGTGAACTGCTCGCCCAGGTAGATCTCGCGCGCCTTTGGGCTCGCGGCAATGCGCTCGGGCGAGCCGTGTTCGAGAATCGTACCCTGGTCGAGGATGTAGGCGGTGTCGCAGACGCCGAGCGTCTCGCGCACGTTGTGATCGGAGATGAGCACGCCGATGCCCTGGGCGCGCAGCTGGCGGATGATGGTCTGGATGTTGAGCACGGCGATGGGATCCACCCCGGCAAAGGGCTCGTCCATGAGCATGAAGGCCGGTTCGATGACCAGCGCGCGGGCGATCTCGAGCCGCCGCTGCTCGCCGCCGGACAGGGTGTTGCCGAGATTGTCGGCCAGGTGGGCCAGGCGGAACTCGGCGAGCAGCCGCTCCTTGCGCGCCTGCTGCTCGGCTTCGTCGATGTCCAGGGTCTCGAGCACGGCCAGCAGGTTGTCCGCCACGGTGAGCTTGCGGAACACGGACAGTTCCTGCGGCAGGTAGGAGATGCCGGCCCGGGCCCGGGCGGAGAGCGGCATGCCGGTGAGGTCATGCTCATCGAGGAGGATACGCCCCCGGTCGGGCGTGATGAGACCGACCACCAGGTGAAAGGTGGTCGTTTTGCCCGCGCCGTTCGGCCCGAGCAGGCCGACCACCTGGCCGGAGCGCACCTCCAGGTCCACCCCGCCCACCACCCTGCGGCCCTTGTAGGACTTTTCCAGTCCACGTGCGGCCAAGACCCGTTCGTTCATCCGATTCGCCCCTCCCGTCGTCTTCCCCGGACCGCGTTCAGCGCCGAGCCGCCGGCAGCAGCGCGCGCACCCGGCCATGAACCGTGATCCGCCGTTGTTCCGTATCGATGCGCAGACTCGTGCCGGTCACGGTGAGCCCATGCGAGAGGATGGTCACCGGGTCATCAGTGCGCAGGCTGCGGTCCGCGTCCACGTACTCCAGGGTGGTGGTGCGCACGGTCGTGCCCTGTCCATCGGTCAGGACCACGTTCGCGCGGACGCGCACCCGGTCCTCGCGGGGCAGGAATTCGCCCTGGTCGGCGGTGAGCACGCTCTCCCCTGCTTCGGGTCGAAGAAGACCATGCGCAGATTGGCGAGGCGGGTCGACGCCTCGGCCAGGGAGTGGTCGGCACTGCGCGCCTCGAGCACCCACAGCCGCCGACCGTCGCGGTTCTTCGTATAGACCAGATCCTCCAGGGCCAGATCGACGTTTTCCGGCAGGGGTCGCAGGTTCACCGGTGGGTCCCAGTCGTGATAGGAGCGCAGGGCGAACACGGACAGCAGGCTGGCGACGGTGACCAGCACCAGCGGCAGGAGGTTGCGGGCGCTGTACCAGTGGGCCATGGGCGGGGCGGAGAGCGGAACGGGGATGGTGCTCAGGATTCGGTCAGTCTGCGGATGGCCTCGACCAGTTCGCCGACGGTGCGGACCCCGGCGAGGATGTTGATGGGGATGGAAAGGTCGTAGGCGTCTTCCAGTTTCTCGACCAGTTCCATGACCTTGAGCGAGTCGATGTTGAGATCGTTGATCAGGTCCAGGTCGGCGGTGACGCGGGGCGCGCCCTGCGGCAGGATCGCTGCCAGCATCTCCTGGATCTGTTCGAGTATCTGTGCCTGCGTTGCCATCGGTCGCTCTCCTCTCTTGCAGTGGCCGAAGTGGCCGGTTTGTGCGGGGGCCGACCGGAGCCGGTCAGGCGGCGAGGTTCAGGGTCCGGCGCAGCCCCTCGGCCAGCCCGATCCGCGCTGTCCAGCCGGTGTCGGTGTGCAGGGAGGTGTTGTCCGCCACCCAGTCCGGGTGGGTCAGTTCGCGCACCTTGCCGGGCGAGAGCATGGGCGCCCTGCCGGTCAGCCGGGCCAGGGTCAGGTTCAGGCGGGCGATCAGGCGCACCAGGGGCACCGGCAGAGGCAGGCGGACGATCCGCCCGCCGCGCAACTGCTCGGCGATGGCGATGATCTCACGCCACGAGTAGCCGTTCGGCCGGCCGTCGCCCACCTCGTAGACCGCGCTCGCCCTGCCCCGCTCGAGCCAGGCGAGCAGGGCCGCGGCCAGATCCTCCACGTGTTGAGGTAATGGAGACAATACTTGGAGTAAATAAATATGGTGATGGTTTTTAGGGGATATTTGAAGAATATAGAAAAACATATTGAAAATATGCTTAATAAAGATGAACAGAAGGTAAAAGAATACGAGTCTATTAAAAATAACTTATTAAAAGATATATTGGAGATACGAACCAAAATTGAGGAGCAAGAAAAATATTTCTCTAATATTGGTCAGGAATCCGAAAATGAACTTATTGAAAATGTAATAAGTTTAGTAGGAAAAGATTGTTTAGAAACTGAACTAGATATAAATATATATCTCATCCAATTAATGTAGATGTGCAACAAAAAATAAAAGATATAAAAAGAGAAAATGAGAAAGTTGTTTTAAATTATAAAGATATAGAGTTAAAGTTATCTAAAGTTGAGCCTTTTTTAAAGTATGATATAAGTAATTTAGAACAATTTGAAAATTAATAAAAATGACTTGAATATAGTAGACGGCAAATACAATAGAAGAGATAACAATATTGATAAGTATACCAACTTTATTCTAGAATTAAGAAGTATTAAGGGTTATAAGAATGAGTTTATAAATGAATCAATTAATATTGAAAAAATTGAAGTTCAGATTAATAATTTTTTAAAAAAAGAAAATGAGATTCTAAATAATTCATATTCGTTGGAGATTAAAAAAAAGAGTTTAAAAATTTAGATATTTTTGAGGCAACATATGTAAATTATTACAATGCTTTAATTGATATTCAAAAGGTATTAAAGTTTAAGCAAAAACATTTTCAATTAGAAAAGATATTAGAAGAGATAAAGGTAATTATAGAGAATTATAATAATTTAAATAAAGAGAGTGAATTACTAAAGTCAGAAGTATCCAATGTGAGAATGATATAAAAGATATTACAAAGTAAATTAAGTGAAGTTAAACATGATAGTAATAAACAGTTAATATATAATATTCAACAGTATCTAATAAAAGAAGAAAAAGTAAGTCAATGTCCTGTCCTGATGTGGAACTGATTTTAAAATTCATTCAAGTTTTGTAGAAATATGTAAAAAAAGCAATTAGAAGAATCAACTAAAAATTTGGATCAAATTGATAAAAGTCGTATAAGTATTATATCCAACAAAGTCAAGTTGAAGCGAAATTGATAGCAGCCGAACTAATAAAATTAATGAGTTAAAACTTGAAATTGAATCAAAAGAAGATTTGAAAACAAAAATTAATATTGATTTAGAAGAATTAAAGACACAAATTAAATCCGAATACATTAATTTAAGCAAAGATGATTTGGAAATAGAGAGGGATAAATATAATTATTTTATTCATCAGTATAAGACACATTATGAATTTATAGCAGAGAAATTAAAAAATATGAAAAATGAGAAAGAACTTTTGGTTAATGAAAAATCACGAAAAGATACTAGGATTAAGGCTATAAAAGAATTATTAGGAACTAACAAAAAATACTTAGAAAAAAACGTACATAATAGATGAAAAAATAGTTAAAATAGAGAAATATTTAATATATTAGCAAAGAAATCATTACAGGAATTTAATGAAATGAAGAAGAAAAATAAGAAAGAATTGAAGGATGTAATTGATAAGATAAATGAGTACAAGGACGAAGTTAAAAAAGTTAAGTTAGTTATACCAGAATATCTTGGAACTAAAGAAGATTATGCAAAGTGGAACAAATATTATCTGATATGTCAAGTGAATTAGAGGATAAACAAAGCAAAATAGAAGAATTATTGGAGAAAAATTGAAGGATATTTTCTATCCGAGATAAAGTTTCTGAGTTGAAAAAATCATATGAAATGAAAAATAAAGAATTAAATAGTCAAAATGAGTGTTATCAAAGATATTTAGAAAGAGTAGAGAAATACAATACACATATTAGAGAAATACAAAATATAAAAGAACAAAGTAAAGAAATACAAAGCAACCTTATATCATCATTTATGAGTAAGTATAGTAGTGTTATTGATACATTTGTTCTTCCAAATACACGCCACTCATTGCACAACATATTTATTTGATTCCTAGGAATGGAAATTTATACATAATAGTTAAGTGAAGAAAGTGGAGTAAAGAGAAAAATTATTAAATTTATCAGATGACGAATTATCAAAAGAAGTAAATGCAAGCCTAACATTGAGTCAGCACAATCAAATACTCCAGCAGTTTGTATTTTCATAGTAATGAATATGTCACAGAAGTGGGCAGAACTTGATTTAATGGGAATTATATCCATTTCAAAATATGGATGATATAAATGTATTTTCTTTTATTGATACTTTAAGTGGAATGTTTGGAGATAAACAAGTCATTATAAGTGACACATAGTTCTGAATTTGCATCATTAATATTAAATAAAGCACCGTTGATACAAAGAGCAGAATTTCTTTTGTTCAGTTAAATTCATATGGTGTCGATGGGGTTGAATATGAAGTGGGGTAATACTAAATATGTCTATATGTAACTATTTAATTTCTGAATAAGTAATTAAAATATGTAAATGCAACTTAATATATAAGCAAAATGGAGACTTAAATGTCTCTATTTTCTATACAAATAGTATTATTAGATAAGATTTTATAAGAGGAGATAGGAGATAATATGTCATGGTGGGCAATATGGAAGTAAGGGGATATTTGTATCAGTCTACGGTTTCGGTTTTAAAATCACTCTCTAATAATAATTGGGATTATATTGAATTAGAGCCTAATACTCCATTACAAAAAGTTGATGTGTATTGGAAAAGAGATGGTAGAGTCATAAGGCAGTTCAGGTTAAATCTTCAAAAAATTATTTTGAACCAAGTTTAATAAATGGTTGTTTATTAAATTTGGTAAAGGATGCTGAAGATTCTGATGAATACACTTTGATTTTAATAGGAGAATGTTCAGAAAATACTACTATGCTCATAAACAATATAAACAGTGGAAATGTAAGTGAATTGATAAAGGAATTAAGACCTTATGCAAATAAATTGAAAGTGGAAATGGTTAATTATAATTATGAACAGATGCTATATAGCATTGATTCGGTTTTACAATATTATTTCAAAGAAAGAGGATATTCACCAGAATATATAATAATAGATATTATTAAAAAAGTTATAATTCATGATTTTAGTAGACGGTCATCATTCGGAATTAAACTATCAAAAATAGAGTTTGAAAAGTTATTTATTGAATATATTGAGTCATTTTAGTTGATAATGGTTCAATTGAATTTAAGAAATTTATATGTGTTTACCAAAAAGAAAATGAATTAACCACGTATAGAATTGGAAAAATAAATAAATATAAAAGGATTTTTAAATTGTTCTACAGTATTATCTGTTTTATTATTATTGAATTATTTTTATAGACCACTTGTACAATTTTGTGATATTTTAGTACATAACAATCCGATATCAATTGGTATATTTGTGTCTACATGTATTGGTATGTTACTTATATTAAAGGTTAGTGATAATAAATTCAGCGTTGAATTAAAGGAACATTATCCAGACCAGCAATTAAACACGTATGAATCTGGAGAGTATTACGGATTAAATATTAAAATAATAGAAAGAGAAAAGTTTATAGGAAAGTATAGAGAATTATATAGAATATATGAGTTGAAAAATGTTAGTGGTAAATGCATTGATACTGTTATTGTTAATGCTATTCCTTTTAAAGACAGAAAAAAACTCAAGAAAAGAGTTTTCTTTCAAGATAAAAGTACTTCGCCTAAGCAAATAGGAATACTTTGTGAAGAAATTATATATAAAGATGTTTCAGAAGATATTGAAGATACTTATAAGTTTGAATTAAATGTTATCTTTAAAGATGAAGAGGATTTAAAGTATGTTGAACTGGGCATTAGAAAACCTCCCAAAACACATTTCTTATTGTTAAATAGGTTTAACTACATTCCTAAATTGAATAGAATCCTTCCATTTGAAGTAACATGGTTAAAAGAAGTGGTAATATCTTATATAAAGAGATGGTTTAAGTATAAACCAGCAATATATTGTAAAGATATAAAAAATCTATAAGTAAAGAAAAGATAAGAAAATTTAGAAGAGAGTTATTCATTAATAAAATAACAAGAATAGTTGCATATATAACTATTGTAGTTCTTATAATTTTTTGTGTTGTTGGGATGGCAAGTCTTATAAAATCGATATATATTTTTTTGAAATAACTAATTAAATAACCAATTGTTATTGGTAATCATAAATGGAGAAATTTGGCAACAAAAAAGGCGAATAATTTCCAGTGCACTTTGTTTGCCATATTGCCATTGAGTCTTCGTGGGATATGTTTAATGTCCTAAGCCTGCATTAAAAAAAAGGACAAGTGGAATAAATAGTCTAACATACCCATTTTCAATGTTAATGGTTCCACTATTTCAAACGCTAAATTCGTTCTGTTAAAAATTCTCTAAAGTTATTTGCCAAAACTTAAGTGTTTTAAATTGGAAACAAAATAGAGTAGAATAAGTAATCTATAAAAGAATATGTTGAAAAAGTTATAGATATTTAAATTTACTAATAGAATAAATCTAAAGATAATGTAGTAAGAAGGAGAATTTTGAATGGAAATATTACCAGAAAAGTATTACGAAAGTTGTATAACTTATAATATTGTTAACTATTATGATGAAGAAAAGAGAACAAAGATTTATCCGTATTCAATATCTCAAAATGAAGAGAATGACTTGGGATATGATTTTGGATATGAAGTAGTGCAGAATATGTTTTTTATACAATATAAACGTCCTCATAAAAAATTGTCAAATGGCAAATTTACATGGTTAATTGATTTAGCACAATTAGAAACAATAATGAGTAATGAGTATTATTGTAATGGTGTATATTATTGTTTACCAAACTTCAATGATATAAAACAATGGTATGATGCATTTGATAATGCATTTTTTTATTAAAGCCGCAGTTCTATATGAGCAATTAGAAGGGGATATAAAAAAAGGACAAGTGAGTAAAACAATAAGACTCTCGTTTTGGGATGAAAACATGGTATGAAATTGAGAATGATGAATACTTAAGAATAGATAGAAAGAATTTGGCTTATGAAATAGAAGAGAATAACTACAATAACTATGAGTATACAGAATTAAATAAATGGTTAAATAAAATCGATCTAGTGCAAGATGAAAAGTTATCAGGAATGTATGAATATATTATGTATTGGAGAAGAAATAATGGAGTCAGATAAGATATTAGGCTGCTTTAACCCATTTGATGATATATATATAAATTCATATTTAAATGAGGTAACAGGAACAAGTTTTCCTACATTAATACATGAGAGTTGCCATAAATTATTAACATTTTCAACAAGTATAGGATTTCTCGAATATTTTTATTCATTGAATTATATTTTAGTCAAAATCAAAAGCATAGCAATCATATTATAAATTTGCTTAAAGTGATATTTGAATTTACAGCAGAGATTCAAGAAGTTTATGCCAACAATATTGAATTGATAATGATAAAAAGTGAATTTGGGAAAGAATGGAGTGAATCTATTTATAAAACATATAAAACTTCAATTTATAAATCATATTATGATGAACTAAAAAAAATTAATCAAGATGAAAAAATGGAAGATTCTAATAAAATAAAAATAATAACTAAAATTTGTATTGAAACATTAAATATAGATATTTACAATGATAAATTCATAGAATCAATGAGCACACCTAAAAAATTTGATAAATATTTAAAAGAAAATTATAATTAGACGAAATTCTTACTGAAAATATAGAAAAGTATTTAAGTAATAGGAATTTGCACGCTAATTTATATGTTGAAAATGATCAAGTTATAATCATTAGCAAATTTATTAGTGAGAAAAATACAATCATTAAATATTCAAAGAAATACTTTGATGAATTTGTTGAAAATTTTAATAGCAGTAATATAAATAAAACTATTAATGAGATAAGGAATAATAAGATAGACGTTAACTTTGAATTCTTAAAAAGAACTAAGACATATAATTTTTCTACTATGAAGCATAATATGGTATCACAAAAGGAATTTTCATATAATGTATTTTTGCTACATGTTTAATTTTTAAAAATTATTCAGTTAGTAAATTTCAATTTAGAAACTTTAATACAAAAAATTATATTCTTGTAGGGCTAATGAATAATGGAAAGAATATTTCAACAATAGGAGATAAGGAATTTGTAAAAAAAGTAATAGAACAAGATAAGTATTGGTTATTGTATCGTAGATTATGAATATAACATAAAAAACAAAAATCATTATACTTTGAAAAGTGATATTGCAAAGGTAAAGAGTAGAGTTGAAAAAAATGAATTAAAGAAGATGTACGTTCTTATAAATGATTATAAGTCATGTTGTAATATAATTAAATCTATTGAAAACGGTGGTAAATTAGTATACAACATATTCAGTAACAAGAATACTAGTTCAATATTTACTACTTTAATTTTTAGAGATATTAATAATTCTAATATAATATATTTGTATCCAACAATATATATTATATCAAATAAAATAGCAGAGATACTTGAAAATATTAAAAGTGCTGAATATGTTAAGAAAGGGAAAGTAGCAGATCTTATTGGAAATGTTACCTTTGGTGCGTTTGTCTATGGCTCAATCTATAAAATAATAAATTTATGTGAGAAAATAGATAAATAAATATATTAAAAAAGTATCAACACATATATTATTAAAAAACATTTGTGTATATAACCTTGTAAAAGTTGTATACTATTCTGAATATAATAATTTAAACTGTAATATTTTGCTGTAATTATGTATAAATTCAAAAAATATTTAATTATGTAATTTCAAGGAGGAAGATTTTTGGAGAATGAAGTTAACACTATTAGTAATATGATTTCATATCTGTGTAGAAGCAATGATAAAGAAGAAATAAAATTAAAAACTGAAACATGATATTAAAGCAAATAGATACTGTATATAAAGAAAGTACAGAGAATGATAAAGAGCAAGAAGATGTTTGAACTTGTGATAATTTTAAAATATTACCTTACAATAATAAAAGAATATCAAAAGGGATATGAATTTTATAGAAATATAATTGATAAACATTATGTAAATTACTTGAATGAACATGAAGAATTAGATGATTTTTTCTTTTTTTTAACAGAGATTGAATTAATATGTGGGATGAAGATCGGAAAGATTAGCAGAGAATTAAAATTAATGAGCATGTTAATTGTGAGCGGAGAATTAACTGTTACCAGAAGATCATAATATAAATGATTTTACGTTATTTTTTGAAAAAGAACATATTGAGGCTTACGGGCATTTATAAAATATCTATTAGAAAAAGAAAAAGTTGAAGAAAAGTAATTGTAAATCAATTATTATCGTACATCAATACATGTGCTAATAACTATACAAGTATACTGAAATATCATACTATTACATATTAGAAGAGATTAAAAGCATTTATAAGTAAGAAAAAATTTTGAATTTAGTTATAATATCTAAATTTTTATAGTGCTTTATTTGGATTTGTATGCAAAGAAGATTTGAAAAATGAAATTTCTATAAAGAAGAATTTTCAGGAAGATGATATTCCATTAAGAGATGAATATGAAAAACACAGGAAAGTTTATGATTCTTTCAATGAACAAATATTAAATAATACATTTATAGCCTTTTTCAATTCAATGAATGAAGATGATCTAGAGCATATTCAGATGATATATGTATGCGATTACTAATTATAATCAAAAGTTGGAAGAATATACAGAAGGAGATATACTTTTTATATTGTCTGGATTAAATAAGTCTGAAATTACAAGACTTCAAGAAAAATATACTATATGAGTATGTTTGTGACTATTTCAAAGATAAACATCGGATTTTTTATTACAATATAAGCATTTTAAGGTTGTTACTGAATTGTATAATTTCATAAGTGATAATTATATTAGTAAAAGTGAAGTGGTTAAACAATTTTTTGAATTAGCCTATTCGTTTAGTGAGAGTGGTGACAAGAAAGTTGCTAAGCAGTTATATCAAGATGCTGAGACAGTGGAATTGAAAGTTCTGCAGTTTATAATAATTTAGGTGTAATTTATGACAATGAAGGAGATGCTCATAGGGCTTTAGAATTCTTTGCAAAGGCTAGTGAATTAAATCCTAAAGATGAAATATCCAAAAAAAATAAGAGAGAACAGAAAAATATATTAAAGAAACAAAGAAAGAAAAGAGCAACAATTAAAAAACACGTATTTTAAGAAAGTACAGAAATACCATAGAGGTATATTATTTGCAATACATAGATATTCAGAAGAAGTAACAGATGATGTACTGCAAGATATTATTAGCCAAGAGAAGTTATGCTGAAAAGGAATATTAAATTTTTATTAGATAATGATATGTTGCAATTAAATCAAAATGGTACATATATCATCAATCCAATAGTTGAAAAATGGATTGATGAATATGTAAATCCAACTCTAGAAAGACAAATTATAAAAGTTCATAATTCAAAATTATATAGACCAATTTTTTATCATGAGTCAGAAATAAACTTATACAGAGTTTTAATAGAATTGTTTCCACAGCACTTTATTTCCCTAATATGAGCCTAAAAACTATTTTTGATATAGATAAACTTAGAGATTTAATCGATCAAGAGGTACTTTCATATTTATTCAAGGCTCATGTAGATTTTGTAATTGTAAATACACAACGTATTTTCCTGTATTAGCATTTGAAAAAGACAGTGATTATAACGATAAAGAACCATCTGAAGACTAATAATGAGTATAAGAATGAAATATCAAAAACAGGTGGTATTCCTATGATAAGGCTTAGGTATAACAGTGGCATGGATTATGAACGGTTAAAGCAAGAAGTAAAAGATGCTACTAAAACATTAATATTGGAGATTGAAAGTGGAAATAACTATTCAGAAGTTGACCTATTAAGAGAAGTAGATAAGAAAAAATTTGGTATCACTAATTCGCCAATTGATTTAAAAGTTGTACAAAAGGAATGGGATAATATAGTTGGTTCTGGTATAGCAATAAAATCAAAAGTTATTGATGTAGAAGATAGGACGTTAATAATTCAAATATCAAATGATTTAAAATCGATTATAGAAATGAGTAAAGAAAATATTAATAGAAAAATGCTAGATAAATTCACGTTTGTAGATGATTTAAAGTATAATTGGTATTAGATTCATAGGAATAATGCAATTAAATTATTAGTAGGAGGTGAGTAACATGAATTCTGAGAAAGAATTAATAAAAATGGTTGAAGAAGATGGTTTGGATTGTTATAGTGCATCATTTGATGATGAAAATATAATTATGATTGATGCTGATTTAGAGGAAATTATTAAATTTGCAAAGAAGAGAGAACTTAAAGAAGTATTCTACAGATTTGATTATAGCAGCCAAGAGGTTTTATCAATCTCAAAAGAAGATATGAGAAGGACTATGGAAAAAGTAGATGCACCATATGAAGAAATATGTAATGTTATTGCACCAATGATTAAAGAATATAATTCTAAAGTTGAAAAATT
Source organism: uncultured delta proteobacterium (assembly GCA_963754825.1). Taxonomy (GTDB): domain Bacteria; phylum Desulfobacterota; class Desulfobulbia; order Desulfobulbales; family Desulfobulbaceae; genus Desulfobulbus. The sequence continues at coordinate 160 of CAVWHP010000017.1, read as the reverse complement.
GGATTTACTAAGCCGCATTCACGAACGGTATTTTGTCTTTACCAAGGACAGAGAATAGGAATATTTGAATCTGATTTTTGGTTTTTTGAGGAAGAAGTTACATTTCCAGAAGAGGCAATAAAACTAATTATTGCTGAAAATGAAAATCTAATAAAAAAAC
>CAVWHP010000016.1:0-179557 GCA_963754825.1 uncultured delta proteobacterium | reverse complement strand
CCATTTTGTCCCCAAGCGAGCCATCTTGAATGGCATTGAGGGGTTTATTGGGTCCATCGGTGGTTGTGTAACGCATAGTTGCAGCGCCTTCTCTGCCCGGAGGTCGCAAGCATCCTGTTTTTTGGGCCCATTGGGCTCTTTTCGGGCGCACTGATCCACCCCCCTTTCAGAAACGACTGCAGGGGATGCTCTTTGACAGTTTTGCCGGAAGACTTGAACGCTAACCGAGCCAGTCTTCCTCCAGCACAATATATCCGCCCGGACCGTAGACCAGCACCCGGAAGATCGTCTCCATCGAATCAACCCTGAACATGCGGAAATAATTGCGCATCATCTCCCACAGCGCCCTTTTGGAACCGAGTTCCTGCAAGGCGGCCTGAAAGAGATGGCAACTCATCTGCTGCACCTGGTCGACAAGAAAGGCCAGCATCATGAGAATGGCAAACACCGCGCTGAGATGCTTCTTGCCCAGTCCGTAATTATGCTCCAGGTTGTATCCCTGGTTTTTCAAGGTGTTGAAGGTTTCGTTTTCGATCTTCCACCGGGCACGGCCGGCCCGCATGATCTCCCAGGCGTTTTCCGGGGTGATGGTCAGATCGGTGACCCAACTGAACCGGGTCACCCGATTATTTTTGTCGACCTGCCAGTATTCAAGGAAATTGACCAGGAGATCCTGGCGGGACCCATTGAGCGGCGCCTGGTTGATAAAGCGGAAAAAATGCAGCTTGTCCGGATCGTCGGCATCCACCTGCTGCAACTCGGTGACCTTGCCCTTGGGCGATGGCCTCATCCACCCACGCAAACAGAAACTGGTGATCCCCAGGCTTGACGCCAAGGATAAAACGGAGGTTCAACCGTTGCAGATCCTCGATATGGGGCGCATTGCTGCTGAGTGCATCCTCGGTGACGATCAGCTTGAGGTGCGGGTGCTCACGCCGCAGCGCCTCGAAGAAACGACGGGCCGCGTTCCGCTCGCAATCGTTTTTCTCCGAACCGTCCTGGCGGGTAATCATTTCGGGGAAGAAGGTGATCACCTCGCGACGATCCGGATGCACCAGGGCCGCGGCATACATCTGCTGGTAATACATTGCCACGCCGTTGCGACGCGTTTTCTTCAGGCAGTAGGGCGAGGCCACCTTGGTTGAGGAATAAAACCCCGTACCGTCCCCACTGAGCAGATAGTGGCCGTCCAGCAGCGTCATCGACTCCAGCTTCTTGGCACGCTGCAGCCGCCGAAAAACAGTGCGAAACGCCGGCCGCAGATAGGCTGGATCAATCTCATCCAGGATGGCTCGCATCTGCGAGTCGCAGGGAATGTCGGTCACGCCATAGACCGTATGCAGATTTTCCGGCTCCCTGCGCCGCCGTTCATCAAAGGCCAGCAGCGACTGATCTTTCAGATGAAACACGGCAAAGGCAGACATGATCGCGTCATCAAGGGCAATCTTGGCATTGTTGGCCCGCTGATCGGTAAGTTTGCCAAAATCAGCCTTGAGCGCCTGGATCAATGCGTCCACGTGGAGAGTTTCGCTCACCGCTCTTCCGTTTGTCGGGGCAACCAGTTGCAACGCCTTGGTCGAGATAATTTTCCGTGACGGCATGATCGATCTCCCATGTAATTATTTGAAATTCCATGAAAAATCGATTTCCGCCTTCAAGGCGCTGTCAAGAGAAAAATGCCTGGTTGCTGATAAATTTGTTATGTTTTTTAATGAGTTAACTAACCAGTGGCCGGTGGTTCGCCGTAACGTGGCCAACCGCCCGTACCATCATGCGATTGCTCCAAAAAGTTTACGAAAGCCGATTCCTCATATCCCCTAAAAACAGGGCGTAACGGGATATCGGGAACTGCTGAATACATGAGGTCGATGGCAAGGCTGGGTTCAGGTCCCTATAAGTCGGCCGATGTTTCTGAGGATATGAAAAGAAAGCCTGAATCACTTGGTCCCCTTCGTGCAGGACTCATTCACAAGGGTTTTATTTACTCACCGGCACATTCATTAATCGACTTTACAGTTCCTGGCTTCGAGGCATTCCTAAAAAGAGGTGGCGAAGTCTAACCGCTGGCTTCAGGGCGGACCCCGCAAAGAGCGCGGGTCCGGTGAGCCGGACGTTAATCGTAAAAATAAGTTAAAAAAATAAATCCGCCCCCCCCCTTTTTTCCTGATTTTTTTTACCTGATCGTATCAAACGCGATATCGTATTGGCCTCGAGAGAAGCAAAGATACGCCGCGACGTATAAAGCAAAAAATAGTTCAAAGAGTTATGAATAACAACTTGAAGCTTCCGCAATATGCTCGCATGATAACCAAAAAGGTGAAATTTATGAATAAAAATTTATTTATTATAATAATATTATTTTTTGTTTTTGACTTATCTTTTGCCGATAAAAACAATGAAGAAAAAATTCAAAACGTTCTATTGGAAAGCATGAATCAAATTAACAAGAATTGTCCAATAAGAATAGATAAGGATACATTGCTAGACTCTACTAGTACACTTAGCAATACATTTACTTACAATTATACATTAACTAGTTATTCTTACAATGAAGTTCTCGAAGATATGAAAAATTTTCTTAAGAAACAGGCTGTAAATGGATATTGTACCGCGATGGGTAGCGCCGCATATTTAAGAGATAACTCGATTAATATGGTTCTAAACTATAGAGATACTAATGGTGTATTTATTAATTCAATAATCGTCTCTCCAGAAAACTGCGATTAACAAGAAAATGGAATCAGATATATTTTTTTTGATTGGAAAAATCAATCATTCTTCTTTTTTAAAAGAAAAATAGTGACATAACTATTTTTTTTTCATGTAATCGTGGACGCTATGAATGCCTCGTTCAAAGATCAACAACACCAACTCAATTGGATCAGGTCGAAGAAAGAATTGGATCGCCGACTGGAAGCATATTACCTGAATCCCGATGCAGGGTCTCCGTGGATTGAAGTGAGGGAACGACTTCGCAGCAGGTTTCCGTCATTGCGGTCGCCCACGTGAAGCGGAACCCGCGAATTTGGCAAGACTAGGTCTGACAGCAAGCGAACACAGCAGTGTGCCAACCTGTCACTCCAGCCGGCGCCAACAAGACCCGGCGCAACTGAGTTTCTCTTCAGGCAGTGCCCGAATCCATTCACACCCATAAGGAGATTTTCAGCCTTGGACATCCCACGAATCTTCACCATCACCGAAAGCGCCCACCGCATCCACAACCCGTTCACCCCCGAAAAACTCGCCACGCTCGGCGCGGCCCTGCGTCTGGAAGCGGGCACCCGCGTGCTCGACCTCGGCAGCGGTTCCGGGGAGATGCTGTGCACCTGGGCGCGCGATCACGGCGTCACCGGCACCGGCATCGACCTGAGCCAGCTGTTCACCGAGCAGGCGCAACGCCGGGCCGAAGAACTCGGCGTTGCCGACCAGGTCAGGTTCATCCATGGCGATGCCGCCGGCTATGTCGCTGACGAGCGGGTCGATGTGGCCGCCTGTGTCGGCGCCACCTGGATCGGCGGGGGCGTCGCCGGCACCATCGAACTGCTGCAGCAGAGCCTGCGCCCCGGCGGGATCATCCTCATCGGCGAGCCCTACTGGCGGCAGCTGCCGCCGACCGAAGAGGTGGCCAGGGGGTGTCAGGCCACCTCGATCGCCGACTTTCTCCTGCTGCCGGAACTGCTCGCCTCGTTCGGCCGCCTCGGCTGCGACGTGGTGGAAATGGTGCTGGCCGACCAGGACAGCTGGGACCGCTACGAGGCGGCCAAGTGGCTCACCATGCGCCGCTGGCTCGCCGCCAATCCCGACGACGAGTTCGCGCACGAGGTTCGCGCCCAACTCTCCTCGGAACCCGTGCGCTACGCCACCTGCACGCGGGAATACCTGGGCTGGGGCGTGTTCGCGCTGATGGCGCGGTGATGAGAGGCGCACCGGGCGACTCGGAACAAGGGAACAATCCCATCCTGCCAGGCAAGGCCTGCAAGCCGAGGCCGCTTCGCGGGTCGGCTTGTTTCAGGTGTTGGCCACAGCAAACGACATGAAGAAGAGATGCGCATGGTGCGGGAGCGATCCCCTCTATCGTGCCTATCACGATGACGAGTGGGGTGTTCCCGTTCATGATGACCGGCGGCTGTTTGAATTCCTCGATTCTGGAGGGCGCGCAGGCCGGGCTGAGCTGGCTGACGATCCTGAAGAAGCGAGAGAACTACAGGAAGGCGTTTCACGCCTTCGACTGCGAGCGCATTGCCCGCTACACCGATGCGGACGTGGCACGCCTGCTCGCCGACGCCGGCATTGTCCGCAACCGCCTCAAGATCGCATCGGCAATCCAGAACGCACGCAGCGTTCTTGCCATCCAGGATGCATACGGATCACTGGCCGCTTATCTCTGGCGGTATGTGGACGGCGTTCCCAGGCAGAACACCTGGGGTTCCATGGCGGAGATTCCAGCCAGGACGGAATTGTCCGACGCCATGAGCAGGGATCTGAAGAAGCGCGGATTGAAGTTCGTTGGGTCAACGATCTGCTACGCCTTCATGCAGGCAGTGGGGATGGTGAATGACCACACCACGGACTGCTACCGGCACCAGGAAATCAGGGCATTGGCCCAGCCAGCACTCCACGCGACGGCTGAGAGCCGCGTGTGAACGGTCTCGTTCTCGGCCCAATCCGCATTCTGACCACCACCCACGAAAACACCCATGACCCCCAGCCAAATCCACATCCTCGTCATCCTCGTGGCCACCGTGGCCATGTTCCTCTGGGGCCGGTGGCGTCACGACATGGTGGCCGCCGGTTCGCTGCTCGCCTGCGTGGTGGCCGGGCTGGTGCCGGCCAACGAGGCCTTTGCCGGTTTCGGTCACCCGGCCGTGGTCACGGTGGCCTGCGTGCTCGTGCTCAGCCGCGGGCTGCAGACCTCGGGCGCGGTGGACGCGCTCACCCGGGTGGTGCTGCCGGCCAAGGCCGGCCCGACCGTCAGCATCGGCGCGCTGGTGGTGCTGGCCGCGGTGCTGTCGGCGTTCATGAACAATGTCGGCGCGCTGGCCCTGCTCATGCCGGTCGCCATCCAGCTTGCCGGCCGGCTCCAGCTGCCGCCAGGCAAGGTGCTCATGCCGCTCGCCTTCGGCTCCATCCTCGGCGGCACCACCACCCTCATCGGCACCCCGCCGAACCTGATCATCGCCGGTTTCCGCGACAGCCGCGAAGGACTGGATGGTTTTGCCATGTTCGACTTCCTGCCGGTCGGCGGGCCGATGACCCTGGCCGGCGTGCTGTTCATCGTGCTCGTCGGCTGGCGGTTGGTGCCGTCGCGCAAGCAGGCAGGCATCGAGGGATTCGAGACCGGCTCCTATCTGACCGAGGTGCGCATCCCCGCTGACAGCAAGGTCGTGGACATGACCCTGCGCGAGGTCGAGCGGACCCTGGACGAGATCGGCGTGCAGGTGGTCGGCCTGGTGCGCAACGGCACCCACCTCGTCGCGCCCCGGTCGAGTCGCCGCTTGCGCGCCGGCGACATCCTGCTGGTCGAGGCCGAGGCAGCTACCTTGGCGACCATGCTCAGCGAACTGGGCCTCGAGCTCGAAGAGGCGGTTCCGCCGGAACCGGAGAACGAGAACAGGGATGCCGGAGAAGGTCACGAGGGCAACGAGCAGCAACCGGCAGAGGAGAGCCGTGCCCCCCGGAAGGTGCAATCGCTGCCGGACACATCAGCGGACCAGCACAGGGCAGGGGACACCGATCGGAAGGAGGACGCCGACCAGGACGGACCGTCCCGACGCTCGGACGAGGTGGCGCTGATGGAACTCGCGGTGCTGCCCGGGGCCATGCTCGTCGGCCGTTCGGCGCGGGATATCCTCCTGCGCACCCGCTACGGCCTGAACCTGCTCGCGGTCTCCCGCCAGGGCCAGTGGTCCATGGTGCGGCTGCGCTCGCTGGCCCTGCGTCCGGGCGACCTGCTGCTCATGCAGGGGCCGCCCGAGGCGATCACCGAGTTCGCGGCGGACAACGGCTGCGTGCCCCTGGCCGAGCGCGAACTGCACATCCCGGACCGGCGCAAGGCCATCCTGGCGATCCTGATCATGCTCGCCTCGGTGGGCGTGGCCGCGGCCGGGCTGCTGCCGGCGGCGGTGGCCTTTCTCGGCGGCGTGCTCGCCTCCATGGCCTTGCGCACGGTGTCGCTGCGCACCGTCTACGAGGCGGTGGACTGGCCGGTGATCGTGCTGCTCGGCGCGCTGCTGCCCGTGGCCGGAGCCATGGAGCACACCGGCGCCGCGGACCTGATCGCCCGGGTACTGCTTGACACCCTGGCCCGGGGCAATGCGGTGGTCGGCCTGGTCGTCATCCTGGTAACGACCATGACGCTCAGCGACCTGATGAACAACGCCGCCACCGCCGCGGTCATGGCACCCATTAGCCTGGGTGCGGCCATGCAGCTCGGCGTCAACCCGGACACCTTTCTCATGGCCGTGGCCATCGGCGCATCGTGCGCCTTTCTCACCCCCATCGGCCATCAGAACAACACCCTGATCCTCGGGCCGGGCGGCTTCCGCTTCGGCGATTACTGGCGGTTGGGTGTCCCGGTGGAGCTGGTGCTCCTCGCGGTGGCCGTGCCGCTGCTGCTCATTGTCTGGCCGTTGTGAGCATTCGGCCAGACTGCAACCATCCGACCGACCCCGGGGCCGGCTCCAAACCCGGCCAGTGCACAGGAGTGCCATGTTCCAACAGGAAATGATCGAGCGTCTGCGCGCGGCCGCGGAACACGATGGACGCATCGTCGCGGTGCTCATGTACGGTTCGTTCGCCACCGGCGAGGCGGACCTGTTTTCCGACATCGAATTCGCGGTGTTCCTTGAGCGACGAGGATTTTGCCGCCTTCGACCGGCGAGCCTGGCTCGACGCCATCAGCCCGGTGGCCGCCTTCTTTGCCGACGATTTCGGCCACGAGACCGCCCTATTCAGCAACACCATCCGCGGCGAGTTCCATTTTCTCCGCCGCTCCGACCTGCCCGTGGTGGCCACCTGGCAGGAACATGGCTGGCTGCCCTCGCTGGACGCGGGTGTGCTGCTCGACCGCACCGGTGAGTTGTCCGGATATGCGGCCGCGCTGGTGGGCGGTCCGCCGGCGCGCGGCGGGGCAGTGCAGGTGCACAGCCTGGTGCTCAACCTGCTCAACCTCATGCTCCTTGGCGGCAACCTGCTCCACCGGGGCGAGTATGCCCGCGCCTGGGCCTTGCTCGGCCGGGCGCACGAGCCCCTGCTCAAGCTGGTGCGACTGCATGAACGACGCACCGACCACTGGCCGACCCCGTCGCGCGCGCTCGAAGACGACCTGTCCATTTTCGTCCGGGTGCGCTACCAGGGGTGCACCGGCTCGGCCGAACCGGACGCGCTCTGCGCGGCCTACCGCGCCACCTGGCAGTGGGGCCGCGAGCTGTTCGCCACCGTGGGCGGCCCGCTCGGGGTGGACGCGCCGGTGGCGATCGTCGACCATGTGCAGCGGCTCATTGACACTGCCGGCGGCCGCTCGGCCAACTGGTGAGGCCGGACCGGTGCCGGTTCGCCGGCCGAGTACTGGCGTAATCGGGCCGGCGTGCATACGGTAGGGGACACCTTTTCGGCCCGGGCCGACTGCCGCCGGAATGGCAGCCCCTTTCCCTCAACCACAGGAACATCGCCATGCACTGCACCCAAATTCGCAACGCCACCCTGCGCCTCGACTACGGCGGCCAGCGGTTCCTCATCGACCCCATGCTCGCCGACCAGGGCGCCTTTCCCGGCTTTGCCGGCACCATGCACAGCGAGACCGCCAACCCCACCGTGCCCCTGCCGGTGCCCGTGGAACAGCTGTTCGATGTGGACGCGGTCCTGGTCACCCACACCCACCCGGACCACTGGGACGAGGCGGCCCGGACCCTGTTGCCCAAGGATCTTCCAATATTCGCCCAGAACGAGCGGGATGCGGCCGAGATCCGGGTCGCCGGCTTCCATGATGTGCGCGTGCTCGGCGAGCGTACGGATTTTGGCGGGGTCACCCTGAGTAAAACCGTGGGCCGGCACGGCTCGGCCGACGTCATGCACCGGTTCGGCGCTGTGCTCGGCGAGGTCTGCGGCATCGTCTTCCACCACCCGCAGGAAAAGACCCTGTACCTGGCCGGCGACACGGTCTGGTACGAGGAGGTGGCCGCCACCCTGGAGCGACACCGGCCCGAGGTGATCATCGTCAACTGCGGCGACGCCCGCCTGCTCGGCGACCAGCCGATCATCATGAACGAGCAGGACCTGCTCGCATTGGCCGCGGCCGCTCCCCGGGCGACCATCATGGCCAGCCACCTGGAGGCGGTGAACCACGCCTCCGTGACCAGGGCGCGGCTGCGCGCCGTGCTCGCCGAACACGGCCTGACCGACCGGGTGCTGGTGCCAGCGGACGGCGAAACCATCGTGTGCTGACCCGGGACACCGAACCGGCGAGGAACCGATGGAACTGCTGATTGTCTGCGCCGCGGCCCTGCTCGCCTCCGGGCTGACGCTCTTTTCCGGGTTCGGACTCGGCACCCTGCTCATGCCGGTGTTTGCCCTGTTCGTGCCGCTGGAACTGGCCGTGGCCATGACCGCGGTCGTGCACCTGGCCAACAACCTGTTCAAGGTCGGCCTGCTCGGCCGCCGGGCCGACTGGGGCGTGGTGCTGCGTTTCGGCCTGCCCGCGGTGGCGGCCGCTTTCGTGGGCGCGCTCGGGCTCGTTTCGCTGGGCGGTGCGGAGCCGCTGGCAGTCTACCAGGCTTTTGGCCGGGACTGTTCCGTCACCCTGATGGGGCTGGTCATCGGCGCTCTCATCCTGCTGTTCGTGATGCTGGAACTGCTGCCCGCGTTCTCCCGGATCGCGCTCGACCGCAGGTGGCTGCCGGCGGGCGGTCTGGTCAGCGGTTTCTTCGGCGGACTGTCCGGTCACCAGGGCGCGTTTCGCAGCCTGTTCCTGCTCAAGGCGGGCCTGGATAAAGAGGCCTTTGTTGCCACCGGCGTGGTCCTGGCCGTGGTGGTTGACATGGCGCGCCTGGTCGTGTACGGCTTCGACCTTGCCGGCCAGGCAGGCCGGATCGACTGGCTGCTGGTCGCGGCCGCAAGCGGCTGTGCCTTTGTCGGCGCCTACGCTGGCAAGCGGCTGCTCAAGAAAATAACCTTCCGCTCGGTGCAGTGGATCGTGTCCGCCTTTCTCGTGGTGGTCGCAATCGGCCTGATGAGCGGATTCCTCTGAAAGGGCGAATACCGTCCGCAAACTGTTGCCCCACGCGCACAAGGAGAGAGCATGGACCCCGAGAAACTGATGACCGAGCTGTCGAGTCAACTGTCCGCCACCCTCAAGGCCATGGCCAAGGCCAAGACGGTCGAGGAGAAGAAGCAGTACAGCGAGATCGTCAAGAACCTGAGCGAGTCGCTGGGCGTGTTCCTCACCATGCTCAGCGATCTGGCCCCCTATGGCTACGACGAGGACGATGAGGACGACGAGATCTGACGCGTTCCGGCGGCCCGCGACTGCCGGCAGGGCAGGGCGCAGGCCGCTCGCATCCCGCCAACACCGAGAGCAAGGACAACCATGAGCCAAGCCGTCAAGCCGCCGCTGTGGCGGAAGCACCCCACCCTGGAAGAGATGCAGGTCGCCTGCGACAACACCCTGGTGCAGTGTCTGGGCATCGAGTTCACCGCGATCGGCGCGGACTTTGTCGAGGCGCGCATGCCTGTGGACGAGCGCACCATGCAGCCCATGGGGTTGCTGCACGGCGGGGCCTCGGCTGCCCTGGCCGAGACTCTGGGCGGGGCTGGCGCCTACCTGGCCGTCCCCGAGGGCACGATCTGCCTCGGCCTGGAGATCAACGCCAACCACCTGCGGCCCGCGCCGCGCGGCTGGGTGATCGGTCGGGCCACGCCGATCCACATCGGCCGCAGCACCCAGGTGTGGAACATCGCCATTCGCGATGAGCAGGGCAACCTGATCTGCATCTCGCGGCTGACCGTGGCCGTGTGCTAAGGACCCATAATCAATGTTTTTCGTCAAAAACCTCACAAACAGAATGCAGACTGGCGCGCCGCCTGCCCGGACCGCGCCGCAAAAAAAACCGCACTGCCCGTGAAAGAGCCCCAACCCGCACCAGCCGCGGCCGCGGCCCTGCCGTTCTACGACGCTGGTCGCCGTTTCGAGCTGGTCACCGGTTTCACCCCTTCCGGTGACCAGCCGGCGGCCATCGAGCATCTTGTCGCCAACATCGAGGGTGGGGTGCGCGACCAGGTGCTGCTCGGCGTGACCGGCTCGGGCAAGACCTTTACCATGGCCCAGGTGGTGGCCCGGGTGCAGCGGCCCACCCTGGTCATGGCCCCGAACAAGACGCTGGCCGCCCAGCTGTTCGCCGAGTTCCGCGAACTGTTTCCGCACAACGCGGTGGAATACTTCGTTTCCTACTACGACTACTACCAGCCCGAGGCCTATATCCCGGCCTCGGACACCTACATCGAGAAAGACTCGGCCATCAACGACGCCATCGACAAGCTGCGCCACTCGGCCACCCGCTCGCTGCTCACCCGGCGGGACGTGCTGATCGTGGCCTCGGTGTCCTGCATCTACGGCCTCGGTTCGCCCGAGGAATACAGCTACATGCACCTGTTCCTGCGCGCCGGTGCCGACTACCCCATGGAGGAGGTGCAGCGGCGGCTGGTGTTCATGCTCTACGAGCGCAACGAAATGTCCTTCCACCGCGGCACCTTCCGGGTGCGCGGCGATGTCATCGACATCTTCCCGGTGCACGAGGAGGAGCGGGCCGTGCGCGTCGAGTTCTTCGGCGACACCATCGACCGCATCGTCCTCATCGACCCGCTGCGCGGCGTGGTGCTCGAGGAGATGGAGGAGCTGACCGTGTTCCCGGGAAGCCACTTCGTCACCAGTCAGGCCAATCTGAAGACGGCCGTGCGCTCCATTCAGGACGAGCTGCAGCTGCGGCTCGCCGAACTGCAGACCGAAAACCGGCTGCTCGAGGCCCAGCGGTTGGAGCAGCGGACCATGTTCGACCTGGAGATGATCGGCGAACTCGGCTACTGCAACGGCATCGAGAACTACAGCCGCCATCTCACCGGCAAGCCCGAGGGCGTACCGCCGCCCAACCTGCTCGACTATTTCCCGGACGACTTTCTGCTCATCATCGACGAGTCGCACATCGCCGTGCCCCAGGTGGGCGGCATGTTCAACGGCGACCGCTCGCGCAAGCAGACCCTGGTCGACTACGGCTTCCGCCTGCCCTCGGCCCTGGACAACCGGCCGCTGCAGGTTCGACGAGTTCGAGCAGCGCATCCACCAGGTGGTCTACGTGTCGGCCACGCCCGGCCCCTACGAGCTGAACAGGGCAGGCGAGTACGTGATCGAGCAGCTCATCCGGCCCACCGGTCTGCTCGACCCGCGCATCGAGGTGCGGCCCGCCTCCAGCCAGGTGGACGATCTGCTCGCCGAGATCCGCGTGCGCGCCGAGCGCAACGAGGCGGTGCTGGTCACCACGCTCACCAAGCGCATGGCCGAGGATCTGACCGGCTACTACGAGGAGCTGGGCGTGCGCGTGCGCTACCTGCACTCGGACATCAAGACGCTCGAGCGGGTGGAGCTGATCCGCGACCTGCGCCAGCGCGAATACGATGTGCTCGTGGGCATCAACTTATTGCGCGAAGGTCTTGATATCCCCGAAGTCTCTCTGGTTGCCGTGCTCGACGCGGACAAGGAGGGGTTCCTGCGCTCCGAGCGCTCGCTCGTGCAGACCTGCGGCCGGGCCGCCCGCAACGCCGACGGCATGGTCATCCTCTACGCCGACCGGGTGACGCCGTCCATGCAGGCCACCATGGACGAAACCAGCCGGCGACGGGCCATCCAGGCGGCGCACAATCAGGCGCACAACATCACCCCGCGGACCATCATCTCGGAGATCAAGGACGCCATGGCCCAGCACCTGCGGGCCTCGGGCTGGCACCCGGCCGAGGGCGAGGATGCCGAGTCGCTCGGTCTGCTCATTGCGGCCGAGCCGGAGGTGATCTATCACAGCGTCGACGAACTGCGCCGGGAGATCACCGGGCTGGAGAAAAAGATGCAGGAAGCGGCGCGGCAGCTGGCCTTCGAGGAGGCCGCCGGCTACCGCGACCGGATCAGGGAACTCAAAATGATGGAGCTGGCCATTGGCTGATTTCTGGTACAACTGCTCGCTCGCCGTGGCCCCGCCCGTGGCCGCGACCGTGCTCAGGGCGTGGTTTGCCACCTGCCGCCTGCGGGTACACGGCCGGGAGCGGATGGAGGAGGCGGTGCGCGAACATGGCGCGGCCATCGCCGCCTTCTGGCACTATTCCTTCCTCTATCTCTTCTACCACCTGCGCGCCTACTCGGCCGCGGTCATGGTCAGTTCCAGCCGGGACGGGGAATACATCGCCCGCCTGGCCAGGCAGTTCAACCACCTGCCGGTGCGTGGCTCCTCCAACCAGCGCGGTTTTCGCGCCCTGCGCGAGATGGTCGAGCTGATGCGCCGGGGCAGCAGCGCCGGCATTGTTGCCGACGGCTCGCAGGGACCGGCGCGGCGGGCCCAATCCGGCGCCATTCTCATGGCGAGCAAGTCGGGCCGGCCCATCCTGCCCATGGCCTGGGCCACGGACCGGGCCATCGCCTTCAACAGCTGGGACCGCACCCTGCTCCCCAAGCCCTTTGCCACCATCGCGCTCCACCACGGCGAACCGATGTTCGTGCCCGAGCGGTTAAGTCACGCCGAGGTGGAGGTCCATCGACAGGAGTTGGAACAGCGGCTCAACACCTTGTACGACGAGGTCTGGGGCGAACTCGGCCTGCCCGCCCACGACCTGGGGGCGCCGCAGCGGCAACGCGGCGATGGTTGAAGTGTTCGTGTTTTCCTCCTGTTTTTCTGATTACAAATTCACCCGTCAACACGGGTTGTCCCGCACAGGAAAGGGGTCATGCAGCAGCAAACAGTAAAGAGTGTTGTGCTTGCCGGTCTGAGCGGCGGGTCGGGCAAATCCGTGGTCTCGGTGGGGCTGATCGCCGCCCTGCGCCGCCGCCAGCACGGCGTGGTCGCCTTCAAAAAAGGGCCGGACTATATCGACGCCGGCTGGCTGGGCAAGGCCGCGGGCCGGCCCTGCTACAACCTCGACCCGTACCTGATGGCGCCACAGACCATCGTCACCACCTTCCAGAGTCACCTGACGGACTGCTCCTTTGCGGTGGTCGAGGGCAACCGCGGCCTCTACGACGGAGTGAGCGTGGCGGGCGAGTACTCCACCGCGGAACTGGCCCTGCTCCTCGACCTGCCGGTGCTGCTGGTGGTCAACTGCGCCAAGACCACCCGCACCGTGGCTGCGCTGGTGCTCGGCTGCCAAGCCTTTGAGCCGCGCCTGCACTTTGCCGGGGTGATCCTCAACCAGATTGCCACGGCACGGCACGAATCCATTATCCGCCAGGCCGTGGAACGCTACACCGACCTGCCGGTGCTGGGCGTCATGCCGCGGCTGCACCGCGACATCTTCCCCATGCGCCACCTGGGTGTGACCCCGCACCAGGAATACGGGGCTGCTGACGAGGCGGTGGCCGCACTGGCGGCCGCGGTCGAGGCCCATTTCGACCTGGACGCTGCCTGCGCGGCCATGCGGCCGGTGCTGCCCCTGCCCCCGGCACCCCGGCCGGTGCGCGTCCGCCAGGACGAGGTGACCATCGGCGTGTTCCGCGACGCGGCCTTCCAGTTCTACTACGAGGAAAACCTGGAGGCCCTGCGCGCGGCCGGCGCCCGCCTGGTGCCCATCGACACCCTGCAGGCCGAGACCCTGCCCGCGGACCTGGACGGTCTCTACATCGGCGGCGGCTTCCCGGAGACCAGCGCCCGCGAACTGGCGGACAACATCAGCTTCCGCGCCTCGGTGCGCGACGCAGATCGAGGCCGGTCTGCCGGTGTACGCGGAGTGCGGCGGGCTGATCTTCCTCGGCCGTTCGATCCTGCTCGAAGGGCGGGAGTACCCGCTCGCCGGCGTGTTCCCGGTGACCTTCTCGCTCGCCAAAAAACCGCAGGCCCACGGCTACTCGACCTGCACCGTGGAACAGGCGAACAGCTTTTACCCGGTGGGCACCAAGGTGCGCGGCCACGAGTTCCGCTACTCGGTGGTCCACGACTGGCAGGGCGAAACCGGCGACCTGGTGCTCGCCATGGAGCGCGGCACCGGATTCGCCGAGAAACGCGACGGCCTGGTGCACAAGAACGTGCTCGCCCTGTACACCCACGTGCTCGCCTCGGCCACGCCCGAGTGGGCCACCGGCTTCCTGGCCGCGGCCCGTCGCCATGCGGCCGGGCGGCAGGCGGCCTGAGCCCTGTGGCGCGGATTCGCCTCTTTTGACATCCGCCCGGCAGCTGTTCTATAATGGCGACAACTCTCCCCTTCACCGCCATCGGACCACGCCCTTGAAGACTCTTGCCCCGCTTGTTGCCCTGGTGCCGCACGTTGGCCGCTCTGCGGTCGAAGCCGACAGTTTTGCTCCGGTCTGGCAGGTGCTCGACCGGGCGCCGGTGGCCATCCTCTGCCTTGACCCGGACCTGCGCATCACCCGCGCCAACCGGGCCGCGCTCGCCGCGGCCGGGCCGGAGCACAATCCACTCGGCGCCAGCCTGGCCGATCTTGCCCCCGAACTGCTCGCCCACCCGGTGATCGCGGCCCTGCAGGGCGAGGCGCCGGTCGACGAGAGCAATGACCTTCCCGGTCCGCTCAGTCTGTTCGTGGATGAGCACGGCCGGCGCCAGGCCCTCTGGTATGGCAGCCCGGCCTTGCCGCAACCGCGGACCGCAAACGGCGACTGCTGCGCCGAGGTGGCGCGGGTGTCGGAATCGGTCAACCGGTTGAAAAAGGAGTTCATCGCCAACATCAACCACGAGGTGCGCACGCCGATGAACGCCATCATCGGCTACACCGAGATGCTCAGCGAGGCCGGGCTCGGCCCACGCGAGCAGCATTTCCTCGATATCATCCACAGGAACAGCCTGACCCTGGTGGGCATCTTCAACGACATCATGGAACTGTCCATGATCGAGTCCGGCCGGCTGCAGATTCAGGCCAGCCCGGTGCGGCTGCAGTCCATTGTCGACGAGATCGAGGAGGTCTGCCGGCCCCAGGCCGCGGAGAAGCGGCTGCAGTTCCGCACCCGCATCGGCGGGGAGTTGCCGCGGGTGTTCGTGCTCGACGGCCAGCGTGTGCGCCAGAGTCTGCAGAGCCTGGTGGCCAACGCCATCCGCTACACCGCCCAGGGCTACGTGCAGGTGAGCGTGGACGGCGTGCCCGCAGTCGGCGCACCCGGCAGGTTCACGCTGCATTTTCGCGTCGAGGACAGCGGCATCGGCATCCCGGCCGCGGAGCGGGACAAGCTGTTCGAAATCTTCCAGCGCGATGCCGAGCACACGGTGCAGAAGTACAACGGCGCCGACCTGGGCCTGACCCTGTGCAGCCGGCTGGTGACCATGATGGGCGGGCTGATCGAGCTGACCAGCCGGGAAGGGGAGGGCACCCGCTTCACCGTCACCTTTCCGGCCGTGGAGGCCGCCGAACCGCCGCCCGGGCCGGCGGCATCCGCGCCCCGACCCCTGGACCGGCCGGCGCGCATCCTGGTGGTCGACGACATGCCCATCATCAAGAACGTGTTCCTCGACTTTTTCCGCCACAGCCCGGTGGAGGTCTGCACCGCGGACAGCGGCGAGGCGGCCCTGTCCCTGGCGGCGGCCACGCGGCCGGACCTGGTGTTCATGGATCTCAACCTGCCGGGACTGGACGGTCGCCAGGTGACCCGACGGCTGCGTCGCGACCCGGCCCTGGCAACCGTGCCGGTGGTGGTCATGACCGGCGACCTGCTCAGCGAAGACGAATACCGGCCGACCTTTGACGGCCTGCTGCAGAAGCCCTTCCGCCTGGAGACCCTGCAGCGGACCGTGGATCGCTTCCTGCGCACCGATGCCGCCCGGGCGCAGTCAGCCTGCGAAGACCACGGTATGGACCCGGACAACGATGCCTTGCCCCGGCTGCGGACTGCCTGGACCGGTCAGTTGGAAATCCTGCGGCAGGAGGCGGGTCGCTCCGGCAGCCTGAGTTCGGCCGCGACCCTGGGCCAGGCCATGCAGGAGCGGGGCACAGCGGTCAGCGAGCCGACCCTGATCCGCCTGGGCGCGGAACTGGTGCAGCACGCCGACACGCCCGATATCGCCGGTGTGGAACGACTCCTCGCCCAACTCGAACGGATTCCGGTCTAAATGCCCATGCAGCCTGCCAAACCCCTGGTCTTCATCGTTGACGACGTGCCCGAGAACATCCAGATCGCCATGTCGCACCTGAAGGAGTTGGACTGCGATTTTGCCTACGCCACCTCGGGCGAGCAGGCCATCGAGCGGATCACCGCCAGTCGGCCGCAGCTCGTGCTCATGGACGTGATGATGCCCGGCATCAGCGGCTTTCGCACCGCCGAGCTGCTTGCCCGCAACCCGGTCACCCGCTCCATCCCGGTGATCTTTCTCACCGCCAAGGCCGACTCCGAGGACGTGGCCCGCGGCTTCAGCCTGGGCGGGGTGGACTACGTGGTCAAACCCTTCAAGGGCGTGGAACTGCGGTCGCGGGTGCGCAACCACCTGGAACTGCACGCCTACCGCACCGGCCTGGAACGGCTGGTGGAGGAGCGGACCACCGAGGCCGAGCTGCTCAAGGACGTGATCATCGAGGCCATGGGCGAGATGGCCGAGTACCGCGACCCGGAAACCGGCAGCCACATCCACCGCACCCGCGAATACGTGCTTCTGCTCGCCGAGACCCTGAAGGCCGGCGACCGGTTCACCGACACGCTCACCCCGGACTACATCACCCTGCTGCACAAATCCGCGCCGCTGCACGACATCGGCAAGGTGGCCATCCGCGATTCGATCCTGCTCAAGCCGGGCAAGCTGACCGCAGAGGAGTTCGAGGAAATGAAGGCCCACACCCTGTTCGGCGAGGAGGCCATTGCCAACCTCGAGCAGATGGCCGGCCACCCGACCTCGTTTCTCAGCTGCGCCAAGGAGATCGCCGGCAGTCACCATGAAAAGTACGACGGCAGCGGCTACCCGCGCGGCCTGGCTGGTGAGGCCATCCCGCTGGCCGGCCGCATCATGGCCGTGGCCGACGTGTACGACGCCCTCATCTCCAAGCGGGTCTACAAGGAGGCCATGCGCCACGAGGAGGCCAGACAGATCATGCTCGAGGGCCGCGGCCGCCACTTCGACCCGCTGATCATGGACGCCTTTCTTCAGGTGGAACTGCAGTTCCGCGAGATAGCGGACCGATTCATCGACTGAAAACCTTCCTGTGTGTTCCCGTCACCCCGGAGTCCCCATGAAAAGCTATCACAAGGAACTGTGGCTGCACGTGCCCACCCGTCGGGCCTTTGTCAACATCACCCCGCAGGTGGAGGAATGTCTGCGCGAGAGCGGTATCCAGGAAGGATTGCTCTTGTGCAACGCCATGCACATCACCGCCTCGGTGTTCATCAACGACGACGAATCCGGCCTGCACCACGACTACGAACAGTGGCTGGAACGGCTCGCCCCGCACGAGCCGGTCAACCAGTACCGCCACAACGGCTACGAGGACAATGCCGACGCCCATCTCAAACGCCAGGTCATGGGCCGCGAGGTGGTGGTGGCGGTGACTGGCGGTAAGCTCCATTTCGGCACCTGGGAGCAGATCTTCTACGGCGAGTTCGACGGCCGGCGGAAGAAACGGGTGCTGGTGAAAATCATCGGCGAGTGAACACCACCGCGCGGCCCCTGCAGCACGAGGCCCGGCCGCTTTCGTCCGCTACCCCGGGAGTCCTGTCCATGCTTTTCCCCTTTGTGCGCTTCCCCCTGGCGGCCCTGGTCGCGGCCGCGCTTGTTCTCTCCGCCTGTTCGGACGACCGCCGCAGCGGTGATCCTTCCGCTCCGCTCACCCTGTACGGAAACGTTGATATCCGCGAGGTGCAGCTCGCCTTCCAGGACGCGGGCCGCATCCGCACCCTGCCCGTGGACGAGGGCGCGCGGGTCTCGGTGGGCCAGGTGGTGGCCGAACTCGACCCGACCCGCTACCAGCTCGAACTGCAGCGGCTGAGCAGCGAGGTGGCGGCCCAGACCCAGGTGCTCGCCCGGCTGCGTCAGGGCAGCCGGCCGCAGGAGGTGGCGCGGGCCCGGGCGGCCGCGGCCTCGGCTCGAGCAAGCCTGGCAGACGCTGAAACGCAGCTGGCGCGCAAGCAGCAGCTGCGCACCACCAACCGCATCTCCGTGCAGGAGGTGGACACCGCCCGCACGCGGGTCGAGACCCTGCAGGCCAATCTGCGGGCTGCCGAGGAGGAGGTCTCGCTGGTCGTGGAGGGCCCGCGCACTGAGGACATCGCCGCGGCCGAGGCGAGCCTCGCTGCCCTGGAAGCGGCCCGCGACCTGGCCGCGCAGCGGCTCGAGGACACCCGCCTGCTTGCCCCGGCCAGTGGCGTGATCCGCAACCGCATCCTCGAACCCGGGGCCATGGCCGCACCCGGCGCGCCGGTGTTCACCCTGGCGCTCACCGACCCGCTCTGGGTGCGGGCCTACATCAACGAGCCGGACCTCGGCCTGGTGCACGAGGGCATGCGCGCCGAGGTGCGCACCGACACCCTGCCGGACAAGGCCTACCAGGGCTGGGTCGGGTTCATCAGCTCCACCGCCGAATTCACCCCCAAGACCGTGGAAACCACGGAACTGCGCACCAAGCTGGTCTACCGGGCGCGCATCTTTGTCTGCGATCCCCAGCAGGAACTGCGCCTGGGCATGCCGGTGACCGTGACCCTGCAGCCCGGGGCACCACCGGAGTCCGTGCCCGCCTCGCCCTGCGGCCCCGATCCGCAGCCCGGCTCATGACCGAAACCGCGGCCCCTGCGGCCGGGCCGGAGATCGAGACCGCGCCGGCCCTGGTGGTCGAGGAGGTGGTCAAGACCTTCCCGGTGGGAAAGCAGCGGCTGACCGCCCTGGACAGGGTCAGCTGCACCATCCGCCCCCACCGGGTCACCGGCCTGATCGGCCCGGACGGCGCCGGCAAAACCACCCTCATGCGGCTCTGCGCCGGCCTGCTCACCCCGGACCGGGGCAGCCTGAGCGTGCTCTCCATCGATGCAATCAGCGAACCCCTGACCGTGCAGGCCAACATCGGCTACATGCCGCAGCGCTTCGGGCTCTACGAGGACCTGAGCGTGCAGGAGAACCTGGACCTGTACGCCGACCTGCAGGGTGTGCCCCGTGATGCTGCGGGCCGAACGCTACGACCAGCTGCTGGCCATGGCCGGGCTGGCGGGGTTCCGCCAACGGCTGGCCGGCCGCCTCTCCGGCGGCATGAAGCAGAAGCTCGGCCTGGTCTGCACCCTGGTGCGGCCGCCGCGCCTGCTCCTGCTCGACGAGCCCACCGTGGGCGTGGACCCGGTGTCGCGGCGCGAACTCTGGCAGATCGTCTACCATCTGGTGGAATCCGAGGGCATGAGCGTGCTGCTCAGCACCGCCTACCTGGACGAGGCCGAACGCTGCGCCGAGGTGGTGCTCCTCCACCAGGGCCGCATCCTCGGCCACGACCAACCGCAGGCCTTCAGCCGCCAGGTCGCGGGCCGCACCTGGACCCTGCCGGTCCGGGCCGAGGCCAGGCGGGACCTGCAGCGGCGGCTCAGCCAGCACCCGGCAGTGCTCGACGCCCTCATCCTCGGCAGCAGCCTGCGGGTGATCACCCGGGCGGACGCGGCCGGAGCGTTCGCCTCCGCGGACCTGGTGGACGCGGGTGAAACCCTGCACCTCACCCCTGCCCAGCCGCGCTTCGAGGACTACTTCATCGCCACCCTCAAGGGGACGGACCGCCACGCCGACGAACAGCGCGCCATTGAACTGCAGCAGCACCGCCGGCCGGCCGGGGACGGTGACGTGATCACGGCCGACAACCTGGTGCGGCGTTTCGGCAGCTTTGTCGCTGTGGATCGGGTGAGCTTCCGTGTGCGCAGCGGCGAGATCTTCGGCCTGCTCGGCGCCAACGGGGCCGGCAAGACCACCACCTTCCGCATGCTCTGCGGCCTGTTGCCCATCTCGAGCGGCCACGGCACCGTGGCCGGGCTCAACCTGCGCACCGCCGCGGCCGCGGCCCGGGCGCGCATCGGCTACATGGCCCAGCGCTTTTCCCTGTACGGCAACCTGACCGTGCTCCAGAACCTGCGCTTCTTCAGCAGCGCCTACGGCCTGCGCGGCGCCCGCCGCAACCGCCAGATCGACTGGGCCCTGGCCACCTTCGGCCTGGAGCCCTACGCCGCGAGCCGACAGCCAGACGCTCGCGCTCGGCTACAAGCAGCGGCTCGCCCTGGCGGTGGCGCTCATGCACGAACCCGAGGTGCTCTTTCTCGACGAGCCCACCTCGGGCGTGGACCCGCTCGCCCGGCGCGAGTTCTGGACCCAGATCAACAGCCTGGCCGACCAGGGGGTGACCGTGCTGGTCACCACCCATTTCATGGAAGAGGCCGAGTACTGCGACCGGCTGGTGATCATGGCCGAGGGCAGGGTGCTGGCCGAGGGCACGCCCGAGGCCATGAAGGCGCGCAGCACCCGGGCAGGGCAGGGCGAACCGACCATGGAGGAGGCCTTCATCAGCCTGCTGGAGACGAACGGCGCGGGAGGCCAGGCATGAACGAGGGGGGTATGATGCGGCTCTCCGGCATGGTCCGCAAGGAATGGCTGCAGGTGATCCGCGACCCGTCGAGCATTGCCATCGCCTTTGTCCTGCCGCTCCTGCTGCTGCTCATCTTCGGCTACGGCGTCTCCCTGGACGCGCGCAACGTGCCCGTTGCCGTGGTGCTCGAGGAGCCCGGGCCGCAGGGGCTGAACTTCAGCGGCGGCTTTTTCCACTCACCCTATTTCGCACCCGTGGTCACACCGTCCATCCAGGAGGCGGAGGCCCTGCTGCGGGCCAACCGGGTGGACGGCATCATCTGGCTGCGCGCCAACTTCGAGCGCGACTACCTCAACCGCGGCTCACCGCCGATGAGCGTGATCGTCAACGGCGTGGACGCCAACACCGGCCGGCTGGTGCAGAACTACATCCAGGCCATCTGGTACGGCTGGCTCGAACAGCAGGCCGAGCGGGCCGGTCGCACCCTGCAGGCGCCGGTGGCGCTCGAACAGCGCATCTGGTTCAACCCGCAGATCCGCTCCACCGACTTTCTCGTGCCCGGGGTACTGGCCGTGATCATGACCCTGATCGGCGCCCTGCTCACCGCCCTGGTGATCACCCGGGAGTGGGAGCGGGGCACCATGGAGGCCCTGCTCGTCACCCGCATCTCGGTGAACGAACTGCTGCTGGGCAAACTGATCCCCTATTTCATCCTCGGCATGGGCGGGCTGACGCTGTCGCTCGTCATGGCCCGTTTCCTCTTCCATGTGCCCATGCGCGGCTCGCTCTGGCTGTTCATCGCCACCTCGGCCCTGTTCCTGCTGGTTGCGCTGGGCATGGGGCTGTTCATCTCGACCATGGTGCGCTCCCAGTTCGTGGCCTCGCTCATCGCCATGATCAGCACCTTCCTGCCGGCCTTCATCCTCTCCGGATTCATCTTCGATATCCGCAGCGTGCCGCCGGTGATCCAGGCAGTCACCCACCTGATCGCGGCCCGCTACTATGTGAGCATCCTCCAGACCCTGTTCCTGGTGGGCGACGTGTGGAGCGTGATAGTGCCCAACGCCCTGGCGCTGGCGGTGATGGCCGTGTTCTTCCTCGGCCTGGTCTACCGCCGCACCCGCAAGAACCTCGAATAAGCCATGGTCACCCGCGTCCTCGCCCTGATCGTCAAGGAATTCCTGGCCCTGTTCCGCGACCGCAACAGCCGCATGGCCGTGGTCGTGCCGCCCATCGTGCAGCTGCTGGTGTTCGGCTACGCCGCCACCTTTGACCTGGAGAAAGTCCGCCTGGTCGTGCTCAACGAGGATAGGGGCAGTCTGGGCCGGGAACTGGTCGGCCGCTTCGAGCGGTCCGTGGGCTTCGAGGTGATCGGCTACCTGCAGACCGAGGAGGAGATCCGGCCGCTCATCGACTCGACCCGCGCGCTCATCGCCCTGCGCATCGGCGAGCAGTGCAGCGAGCGGGCGGCCCGCGCCGAGAGCTGCCCGGTGCAGGTGATCATCGACGGCCGCAACTCGAACACGGCCATGCTGGCGCTCAACTACGTGCGCACCATTGTCACCGACTTCAACCAGGAGTGGGCCGAGCGGGTCATTGGGACCAGCCTGCCGGCCCAGCTGACCATCCGCGCCTGGTTCAACCCCAACCTGGAGAGCCAGTGGTTCATCGTGCCCGGGATCATCGCGCTCTTGGCCATGATCGTCACCCTGGTGGTCACGGCACTTTCCGTGGCGCGCGAGCGCGAGGCCGGCACCTTTGACCAGCTGCTGGTCACGCCGCTCAAACCCGTGGAGATCCTCATCGGCAAGGCCGTGCCCGGGCTGGTCGTGGGCGTGGGCGAGGCCTCGCTGATCATCCTGGTGGCGGTCTTCTGGTTCCGCATACCGCTGGTGGGCAGCCTGGCCACCCTGTACCCGGCCCTGGTCATCTACGTGCTGTCGATCATCGGGGTGGGGTTGATGATCTCCTCGTTCTCCGCCACCCTGCAGCAGGCCCTGCTCGGCTCGTTCCTGTTCATCGTGCCGGCGGTGATTCTCAGCGGCTTTGCCACGCCCATCGCCAACATGCCAATGTTCATGCAGAAGCTGACCTATCTGGACCCCATGCGGTACTTTTTGACCATCGTCCGGCGGGTCTTTCTCGAGGGCGCGGGGTTGGAGTACTTCTGGGCGGACATCTGGCCCATGTCGGTGATCGCGGTGGTGACGCTGGCCACAGCCACCTGGCTGTTCCGGCATCGGATGTACTGAGGAGGGGAGGGAGAGGGGGAAGATGGGGTGCAGGAAAAGCACCAAAGGTTGATAAACTGACAACCCGGGGTGGAACGGATGATCGGGCTGCCGTCCGGGCCGCATTTTGCAGAAACGCCCCGAAGGCTGACCAGCCTTCGGGGCGTTTTTTTTTGGGCAGGGCAGGAGAGGGGGGCGCTGCCCGGCGATTGGGTTTTGCGCCACCCGGCTGGTGCGCTTACAGGGCGCGCATGAACTCGGGCCTGAGGTCCACCTCGCCGGCCAGGGCCCGGTCGATCAGGGCCAGGGTGCGCTCCTTGTCCTCGGGCAGGCGGGCGCGCACGGGCAGGTAGTTGGAGGCGTGGTTGGCGTGGAACAAACCCCCGCTCAGGGTGGTGGCAGCGATCATGGCGCGCAACTCGCGAAGGATGACCAGTGGCCCGGGCGGGACAAAGCGGCCGGCCTGCCAGTCCGCGTACAGGCTGGTGCCCGGCTCGAGCATCAGGCTGAGCGCGCCCACGTACTCCGGGTCGATGGCGGTGAGCACCCGGCCGGTGGCCTCGGCATGGACGAGCGAACGCTCCTCGCCGGCAATGCCGAGCAGCACGGTCAGCGACAGCGGCAGGCCGGCCTCGCGCACCTTGCGGCCGGCCGCGATCATCTCGGCCGCGTCCGCGCCCTTGTGCATGGCGACGAGCGTTGCATCATCGCCGCTCTCCAACCCCATGTAGACGATGCCCAGCCCCAACTGCCGCAGGGTCCGAGGTCGTCCACGCTCTTGGCGCGCAGGTTTTTGGTGTTCGCGTAGATGCCCACCCGCTCGACCCGCGGCAGCTGCTCGCGGATGCGGGCGAGCAGGTCGACCAGCCGCGCTTGAGGCAGGATGAGGGCGTCGCCGTCGCAGAGAAAGAGCCGCCGGGCGTGGGGGAAATGGCGGGCCGCGTAGTCGATGTCCGCCAGCACGGTGGCCTCGTCCTTGAGGGTGAACCGCTGGCCCTTGTACATGCCGCAGAAGCTGCACTTGTTGTGCGAACAGCCGGTGGTCACCTGCAGCAGGATACTGCTCGCCTCGCTCGGCGGCCGGTAGATGGTGCCCTGGTAGTCCATGTCAGCCGATGGGTTGGGTTTACTCTTTAACTTACTCTTTTACAGTTCTTTTATTCGTTCGACGAGTTCAGCCATGTTGCGCCGCACCTGCTCGTAGGCGGCCGCGGCTGAGCCCCGCGCCCAGGCCGACCTTTTCCGCCATCTCCGCGGTGAGGAAGTCGCTCGGGGTGTGCGCATCCGCATTGATGGCCAGGGGCGCGCCGGTGCGCTCTGCCATGCGCGCCACGTGGCCGTTGGTCAGGCTGTGGCCCTTGCGGCCGGAGAGTTCGAGCAGGATGTTTTTCCTGGCGGCGAGCCGTGCCTCGTCCTCGGTGATGAACCCCGGATGGGCGAGCACATCCACCTCCGCCTCCAGGGCGGCGCGGTTAGTGCCGGGTTGCACCGGCTCCACCGGAGTCTCGCCGTGCACCACGATCAGTTGCGCGCCCAAGGCCCGCGACTCGCGCGCCAGCGGAGCGATGAGGCTGGGGGGCACGTGGGTGAGTTCCACGCCGACGATCAACCGGGTACGGTTGACCCGGTTCAGGTCGCGGGCCGCGCGCAGCAGGTTCGGGATGAGGAAGTGGATGTTCGAGCTGTCGGCGTGGTCGGTGATGGCGATGGCCGTGTAGCCGAGCACCTCGACGCGGCGCACGTGCTCCGCCGGGACCAGGGCGCCGTCACTGAAAAAGGTATGGGTATGCAGGTCGATCATGGCAAAAGCTCAGGTAATGGGGGAGGGGAGCGGACCTAACGGACCAGTTCGCCTTTGAGAGAGTGCATGCCCGCGTGCAGGATGCGCGCCTGCACCAGGTCGCCCGGTGCAGGCGGCTGCGGTCCGGCCGGAAAATGGACGATGTGATTGGTGCCGGTGCGGCCCTTGCCGTCCGCGCCGGCGATCTCCTCGACAAGGATCTCGATCTGCCGCCCCACCAGGGCCTGGTTGTGCTCCAGGCAGATTTCGTTCTGTCGGGCCTGGAAGGCGGCGAGCCGCTCCTGTTTGACCTGCTCGTCCACCTTGTCGGCAAAGTCGGCGGAGCGGGTGTGGGGCCGGTCCGAATAGCGGAAGGAAAAGGAGCTGTGGAAACGGACCGTGTTCAGGAGGTCCATGGTCCCCTGGAAATCCTCGTCCGTTTCCCCCGGAAAGCCGACGATCACATCCGTGGCCAGGGCGAGGTCCGGCCGGACCCGGCGCAGCGCCGCCACCTTGGCGAGATAGTCCGCCACCGTGTAGTGGCGGTTCATGCGCTGCAGCACCGCGTTGGAGCCGGACTGCACCGGCAGATGGAAATGTGGACAGAGCACGTCCAGATCGGCGAAACAGGCGATCAGTTCGGGCGACAGATCCTTGGGGTGCGAGGAGGTGAAGCGCAGTCGGCGCAGGCCCGGTGTGGCCGCCACCTGGCGCAACAGGGCGGGAAAGTCCACGGCCGTGTCTGCGACCCGGTTGGTGCGGCCGTAGGAATTGACGTTCTGACCGAGCAGGGTGATCTCCTTGACGCCCTGGCGAACAAGGATTTCGACCTCCTCGAGGATGTCCGCCACCGGCCGGCTGATCTCACGGCCGCGGGTAGCCGGGCACCACGCAGTAACTGCAGAAGTTGTTGCAGCCCTGCATGATGGTGACAAAACGTCGGCAGTTGTCCGGAGCAGGGGAGAGGGGGGCGTCGATGAGCAACTTCTGGAAGGCGGGGATGGTGAAGGAGGCATCCAGGTCGGTGGCAATCTCCCGGCTGGTCTCGCGGCGGCGCAACCGATCGAGCATCTCGGGCAGGCGGTGGATCTGCTGGGTGCCGACAATCAGGTCCACGTGCGGCATGCGGCTGGCCATCTGTTCGCCGTCCTGCTGAGCCACGCAGCCGGCCACACCGATGAGCAGGGACGGCTTTTTCGCCTTGGCCTCGCGCAGTTGGCCGAGCAGGCTGTACACCTTCTGGGCCGCCTTTTCCCGGATGGAGCAGGTGTTGATGAGGATCACATCCGCATCGTCCAGGCTGTCCGTGGGGCCGTAGCCTTCCAAGGCGAGGAGCTGTTCGGCGATCTCCGAATCCCGCTCGTTCATCTGGCAGCCATAGGTCCTGATGTACAAATTTTTACTCATAATAACCATATTTCAGAAAGATACAACTAAAACTCAAAGTACAACTTCACTTTTTTTACGCAACTCGCCGGCAATGGAGTCAAGGAGTCGCATGGTCTCGACAAAACCGCAGTCCAGCAGGCGCAACCGCACCACCCCGTCTGCGGCGGACAGGGTGGTGAGCACGGCCAGGCCGTCGTAGCCCTCGAGCAGGAAGCGCAGCCAGCTGATCCGTTCCGGCCGGATGCGCAGGAACAACTCCAGGCTCGTTGGCAGAGCGGTTGCCCCTGCCTGCGTGTGGGCCGGGACGGAACTCATACCTGCAGGCTGGCGTCAATATCTCCGCCCAGATCACTGTATTTACGGAGAACCGGACGAACGACCTCGTCAAGAAACTCGCTGGTCTGCTCGGCGGCGCGACCAGTGAACTGCTGGAAATTGCTCACCAGGCCGAGCAGTTCGTCCTGATCAAAGGGCACCCGGCTATCGCTCGCCAATCGCGCCAGGAGGTTGTTGTCCACGCCCTGGTTCTTCACATCCAGGCCCGCGGCCACGGAGTGCTCGCGGATGACCTCGTGCATCTCCTGGCGACTCTTGCCCCGTTCCACGCAGGCCATGAGGATCTTCTCCGTGGCCATGAAGGGCAGTTCGGCGAGCAGGTGCTTTTCGATCTGCTTCGGGTAGACGACCATATCCGCGGTAATATTGATGTACAGCTTGAGGATCGCGTCGGTGAGCAGGAAGGCCTGGGCCAGGTCCATGCGACGGATGGCCGAGTCATCCAGGGTGCGCTCGAACCACTGGTTGGCCGCGGTGGCCGCGAAATTGGCCGGCAGGCCCATGAGCTTGCGGGCCAGGCCGGTCATCCGTTCGCTGCGCATGGGGTTGCGCTTGTAAGCCATGGCTGAACTGCCCACCTGCTTGCTCTCAAACGGTTCCTCCTGCATCTTCAGGTTGGACAACAACCGCAGGTCCACCGCGAACTTGTGCGCCGAGGCAGCGATACCGGCCAGGGTTTCGGCGATCTTCATGTCGAGTTTACGCGGGTAGGTCTGGCCGGTGACCGCAAACACCTGGTCAAAGCCGATTTTCGCCGCCACCCGGCGATCCAGTTCGCGCACCTTGGCGTGGTCGCCGTTGAACAGCTCGATGAAGGTGGCCTGGGTGCCCACCGTGCCCTTGGCGCCGCGGGCCTTGATCTGCTGCTCCAGATGCTCCACATAGTCCAGGTCCATGAGCAGGTCCTGGAGGTAAAGCGTGGTCCGCTTGCCCACTGTGGTCGGCTGGGCCGGCTGATAGTGGGTAAAGCCAAGAGTGGCCAGATCTTTCTGTTTTTCTGCAAAATCAGCGAGATTGGCGATAACCTTGACCAACGCCCGCTTGACCAGGGCGAGCGCGCGCTTCTGGATGAGCAGGTCGGTGTTGCAGACCACGAACTGCGAGGTGGCGCCCAGGTGGATGATCGGCTCGGCCAGCGGACACTGCTGACCATAGGCGAACACGTGCGCCATAACGTCGTGGCGGATCTCGCGTTCCTTGGCCCGGGCGAGTTCGTAGTCGATATCGTCCACATGGGCCTTGAGTTCGGCGACCATGTCCGCGGTGACCGCGGCCAGGCCGAGTTCATGCTGGCCCTCGGCCAGGGCGACCCAGCAGCGGCGCCAGTGGGTGAACTTGAACCGTTCGGAAAACAGTTCCTGCATCTGCCGACTGGTGTAGCGGGACACCAGGGGC
Organism: uncultured delta proteobacterium; assembly: GCA_963754825.1. GTDB lineage: Bacteria > Desulfobacterota > Desulfobulbia > Desulfobulbales > Desulfobulbaceae > Desulfobulbus. The sequence goes on along the minus strand of CAVWHP010000016.1, from coordinate 151,714 downwards.
TCCTGATAGATATCGTGATTCATGGGCAACTCGTCATGGGGTGTTGGTGGCGATGGGTGAACACGCCTTTAGCCTGTTTTATCGGTTTCTACAACTGGTTCGCGGCAGTGCGGGACACCGTCGGGAACCGCAGCATCCGCAGCGGGATGCGATTCTTCGGGCGGGAAATCCAGCAATTAACAATGTCGCATAATATATATTATGTTAAGTTTTATATCGGCTACCATATCAGGGGGTTGGGTCAGAGCCTGCCAGGTGGATGGCCTGCAGCTGATCCCGTTCACTCCCCCGAAACCAGGTCTTCTTGATCTTGAAGAACAGGTCCACCGGTCCGGAGCGCTGGGCGTGCGCCTCGGCCAGGTTGAAGCCGATGCCGCGCAGCACCATGCCGTTCACCCGGACCTGAAACAACAGGTGGCCATTGACGTTTTTCTGCTCGAGGAGTCGCTCCCCCTCGAGCAGGAACACCGGTTCCGGGTTGCCTTCACCAAACGGCTGCATGACCTGCAGGGCATGGACAAAGGCGCGGTTGAGTTCGCGCTTGTCGGTAAATCGATAGTCCGGCGAAAGTGTCGGGGTGGCCCCGTCCCAGTCAGCCTCGCCTGCCGCGACATCCAGGGCCTCGGCAAAACCTTCCAGGTCGGCGCGGGCCATGGTCAACCCCACGGCCATGGCGTGGCCGCCGAACTGTTCCACATGCCCCACACAGCGTTCGACCAGCTGGAAAAGATTGATGCCCGGTACGGACCGGCCGGACCCTTTCAGGGTGATAACGCCCTCTTCCTGTTCACGGGCGGTGAGCAGGATCGCCGGCCGGCCGTAGCGGTCCACCACCCGCGAGGCAAGGATGCCCAGCACCCCGGGGTGGCAGTGTTCCTGAAAAATCGTCAGGGCTCGACGTCCTGCCCGCACCTGCTCGCCGCCTTTTTCAAGAATCTCAGGGAGCCAGAGTTGCTCGAGCCGTTTGCGTTCCGTGTTCAACTCTTCCAGATCCTGAGCGGCCTGGCGCGCCACCTGCAAGTCCCGGGCGAGCAGCAGTTCAACGCCCCGTTCCGGCACGCCCAGCCGTCCGCAGGCATTGATGCGCGGCGCCAGCTTGAAGGAAATGTCTTCGGCCAGCACCGGGGCGGTCTGCAGGTCGCACTGTTCACACAGAGAAAGCACCCCGGGACGTCCTTTTGCCGACAACACCTCGAGTCCTGCGCGAACGAGCACGCGGTTGATATCAACCAGCGGCACCACGTCCGCCACCGTGCCCAGGGCCACCAGGTCCAGGTAACTTTTCAGATTCGGCATGTGCTCGCCGGCAAGCAACCTTCTTTCGACCAGTCCCTTGCGCAGGGCCATGAGCAGGAAAAAGGCCACGCCCACACCGGAGAGTCCGGCAAAGGGAAAACCGCAGTCCCGCTGCTTGGGGTTGAGCACGGCCTGCGCGAGCGGCAGGGTTTCCTGGGGTTCGTGATGGTCGGTGATCACCACCTTGAGGCCGCGCTGGCGGGCATACTCGACCTCCTCGACCGCGGTGATGCCGCAGTCCACGGAAACGAGCACACCGCCCTCTGCCGACCTGGCCCGGGACATCAGGGTATCGATGGAACCCCTAGATAACCCGTACTTTTCCTCCATGCGGTTGGGGATGTAGTACACCGCCTGCGCACCGGTTTCCCGGAAAAAACTCATCAGCAGCGCGGTGGCGGTGATCCCGTCCGCATCGTAATCGCCGTGCACGAAAATGGTCCGCCCGTGGCGGTACGCCTCGCACAGGCAGGCCACCGCCTCCCCCATACCCTTCATGGTGTCGGGCGTGGGCAGCATGGACAACTGCGGATGGAGGAAGTCGCGCAGGGTCTCGAGGGAATCGAAGCCGCGCCTTTGCAAAATTTCTGCCAGCTGGACCGGGATGTTGAATTCCCGTGCCGCCTGGCAGGCAAGCGCCCTGCCCTGTTGTGTCGGTTGTGTGTCAGGGTCGGTGTGCATGCAAAAAAGATGACAAAAGAGAGGGACAACCGTTCATTTTTTCCTGTCCCGGCGAAGAAATTCGGCCACCTCGACAAGGGCCTCGTCCAGATGACCGAGGTCGTGCCAGTGCAGGTCCGCATACCGCCGGAACCAGGTCCTCTGCCGCTTGGCGTACCGGCGGGTGTCCACGATCAACGCCTGGGTCGCGGATTCCCGGTCCCAGGCGCCGGCCAGGCAGGCGGCCATGTGCCGGTAGCCGATGGATTGCATGGACGGCAGGTCCGCGCCGTACCCCCGCGCCAGCAATCCTGCCACCTCCGCGGCAAAGTCGTCGCTCATCATCTGTTGACTGCGCCGGCTGATCCGCTCGATCAGCAAATCCCGGTCGCAGTGCAGGCCAAGGAGCAGCAGGCGGCTGAACTGCGGCGGCGGTGCAGCCAGCTGCTGCCGCTGCAGGTGCTCGGACCAGGGCACGCCGGTGGCCTGGAAGATCTCCAGCCCGCGTAACAGCCGCTGGGTGTCGTTCGGGTGGATGCGGGCCGCGCTCGCCGGGTCCACCTGCTGCAGTTCCCGGTAGAGAGGTACCCTGCCCTCGCGCTGCAAGCGCTCCTGCAGAACGGCCCTGATCGCCTCCGTGCCCTCGATGGTGTCGAACAACCCGTAGAGCAGCGCGGAAAGATAGAGCCCGGTGCCGCCGGTAATCAGGGGGATGCAGCCCCGGTCCGCAATGGCCCGGATGGCGGTCAGGGTATCCGCGACAAAGCTGGCCGCCTGGTACTGCTCGTCCGGGTCACGGATATCGATCAGGTGGTGGGCGACCTGGCGTCGCTCAGCCGGGGTGGCCTTGGCCGTGCCGATGTCCATGCCCCGGTAGACCTGCATGGAGTCCATGCTGATGATCTCGCCGCCGAACTCGGTGGCGATCTGCAGGGAGAGCGCGGTCTTGCCCACCGCGGTCGGGCCGACGAGGACCACCACCGGCGTGGTGATGCGCAGCGGTGCGGCGGGCGCCATCATTTGAAACTGACCAGGGGCCGGAGTCGCTGCACCGTGGCCGGACCGATGCCGGCCACGCGCTCCAGGTCATCCGGGCCGGCGAAGGCGCCCAGACGCTGCCGCTCGCTGCTGATTGCCTCGGCCAGTTGGGGACCTATGCCGGGCAGCAGGGCCAGGGTGTGCACATCGGCGCGATTGATCGGCAGCGGCCGATCCGCGAAAAAGGCGAGAGATGGTGGCAGGGCGGCATCGTCTGGGCTTGCGAACAGCGCCTTGCCGCGGCTTTCACGGCCGGAGGGTGCGCAGGTATCGCCCCCCTCCCCTGCCCCGCCTGCTGATCCGCTCCACAGTTGCCAGTATCCGTTTCGGTCCGTTTCGACACAGACCTGCGGCGCAGAAACCGGCGCGGTCTCGGGAAGAAAACCCGGCAGCGCGATCAGCGCCCCGAAAAGAAAAGGACAAGCGTGCGCTTGTCCCCGGCACGACCGGCCACAGCCGGTGGGGCCGCATCGGCCTCAGCCGGCCTGCTCATCCTTCATCAGCTTGTAGTTGATGCTGTCCACCAGGGCCTGCCAACTCGCCTCGATGATGTTGTAGGAAACGCCCACCGTGCCCCAGCTGTCCACACCGTCCTTGCTCTCCACCAGCACCCGCACCTTGGCGCCGGTGCCGAACTCGCCGGAGAGCACCCGCACCTTGTAGTCGGCCAGTTCCATGTCCGCAAGATTCGGGTAGAACCGGGTGAGCGCCTTGCGCAGGGCCCGGTCCAGGGCGTTCACCGGGCCTTCGCCCATGGCCGCGGTGTGCACCTCGCTGTCGTTCACGAACAGGCGGATGGTGGCCTCGGTGTAGGGCGGCCGGACCGGGTCGAACTTGTGGTTCATCACCCGGAAGGCCTCCAGGGTGAAGAAGTCGCGCTGCAGGCCAAGCGCCCGGCGCATGAGCAGCTCGAAGCTCGCCTCGGCCGCCTCGTACTGGTAGCCGTGGTTCTCCAGCTCTTTCAGTTCGGTGACGATGGAGGCCATGGCCGGATCGTCCGCGTCGATCTCCAGGCCGTACTTCTTGGCCTTCATGAGCACGTTGGCCCGTCCCGACTGGTCGGAGATGCAGCACCCGGCGCATGTTGCCGACCTTTTCCGGGGCGATGTGCTCGTAGGTGACCGGGTTGCGCTGCACCGCGCTCACGTGCACGCCGCCCTTGTGGGCAAAGGCCGAGTCGCCCACGTAGGGCTGGTAGCGGTCGTGCGGCAGGTTGGCCAGTTCGTCCACGAAGCCGGGCGGTGCTGTAGAGCTGGTCGATGCGCTTGCCCACCTCGCACTCGAGCCCCATCTTGAAGATGAGCGCCGGGATGATGGAGGTCAGGTTGGCGTTGCCGCACCGTTCGCCGTAGCCGTTGATCGTGCCCTGCACGTGGGTGGCGCCGAGGTGCACGCTCATCAGGGAGTTGGCCACCGCAGTCTCGGAATCGTTGTGCGAGTGGATGCCGATGCGCGCCGAACTGCCGGTCTCGTCCAGGAACTGGCTGGACCCGCGCCATGATCTCCGGGATCTCGTGCGGCAGGGTGCCGCCGTTGGTGTCGCAGAGCACGAGCGTTTCCGCGCCGCCGGCCACGGCCCGGGCCAAGGTGGCCAGGCAGTACTCGCGGTTGTTTTTGAAGCCGTCGAAAAAGTGCTCGGCATCGTAGATGAGGTGCTGGACCCGCGGCCGCAGGTAGGCGAGCGAGTCCTCGATGATCAGCAGGTTGTCCTCCAGCTCGATGCGCAGGGCGTCGATCACGTGGATGTCCCAGCTCTTGCCGAAGATGGTCACCGCCGGGGTGCGCGCCGCAAGCAGGGCCTGGAGGTTGGCGTCCTGTTCCGGCGGCTTCTGGAAGTGGCGGGTGGAGCCGAAGGCGGTCAGGCGGGCGTGCTTGAGTTCCACCTCCTGCATGCGTCTGGAAGAAGTCCACCGCCAGCGGGTTGGAGCCGGGCCAGCCGCCCTCGATGAAGTCAATGCCCAGCCGGTCGAGCTGGCGGCAGATCTTGATCTTGTCCTCGACCGAGAGATTGAAATTCTCGGCCTGGGTGCCGTCCCGCAGGGTGGTGTCGTACAGTTCGATGGTGCGTGCCATAGTCTTCAAGCGTCTTCCAGCGGCAGGTTGTCCTTGTCCAGGGCAAAGGCGTCGTGCAGGCAGCGGACCGCGAGTTCCGTGTACTTCTCGGCGATGATGCAGGAAACCTTGATCTCCGAGGTGGAGACCATCATCATGTTGATGCCCTCGTTGGCCAGGATCTGGAACATGGTCGAGGCAATGCCCGGGTGATTGCGCATGCCCACGCCGACGATGGAGACCTTGGCGATGTCCCGGTCACCGGTGACCGCCTCGGCGCCGATCTCCTGCGCGACTTTTTTCAGGATCGCCATGGCCCGGTCATAGTCGGTGCGCGGCACGGTGAAGGTCATGTCGGTGAGTTTGCCGTCGCGGGTGTTCTGGATGATCATGTCCACGAGGATGCCGGCATCGGAAATGGGCAGGAAGATCTTGGCGGCGATGCCGGGCTGATCCGGCACGTCTTGATGGTGATGCGCGCTTCTTTCTTGCTGTAGGTGATGCCGGAGACGAGCAGGGACTCCATGATTTTGTCCTCCTCGACAACCCAGGTGCCTATGGTGTCGGTAAAAGTGGAACGCACGTGCACCGGCACGCCGAACCGTTTGGCCAGGCCGACCGCGCGGATGTCGAGCACCTTGGCGCCCAGGCTGGCCAGTTCGAGCATCTCGTCGTAACTGATGCGGTCGATCTTGCGCGCATTGGTGCAGATGTTCGGGTCCGTGGTGTACACGCCCTCCACATCGGTGAAGATCTCGCAGGCATCGGCCGAAAGCGCCGCGGCCAGGGCCACGGCCGTGGTGTCCGAGCCGCCCCGGCCAAGCGTGGTGATGTCGCCGTGATCGGTCACACCCTGGAAGCCGGCGACCGTGACGATCCGTCCCTGGTCGAGGTGCCTTTGAATGCGCGCGGTGTCGATGCTGTCGATGCGCGCCCGGGTGTGCATGGGATCGGTGTGGATGGCCACCTGGTCACCGAGCAGGGACACCGCCTCGCCGCCGGCAGCCTTGACGGCCATGGCGAACAGGGCCACACTCACCTGTTCGCCGGTGGCGAGCAGCATGTCCATCTCCCGCGGGTCGGGAATGGGCTGCATGGCCTGGGCCAGGCCGATGAGCCGATCGGTCTCGCCGGACATGGCCGAGAGCACCACCACCATGCGGTTGCCCTGGCGGTGGCTGGCGAGTACCCGGCGGGCCACGGCCTGGATCTTGTCTGTCGAGCCGACGGAGGTGCCGCCGAATTTCTGCACAATGAGCGCCATGGTCGTCTTCGCACAAGGAGAAAGGGGGCCTGCGTCAGGCCGCAGGGGCGGGCCGGTACTGCCGGGACTCGCGGGAAGGCGCACTGCCTGGCCCGTTGGTCGGGGCCTGCGGCAAGGGCTCCAAAAAACAGAGCAAAAAATTTAAGACGTATTTTTGAATTTGCAACCTCAATCCATATTCTGTACACAGGGGACCACTTTTTCCCCGAACCCGGACCCGAACCCGCCAGCCATGGTCGCTCCCCACCTGCACATCGTCCTCGTCGAACCCGAGATCCCGCCCAACACCGGTTCCATCGCCCGCCTCTGCGGGGCCACGGACACGGTGCTCGACCTGGTGCACCCGCTCGGCTTCTCCATCGACGACCGCCACCTGAAGCGCGCCGGTCTGGATTACTGGCCGCAGGTGAGCATCCGCCAGTGGCCGGACCTGGACGCCTTTCTCCAGAAACAGGACGAGCGCAACCTCTTTTTCCTCACCACCAAGGTGGACCGTCCCTACACCCAGGCCGCCTTCCAACCGGGGGCCATGCTCGTTTTTGGCAAGGAAACAAAAGGCTTGCCGGAAGATATTCTCAGCCTGTATAGTGACCGATCTTTCACCATCCCGATGAGCAACCCGCACATCCGCAGCCTCAACCTGGCCATGAGCGCCGGGATTGTCCTGTACGAAGCCCTGCGGCAGATCAGCCGATAATTCAAAACGATACCAGCAACAGTCAAAGGAGTTTGTCATGCCTGAGCGAATTTTCAACTTTGCCGCCGGCCCGGCCACCCTGCCCTATTCCGTGCTCGAGCAGGCCGCCAAAGATATCGTCAATTTCAATGACAAGGGCATCGGCCTGATCGAGATGAGCCACCGCTCCAAGGAGTTCGTGGCCGTGGCCGACCGCACCGAGGCCCTGCTCCGCGAACTGATGGGCATTCCGGACAACTACAAGGTCCTGTTCCTCCAGGGCGGCGCCTCCAGCCAGTTCTTCATGGTGCCCATGAACCTGCTGGGACCCGACCGGAAGGCCACCTACCTGAACACCGGTGCCTGGTCGAAAAAGGCCATCAAGGAGGCCAAGCTGTTCGGCCAGGTCGAGGTCGCCTAGTCCAGCGAGGAGCAGAATTTCACCAGCGTGCCCCGGGACGACGAGTACACCGTGGCCGCGGACAGCCAGTACCTGTACTTCGTCACCAACAACACCATCTACGGCACCCAGTTCCCGGCCATGCCGAACAAGGACGCCCTGCTCATCGCCGACATGTCCTCGGACATCCTCAGCCGGCCGGTGGACGTCAGCCGCTTCGGCCTGATCTTTGCCGGCGCCCAGAAGAACATGGGCCCGGCCGGGGTGACCGTGGTCATCATCCGCGAGGACCTGCTCGACCGGGTGCCCGCGCAGGTGCCCACCATGCTCAAGTACAAGACCCACGCCGACAAGGACTCCATGTTCAACACCCCGCCCTGCTTCTCCATCTACTGCGTCGGCCTGGTGCTGCAGTGGCTCAAGGACCTGGGCGGCGTCGCGGCCATCGAGAAGCTCAACCGGGACAAGGCCGCCCTGCTCTACCAGGCCATCGACAGCACCGACTTCTACCGCGGCCACGCCGAGAAGGACTCCCGCTCGCTCATGAACGTGACCTTCAACCTGCCCACCCCGGAACTGGAGGCCCAGTTCGTCCGCGAGGCCACCGCCGTCGGGCTGGACGGCCTCAAGGGCCACCGCTCGGTGGGCGGCTGCCGGGCCTCGATCTACAACGCCTTCCCACGCGAAGGCGTGGAGCGGCTGGTCGAGTTCATGGCCGCCTTCGCCAAAAAGAACGGCTGATCCACCCCCTGCCCGCGGCCGACCCGCCGCGGGCAGGATTGCGTTTTTCCGTGGATTACCAGGGCGACATCATCAGGCCTCCCAGCGAGGCCTTTTCCATTCTCCTCCAGGTCACCACCGGCTGTTCCCACAACCGCTGCACCTTCTGCGGCGCCTACCGCGACCGACTGTTCACCATCAAACCGGCGGCGCGCATCGAGGCGGACCTGGACTTTGCCGCCACCTGGTGCCTGCGCCAGCAGACCCTGTTCCTGGCCGACGGCGACGCCCTGGCCCTGCCCTTCGAAGAGATGCGCCATCTGCTCGGCCGCATCCGCGAGCGGCTGCCCTGGGTGCGACGGGTGAGTTCGTACGCCACCAGCGCGAACATCGCCGCGCTCACCGACGAGCAGTTGGCTGCCCTGCGGCAGCTGGGCCTCGGCCGCCTTTACCTGGGCCTGGAAACAGGCCATGACCCGACCCTGCGGGCGATTGCCAAGGGTGCGGACAGCGCGGCCATGATCACGGCCGGCCGACGGGTGCGGGCGGCAGGCATGTTCCTGTCCGTCACCTGCCTGCTCGGCATCGCCGGCCGGGAGAGTTCCCTGGCCCATGCCCGGGCCACCGCCGAGGTGCTCACCCGCATGCAGCCGCACCAGGTCGCGGTACTCACCCTCATGGTCCTGCCGAACACGCCGCTCTACCGGCAGATGCGTGATGGTCGCTTCAGCCTGCCTGACCAGGCCGGGCTGTTCGCCGAACTGCGCTGCCTGCTGACCAGCCTGGGGCCCATACGCACCCAGTTTTCCGCCAACCATGCCTCCAACGCGCTCGCCCTGGAAGGTCGCCTGCCCCGGGACCGGGAGCGGCTGCTCTCCCTGATCGACCGGGCCGCGGCCGGCACGCTGCCCCTCCGCCCCGAACACCTCCGCGGCCTGTAGCACCCTGGTCCGCCAACCTTGCGGTTCCCGCCGCCTGAAGAGAAAACATCCATGCCCCCAGCAGAGATCCGTACCGACCTGAAAAACCTGACCCAGGAGCAGCTCGTCCGCTTCGTCGAATCCCTGGGCCAACCCGCCTTCCGCGGCCGACAGATCCTAGCCTGGATCTACCGGCCGGGCGTCACCGAATTCGAGCAGATGACCGACCTGGCCAAGGAGTTTCGCAGCGTGCTCGCCACCTCGGCCCGCATGAGCCGCTTCGCCGAGGCCCTGGTCGAACGCGGCGGGGACGGCGCGATCAAGTTCGCCTTCCGCCTGGAGGACGGCGCGGTGATCGAGTCGGTGCTCATCCCCGAGGAGGACCGCAACACCCTGTGCGTCTCCTCCCAGGTGGGCTGCGCCATGGGCTGCACCTTCTGCCTGACCGGGGCCATGGGCTTTCGCCGCAACCTGACCACCGCCGAGATCGTCAACCAGGTGTGCGCGGTGCGCGACTGGATGCGCAAGGAAGCGCGCACCCCGCTCACCAATATCGTGTTCATGGGCATGGGCGAGCCGCTCGCCAATTTCGACAACCTGCTCGACGCCATCTCCATCCTCACCGAACAGCGCGGCCTGGACTTCTCCAACCGGCGCATCACCGTGTCCACCTGCGGCCTGGTGCCGCAGATGCACCGCCTGGGCGAGGAGACCGATGTCAACCTGGCCGTGTCCCTGCACGCGGTGGACGACGCGGTGCGCAGCCGGCTCATGCCGGTCAACCGCACCTACCCCATTGCCGAACTCGTCGAAACCTGCCGCACCTACCGCCAGAAACGGCGCAAGCGCATCATGTTCGAATACACCCTGCTCGAGGGGGTGAACGACAGTGACGCGGACGCGCGCCGCCTGGCCGCGCTGCTCGCCGACGTGCCCTGCAAGATCAACCTGCTGGCCGTGAACCCGGTGGCGGACAGCACGGTGCGCAGCCCCGGCGCCGAGCGGGTGCTCCGTTTCCAGGAGATCCTGCGCAACCAGGGCTACACGGTGTTCATCCGCCAGAGCCGCGGCGAGGACATCTCCGCGGCCTGCGGTCAGTTGGCCGGTCAGGGCTGGGACCCGGACCGGGCGGAGAACCTTGCTGTTGAAACCACGAGAACGGAAAGAGAGAGGGGGAAAACTAGGCGGCCGGGTTGTCGATCTCGGCCGGAGGCGGTGCGCCCTCGCGGGCAAAGGTGCCGAAGGTGAACACCGCGCCGTTGCTCTGCACCCGGGCAAGCAGGGTGGTGTAATCCTCGTTGGCCAGGGTCAGGCCGCCGCTGCCCCAGGAATAGGAGCCGCCGATGCGTTTGCCCTCGTGGAAGAAGAGCAGGCCGCTCTCCGGCCGGCTGTCCAGCTGCACGTCGATGAAGCCGGAAAACTGCTTGCGGCCGAGCCGGAACACCAGGTCGGGCAGGGGAATCTCGCTCGATTTGAAGGCTGAGCGGGCCCGTTGGAACGGCGGCATCTGCGCCCAGAAGAAGACGGCGTGGTCGTCGAGCCGGAAGACGCGAACCGCGTAGCTCGCCTCGTAGAAGAAAGTCCGGGCAATCTCGTAGGACGGCGAAAACAGAGCCTTTTCACCGCGCCGCTGGACCAGGCTGCTGATCACCTCGCTCTCGTTGAAGTAGATGAGCATCTCCAGGTTGTGCGCGGCGCAGTGCATCCCGCCCGAACCGATCTCTCCCTGCAGGTGGGTGATAAACCGTTCCAGCTGCAGGTAGTAGCTGTTCAGCCCTTGCAGATGGGGTTGTTCCCGCGGCACAAGCATGGTCAGCAATCACACGGCCCGGACCGGGCCGGGAAGAGCCTGGGCGACGACCGGCCTACCGGCGGCCCACTGGTCCGCGGGCGGCCTGATTCCGGTCCGCACCCGGGGACAATCTCTGCGGGTGTTCACGGCGCCTCGTTGCCGCGGTCGCTCACCGCAATCTCCCGGGCTTTGGCCGGGGTCCTGCGGTCAACGACGATCACATGACCGCACTCGTAGCAGGAAAACCGCGCCCGCTCGCCGCGCATCATGGTTTCGTCCACATTGTATTTCTTCGAGCATTCCTCACAGATCACCAGCATCACAGTCCTCCGCTGAACCCAAATCCACGCGCCGGCGTCATCCGCCGGGCGCCTGCCTGTTTGTGTTATAGGGCCTGGACAGGTCCGGGTCAAATTTTTTTCAGCGGTAGGAACAGGTTGTGCCTTTCCGGCCGCTCAGGCGTGCAGCTTGCCCAGCAGCCAGGCCAGGTTGCGGCCCAGGTCGCGCATGGTGGCGATCCCCTCCGCGTCTTCGGCGACCTCGCCCTTTTCCCGGCCCGAACCCATGTTCCAGTAGGACGAGCCGACGGTGATCATCTGGCCGATGGTGAAGAAGTGGTTCATGGTGTCAAAGGCGTGGATGGCGCCGCCGCGCCGGCGGGTGACGATGGCCGCGCCGGGCTTGCGTCGGAACAGGTCACCGTTGGCCCGGGCGACCATGCCGGCCCGGTCGATCAGGGCCTTCATCTCGCTGGTCACGTCGGCGAAATAGGTGGGCGAGGCAAGGATGATGGCGTCGGCGGCGATCATCTTCTCGATGCACCCGTTCAGGCAGTCGAGGTCGACCACGCAGCGGTTGTTCTTGTTCTTGAAGCACTGGTAGCAGGCGATGCAGCCGTGCGGGTGCTCCCCGGCCAGTTGGATCATCTCGGTGGTGATCTCCTCGGCCTGCAGTTCCTCGAACAGGTACCCGATCATCAGGGCGGTGTTGCCGTTCCTGCGGGCGCTGCCGTTGATGGCTAAGACGTGCATGACATTCTCCGTGTGCAGGGTATGGGATGGTTGGAGTGGGCCGGTCCCGCGACAGGGGCTGCAGCAGGGAGTGGCCCGCGTTGTTCTTTTATCGGTTGAACAGATGCGGCCAGAACACGAGCAGGCCGACCGCCACTGCGGCCAGGGCCGAGACAAGCACGGCAAAAGCGGCCACATCCTTGGCCCGGCCGAGCCGCTGGCGCTGTTCCAGGCTGACCTCGTCGGCCAGCAGTTCGATGGCGGTGTTCAGGGCCTCCATGGCCCAGACCAGGCCGATGGCCAGGGCGAGTGCGACCCATTCCAGCCGGGAAACCCGGCAGACGAGGCCAAGCACGACCACCAGCAGGGTGGCTGCGGCGTGGATCCAGGCATTGTGCTGGGCAAGAAGCACGCGGCCGCCGGCCAGGGCAAAGACAAAGCTCTGCTGCCGCGCCCGCAGGGAAAAGGGTGCGGCTTGACCGGTCGGACGGCGATCCGGCCCACTGTCCCCGGCCGCGGCCACGATCTCAGCTCCCGGCCAGGAAGGGATAGTCGGTGTAGCCCTCGGGCCCGGGGGTGTAGAAGGTACTCATGTCCGCTTCGTTGAGCGCTTCCCCGGCGCGGATGCGCTCCACCAGGTCCGGGTTGGCGATGAAGGGCACGCCAAAGGCCACGGCGTCGCACTGGTTTGCGCCAATGGCTGCCTCGGCCTCGGCCGGGGTGTAGCCCATGTTGGCGATGAGCACGCCGCGGTAGCGCTCCCGCACCGGGGTGACCACGTCCTCGGTCACCGGGCCGAGGAAGTCGCCGCGCATCAGGTGCAGGTAGGCCAGGTTCAGGGGATTGAGCTGCTCGGCCAGCCAGCTGGCCAGTCCCACCGGGTCCGAGTCGCTCATGCCGTTGAACCGGTTGAGCGGCGACAGGCGCAATCCCACCCGCTCGCTCCCCCAGACCGCGGAGACCACCTCGAGCACCTCGAACATGAGCCGGGCACGGTTGGCCATGGGTCCGCCGTAGGGACCGGTGCGGCGGTTGGAGCCGTCGCGCAGGAACTGGTCGAGCAGGTAGCCGTTGGCGCCGTGCACCTCGACCCCGTCAAAGCCCGCGGCCAGGGCGTTCTCGGCCGCCTGCCCGAACCCGGCGACGATCGCCGGGCAGTTCGTCATCACGCAGCTCGCACGGCACCACGTAGGGCTGCTTGCCCTCGGGCGTGCGCACCGTGTCGTCCGGGATGGCGAGCGGACTCGGGGCCACGGGTTGGAGACCGTTGTTGAGCAGCGGGTGGCAGGCGCGGCCGCCGTGCCAGAGCTGCAGGAAGATGCGGCCGCCGGCCCGGTGCACCGAGCCGGTGACCAGCCGCCAGGCCTCGACCTGCTCGTGGCTGTAGATGCCCGGCTCCATCCAGAAGGCCGAGTTGCCGGCCATGACCATGGTCGCCTCGGCGATGAGCAGGCCGGCCGAGGCCCGCTGGGTGTAGTGCTCGGCCATGAGCAGGTTGGGCAGATGGTCGCGCTCGGTGCGGCAGCGGGTGAGCGGCGCCATGAGGATGCGGTTGGGCAGGGTCAGCGGGCCGACCTGCAGGGGCTGGAAGAGGTGGTGCATGGGTTGCTCCTTGTCGTTGTCCAAAATTCGGGGCCGCCCAGGTTGAGGCGGCCACCCCGGCCGCTTATTGGCTGCGGCCGGGGCAATGGTGCTATTTATTGACTTCATCAGGCCGCAAGTCAATCCTTTTCCCGTGCCCTGCCCCATTCCCGAGAGTTTGGGCCGGCAATGGGCTATTTTTCTTCATCAGCCCAAGTTCCTTTTCCCGCGCCCGCCCCCGAGAGCAGCGGTGCAGCCGGAGCGGACCAGCGGTTCCCCTTTTCCGGGAAAACATGATAGAGTGGCCGCCGCTGCCGGAAGCCTGCCGGTCACCCTGTCCCCCTCTCCGCACACACCCCTCATGGACCTCACCGCCATCGCTGCCGCCATCCTCTCCGCCCTGGGCATGGGCACTGTGGGCGTGTTCGCCAAGATCACCGGCCTGGGCGCCGAGGTGATCACCTTTTTCCGGCTCGCGCTCGGTGCCGGCTTCATGCTCCTCTTCCTGCTCGCCACCGGGCAGCTGCGCCTGGTGCGACGCTGGCCCACCTGGCCGGTGCTGGTCAACGGCGCCATGCTCGCCGGGTTCATCATCTTTTACGTGCGCGCCATGGAACACACCACCATGGCCAATGCCATCATGCTCGTCTACCTGGCGCCGCCGGCAGCCTCGATCTACGCCCATTTTTTCCTGGGCGAACGGCTGACCCGGGCGAGCGCGGGCCTCATCGCCCTCGCCCTCTTCGGCTTTGCCATGATGCTGGAGTTCCGCCTCGATTTCCCGGCCGGCTCGGGCCACCTGCGCGGCATCGGCCTGGGCCTCGTTTCCATGGGCTGCTACGCGGCCTTCATCCTCATCAACCGGGTGATCGACGCCTCGGTGCACGTGCACACCCGCACCTTCTACCAGTTGCTCGTCGGCGGGCTGATCATGCTGCCGATGTGCCTGGCCGGCCGGCCCGAACTGCCGCCCTGGACCTGGCCCTGGCTGGCCGGCACCGGCCTGGTGCCCGGCTTTTTCGCCATCCTCTGTGCGGTCTATGCCCTGAGCCGACTGCCCGCGGCCACGTTCGGCACACTTGCCTATTTCGAGCCCATCGCGGTGGTCGTGTTCGGCTGGACCCTGTTCGGCGAGACCCTCTCCGCCCTGCAGCTGGCCGGCTGCCTGGTGATCATCGCCGGCGGCGTGTCCATGACCTGGCTGGTCGCCGGCCGTTCCGGGGAAAGGGTTGACAGCGCCCGGCCCGGCCGGTAAAAGTGTTCCTCCCGCGGAGCGGCGGGCCAGGCCCGCGTCGCCGGCACTGTGCCGCCATCAGCATTCCGTTGTCCCTTTCGCCGTGACTGCATGCTCTTTCCTTCGGTCGTCTTCCTGGCGGTGTTCGCGCCGCTCTTTCTCGTCTGCTACTTTGCCCTGCCCTGGCGCAACCTCACCTTTTTCCTGTTCAGCCTGGGTTTTTTCTACTGGGGCGAAAACAAGTACATCGGCGTGCTGCTCGCCTTTGTCGCCATCAACTACCTGTTCGGCCTGCTGGTCGGCCGGGCGGAGCGGCCCGAGCGGCGCAGGCTCTTCCTCGGCCTGGGCGTCGGGGCCAACTTAAGCCTGCTCTTCTATTATAAATACTTCGCCTTTGCCCTGACCCAGGTGCTGCCGGACCTGTTCGGCGTGAGCCGTGGGCGAGGTGCGCGAGCCGCACCTGCCGCTGGGCATCTCCTACTTCACCTTCCACGGCATCTCCTACCTGATCGACGTCTACCGCAAGGTGGCCACCTGCTCGGCCTCGCCGCTCAACGTCGGCCTGTACATCACCATGTTCCCGCACATGGTGGCCGGACCGATCGTCCGCTACCACACCATTGCCAAGGCGCTGGTGCGGCGGTGCATCACCGCCGGCCGCATCGGCTTCGGCCTGCGCCTGTTCGTCATCGGCCTGGCCCAGAAGACGCTCATTGCCAACAACCTGGGCGCAGTGGCGGATCGGGTGTTCGCCCTGCCCGGCGAGGCGCTGGACGCGGTGGCCGCCTGGACCGGCACCGTGGCCTACACCCTGCAGATCTATTTCGACTTCTGCGGCTACTCGTTCATGGCCATCGCCATCGGCGTGATCCTCGGCTTCCGCCTGCCGCGCAACTTCCGCTACCCCTACTTCAGCCAGTCGATCACCGAGTTCTGGCGGCGCTGGCATATTTCGCTGTCCACCTGGTTCCGCGACTACCTGTACATCCCGCTGGGCGGCAACCGGCGCGGCCGGGCGCGCACCCTGGTCAACCTGTTCGTGGTCTTCCTGCTCTGCGGCCTGTGGCACGGAGCGGCCTACACCTTTATCCTCTGGGGCGTGTTCCACGGACTGCTGCTCATTGTCGAGCGGCTCGGTTTTGCCCGGGTGCTGGGGCAGATCGCCGCGCCTGCTGCGCCATGTCTACGCCATGGGGGCGGTGATGGTCGGCTGGGTGCTGTTCCGCGCCGACGACCTGGGCCAGGCCCTGGCCTTCTACCGGGCCATGGCCGGGCAGTCCGCGGCGGACCAGGCCGCGCCCTTCCTCCACCTGGTCAACCACGAGCAGATGCTCGCCTTTCTGCTCGCCTTCCTGTTCGCCACGCCGCTGGTGGAACATCTCGGCGGCCGGCTGCGCCAGCTGCTCCCGACCGGTCCGGGCGGGACCTTGCCGCGCGCCGCAGCCCGGCTGCACACCTGCTGGCGGGTGCTCTCCCTTGCCGGCCTGTTCGTGCTCTGCTACGTCTATGTGCTCGCCGGCACCTACAGCCCCTTCCTCTACTTCCGTTTCTAAGATGGCCGCACCCGCATCCAACGACCTGTCCCTGCGCTGGCCGGCGCGGCTGTTGATCCTCCTCCTGGTGGTGCTGCTCAGCCTGCCGGCGGCGATCGGCCTCCTGGGACGGGACATCGCCCTGCTGCAGAACCTGGAGAACCGGCGGATGTCGCCCCTGCCGCCGCTGTCCCTCTTTCGCGAGAGCCCGCCGCAGTACATCGAGGCCCTGGACAGCTTTCTCAAGGACCGGGTCGGCTTCCGCCGCGACGCCAACGCCCTCTACCGCAAGATGCGCTTCTACCTGCTCAAGGACCCGCCCGCGCCGAACATCTCCATCGGCCGGGACGGGTTCGTGTTCATGAACTCGCACAAGGTGGACGAGCCGAACTTCGTCTTTGACCTGCTCTGCCTGCAGCAGACCGAGCCCAAACCCCAGCTGGTCGAGGACATGGACCGCACCTTTGCCGACCTGAGCCGCTACTACCGGGGTCGCGGCTTCCCGGTGACCATTGCGCTCGCCCCCACCAACGTGGCCGTGTACCCGGACAAGCTGCCGCCCATGGTGGAACGGAAATATCGCGACGCCTGCCGGGCCTACCCGACAAGCGATCACCTGATCGGCCAGCTGCAGCGACGGGGCCGGGAGCAGCGACCGCTACCAGCTTTACTACCCGCTGGAGCTGTTCCGCGCCCACCGCGACGAACCCTATTTCTACCCGAAGGAGACCTGGCACTGGTCGGGCCGCTCGGCCTTCCTCTTTGCCCGCGACCTGCTCCGGCAAAGCGGCGTGGTCGACCGGCTGATCATCGACGACCCGGCCGAACCGGGCCAGATCGGCGACGACCTGGGCATGTTCTTCGGGTTCGGCCGCACCATCCACGCCCTCACCTACCCGTACGCCAACTTCCGCACCGAACGCGACCAGCCCGACTGGATCCTCGAGCTGTGCAAACAGGGCCGGGCCCTGTGGCGCTACCGCACCGAGAACGCGCTCTCGGACAAGCGCGGCCTGCTCATCAGCAACTCCTTCGGCATCGAACTGACCCCGCACCTGGCCCGGGGGTTCAAGGAGTTCCACTTCTTCAACCTGAACCACCTGAAACCCGAGGAAGAACTGGCCTTCTTCCGCCGCATCGTCGAATTCACCCGGCCGGACCACATCTACGTGCTCTTCGACGACACCGGCTCCATTGCCGCGCCGCAGCGGCTGGCCGCCTTTGCTCAGCTGGTGCGGGAGTTGCCCGCCTCTTCGGCAAACGGTACGGGAGCCGAAAAATCCGGGTTGTAGCGCTCGGCGCTGGCGAACTCCTGCACCCAGCCGTTCACAAAGCCGAGCCGCTCCATCTCGGCCACGGCCTCGGCGTACTCGGCCGGCAGGAGGCGCCGGTTGAGCGGCGACTCGGCCGCCACCAGGGGCGTGGGGTTGTACTGGGCCATGAGCGACAGGGTGAGCCGCGGGGAGAGCGACTCGGCGAGAAAACGCAGCACCTGCCGGGTGTTGGCCACAGCCCCGGGCAGCACCAGGTGGCGGACGATGAGCCCGCGCGTCACCAGGCCCTGGTCGTCCAGGTGGAGCACACTGCCCCGCTGGCGGTACATCTCGACAAGCGCTCGGGCCGCGACCTCGGGGTAGTCCCCGGCCCCGGACCAGCGTGCCGAGAGCGCCGGGTCCATGTACTTGCAGTCCGGCAGGTACACGTCCACCAGGTCGTCGAGATGACGCAGGGTTTCGACCCGGTCGTAGCCGTTCGAGTTGTAGACCACCACCGGCCGGAACCCCTGCCGGCGCACCGCAGTGATGATCGCGGCCATCTGCGGCACCAGGTGCGAGGCCGAGACAAAGCCCAGCCGGTCGATGCCGGTGTCGAGGATGCGGACAATGGCATCCACCACCGTGTCCAGGGTCCAGCACTCCTCACCGGTGTGCGCCTGCGGACGCGAAATTTGATAGTTCTGGCAAAAACGGCAGCGCAGGTTGCAGTGGGCAAAGAACACGTTGCAGATGCCGCGCTCACCGCTGATCACCGGTTCCTCGCCGCGGTGCACGGTCACCGCGCTGACCGCGAAACCGGCGCCGGTGCGGCAGTAACCGGACGGGCCAACGAAACGGTCAACCCGGCAACAGCGGGGGCAGAGACAACAGTCACGGAGAGCTTCCGGGGCAAGTGGTGAGGGCGCGGGCATCATGCGGGTTTTCCTTGCGATGGGGGACGATCCTGTCTACTGCTGACGGACCGGACACTATACCCTGCCTGCGCGAAAAGAACAGGCGGCAGTGCCTTCGGCCCCTCCCCGGGCCGCACTGCCGCCCCAACCGGAGGCGACCATGCCCAGACCATCCCGGAACGGCGATACCGCGGCCCTGCTCGCTGATCTGCGGACCAAGGACAAGCTGCTCGCCTCGATGCACAAGATCAGCAGCCTGCTCACCCGACCCATCCCCCTGGACCGCATCCTCACTGCCATCGTCCGCGAGACCTGCCTGGTGTTCGGCTTTACCCGCATGGCCGTGTTCCTCGCCAACCCGGCCCGCACCCTGCTCGAGTGCCGCTACATCCACGGTTTCAACGCCCACGACTCGGAACGGGCCTTCCGCCTGCCCTATCGCCTCCTTGACCAGGACTGCGTCGAGACCCGGGTGGCCCGCCACGGCTGCGCCCTGTACGTGCGCGACTACCACACCGACCCGCGCGCCACCGACATCGACCTGGTGGTCAGCCGCATCATGGGCCGCGTGTCCACGGTGGCGGTGCCGCTCAAGATCAAGCGGGACGTGATCGGTCTGATCACCGCGGACAAGGACGCCATCCCGCTCAAACTCGGCCGCAAGGAGATCGACGCCCTGGCCACCTTTGCCAACCAGGTGAGCATCGTCATCGAGAACGCCCGCCTGCAGGAGCAGAATCAGCACACCATCCGCCAGCTGCTCACCCTGCAGGAGGTGAGCAAGCGGGCGAGCACCGCCTTTGACCGCGAGCGACTGGTGCAGACCATCTGCACCGGCGGCCGCCGGCTGACCGGTGCGGCCGGCTGCAGCCTGTACCTCTGCGATGAGGAGGGGAGCGAACTCAGCCTGGCGGTCAGCCGGGGCTGCGGTCGCGACGATGGCGGGCGATTGCGACGCACGGACCGCGACCCGCTCGTGGACTGGGTGGCTGATCACGGCCTGCCGGCGCTGGTCACGGACGTGACCGCGGACGACCGCTGCCGGGACACCGCAACGGCGGGCTCGCGCCTGGCCGTCCCCCTGCTCAGCGAGAAACAGGTGGCAGGCGTGCTCAGTATGCACAGCCCGGTCCAGGACGCCTTTTCAGCTGACGATCTCAAGCTGCTGCTCATCTTCGCTGATCACACCGCCAGCCTGCTCCGCAACGTCCGTCTCTACGGCCAGGTGCGCACCGAGCGCAACTTCGGTGAAAATATCCTGGAAAGCTCGCCCAACAGCATCCTCACCTTTGACCGGCGCCGGCGGGTCAGTTCGGTGAACCGGCGCGCCGAGGAACTGTTTGCCCGACCGCGCGACCAGCTCCTCGGTCGGACCGCGGCCGAGGCGTTCGGCGGGGCCATCGCCGCCATTGTCGACCAGGCCATCGGCCACGGGACCGTGGTCAGCAACCGGGAGATCGCGGCCGGCGCCAGGTCGTTCGGGGTCACCTCCTCCCTGCTCCGGGACCACCGCAACGGTCTGCTCGGGGCCATGGTGCTGGTGCGCGACCTGACCGAGGAGAAGAAGACCGACGACCTCATCCGCCGCATCGACCGGGTCACGTCGCTTGGCCAATTGAGTGCGGGCATTGCCCACGAGATCCGCAACCCCCTGGCGAGCATCAGTTTCAACGTGCAGCTGCTCGCCAAGCGACTGGTGGCTGACCCCGAGGCCGGCAACCTGATCCGGGACACCCGCGCGGGCATCGACCGCATCCGCTCGCTCGTCCAGAGTATGCTCGACTTCGCCCGGCCCGCACCGCCCCGGCTGCAGCGCGGCTCCCTGGCCGTCCTGCTCCGCGAAACCGTGGCCCTGATGGACGCGCAGCTGCGCAAGAACCGGGTCGCCATCCGCCTCGACCTGCCCGCGAACCTGCCCGAGGTGGTGTTCGACGCCCACCAGGTGCAGCAGGTGGTGGTCAACCTCCTGCTCAATGCTCTGCAGGCCATGCCCGGCGGCGGCCGCATCGTCCTCGACGGCCGGGTCGAGGCGGGTGACAACGGCTCCGGTCGCTGTCTGCTGCTGCGTTGCACGGACCACGGCTCGGGCATCAGCGCGGACAACCTGGCGCGCATCTTCAACCCCTTCTTCACCACCAAGGCCGAGGGCACGGGCCTGGGGCTGTCCATCGTCCACAAGATCCTCGAACAGCACAATGCCACCGTGGAGGTGGTCAGCGAGGCGGGTAGCGGCACCAGCTTCCTCATCAGATTTCCCCTGGACCAGAACGGAGACGACCCATGCACCGGGAACGGATACTGATCGTCGATGACGACCGGCTCCTGCAGAACAGCCTGACCGCCATCCTTCGCGAACGCCACCAACCCCTGGTCGCGGGCAGCGGCGAGGAGGCCCTGCGCCTCCTGCAGCGCACGCCGGTGGATCTGGTGCTGCTCGACGTGCGCCTGCCGGGCATGGACGGCATCGAGACCCTGGGGAGGATCCGCGCACTGCAGGCGGAGCTGCCGGTGATCATGATGACCGCCTACGAGGACACGGCCACGGTAATCGCGGCCATGCGCGCCGGGGCGCACGACTACCTGATCAAGCCGCTGGAGATCGAGATGTTCGAGCTGGCGGTGGACAAGGGGTTGGCGCACCTCCGCCTCAAGCGGGAGGTGGAGACCCTGCGCCGCGCCTCGCTGGGGCGGAGCAGCCTGGATAACGTCGTCGCCGAGAGTTCGGCCATCCGGGCGGTGTTTGACTTTGCCGCCCGGGTGGCGCGCAGCCACGACACCACCGTGCTCATCGAGGGCGAGAGCGGCGTGGGCAAGGAGGTGGTGGCGCGCCTGATCCACCATCGCAGCAGCCGCGCCGACGGGCCCTTTGTCGGCCTCAACTGCGGCGCCATCAACCGGGAACTGCTCGAAAGCGAGCTGTTCGGCTACGACAAGGGCGCCTTCACCGGCGGGTTGCAGGAGGGCAAGCAAGGCAAGTTCGAGATGGCCGACCAAGGTACCCTCCTGCTTGACGAGGTCAGCGAGCTGCAGCCCGCGGCCCAGGTGAAGCTGCTGCGTTTTCTCGAGGAGCGGGAATTCTACCCGGTGGGCGGCACCCTCAAGAAAAAGGTGGACGTGCGCATCATCGCCGCCACCAACCGCGACCTGGAGGCCCAGGTGCGGGCCGGCGGGTTTCGCGAAGACCTCTACTACCGGCTGAACGTGGCCCGGGTGCGGGTGCCGCCGCTGCGCGAACGGCCGGCGGACATCCTGCCGCTTGCGCACCACTTCAGGCTGCGCTTCAACGAGAAGTTCGGCCGGCAGTTCCAGGAGTTCGCCCGGGAGGCAGGCGAGCTGCTGCTCCGCCACCCCTGGCGCGGCAACATCCGCGAGCTGAAAAACGCCATCGAGCGGGTGGTGCTCCTGGAGGATGGCGCCACCGTGCAGGAGGCCCACCTCGCCTTCCTCGCCCCGGCCGGAACGCCGCCCGGGCAGGAGCGCGGTCTCTGCCTGCCGCCCGAGGGGATCGACCTGGAACGCCTGACCCGCGACCTGATTGTCCAGGCGCTGGAGCGCGCCGGCGGCAACCGCTCCCGGGCCGCGCGCCTGCTCGGCATCTCCCGGCCCACGCTCATCTACCGCATCGACAAACACAAGATCCGCTGCTGAACAGGGTCTGTCCAAGCCGAAATTGCAGCATATCCTGCACTTTTCGGCACCCCTCCTGATCTCTTCTTTTTTCTCGTTTTTTCAAGGTTTTCCATCCAATACCCAGCAGGGCAGGTAGAGCATATGCTGCACCGGCCCTGCCCCGGTCTCGGCACACCCAGCCGGAAGCACCGTTTTTCAGCACGTTAGCCCGATTCGCGGCCCTGGTACAGTATGTGCACTGTATTCTGGCTGCGACGGCTGTCCCAGACCGGGAAGACCGGCAAAAGCTGTCTTTTTTTTGCTGGGCCGCAGGGGCCGGATCGGGTAAGAGCAGCCCAGCCGGGCAGCGGCAGAGGTCCTTGTCCGGAGTCCTTTTCTCAACCCGGGACAACCGCGCCGACGCGGCCGGTCCCGCCCCTTCATCGACAGACACCAAGGAGAAAACATGCGAGAAGCAGTGATAGTCAGCGCGGTCCGAACTCCCCTGGGCAGCTTCAACGGCACCCTGGCGAACATGGGCGCCACCAAGTTGGGCGGTCTGGTCATCGCCGAGGCCGTCCGCCGGGCCGGGATCGACAAGGAAGCGGTCAACGAGTGCATCATGGGCCAGGTCCTGCCCTGCGGTTACGGCCAGAACCCGGCCAAGCAGGCCGCGGTGATGGCCGGCCTGCCCTGGGAGGTCGAGGCCCTGACCATCAACAAGGTCTGCGGCTCCGGCCTCAAGGCGGTGATGCTGGCCGCCCAGGCCATCTGTGCGGGCGATGCCGAGGTGGTGGTTGCCGGCGGCATGGAGTGCATGAGCATGGCCCCCTATTTCCTCAAAAAAGCGCGCTTCGGCTTCCGCATGGGCGACGGCACCCTGCACGACCACATGCTCCATGACGGCCTCTGGGACCATGTCAACGACTTCCACATGGGCATCAGCAACGAACTCTGCTCCGAGCGCTACCAGGTGAGCCGCGAGGACCAGGACCGCTACGCCGCCGAATCCTACCGCCGCGCCCTGGCCGCCCAGGCCGCCGGCAAGTTCGAGGACGAGATCCTCAAGGTGGAGATCCCCCAGCGCAAGGGCGAGCCCAAGGTCTTCTGGCAGGACGAGTGCCCGCAGCCGACCAGCTACGAGCAGCTGGCCAAAATGAAGCCCGCCTTCAAACAGGGCGGCGTGACCACTGCCGGCAACGCCTCGATCATCAGTGACGGCGCCGCTGCGGTGGTGGTGATGAGCCGGGACAAGGCCGAGGCACTGGGATGCACCATCATGGCCACCATCGGCGCCCAGGCCTCGTACGGCATCGACATGAAGTACGTGCTCGTCGCGCCCATCTGGGCCGTGCCCAAATGTTTGGAAAAAGAGGGCATCACCAGTGCGGACATCGACCTCTTCGAGATCAACGAGGCCTTCAGCGGCTCCACCGTGGCGGTGCTGAAAACGCTCGCGCTCGACCCGGCCCGGGTCAACGTCAACGGCGGCAGCGCCGCCATCGGCCATCCCATCGGCGCCAGCGGCTGCCGGCTGCTGGTCACCCTGCTGCACGAGATGGTCCGCCAGGACAAAAAACGCGGCCTGGTGTCGCTCTGCCTTGGCGGCGGCGAGGCCGTGGCCCTGATCGTCAAGCGCTGAGCTTCCGTCAGAACCGTACGAGACACCGTCACCGGCCAGGGGGGCCGGTGACGACCCCAAAAAAAGCACCACGACAACGAAGGAGGACCGCAAGCGGCGGCAGGCCCGGGGGAAGAGGAAGCCCTGCCCGCCCGGTATGCACAGGAGAGGAGCCTTTTCACACATCACCCAAAGAGGAGTGCAGCATGGCAGCGGGAACATTGCAACCACGGTGGGGTCAACCCCTCACCGGTATCATCTCGTTCGTTGTCTTTACGGCCATCGCCCTGGTCACCTGGTTTCTATTCAGTGATCCGCGCGGGCCGGTGGGGTGGTTTCCCTACCCCTTTGTCATGTACCTGGCCATGATGATCCTGGTCGGGCTCTGGCAGCACATGTTTCTCGGTGACTGGCCGTTTGCGAACCTCAAACAGCCGCTGCGCGGCATTGTCATGACCGTGGCCAACCTGGTGATCGTCTGGTTCGTCATTGACGTGCTCTTCTACCGCGTGCTCGGCGTGGGCTTCAACTTCCTCAGCTACTACGGCCTGGAGGCGGCCAACCTGGCGGGCAAGCTGCCCAAGCTGGCCGAACCCGGCGCCACCGGCAAGATGGCCCAGGTGGCGGTGGTCGGCTTCGTGCTCATCGGCTTCTACACCTACCCGGTGTTCACCATCTTCTTCGGCAAATGGCCGGTGATGCCGTCCAACCTGGCGCAGCCGAACCGCGGCCTGGCCGAGATCGGCTGGGCCTCGCTGGTCACCCTGTTCTGCTACGCGGTCCTCATCGCCCCGTTCTTCGGCCTGCTCTTCCCGGGCGCGGCCATCAACCCGCCCTGGTGGGAAGCCGTCGGCGGCACCAAGCACATCCACTACGTGTTCGGCTGGTGGGAGTGGGCCATTGTCATCCTGTTCATGACCCCGAACGTCTGGCGGATGAAACCGTGGACGCTGATCACCCTGCCGCAGCCATGGAAGGGCTGGCTGTCCACCGCCCTCTCGTTCGTCGCCGCCTACGCCATTGCCCTGCTCTGCCGTCAGCTGATTCCCATGTGGGTGCCGGCCGACACCTTCCACCACCTGGAGACCGCCAAGGGCGCGGCCGAGGTGCAGCGCTTCCTCTGGATCCACTCGGCCGAGATCGCCGGCTTCACCCTCATCCCCTTCCTCATCTGGCACCACTACTTCGACGACATGGCGCCGGGCGACGTGGACGGCTGGGGCGGTTTCTTCTTCCGCACCGCCGGCGTACTGCTGTTCGCCGCGGTGCTGTACTGGATTTTCTACTATGGTAACTTCGGCCATTGGGGGCTGGGCAACCACCACATGGGCGAACTCGCCGAGCGGTTCTCGCACGGCGAGTCGCTGGTGTGGAACTTCTGGTGGATCATCCCCCTGTTGTGGAACGAGTGGTTCTTCCACAAATGGCCCTTCTATGTGCACCAGGACTGACACCCCGAGGCAACCCACAACCACAAGGAGTAGACACGCATGTATTTGGATTTGAACGAAGAACAGAAACTGATCCAGGACACTGCCCGTGATTTTGCCAAGGCCGAACTCGAACCGGTGGCCGCCCAGCTCGACCTGGACAAGGATCGCCCCACCCTGCTCGCCAACCTGAAGAAACTGGCCGAACTCGGCTTCATGGGCCTGAATGTCAAGGATACCTACGGCGGCTCCGAGGCCGGCGTCATCGCCTTCAGCGTGGCCATGACCGAGATCGCCCGGGCCTGCGCCTCCACCGCGGTGACCGTGTCGGTGAACAACATGGTCTGCGAGGTCATCCAGGCCATCGGCAGCGAGGAGCAGAAGAAGGCCTACATCCCGAAGATCTGCTCCGGCGAGTACGCCGCCGGCAGCTTCGGCCTGACCGAGACCGGTGCCGGTTCCGACCCCTCGGGCATGTGCACCACCGGCCGTCAAGGACGGCGACTCACTACGTGCTCAACGGCTCCAAGATCTTCATCACCAGCGCCCCCTATGCCGGCGTCTTCGTGGTCTGGGCCGTGACCGACAAGGAGGCCCCGAAGGGCAAGGGCATCAGCTGCTTCCTGGTCGAGGCCGGCACCCCGGGGCTGATCATCGGCAAGGAAGAGCACAAGATGGGCCAGCACGCCTCGGCCACCAACGAGCTGATCTTCGACAACTGCCGCATCCCGGCCAGCGGCCTGATGGGCAAGCTCAACGACGGCTTCCGCATCGCCGTGGCCGAACTGGCCGGCGGCCGCATCGGCATCGGCTCGCTCGGCCTCGGCATCGGCCTGGCGGCCATGGACTATGCCACCAGGTACGCCACCGAACGGCGTCCAGTTCGGCCAGAAGATCAGCAACTTCCAGGCGATCCAGTGGATGATCGCCGATGCCTACACCGAGCTGGAGGCGGCCCGGCTGCTGCTGATGAACGCCGCCTTCCGCAAGGAGCAGCGGCAAGCCCTTCGCCAAGGAGGCCTCCATGGCCAAGCTGTACGCCACCGAGAGCGGCCAACCGGGCCTGCTACAAGGCCATGCAGATGCTGGGCGGCTACGGCTACACCCAGGACTTCCCCGATCGAGCGCTACGCCCGCGACGCCCGCATCACCTCGATCTACGAGGGCACCAGCGAGATCCAGCGGCTGATCATCTCGCGGGAGATACTGCGCGGTTTGTCGGCCTGAACCAGATCACAGGAGGAACGCATGAGCAACAGACAAGCGCATCACCCTGCAGCAGGCGGCCGAGATCGTCAAGAACGGCTCCAGCCTGACCTTTTCCGGCTTCACCATCTGGCGCCGGCCCTTTGCCCTGGTCTACGAACTGATCCGCCAGCAGCGCACGCGGCCTGCACCTGATCGAGGTCAACGGCGGCCCGCAGACCGAATTCCTGGTCGGCGCCGGCTGTGTCGACATCTGGGAGTCCTGCTGGGTCGGTCACGAACTGTACGGCAAGTACGGCGCCAACCTGTCGCGCAAGGTCGGCGAACAAGGAGATCATCGTCGAGGACTACAGCCACGCCGAGATGATGTTCCGCTTCGCCGCCGCGGCCCAGGGCGCGCCCTACGCCGTCACCCAGACCTCGCTGGGCACCGACATCCACAACCCGGAGTACGACATGCTCGGCCGGGCCGGGAATGCGCGACGGCAAGCGCATCGCCAAGCAGAAGTACGTCTTCACCGAGGACCCGTTCTTTGACGCCGGCGCACCAGGTGCTGGTCCCGGCGGTCAAGGTCGACGTGGCCGTGCTCTGCGTCCAGCAGGTGGGCGAAGAGGGGACGGTGCGGGTCAACGGCCAGTACTACTCCGACCCGGAGGCTGCCCGCGCGGCGGACATCACCATCGTCATGGCCGAGGAGATCGTGCCCGAGGAGTACCTGCGCCGCGATGCCGACCAGAACACCATCCCCAGCTTCGAGGTGGACTACATCCTGGAGTGCCCCTTCGGCGGCCATCCCGACCGGCATGTTCGGCCGCTACGACGTGGACGGCGCCTTCCTCAAGGATTTCTACGGCAGGACCCGCACCCAGGAAGGGTTCGACGACTTTGCCAAGGAGTGGATCTTCGGCCTTGATCACATGAGCTACCTGGAGAAGCTGGGCTGGCCGCGCATGCTGAACCTGAAGGCCAACACCGCGCTGAACTACAGTCCCCGCGAGAAGAAGGGAGGGAATGACATGAGCAGACTATGCAACACCTGAAGAATTCGGTCTGGCCGACCTGCTCTGCTGCGCCGCCTCCCGCGAGGTGCAGGACAACGAGATCGTCTTTGCCGGCACCGGTCTGCCCGATGGTGGCCATCATGCTGGCCCAGAAGACCCATGCCCCCAACCTGAAGCTGATCTTCGAGGCCGGCACCCTGGACGGCCGGCCGCCGGAACTGCCCACCTCGGTGGGCGACGCCCGCTGCGAGATGGGGGCCTCGCGCTCCTCCGGCCTGTACGACGCCTTCAGCATCGCCCAGCGCGGCTACGTGGACCTGGGCTTCCTCGGCGGCGCCGAGGTGGATGAGTACGGCAACGTCAACACCACCTGCATCGGCGACTACCTGAATCCGGAACTGCGCCTGACCGGCAGCGGCGGCAACCCGGACATCAACTCCTTCGCCCGGCGGACCGTCTTCATCATGGTCCACGAAAAGCGGCGCTTCGTCGAGAACGTCAGCTACATCACCAGCCCCGGCTGGCGGGTGAAGAAGTGGCCGGGCGGCGAGTTCGTCCACCGCCGCGAACTGTACGGCGCCGCCTTCCGCGGCGGCCCGTCGGCGGTCATCAGCACGGCCGGGGTCTTCCGCTTCGACGACGAGAGCGGCCGGATGTACCTCGACACCTGCCACCCGGGCAAGACGCCCGAGGAGATCCGGAGATGTGCCAGTTCGACCTGGACATCTCCCGGGTCAGCGGTGAAACCGAGCTGCCCGACCCGGGAGGAACTGCGCATCATCCACGAGGTGCTCGACCCGGATCGAGATCTTCATCCCCAAGGTGAAGAAGGCCTGAGCCGCTCCCGGCCGACGGTAGCAGAAAAGGGCGTCGCACAGATGTGCGACGCCCTTTTTTTGCGGAGGGCCGCCCGCGCCGGCAAGGGCGGACACGGCCGCCCGGGTTGTCCGGCCGCGGATTCATGGTAGGGAGGGAGCACCCGTCCCGGGCACGTTCGGCCCGGTGTACGCCGTTTTTCCTCAGCCCGGAAAGGATTGTCATGCGTCCCCTGCTGCACTGTTGCCGGCTCCTGCCGGTCCTTGTTCTCCTGCTTTTCCTCGCCCCCTCGGTCCGGTCACGGAGCACCGCCGGAAAACGTGTCACCGCCCGCCCGGGTCCCGGTCCAGGAAGCGGTGCAAGAAAACGGCCCGGCCGAAGACACCGGCCCGGGCGTGCTCGACCAGCTCAAAGAGATGCCTGAAGAACGGCCCGCGCCCATCAGGACCGAGCAGATCGACCGGGCGGGCGAGCAACTCGGGCTGCAGGTCGGCGCCTTCGGCCTGGAGCTCGCCCCCTTCATCGGCGACTGGGTGAACCGGGAGTTGGCCTGGGGTATCACCTGGCTGAAGCTGCTCTTCTGCCTGGCGCTGTTTGTACTGATCCTGACGGTGGAACGACTGGTGCGCTGGCTGATCAAACGGCGGCTGCGGCTCGAGGCGACCCATGCCGACACGCTCGGCTGGTACGCGCTCCTCCTGCGCGGCCTCTCCCGGCCCCTTTCTCTGTTCCTCTTTGTGTATGGCAGCTACGGCGCCCTCAGTCCCCTGTTCAGTCACCTGAACCGGCCCGGCGCGCCCGGGCATCTAATCCAGGCCATCCGCTGGGCTGCCGATGCCGGCGGTACCGTGGCCGCCCTGTGGTTCCTGCACCGGCTGCTGCGCCTGCTCGACCAGCAACTCAACCGCTGGGCCCACACCCAGCAGCATACCGTGGCCGTCACCGTGGCCACCCTGTCCGAGCGGTTCCGGGCCCCGCTCAACCTGCTGGTGCTGGTGGTTTTCGCTCGCCTGGTGAGCCCGCTGTTCGGTTTCGGCCCGACACTGCAGACCCTGATCGGTCAGCTGTTCGGCATCCTGCTCATCGTGGTCGTGACCTGGCTGACCGTGCAGGGGCTGAACGTGCTCGAAACCGTCGTGCTCAGCACGTATCACCTGGACGTGGCCGACAACCTCCGGGCGCGCAAGATGCACACCCAGATTCGCTTCCTCAAGCGACTGGTCATCAGCCTGATCGTGGTACTGGCCGGCGGGTCCATGCTCATGGTGTTCGACCGGGTGCGCCAGCTGGGCACGAGCATCCTCGCCTCGGCCGGTATCATCGGTCTCGTGGTCGGCCTGGCGGCGCAGCGATCGATCACCAACATGCTCGTCGGCCTGCAGATCGCCCTCACCCAGCCCATCCGGCTGGACGACGTGGTCATTGTCGAGGGCGAGTGGGGACGGATCGAGGAGATCACCACCACCTACGTGGTGGTCAAGCTGTGGGACCTGCGCCGGCTGATCGTGCCCTCCACGTATTTTACCGAAAAACCCTTCCAGAACTGGACACGAGTCTCCTCGGAACTGCTGGGCACGGTCTTCCTGCACACCGACTACACCCTGCCGGTGACGGTGGTGCGCGAGGAGTTGCAGCGGGTGGTGGGCGAGTCACCCTGGTGGGATGGGAAGGTGGCCGCGGTGCAGGTCACGGACACCAGTGCACAGGCCATGGAATTGCGCCTGCTGGTCAGCGCCAGGGACGCCTCCGCCCTGTTCGACCTGCGCTGCGAGGTGCGCGAACGGATGATCGCCTTCCTGCAGGAGCGTTACCCGGGCAGCCTGCCGCGGCTGCGGGCCGAACTGCACCGGGGCTGAGCGACAAGGGGCGGTTCAGTCCGCCGGCGGGGTGTGCGGCCGGGTCGGGTGGCAGAGTGCCTCGCCCAGTTCGACCGCCGCGGCCAGCTGGTCGGCTTTGCGGGTGACCGCGCCCTTTCCGTCCACGCCGCTCACCAGCAGTTCGCCGGCAAAGCTGACGTCCATGGCGTCGAACAGGTAGCGCACGGTCAGGCGGGTGCCGTCGAAGATGCGGCCGCCGTCGGTGGCGGCCACGCTTACCAGGTAGCCGCGCAGCCGCTCGCGCTCCGGTCGGATCAGGCCGAGCAGGTACTTGCGGCACCACAGGGCCTGGCAGCGGTCGATGAAGGCCTTGGCCTGGGCCGTCACCCCGTAGAAGTAGACCGGCGTGCCGATCACCACCCGGTCGGCGGAGACGAGTTTGTCATAGAGCGCGGTCATGTCGTCCTCGATGACGCACACGCCCTCGGCCTCGCAGTGGCCGCAGCCGATGCAGGGGTGGATGGCCAGGTCGGCCAGGCGGATGGTCTCGGCCTCGCGGCCGGCCAGGCGGACGCCCTCGGCCACCTTGTCGAGGAGGATGTCGGTGTTGCCGTGCTGGCGCGGGCTGCCGTTAATGAGCAGGATCTTCATGGGGAACCGGTTTTGGCTGGGGTGTCGGGGGAATGCGGCCAAACAGGGTGCTCAGGTCGCGCAGCCAGGCCGCGGTCTCGTCAGTGAGGAACCGGGCGGCGCAGCGCCACTGCCAGTTGCCGGTGGGCGTGCCGGGCGTGTTCAGGCGGCAGTCGTTGCCGAAGCCAAGCACGTCCTGCAGGGGCAGCACCGCCAGGTTGGCCGGCGAGCCCAGGGCCAGGTGGACCAGGTCGCGGTGGAAGGTGGAGGGATCGTCGTCGTCGCGGTTGGCAAACCGCTTGGCCCGCCGCTTGAACGCCGGGTCGACCTGCGGGCTCAGGTACCAGCCGACCGCGGTGTCGTTGTCATGGGTGCCGGTGTAGACCACCGAGTCGGGCTCGCAGTTGAACGGCAGGTAGCTGTTGTCCGGGCTGCCGTCAAAGGCGAACAGCAGAATCTTCATGCCCGGGTAGCCCAGGTTCAGGCGCAGTCGCTCGACCTCGGGGGTGATCACGCCCAGGTCCTCGGCGATGATCGCCATCCCGCCCAGGCGGCGTTCCATCTCCGCGAAAAAGGGCTGGCCCGGGCCGGGCTGCCAGGTGCCGTTGATGGCCGTTTCCTCCGCCGCGGGCACGGCCCAGTAGGCCTCGAAACCGCGGAAGTGATCGATGCGGAGCACGTCGACCAGTTCGAAGTTCAGTCGCAGCCGCTCGGCCCACCAGTCCCACAGCCGGTCGCGGATGCGAGCGCTGCGCGTGTTCCAGCGGTAGAGCGGGTTGCCCCAGCGCTGGCCGTTGGCGCTGAAGTAGTCGGGCGGCACACCGGCCACCCGGGTGGGTTCGCCGCTGGCCGGGTCGAGCTGGAAGATCTCCTGGTTGTTCCACACGTCGACGCTGTCCTGGGCCACGTAGATGGGCAGGTCGCCGATCAGGGCGATGCCGCTGTCCCGGGCGTAGGCGCGCAGCCGGTGCCACTGGTCGAAAAAGAGATATTGCTCGAAAACAAAGTAGTCGATCTCGTCGGCCAACTGCGTGCGCGCCTCGGCCAGGGCCGTCTCCTGCCGGTGGCGCAGCGGTTCGGGCCACTGGTACCAGGGGGCGCCATCGAACCGGTCCTTGAGGGCGAGGAACAGGCCGTGTCCGGCCGCCCAGGGGTGGTCGGCGCAAAAAACGGCCAGGGTGGCCGCCGCATCAAGACGAACACGAAAGACCGCCCAGGCCGCGCGCAGCAGCCGTGTCTTGGCGGCCGTCACCCGGGGGTAGTCCACTGCGTACTCGGAGAATGCCTCCGCTTCGAGGTCGCCATCCTGCAGCAGCCCCTGGCGGACAAGCATCTCCGGGCTGATGAACAGCGGGTTGCCGGCAAAGGTGGAAAAACTCATGTAGGGCGAGTCGCCGAACACCGGGCTGGTGGGCCCGAGCGGCAGGATCTGCCAGGCGCTCTGCCCCGCGCGGCCGAGAAAATCGATGAAGGCCCGGGCCGCATCGCCGAGATCGCCGATACCCCAGGACCCGGGCAGGGAGAACACCGGCAGCAGAATTCCGCTTGACCTCTGTTGGAGAATGTTTACCAATTTGTCATTACGCATCGTGGTGACCTGTTACAGTGGTTCGGTCCCAATCAACCGAATCATAGGAATTGAGCAGATGCACCGTTCCATTGCACGCACTTTCCGCACCCGGTAACTCTTCCGTTGCTTTTTTCCACCCGATAATTTAGATTGTAGCGCTCTTTTTCCTACTCAGGATTCTCTGCGCGTGACCACCCCGTTCATATGGAGAAATTAGTGCTTTCAGGTATAAAGAACGACCTTCTTGAAGCGGGAAAGGACGAGGGCTGCATCACCTTCCAGCACCTCAACGAGCTGCTTCCGGAGCAGATCCGGGACCCCGGCGCCATCGAAGAACTCTTCGATTTCCTCGGGGAAAACAATATTGAAATCGTCACCATGGAGGAGTCGGGCAAACGCAAGACCCTGTCCGGCGAAGAGTGGACCGGCAAGAAGGCCGACGAGGACGAGACTCTCCCCGACGCCCTGCCGGACAACGAGGAGCACGAGCCTGAGGAAACCACCACCACCTACCTGCGGGAGATGGGCCAGTTCGACCTGCTCACCCCGGAGGAGGAGGCCAAGTACTCCAAGACCATCCGCGAGGGCTTTGACGCCATCATCGCGGCCATCCGCGAGGACAACTCCGGAGTCAACGAGATCAAGATGCTGGTCGATCGCATCGATCTCTGGCACCGCCGCGACCCCACCCTCAAGCCCAAGAAGCAGCAGCTCAACTACATGCGCCACTGCGTGCTCATCGCCACGCGCAACTACCCGGACATCCGCGAACTGTTCGAGCTGAACACCAAGATCGAGGCCTACAACCGCTCGGTCGAGGTGGCCAAGGACGCCATGATCCGCGCCAACCTGCGGCTGGTGGTGTCCATCGCCAAGCGCTACATGCACCAGGGCCTGACCCTGGCCGACCTCATCCAGGAGGGCAACCTCGGCCTGATGCGGGCGGTGTTCCGCTTCGACTACAAGAAGGGCAACAAGTTCTCCACCTACGCCTCCTGGTGGATCCGCCAGGCGATCACCCGGGCGATCCTCGACAAGACGCGCACCATCCGTCTGCCCGTGCATTTTTTGGAACTGCGCAGCCAGTTCTTCAAGGCCTTCTATTCGCTCCTCAAGGAGTTGGGCCGCGAGCCGACGCCGGTGGAAATCTCCAAGATGACGGATCTGCCCATGGACAAGATCCTCGCCATCCTCGAGGCCTCGCGCGAGCCGATCTCGCTGGAGACGCCGGTGGGTGACGATGATTCCACCCTGGGTGACTTCCTCGAGAACCAGGAGTCGGAATCACCCTACGATGCGGTGCAGAACCG
This sequence comes from uncultured delta proteobacterium, assembly GCA_963754825.1. Taxonomy (GTDB): domain Bacteria; phylum Desulfobacterota; class Desulfobulbia; order Desulfobulbales; family Desulfobulbaceae; genus Desulfobulbus. The sequence goes on along the minus strand of CAVWHP010000016.1, from coordinate 118,358 downwards.
GGAACTGGCCCACCGGGTCACCGAAGTGCTGTCCACCCTCACCGACCGGGAGGAGAAGATCATCCGCCTGCGCTTCGGCATCGGCGAAAAGGCCGAGTACACCCTGGAGGAGATCGGCCGGCGGTTCAACGTCAGCCGCGAGCGTATCCGCCAGATCGAGAAAAAGGCCCTCAACCGGTTGCGCCACTCCAGCCGCCGCGAAAAACTCCGTTTTTTCCTCGACTGACGCCACCACCGAACACACCACTGCCAGCCCCTTGCCGCCCCAAGGGGCTTCTTTTTTTGCAGCCACCTTACGGGGCGAGCAGGATACCATGGACGCTTTCATCACCCAGGCCGGCCTCGGCCACATCCTCGACAAGGTCAGGGCAGGCGAACGCCTCTCCCTCGACGACGGCCGCCGCCTCTACGAACACCCGGACATTCTCGCCCTCGGCTACCTCGCCAACATCGTCCGCGAGCGACGGAACGGCAACCGCGCCTACTTCATTTACAACCAGCACATCAACTACTCGAACGTCTGCACCAACCTGTGCAAGTTCTGCGCCTTCGGTCGCCCCAAGGGTGACGCGCTGGCCTACGAGATGAGCCTGGACGAAATCCGCGCCAAGGTCCGTGAGCGCCTGGACGAACCGATCAGTGAGATCCACATCGTCGGCGGCATCCACCCGGACCTGCCGTTTGCCTACTACGTGGACATGCTCCGCGCCATCCGCGAGATCCGCCCGGAGGTCCACCTGCAGGCCTTCACCTGCGTGGAGATCCACCACCTGGCCAAACTCGCCGGCAAACCGGTGGACGAGACCCTGCGCGTGCTCATGGACGCGGGCCTGGGCTCCATGCCCGGCGGCGGGGCCGAGGTGTTCAACCCGCGCATCCGCCAGCTCACCTGCCCGGACAAACTCCCGGGCGAGGGCTGGCTGGAGGTGGCGCGCACTGCCCACCGGCTCGGCCTGCGCACCAACGCCACCATGCTCTACGGCCACATCGAGACCATCGACGAGCGGCTCGAGCATCTGGACGCCCTGCGCCGCTGCCAGGACGAGACCGGCGGCTTCCTCGCCTTTATCCCGCTCGCCTATCACCCGAAGAACACCGAGCTGGGCGGCGCCGGCAACACCACCGGCGTCAACGACCTGAAAAACATCGCGGTCAGCCGGCTGATGCTCGACAACTTCCCGCACATCAAGGCCTACTGGGTGATGATCGGTCCCAAGCTGGCCCAGGTGGCGCTCTCGTTCGGCGCCGACGACATGGACGGCACGGTCAAGGAAGAGGTGATCACCCACATGGCCGGCGCCGAGACCGAGCAGGCCATCGGTCACAAGACGCTCATCCGCCTCATCCGAGAGGCCGGCCGCGAGCCGGTGCAGCGCGACACCCTGTACAACGTCATGGCCACCTTCTAAGCCCATGAAAGAGCTCCACGAACAGATACTGGCCGGCGAACGGATCAGCGGCGAGGACTTGCTGCGGCTCGAGCGCGAGGCGGACCTGCACACGCTGGGCTTCCTCGCCAACAGCGTCCGCCTGCGGCTGCACCCGGAGCCGGTGGTCACCTACGTGATCGACCGCAACATCAACTACACGGACATCTGCGTGTCCGCGTGCAAGTTCTGCGCGTTCTTCAAGGCGCCCGACGACCCGGCCGGCAGCGTGCTCAGCCGCGAGGAGCTGGCTCGCCAAGATCCGCGAGACCCAGGAACTGGGCGGCACCCAGATCCTGCTCCAGGGCGGGCTCCACCCGGACCTGGACCTGGCCTATTACGAGGACATGCTGCGGGCCATGAAGGCGACCGGCATCCACATCCACGGCTTCTCCCCGCCGGAGATCCACCACTTTGCCGGGATCTCCGGTTTGAGCGTGCACGCGGTGCTCGAGCGGCTGATGGCCGCCGGGCTCGACTCCATCCCGGGCGGCGGCGCCGAGATCCTCAGCGACCGGGTGCGGCGTGAACTGGCGCCGCGCAAATGCGACGCGGACCAGTGGATCGCGGTCATGGAGGAGGCGCACGGTCTCGGCCTGCGCACCACCGCCACCATGATGTTCGGCCACATCGAGACCGTGGCCGAACGGCTCGAGCACCTGCAGCGGGTGCGTGACCTGCAGGACCGCACCGGCGGCTTCACCGCCTTCATCCCCTGGCCGTTCCAGCCCGACCACACACCGCTGGCGGCCGCGCGGCCCATCGACAAGACCTCGGCCGTGACCTACCTGCGCATGCTCGCGCTGAGTCGTATTTTCCTGGACAACGTGGCCAACGTGCAGGCCTCCTGGGTCACCCAGGGACCGAAGATCGCCCAGGTGTCCCTGTTCTTCGGGGCCAACGACTTCGGCTCGACCATGATCGAGGAGAACGTGGTCGCGGCCGCGGGCGTGCATTTCCGCCTGTCCGAGGCGGAGATCCGCAGCCTGGTCACGGACGCCGGCTTCCAGCCCCGCCAGCGGCTGATGGACTACACCCTGGTGTGATGCGGGCCGCGGAGTTGTGCATGCACACCGCCCCCTGGGTGGTGCCGGTGAGCCGGCCGCCGATCGCGGGCGGCGGGGTGGCCGTGGCCGCTGGCCGCATTGTCGCCGTGGACGAGGCCGGCCGCCTCAGCCAGCGCTTTCCCGGTATCCCGGTTGAGGACCACCCGGATTGCGCCCTCACCCCGGCGCTCGTCAACGCCCACACCCACCTGGAACTCTCCCACCTGGCCGGACTGACCGGCGAGCCGTATCCGGGCAGCTTCACCGCTTGGATCAGCCGTCTGCTCCAGTGGCGCGACCGGCTCGGCGCCACCGGCGAGGCGGCCGAAACCGCGGCCGGCCGGGTCCTGGCCGAGCAGTACGCGGCCGGGGTGAGTGTCATTGCCGACATCGGCAACACCGCGATCGGCCTGCACCTGGCGACCACCTTTGCCGGCACCCTGCTGCCCTTCCGCGAATACCTGGGACTGGCCGCCTTTACCCTGGACAAGAACAGTCTCCGTCTCACCCGGGAAGCGGACACGACCCTGTGCACCGGCCACGCGCCCTACTCCACCCACCCGCGCCTGCTGCAGCAGCTCAAGGCGCGCGCCAGCAGGCTCGGCCACCCCTTTCCCCTCCACACCGCCGAACCGGCGGCGGAACAGGAGATGCTCGGCTGCGGCACCGGCGAGATGGTCGAATTCGTGCGCGCCCGCGGCTTCTGGGATGATTCCTTCCAGCCGAGCGCCAGCGGCGACGGCGGCTCGATCCGCTACCTGGACGGGCTCGGCCTGCTCGATGAGCACACCCTGTGCGTCCACGCCATCCATGTGGACACGGACGAGATCCGGCTGCTGGCCGACCGGGGCGCCAAGGTCTGTGTCTGCCCGGGTTCCAACCGCTTTCTGCGCACCGGCCGGGCCCCGGTGCAGGCCTTCCTGGACGCCGGCATCCTGCCCGCCCTGGGCACGGACAGCCTGGCGAGCAACCCGCACCTCTCCCTCTGGCGCGAGATGCAAATGCTGTGCGAAGACCACCCGGCCATCGACCCGGCAGCCATCTTTGCCATGGCCACCCGCGGCGGCGCCGAGGCCCTCGGTCTGGGTGAGCGCTTCGGCACCCTGGAACCGGGCCGGCAGGCCGACCTGCTGGCCGTGCCCCTGCCGCCAACCGCCGCCACCGCAGCGGCCGTCCACGCCCACCTCGTGACCGGGGGCGACGCCGTCGCCCCGGTCCGCATTCCCTTGTGAGGAGTCGCATGGCCCGCATCGGCATGGTCAACTACATCAATACCGCGCCCATCTACGAGGTCTGGAAAGAGCGCGTCCACCCGGCCCACTGGCAGATCATCGAGGGCCAGCCGAGCCACCTGAACCGTTTGCTGGCCGAGGACCGCATCGACCTGGGCTTTGTCTCGGCCATTGCCTATGCCCAGGCCCCGGAGCGCTACCAGGTGCTCGCCGACCTGTCGATCAGCGCCACCGGCCCGGTGGGCAGCGTGTTCCTCTTTTCCCGGGTGGAGCCGGAACAGCTGGACGGCCGCCTGGTGGTGCTCACCCGCCAGTCCGAGACCTCTGTCGCCCTGGTCAGGATCCTGCTCGAGGAGTTCTACCGGGTGCACCCGCGCTACACCGTGGGCACGGTCTACGGCCCCGAGGCCGAGACCACGGGCGCGAGCGCGGTGCTGGCCATCGGTGACGACGCCCTGCGCATCCGCACCGAGGGGCTCTACCCGGTGGTCCTTGATTTGGGCGAACTCTGGCACCGCACCACCGGCCTGCCCTTTGTCTACTCGGTGGTCACGGTGCGCGAGGAGTTCCTCGCCGCCGAGCCGGACACGGCCCGGGCCATCCGCACCGCCCTGGTCGACTGCCGCGAAGAGGGCGCCGGCCGCATGCCGGAGATCTGCGACCGGGTGTCGCGGCGCATCCCCATGGACTGCCAGGAATGCTCCAGCTACCTGCACGGCCTGGAATACGACCTGTCGCCGGTCAAGCTCAAGGCCCTGGAACTGTACTTCCAATACCTGGTCGACCGGGGCGAGGTCCCGGCCGCGGCGGTGCCGGTCAAAATTTTTCGATAATCTTTTTTTTAAACCAATTTTAACAGGGATACGAGCAAGACCTGATGGAGCTATCCAACTCACCCGAGGCCAAAGAAGCAGTTTGTCCGGGAAAAATTCTCGTCGATCAGCCGGAGCTACGACCTGCTCAACTCGCTGCTCTCCCTGCAGATCGACCGCTACTGGCGCTGGCGGACCACCCGGCTGCTCGGCGAGTTCCCGGGCGGCTGGGTACTCGACCTGTGCGCCGGCACCCTGCCGCTGTCCCTGGAGCTGACCCGGCAGGCGCCCCACCGCAAGGTGCTGGCCGTGGACTTCTGCGAGGACATGCTCCGCGCCGGGGTGCGCACCCTGCCCGACGACGGCCGTGGCGAGCGCATCTTCCCGGTGTGCGGCGACGGCGAGGTCATTCCCGCGCCCACGGCCTCGTTCTGGGGCTGCACCGTGGCCTTTGGCGTGCGCAACCTCTCGCGCACCCTGGAGGGACTGCGCGAGATGCACCGCATCCTCCGCCCCGGCGGCCGGCTGCTCATTCTCGAGTTCTCCCGGCCCACCAACCCGGTGATCAAGCCGGTGTACACTTTCTACCTGAACCGGGTGCTGCCGGCCGTGGCCGGGCTCATCTCCGGTGACCGCGAGGCCTACCAGTACCTGGCCTCGTCCATTGCCGCCTTCTACGAACCGGCCGACCTGATGGCCCTGATGCGCGAGGCGGGTTTTGCCACGGTGTCGCGCCTGCCGCTCACCTTTGGCATTGTTTCCGTGTACATGGGCATCAAGGACTGACATGGAGCGCTTGTCGACGAATCCACCGCTGCCGGGGGGTGTGCCCATGTGGCGCAAACTGGCCATCCTGCTGGAGATGATCAAGTTCCAGCACACCGTGTTCGCCCTGCCCTTTGCCCTCATGGGCGCCTTTCTCGCGGCCCGCGGCCTGCCGAGCCTGCGCGTGTTCTTCTGGGTGCTCCTGGCCATGGTGGGCGCCCGCACCTGCGCCATGACCTTCAACCGCATCGCGGACCACAGGTTCGACGCGGCCAACCCGCGCACCGCCGGTCGGGCCCTGCCCGCCGGCCAGGTGAGCCTGAAGGAGTCCTGGCTGCTGGTGGGCGCCAGCGGGGCCCTGTTCTTCGTCGCCTGCGCGATGCTCAACACCACCGCGCTCCTGATCGCGCCCTTTGCCCTGGGCCTGACCCTGGTCTACTCGCTCACCAAGCGGTTCACCTGGCTCTGTCACGTGGTTCTCGGCCTGGCGCTGGCCTGCTCGCCGCTGGGCGGCTGGGTGGCGGTGGCGGACGGGGTGAGCGGCTACCCCTGGGTGCTGTCACTGGGCGTACTCCTCTGGGTGGCCGGGTTCGACTGCATCTACGCCTGCCTGGACGCGGATTTCGACCGCGAGGCCGGGCTCCACTCCATGCCTTCGATCTTCGGCCGCGCCACCAGCTTCCGCATCGCCGTGTTCTTTCACCTGCTCGCCTTTGTCCTGTTCACCCTCACCGGCGTGCAGATGGGGCTCAACCTCTGGTACTACGCGGGCATCGCCGTGACCGGCGCCGCCCTGTTCTACCAGCACCTGATCGTCAACCCCCGCGACCTGTCGCGCATCCGCATGTCATTTTTCTCCATGAACGGCTTGATCTCCCTCACCCTGTTTGTCGCCACCTGTCTGAGCCTGGCGACGGGAGGCTGACATGCTGGTCTTCCGCAGTCTGCTGCCCGCCTGTCTACTGCTGGCCCTGCTCCTCGGCCTGACGCCAGGGCGTTCCGCCGCGGTCCAGGAAACCCGGCCCGACCAGGTTGACCAGGCCGCGCTGGCGCGCATCTTTTCCGGCGGCGAGCGGCTGCGCTACGCGGTCTCGTGGAGCGGCGGGGTGAAGATCGGTGACATCGACCTGGCGATCAAGCGCGAGCCCGGGCGACGGGATTCGTTCACCATCTCGGCCCACGTGCAGGACTATGGCCCCTTGCGGCTCATCTACCCGGTGGATGACACCTTCAGCTGCTCGGTGAGCGGCCCCATGCGCCTGCCCTTTCGCTACGAAGTGGTGCAGCGCGAGGGCCACGGCGGCCGGGAAACGAAGCGGCTCACCTGGTACGACCAGAAGCTCAGATATGTGCGCTATCAGAAAAACGACGGCCCATTCGAGCGGTTCGACCTGGACGGCACGGTGTACAACGAGTTCGCCTCGTTCATCATCACCCGGGCCCTGCGCTTCACTGGCGGGGAAGAGATCGTGGTGCCCACCTTTGCCGACAGGAAGCGGCACGAGGTGCGGGTTTCGCTGCTGGGGCGGGAACGGCTGCAGACCCTGTTCGGCGAGCAGCCGACGCTCAAGGTCCAGCCGAGGATGCATTTCAAGGGGTTGTACGACAAGGACGGCGACACCGTCCTGTGGATCACCGACGACCAGTGCCGGGTGCCGGTGGAGATTCGCTCGCGGATCGTGGTCGGCTCACTGGTGGCGACCCTGACAGAATACGAGAACCCGGCCTGCCCGGAACTGCGGCAGCGACCGGCGCCCTGAGCGCCGGCCCTGCCGCCGGGCGGTCCGGTGTGGCGGGATCAGCCGAGCTTGACCTCGATCCGGCGCGGCTGCGCCGGCGAGGCCTTGGGCAGGCGCACACGCAGCACGCCGTCGGCGAGCGAGGCCTCGATCCGGTCCTGGTCGATGGTCTCGGCCACGGTGAAGCGGCGCAGGTAGTGGCCGCTCTCGTACTCCTCGAGGACCACCCGGCCGGTCTGGGCGGGCAGAGTGCGCCGGCCCTGGATGGTGAGGATGTTGTCCTCGAGCGAGAGGTCGAGCCCCTCCGGGGTCACGCCGGGCAGGTCGGCGATCACGGTCACCTCCTCCTCGGACTCGAAGATGTCCACGTGCGGGGCGAAGAAGGTCTCGTTCGAGGTGGTCTCCCCGGCTGGGCTGGCCGCCTTTTTTTCCTGGATCTTCAGTTCGTTGTCGCTCATGGCTCATCCCTCCTGGGCTGCGGTCACAATGATCTGACGGGGGGTGGCGGCGGAGGCCTTCTTCAGGGTGACGGTGAGGATGCCGTTCACCAGGCGGGCGCTCACCTGCTCCGGGTCCACCTTGACCGGCAGGGCCACGGCGCGGCTGAAGCTGCCGGCCTCGATCTCGCGGCGATGGTAGCTGAGGTTGGCCTGGCCCTGGCGGGTGTCGCGCTTGCCCTGCAGGCTCAGGGTCTCGCCCTCGATGGCCAGCTCGAGATCCTCCACCCGGACGCCGGGCAGCTCGGCCGTGATCACCAGCCGGTCCGGCTCCTCGTAGATGTTGAGCGCCGGATAGACAGTGGCCCGGGCCGCCGGCTTGCCCTTGTCGGCGTAGGAACGCGAGAGTTCGTCGAGCCCCTGGCGGATCCTTTCGAACTCGGCCCACGGGTTGCGGAAGGTCGGGCGGTCTGCGAAACGTATGAAAGCCATGCTGTGCCTCCTCGTTGAGGGTGGGGGTTTTAGTCACAGCGAAAAGAATAAGCCGCCGGGGAAGCTTGTCAAGCAGACCGCTCCTCCCGGCGCCGACCGCCGCTGCGCAAGCCGGCGTTCGTCACCTGCACCACCATCACCAACCTCGGAGAACCATCCATGCCAGAAGCTGTGATCACCACCGACTGCCCCAACCTGCGCCTGCTGCACCGCGGCAAGGTGCGCGATATGTACGAAATTCCCGGCCATGAGGACAAACTGCTCATGGTCGCCACGGACCGGATCTCGGCCTACGACGTGGTCATGGCCGACCCGGTGGCGGGCAAGGGCAAAATCCTCACCGAGATCTCGCTGTTCTGGTTCCATCTGCTCGGCGACATCGTGCCCAACCACCTGATCAGCGCCAATGTCGACGAGTTCCCGGCGGTCTGCCGCGAATACCGCGATCAGCTGGCGGGCCGCTCCATGCTCGTGCGGCGGACCAAGGTGGTGCCGGTGGAGTGCATTGTCCGCGGCTACCTGAGCGGTTCGTTCTGGAGCGCGTACCGGAAGGACACTACGGTCTGCGGCTTTGCCCTGCCCGCGGGCATGCGCGAGTCGGACAAATTTCCCCAGCCGCTGTTCACGCCGTCCACCAAGGCGGAGCAGGGGCTGCACGACGAGAACATCTCAGTGGAGAGGATGCGGGAGATGGTCGGCAGGGAACTCACCGACCGGATGGCAAAAACAAGTGTGGCGTTGTACCAGCGGGCCGCGGACTACGCCCGCACCCGGGGGATCATCATCGCGGACACCAAGTTCGAGATGGGGTTGGACGGCGATCAGCTGCTGCTCATCGACGAGGTCCTCACCCCGGATTCGTCGCGCTTCTGGCCGCTCGACCAGTACGAGCCCGGCCGGGGCCAGCCGAGCTATGACAAGCAGTTCCTGCGCGACTACCTGAGCACCCTGGACTGGAACAAGCAGCCGCCGCCCCCGCCCCTGCCGGCGGAGATCCTGAGCAAGACCAAGGACCGCTACGAAGAGGCCCTGCGCCTGCTCACCCGCTGAACCCCTCCCCGTCGTTCTGCCCTGTCCCGTCTGCCGGGGACAGGGCCGCCACCCGCAGGGCCGTCCCGGCGAAGACCACCAGGTCGCCGGGGCGGCACTTGCGCCGCCGCCGCGTCTCCACCTCGCCGTTCACCTGCACCAGTCCCTGATCGATCAGATACCGGGCCTCGCCGCCGCTGGCCGCGAGGTTTTCCCGTTTGAGCAGTTTGTCCAGTTCGATGTAGTCGGTGGTGATCGCGGCGGTCCGCGCTACGGCAGGGTCGGGTGGGCACGGGGGTGGCCTCAGACACTGCGGAAGTCGATCAGGACCGAGTCCCGGGAGGGGAAGAACTGGCGGAAGGCGGTCTGCGACTTCTCCAGCATGATCTTGGCGGCGCGCACCGAGTCGGTGTCCTTGTACTTGTCGGAGAGGTAGATGATCTCACTGATGCCGGCCTGGATGATCACCTTGGTGCATTCGTTGCACGGAAACAGGGCCACGTAGATGCGGCAGCGGCGCAGGTCGAAGGTGATGGAGTTGAGCACCGCGTTCAGCTCCGCGTGGCAGACATAGGGGTACTTGGTGTCGAGCCAGTCGCCCTCGCGCGCCCAGGGCAGGACGTCGTCCGAGCAGCCCCAGGGAAAGCCGTTGTAGCCCACGCCGACGATCTTGTTCTGATCGTTGGCCACGCAGGCCCCGACCTGGGTGTTCGGATCCTTGGAGCGCTGGCCGGAGAGCAGGGCCACGGCCATGAAGTACTCGTCCCAGCTCAGATAGCCCGTGCGCTTGCTGACCATGGTTGCTCCGCTCAGCTGCCCGACTGGCCGGCCTGCTGCGCCTTGAACTGCCGGCGGCGTTCGCGCCAGTCCGGCGCGATGCCGGCCGACTTCTGCACGAACCCGGAGATGGCCTGGAAATAGAGCCGGCCGGCCACGGCGATGAGGGTGTTGTGGTCCGCGCCGGGCACCACCTGGAACTCCCTGTTCTTGGCGCCGCTGCGCGCGGCCAGGGTCTCGGCCTGCCACAGGGGGATCAGCTGGTCGCGCTGGCCGTGGAGGATGTAGGTCGGCTTGGTGAACCGCTCGATCTTGGCTGGCATTGGCAAAGGTCATCTCCTCGGTGATGCCCAACCGTTCGAGGTCGATGCCCAGGGTCCGGCCCAGCGGCAGGGTCTCGGCAAAGCCGGACTCGATGATCAGGCCGGTGACCGCCTCGCTGTGCTCCACCGCCACCTCGATGGCGCAGGCGCTGCCCAGGGAGCGGCCCATGACGAACAGCGCCCCGGTGTAGCCGTTGGCCGCGAGCCAGTCCTTCAACTGCAGGAACACAGCGCGGCTGTCCGCGAGCAGGGTGCTGGTCAGCGGCCGGCCGGTGGACCAGCCGTAGCCGCGGTAATCGGTGACCAGGAAGTTCATCCCCTCTCGGACGTAGAAGGGACCGATGTCGTCGTAGTCGGGCACGGTCTCACCGTTGCCGTGGAAGAAGATCAGGGTGGGCGCGGCCGGGCTGCTGGTGAACAGCCGGCAGCCGAGGCTCACACCCTCGGCCACGGTCACGTCGATGTCGACCGCGCCCTCGGGTGCGGGCACCCGGCCCGTTTTGGTCGGATGAAAGAGGACCTCGACGATTTCCGGTCGATCCAGGGTGTTCACTTCGCTCACAACAGTCTCCACTTGGTTAGGCTCATCGCTGCAGGCCGGCAGGGCCGCGATCAGGGCGATCAGGCCGAGGGTCAGGCAAGCGGCGACAATGCGGCCAGTGATCACCGACATTCCTTTGTCCATGCGTCCCTCCCCCTGCGGCCCGTTCATCGGCCAGCCACTCTACCTGACATCTCCCCTGCTGGCAAACCCATTGCGCCGGTGCTGGGTTCAGGCCAGCTTGTTCTCGACGCTGCGTACCTTGTCGGCCATGGTCTGGGCCCGGTCGATGCGTGTGCCGAGCTTGATGGTGGTGGTGATACGCGGCGCGCCCATCTCGTGGATACGCTCGTGGCAGCGCTTGATCGCGGCCATGACCGCGTCCCACTCGCCCTCGATGTTGGTGCCGTAGGCGTGCAGCTGGTTCTTCAGGCCGGCCGCATCGAGTACCCGCTGGCACTCGGCCACGTACGCGGACACACTCACGCCCACGCCCAGGGGCACCACGCACAGATCGACAATCACCTGCATACTCTCCTCCCTGCCCGGAACGCGCCGGGCGGTTCATCGTTGGTCAGCGCGAACCCGGATCAGGTCCGGTCGCGGTAGCGCAGCACCAGGTCCTGGTAGTGGTCGATGCGCCGGTCGCGCAGAAAGGGCCAGATCCGCCGCACTCGCTCGCTGCGGTCGCGATCCAGGGCCACCACCAGCACCTCCTCGTCCGTCTCGCCGGCCATGGCCAGCAGTTCGCCCTGGCAGCCGGCGACAAAGCTGCTCCCCCAGAACTCGGCACCCGCGCCCACCCCGGACGGGTCGGGTTCGAAGCCCACCCGGTTGACGCTCACCACCGGCACGCCGTTGGCGACGGCGTGGCCGCGCTGCACCGTGATCCAGGCCTCGCGCTGGCGGGCCTGCTCGTCGGCCGGGTCGTTCGGGTCATAGCCGATGGCCGTGGGGTAGATGAGCAGCTCGGCCCCGGCCAGGGCCATCAGCCGGGCCGCCTCCGGGTACCACTGGTCCCAGCAGACGAGCACCCCGAGCCGGCCGACCGCTGGTGTCGATGGGCGTGAAGCCGAGATCGCCGGGGGTGAAGTAGAATTTCTCGTAATAGCCCGGGTCGTCCGGGATGTGCATCTTGCGGTAGATGCCGGCCAGCGTGCCGTCCGCGTCGAGCACGACCGCGGTGTTGTGGTAGAGGCCGGGCGCGCGCCGCTCGAACAGCGAGGTGACGAGGACCACGCCCAGTTCGCGGGCAAGTCGCGGCAAAGGTTTCGGTGGTCGGGCCGGGAACGGGTTCGGCCAGGTCGAAGCAGCCGGGATCCTCGGTCTGGCAGAAGTACGGGGTGGCGTGCAGTTCCTGGAGCACGACCAGGTTGGCGCCGCGGGCCGCGGCCGCGCGCACGCCCTCGGTGCTGCGGCGGATGTTTTCCTGCCGGGACGCGGTGCAGCGGTGCTGCACCAGGCCTGCATGGATGACACTCATACCAGGGTTCCTCGGGGCAGTTGCATGGTCAGGCAGTGGAGCGAGCCATGCTGATGGATGAGCGGCAGCGCGTCGATGCCGATTACCTGCCGGCCGGGAAAGAGGGCGGCCAGGGTTTCCAGGGCAGCCGCGTCCTGCGGGTCCCGGTAGGTGGGCACGAGCACGGCGTTGTTCACGACCAGGAAATTGGCGTAGGTGGCGGGCAGGCGATGGCCGTCCGTGTCGAACACCGGCCGCGGCCAGGGCAGCGCCACCAGCCGGTAGGGTCGGCCGGCCCCGGTGCGGAACCCCTGCAGTTCGGCCTCCATGGCCGCGAGCGGGGCGAAGTGCTCGTCCGCGGGGTCGTCGCAGCGCACGTAGGCAATGGTGTCGTCCGGGCAGAACCGGGCCAGGGTGTCGATGTGCGCGTCGGTGTCGTCGCCGGCCAGCGCGCCGTGCTCGAGCCAGAGCACCCGCTCTGCGCCGAGCAGGTCAGCGAGTGCGCGTTCCAGGCCGGCCCGGTCCAGGTGCGGGTTGCGGTTCGGGCTGAGCAGGCAGGCGGTGGTGGTCAGCAGCGTGCCCGCGCCGTCGCTGTCGATGCTGCCGCCCTCGAGCACCAGCCCGGGCACCCGCACCGGCGCCCGGAACAGCCCGGCCGCAGCCAGGCCGCGGGTGACCCGGTTGTCGTGGTCGGCCGCGAACTTGAGGCCCCAGGCGTTGAAGCCGAAGTCGAGCACCACCGGCGCATCGTCCTCGAGCGCGGTGATCGGCCCGAAATCCCGGGCCCAGGTGTCGTTCGTGGGCAATTCGGCGAACAGCAGGTGGAGCGGGTCCGCGCCCTCCCGTTCCAGCCGGGCGCGCACCGGCGCCACCTGCGGCGCGACGATGAGCACCCGCTCGAACCGGCTGATGGCCACGGCAATCCGGCTGAACACGGGCTCCACCGCCTCGAGCGTGTCGGCCCAATCCGTGGCCGCGTGCGGCCAGGCCAGCAGGACCGCATCCTGCTCCTCCCATTCCGCCGGCAGTCGTCTGTGCATGCGCAATTCTCCCTCGAATCGTTGTCGGCAAGGCGCCATCCTAGCCCATCCGCCTCGGCTTGTAAACCGGCCCGGCCGGTCGGCAGACGGCCGCTCGCAGCTGGAAATAGGAATTGACTCCTGGGAGAGCGACAGGTAGGTTTTACCGACTTTCCGTTTTGTCTCCAGCCAGTTGGCCCTGTTTTCAACAATCGTCCGTTCGGCCGCGCCCCGCCCGCGCCGGCCGCCAACCCCGGAGTGATCCATGAAGAAACAGCTGCTCGACCTGCTTGTCTGCCCCGCCTGCCTGCCGCACGAACACCTCCTGGTCGCCGAGATCGTCCACGAACAGGACGGCGACATCGACACCGCCATCCTCATGTGCCAGCACTGCGGCGCCCGCTTCCCGGTGACGGACGGTATCGCCCTGCTCGACCCGCACGCCACGGACAACGACCGCCAGGCCAACAAGTACGAGACCGCGGAGGTGGTCAGCAGCTACCTGTGGAGCCAGTACGGCGACCTGCTCGACGACGACCAGGCCTCCACAGCCTACGCCACCTGGGCCGGGATGATGCGGCCGCAGGCCGGGGTGGCCCTCGATGCAGGCGGCGCGGTGGGCCGGTTCGCCTTCGAGATGAGCGGCCGCTGCGACTTTGCCATCGGCATCGACACCTCGGTGGCCTTTGTCCGGGCGGCGCGGCAGCTCATGCAGGAGCGCAGTCTTTCCTTTGCCCTCAAGGAGGAGGGGCAGCTCGGTCGCGAGGCGACCATCCGCCTGCCTGACGACTGGCGCAGCGAGCGGGTGGACTTCCTCGTGGCCAACGCCCTGGCCCTGCCCTTGCGCCGCGACGCCATCAGCCTGTTCGCCTCGCTCAACCTGGTGGACAAGGTGCCCGCACCGCTCGACCACCTGCGCGAGATGAACCGGGTCACCCGCGACCGGGACGCCCAGTTCCTGCTCTCCGACCCCTTTTCCTGGTCCGTCGAGGCGGCCCCGGCCGAAGCCTGGCTGGGCGGTACGAGCGAGGGACGTTTCGCCGGTCGCGGCCAGGCGAACATCGCCCGCCTGCTCGCCGACCCGGCGGGCGAACTGGCGCCTGTTTGGCAGGTGGACGAGCCGGGCCACGTCTGGTGGAAGATCCGCACCCACGCCAACCACTACGAACTCATCCGCAGCTGCTTTGTCCGCGCCAGCCGCTGACCCGGGGAGCACACCATGATCCGTGACACTGTCTGCCGCCTGTGCTCGTCCTGCTGCCCCATCGAGGCCGAGGTCCGTGACAAACGCCTTGTGCGCGCCTGGCGCAAATCCTTTCTCGACCCGGACAAGCGCCTGCCCTGCGCCAAGCTGGCGGCAGCGCCGGAGATCGTCTACTCGCCCCTGCGGCTCACCCGGCCGCTCATCCGCGATGACCGGAAGGCGGATTTCCGCGAGGCCGGCTGGGACGAGGCCCTGGACCGGGTGGCCGGGCTCATGCGGCACCACCGCGAACGCTCCGGGGCCCGCTCCGTGGCCTGGCTGCGCGGCATGGCCGCGGACTGGGGCGCGCCCTGGGACTACCCGAACCGGCTGATGCACGGCTTCGGCTCGCCCAACACCATCGGCAACGGCTCGATCTGCTTTGTCGGCCGCGAGTTCGCCCACACCTATACCTACGGGTCCATGGCCTTTCCGGAGGCGAAAAACGCGAAGCTGCATCATCGTCTGGGGCAAGAACGACGGCAACACCGCCCTGGGCGCGGCCGAGGCGATCCACTGGGCCAGGGAGCACGGCGCCCGGCTGGTGGTCATCGACCCGGTGCGCACCGCGCTCGCCGACAAGGCCGACCTGTGGCTGCCGATCCGGCCCGGCCACGACGGCCTGCTGGCCATGGCCATGATCCACGAGATCATCAGCAAGATCTTTTCGACGCCGACTTCGTGGCCAACCACACCGTGGGCTTCGATGCACTCAAAGAGGTCGCGGCCCGCTACCCGGCCGAGCGGGTGGCCGCGGAGTTGTGGCTCGAACCCGAACAGATCAGGGACCTGGCCCGCAGCTACGCCACCGTCACACCGGCCTCGATCATCGACGGCAACGGCCTGGACATGCACCGCGAGATGTTCGACACCACCCGGGCCATCGCCATGCTCCGCGCCCTCACCGGCAACCTGGACAAACCCGGCGGCGACGTGCTGCCCCAGCCTGTGCCGGTGCGCAATATCCAGCTGCGCGAGCGGCTGCCCGCGGATGCGGAACCCATCACCCGCGACTTCCCCCTGTTCAACACCTTCAGCGAGACCTGGGGCAACCAGATGCAGGGGGCTCTGGTCGATGCCATGCTCGACGGCCATCCCTACCCGGTGGAGATGGTGATCGTCCAATCGGGCAACCCGGTGGTGACCATGGCCGACACCACCCGCACCCGCCGGGCCTTTGGAGCGGTCGAGCACCTGGTGGTCATCGACCTGTTCATGAACGAAACCGCGAGGATGGCAGACATCGTCCTGCCCGCAACGAGCTGCTTCGAGAAGACCCAGCTGAACCGCGCCTCGATCCGCAACAACCCGATGTTCCTGCAGAACGCGGTGATCGAGCCGGTGGGCGAGTCCTGGCCGGACTGGCGGATCGTGTTCGAGCTGGGCCGGCGGCTGGGGCTCGAGGCGGAGTTCCCCTGGCACACGGCCGAGGCGGCGATCGATTTTCAGCTCGAACCCGCCGGGGTCACGGTGGCGGACCTGCGCGCCAACGGCAAGGGGCTGCGCCTGGAGGAGATCGCGTTACGAGAAGTACCGCGACCAGCCCCTGCGCACGCCCTCGGGCAAGGTGGAGTTTTTCTCGGAGCGGCTGGCTGCGGCCGGTTTTAGCGGCGTACCCTTTGCGGCCGGCCTGGGGCCGAACCCGATCAGCTTCAGCGACCGGGCGGACGAATACCCCCTGCTCGGCATCAGCGGCAGCCGCGACATCCGCTTCACCAACTCCCAGTTCCACCAGATCCCGGTGCTGGTCCGGGGGAGCAGCGGCCCGGTGGCGGACATCCACCCCGAGGACGCCAAACACTACGGGATCGACGAGGGCGCGCGGGTGCGCATCGAAACCCCCAAGGGGGCGGTGGAGATGACTGCGCGCATCAGCGAGGTCATCCGCCCGGGCGTCATCCGGCTCGCCTGGGGCTGGGCCGAGGTGGACCCGGCGGCCGATCTGAATCGGCTCACCGAGGACGAGGTGCGCAGCCCGATCAGCGGCACCTCCACCAGCCGCAGCTTCATGTGCCGGCTCAGCCCGGCCTGAACCTGGGCTAGCGGCCGAACAGCACCAGGCAGGCGAGCACCGCGAACACCACGCCGGCCAGGTCGGCGGTGAGGGCCGCGGCCATGGCGTGGCGGAGCCGTTTGACCTGGACCGCGCCGAAGTAGACGGCAAGCACGTAGAAGGTGGTCTCGGTGGAGCCCTGCAGGGTGGAGACGAGCAGGCCGGTGTAGCTGTCCGGGCCGATGGCCGGGTCGTTGAGCAGCGAGGCGACGATGGCATAGGCCCCGGACCCGGACAGGGGCCGCATCAGGGCCATGGGCAGGGCCTCGGCCGGCAGGCCGAGGGGCGCGGTGAAGCGGCCGAGCGCGCCCACCACCAGGTCGAGCACACCGCTGGCGCGCAGCATGGCCACGCCCACCAGGATGACCACCATGTAGGGGATGATGCGCAGGGCCACCTGGAACCCCTCACGCCCACCCTCGACCATCACCTCGTAGACCCGCACCCGGCGCATTGCGCCGAATCCCAGAAACAGCACGATCAGGCCGGGGATGATCCACGGCGACAGGGCCTGGCCGTAGAGCACGGCCACCGGCACCAGGCTGACCAGCGTGGCCAGGGCAAGCACGCTCGCCCACAGCGGCAGGGGTCGGTCCTCGGTCAGGGCGGGGTCCGCGTCCGCGTCCGGCATCGCGACCGACGAAGACCCGTCGCGCGAGCGGGGGCGGGGCGGCGCTCAGGCGACTGTAGAACTTGGCTGCGAGGATGGCCACCGTGGTCGAGCCGATGGTGGCGAGCAGGGTGGTGGGCAGGATGGCGGCCGGGTCGGCGGAGCCGGCCGCGGCGCGCAGGGCGATCACGCCCGTGGGCAAGAGGGTGACCGAGCTGGTGTTGATCGCCAGGAACAGGACCATGGCGTTCGTGGCCGTGCCCGGCTGCGAGTTCAACTTGTCCAGCTCCTGCATGGCGCGGATGCCGAACGGCGTGGCCGCGTTGCCCAGGCCCAGGGCGTTGGCCGAGAGGTTGAGGATCATCGCGCCCATGGCCGGGTGATCGGCGGGCACGTCCGGGAACAGCCGGACCATGAGCGGCCGGATGAGCCGGGCGAGCAGGCGGAGCAGGCCGCCGGCCTCGGCCACCTTCATCAGCCCGAGAAACAGGGTCATCACCCCCACCAGGCCGATGGCCAGGGTGACCGCGCCCGAGGCGGCCTCGATGATGGCCGCGGACAGCAGCTCCATGGGCGCGGTCCCGCCCGCGGCCGGATCCCAGACCAGCTGGTGCCAGCCGGCGAACACAAAGGCCAGGCTGACCATGACGAGCAGGATGGTGTTCATGCGCTTCCCCGGGTGAAGGCGCCCGACCGGTGGTGCCGGGTGGTGCCCCGGGCGGCCAGCGGGCGGCCGTTACAGGCGCCACTCATACTGAAGCGGGCCGGGGAAGTCAACCGCCAATGGTCGCTGCGGGCCGGTGTTGCGGCTGGCCTGAGGGCATAAAAAAAGCCCCCGATCGGGGGCTTCGAGAGGGCGTCGACGGTCTGCGGCTCACTGGGTGGTGGTTGAGCCCCGGCCGACCTGCACGGTGCGACCCCAGGCCGCCTTGTGGGTGTCGAACAGGGTGGTGCCCAGGTGCTGCAGATAGGGGCTCAGGCAGTACTCGCGCAGGAACAGCTCCACCTCGACCCCGCCCCGGGTCACGGCCTGCTGCAGGTCGTGCTCCGCTGCCCGGTCGTGGCCGAGCGAACGGTTGGCCAGGCTGCGGCCCACATGGGCGGCCACGCGGTTCGGGTTGGCGTCGAGGGCCGCGGTAAGATCGCTCAGTGCCCCGGCCCCGTCACCCGCATTAAACCGGGCCATGCCGCGCAGGAAGAGAACCTGGTCGTCGCTCGGGCGCAGTTCCAGCACCCGGCTGAACTCGGCCACCGCCTCCATGAAATCGCTGTTCCGGAAATAGGCCAGCCCGAGCGGCAGGTGGACGCGGGCCGCATCCATGCCGGTCTCCAAGGCCGTGCCGAACCCCATGATGGCGCGGCCGTATTCGCCGCGGAGAAAATCACGCTGGGCCTGGGTAAAGGCTGTGTTCTTCATAGCTGAACCTCCTGGGTATGGAGAGTGGTATCGCTTGGTTTTCGAGAATGATTCCCGTGTACGTACATGATAACCACAAAGTGGTCCCTGGCAAGGCAACTCACCCGCTCTTCGGGCCGACCTTGGCGCCTCGCCGGCCCGCTTTCGCGCATTGCCCTCAATGCCGCGATATCGTATGCTGGTCCGTCATCAATCTGCCCGCCGGCCCGAGCCGGCCCCCTCTCCACCCTGGTGCTGCCATGCGACTCCCCGCCCCGCTCCGCCTCGTTCTCCTCGCCCTCCTCGGTCTGCTCGGCGGTTGCGTCAGCCGCCAGCCGTTCGTGCCGCCGGTCACGGATTTCGACCTGGACCGCTACCTGGGCACCTGGTACGAGATCGCCCGGCTCGACCACAGCTTCGAGCGCGGCCTGACCCGGGTGAGCGCGGACTACTCGTTGCGTCCTGACGGCGGCGTGCGCGTGCTCAACCGCGGCTTCAACGCGGCCAAAAACCGCTGGCAGGAGGCCGAGGGGAGGGCCTACTTCGTTCTCGACCCGAACACCGCCTATCTCAAGGTCTCGTTCTTCGGTCCCTTCTACGGGGCCTACATCGTCACCGAGCTGGATGCGGACTACCGGCACGTGCTGGTCAGCGGCCCGAACCACGACTACCTGTGGATCCTCGCCCGCACCCCGCAGCTGGAGGCGGCGGTGCGTGACCGCCTGGTCGCCCGGGCGCAGGCGCTCGGCTTTGCCACCGACGAACTCATCTGGGTCGAGCACTGACCCGATTTTTACCCGGAGGAAGTCGCCATGTTCGCCCCGGCCACCCTGGCCCTGTTCACCTCGGCCTCGCTGCTGCTCGCGGTGGCGCCCGGCCCGGACAACATCTTCGTGCTCACAGAGTCCATGGTGCGCGGCTGGCGCGTGGGGCTGATCGTCACCCTGGGGCTGTGCACCGGGTTGATCGTGCACACCGCGGCCGTGGCCCTGGGCGTGGCCGCCCTGTTCCAGGCCTCGGCCCTGGCCTTCAACCTGCTCAAGTTCGTGGGCGCGGCCTACCTGGCCTATCTCGCCTGGGGCGCTTTCCGCGCCGGCGCCGCCTCCCTGGACAATGCCGCCGGCGAAGCCGTCGGCCCGGGCCGCTACTACCTGCGCGGCATTGTCATGAACGTCACCAACCCCAAGGTGTCGATCTTCTTCCTCGCCTTCCTGCCGCAGTTCACCGACCCGGCCCGCGGTCCCCTGCCCCTGCAGATCGGCGTGCTCGGCCTGATCTTCATCGCGGCCACGGTCCTCGTGTTCGGCGCCTTCAGCCTGCTCGCCGGGGTGATCGGCGACTGGTTCCGGCGCTCGCCCCGGGCCCAGCGGCTGCTCAACCGGGCCGCCGGGCTCATCTTCGCCGGCCTTGCCCTCAAACTGGCCCTGACCGTGCGCTGAGCCGCCCGACCCACTCCCCCTCCCTTAACGCCGCTTGTCCCGGCGATACAGCCCGGCCCGCCTGGCCATGAGTTCCTCGTCCGCCAGGTAGTCGTCGTAGCCGATCATCCGGTCGATCACGCCGTTGTGGCCGATCTCGATGATGCGGTTGGCCACCGTGGCCACGCACTGGTGGTCGTGCGAGGCGAACAGCAGCACCTCGGGAAAGGCGATGAGGCCGTTGTTGAGCGAGGTGATGGATTCCAGGTCCAGGTGGTTGGTGGGTTCGTCGAGCACGAGCACGTTGGCGCCGGAAAGCATCATCCGCGCCAGCAGACAGCGCACCCGCTCACCGCCGGAGAGCACCCGGGTCCGCTTGAGCACCTCGTCACCGGAAAAGAGCATGCGGCCGAGAAAGCCGCGGGAAAAGCTCTCGCCCTCGGTGGGCGGGATGAACTGGGCGAACCAGTCCAGGAGGGTCTGGTCGTTGTCGAAAAACCGGCTGTGCTCCTTGGGGAAATAGCTGGTGGTGATGGTCTGGCCCCAGCGGCAGGTACCGCTGTCCGGCTCCAGTTCGCCCATGAGGATCTGGAACAGGGTGGTCTTGGCCAACCCCCAGGTGCCGACAAAGGCGATCTTTTCGCCCTTGTTCACCGAGAAGCTCAGATCCTTGAGCACATCGACCCCGTCCACCTGCTTGCACAGCCCGTCCACCTCGAGGATGACGTTGCCGCAGGGCCGCTCCGGCTTGAAGGCGACCCAGGGGTACTTGCGCGACGACACCGGCATCTCCTCCACCGTGATCTTCTCCAGAGCTTCTTGCGCGCCGTGGCCTGCTTGGCCTTGGAGGCGTTGGAGGAGAAACGCTGGATAAACTCCTTCAACTCCGCTGCTTTTGCCGATGACTTGGTGTTCTCCCGCTGGCGCTGGGTGAGCACCAGCTGGCTGGCCTGGTACCAGAAATCGTAGTTGCCCACATACACCCGGATCTGGCCGAAATCGATATCGGCCACGTGGGTGCACACCTGGTTGAGGAAGTGCCGGTCATGGCTGACGATGATCACCGTGTTGGTGAAGCGGATGAGGAACTCCTCCAGCCAGGCGATGGACTGCACGTCCAGGTTGTTGGTTGGCTCGTCGAGCAGGAGGATGTCCGGGTTGCCGAACAGGGCCTGGGCAAGGAGCACGCGCACCTTGTCGCCTGCCTCGAGTTCCTTCATGCGCAGCCCGGCCAGGTCCTCGCCGATGCCCAGGCCGCTGAGCAGCACCCCGGCCTCGGCCTCGGCCTCGTAGCCGTTCAGCTCGCCGAACTCGATCTCCAGGTCGCCGCAGCGGATGCCGTCCTCCTCGGACAGCTCGGCCTGGGCGTAGAGCAGCTCGCGTTCGCGGCGCAGGTCGTAGAGCCGCTTGTGCCCGCGGATAACCGTGTCGAGCACGGTCTCCTCGTCGTAGACGAACTGGTCCTGCTGGAGCACGGCGATGCGCTCCCGCGGGCCGATGGACACCTCGCCCTTATCCGGTTCCTTCTGGCCGGCGAGGATGCGGAGAAAGGTCGACTTGCCGGCGCCGTTGGCGCCGATCAGGCCGTAGCAGTTGCCATGGGTGAACTTGATGTTGACGTCCTTGAAGATGACGCGCTTGCCGTAGGACAGGGCGATGTTGGTCGCTTGGAGCATGGGATCGTTTCCTTTCAAAAAAAGAACGGCCGCGACCATCGGGTCACGGCCGGTGCGGCTGGCAGCCGGGGAGCGGCGAATCTACCCGAAAAAGGGGAAAAATAGAAGGAAAAACGACCGGCACGGACTGTTGCTGTGCGTTTCCCGCGGGCCGACGCAGGAGCAGCGACCCACCACCGCAGGGTGACCGGGGGCGCTTGCCGGACCGAGGAAAAGATTGCATTTTTTCGTTTACCGGGATAAGGAATCATTCGCTAATCCTTTGAGAAAACATAGAATATTGCAAGGAGAACGCCCATGAAGAAAATTTTTGCCGTCACCTCCCTCGTCCTGGCCCTTGCCGCCGGCTCCGCCCTGGCCGAAGACACCCTCATGCAGGATGCCCAGGCCCAGTTCCAGCCCGTCCCGACCCAGGCCCCGGCCATCAAGGGCAACGAGGCCACCCCGGACAAAATCGAACTGGGCAAGATGCTCTACTTCGAGCCGCGGCTGTCGAAAAGCGCCCTGATCAGCTGCAACACCTGTCACAACGTCGGCCTGGGCGGCGCCGACTTCCAGCAGACCTCCACCGGCCATGGCTGGAAGCAGGGGCCGCGCAACTCGCCCACGGTTTTCAACTCGGTGTTCAACGTAGCCCAGTTCTGGGACGGCCGCGCCAAGGACCTGGCCGAGCAGGCCAAGGGGCCGATCCAGGCCGGGGTGGAGATGAACAGCACCCCGGAGAACGTGGTGAAAACCCTGAACAGCATGCCCGAGTACGTGGCCCTGTTCAAAAAGGCCTTCCCCGGCGACAAGGACCCGGTCAGCTTCGACAACATGGCCAAGGCCATCGAGGTGTTCGAGGCCACCCTGATCACCCCGGACGCGCGTTTCGACACCTTCCTCAAGGGTGATGCCAAGGCCCTCAGCGACGTGGAAAAAGAGGGACTGCAACTGTTCATGGCCAACGAGTGCGTCTCCTGCCACGGCGGCGTCAACATGGGCGGCGACGACTACTACCCGCTGGGCGTGGTCAGCAAGCCCCGGGAGGAGATCATCGCCGGCGACAAGGGCCGCTTTGCCATCACCGAGGCCAAGGACGACGAGTTCGCCTTCAAGTCGCCCTCCCTGCGCAACATCGAGCTGACCCCGCCCTACTTCCACTCGGGCGTGGTCTGGAGCCTGGAGGAGTCCATCGAGGTGATGAACGACTCCCAGGTGGGCGCGGACCTGAAAGAGGGCGACATCGGCAAGATCGCCGCCTTCCTGCGCACCACCACCGGCAAGCAGCCCCAGGTGGTCCACCCGATCCTGCCCGCACCCACCGCCACCACTCCCCTGCCCTCGCTCAAGTAACCGGTCGTCCCCGCCGGTTCATCTGTGCCGCCGCCCGTCCGGATTTCCGGGCGGGCGGTTTTTTTTCGGCGTGCCGGCCGAACGTGCCGGCGTTGACCTTTGCCCGATTTTTCCGTACAGTCCTGCCCATCCGCCGCGTTCCCGGACACCCGGACCCGCCCGCAAGGAGACCGTTATGATCACCCTGACCGACACCGATATCACCACCCTGCAGGTCGACGCCATCGTCAACGCGGCCAACGAGCGGTTGCTCGGCGGCGGCGGCGTGGACGGCGCCATCCACCGGGCCGCCGGCCCGGAACTGCTCGCGGCCTGCCGGGCCATCGGCGGCTGCCCGACCGGCGAGGCGGTCCTCACCCCGGGCTTCCGCCTGCCGGCCAAATACGTCATCCACACCGTGGGCCCGGTCTGGCGGGGCGGCGGTCGCAACGAGGCCGCCCTGCTGGCCGGCTGCTACCGGAACTCGCTGGCCCTCGCCCGGGCCAACGACATCGAGACCATCGCCTTCCCGGCGATCAGCTGCGGGGTGTACGGCTACCCGCTGGACGAGGCGGCCGCGGATCGCCGTGCAGACCATCCGCGCCTTTGTCCGCGAACATGGTACCCCCCGCGAGGTGCTGCTGGTCTGCTTCACCCCCGAGGTCCGCGCCGCCTGCACCCGGGCGCTGCAAGCGGAGGACTGACTTGCGGCCGCACACCACCCATTCCATCCCTTCAGGCAAGGAGCCCTCATGCGCATAGGCATCGATATCGGCGGCACCCACACGGACGCGGTGCTCATCGACGGCACCCGGCTGGTGGCTGCGGCCAAGGCCCCCACCCTCCCCGACAACCTGCTCGCCTCGATCACCGGGGTGCTGGAGGCGATCCTCGCCGGCCAGGACCCGCGGCGGGTGCGCACCCTCAACCTGAGCACCACCCTGTCCACCAATGCCATCGTCACCGGCGCCATCGAACCGGTGGCTGTGCTCGTGGTCGGCGGACCCGGCATCTCGGCCGAGACCTACCGCATCGGTGACCACTTTCACCTGATTTCCGGCAGTCTCGACCACCTGGGCAACGAGACCCTGGCGCTGGACAGCGAAGAACTCGACCGGGCCATCGACGCCTGCGTGGCCGCGGGTGTGCGCAGCTTCGCGGTGGCCGGCAAGTTCTCGCCGCGCAACCCGGCCCACGAAAACACCATCAGCGAGCGGCTCACCGACCGGGCCGAGTTCGTGTCCACCGGGCATCTCGTCTCGGGCCAGCTCAACTTCGGCCGCCGCATCCACACCGCCTACTACAACTCGGCGGTGTGGCGCACCTTCCGCGCCTTCTCGGCGGCGCTCGGCCGCAGCCTCAAGGGGTTCGACCTGGAGGCCGAGGTGAACATCCTCAAGGCCGACGGCGGCACCATGCCGCTCGCCCGCGCCCTGGACACGCCGGTGCAGTCGATCTTCTCCGGCCCGGCCGCCTCGGTGATGGGCATCCTCGCCACGGTGCCGGCGGAAACGGACGCGCTCATGCTCGACATCGGCGGCACCACCACGGACATCGCCCTGTTCGCGGACGGCCAGCCCCTGCTCGAACGCGAGGGCATCAGCATCGAAGACCGGCCCACCCTGGTGCGGGCGGTGCACGTGGAATCCATCGGCATCGGCGGCGACTCGCAGATCACCGTGGACAACGGCGCGGTGCGCACCGGCCCGCAGCGGCTCGGCCCCTGCCTGGCCGCGGGCGGCAGCACGGTCGCGCTCATGGACGCCTGCAACCTGCTCGGCCTGGCCCAATTCGGCGACACCGACGGTTCCCGCGCCGGCATCGACGCCCTGGCCGCGGCCCACGGCCTGGACAGCCGCGAACTGGCCCAGGCCGCGGTGGACGCCGCGGTGGAGGCCATCGCCAGCCGCATCGAGGCCATGGTCGCCCGGGTGAACGCCAAGCCGGTGTACACCATCCACGAGATCCTCCACGACCGGCTGATCGAGCCCAAACAGGTACTGGTCATCGGCGGCCCGGCCGCGGTGTTCCAGGACCCGCTGGCCAAACGGCTCGGCCTGCCGGCGGTGGTGCCGCCCCTGGCCGGTGTGGCCAACGCGGTGGGCGCGGCGCTCACCCGCACCACCAGCCACCTGACCCTGACCGCGGACACCTCGCGCAACCGGGTGGCCGTGCCCATGCTCGGCGTGTACCGCACGATCAAGCGCGGCTACAACCTGGATGCGGCCATCGACGAGGCCCGCACCCTGCTCGCCGAGGACCTGGAGCGGTCCGGCGCGGCCGTGCCGGCGGACCAGATCCAGATCACCCAGGCCGACGCCTTCAACATGGTCGAGGGCGGCTACACCCTGGGCGCGAACATCCGCGTGGTCGCCCAGGTCCAGCCCGCGGTCATCGCCCGGCTGGACGCGGACACGAGCACGGCCCGCCTGGCCGGCCCGGTCTGAAACGCGTTCCCGCCCACCCACAGCCACAGGTGTTTCCATGCTGAAAGCTGCCTCGACCCTCGGCGTCATCTTTTTCCCGGCCTTTGACTGGGCCATCTCGCCGCACCCACCCGGAACGGGAGGAGCGGCTGCTCTACACCCAGGACCAGTTCCGCGAGGAGGGGCTGTTCGACATCGACGGCATCAGCGAGCACCGGCCCGCTGTTCGCCACGGACACGGACATCCTCCGCGCCCATTTCTGCTTCCCCGCGGTGGACGCCATCTGCACCGAGTCGCACCTGATCTCGGCCGGCGGCGCCATCCAGGCGGCCCGGCTGGTGATGGAGGGCGAGACCCGGCGCGCCTTCGCCCTGGTGCGGCCGCCCGGCCACCACGCCATGAAGGTGGTGCACGGCAACCGCGGCTTCTGCAACATCAACATCGAAGCGGTGATGATCGAGTGGATCCGCGAGCACTACGGCCGCAAGCGCATCGCCATCGTCGACACCGACTGCCACCACGGCGACGGCACCCAGGACATCTACTGGCACGACCCGGACGTGCTGTTCATCTCGCTGCACCAGGACGGCCGCACCCTCTACCCCGGCTCGGGCTTTCCCAATGAGAACGGCGGGCCCGCGGGCGCTGGGCCGCACGGTGAACATCCCCCTGCCGCCGCGCACCTCGGACGAGGGCTACCTGCACGCCATCGAGCAGCGTGGTGCTGCCCATCCTCGCCGATTTCCAGCCCGACCTGGTGATCAACTCCGCCGGCCAGGACAACCACTACTCCGACCCGATCACCAACATGCTGTTCTCGGCCCAGGGCTATGCCCGGCTCAACGAGCTGCTCAAGCCGGACATCGCCGTGCTCGAGGGCGGCTACTCGATCAAGGGCGCCCTGCCCTACGTCAACCTGGGCATCTGCCTGGCCATGGCCGGCTGCGACTACTCGGCGGTGCGCGAGCCGGACTACAACCAGGCGGCGCTGGCCGAGAACGCCGAGACCATGGACTACATCCGCGCCCTGTCCGAGGAGATTCTGGAAGGGTATTTCAACCCGGAGCCGGGCGATTTCGAGAAAAAGGGCGACTGGTTCATCCGCGAGCGCAAGATCTACTACGACACGGACGGCATCCTCGAACAGCAGCGCGAACAGCTCAAAGACTGCGACCAGTGCCGCGGCCTGCGGCTCGTCAAATCGAGTTCGAGCCACATCCTCACCTGCCTGGGCGTGGAGCTGCCCATCGACTGCTGCCCGGCCTGCGAGCGCGAGGGCTACGAGGCCTTTCACAACAAACACGACGACTACCTGGTGGTGCAATTGCTCGACCAGAAAAACAAGCGGTTCGAATACCGGCCGCAGAAATAGCAGCCGCTGCGACCCGCGCCCGGGCCGGACGCTGCCGACACGACAGGGAGGCACCCATGAGGCACATGCGCGAGCGGCTCGGTTCCCGACAGATTGGTGACGACCGCGACCAGGGGCGGGCGGAATTCCGCCTGTTCTTCCCGGACGAGGAACGCGGCCTGGCCCACAACATCGACACCATCCGCGTCTGCGGCGACTTCCAGCACCACCTGCCCGGCGGCGCGGACTGGGACCCGGCAAGTGCGCCGCAGCTGGTCCGCGAACCCCACCTTGAGGGCGAGATCTGGATCTTGTCAGACCGACCGCGCCCTGCCCGCCGGGTTCTACGAGTACAAGTACCTGGTCAGCTTCCGCGACCCGGCCGAGCCGGTCCGCTGGGTGAGCGACCCGTTCGCCCGCTACGGCGGCAGCCGCAACCTGAACGCGGCCTTTGTCATCGGCGGCAGCCAGCCGGCGGACAACCTGGTGCGGCCGCTCGCCGGCGGCCGCCGGCCGCTTGGCGACCTGGTCATCTACGAACTGATGATCGACGACTGCACTGCCGGCGAGCGCGGTGTGCGCGCGCCGCTCGACGCGGTGCGCGACCGGCTCGACCACCTCGTCGACCTGGGCGTGTCCGCCATCCTGTTCATGCCCTGGACCGCCTGGACCGACGAGCGGTTCTCCTGGGGCTACACGCCCGCGCTCTACTACTCGGTGAGCTACCGCTACGCCAACGACCTCAACCAGCCCACGGAAAAGCTCTCCTGGCTGAAACGTCTCATCAGCGAATGCCACGACCGCGGCCTGCACGTCCTCATGGACGGGGTGTTCAACCACGTGGCCACCGCCTTTCCCTACAAGGCGTTCTACCAGGCCTGGGACGCGGACTGCCCGTTCACCGGCCGGTTCGCCGGCGAATTCCCCGGCCTGCAGGACCTGGACTTCAACAACCGCTGCACCCAGGAACTGATCCTCGATGTCTGCCGCTACTGGATCGAGGTCTTCGGCATCGACGGCATCCGCTTCGACAACACGGTCAACTTCTACACGCACGGGGACAACCGCGGCCTGCCGCAGCTCATGGCTGACCTGGCCGCGGACAGGGAGGCGGCCGGGGAGAATCACTTCTCGCTCACCCTGGAGCATCTGGCCCTGGACGCGGTCCAGGTGGTCAAGGACACCCAGGCCACCAGTTACTGGGACAACGGGCTCTACGGTCACTGCTTCGACGGCCTATGGCACGACCGCATCCAACCCGGCCTGCTCAACGCGCTCAACACCAACCGCTGGTTGCAGGGAACGGGCAAGGCGCCGACCCTGTACCTGGGCAACCACGACCACGCCCACCTGGCCTGGCAGGCCGGGGCGCGGGAGAATGCGGGCGCGGCCCGCTGGTACCGCACCCAGCCCTGGGCCGTGGCCCTGTTGACCGCGCCGGGCGCGGTGCTCATCCAGAACGGCCAGGAATTCGCCGAGGACCAGTGGCTGCCCGAGGACGACCAGGGCAGCGGCCGGCGGGTGCAGTCGCGGCCGCTCCACTGGGACTATCGCTTCGATGGCTACGGCCGCCCCCTGTTCGATCTCTATAGGCGGCTCATTCGCCTGCGCCGGGACTACCCGGTGCTGCGCGGCGACGGCTTCGCCCCGCACTGGTGGGAGGAGTGGCAGAGCGAGTTCGATAGCGACGGCCTGGGCATCGACTGCAGCCGCCAGCTGCTCGTCTATCGCCGCTACCTGGACGACGACACGGGCCACCGCACCTGGGCACTGATCGCCCTCAATTTTTCATCCGCGGGCCATTGGCTGGAACTGCAGTTCCCGGAGGACGGCACCTGGACCAACCTGCTCGCTGAGCCGGAGTGGACCATCGAGGTCAGAGACCGGCAATACCGGCTGGAGATCCCCTCCCACTGGGGGCTGATCCTCCACCAGGCCTGAACGCGAATCCCCCATGCACCCCGCCCTGACCACCCTGCTGGTGGGCCTCGCCTTCCTGGCCGGGCTGAGCGCGGCCCCGCGCGGTCTCTTCATGGGCCTGCTCGCCGGCCTGGTCGCCTACCTGGCCCTGAGCGTGCAGGACCTGCGCCGCCGCCTGGCCCGGCTCGAGGCCGAACGGACCGAACCGACCCGGACGCATGCCGCCACAGCCGCCGAGCCGGCTCCGCACCCGCCCATACCGTCACCGCCGGCACTGGAGTCTCCCGCCCCCGCCCTGGCCGCGGCCGAACCCGTCACCCGGGAGGGCACAGCGGCACCGACACCGCCACCGCGTCGCCTGCTCCCGGACCTGTTCGCGCCCGTCGTCCGCCTGCTCACCCGCGGCAACCCGGTGCTCAAGGCCGGGCTGGTGGTCCTGTTCTTCGGGGTGGCCTTCCTGCTCAAGTACGCGGCCCAGCGCGAGCTGATCCCGCTGGAACTGCGGCTGGCGGCCGTGGCCGCGGGGGGCCTGGCGCTGCTCACCACCGGCTGGCTGCTGCGCCGGCGCCACACGCTTTACGGCCTGGGGCTGCAGGGCGGCGGTATCGGCATCCTCTACCTGGTGGTCTTTGCTGCGGCCCGGCTCTACGGCCTGGTGCCGCCTGCCCTGGCCCTGGTCCTGCTCGTCGCCCTGGTGGGGTTGTCCTGCCTGCTCGCCGTGCTCCAGGAGGCCCGCACCCTGGCCACGGCCGGCACCATCGGCGGCTTCCTCGCGCCGGTGCTGCTCTCCACCGGCGCGGGCAGCCACGTGCAGCTGTTCACCTACTACGCGCTGCTCAACACCGGCATCCTGGCCATCGCCTGGTTCAAGGCCTGGCGCGAACTCAACCTGGTCGGCTTTGTCTGCACCTTCGGTATCGCCACCCTGTGGGGCGTGCTCGGCTACCGGCCCGAACTGTTCGCCTCCACCGAACCCTTCCTGCTCCTCTTCTTCCTTCTGTACGTGGCCGTGTCCGTGCTTTTCGCCCTGCGCCAGCCGCTCGACCTGCGCGGCCTGGTCGACGGGCCGCTCGTGTTCGGCCTGCCGCTGGTCACTGCCGGCCTGCAGGCCGCCCTGGTGCAGGAGTTCCGTTACGGCCTGGCCTACAGCGCCCTGGGCCTGGGCCTGTTCTACACCCTGCTCGCCCGGGCGATCTGGCAGCGGGCGGCCGGGAGCCTGCGGCTGCTGGGCGAATGCTTCCTCGCCTTAGGCCTGGTCTTTGCCAGCCTGGCCATCCCGCTCGGCCTGGACCCGGCCTGGACCACGGCCGCCTGGGCGCTCGAGGGCGCGGCCCTGGTCTGGCTGGGCGTGCGCCAGGGGCGGCGCGGCCTGGTCCGCTTCGGCCTGGTGCTGCAGGCGGGCGCGGGACTCGCCTTCCTTGCCCAGTCCACCCTGCCGCCGGGCTCGCTGACCCTGGCCAACCGGGTGTTTCTCGGCTGCGCCCTGCTGGCCGGGGCCGGGCTGTGCTCCGCCCGGTGGCTGGAGCAGGACCCGGACCCGGCCCTGGCCAGCCGGCCGCGGGTGATCGACCTGGTGCTCGCCTGGGCGCTCGGTTGGTGGTTTGTGGGCGGCTATCGCGACCTGGACTGGCACCTCCACTGGCGGGCCCTGTTCCCGGCCTTCCTCGTCTTCGCCTGCCTGACCGCGGCCGCTCTCGCCCCGCTCGCCCGCCGGCTGGCCTGGCCGCGGCTCGCCGGCGCGCTGCTCGTCCTGCTGCCGCTCGCCTGGCTGGCCCTGGCCGGCCAGGCCCTGCCCCGCGGCGGCCCGCTGCTGGTCGGCTGGGGCTGGCTCGCCTGGCCGCTGCTGTTCCTGCTGCATTTTGTCCTGCTCAGGCGCTGCGAGCCGCTCCTGCCCGCACGGCTGACCCCGGCCTGGCACGCGCTCGGGCTGTGGCTGCTGCTCCTGGTGCTCGCCGTGGAAACCTCGGCCCGGGTGGCCCGGTTGCCTGAACTGGCCCCGGCCTGGTCCGCGGCCTGCCAGGGGTTTGTGCCCGCGGCCTTGCTCCTTGTCCTCCACCGTTTCGGCGGGCGGCTGACCTGGCCGGTCGGACGGTATCCTGCGGCCTACCTCGGCGCGGGCGCAGACCCGGCGCTCGTTGTCCTGCTCCTGTGGACCGCGGCCTCGTTCACCTTGAACGGCGCCCCGGCGCCGCTTGGCTACCTGCCGCTGGTCAACCCGCTGGAACTGGCCGAGATGGCCGTGCTCCTGCTGGTCGGCCTCTCCCTCCTGCGCCTCGCCCCCGGCCCGGGCCGCCAAGCACGGCTGGCGCTCACCGCGTTCTTTGTTTTTGTTTTTCTCAACGTGGTGGTCGGCCGCACGGTCCATTTTTTCTTCTCGACCGCCTACACGCCCGCCGGACTGTTCGCCTCGCCGGTGCTGCAGGCCGCCCTGGCCGCGCTCTGGGCCGTGCTCGCCCTGGGCCTGACCGTGCGCGGGGCGCGAACGAACGACCGGCGCGCCTGGCTGGCCGGGGCCGGCCTACTCACCCTGACCGTGGCCAAGCTCTTTCTCATCGATCTGGCCTCGGCCGGCACGGTGGGCCGCATCGTCAGCTTCCTGGTGGTCGGCCTGCTCATGCTGATCATCGGCTTTTTCGCCCCCCTGCCCCCGAAAACCCGGGAGTACCGCTGATGCCCCAGTTCGCCCTGCTGCTCATCCTGTTTCTCGCCCTGGCCCGACCCGCCGGGGCGGCCGCGCCCGTGCCCGGAGATTTCGCCTCGGGCCTGGACCTGCCCGGGGCCGCGGACGGGGGCGCCTACAGTGTGGCGCTGCCGCTTACGGTCTACGAGCAGCTCACCCGTGCGGATCTCGCCGACCTGCGCGTGTTCAACGGGGCTGGCGAGGTGGTGGCGCACGCCCTGCGCCGGCCCGACCCGGACGACAATCGCCGGGAAATGCGCCGCGACCTGCCCTTCTTCCCGCTGGCAACAACCGACCGGCCGGTCCGGGACGACCTCTCCCTGCGCGTCCGCCGCGACCGGGACGGCACGGTGCTCACCGTGGACGCCGGCCGCCCCGCCACGACCACCCCCACCGCCTACCTGGTGGACGCCAGCCGCCTGGAAACAGGCCTGGATGCGCTCGAACTGCGCTGGGAAGGCAGCGGCCAGGCCCTGTGCACGGTGCAGGTCAGCCAGAGCGACGACCTCACCCGCTGGACCGCGGCCGCACCGTCCGCGGTACTCGCCGACCTCGAGGCCGACGGCCAGACGATCAGCCGCCGCCGCATCCCCCTGCACGGCCGGGTGCCGGCCTATCTCCGCCTGGACACGCCCGACTGCGCGAACCGGTTCGCCCTGCGCCAGGTCACCGCCGTCTCCGGCGCGCCGACCCTGCCCGCGAACCGGCTTGCGCTCACGCCCGCGGCCGTGGACAGCCGCGGCCCGGAACGCCAGCTCGAGTTCACCCTGCCGGCGCGGGTCACGGTGCGCTCGGTGCAGCTGCTGCTCCCGGCCGCCGCCGGCGCGGTACAGGCCACGGTGCTGTCGCGGCCCACGGAGAGCGCACCCTGGCAGACCGTGCACACCGGCCTGTTCTACGACCTGAGCCTGCAGGGCAAACGGCTGCTGAGCGACCCGGTGGTCTGCGCGCCGACCACGGACCGATACTGGCAGGTGCGGCTGCACGCGGACCACGGCGGCGCGTCCGCTGCCGGCCGGCTCGGGCTCGAGGTCGGCTGGCAGCCCGACCAGGTGATCTTTGTCGGCCGCGGTCCCGGGCCCTACACCCTGGCCTTTGCCAGCCGGCGGCTGGACCCGCGCAGCGGCCACGGGGACGGCCTGCTGCTCGGCGCGCTCGACGCCACCCGCTCGACCGCGCTCATCCGGCCGATCGAACCCGGACCGATCCGGGAACTGGGCGGGGAGGCGGCCCTGCGGCCGGTGCTGGTCGCCTCGTGGACCACCCTGGTGCTCTGGGCGGTGCTGGTGGCAGGCGTTGCCCTGCTCGGCCTGATGGCGCGCAGCCTGCTGAGCGAGACCCGAAAGCCGCAGTCCCCCTGATCCCCCACAACCGATCACATCCGCCTCAACCCAAGGAGGGACCATGGCCGACCCGCGCTACGCAGCCCACCGCTTCCTGCTCAAGGACACCATCCGCCAGCAGATCGACTTCTCGCAGACCGGGCAGAGCCGCGGCCTGCCGCCGCCGCCAGGGCAGCAGCCCTGTGCCCCTGACCTGCCGCGCATCCCCCTGCCCGACGGACGGGCGGCGCTCACCCGGCTGGCAAACATCCCGCTTGGCGAGGCCATCCTCCGGCGCGAGAGCGTACGCCGTTACGCCCAAACGCCGCTCACCCTGGAGGAACTCTCCCTGCTCCTCTTCGCCACTCAAGGGGTACGCCAGGTGCTCAGCCCGGCCGTGGCCCTGCGCACCGTGCCCTCGGCCGGGGCGCGCCACGCCTTCGAGACCTACCTGGCGGTGAGCCGGGTCGACGGCCTGGAACCCGGGCTCTACCGCTACCTGCCGTTTGACGGCCAGCTGGCGCAGCTCCGGGTCGAGCCGCAGATCCACCTGCTCGCCCGCCACGCCGGCCTCAACCAGCCCTGCCTGGGCGCGGCCGCGGTGAGTTTCCTGTGGACCGCGGTGGCCCCGCGCATGGAGTGGCGCTACGACCTGGCCGCGCACAAAGTGATCGCCGTGGACGCCGGCCACGTGGGCCAGAACCTCTACCTCGCCTGCGAGGCCATCGGCTGCGGCGCCTGCGTGATCGCCGCCTACGACCAGGAGGCCTGCGACCAACTGCTCGGCGTGGACGGCGAGGACGAGTTCACCGTGTACCTGGCCGCGGTGGGCAAGCGCTGAAATCCGCCCGAAAACCATAAAAAAAGGCCCCCGAACGGGGGCCTGCGTTTTTTTGGGGCGGTGGCGGACCGGCTCAGGCGCTGCCCATCTCCGGCGGCGCGCCCTCGGCCCGCACCGCCTCGAGCTGGCGGACGTGCTCGCGCTCCTGGTCGATGATGCGCCGCATCTGCTCCATTGCCCGCGGGTCGTCGAGGAAGGAGGCGAGGAACTCGTAGAAGTCGATGGTGTCCTGCTCGAACTCGATGGACTGGGCGATCAGCTCCTCCAGGTCGTCGGCCTCGGCCAGCTGCCGCCCCTGGAGCGAAAAGGTCTGGCTGCGGACGATGTCCTGCAGCAGTTCCCGGCCCATGGCCTCCAGTTCCGCCTGCTCCGGGGTGAGCGGCGCGTCGGCCCGGATGGTCGGCGAACTCCTCGGCATGGCCGCGCTCCTCGTCGGCCATCCAGGTGAACAGCCGTTTGCGCTCCGGGTCCGCGCTGCGCTCGGCCGCGCGCCGGTAGGTCGCCTCGCCGTTTTCTTCGATCTGCACGGCAATGTTGCGGATATCGCTCAGGGTGAACATCAGCCTTTCCCTCCCTGGCCCTGGTCCGGGCCGTTCACTGTCACCTGGTCGGTGGTCGTCAACTGCGCGCCGGCCGCGACCATCTCCTCGCACGGCCCGCTGGGCATCACCGGGCTGCACGTTCACCCCGGCCACCGCGTCGGTGAGCAGGCTCACCCCCAGGCCGCGCGAGAGCGCTTCGAGCACGGTGGCGCGCACGCAGTAGTCGGTGGCCAGGCCGCCGACGCAGACCTGATCGACCCCGGCCGCGGCGAGCAGCTCGGCCAGGTCGCGGCCGGTCATCGTCCCGCGCCTCGAAGGCGGAATAGCCGTCCGCCTGCGGGTCCACGCCCTTGGAGAGGAGGACAGCCTCCGGCGGCAGGACCAGGTCCGGGTGCAACTCGGCGCCGGGTGTGTCGCGCACGCAGTGGGCCGGCCAGGGACCGCCCGCATCCTTGAAAATGGGCCGTGTCCGGCGGATGCCAGTCGCGACTGGCAAACACCGGCAGGCCGGCGGCCGCAAACCGTGCCGCCAGCCGGGCCAGCGGTGCGGCCACCCGGTCGCCCCCGGCCACGGCCAGGGTTCCGCCCGGACAGAAATCGTTCTGCACATCCACAATGACCAGTGCCTTCATAGCTGCCTCCTGCCGATATGGGCCGCCTGCATCATCTCGCCGCGCAGGTCCTTGAGCCGTTCCGAGATCGACACCTTGTAGCGGTGCGGGTTGACAAAGCGCAGCGTGCCCGCGGGCAGCAGCCGCATCTGTTGGCGGCACCGCTCGCTCATGGTCGCCAGCGACTCGGCCGGGCGGGTGCGCTGGCCGCCCGCCATGACCTTCGTGCGCAGGTCGATCAGTTCGATCCCCTCGCGCAGATCGGTGTGGCGCAGCGGGTTGGTCGGATCAAAGACCGTGTCGCCGGCGGCCGGGGTGTTCTCCCCGGCCAGGCAGACCACGTCCTGGATGAAGCTGCCGTCCGCATCCTGCACGCGCAGCACCCGCTTCTCCCCGGGCACGGTCGCCTTGGCGATGTCGCTGGTCACCTTCATCTTCGGCTCGCCATCGATGGCCACCAGTTTGTACACCCCGCCGAGCGCCACCCCGCCGGCGACCGGCCGCGGTGACCAGGCGCGTGCCCACGCCGTAGATGTCCACCCGGCCGCCCTCGTCGCGAATCGAGTCGATCACCTGCTCGTCCAGGTCATTGGAGGCGAGGATAGCCACCTCGGGGAAGCCGGCCTCGTCGAGCATGCGCCGGGCCTCGCGCGACAGGTAGGCCAGGTCGCCCGAGTCGAGGCGGATGCCGCGCAGCTCGTGGCCGCGCTGGCGCAGGCGAAGGGCCACGATGATGGCGTTGACCACGCCGCTCTTCAGGGTGTCGTAGGTGTCGACGAGCAGCACGGTGGAGTCCGGGAAGGCGTCGGCATAGGCCTGGAAGGCGGTCAGCTCGTCCGGGAAGGCCTGCACCCAGCTGTGGGCGTGGGTGCCGCGCACCGGCAGGTCGAAGCGCATGCCGGCGAGCACGTTGCTCGTGCCCGTGGCCCCGCCCACGCAGGCGGCGCGGGCCGCGCTCAGCCCGCCGTCCGGGCCCTGGGCGCGGCGCAGGCCGAACTCGATCACCTCGGCGCCGGCGGCCGCGTGGCAGATACGCGCCGCCTTGGTGGCCACCAGCGTCTGGAAGTTGAGGATGTTGAGCAACAGCGTCTCGACCAGCTGGGTCTCGGCGAGCGTGCCGGTGACGGTGAGCAGCGGTTCGTTGGCAAACACCACGGTGCCCTCGGGCGGGGCGACCACGGTGCCGCGGAAGCGGAAGTCGCGCAGAAAGGCGATGAACGGCTCGTCGAACAGGCCGATCCCGGCCAGGTAGGCGAGTTCGTCCTCGGCAAAGCGCAACTCCGCGAGCGCGTCCAGGGCCGGTTCCAGGCCGGCGAACACGGCGTAGCCGCCCTCGAAGGGGTTGGTGCGGAAGTACAGGTCGAACGCGGCCGGCTTGGCCTCCATGCCCTCCCGGCAATAGCCGGCGAGCATGGTCAGTTCGTACAGGTCGGTGAGCAGGGGTGAAAGGCGCATGCAACTCTCCAGGCGGGGCGGGAAAAAGACGGGCGCGGGCGGGCGCCGGGACCCGGCCATTGTACGCCCGGGCCTGGGCGAGCACAATCAGATTGTGCCCGGCAGGCCCGGAATGGCGGTCTGCGGTTGCCTGCACAGCACCCGGCCGCTGCTTGACAATTTCGTCATGAACGGATAAAGGTGGAAATCCCGCGCCGGCCCCCCACAGGTGGTGCGGAGTAACCATCCGGTGGAAAGTGTTGCGCTTTTTCGACGGCATGGTGCTGTAGTTGAGAACGCTTCCCTTCAAGCGAAGGCCGCCGCCCCCGCCGGACGGTCCCCTCGCCTTTCCCGGCGCAGCGCCGGATTCCCGCAGCCGATGGAGCCCTGCATGATGCCTGCCCAACCGACCCTTGACGAGATCCTCGCCGGCTACGGCCGGGAGAGGGACAACCTCATCCCCCTGCTGCAGGAGGTACAGGAGCGCTTCCAGTACCTCGCCCCGGAGGCGGTGCAACGGGTGGCCGACCACCTCGACCTGTCGGAGAACGACGTGTACGGGGTGGCCACCTTCTACGCCCAGTTCCGCTTCGTGCCGCCCGGCCTGCACCACGTCAAGGTCTGCCAGGGCACGGCCTGCCACGTGCGCGGCAGCGGCATGATCATGGACGCCATCAGCCGCACCATCGGCATCGAGCCGGGCCAGACCAGCACGGACGGCAAGTTCAGCCTGGAGCGGGTCGCCTGCTTCGGCAGCTGCGCGCTCGCGCCGGTGGTCGTCCTGGACGACAAGGTCTTCGGCCGCATGACCTCCGCCAAAACTAAAAAGCTCATCGAGGACAAGGAATGAGTTTCGCAACCCTGCAGGACCAGGCTCGATTGGAGTGGACCGAATTCGAACGGCCGGACCAGGCCCGCATCCTCGTCGGCTCGGCCACCTGCGGCCGGGCCGCGGGCTCGCTGGAGGTGCTCCAGGCCTTTGCCAAGGAGTTGGACAAGCACGACCTGACCGACACCACCAAAACCTTCGAGGTCGGCTGCCTGGGCATGTGCTATGCCGAGGTGCTGGTGGAGATCCGCAGCGCGGGCGGCCTGCGCGTGCTCTACCACGGGGTGGAGCCGCGGCACGTGCCGCAGCTGGTCGAGTCGCAGCTCGTCAAGGGCGAGCCCTACCTGCCGCGCGCCCTGGCGGTGATGGCGGCCGACGAAAAGGTCGACCTGCCCGCCTTCAGCGAACTGCCCATGATAGGTCCGCAGGTGCGCATCGTCCTGCGCAACTGCGGCATCATCGACCCCACCAACGTCCAGCACTACCTGGCCCGCGGCGGCTACCAGGGCATTGCCCGGGCCGTGGCCATGGG
Source organism: uncultured delta proteobacterium (assembly GCA_963754825.1). GTDB lineage: Bacteria > Desulfobacterota > Desulfobulbia > Desulfobulbales > Desulfobulbaceae > Desulfobulbus. The sequence continues at coordinate 81,058 of CAVWHP010000016.1, read as the reverse complement.
CTCGGACGCGGTCATCGAGGAGATGAAGGCCTCCGGCCTGCGCGGCCGCGGCGGCGCCGGTTTCCCCACGGGCGTCAAGTGGGGCTTTGCCCGCAACGCCGCGGGGGACAAGAAATACGTGATCTGCAACGCCGACGAGGGCGACCCGGGCGCGTTCATGGACCGCTCCGTGCTCGAGGGCGACCCCCACGCGGTGCTCGAGGGGATGCTCATCGCCGGCTACGCCATCGGCGCCTCCACCGGCTACGTCTACTGCCGGGCCGAGTACCCGCTGGCCATCGAGCGGCTGCAGGCGGCCATCGCCCAGATGCGCGAACTCGGCTTTGTCGGCGAGAACATCCTCGGCTCGGGCTTCAACTTCGAGATCAAAATCAAGAAAGGCGCCGGCGCCTTTGTCTGCGGCGAGGAGACCGCGCTCATGCAGTCGCATCGAGGGCAAGCGCGGCATGCCCCGGTCGCGGCCGCCCTTCCCGGCCAACGCCGGCCTGTTCGGCAAGCCCACCAACATCAACAACGTGGAGACGCTCGCGGCCGTCTCCGCCATCCTGGAGAAGGGCGCGGCCTGGTACGCAGCATCGGCACCGACAAGAGCCGCGGCACCAAGACCTTTGCCCTGGCCGGCAAGATCAACCGCACCGGGCTCATCGAGGTGCCCATGGGCACCCGGCTGCGCACCATCATCGAGGACATCGGCGGCGGCGTGCTCGACGGCAAGAGGTTCAAGGCGGTGCAGACCGGCGGTCCCTCGGGCGGCTGCATCCCGGCGGACTTCATCGACCTGCCGGTGGACTACGAGCGGCTGGCCGAGGTCGGCTCGATCATGGGCTCGGGCGGCATGATCGTCATCGACGAGGAATCGTGCATGGTCGACATGGCCCGCTACTTCCTCACCTTCACCGAGAACGAGACCTGCGGCAAGTGCGTGCCCTGCCGCATGGGCACCCAGCACCTGCTGCGCCTCCTCACCGACATCACCGAGGGCCGCGGCTCGCTCGACCAGATCGAGACCATGCGGCGCATCGGCGACACCATGAAGAACGCCTCGCTGTGCGGCCTCGGCCAGACCGCGGCCAACCCGGTGCTCACCACCCTGCAGTATTACGAGGAGGAATACCGGGCCCACATCGAGGACCACAAATGCCCGGCCGGGGCCTGCCGGGCCCTGATCCGTTTCGAGATCGACCCGGCCCGCTGCACCGGCTGCATGGCCTGCGCCCGGGCCTGCCCGGTGGAGGCCATCAGCGGCGCGAAGAAGAAGCCGCACCTGATCGACCAGGACCTGTGCATCCAGTGCGGCTCCTGCCGCCAGGCGTGCAAGTTCGAGGCCGTGCTCGTCAGCTAGACCACACGCGCGAGTCACCCATCGGCAAGCGATTCACACTCAAGGAGATTGCATGGGCAGCATCAGTTTGACCATTGACGGCCGCACGGTCGAGGTCGAAGCAGGCAAGACCGTTCTCGAGGCCGCCCGCGTGGCCGGCATCACCATCCCCACCATCTGCGACCACAAGGACCTCAACCCCTACGGTTCCTGCCGCATGTGCATCGTCGAGATCGAGGGTGTGCGCGGCTATCCCACCTCGTGCACCACCCCGGCGGCAGAGGGCATGCAGGTGAAAACCCAGTCCGCGCGGCTCACCACCCTGCGCAACCGCACCCTGGAGCTGATGTTCTCCGGTCACCCGAACAGCTGCCTGGTCTGCGTGCACCGCGAACAGTGCGAAAAGTATCGACCGAACGCCACCAAGGCGGCCCGCTCCACCCGCTGCGGCTTCTGCGCCAACCGGGAGGAGTGCGACCTGCGCAAGATGGTGCTGCAGGCCGACTCGCGCGAGCTGAACCTGTCGACCCTGTACGCCAGCTACGGGCTCGAGCGCGACGACCCGTTCATGGATCGCGACTACAACCTGTGCATCCTCTGCGGCCGCTGCTGGCGGATCTGCGAGAAGATCCACGGCCAGCCGGCGATCAGCATCATCAACCGGGGCAAGTGGGCGCGCATCGGCACGGCCTTTGACAAGAGCCACGTGTTCTCGGGCTGCGTGTTCTGCGGGGCCTGCATCGACATCTGCCCCACGGGCACGCTCACCGACCGGTTCGCCCGCTGGCACGGCAAGGCGGAGGCCGACACCCCCTCGGCCTGCATCCTGTGCAGCGAGGGCTGCTCGATCATTGCGCAGAGCAAGAAGGGCCAGTTGCTGGCCACGGTGATGACCGGCTTCGACAAGGAAGACAGCCTGTGCGCGCTCGGCCGCTTCGGCCTGGCGCAGATCGTCGGCGCCCCGAACCGGATCATCCGGCCGCAGGTGCGCGAGGGCGAAGACCTGATCCCCACCGACTGGGAAGCGGCTGTCCGCGCCGCGGCCGACGGCTTGCGCGCCGCCGCCGGGGCCGTGGTGTTCGTGATCAGCGAAACCACCAGCCGCGAGGACCGCTTCCTCTACGCTCGGTTGGCCGAACGACTCGGAGGCCGGCTGCTGCTGTTGCCCACCTCGGCCGGCAGCGACGACAGCGGCGTGCTGGCCCTGGCCGACGAGGTCAAAAAGGGCACGATCCGCGCCCTGGTCACCAACGGTGACCTGCTCCCGGCTGAACTGGTGCAGGCCGCTCCCTTCACCCTGGTGATCGACTGCCTGCCCTCCCCGGCCGCTGACCTGGCCACGGTGATCCTGCCCGCGGCCGTGCTCAGCGAGATCGGCGGCACCTTCCGCACCGCGGCCGGCACGGTCAAGAACCTGGCCGGGGTCAGCCGCGCGCCGGGCAATGCCCGGCCCGAGTGGGCCATCCTCACGGACCTCGGCCAGGCGCTGGGCGAAGCGGACTTCGCCTTCGCCCGGGTGGACGAGATCACCCCGCTGATCGAAAACGACCCCGCACCCGCGACCTTCCCGGGCAACCCGCGCCAGCACGTGCGCGAACTGCCCATCCGCTACCGCGGCCACCTGCTGGCCGACATCGTCCCGGCGCTGGCCGCCTTCGGCCTGCCGGCCACGCCGACCGACCCGGCCGAGGTGATCGCCGGCGAAGGCTTCGCCATCCTCGAGAAGCGCGAGATCGTGCCGAACATGCACTACTTCCGCATCCAGGCCGAGGCGATCGCCACGTTCGCCCGGCCCGGCCAGTTCATCATCCTCATGGCCCGGGAGACCTCGGAGCGTTCGCCCTTCACCCTGGTGGACTGGAACGCGGAGGAGGGCTGGATCTCGCTCGTCATCGAGGAGGTCGGCCGCTCCAGCCGCGAGCTGGCCGCGCTGAAAACCGGCGACCGCATCGCCCACGTGAGCGGTCCGCTCGGCATGCCCATGGACATCGCCAAGCGCGGCACGGTGCTGCTCGGCGGCGGCTGCTACGGCATCGGCGCCATCCTGCCGCTGGCCCGGGCCCTGCGCGAGGTCGGCAACCGGGTGATCGTGGCCATCGAGGCCAGCTCCGCCTACCTGGTCTACATGGAAGAGCAGCTGCGCGGCGTGTGCGACGAGCTGATCGTGGCCACCAAGGACGGCAGCCGCGGCGTGCGCGGCGGCGTGCAGGAGGTGATCACCCAGGTGGCGGCGCGCGAACGGGTCGACCAGTGCGTGGCCATCGGCTGCACCTTCATGATGCGCATGGTCACCGACCTGACCAAAACGCTCAAGATCCCCACCCTGGTGGCGCTCAACCCGATCATGGTCGACGGCACCGGCATGTGCGGCGCCTGTCGCGTGTCCATCGGTGAAAAAACCAAGTTCGCCTGCGTGGACGGCCCGATCTTCGACGGCCACCTGGTGGACTGGGACGAGCTGGCCTCGCGCCGGAGCGCCTATGCCCCGCAGGAGGTGCAGGCCCTGTCGCAGACCGTGGACCTGAACGCCCTGCTCTACAAACCCGAGCCCATTCGCTGAAAGCGGCCGAACCTTGAACAACCCGCGGAGAACCCGATGAACACGAGCGAGCCGAAACCGGCCCAGGCCGGGCCCAGCAAAGCCAAGGCCAAACCCAAGATCCCGCGCCAGCCCATGCCGGAGCAGGACCCGCGCCGCCGCCGCACGAATTTCGAGGAGGTGCCGCGGGGCTACACGGAAGAGATCGCCATGCTCGAGGCCTCGCGCTGCATCCAGTGCAAGAAGCCCGGCTGCGTGGCAGGGCTGCCCGGTGAACATCAACATCCCGGCCTTTATCAAGATGATCGCCGAGGGCAAGTTTGTCGACGCCCTGATCAAGCTGAAAGAGCAGACCGCCCTGCCGGCGGTGTGCGGCCGCGTCTGCCCGCAGGAGAGCCAGTGCGAGGCGGGCTGCATCCTCGGCAAGAAGGGCGACCCGGTGGCCATCGGCCGGCTGGAGCGGTTCGCCGCGGACTACGCGCGCAAGCACGGCGGCGTGCCCGACCCGGTCAAGGCCGCGCCCACGGGCAAGCGGGTGGCCGTGGTCGGCGCCGGGCCGGCGGGCATCACCGTGGCCGGCGAGATGGCCCGCTGGGGCCACGAGGTGGTCATGTTCGAGGCCCTGCACCTGGCCGGCGGCGTGCTCATGTACGGCATCCCCCAGTTCCGCCTGCCCAAGGAGATCGTCCAGTACGAGATCAACGGCCTCAAGCGGCTGGGCGTGACCATCCACACCGACCACGTGATCGGCAAGACCGAGACCATCGACCAGCTCATGGACCAGGGGTTCGACGCGGTGTTCATCGGCACCGGCGCCGGCCTGCCGATGTTCCTGGGCATCCCGGGCGAGAACGCCATCGGCGTGTTCTCGGCCAACGAGTTCCTCACCCGCGCCAACCTGATGCGGGCCTATCGACTTCCCGCGCTTCGCCACCTCGCCCATCCGTCCCCACCGGGCGATCACCGTGGGCGGCGGCAACGTGGCCATGGACTCGGCGCGCACCGCCCTGCGGCTGGGCGCGGAGTCGATCGTGGTCTACCGCCGCAGCCGCGAGGAGATGCCGGCGCGGGGCGAGGAGATCCACCACGCCGAGGAGGAGGGCGTGGTCTTCCACCTGCTCACCAACCCGGTGCGCATCCTCACCGACGCCAGCAAACGGGTGACCGGCATGGAGTGTCTGCGCATGGAACTGGGCGAGCCGGACGCCTCGGGCCGACGCCGGCCGGTGCCGGTGCCGGGCAGCGAGTTCATCGTGCAGGCGGACACGATCATCGTGGCCATCGGCAACCAGCCCAACCCGCTGGTGCCGCAGACCGCGCCGGAGATCGAACTCGGCCGGAGGGGCACCATCAACGCCGACCCGACCACCATGATGACCTCCAAACCGGGCGTGTTCGCCGGCGGCGACATCGTCTCCGGCGCGGCCACGGTGATCAGCGCCATGGGCCAGGGCAAACAGGCCGCCCTGAACATGCACCGCTATTTGATGGGAGAGGACCCGCCGGAGGTGTGAGGTAGGACAGACCACAGACCAGCTAGAGGAAACACAAACGGCGCCAAGGAATTACCCTCGGCGCCGTTTGCATAGCTGGTTACCAGCACGGAAAAATCAATGGCTACCCCAAACTCCCCCGAAACAGAATGGCTCAAGGATTCCCAGATTTTGGAGAGAAATAACAATGGTTAAAAAACTTATTTTATTTACAACTATCTTAGTTTTTGAATCATATTCTGCGTGCTCGGCTTCTAATTTTGTCAACAGGGAGCTTAATAGATTAAAAGATATTCATGATTATGAATTTAGACATTGTACCTCTCCAGAGTGCAGAGACAAAATCGATTATTTATACAAATTAGATGTCAAACAACTCAAAAATTATCCAAGAATTTATATAAAATACGGAAGCTTACTCGATGAAGAAGTAAAGAAGAATGCTGGTCCTAGTTCTAACGTAGTGCGTTATTGCAAAAAACAATACCGCCGCGATCCCTATATGATAGAAATTTGTATCAAGAACAGGACCGAGTGAATTCTGAATCCGTGACTCTTTTCATTTTTTCAGGAAAATGATGAAAACATTGCCAATCGCCATAGCCCTACTGTTCCACCTAGCAACTTCGGCCCTTGCCGAACCGGTCACCCGCCACCTCGGTCGCCAGACCCCCACCTTTGGAACCGTGGGGCAAGCTTCGGCCCTGCTTGATCTGATCCGCAGCGTGCCCGGCCAAGAGGACTACCGTATCACCTATCAGACTGAAGCCGATGTAGTGGTCTTCGGCGCCCACCTTGGTCGCGAACAACTTATGCGCCTGCACCAGAGACCTGACGGCACTGGCACCGCCGAGACATGGACCGGCCACACCATGTACCGCATCGAACAGGCCGCAACTGGAGGATCGCTCAATGACACCATAGCCGGGAAGGCGCCCGGCAACATGAATAACTTCTGATGACCGGTGCTGACGAACCGACGGGCCAAGCGCGAATAGAAAAAGGAGACAAAAAAAGCTACTAAAAAAACAGAGAGTTATTTTTGAGGCCACGCCCTCTGTTCTGATTTCTTTCAAAAACAATTTTGCTCCTTTCCTTCCTGGCCCGTTCCTGCTCCGAGCGCAGCAGAACTCAGGAGACGGACCACCTCCGAGACCCTCATGCCCCCTTCAGAACCGACCGTCCATCATTGTTGACCACATCTCCAGGTTTCCTGCGCCATCATCGAGCGGGACGGGCTGGTCCTTGCCGCCCGGCGGAGCGCGACAATGAGCCTGCCGCTCAAGTGGGAGTTTCCCGGAGGCAAGATCGACCCGGGCGAATCACCTGAGGAATGCCTGGTTCGTGAGCTGCGCGAGGAATTGCGAATTCTCGTTCGCCTGGAGCAGAAACTTCCCATCAGTACCCATCACTATCCGTCGGTCACAGTCACCCTGCACCCGTTTGTCTGCACCATGGCCACCGGGCACCCCAATCCCCAGGAACACGACACGATCACCTGGTACGACCCGGAGGAACTCCGCACCCTGGACTGGGCCGCAGCGGATGTGCCGGTGTTGGCCACTTATTTGGTGAGGCGAAGAAAGGATGCCCCTTAAGTCGGCTGAACCTTGACGCTCCGTGTTACCGAATTCCTTACCGCTTATTCTCCAACTATGAATCGCGCTTATTATTCCGACTCTATAGCAACATTTCTGAGTCGATCGCCTGAGGAAATTATCGGCATTCTCAGTTGTGCAAGCCAGTTCTCAGTTCTCCAGACTCAACAACAGGCATGGCAGTACCAGATCAATCTGCTGCGACCAATTCTTGGCAGTTATGAAGGGAAGATTTATTTCGAATACGCGATCCCTCGCATGGGGAGACGCATTGACGTCCTGTTGTTGATTGGCCCAGCAATTTTTGTTCTTGAATTCAAAGTTGGTGAACAGGAATTCACTGCTTACGGGGTGGACCAAGTTTGGGATTATGCCCTTGACCTCAAAAACTTCCATGAAACAACACATGAACAATTTGTCGTCCCGGTCCTTATTGCTACGGAAGCAGATAATTATTTTATTGCATCTACCATTACCCCAAATAATGACCGGTTATTTAATCCAGTAAAAACTAACGCCCTGCAACTTCGAGATGTAATTAAAAGTGCCCTTATGCTTACTGATGGCAATGCCATCGATTCAAAAAAATGGGAGAGTGGTCGATACTGTCCGACACCAACTATTATTGAAGCAGCTATGGCGCTCTATAACGACCATACGGTTGCAGATATTTCTCGCAGTGACGCCAGTGCCATAAATCTTAGTCAGACTACAGAAGCTATTTCTGATGTCATCCGTACATCTCGGGAAAAATCCTGCAAGTCAATTTGCTTTGTCACAGGCGTCCCCGGCGCTGGAAAGACTTTGGTTGGGCTCAATGTCGCAAACAAACATATCCTAAAGCAGGATAACCTCTACAGCGTTTTCCTGTCAGGCAATGGACCTCTTGTGGCAATTCTTCGCGAGGCACTTGCCCGGGACAAGGTGCGGCGGGAAAAAGAAAAAGGGGTCCGCTTCAAAAAGTCTACGGCGCTGAGCGAGGTAAAAATGTTTATCCAAAATGTCCATCATTTTCGGGATGACTGTTTGAAAGATACCAAGCCGCCCATTGAACACGTTGCCCTATTCGATGAAGCCCAGAGAGCATGGAACATAGCACAGACCTCATCCTTCATGAAAAGGAAGAAGAACACCCCAAATTTCAACCAATCTGAGCCGGAATTTCTGATTTCCTGTTTAGACCGGCATGAAGATTGGGCTGTTATCGTTTGTCTTGTCGGTGGAGGTCAGGAAATAAATACAGGAGAAGCCGGGATTGGTGAGTGGATAAACTCATTAAACAGGAATTTTCCGGAGTGGCACATCCATATATCCGGTCATTTGCATGACAGCGAATATGGAGCAGGTAAAGTCATGGAACAAATATTGTCTCGTTCAAATGTAACGTATAATAATTATCTTCATCTTTCCGTTTCAATGCGCTCTTTCCGCGCCGAAAATGTCTCGATATTGGTAAAACAGTTGCTTGATCGGGATTCAGATGATGCTCGGATGACTTTTAGAAATTTGAAAGATCGATATCCTATTGTTATTACCCGCGATCTTGCCAAAGCTAAACAGTGGCTAAAGGAAAAGGCAAGGGGTTCAGAGAGATATGGCATTATCGTTTCATCTCAAGCTGAACGCTTGAAGCCTCACGCCATCGACGTAAAAACTCCCATGGACCCCATTCACTGGTTCCTCGACGACAAGCATGATGTACGCTCATCCTATTATCTGGAAGATGTCGCCACAGAGTTTCACGTCCAGGGACTCGAACTCGATTGGGCTTGCGTGACATGGGATGCTGATTTTCGCTATTCACCAAACGGGTGGGAATGCAAATCTTTCTGCGGTAACCGGTGGAACAACATCAACAAAGAAGAACGGAAAAAATATCTCAAAAATGCGTACCGCGTTCTTCTAACCCGTGCACGACAAGGAATGGTAATTGTCGTACCGCAGGGAGATGACGAAGATGCAACCCGCAATCCAGCCTTTTATGACCCTACGTTCGAGTATCTCAGAGCAACCGGGTTCACTGTTTTGGAATAATCTGATGTGGCATCGCATCTGACCTGCTACAACGCCGGCCTGCTGCAACGGAGAATCGCCGCGCCATGAGCGACCCTTTCGGTATATCCGCTGCTCAACAGGACCTGCTCGGCGAGATACTGGCCACCGCCAGCGACCGCATCGACCGGGTGGCGGTGTTCGGTTCGCGTGCCACCGGCCGCTACCGGCCCAATTCCGACCTGGACCTGGTGCTCTACGGCAGTGCTGACCAGGCGGTTTGCGACCGGCTGTGGACGCTCTTCCAGGAAAGTCCCCTGCCCTTTTCCGTGGATGTGGTCAGCTACGCGGCCATCGACTCGCCACCGCTTCGCGCCCATATCGACGCAGTGGCTCGCCCCCTTTTCGTGCGCACCGACACTGGGTTGGTGGCCGTTGAAGAAGCATGAAGGCCTTTGTAAAGGAACAAAGATGGACTGCGAACGACGCGGTTCGTCGCGTTGGTGCGAATCGACGAGGAGCCGCACCGTTCTCCGGCTCCGCCGCTCATGCGCTGTGGCCGGTCGACCCTACCTCGGCGCGAAGGCTCGCCTGTCACCTCGGCGGTTTTGTGCCTGGCTCCGCGCATTCCTCCCTTGCCATGGCACGGAAAATCGGGTTTGACAACGCAGTCCGCTCCCGGCGCGAAGCGAGCCGATAGCGCCGACCCGTCGTCCCCGACCCACCGAGGTTCCTTGTGGTTTTCAGTTCCATCACCTTTCTCTTCTTTTTTCTGCCCGCGGTTCTTCTCCTGAACGGTTGCAGCAGGGGGCGGGGGAGCAATGTCCTGCTCCTTGTTGCCAGCCTGCTGTTCTACGCCTGGGGCGAGGGGATCTACCTGCTGGTGATGCTTGCCTCCATCCTTGGCAATTTCGCTGCGGGCCTGCTCATCGACCGCTGCCGGCTGACGACCGCCGGCAGGGCGGCGCTTGGCCTCGGCGTGGGCCTCAACCTGGTCCTGCTCGGGTTTTTCAAGTACGCCACCTTCCTCGTCGACAACCTCAACCAGTTCCTCGCCCTCGTCGGCCTGCCCGCGGTGGCCCTTGGCACCGGTGCACCTGCCCATCGGCATTTCCTTTTTCACCTTCCAGGCCATCTCCTATCTCATGGACGTGCACCGGGGCACGGTGCGGGCGCAGCGCAACCCCCTCGATCTCGGCCTGTTCATCGCCCTCTTTCCCCAGCTGATCGCCGGGCCCATCGTGCGCTATCACGACATTGCCGCCGAGATCGTCCGCCGCCGGGTGACGAGCGTTGATTTCGCCGCCGGGGCGGAACGGTTCCTCTACGGCCTGGCCAAGAAGGTGCTCCTGGCCAACCCGCTCGGCCTGGTCGCGGACAAGATCTTCGCCCTGCCGGTGGCCGAACTCTCGCCCGCCCTCTGCTGGCTCGGCGCCCTGTGCTACACCTTCCAGATCTATTACGATTTCTCCGGGTACTCGGACATGGCCATCGGCCTGGGCCGGATGTTCGGCTTCCACTTCCTCGAAAACTTCAACTACCCCTACATCGCCGCCTCCATCCGGGACTTCTGGCGGCGCTGGCACATCTCGCTCTCCAGCTGGCTGCGCGATTACGTCTACATCCCCCTGGGCGGCAACCGCGGCGGTGCGGTGCGCACCGCGGCCAACCTGTGGGCGGTCTTCTTCCTCTGCGGCCTCTGGCACGGCGCGGCCTGGACCTTTGTCGCCTGGGGGCTCTTTCACGGCTTCTTTCCTCGTCATCGAACGCTCGCCCCTGGGCCGGCTGCTCGATCGGCTCTGGCTGCCGCTGCGCCACCTGCTGACCCTGGTGGTGGTGGTGGCCGGCTGGGTCCTTTTCCGCAGCGAGACCCTGGCCGAGGCCCTCGCCTTTCTCGGCATCATGGCCGGGTTCGACCCGGTGCCGGGCGGCAGGTACCCGGTGGCCATGTACCTGGACCGCAAAATCCTGGTGGAACTCGCCCTGGCCGCCTGTCTCTCCCTGCCCCTGTTTCCCCTGGTGCGGCGACGTGGCCGGGAGATCATCGACGGGTTCGGCCGGCCGTGGCAGCACATCGTCGCGGCCGGGGCCGAGGCCGGTCGGATTGCCCTGCTCGGCACGCTCGTTTACTGCACCTGGATCAGCCTCGCCGCCGGAGTGTACAATCCCTTCATCTATTTCCGGTTTTAGCCGATGCACCGCGAACACCGTCACCGCGTGCGGCCGCTGGCTGGTCATCCTGCTCTTTCTCGTCGCCATCGGCCTGCCAGCGCTGACCATGCTGGTCACGCCCGCCCGGGACTGGTCGGAACGGGAAAAGCGCAAGCTGGCCGAGCTGCCTGCCCTGCCCGGTTCCGCCATGGAACTGCCCCGTTTCTTCGCCGGGGTCGACGCCTACCTCAACGACCATTTCGGCTTCCGTGGTCTGCTCGTCAGCCGCTACCAGCGCGAGATGGAAAAGCGCTTCAACCGCTCCGGCGCTCCGGGCCAGGTGCACCAGGGGTTGGATGGCTGGCTGTTCTATACCGCCTTCCAGCTGCTCGAGGATTTTCGCGGGGAAACGCCCCTGTCCACGCCCCAACTGGACCAGTGGCTGGCAGAACAGGCAGAGAAGGAGGCCTGGCTGCGCCGGCGCGGCATCCGCTACCTGCTCGCCGCGGCCCCGAACAAGCAGAGCATCTACCCGGAGAAGCTGATGGCCAAGGCCCCGGCCATCAAGGGCACCACCCGTTTCGAGCAGCTCGAACAACGGCTCGGCGGCCGCCTGCCGGCCTACATGGTGGACCTGCACACGCCGCTGCGCCGGGCCAAGGGCGGCAGAGACCTCTACTACAAACACGACACCCACTGGAACGTGCGCGGCGCCTACCTGGCCTTCGGCGAACTGTTCCAGCGCATCAGCGCCCTCTTTCCGGACCAGGCCTTCACCACCGATTTCGCCTTCGGTCCGGATGTGACCAGCTACGGCGGCAACAGGGGCATCGGCGGCGATCTCGCCATCATCCTCCAGCGGCACCTCGACTTCAAGGCGCCCTACCCCCAACTGCGCCGCTTCACGCCCTGCGCCCGGCCCCTGGGCCTGCCCGAGGGGCTAAGCGACCTGCCCACCGAGGAGGACCGGCCATCGTTCGCCATGGGCTGCCCGACCCGCGGCCTGACCGCGGTGGTCTTCCGGGACTCGTTCTTCTTCCCGCTGGAACGGCTGTTCGCCGAGAATTTCCGGGAGGTGCTGTATTTGTGGAAGGATTACAGCCAGGCCAACATGGAGGAGATCCTGGCCACGCGCAAGCCGGACCTGGTGCTCGAGATCAAGGTGGAGCGGCACCTGTTCGATTCGGTGGCACCGCGACCGGTTCTCTCGACGGATTCCCGCGCTGTCCCGCCAACTCCAAAATCCCCGCCGCACCCACAACCTGTTCCTGCCGCGCCTGCTCTCTAGCCAGATCGTGGTTGAGGTGTCCGATGCAGAATCTCGTGCAGGTCGCATCATCGCCTACAAAAAAACTGGACATCATTCCTGACATTTTATCATTGAAAATACAAAATATTATATGATAAACAGTATGTTAATCTCTAAAAAAAGAGGACATACATGAGGACATACGAGCGGACTCATCCGTGGCTGAAATTCACCATCGATATGCGACCGGCCCCCCCGGCTCTCTGGATTTCCTTGGGCGAAGCGACCTCAAAATGCGAACATCTGGCCAAGGTGCCACTCCGTCCGGCAACCGCCAAACGCCTGCACCAGATGTATCTTGCCAAAGGGGTGGCGGCAACGACCGCCATCGAGGGCAACACCCTCTCCGAAGAGGAAGTCCTGAAAGCGGTCCAGGGAGAGTTGCAGGTGCCGCCGTCCAAGGAATACCTGAAGCAGGAAGTGGACAACATCATCGCGGCGTGCAACGAGATCAGCACCCGGGTGGCCGAGGGGCGACCGGTGCCGCTCGACACCGGGCTGCTGTGTACTTTCAACCGGCAGGTACTCGACAAACTGCCGCTCAAGGAAGAAGTCCTCCCCGGCGAACTGCGTCAGCATTCAGTTGTGGTGGGAACGATCTATCGCGGCGCACCGGCGGAAGATTGCCGGTATCTGCTGGGGCGTATGTGTGATTGGCTTGCCGGCGAAGATTTCGTTGCTCCCAAGGGAATGGCAACAATCTACGCGGTCCTCAAGGCGATAGTGGCCCACCTGTACCTGGCATGGATTCACCCCTTTGCTGACGGCAACGGCAGAACGGCGCGACTGGTGGAGTTTCATCTCCTGCTGGAGACGGGTATCCCTTCGCCGGCAGCCCATCTGCTTAGCAACCATTACAACCAGACCCGCAGCGAATATTACCGACAGCTCGACTATGCCAGTAAGTCCGGTGGGGACATCCTGCCGTTCATCCAGTACGCCGTTCAGGGGTTCGTCGATGGGCTGCGAAGTCAGTTGGAGTATGTCTGGGAACAGCAGTGGGATATTGTCTGGCGGAACTATGTGCATGAGCTTTTCAAGGACAAGAACAGTGCGGCCCACGTCCGCCAGCGGCAGTTGGCTCTTGACCTCGGGACCAGGGACGGCTGGCTCGCCGTTGGTGATGTCACCGAACTTTCGCCGAAATTGGCGAAATCCTACGCAAACAAAACTTCGAAAACCATCCAGCGGGATTTGAATCTGCTCGTTGAAGTCGGACTAGATTGCGCGTGAGACAAAACGAGTCAGGGCCCGGCGCGAACTGATCATGGGATTTCTGCCGCTGCGCAGACAAGCCTGACCCATGATCCCGCACCCCTACACAGGAGCCCAACCGGTTGAGCAATCCGCCGTCGGCAGCTTCGCCAGCCATCGATGCTGGCGCCGCAGCAGACGGGGAGCGGGCAGCGCCACTGCTGCCTATCCCGTCTGACGCCCGCCCCGCCTCATCATTTTGTAACACGATACTCATCCGCATCCTCACAAACCCCGGCAATGGTAGGGCCTGACGTGTACCATCATCCCTCCACGCGCCGGCCCCAATGTTTCTCACCTCCTTTGCCTACTACCGCGGCAGCGCCATTGTCCTTATCGTCATCGGCCACTGCTATGCCCTGAGCGGCTGGACCTTCACCTACTACCCGGAACGGGATCTGGCCAACATCCTCACCGGCGGCACTGTCCTGTTCGTTTTCATTTCCGGCTTTCTCTTTCACCAAGTCTTTTATCCCGGGTTCGATTTTCGGTGGTTCCTGACCAAAAAACTGCGCAGGGTGGCGACGCCCTATCTGCTCTGGTCCACCCTGACCCTGGTACTGAATCTGCTCACCCACACGCCGCTGCCGGACCGGTTCGTCGGGTCCGGCCCATCCCTTCCCGGGAAAGGGGGCGGCATCAGCTTTTGCCAGCCCGCCTTCTTTGTGGTACGTTCTCACTTGGCTGCGCATGCCCGTTCGGTCTTCTGTCGCATGCAACACAGCCCTTATCCGTTTTTCTGCCAGGCGTGATCGCCGGGAGCCCACCCATGAAAGTCAAACTCGAGCAGAAAAACCTGTTCTGCCTGCCGTGGACGCAGACCATCCTCGGCACGCACCTGCACGGCCGGGTCAACTTCATGGCCCTGGCCTGGCTGACCCGGGTGAACATCCACCCGCCCATGCTCGGCATCTGCGTCAACCCGAACAACGGGTCCCACGGGGCCATTGTCGAGACCGGCATGTTCAGCATCAATGTGCCGGACGAGGACCTGGTTGCCGAGACCGACTACACCGGCCTCGTTTCCGGCAGCAAAGTCGACAAGTCAACCCTGTTCGAGGTGTTTTACGGCGACCTCGATGCCGCCCCGATGATCAGCCCGCTGCCCGCTGACCATGGAATGCCGGCTGTACCAGAGGGTGGACCTGCCTTCGCACACCCTGTTCATCGCCGAGATGGTCAACATCTACACGGAAGAGCGGTTCCTCACCGACGGCAAGCCGGACATGGGCAAAATCAGACCCTTTCTCCTGAGCATGCCGGAGAACGCCTACCGGTCGCTCGGCAGCGGGTTGGGGAACGCCTGGGACAGCGGCAAGAAACTGCGCAGGGAGACACAGGGTTCCTGATCTATCTGAACCTGCAATGAACAAGTCAACCAGTGAACAAGAAAACCTTATCAACGGAAACAACGAGGAACACCATGCAGACACGAGACTACCTGGACAACGCCGACGCCCTGATGGCGCGCATCAAGCAGGGCGCCTTTCTGACCGTCAAGGCCGGCGAGGCGGTGAACACCATGACCATCGGCTGGGCCACCATCGGCTGCATCTGGCAGCGAGCGGTGTTCATGGTGGCGGTGCGCGATTCGCGCCACACCTTCACCCTGATGGAACAGGCCGACACCTTCACCGTGACCGTGCCGGCCGGCAGCGAGCACAACAAGGCCGTGGCCTTCTGCGGCACCAAATCCGGCCGGGACTTCGATAAATTCAAGGAATGCGGCCTGGCGACCCGACCCGCCCAGCACACCGCCTCGCCGATCATCGATATCCCGGGCGTGCACTACGAGTGCCGGATCGTCTACAAGACGGCCATGGACCCGGCCCTGCTCGATCCCGCCCTGGAAAGCCTGTACCCGCAGAAGGACTACCACACCCTCTATTTCGGTGAGATCCTCGCCTGTTACGAAACCAAATAAAACGGCACCGTAAAAAGTCGAAACCAGCAACAGTACGTATGTAAAAACAGCCTGTTACGAAGCAAGAGACGTCGTTCTCGGGGCTTTTTGCGAGAACGACAAATAAGGTTCGCCGGGCCAGTGCCCGACCCGGGCCGTTTCACGCTCAACGCACGGAAGACACATGAAAAAAGTCGATTATCGAAACCAGGCGCTCAAGATCCTGCCCTGGGTGTGCGGCAAATGCGGACGTGAATTCGCCGGCAAGAACCTGCGCGAATTGACGGTCCACCACATTGATCACAACTACAAGAACAACCCGCCCGACGGCAGCAACTGGGAACTGCTCTGCATCTACTGCCACGACAACGAACATTCCCGCTCACTCGACGCTGCCTGGCTGCCCACCGAGGACCCGGATAAAAGGACCGGCCCGACGACCACCCACAACCCGTTTGCCAAGCTTGCCCAGTTGGTGCGAACAGATCGGCAAAAACCGGAGAACAACGAGCCGGACTGACCCGGGGTTCTCCACGCACGGGGCCACCCTGCCCTGCAGACACAAAAACGGCGCCGGGAGTTGCTCCCGACGCCGTTTTTTTTCGTTTGCCGTGGCGCAGACCGGAAACCGGCCGGCGTAGCCCGACTTGCGATCAGAAGTTCAGGCGGATACCGGCGTAGATGTTGTGGCTGGCGTACTCCACTTCCGTGCCGTCGAACTCCGGGTCCGCGGTGGCGAAGTAGCGGTACTTGATGTCCAGGGTCAGCTGCGGGGTGAGGGCGTAGCCGATACCCGCGCCCACCTGCCAGGCGAACACGGTGTCGTCGCCGTCGTAGCCCGGACCCCATTCGCCCGGAAACTTCAGATCGTTCACTTCCACATAGGCGCCGCCCACGCCGGCGGTGACGAACGGCGTGATCGGGCTGTTGTTGAAGAAATCGATGTAGCCGTTGACGAGCAGCGAGTTGGACCAGGTCTCGCCATCCATAGGGATGCTCTCCCAGCCGTACTTCAGGCGGTCCAGATCGTTCTGCTGGTAGCCGAACTCGGCCTCGAAGCGGATGTTCGGGTTGAACCGGAAACCCATGGCCACGGTGCCGGCAAAACCGGCGTCCGACTCCAGGGTCAAGGTGCCGGGCAGGCCCGGTTCAGTGGAGTCCGAATCCTCCGCCAGGGCCATGCCGCCGTTGAAGCTGAAATACGGCCCCATGAACGGCTCGCTGGCGTTGCTCACTGCCGGCAGCAGGGCAAGGCTCAGACCACAGAGTGATGCGATCAGGTGTTTGTTCACGATGTTTCCTCCAGGGAAAAATGCTGAAATACAAGAGGCCGAGACAGTCCCGGCAAGCGGTGCTGGTCCCGGCCCGGTGGTCGGTCAGCGGCAACCGGTCCGGTCGGCATTGACCCGGAAACGGGCGACCCGTTTCCACTGCCGCGCGATTGTTCCGGCGCGGGCATCGGGATTGTACCGCGTCCGGGCGAAATTGCAACCCGACAGGATGGTCCGCCGGGCAGCGGCCGGCCAGCAGGGGCCGGCTAGGCGAGCACCTCGCGGATCTTTTCCGCCAGATCGAGCAGCGAGAAGGGTTTACTGATGAGCGGCAAGCCCGACTCGAGCACCACCAGGTTGGAGATGATGTGCAGCGAGTAGCCGGACATGTACAGCACCCGGATACCGGGCTGCACGGCCTGGATGCGCGGCACCAGGTCGCGGCCGCTCATCTCCGGCATGACCACGTCGGTGAGCAGCAGGTGGATGGGGCCGTTGTGGCTGCTGGCCACTTCCAGGGCCTCGGACGGGCCGGCCGCGGAAAGCACGGTGTAGCCGAGTGCCCCGAGCATGCGCTGGGCGATTTTCAGGATCGAGGATTCGTCGTCGACGATGAGCACGGTTTCCCTGCCGCCGGGTGGTTGCCGGTGGCTGTCTTCCGGGTGCGGCAGGTCGAGTGAGCCGCTGTCAACGGGCAGATAGAGACGCACGGTCGTGCCCTGGCCCGGTTCGCTGTCCACCTCGATGCAGCCGCCCATCTGGCGGACGATGCCGAACACCGTGGCCAGCCCCAGGCCGGTGCCCGCGCCGGTTTCCTTGGTGGTGAAAAACGGCTCGAACAGGCGGGCGCGGGTCGCCTCGTCCATGCCGCAGCCGGTGTCGCGCACACTCAAGGTCACATAGGCGCCGGGGTTGCAGTCGGGGTACCGGGTGCAGGCCGCCTCGTCGAGCAGGGTCGTGCCCGTGGTAATGGTGATGCTGCCCACGCCGCTGATGGCGTCACGCGCATTGACGCACAGGTTGGCGAGGATGTGGTCCAGGTGCGAGGGATCCATGCACACCGGCAGCGGCCCGCCCCCCGGCTGCCAGCGCAGGTCGATGTGCTCGCCGATGAGACGGCCGAGCATGGTGACAAGGTCCGCGATCCTGGCGTTCAGGTCGAGCACCTGCGGCGCGCTCGCCTCCTTGCGGGCAAAGGTGAGCAGCCGCCGGACAATGTCCGCCGAGCGCAGACCGGCGCAGTGGATCTCGGTCAGGTCGCGATGGAGCGGCGTGCCCTGCTCCACCTTGTCCATGGCCATCTCCGCGTAGCTGAGGATGACGCTGAGCATGTTGTTGAAATCGTGCGCCACGCCGCCGGCCAGCCGACCGATGGACTCCATCTTCTGGGCATGGAACAGCTGGTCGTGCAGCCGCTGGCGATCCGCCTCGATCCGCTTGCGCGCGGTCACGTCGCGGGAGATGCCGCGCAGGCCCACGAAGCGGCCGTCCGGACCGGTCACCGGCACGCCGCTCACCTCGAGCAGCACCAGCCGGCCGTCGCGATGGCGGATGGGCACCTCCAGCGAGTCGAACGACCGCCGGTCGAACAGGGCGGCGAGCAACTGCTGACCGATCTCCTCGGTGCCCTCCTCGGGCAGCAGGTCGACGAGCGACCGGCCGAGAAAAACGAACGGCAGGGTAGCCGGTGATCTCCTCGAACTTGGGACTCAGGTAGGTGTAGTTGGCGGACGGGTCGGTCTCCCAGATGAGGTCGGTGGTGGTCTCCACCAGGGCGCGGTACCGCTCCTCCAACTGCTTGTGCTCGGTGATGTCGCGGCCCACGGCCTGGATTTCGCCGAGCCGGCCCCCGGCGTCGAAGATACCCCGGTTGACCAGCCGCAGCCAGCGGACCGCGCCGGCGGCGGCGTACACGCGCATCTCCAGGGTGACCACCGGGCACTCCGGCGTCAGCCGGCGCAGGGCCGATTCGACCAGGGGCAGGTCTTCGGGCACCACCACCGACTGCCAGGCCCGGCCGAGGATGGCCTCGCGTGTTGTCCCGAACAGCCGGCAGAACACGTCGTTGACAAAGACGCAGGCCCCGTTGTCCGGCCGGAAACGGAGAACGAACTCGGTCTGGTCGGCGGCCTCGTCCTGCTGGTGTGGTCCGGCGGCGCGCAGGGCCGTGGCCACCCGCTGCTGGCGGGTGATGTCGAGGAAGTAGCAGAACATGCCGCCGCCCCGGCGCGGGAAACAGCGGTTGTGGAACCAGCGGCCCCAGGGTTCGTAGAAATTTTCGAAATCGCGGGTCTCGCCGGCGGCGGCGCGCAGGAACTCCTCTTCCAGCCGGGTGGTGCGGGCCTTGGGGAACACCTCCCAGAGGTTTTGGCCGAGCAGGTCGGCCCGGCGCATGCCGAGCACGCGCTCGGCCGCGGTGTTGAGGAGCACGATCCGCCAGCCCGCGTCGCAGGCCAGAAACCCGTCGGTGATGTGTTCGAGCACGGCCCCCAGCTGCCGGGTTTCGGGGTCCAGGGCAAAGCGGTGCTCCTCCTCACGGGCAACAGGCTGCGGGTGTTCCTTCTCGTCCATGTCAACCTCCTGTTTCTCGGCGCGCAATCGGCAGGGTTCACCGCTGGATAGTGGAGTGCTTTAGCATGTCCGCACGGGAAAGAAAAGTTGGAAGAATCCTTCCTGATTAGCAAAATGTGGCACATCGCCGATAGCGCTCTGCCGGCGAACTGGTGCCGGCCGAAGGGGGCCACTGTCCTGCCGGTCCGACTGTTTGCTGGTTGCCCGGCAGGAGGCGGACACTGTTTCGGAGGCAGGATTGGCTCCACCCGCGGGCGTTTTGCGACAAAATTTGAGACACCGGCGCATCCGGGCCGGCGGTGTCTCAAGTTTTTCTGAAAGGCACATGTTTGCAGCTTGACTTCTGCCCAATCGTCCTGTTTATTTCACCATTTCGCGCGCAGCGGGCGCCCCTGCCCTGCCCCGCCCCGAGCCGAACCCTGCCCAAGGTTCGCCCGGTCCCACCCCATCCCAACAGGAAAAGCACTATGGCATTCTGGCGAGTCCCCCTCGACGCCCAGGACGTGCAGGTTACCAAGGGCCAGGTCCATATCATCGATGACCGGTGCAAGGGCTGCGGCTACTGCATCGAGTTCTGCCCCAAGGATATCCTCAGGTTCTCCGACCGGTTCAACCGCAAGGGCTACCATCCGCCCATGGTGGTCCGGCCGGGCGAGTGCGTCAACTGCCACTATTGCGAGATCATCTGCCCGGAATTCGCCATCTTCTCGGTGGAACTGCCGGCCGAGCCGGTCCTCGCCAACCCCTTCAGACCCTGACAGAGGCACGCAGCATGCAATCCGGAGTCCGCACCGGCGAACACTACATCACTGGCGACGTGGCCTGCGCCGAGGGCGCCATCGCCGCCGGCTGCACCTTTTTCGGCGCCTACCCGATCACCCCGGCCACGGAGATCGCCGAGCACATGGCCGAGCGGCTGCCCGACGTGGGCGGCACCTTCATCCAGATGGAGGACGAGATCGCGGCCATCGCCTCGATCCTCGGCGCGGCCTGGACCGGCGCCAAGTCCATGACCGCCACCTCCGGCCCGGGCTTCAGCCTGATGATGGAGAACCTGGGCCTGGCAGTGTGCACCGAGACCCCTTGCGTGATCGTCAACGTCCAGCGCGCCGGCCCGTCCACCGGCCTGCCGACCATGACCGGCCAGGCCGACATGATGCAGGCCCGCTGGGGCTCACACGGTGACTACGAACTCATCGCCCTTGCCCCCTCGTCGCCGCAGGACTGCTTCTACCAGACCATCCGCGCCTTCAACCTGAGCGAAAAGTACCGGGTGCCGGTGCTGATCATGGCGGACGAGATCGTCGGCCACATGAGCGAAAAGGTGGTCATCCCCGAGGCGAGCAAAATCCGCCTGGTCGACCGGCCCAAACCCACCGGCCGCAAGGACCGGTTCAAGCTCTACGAGTCCGGCCCGAACGGGGTAGCGCCCATGCCGGCCATCGGCGACGGCTACAACATCCACGTCACTGGCCTGACCCACGACGAGCGCGGCTACCCGGTCATGACCGTGGAGGCCCAGGAACAGATGATGGCCCGCATCAAGGGCAAGATCCGCAACAACCTGGACGACATCATCGAGACCGAGAGCTACCGCATGGAGGACGCCGACATCGTCATCGTCAGCTACGGCATCTCGGTGCGCACCGGCCTCTCCGCCGTGGACCAGGCCCGGGCGCTCGGCTACAAGGCCGGCCTGCTGCGCCTGGTGACCGTGTGGCCCTTCCCTGAGGCAATGATCCGCGAGATTGCGGAGCGGGTGCGCGGCTTTGTCACCGTGGAGATCAACCTCGGCCAGATCCACTACGAGGTCGAGCGCTGCGCCGGCGGCCGCGCCGAGGCGCACCTGGTGGGCAGCGCGGGCGGGAAGATTATTCACCCGGAGAAGGTTTTGGAGTGTATTCGGGAGAAGTTCTGAGCTTTTGAGCTGGAAGCTGTTGAGCTTTTGAGCGGACAGTTTGGGTACGCTGCGCGCACCATGAATGCTGAATACAATGTTTTTACACCAAAAAGCTCAACAGCTAACAGCTCAATAGCTCAATAGCTGTTCACCACGAGCTGTCACCTAACCACTCGGACCCACAGTCCCTATGACCACCAATCCAAAGAAACTCGCAAAACCCCCCGAACACCCGCTTGACGACCTGATCCGCACGGACCGCATCCCGCACATCTGGTGTCCGGGCTGCGGCATCGGCACGGTGTTCTCCTCCTGCCTGAGCGCGATCAAGGCCACCGGCCTGCCCTACAACCAGTTCACCATGGTTTCGGGCATCGGCTGCTCGGCGCGCGGCGCGGGCTACATCAAGCTCGACTCCTTCCACACCACCCACGGCCGGGCCATCCCCTTTGCCAGCGGCATCAAGATGGCCAGGCCGGAGCTGAAGGTGATCGTGTTCTCGGGTGACGGTGACCTGTTCGCCATCGGCGGCAACCACTTCATTCACGCGGCCCGGCGCAACATGGACCTGACCGTGATCTGCGTGAACAACCTGACCTACGGCATGACCGGCGGCCAGGTGGCGGCCACCACGCCCTGCCAGGCCAAGTCGACCACCACCCCGCTGGGCAACCCGGACGGCCCGTTCAACCTGCCGCTGCTTGGCCTACGCGGCCGGGGCCTCGTACGTGGCCCGCTGGACCATTCTGCAGACCCGCGACCTGACCACGGCCATCAACGAGGCGATCATGCGCAAGGGGTTCTCGTTCATCGAGGTGCTGTCGCCCTGCCCGGTCAACTACGGCCGCCGCAACAAGGAAAAGCCCATCGACACCCTCAAGCTCTACCAGGACCGGACCATCGTCAAGAACGGCGCGGACCCGGCCCGGGCAGACATTGACTTCAGCCGCGGCGTGGTCATCGGCAAGTTCGTCGATGTGGACCGCTCCACCTGCGACGACCGGTATCGGGAGTATTGCCGGCCGTGTGGGGAGGAGTGAGAGAGAGCTGTTGAGCCGGAAGCTTTCAAGCTGTTGAGCTTTTAGCAGGGTGCGCTGTGCGCACCAGGAACGAGGCAAAAAAACCGGTCTGGTGCAACCTTTCGCCAGGGAACGGCACGCCGGCACATCCACCCCTAAACGGCTAAACGGCTAAACGGCTAAACAGCTAAAAAAAGCTGTTGAGCAAGGGATACCCGTGCGGGATCATACCAAACTGCGGGCCTTTGTGCTTGCCGACGAGGTGGCGGTACTCACCTACCACAGCACCAGGGACTTTCCCCGAAGCGAGATGTACGGTCTGACCGCCCAGATGCGGAGGGCGGCGGTGTCGGTACCGTCGAACATTGTCGAGGGGTGCAACCGGGAGAGCGAGGCTGAATTTCTCCGCTTCCTCGATATCGCCTTCGGCTCGCTCCGGGAACTCCGCTACCAGGCCGGGCTCGCCCGTCGCCTGGGCTACCTGGAAACCAGCACCCACCACGGTTTCGACGAAAAACTGGTCGAGACCGAAAAGGTGCTGAGCGCCCTGATCCGCACGGTGCGCGGATCCGGCAAGACACCAGGCTGAGCAAACCGGCCGGTTTTTTTTGGCCGGCAAGCATTGCCAGAGCCCTCAACTAAAAGATGAAAGGTTTTTCTCATCGTTCTGTTCTTCTTTTTATAGTGCGCAAAGCGCACCTAACTAAAAGCTCATCAGCTCAACAGCTACCAGCTCAAAAGCTCACAACACACCCAATGACCACCCCGCAACCACCCAAACAGACCGAAATCATCGTCACCGGGTTCGGCGGCCAGGGCATCATCCTGGCCGGGCGCATTCTCGGCATGGCGGCCTCGCTCGGCGACAAAAAAGAGTCCACCCTGGTCCAGGCCTACGGGCCGGAGTCCCGCGGCGGCGCCTGCAACGCCCAGGTGATCATCTCGGACGTGCCGATCCACTATCCCTACGTGAACCGGCCGCACATCCTCGTGGCCATGAGCCAGGCCGGCTACGACAAGTTCGCGCCGGCCCTGGAGCCGGCCTCGATCCTGCTCGTCGACCAGGACCTGGTCAACCCGGAGCACGCGGTCTGCGACCACTTCGCCATCCCGGCCACGCGCATGGCCGAGAACCTGGGCAACAAGATGATGGCCAACATCATCATGCTCGGCTTCTGCACCGCTGTCACCGGCGCGGTGACCAATGCGGCGGCCCAGGCCATGGTCCGCAAGTCCGTGCCCAAGGGCACCGAAGACCGCAACATCGAGGCCTTCACCAAGGGGTACGACTACGGCCTCTCCACCCTCAAGGGCCGCAAAAAACGGGCCGCCGGCCAGACAGGAGCGTTGGCGTCATGACACGACAAAAAGAACGCCTGTACCGGGTGATCGTTGCCGGCGCGACGCCGGAAGGCATCGCCGCCGCCAACAAGCTGGGCGAACTGGGCATCCCGGTGACCCTGGTCGACAACGCCCCGGACCTGAACGAGAAACTCGCCGCCGAACAGTACCGCCTGCCCTCGGGTCTGACCTTCAACTCCGCCCATCGGCCCGGCCTGATCCGCATCCTGCGCAACGCCCAGATCCGCACCCTGCTGCCGGCGCGGATCAGTTCGATCAAGCACACGCCCCAGGGGTTCAGCGTGCGCATCGACCGGGAGCAGACCTTTGTTGACCCGGACCGCTGCGTGCTCTGCGGCAAATGCGATGCGGTCTGCCCGGTGAGTTGTGCGGACGGCGGCCATGCCCTGCGCTACCCGGGCCGCACCGGCCTGCCCGGCCGGGCCTGGATCGACAAGCGCCGCCAGCCGCTCTGCCAGGAAAACTGCCCCCTGGGCGTGAACGCCCAGGGCTACATCGCCCTGGCCGCCCAGGGCCGCTACGACGAGGCCCTGGCCCTGATCCGGCGGGACAACGTCCTGCCCGGCATCTGCGGCCGGGTGTGCACCCACCCCTGCGAGGAGGCCTGTCGCCGCGGCGGGGTGGACGACCCGGTGGCCATCCGCGCCATCAAGCGATTCCTGGCCGACTACGAAGGGGCGGACGCATCCCGCCAGGCTGCGGCCGGTGAAACACCCATGCCCCCGGTGGAACCCACCCGGCCGGAACGGATCGCTGTTGTCGGTTCCGGCCCGGCCGGCATTGCCGCGGCCGCGGACCTGGCCCGGCGCGGTTACGGCGTCACCGTGTTCGAAAAGGAGGCGGAGGCCGGCGGCCTGCTCCGCTACGGCATCGGCGCGCACCGTTTACCGCGCACCATCCTTGACCGCGAGATCCGCCTGATCGAGCGCATGGGCGTGGTGTTTGCCACCAATTCGACCGTCGACCTGGCCGCGGACCTGGACCGGCTCACCCGGGAATACAACGGCGTGCTCCTGTCCACCGGCACCTGGCACGACCGGCGCATGGGCATCGACGGCGAGGATCTCGACGGCGTCGAGGGCTGCCTGGCCTTCCTCGCCCGCAGCCAGTGGGAGGGGCTCACCAGCCTGCCCGGCCGCATGGCGGTGATCGGCGACGGCAACTCGGCCTTTGACCTGGCGCGGACCCTGGCCCGCCTGGGCGCAGAGGTGAGCCTGATCAGCTGGTTCGACGCGGCCCACATCCCGGCCGACCCGGAGGAGGTGCGCGAGGCCATCGAGGAGGGTGTGCGCCTGATCGACGCCACCCAGGTGGTCGCCTTCCGCGGCGAGGGCGGCGTGTTCCGGCAGGTCGAGTGCATGCCCACCGTGCCCGGCAAGGCGGACGCACGCGGCATCGCCTGGCCGGTGGTGGCCGAGGGCACCCAGCCCTTCACCCTGGAATTCGACCGCGCCTTTGTGGCCATCGGCCAGGTGGGCGGTTGGCAGGCACAGAGCTTTGGCGGCCGGATCAGCGTGAACGAACGCGGCTTCATCGACACCGACCCGGACCAGCGCACCGCGCTTGCCCGCGTCTACGCCGCCGGCGACACGGTCTCCGGCCCCTCCTCGGTGGTGCGGGCCATGGCCGCGGGCCGCCGGGCCGCGGCCACCCTGCACGGCGATCTTTCCGGCGAACAGGAGGAGTCGCCCGTGTCCCGACCGGCGGAGCGTGATTTCCGCGCCATCCCCGAGGATCTGCCCCAGCAGCGCCGCACGGCCATGCCCGAACGCCAGGCGGCCGAACGGGTGCAGTCCTTCCAGGAGGTGGCGCTCGGTTTCAGCCCCCAGCAGGTGCTGGCCGAGGCAAGCCGCTGCCTGCAGTGCGGCGTCTGCTCGGAGTGCCTCGAGTGCGTCACCGCCTGCGGCCCGCTCAAGGCCATCGACCATGGCCAGGAGCACGAGGAGATCATCGAGCCGTGCGGCGCGGTGATTGTCGCTGATCCGGCCGCGGCCCCGAACATCAAGGGTGATGACATCATCCGCGCCTACGGCCCCAAGGCAGCCCGGCCGAACGTCAACGACATGGTCGTGCGCGGCTTCGACGCTGCGGCCCGGGCCATGCTCCTGCTCGGCGGCGCCACCCGCAAGATCAAGGGCCACGGCCTCTCCATGTCCATCCCGGACGCCGGCCTGTCCCCGGAGATCCGCATCGGCGTGTTCGTCTGCCGCTGCAACGACTCGCTCGGCTGGCTCCCGGGCATGGACGACTTCCTTGGCGGCCTGAGTGCGGCCAATCCGGAGATCGTCCACGTGGAGGCCCTGCCCGCGGCCTGTGTGCGCGAGGGTGGCTCGGCCATCATCCGCGCGGTGCGCGAGAAGGCCATCACCCGCCTGGTGCTCGCCTCCTGTGTCTGCTGTCCGCTCAACTTCGTCTGCAGCGCCTGCACCGACCAGCGCAGCCGTCTGAAAAACATGCTCTTCCACGGCACCGGCATCAGCCGCTCCATGGTCGAGACCTGCAACCTGCGCGGCGAGGTCCTGCGCCTGGTCGAGGCCAGCCCGGAACTCGCCCTGGAGCGGTTCAAGGGGCTGCTCACCCGCTCGGTCAAGCGGAGCGTGACCCTCAAACCGCTGCACGCGGTGGACCGCAACTACAACTTCGCCGCCGCGGTGATCGGCAACTCGCAGGCCACCATCACCAGCGCGCTCACCCTGGCCGACGCGGACCACGAGGTGCTGCGTTTCGGCACGGCCGAGCAGCCGCTCACCGACCTGGTCGACCACGCCAACATCCACAACTTCCCGGACTGGAACGTCAAGGGCATCAAGGGTACGCTGGGCGATTTCCAGATCCTCATCGAGGCCGACGGCCACGAGCAGGTGCTGCGCGCCGGCACGGTAATCCTCGGCGAGAAGGCCCGGCGGCGCATCGCCTACACCCACCAGGAGGGACTGCCGAGCTGCACGGTGGAACCGGTGCTGCAGGAGCGCGGCGTCACCGGGGTGCCGTTTGCCTACCCCTGCGCCACCTCGGTGCCCGGCCTGTACCTGGCCGAACCCACCGACATCAACGTCTCCAAACTGAAGAAGGGCACGGCCGCGGCGGTGATGGTGGCTGCGGCCATGCCGCGCGGACCGCGCCAGTCCAAGGGGTTCACCGCGGCCATCGACGAGAAGCTCTGCCGCGGCTGCGGCCGCTGCACCACCGCCTGCCTCTACCACGCCATGACCCTGCAGCCAAACGGCGTGGGCGGCTGGCGGGCGCAGGTGGACGAAGCCCTGTGCAAGGGCTGCGGCAACTGCATCTCGGTCTGCCCCACGGGCGCCGCCGACAGCCCCTTCCGCAACCGCCTCTTCCTCGAACAGGCCCTCGAGGAACTCCTCACCCGGGAAAGCGCCCATGAATGACCGCAACCGCGGCAGCGACCGCAAGATTCTGCTCTTCCTCTGCAACTGGGGGGCGCACGCCGCCTTCCTCACCCTCCAGGACCAGCGGCGGCCCATCCCGGACGAGATCCGCATGGTGCGCACCCCCTGCACCGGCCGCATCGACCGGGCCATGCTGCTCAAGGCCTTTGCCAAGGGTGCGGACGGCGTGCTGCTGGTCGGCTGCGAGCCCGGCACCTGCCGCTACGGCAGCGGGACGGCCACCAGCCAGCGCAACACCCAGGACGTGCGCAAGGTGCTTGATATCATGGGGCTGGGCGGCCGACGGCTGCGCTTCGCCGCCTTCCTGCCCGAGGAATCCGAACAGCTGCTTGCCTTTCTCCAGGACTTCGCCGGCGAGATCCGCACCCTGCCGCCGGCAGGGATCGAGGCCGTGCCGGCCGAACCGGTGCCGGACGCAGACGCCCGCCGCCTGGAACTGCGCCGGCTGGTCAGCGCCTATGACGTGCACGCCTGCCAGGATTGCGGCAAATGCTCGTCCGCCTGTCCGCTGGCGCTCATCGGCAAGCCGTTCTCGCCGCGGGCCATCGCCTCGGCCGTGATCACCGGCGGCATCCACGCCGCGGGCGTGCAGGAGAACGCCTGGAGCTGCCTGACCTGCGGCATCTGCTATGAACGCTGCCCGTCCGCGGTCAATTTCCCGGCCTTCATCAAGGAACTGCGCCACCTCTACCGCCAGACCGAGCTGCCCGGCCAGGAGGTGCACGGCGGCTTCTTCCACTCGCTGCAGCGCTCCATGACCTCGGAGGCCATCACCCCGAAACGGTGGACCGGTCTGCCCGAGGAGCATCCGCATCGATCCGGAATCGACCACCCTCTTTTTCGGCGGCTGCGCGCCCTACTACGACATCTTCTTCGGCAAGCACAGTGACGTGCAGACCAACCGCATCCTCCTGGACAGCCTGCGGCTGCTGAACTTCTTCGACGTGGCCCCGCGGCTGTTGGCTGATGAGCGCTGCTGCGGCCATGACCTGCTCTGGTCCGGCGACCGCGAGAACTTCCTGCGGCTGGCCCGGCTGAACGTGGAGCGGCTGCATGAACTCGGCATCGAGACGGTGATCACCACCTGCCCGGAATGCTACATGACCCTGCACACCACCTATGCCGCAGATGGGACTCGAGCCGCGCTTTCAGGTGGTGCACCTGTACGATTTCCTCGAGGAACAGATCGACAAGGGCGCGGTGGGCTTCAAGCCGCTGGACCGGTCGATCACCTTCCAGGATTCCTGCCGGCTCGGCCGGCTGGAAGGCCGCACCGACCTGCCGCGCAAGCTGCTCAAGCGGCTCAAGCCGGTGCAGTTCACCGAGATGAAGGAGTCGGGCAACGCCTCGATCTGCTGCGGCAACTGCGCCTGGACCGGCTGCGACTCGTACAGCAAGGCCATGCAGGTCAAACGGCTCGAGCAGGCCCACGCCACCGGCAGCGACCTGCTGGTCACGGCCTGCCCCAAATGCCAGATCCACCTCAACTGCGCCATGGAAGACCCGTTCCGCCGGGACCAGCTCGAGATCGAGACCATGGACCTGGCGAGCGTGATTGCCCAGACGATACAATGGGAATGATTTGTTCAGCGGGTTTAGCTGTTTAGCGGCTGTAGCGGTTTAGGGGTGGAAGTGCCGAGGGCTTGCGCTGTGGCGAGGGCCTTGGAAAATCTGAGGTCGTTCCTCACTCATGGTGCGCGCAGCGCACCCTACTAAAAGCTCAACAGCTCAACAGCTTCCAGCTCAACCGCTCCTCACTGAAATCCCTACAGCCTAACAGCCTACAGCCTAATAGCCTCTTTCTATCAGCCTACAGCCTCATAGCCTCAAAGGAGAACCCAATGTCCAAACCAACCAAACCCGTCGAACAGGAGCCCCGCATCGGCGTCTACGTCTGCCACTGCGGGCTGAACATCGCCCAGACCGTGGACTGCGAGGACGGTCGCCGACGACGTGGCCGCGGGCCGAGGGCGTGGTCGTGTCCAAGGACATCGCCTACGCCTGTTCCGAGCCGGGCCAGCAGCAGATCAAGCAGGACATCCGCGACAACGGCCTCAACCGGGTCGTGATGGCCTCCTGCTCGCCGCGCCTGCACGAGCCCACCTTCCGGAAGATGATCGACGACGGTCGGGCCTCAACCCCTATCTGCTGGAGATGGCCAACCTGCGCGAGCAGTGCAGCTGGGTGCACATGAAGCGACCGCGCGGGCGCCACCGCCAAGGCCGACGACCTGGTCAAGATGGCCGTGGCCCGGGTGCGCCAGCTTGAGCCGCTCTACCGAGGAGACCCTGCCGCTCACGCCAGCGCGCCCTGGTCATCGGCGGCGGCGTCGCCGGCATCCAGGCGGCCCTCGATCTGGCCGACAACGGCTACGACGTGGTCCTGGTGGAGAAGAAGCCCTCCATCGGCGGGATCATGGCCCAGCTGGACAAGACCTTCCCCACCATGGACTGCTCCATCTGAATTCTCGGTCCGAAGATGACGGATGCCGGTCGGCATCCCAACGGATCACGCTGCTGACCGCTGAGCGAAGTGGTCGAGGTCAAAGGCTATGTGGGCAACTTCGACGTCCAGATCGTCAAGAAGGCCCGCTACGTCGACGAAAAGGAGTGCACCGCCTGCGGCGACTGCGCCAAGGTCTGCCCGGTGGTGCGGCCCGGACGAGTTCAACATCGGGCCTGGCTTCGCGCAAGGCCATCTACTCGCCCTTTCCCCAGGCGGTGCCGTCCGCCTACCTGATCAACCCGAGCGAGTGCCTGGGCCACAACCCGGCGGTCTGCACCAAGTGCTGGAGGCCTGCGAGAAGAAGTGCATCGACTTCCACATGTCCGACGAGGACGATCAACGTAGCGGTGGGCACCATCGTCGTGGCCACGGGCTGGAGCCTACGACCCGCGCGAGCTGGACGAGTACGGCTACACCCGCTTCGAAAACGTCGCTCACCAGCCTGGAGTTCGAACGGCTGGTCAATGCCGGCGGCCCGACCAAGGGCGCGCTGCATGCGGCCGACGGACCGCAAGCATCCCAAATCCGTCGGCTTCATCCAGTGCGTGGGCTCGCGCTCGGCCAGCAAGGGCGGCCACTACTGCTCCAACATCTGCTGCATGAACACCATCAAGAGCACCCTGGTGCTCAAGGAGCACTACCCGGACATGGAGGTCAAGGTCTTCTACATCGACATCCGCGCCTTCGGCAAAGGCTTCGAAGATCTGTACACCCGCAGCCGCCGCCTGGGCGTCCACTATGTCCGGGGCCTGCCCGGCTCGGTGGAGGAGACCGCCGACGGCAGCCTGCGGGTGGCCGTGGAAAACACCGCCACCGGCGAGCTCGAGTTCCACGACCTGGACATGCTGGTGCTGGCCATCGGCATGGAGCCCGCGCCCGGCGACCCAGCAAGCTTCAGGAAATGCTGGGGCTGCAGCTCACCTCCGACGGCTTCTTCCTGGAGGCCCATCCCAAGCTGCAGCCGGTGGACGCGGCCACCCGCGGCATCTTCTACGCCGGCTGCGCCGAAGGCCCCAAGGACATCAAGGAGAGCGTCACCCAGGCCTCGGCCGCGGCGGTGCGCGCCATCCGGCTGATGCACAAGGGCACGATCGCCACCGAGCCGATCACCTCGGAGATCATCACCGAGCTCTGCAAGGCCTGCGGCAAGTGCGCCGAGGTCTGCCCCTACAACGCCATCACCGTGGACGTCAAGAAGAAGACGCCGGCGGTGGTCAACAGGCGGCCTGCGCCGGCTGCGGCACCTGCGCGGCCGAGTGCCGCCTTCGGCGCCATCACCATGAACCATTTCACCGACGCGCAGATCATCGGCCAGATCGACGCCCTGCTCGACGACAGCGCCGGAGGAGAAGATCCTGGCCTTTGCCTGCAACTGGTGCTCCTACGCCGGCGCCGACTACGCCGGCGTCTCGCGGCTGCAGTACCCGCCGAACGTGCGCCTGATCCGGACCATGTGCTCCGGCCGGGTGGACGAGAAGTTCATCTGGCAGGGCTTCCGCAAGGGCGCGCCGGTGGTCCTGGTCAGCGGCTGCCACATCGGCGACTGCCACTACATCGACGCCAACCACTGGACGGAAAAGCGGGTGGAGAAGGTCCGCAAGAAGATGGAGAAGCTCGGCATCCGGCCCGGAACGGCTGCAGCTGGAATGGATCAGCGCGGCCGAGGGCGTCCGCTTTGCCGAGACCATGAAGAAGATGGAGACACTCCGCCAGGGCGTCACCGCCGAGGAGATCGCTGAGACACAGAGTATTCTCAGTAAGTTGTGATTGGACGGACCACACCGTCCTGAAAGGAAAAAGCCGGGTCGTTTGACCCGGCTTTTTTGTGGTTGGTTGGTCGGCACGGTTGGTCCCGGTCAACAGTGCACGGGATCTGGACCCAAACCCGATTGCCGACGACAGAAAACTGCTTTCATCCCCCTTGATCAGGAAGATGTTGCCGGGAGTCTTTCCCTGGTGGAAAATATCGGGGCACGAAAAAAGCCAACCCGGTCTCCCTGGTGGGAGTTGTGCGGCCCAAGCTGGTCCGTGCAGGTCGCCCGCCCCACTGTTTGGCCGGTAAAGTGTCAGGAGAATGCCGTGCCATGACAGACAAACCGAATCGCCGCCGCTCGCCCCGTCTGCCCGGTTATGATTATGGGGCTGTCGGCGCGTACTTTGTCACGGTCTGCGTCCAGGACGGTCGCTGCCTGTTCGGGAATATTGTGGATGGGGTCATGCGGCCAAACGATGCTGGCCGGATGGCCGAATGCTGCTGGCTGGACATTCCGGCCCATTTTCCCCGCGTCGAAGTGGATGTGTTCGTGGTCATGCCCAACCATGTGCACGGGATTCTGTGCATCACCGAACCGGCGCCAGAGACAGGAGCCGGAGCGGAACGACCGGTGAAAGGCCGGCCGCGGGGGACATCGAAAACCATCGGCTCGGTAATCCGCGGTTTCAAGATCGGCGTCACCACCTGGATGCGGCAGCATGCGCCCGGCCTGACGGTCTGGCAGCGCAACTACTACGAGCATGTCGTCCGCAACCAGGAGGACCTGCACCGCATCCGCGAATATATCGTCAACAACCCCGCCCGCTGGGCGGAGGACAGGGAAAATCCGGCCCGTGACACAGAAACACCCGGTATCCCGGACTACCCGCGCCGGAGGTTGTAGGGGCGAAAAATCTTTCGCCCCTACGCAGGACCGACACGGCTTCTGTTCATGCGCCGGTCGTGCATCGTCGTGACACTCTTCGAGACCGCCGCCCCTCTCGTCCGGGAACACCTCGTCAACAGCCCCGCACAATAGACCTTGGGCAGGAAAAAACCGGCCTGCGGCAAGGATCGGCCAAGCGTCTCGCAAGACCTTCGCCCGCGGGTTGTAGGGGCGAAAAATCTTTCGCCCCCAAGCACGACCGTCCAGGTGTCGACCCGGCCGTCGCGGGTTCCATCGCCCCCGAGCAGGATACACATCGCCCACCACTCCCCTCACCCCGCCTGCAACCGTCGGGCCGCCTGCTGCAACTGGCGCAGGCAGAAAATCGAGCCGCAGACCATGAGGATGAGGCTGGCGCAGAACACCCGCCAGCCGAAGTGCGCATAGAGCACGCCGGGCGCGAACGAGCCGAGCGTGCCGCCCAGGTAGTAGAAGCTGATGTACACGCCGTTGGCGATGCCCTTCTTGCTGCGGGCCAGCGTGTTGATGTAGCCGGAAAGGAGCGAGTGGGCCATGAACATGCCGGTGCAGAACACGAACATGGCCAGGAACATGACCCGGTAGTCCTTGAC
The DNA here is from genome assembly GCA_963754825.1 of uncultured delta proteobacterium. Classification (GTDB taxonomy): domain Bacteria; phylum Desulfobacterota; class Desulfobulbia; order Desulfobulbales; family Desulfobulbaceae; genus Desulfobulbus. Next base: position 48,189 of record CAVWHP010000016.1, on the reverse strand, counting down.
CATGAACACGGTGATGCCGGCGATGTAGAGGAACAGCCCGACCATGGCCACCCGAGTCTCCGAGCCGAACAGGGTGATCAACCGGCGCACGTTCAGGGACACCAGGATGCCCATGACGTAGCCCGCATACATCACGCCGATGCCGGTCTCACGGAAGGCCGGGTTGAGCGCCTTGAGTTCGAACGGCAGGAAATTGAGCAGCCCGGCGAACACGAAGAACACCGAAAAGGTCACCAGATAGAGCCAGAGAAACTGCGGCTGGCGGACCAGTTCGATCACCTCGGCGGGCCGCGGTTTGCTGTACGCCAGGTTGGCGTCGCGCTCGAGCACGCGCAGCAGGAAAAAGCCCCAGATGAGCAGCAGCCCGAGCAGGAAGAAGAAGAACCGCCAGCCGAACAGGTCGGTGAACAGGCCGGAGAGGAACCGGCCGAGGAAGCCGCCGAGGATGGTGGCGGCGATGTAGCGGGCCACGGCCGCCTGTACCTCCTCGCGCGGCGCGGTGAACGAGATATAGCTGATCAGCGAGGTGAGGATGGCCGGGATGGCCATGCCCTGCAGGCCGCGGATGACAAGCAGCACCAGGTAGTTGCTCGTCAGGCAGAACACCAGTTCGAGCACACCGAGAAAGAGCAGGGCCAACCGGACGATGATGCGCGCCGAGAACGATTCGAGCAGCACCCCGTAGAACATGGGCGCAAAGCCGAGCGGCAGCATCATCAGGGTGGTGAACAGGATCGCCTGGAACGGGCTGAGCGCGAACTCCTGCTGGAACAGCGGCTGGATCGGCTGGGCCGCGTAGAGCGAGCAGAAGGTGATGACCGTGCAGAAGTAGATCTTGGCGAGCGGGCCGGTCAGAGCGGCCTTGGTGAACAGGGACACGATGCGCTCCTTGAGAGGGGGAGTCCGCAGGGCGGACGGGAAAGGGACGGGCCTAGGGTTCGCGGGCCGCTCTCAGGACGGGGCCGGCCGCTTCGGCGCGAACAGCCGGTACAGATGGAGCACGGCGTAACTGATGAGGATGGCCGCGCTCAGGCGCACGGTGACGATCACCAGCCAGTTGGCCCCGAGCAGCACGAACAGGAGCACGTCCTCGATGATGGCGTGGCAGATCATCAGAAAGGTGCCGACGAAGAGGATGTCCTCGCGGCTGAGCGCGCCCCGGTCCGCCTCGCGGATGAGAATCGAGGCCCCGTAGGTGATGCCGAGCAGTTGGCCGACGATGATCGAGAAACCGGTGTTCACCCGCGCCAGCCGCGCCTGCACGAACCGGGTCGACTTGACCAGGTCCATGACCACGATGATCAGGCTGATGAGCAGGATGATCTTGGCCGAGAGTATGAGCGCGCCGCTCAGGCTGCGCCCCAGCATGATCAGAAAGGTCGGGTCGACCGCGGCCGGCAGGTCGACCGCGGCCGGCGGTGAGGTGGCGGCGAAGAACGAGGCCGGCAGCAGCAGCACCGGGATCACCGCCACACAGGCGCCGATACCGCGCAGCAGGAACGAGTAGGTCCAGGACAGGCCGATGCGGCGCATGATGGCGCTCTCCACCGGCATGGAGTGGCAGACGCCGATGAACACGCCGAGCACGGTCCACTGGTAGGGCGAAAGCCCCAGCGGCGCGGCCAGGGCGATGGCCGCGTAGACGTTGATGAACACCCCGCCGGCCAGGGCCACGGCCGCGCCGGTGGGCAGGTCGAGCAGGCCGGTGAGCGGCGCGAACAGGAAGCCGAGGTGGCGGAGCAGGTCGAAATGGTCGAGGATGTCGGCCAGCAGGTAGAACGGCACCACGTACTTGAGGATGAGCAGGGCGCTGGAAAAGGCCGAGCGCAGGCTGTCGCGGAGAAGTGGTTGCATCCCGCCTACATACCGCGATGGCCGGCCGGGTGCAAGCAGCAGGTGAGCGCCGGCTGGTTGTCCATGCCCGGTTCGGGGTGCAATCCCCTGGCCGGCAAGGCATCGTGGACAGGGCAGCGCACGGATGGTAAGCTTTCCGCCACGGCAGGGTCGGTCCCTGCCCGGGCACGCCGCCCGCCCGAAACGGCGGCACTGCACCGGCCGCACGGCCAGGGAGGCTCCCATGCAGCACGCCAGCGACATCGACAAGGGGATCGAAGCGGGCCTGGCCGACGTCATCGCCTGCACCTCCAGCATCAGCCTGGTGGACGGCGCCACCGGCCGCCTGCTCTACCGCGGCTACGACATCGCCGAGCTGGCCGAGCAGTCGAGCTTCGAGGAGGTCGCCTACCTGCTCTGGTTCGGCCGGTTGCCCGGGGTGGTCGAGTTCCGCGCCTTTCTCGACGGCTTCAGCGGCTCGATGAAGATGCCGGTGGAAACCGTGATGATCCTGCGCATGTTTCCGCATGCCGCCACCCCCATGGAGGTGCTGCGCACCGCGGTCTCGTCGCTCGGCCACTGGGACCCGGACAGCGGCAACACCCGGCTGGACGCCTGCCTGCGCAAGGCCCAGCGCATCACCGAACGCATCCCGCTGATCATCGCCGCCCACCGGCGACTGCGTGACGGCCACGAGCCGCTCAAGCCGAAGGCCGGGCACTCCATCGCCTTCAACTTCCTCTACACCCTGCAGGGCAAGGAGCCGGACCCGGACATGGTCAAGGCCATGGACACGGCCCTGATCCTGCACGCCGACCACGAGCTGAACGCCTCCACCTTTGCCGCCCGGGTGACCGCGGCCACCATGACCGACATCTACTCGGCCATGACCAGCGCCATCGCCGCGCTCAAGGGACCGCTGCACGGCGGCGCCAACGCCGAGGTGATGAAGATGCTCGAACAGATCGGTACGCCGGACCAGGCCGAGGAGTGGCTCATGCCGCGACTCCTGGAGAAGCAGAAGATCCCGGGCTTCGGCCACCGCGTCTACCGCACCGAGGACCCGCGGGCCACCATTCTGCGCGCCGAGGTGGAGAAGATCAGCGCCCGGAAGCGCGACAGCCGCTACTACGAGATCGCCCGGGCGGTGGAGCAGGTGATGCGCGAGCACACCCGCGTCTACCCCAACGTGGACTTCTACTCGGCGCCGCTCTACCATGCCCTCGGCATCCCCACCGAGCTGTTCACGCCGATCTTCGCCATCAGCCGCTCCGTGGGCTGGGCCGCGCACATCCTCGAACAGTGGCAGAACAACCGCCTCATCCGGCCGAACGCCCGCTACACCGGGGCCTCGCTCACCCCCTACGTGCCCATCGAAAGCCGCTCCTGAGTCGGGCGGACACAAAAAAAGCCGGAGGGGGCGCTTCAGTCCCTCTCCGACTTTTTTGTGCGGTTTGTCCCCCCGCGGTTACGGCTGGTCCCGCCAGATGCCCGCCCGGTTGATGCGGGCCACGGTCTCGGCGTTGGCCAACTCGGCGCACGCGTCAAACCCACTCTCCCTGCAGCTGGTCTCGTCAAAGGCGGCGCAGCCCTCGTTGAGGATCTCCAGGTTGAGAATCAGGTTGTCGACAAACACCACCGCCTCGGCGTCCGCACCCCGGTACCGGCTGGCCGGGACCACCTCGTTGACCTGCACCTGCGCCCTGGTGAGGTAGCGGCTGATGCAGTCGTCGAGCGCCCTGGTCGCCTTGGTGCTGCGGATGCCCAGCAGGTGGAAAGCGCGGCGGTTGCGGTCCGGGTCCTCGACGCTGACCACGCCGGGTGCGGTCACCTGGGGCGCGAACCAGACCGGGAACCGTTCCGCCGTCAGGCCGGGCGGCCAGGCCGGGGCAGCCGGCTCCACCGCCACCGGCGGTGCGGGCACGGGCGCGGGCGCGACCACCACCGGCGGCGGCTCGACCACCACCGTACCCCCGAACCCGGGCGCCGGGTGGAGATAGCCGGGGTAGCCGTCCACACAGCGCCAGTACGCGGAACCATACCCGCCCCAGAGCGACCAGCAGCGGTCATGACGCCAGGAGGGACCGTACCAGGACCGGTACGCCGGGCCGTAAGAATACGAGCGGGGAGACGACCGATAGGACCGGTAGTGCGACGGATAGCGGTCGTACCCGCGCGGACCCGAACGGCGGTCGTACCCGGGCCGCGGCGGATACGGGCCGCGGTCGCCACGGTCATCCGGGTGCAACTGGCCGAACGGGGTGCGGCGGCCGATGGGCGCCTGCGGCGGCGGTGTTTGCAGCCGTTCGCGTTCCAGGGCCTGCTGCTTGCGCTTGATGTACAGCCGCTGCTCGTAGGGCATGTCGCGGGTGGCCTGCGGCACCTGGCCGCGCTCCACCTGCCGCTGCACCCGCCGTTTCATGTCGAGCCGCTCCTGGTAGGACATCTCGGCCCGGGCGGTCGGCACCGCGGGCCAGGCCAGGACGGCAAACAGGGCCGCACTGAGGGACGCGGCCAGGAACTGTCGGTAACCGGAAGGGTTCATTTGCATCTCGCTGTCGGTAAGGGTTGCTGCGTTCGTTGTTCGCACCGAACACCAAAGTGGCGGACGGATACCTGTATTGAACACCCGCGCCCGAACATCGCGCAAGGGGAAAAGCATTCCGCCGCCACCACCACCCGGTCGTACCGGCGGGGCCCGCACACCGCTTGCGAAATCGCTGCGCGCCACTGGTTTTCTTTGGCAACCCGGGCGGAACAGGATAGGCTGGGCGCAAGCACTTGCGCTCGCGCGCCGCCTTTTTTGCCGCATCGGCCCTGTTTCTGCCCAAGGATTGACCACCATGCCGCACCAGCACAGCGACCTGCTCGCCCAGATCGTCCGCAACAGCCCCGTTGCCACCTTTGTCCTCGACACCGACCACCGGGTCACCCACTGGAACCGGGCCTGCGAGGCGGCCACCGGCACCCCGGCCGCACAGGTGCTCGGCACCACCCGTGCCTGGGCCGCCTTTTACCCGGCCGAGCGGCCGGTGATGGCCGACCTGATCGTGGACGGCCGCCTGGGCGCGGTCACCGACCTGTACAGCGGCCGCTGCTGGCCCTCGCAGCTCCTCGACGGCGCCTGGGAGGCCGAGGACTTCTTTCCCCATTTCCCGGACGGCGGCAAGTGGCTCGCCTTCACCGCCACGCCGCTCACCGACGCGGACGGCCGCATCGTCGGCGCCATCGAGACCCTGCGCGACGTCACCGCCGAACGCCGCGCCCAGGAGGCCTGGCGCGATGCCCGCCACCTGCTGCACACCATCATCGACGGCTCGCCGGTGCCCACCTTCGTGCTCGACAAGGACCACCGCATCACCCACTGGAACCGGGCCTGCGAGGCGCTCAACCTCATGCCCGCACCCTCCATGGTCGGCACCCGCGACCAGTGGCGGGCCTTCTACGACGCCGAGCGGCCGGTGCTCGCCGACCTGGTGCTGGACGACGCCTTTGACGAGATCCGCAGCCGCTACGGCAGCAGCTGCCGCCCGTCGGCGCTCATCGAGAACGCCTGGGAGGCCACCGCCTTCTTTCCCGATTTCCGCTCCGGCGCCAAGTGGCTCTATTTCACCGCCGCGCCCCTGCGCGGCCTCGACGGCCGCATCGTCGGCGCAGTGGAGACCCTGCAGGACATCACCGCCCAGAAGGCCTACGAGGCGCAGCTCGAACACCGGGCCAACTACGACCCGCTCACCGGCCTGGCCAACCGCCACCTGCTCACCAGCCGGCTGCAGCAGGCCACTGTCCAGGCGCAGCGTGACGGCCGCCTGCTCGCCGTGCTCTTCCTCGACCTGGACAATTTCAAGCAGATCAACGACACCATGGGTCATGACGCCGGTGACGAGGTGATCCGCGCCATCGGCCTGCGCATCGACGAGACCGTGCGCGACGTGGACACGGTGGCGCGCATCGCCGGGGACGAGTACGTGGTCCTGCTCGACAGCCCGTCCGGCGTGGACCATGTGAACAACATCGTTCACCGGTTGCTCGACCGGTTGAGCACCGCCCTGAAAGTGCGCGACCGCGAACTGTACCTCGGCTGCAGCATCGGCATCGCCCTCTTTCCCCGGGACGGCGGCAACGCCGAAATGCTCCTGCAGAACGCCGATGCGGCCATGTACCGGGCCAAGCAGATCGACAAGGGCGGGTTCCGCTACTACACCGAGGACATGAACCAGAGTGCCCGCCAGTGGATGGAACTCAAGCAGCAGCTGCACCACGCGCTTTCCGCCGGCCAGCTCGAACTCTACTACCAGCCGCAGTTCAACCTGCAGAGCGGCCGGATGACCGGCGCCGAGGCCCTGATCCGCTGGAACCACCCCGAGCGCGGCCTGCTGCCGCCGGACCTGTTCATCCCCATCGCCGAGGAGACCGGGCTGATCGTGCCCATCGGCAGCTGGGTGGTACGCACCGCCGTGGCCGAGGCGCGCGAGTGGCGGGAGCGGACCGGACTGGACCTGCGGCTGGCGGTGAACATCAGCTCGCGCCAGTTCCGCTACCGGGAACTGCTCGAGCTGCTCGAGCGGGTGGTCGACGACAGCGGCGCCCTGCCGCTCGCCCTGGAGCTGGAGATCACCGAGAGCCTGGTCATGGCCGACCCGGTCACGGCCACTGAACTGCTCAAGGAACTCAAGGCCAGGGGGTTCTCCCTGGCCATGGACGATTTCGGCACCGGCTATTCAAGCCTTGCCTACCTGCGCACCTTCCCGTTCGACATGATCAAGATCGACCAGTCATTCATCGCCGACCTGGGCCACAGCGACGAGGCCGGGGCCATTGTCCGCGCCATGCTCCAGCTGGGCCGGGCCCTTGGCCTGCGCATCATGGCCGAGGGCGTGGAGACCGCGGCCCAGCTGGCCTTTCTCGAGGCCGAGGGCTGCGACGAGGTGCAGGGCTTTCTCTGCTGCCCGCCCCTGCCGGCCGCGGAATTTCTCGAAGCGGTGCAGGCGCACGCCTTTGCCCACCCGGCAGACGGCGAGGTGACCGCTCCCTGCCGCAGCGCTCAGCCGTAGTCCTCCATGGCCCGGCCGCGCTCCACCTGGTCGCGCAACTCCCGCACCACCCGCTCGCACTGACCGACCAGGGCCGCCAGCTGCCGGGTGGCCGGGTCCTCGCTGCCGAGCCGCTCGCCGGTGCGCGCGAGCAGCACCCGCCCCTCCTGCCAGTATTCCTCCAACTCGACCAGCACCGCCTTGCGGTTCTGCTGCCGTTCCTGTTCGGCGCTGAGCACCGGCAGCAGCCGGCTGATGGAGATCTCCACCAGCAGGTCGCGGGCCAGACCGTGCGTGCGCGCCACCAGATCCAGGGCGGCGAGCGAGTTGCGGCTGAGCACGTAGGTCTTCTGCTGCCGCCGGTCCGCGCTCGGCTGATAGCCTTCGGCGCTGGCCGCCACCTGTTCGAGCACCTGCCGGTTCTCAACCAGTTGATCGAACAGCGATTTCTGCTTGAGCCCGAGATGGCTGGCCGCGATGCTGAGCAGGCTGACCATCTCCGTCGGCAGCCGGAAGGTGGCGCGCACCGACTGGCGGCCACGCAGGGCGTCCGCGTTCAGGCCGATCGTTGCGCCGGCCCCCTGTTTTCCCCTGTCGTCCCTCTGTTCCATGGCCCTCTCACCGGTTGCCCCTGTTCTCTTACAGCGCATTACCTTTTTATAATTTAGATAAAAAGTAATGCAATAAAAAATAGCAGGCAAGCTGTTGACTCGGTTTTCCGCTGCATTATAGTTCACCCAGAAAACAGGCGGGCGTCGCAACCCGGCGCCGGGCAATCAACCGCAGAGTGGACAAGGAGGCCGACCATGGCGAGATGGAACGATCTGGAACAGCTTTTCGGGGCAATGGACCTGTTCCGCAACAGGATGAACAGCGTGTACGGCGACCTGGACCGGCAGCCCGTGTTCCCGGGGCAGATGTGGGTCGGCGCGGAGACCTTCCCGCGCACCAATCTCTGGGACACCGGCGACAACCTCGAGGTGGTCGCCGAACTGCCCGGCGTGGCCCGGGAGGATGTGAACGTCAAGATCCAGGGCAACTACCTGGAGATAAGCGGCACGCGCAAGCGCGACGTGCCCGAGGGGTACAGCGTGCATCGCACCGAGCGCAACGCCGCCTCGTTCTCGCGCAGCTTCACCCTGCCCTACGAGGTCGACGCGGCTCAGGTGCAGGCCACTCTCAGGGACGGTCTGCTGCGCATGCGCCTGCCCAAGTCCGAGGCAGCCAAACCGCGGCAGATCACCATCGGCTGACCGGCACGAACCGACCCAACAACCACCCTTGTGAGCGAGGAGAACAGACCATGAGCGAGAACAGCGAACTTGTCACCACTGGGACACAGGCAAAAGAAATGGTCCGACAGCTGCCGGTGGCCACCCCGGCGGTGGACATCTATGAGAACGAGGCCGAAATCCTGCTCCACGCCGACCTGCCCGGTGTGCTCAAGGACGACATCAGCGTGCACATCGACAACGGCAAACTGACCCTTTCCGGGGTCCGGCGGCTGGAGGAGAGCGGCGCCACCGCCTGGCGGGAATTCGGCGAGGCCGAGTACCGGCGCACCTTTTCCGTGCCGCAGTCCATCGACATCAACAAGGTGCATGCCGAATTGCGCGACGGCGTGCTGCGCCTGCACCTGCCCAAGTCCGAGGCGGCCCGTCCCCGGCAGATCGAGATCCGGGCGGAGTGATCCGGCCGGCAGCCCGGCGGGCTTGGCCAACGATCAACACGAGAGCAAGGAGGTACGGTCATGGAATTGAAACGACTGGCACCGTGGAACTGGTTCAAGAAGGAGGAGGAGATCGAGCACGCCGTGCCGGTGCGGTACGGTGAGGGCGGCAACTCGCTGCCGGAGCGTCATTACGCGCCGGTGCGGCAGATCCACCGCGACATCGACCGCATCTTCGACAGCTTCTTCCGCGGCTTCGACCTGCCCTTCCCGGCCGGTCTGCGGCCCTTCGAGGTGTTCAGCGATTCCGGGTTGCTCAAACCCAGGGCCGACCTGAGCGCCACGGATAGCGAATACCAACTCACCGTGGAGATCCCCGGCGTGAACGAACGGGACGTGAGCCTGGACATCAGCGGCAACACCCTGACCATCCGCGGCGAGAAGCGGCAGGAGAAGGAAGAAAAGGCCAAGGACTACTACCGCATCGAACGCAGCTACGGCTCGTTCCAGCGGGTGCTCAGCCTGCCCGAGGACGTGGACCAGGACACCATCAAGGCGACCTTCAAGAACGGCGTGCTCACCGTGACCATGCCGCGCAAGGCCGTAACCGGTGGCGCGGAGGTGAAGCAGATCGAGATAACGCCCGCGCCCTGACACCAGCCTGGGCCGGTGCACGCCGGCAGAAACGCAGCAAGGCCCGTCGGAGGACACTCCGGCGGGCCTTGCTGCGTTTATTCGTGGTTCTTCCGGGATGGAATTCTGCGCCTGCTTACCGCCGGCTGACGTTGCAGGAGCCCACCTGGTCGAGCACCGAGGCGAGCTGCCGGAAAAAGACCTGGGCCGGTTCGTCGTCCGGCCGGGCCGTGCACCGCCCTTCGAAACGGGCGAACAATTCGATCAGCACCTGCGCGGCCTGCTCCCCTTCCAACTCGCCGAGCGCGGCCCAAAGGTCGTTGCTGTTCATGCCCCCTCCCCTTCTTCGCTGTCGGACCCGCCGCCCGGTTCCGCTCCCGGTTCGTCGTCCTCGAGCACATAGCCAAGGCCAAAGCAGGCCGGGCATTCCTCGCGGGTGATGAAAAAGCGGCTTTCGCCCGCAAAATAGCCGATCTCGCCGCTGCCGCCGCAGGTGTTGCAGACCTTGCGCTCCGTGTCCGCCATGGCGTTGTCCTCCGCTCTAGTCCAGGCCGGCCGCCTGGCGGGCAGCCTGCACGGTGTTCTTCATGAGCATGGTGATGGTCATCGGCCCCACCCCGCCCGGCACCGGGGTGATAGCGCTGGCCTTTTCGGCCACCGGCGTCGAAATCCACGTCGCCGTCGAGGATGGCCTTGCCGCTCTCGGTCTGGCCGACCCGGTTGACGCCCACGTCGATGACCACCGCGCCCTCCTTGACCATGTCCGCGCCGATCATCCGCGCCCGGCCGGCGGCGACGATGAGGATATCGGCCCGCCGGGTGTGGGCGGCCATGTCGCGGGTGCGGGTGTGGCAGACGGTGACCGTGGCGTTGCCGCCGGCCCGCTTCTGCAGCATCAGGTTGGCCACCGGCTTGCCGACGATGTTCGAGCGGCCGACCACCACCACCTCGGCGCCGTCGGTCTGCACCCCGGCCCGCTGCAGCAGTTCGAGGATGCCGTGCGGGGTGCAGGGCAGGAAGCAGGGCTCGCCGAGCAGCATCTTGCCCACGTTCACCGGGTGGAAGCCGTCCACGTCCTTGGCCGGGTCGATGGCGAACAGCACCTTGGCCTCGTTGATGTGGCGCGGCAGGGGCAGCTGCACGAGGATGCCGTGGATGGCCGGGTCCTGGTTGTACCCGTCGATGCGGGCAAGCAGTTCCGCCTCGGCGGTGTCCGCCGGCAGGGTCACCTGCTCGGAGTGGATGCCGAGGGCGTGGGCGGTGCGGTTCTTGGCCGCCACGTACGACTGGGAGGCCGGGTCCTCGCCCACCAGGACCGTCACCAGGCCGGGAACGAGGTTGTGCTCCTGTTTGAGGCGGGCGACCTCGGCGGCGAGTTCAGTGCGGATGGCGCGGGCGGTTTCAGTACCGCTGATGATCTGTGCGGGCATGTTTCAAATAATCGGCAATGTGTTGGTTTGATAAAATGGCTCCATGGTTTGCACAAGGCTACCCAATAGAACCATTGATATTGATCATGTTCACTGCAGTTTATTTCGATTGTTGAATGACCACCAAATAGTCAAAGTGTGATTGAGAATTTGTAATCCACAATACAAAACCTGGAAAACCAAGAGTGCGTACAGTGTCCTTGCGAAGGGTGACTGATTATCTAAATACCCTCCCAAAGACCAGAGGCCAAGCATATACCCGACCAAGAACAATAAGCAAACAACCGTCCATACATGCCAATCGACTATCATGTCTGCCGTACGGGAAACTTTCGCGTCCTTGGCCCAGGCTGCGGCAGCCTGGATATAGAAAAGTAGCGCCGCCAGGGCGAAGCCGAAAACTATGCTGGTGGCACTTAACAAGTCGCCAAAGTGTTCCCTGATTTTCCATATGATGGCCGGGTCGTAGCGGAACCAAAACCAGGCCGCAAATCCTCCAGCAACCGCTGTCCAGAACTCCCCATCGCGCCAGATGGAGTTGTGGAGCAGCATTCGCCGCATGAATGTGCCTAGCTCGCAGTACACCGTCAGTCCAGATTATCCATCATAGAAGCAAGTTGTTCCCATACGTCCTCGGCTACAACTTGACCTCTGTCGTCGGTTTCGATGTTCAGAAAGGTGCGTTTGCCAAGTTTTTCCGTGGTGAACGATTCCGCCTGTCTATTCTTGTGCCCTTTGATGGAAGCGAAGCCAAGTTCCCGCTGGCTAAAAGCATTCCGAATCCAGCCGATGATGCCGCCTTCCTTGCTGAGAGAAGCTTTACGGCGTGCAATCATGGTGAGGGCTACTTTCTTGGCGTCCGAGTCTCCGGCTTTTGCGGCCAGTTCCGTTTCAAGGTCTCGCCAACCGGGATTGGGCCGTACCACGCGCACTGTGGCCTCGGTGATCCGGTCAAGGGCGTCGATGCGGGCAAGAAATTCTTCGCCCGGCTCGGCTTCGAGATTGACCGTTACCGGCTCCCGATCGCCTTCGCCTTCTTCCGACTCAGCCGGTTGGTAAAAATGGTCCACCATGAATTGCAGATAGCGCTCCAGCGTCGATGGCCAAAGCCCACTGAAATTTCGTTCGATTAGCAGCACGTAACGACCGTTCTTCAGGCCACCCAGCACATGAGTCCAATCGACGTTGGTCTGCGCGGGTGTTAAAGGATTGGGCTGTACGGCAAAAACGCTGGTGTCAAGGACATCGGGCCGGTGACCTTTGGTAAAACTGAGAAAGCGGAGTTGCAACCGATGGTTCAGAAGCGATGCCTCATTCAGGGCATGGGATTTCTCGCCCGCTTTCATGACCATTTCCGCAACCGGTCTCGTGCTGCCGCGCAGGTTGTGAAGGAACGGGCCGTATCCCGTATTAGCCGGCAAACCGGAGATTGTCAGCCGATGCACCTCAATTTTGCGTTGCTTCGTCGTCATGGTGGACGTCCTTCTCCTTTTCCTTAATCCCCCGCTAAAGGCCTGATCCAACAGGGCCGGCATGAGGGCTTCGAGGGAGGCTGCTGTTTGCTGGTGGATGGTTCGGGCGCGCTGGACGCGTCGAAGCAGTTCACCAAACTCCCGTTGCCGATCGATGGGCGGAAGTGGGACTTCGATGGCTTCCAGTTTCTTGATGCCAAGGGTTTTGTTGCGCCCAGCCGCGCCGGGCGAGGCCGCGCGTATGCCCGCAAGGCCTTCTTCAGAAAGCAACCACCAGCAGAGAAACTGTGCGGTGGCGCGTTCCGGATCGGGAACGCAAGAAATGAAGCGGTGCGAGCCAAAACGGCCTTTATCCTCTGGCTTGACAACCGCAATCGCTCCTTCCCACGAGAAGACATTGGAAAACAACAGGTCGCCGGGCATGATCTGAAATAGACGTTTGCTTCCGAGTTCGGAACCCTTGATGGGATCTTTGTGGAACGTACCCTTACCGAATGAGCGGATGCCCAATTCAGGATACCAGGTTCCCGGGTTGGTTGCCACCAAGCGACGGACAACGGGTGCGACGTCGGCAATGGAAGCGCGGGGCGCGTCCTTGGCGAGTTCTTCGACCCGGCGCTGCAACAGCCCGGTTTGCTCTTCCTCAACCTGGTAGGTCAGCCTTTTTGCTTCCTCTGTACGGGTAACGATTTTGTCCAGTTTGGCCACAATCCGGCGTTGTTCGGGCAAGGGGGGAAGAGGGACCCGAAAAGTCAATAGTTCGCTCTCTTTCAGGCGCTTTCTGTTCGTGACACCTTTGCTCGGTGCAGCGCACATCTCTTTAAACCAAGTGGTCTTCGTCAAATACTCAAAGTATCGAGGTTCAACTTTATGAAGGATGAAATCAAATGTTGGAAAGTCGCCAGTGACAACAGCTCCGTCCAAGCCATCCGGTATCACTCCACAGGCTCCATTACGCGCATCGATCCGTGAGTAAATAAAACGCCCCGCTTTGGCCGCAAACTGGTTTTTTGTCTTTATCGCTTTCCCAAAAACGGTTTGCCGTAAGCGAAGGCCGCGCCCGTGCATAGACACTGTTATCTGTTTATACAAGTCATCGTCTGCGATCGTTACAGGTTCGCGAACGGGAACGAGAAACTCCCCTAGCTTCACATCAAGCCATCCCTCCTTCATTCCTCATTCTCCTGGCCTTCGTCAGCGGGCGCGAGAATCTCCTGAATCTCCTCCATAAGTTCGAGAATGCGCTGCTCCTTGGCGGCGATGTCGGCGGCAATGGCCGCCGGACTGCGGTGCTCGATGGCGGCTTTGGCATTGGGATTGACGGCTGAGAGGTCGTAATTGCGTTCGACGATCTCATCAATCGGCACTATCCAGGAGCGTGCCGAGATTGCCCGGTTTTTGGCCTTTTCCAGGCAGTCGGGCAGGTCGTTCTCCGGAATGGGCCGCTGGGTCTTGGTGAGCGAAAAGCCCACGGCCTGGGCGTCGTAGTACCAGACCTCCTTTGTGCCCACCGGATTACCCGCCTGGTCCAACTCGCGGTTAAAAAACAGCAAGTTGGTTTTCGGCCCGGTGCCATTGGCCACGGCGTTGGCAAAGACCCCGGCGGGCAAGCTGACGATGGCCCAAAGGTTGAACTGTTCGAGCAGCTCCTTCTTGGTCTGCACGTAGGCGTTCTCGTTGGTCTTGAACAGCACGCCCTCGTCGATGACCATGCCAACCCGGCCACCACGCCGCACTTTCTTCATAATATGCTGCAAGAAGGTGATGGAGGTGGCCTTCGAAGGGTAGGGAAAGTTGGCGGTGACGCTGGCGTGCTCAGTGCCGCCGAAAGGCGGGTTGGTGAGAATGACGTCGAAACGGTCCTTTTCGGTAAACTTGCGCACATCGTCGCCCAGGGTGTTTTTCCGATTGAGGTTCGAGGAAAAGACACCGTGCAGGATCATGTTCATGCACCCAAGCAGGTACGGCAGGGCCTTTTTCTCCTGGCCATGAAAGGTCTCCTCTTGCAACTGTTTGTCGTGTTTGGGCAGGATGCGTTTGCCCAGGGTGGCCCGCATGTGGCGGTGGGCCTCGACCAGAAAACCCGCCGAGCCCATGGCCGGGTCATAGACTGTCTCGCCCAGCTTTGGATCCACAAGTCTAACAATGAAGTCGATAACCGACCGAGGGGTGTAGAACTCTCCGCCAAACCCACCTTCACGGCCGAGCTTGGCGAGCAGGGATTCATAGAGATGCGAGAGCGTATGGACATCGTCGGCGGTGTCGAAATCGATTTCCTGAATGGCGTCAATGGCGTCACGCAGGATAGCCCCGTCCTTGAGCATCTTGGAGGGTGCGTCGGCGAACACGCCCCGAATTACCGAGCGGGCGCTGTTCCCTTTTAGGTCGCGCAGATAGGGAAAAGATCGTCGCTCAAAAACCTGATGAGGTCGCGACCGGTGAGCCTGCGGTCGGGGTCGGCCCATGCCGACCACTGGTACTTGGCGGTGAGCACAGGCTGATATTCCCTGCCCTCGAAGTCGGCCTCGGCTCGTTGTTTTTCCTCAAGCTCTTCAAAGCACTTGAGAAACAGAAGCCAGGAGATTTGCTCGACGTAATCGAGCAGACTGTTGGTGTTGTCGTCCTGGCGGAGGATTTTACAGGCCTTCCAGAATTGAGTGTTCAGGGTATCGCGAGACATTATGCGGCTTCATCCAGGTAGAGAAGGGTTATCAGCTTATCCATGGCAAGGCGCAACTCGGTCATACCGCCGAAGGCCCTCGCCACCCGGCGCACGTCACTGTTAAAGGGACTTAGGCCGAAGACAGCCGGGTTGTCGGCTTCCTCTATACCGCCAAAGCGGTACTTTGCCATAAGTTCGAGGAGTACGGTGCGGGCATCCTCATCGAAGGATTCGAAAAATTCCTTGTGCAGGTTGAACAGGGCGTTGCCCGCTCCTCGCAGCTGTGCAGTTCTGCGCCAAAGCCGACATGGGCCAGCAGGTCGTAGGAGTCGGCGTCTGGCCGTTGAAGGATTTCGCGAAGAATGTCGAGGTGGACCATGCGTTCTTCGAGAATGTCGAGCAGGTCGGAACGCCGTTGTTTACTCATCCAGGCGGTTTGCAACTCAACCATGGAATGACAGGCGGCAATGATCTCCTCGCGAACTTTTTTCAGATATTCTTCCGGGGTGACGAGGTTCCCGTCAGCGTCGCGCTCCTCGTAGTTTTCATTCACCATTTGGACGTTCAGGCCGGTGATTTTAACCTTGGCCTTGGGAGTTTCCGTCCTCGGCTTGAGTGCCATGTCCAGAGTGACCGTCGCGACAGGGTCAGTGTTCAGCGTCGCCTGTGCGCGGTTGTGGTCCGTGGCGGTAACAACCAGCACCACCTTCCCCTTGCCGATGCCGGAAAAGAAGAACCGACCGTCCGGCCCGGTGAATTGGTCCAGCACTTCGTTCGGCCCGGTTTGCAAACAGACATGGGCCGCTTGAACGGGCTTGCCGTCCTTTTCGCTCGTCACACGGCCGCCAACATCACAAGTGTAGGGCGACCCCGTAGCCGCGCCACCTTCGGGCGGCTCGCTCGGCCTGTCCCAGTCATCGAAAAGGCGGGAAGCGTTGGTATAGTCGATCACCCGAAACCAGAACTTGTCGGTGTCGGCGCAGAGTCGTGAACCGCGCCCGACGATCTGTTTGAAGCTGACCACCGAGCCGACTGGTTTCATGAAGACCACATTGCGGACACTGGGTGCGTCCACGCCGGTGGTCAGAAGGTCAACGGTGGCAGCGATAACGGGGACCTGTTTTTCGGGGTCTTGAAAGCGTTCGAGCAGGGTCTTGCCGGTCGCGCCCTCCTCGGAAACAATGCGCACCGCGTATTCCGGGACGTTCAGGTCGGCATTCAGCCGATTCAATTCCTCGGTGACTTGCAGCGCGTGATCCATGTTGACGCAGAAGACCATGGTCTTTTCCATGCGGCCAAAACGGCGCATGAGTTTATCCATGTGACTGCAGAGCTTGTGCACATGGTCGGGCATAGTGATTTTGCGCTCGAACTCCGGCATGTTGTAACGGTCCTGCGGATCGGCCTCCGGCGGCACCTCCAGTTTTGCGCCCTGGGCCGTAACGTCCTTTATGACCAGTCCGTTCTTGGTAAAGTTGGTGACAGATTGATGCACCTTGTAGGTAGCGAGAAAACCGTCGTCGATCCCCTGACCAAGAGAATAGGTGAAGACCGGATCACCGAAGTATTTGTACGTGTCGATATTCTCAGTGCGTTTGGGCGTGGCAGTCATGCCCAGTTGCACGGCACTTTCGAAATGTTTGAGGATGGCGTTCCAGGTACCGAAACCGGAGCGATGGCATTCGTCGATAATAATCAGATCAAAGAAATTCCGTGGGTACTGGTGGAACAGGCGTTGCCCGTCCGTGCCGGAATACATGGTCTGATAGATACTGAAATAGATGGAGCGGTTTTTCGGGGCATTGCCCTCGGCAATGATTTCACGCTCATTCTCGAAGGGTTCAAAGGTGTTGTAGGCTTGGTTGCGGAGCACATTGCGGTCGGCCAGAAACAGAACGCGCGGGTGGCGGTCCTGGCCGGAGACGTTCCACCTGGATTGAAAAAGCTTCCAAGCGGTCTGGAAAGCGATAACCGTTTTGCCGGTTCCGGTGGCCAGGTTGATGAGAACATGCTTGCAACCGCCCAGAATCGCCTCGATAGCGCGGTTGATGGCGACTTCCTGATAATACCGGGGCGGCTTGCCTTTGGTGCAGTAAGGCGCCAGCAGCGGGTTAGCCGGCCGGGTGGCGTCGATGGCCTTGAAAGCGCAGAGCCGTTGCCAAAGCTCCTCAGGGGTTGGATAAACCTCAAGGCTTTGCTGGGTGTTGTTGATAAAATTCCATTCCTCGATGCCTTTGCCATTGGTTGAATAAGCGAAGTAGAGCCCCAGGATCTGGGCGTAATCTTTTGCCTGCTGGAGCCCTGCGCCGGGTTCTAAGTCTTCGGCCTTGGCCTCGACCACGGCAATGGGAAAGGATTCCTCGTAGCGGAGCAAGTAATCTGCCTTCTTTCCTTTCTGGCGCTTATGACCGTTGCCGACCAGAACAATCTGACCGTCGGTAAAATAATGCTGCTCGGTTATACGCCATACCGGATGATCCCAACCTGCCTTCACCAAGGCAGGGGTGACCAAGACTCGGCAGGTGTCCGCTTCATTCATTTTTCACAATTTCCTGGATAGTTAGAAAAAAAATCTGTTCTTGAATCGAATATT
The DNA here is from genome assembly GCA_963754825.1 of uncultured delta proteobacterium. Classification (GTDB taxonomy): domain Bacteria; phylum Desulfobacterota; class Desulfobulbia; order Desulfobulbales; family Desulfobulbaceae; genus Desulfobulbus. The sequence goes on along the minus strand of CAVWHP010000016.1, from coordinate 30,864 downwards.
GACCAGGGACCGGACCGCAATTTGTCCCTGGTTGTATTTGAATGCGAATCCTTGCGCAAGAAGTATCACCCGATTCTGTCTCCTTGGCTGGCTGCCGGCGCAGTCTGATACTCGCGGATGAGCCGGGCGAGCGCGGTCTGGCGGCGCGAGGTGTCCCGATTGCGCACCGCCATGGCCAGCGCCTGGCGCGAGCCGACGAGCACGGCCAGCCGCCGGCCGCGGGTCAGGCCGGTGTAGAGCAGGTTGCGGAAGAGCATGCGGAAATGCTGGCCCAAAACCGGCAGGATGACCACGTCGAACTCCGAGCCCTGCGCCTTGTGCACGGTGATGGCGTAGGCCAGCTCCAGCTCGGCGATCTGGTCGCGGCTGTAGCCGACCCGGCGCGAATCCGGGAAAAAGCAGACCTCCAGGCGCAGCTCGGTGTTGTCGATGGCCGTGATCCGGCCGATGTCGCCGTTGAACACGTTCAGCTCGTAGTTGTTGCGACGGTGGATGACCCGGTCGCCCACGCGGTACACCCGCTCGCCCACGGTGAGTTCGGCCCGGTCCGCGGCCGGCGGGTTGAGGCGCCTGCTGGAGCATGGTGTTCAGGTTGTGGGCGCCGAGCGAGCCGCGCAGCATGGGGGTGAGCACCTGGATCTCCACCCCGGCGCCGAAGTAGCGCGGCACCCATTCGCGGCAGAGGCGTTCGACCACCTCGGTGGCAGTCAGACCGTAGTAGAGCGACGACCAGGGGTGGGTGCGCCGGGCCAGGGCGAGCAGCTCGTCCGCGGCCGAGTCGGCCGTGACCAGGGCGCCCAGATCCACGTGCTGGAACGGCTCGGGCACATTGAAGCCATAGGCCGGGGTCTGGTCGTCAGGCAGGTCCGGGTTGTAGGGCGTCTGCGCGAACAGCTGCTCGCGCGCCTCGATGTCGCCGCAGTGCTGGCGCACCCGGCGGATGAACTGCAGCTCCCGGCGGGTGGCCTCGGCCGAGTCGATGAAGAAGCAGTCCGTGTTCTTCCAGATCTCGGGGGAGCGGAACGGCGAGGGCAGATGTGGCACCTCGCCGCGGTTGATCCGGTGGGCGGCCTGGATGATGGCCGATTCGCTGGCCTGGCGGAACACCGTGGCCAGGCGGAACACGGGCAGCACACTCGAGTCGATCAGGTCACGGAGCACGTTGCCCGCGCCCACCGGCGGCAATTGGTCGGCATCGCCGATGAAGAGCAGGGCGGTTTCCGGGGCCACTGCCCTGAGCAGAGCCGCGGTGAGCGAGATGTCGAGCATGGAGCTTTCGTCCACGATGAGAAAATCCGTGCTCAGCGGGTTTTCCTCACAGCGCTTGAAACCCGTGCCCTGGAATTCGAGCAGCCGGTGGATGGTTTTCGCCTCCAGGCCGATCACCTCGGCCATGCGCTGGGCGGCCCGACCGGTGGGCGCGGCCAGGGTGACGCGCTGGCCGAGCGCCTGCAGCAGCGCCACCAGCACCCGGGTGGCCGTGGTCTTGCCGCAGCCCGGTCCGCCGGTGAGCACGGCGCAGCGCTGGTCCGCGGCCGAACACACGGCCCGCGTTTGTTCGTCGCTCAAGGTGAGCCCCGATCCGCCATCGTGAGCGGCCAGCCAGGAGGCGATCCGCGCCGGGTCCAGGCCGCGGCGCGCCTGCGGCCATGGCCAGCCGCCGGGCCACGTACTCCTCCTCGTAGTAGAGGGACTTGGCGTAGTAGCAGGGCTCGGCCGGGCTGTCCGCGGATTCGGCGAGCATGCGCACGCGCAGCTGCCCCTCGGTTTCCATGGCGGCCAGGTGGTCGGGCATGGCGGCCGCCAGCTGCAGGCCGAGCAGTTCCTCGATCTGGGCGGTGATCTGCGCCTGCTGCAGGTAGCAGTGGCCCTGCTCCCGGGCCGCGGAGAGCAGGTGGCGGATGGCGGCGCGCACGCGCAGCATTGAGTCCGCGGCAAAGCCGAGCGACAAGGCCACCCGGTCGGCGGAGAAAAAGCCGATGCCGTAGATGTCGCGGGCCAGCCGGTAGGGGTCCTCCCGCACCAGGACGATGGCCCGGTCGCCGTACTGCTTGAAGATGCGCACCGCGAACAGGGTGGAGATACCGTGCTCCTGGAGAAAGAGCATGACCTCGCGCACCGCCCGGTGCTCCTCCCAGGCGGTGCGGATGGCGGCCAGTTTGCGGTCGGCAATGCCCGGAACCTGGGTGAGCTGGTCCATGTCCTCCTCAAACACCTTCAGGGTGCGTTCGCCGAAGTGGCGGACAATGCGATGGGCGATCTTCGGCCCCACTCCCGTGATCAGGCCGGAGCCGAGGTATTTCTCCAGCGCGCCGGCGCTCGCGGGTTTCAGTTCGCTGGCATACTTCGCCTTGAACTGGCGGCCGAATTTCGGGTGGTGCACCCAGGCGCCGACGAACTCCATGGTGGCGCCGGCAAAGACCCGCGTCTGATGGACGGTAACTGTTGCCAGCCCGTCGTTTGCGCGCAACGGAGCCACCTTGAGCACCGACCAGCCGCTTGCCTCGTCGTGATAGGTGACGCGTTCGACTATACCACGAATTTTTTCTTGAATTTCCGACTGTTCCACGTCTGGTCCGGGAAAATTGAAATTGTTTTCTTGTCTGATACTCGCAATCATGCTATCTTGGCGCCTCCTACAATACAAGAACAAGAGACACAGCAGGAATCGATTATGGAACAATTACAAGATAAAGTACTGAAAGTGCTGGCGCAAATCCGCCCGACCCTGCAACGGGACGGCGGCGACGTCGAGTTCGCCGGCATGGACGGGGACAGCGTCGTCAAGGTCCGCCTGACCGGCGCCTGTCAGGGCTGCCCGATGTCCCGGGTCACACTCAAGGAGGGTATCGAGAAATTCGTCAAGAGCGAAATCCCGACCATCCGGGCTGTCGAGGCTGTGGAATAGCGTATGGTGCTCAGTTTTCTCGAAGGATTACTCTGGTTGACCCTCAACGTCTACCACGAGGCGCGCGGCGAGCCCGAGGTCGGCCAGCTGGCCGTGGCCCACGTCACCCTCAACCGGGCCATGGAGGAACGCACAAGCATTGCCGAGGTCGTTCGCAAGCCCTATCAGTTCAGCTGGACCTTCCAAAAAAAATCCTACGTTCCCCTGGAACTCCATCCCCTGCAGAAGAGTCTGAACGTTGCCCTCAAGGCCATGACCAGCCGGGATTTCACCGGCGGTGCGACCTACTTCCACCGGTATGATCTCAATCCGGAATGGGCGGCCACCAAGACCTTCACCGCCCGCTACGGCGCACACCGGTTCTACCGCGACGGCAGAAAGACCACGCCAATCTACGCGTTCAACCAGACCTCGCTCTTCCTCCAACCGCTGTCGGTTATCTCCACACCCAAGAGTTGACAAACGGGTTGGCCTCCCGTATACAAAGGCCATCGCTAGGGGTGCAGTTCTGCTGAGAGGAATTCATCCAACCCTATGAACCTGATCCGGGTAATACCGGCGAAGGGAAGCGGACAAGTCAAAAACCTGGGTTTTTCCGCCAGATTTCCGGCCACAAAGCCGCTTGCCCCTTCTCTTCGGGCAAGCGGCTTTTTTCTTTTCGGGGCATCGACATGGAACTGATCGTCAACGGAGTCGCGGAAGACGCGCCGCCCTGCACCCTCGCCGAACTGGTGGAGCGCAAGGGGCTGGCGCCGGGCGCGCTGGTGGTGGAGTTGAACCAGCGGATCATCAAACAGGAAGAATGGCCGGCGGTCCGGCTCGAGCCCGGCGACCGCCTCGAACTGCTCAGTTTTGTCGGCGGAGGCTGAACCATGAAAGACGACGCGCTGCTCCTCGGGGGCAGAACATTCACCAACCGGCTGTTCACCGGCACCGGCAAGTTCGGCGCCAATGCCCAGATCCCCGGGATGCTCGCGGCCAGCGGCTCGCAGATGATCACCGTGGCCCTGCGCCGGGTGGACGCCTCGGCCGGCACGGAGAACATCCTCGAGTTCATTCCCGCGGGCGTGACGCTGTTGCCCAACACCTCGGGCGCGCGCACGGCCGAGCAGGCGGTGCGCATCGCCCGCATCGCCCGCGCGGCCGGCTGCGGTGACTTCATCAAGATCGAGGTGATCACCGACATGCAGTACCTCATGCCGGACAACTGGGAGACCCTCAAGGCCACCGAGATCCTCGCCAAAGAAGGGTTCGTGGTCCTGCCCTACGTGCTGCCCGACCTGCCGCTCGCCAAGCGGCTGGAGGATGCCGGCGCCGCGGCGGTGATGCCGCTCGGTGCGCCCATCGGCAGCAACCGCGGCCTGGAGACCCGGCCGCTCATCGAGATGCTCATCGGGAACTGCCGCATACCGGTGGTGGTCGATGCCGGCATCGGCCGACCCTCGCAGGCGGCCGCGGCCATGGAGATGGGCGCGGACGCGGTGCTGGTGAACACGGCCATTGCCACGGCCCGCGACCCGGAGGCCATGGGCCGCGCCTTTGACCTGGCGGTGCGCGCCGGTCGCGCCGCCTACCTGGCCGAGCTGGCCGAGCAGTCCGTGACCGCGCGGGCCTCGTCGCCGCTCACCGGCTTTCTCGATGACTGACGCCAGCGCACAGGGGGCAGACCATGAGTTTCTTTTCGATCGTCGAACAGTACCGGGACTTTGATTTCACCGGATTTTTTGAGCGGGTAACGGCTGCGGACGTGGAGCGCAGCCTGAGCCGGGAAAAACTCTCGGCCATGGATTTCCTCACCCTGCTCAGCCCGCGGGCCGCCGGCCATCTGGAGCAGATGGCGCAGCGGGCGCACCGGCTGACCCTGCAGTACTTCGGCCGCACGGTGCAGATGTTCATGCCGCTCTACATCTCCAACTACTGCACGAACGGCTGCGCCTACTGCGGCTTCAACCACAAGAACGCCATCCTGCGCCGCACCCTGACCCTTGCCGAAATCGAGGCCGAGGCCCGGGCCATGGCCGCCACCGGCATGCGTCACGTGCTCTTTCTCACCGGCGAGGCGCCGCAGGTCACGCCCATGACCTATCTGGTCGAGGCGGCCCGCTGCCTGAAGCGGTACTTCGCCTCGGTGGCCATCGAGCTGTATCCGCTCGAGGTGGACGAGTACCGCCAGCTGGCCGAGGCCGGGGTGGACTCCATGACCCTGTTCCAGGAGACCTACGACCAGGAGGTGTACCGCCGCGTGCACCTGGCCGGCCGCAAGCGGGACTATCTCTGGCGGCTCGACGCGCCCGAGCGGGCCGCCCGGGCCGGGTTGCGCGGGGTCAACCTGGGCGCCCTGCTCGGCCTGGCCGAGCCGCGCCGGGACCTGTTCCACACCGGCCTGCACGGCCGCTACCTGGAGCACACCTTCCTCGACACCGAGGTGGCGATCTCCCTGCCCCGCTTCAACGAGGCGGAGTGCGGTGAGTTCCGGCCGGACTTCACGGTGGATGACAAAACCTTTGTCCAGTTCATGACCGCCCTGCGGCTCTTCCTGCCGCGCGCCGGCCTGACCGTCTCCACCCGGGAGAGCGCCGAGTTCCGCGACCGCATCCTGCCGCTCGGCGCGACCCGCTACTCGGCCGCCTCGAGCACCGGCGTGGGCGGCTACACGGCAACGCCGGCCGAGCAGACGCCCCAGTTCGAGATCACCGACACGCGCAGCGTCGAGGAGGTGGCCGCGGCCATCACCGCCCACGGCTATCAGCCGGTGTACAAGGACTGGGACGCGCATCGCATGAACATCGGCATCGCCGGGGTGGGCGGCATCGGTTCGAACGTGGCGGTCAACCTGGTGCGCAGCGGCATCGACCACCTGACCCTGGTCGACTTCGACCGGGTCGAGCCCTCCAACCTGAACCGCCAGTTCTACTTCGCGGACCAGGTCGGTCGGCTCAAGGTCGAGGCCCTGGCCGAGAACCTGCGCCGCATCCGGCCCGGACTACACCTTATCACCCACACCGAGCGCATCGACCAGCACAACTGCCGGGCCCTGTTCGCTGACTGCGAACTCATCGTCGAGGGGCTGGACCGGATCGGCGACAAGAAAATGCTGCTCGAAACCCTTGGTGCGACCCGGCCCATGGTCTCGGCCTGCGGCATCGCCGGCATGGATCTGGAGCGGATCACCAGCCGGCGACTCGGCCACTGCACTGTCTTCGGCGATTTCGCCACCGACTGCGCCGCGGCGCCGCTCTATGCCCACAAGGTGGTCACCGTGGCCAATCACATGAGCGCCCACCTACTTCGTCTCCTGGAGGCTTCCCATGACAACACCACAGGCTAAACCCGACTTTCCGGCCGGCATCTACGGCATCACCGCCGAGAAATTCTCCAACGGCCGCACCAATGTCGAGGTGGTCCGGCAGATGCTCGCCGGCGGTATCCGCATCATCCAGTACCGCGAAAAGCGGCCGCACAAGAGCTTTGCCGAAATGCTCGCCGAGTGCCGGGCCATCCGCGCCCTCACCCGCGGTGCCGGGGCCCTGTTCATCGTCAACGATTACCCGTCGCTGGCCCTGCTTGCCGATGCGGACGGGGTGCACGTCGGCCAGGACGACCTGCCGGTGCCCGAGGTGCGCAGGCTGGTCGGCCCGCACAAGCTGATCGGCCTGTCCACCCACGACCCGGACCAGGCCGCGGCCGCGGTGACCGCCGGTGCCGACTACATCGGCGTGGGCCCGCTGTTCGCCACCCAAACCAAGGACGACGTGTGCGCGCCGGTGGGCCTCGGCTACCTGGAACACGCGGTGGCCACCTGCCCCCTGCCCTTTGTCGCCATCGGCGGCATCAAGGAACACAACCTGCCCTCGGTGCTGATGCGCGGCGCGAAAACGGTCTGCCTGGTCACCGAGATCGTCGGCGCCGCGGACATCACCGCCACCGCCCGGCGGCTGCAGGACGCCTGCCTGTCGCGCTGATCCGATCACTCTTTTCCACGGAGCCTCCCATGACCCACCCCACCCAGATGGCCGCCGCCCGCCAGGGCACCCTCACCCCGCAGATGCGAGCAGGTGCTCAGCGACGAGCGCATCAGCGAGACCGACCTGCTTGAGCGCGTGGCCGACGGCCGCATCGCCATCCCGGCCAACCGCAACCACACGAGCCTGCGCGCACGAGGCGTGGGCGCCGGCCTGACCACCAAGATCAACGTCAACCTCGGCGTGTCCGAGGACTGCTGCAACGTGGAGCGGGAACTGGACAAGGTGCGCCGGGCCATCGACCTCAAGGCCGACGCCATCATGGACCTGTCCACCTTCGGCGACACCCGCGCCTTCCGCCGCCGGGCCGTGGACATCAGCCCGGTGATGCTCGGCACGGTGCCGGTGTACGATGCGGTGGCCCGCTACGGCAAGGACGTGGCCGCCATCTCGGTGGACGATTTCTTCGAGGTGGTGCGCCTGCACGCCGAGGACGGCATCGATTTCATGACCATCCACGCCGGCCTGACCCGCATCGCGGTGGAGCGCCTGCGCACCACCCCGCGGCTCACCCACGTGGTCAGCCGGGGCGGCTCGCTGCTGCTCGACTGGATGACGGCAAACGACCGGGAAAACCCCTTTTACGAGCACTTCGACCGGCTGCTGGAGATCTGCCGCGAGTTCGACGTGACCCTCAGCCTGGGCGACGGCCTGCGGCCCGGCAGCCTGCGCGACGCCACCGACGCGGCCCAGATCCAGGAGCTGATCCTGCTCGGCGAGCTGACCAGGCGGTGCTGGCAGGCCGAGGTGCAGGTGATGATCGAGGGGCCGGGGCATGTGCCGCTCAACGAGGTGGCGGCCAACATGCAGCTCGAGAAAAAGCTCTGCCACGGCGCGCCCTTCTACGTGCTCGGGCCGATCGTCACCGACGTGGCCCCGGGCTACGACCACATCACCTCGGCCATCGGCGGCGCGATCGCCGCGGCCCACGGCGCGGACTTCCTCTGCTACGTGACCCCGGCCGAGCACCTGCGCCTGCCCGACGGCGACGACATGAAGGAGGGCATCGTGGCCGCGCGCATCGCCGCCCACGCGGCCGACATCGCCAAGGGTATCCCCGGGCGCCATGGACTGGGACAACGCCATGAGCCGGGCCCGCAGCAACCTGGACTGGCCGGCCATGCTCGACCTGGCCCTGGACCCGGACAAGGCCCGCGCCTATCGCGCCTCGTCCCTGCCCCAGGACGAACAGGTGTGCACCATGTGCGGCGACCTGTGCGCGGTCAAGCGCAGCCGGGCGATCCTCGAAAAAGTGATTGAATAAGCTGACCTAACGCACAAAAAAGCCGGAGGGTCCTGCGCAGGAACCTCCGGCTTTTTTTTGTTCACTTTGCTTCAAACAGTTTTCTGTACTCGCCCAACCCTTCTTCCTCCAGCTTCTCCTTGGGCACAAATCGCAGGGCCGCGGAATTGATGCAGTAGCGCTGGCCGGTCGGGGTCGGGCCGTCGTCGAACACGTGGCCCAGGTGGGAGTCGCCCTTCTTGCTGCGCACCTCGGTGCGCACCGAGAACAGGCTGCGGTCCTGGCGCTCGACCACGCTGGCCGGGTCGATGGGCCGGGTGAAGCTCGGCCAGCCGGTGCCGGAGTCGAACTTGTCGGTGGAGCTGAACAGCGGCTCGCCGGTGACCACGTCCACGTAGATGCCCTCGGCCTTGTTGTCCCAGTACTCGTTGCTGAACGGCGGCTCGGTGCCGTTCTTGCGGGTGACCTCGTACTGCAGGGGGGTCAGCCGTTTTTTCAGATCCTCGTCGCTCTCTTTCACTGCCTCACCTCCCTCATCTTTGACGGCAAAGTTCCAGCCGGCCTTTTCCCAGGTCCGCTCCAAGAAGGCTTCGCGGCCCGAGCCGGACCGGTACATCTTGTAGCGGAACGGGTTCTTGCGGTCGTACTCCTGGTGGTAGTCCTCGGCCGGGTAGAATTTCGGCGCGGGCAGGATCGGCGTGACCAGCGGCTTCTGGAAGATCTTGCTCGCGCTCAGGCTCGCCTTGGACTGCTCGGCCAAGAGCCGCTGCTCCTCGGTGTGATAGAAAATGGCGGTGGTGTAGCCGCGACCCCGGTCGGCGAACTGGCCGCCCTCGTCGGTGGGGTCGATCTGCCGCCAGAAGGTGTCGAGCAGCCGGTCATAACCGACCCGGGCCGGGTCGTAGACCACCTCCACCACCTCGATGTGCCCGCCGCTGTGGTAATTCTCGTAGGTGGGGTTCTCCGTGGTGCCGCCCGCATAGCCGGACTGCACCGACAGCACCCCGTCGATTTTCGTGAACGGCGGCGCCACGCACCAGAAACAGCCGCCCGCGAACAGGGCCCGCTGCTCCGCGGCCTTGTTGCCTTCGGAGGACGGAGTACCCGCTGCCCCCACCCGGCTGCCTGCGGCAAAGACTATACCCGCTGCCAGCAGCAGCATCCATCTGGAAAAATCTCGTACGCGCGCCATGACTGACCTCTTGTGTGGTGAAGGAATGAGTGACTGAACCTGGTTGACAGAATAAGAACGATTCCGAAAAACACCAGCTTGGAGAAGAGGGACAGACGGAAAAACAGGACCACAAAGGAGCGGCCAGAGGTCCGCATCGGGGGACATTCGAAGGCAGTGGGGAGGAACAGAGATCGGCCGGGCGACGCTCTCGCCTGGCTGGTGCCACAGAGGGGTCAGCGAGGCCTGCGCTCCTGGTCGGGACGGGACGTGCAGGCAAGGGAGATGCCGGCGTTCAGCGAAGGGTCGCCGGGCTGCCTCCGGCCGGCCTCAGTCAGGTCGCGGCTGTCGTGATCGATGAGCCGCCAGTCCTTCGGGGCGTCGAGCGGCGGCTGGTCGTAGTCGGGATCCAGGGTGCAGCCGACGATGAACAGCACCAGCAGCAGGAACAGGGGGATGCTCCGCATGATCCGTCCTCCCGGGCGCTCGCTTGTGCCGCTCACTCCGCCGCCTCCGCCGCAGGCACGGCGGCGACCTCGATGCAGTTGCGGCCCGCGTCCTTGGCCGCGTACAGGGACTGGTCGGCCAGGCGCACCAGGTCGTCGGCCTGCAAGCCCTTGCCCGGGACAAAGGCGGCCACCCCAGGCTGACCGTGACCACCGGCGCGGCCGCGGAATAGTGGTGTTCGATGCCCAACCCCTGGACATCGCGGCGGATCTCCTCGGCGAGCACACAGGCATGGTCCAGGTCGGTGTGCGGCAGCAAGCACCACGAACTCCTCGCCGCCGTACCGGGCCGGCAGGTCCTGGGCACGGCGGCTCACCTCGGTGAGCACCCCGCCGATGCGCTGCAGGCAGACATCGCCGGCCGGGTGGCCGTAGTGGTCGTTGTAGTTCTTGAAATGATCCACATCGAGGAACACCAGGGCCACCGGGTAGCGGTTACGCAGGGCCACGTTCCATTCGCGCTGCAGGGTCTGGTCGAAATGGCGGCGGTTGGCCAGGCCGGTGAGCCCGTCGGTGAGGCTCAAGCGCTCCAACTGGCTGTTCATGCGCGCCAGTTTGCGGCTGCTGATCTGCTGCAGGGCGCTGAGCAGGAAATCGCGGCGGTGCTCGAACTCCATCTGGTAGTTGCCCACCAGGCTGAACAGGGCCGAGGTGAACACCACCGTGGTGCTGCTCCAGGCCGCCTCCGCGGACATGGTCGGGGCCTGGCTGACGGTCACCAGGTAGAGCAGGCAGGTGGCCAGGGACAGGCCCAGGGCATAGGGAAAGGGTTGGCGGATAATCATGTTGCTGAACATGAGAATCACTGCAATACCGCTGTAATAGTGGACAACATTCGGGTGATGGCTGAGCATCATGAACAGGCTCAGGCTGGCCAGGCTGAGCAGTAGCAGGCCGGCGGCCACCGGCTCGAGCAACCGCGCCCCGCCCTTGCGACCGGTGAACCAGATGCCGGCAAGGATGGCCGGGGTGACCACCAGCAGGCGGACGATGACCGCAATCAAGAAGATGTCCGGGAGGATGAACCAGTCGCAGACGATGAACAGGTTGTAGCAGACCAGGGCGAGGGTGGCGAGCGCGGCGTAGCGCCGGCGGCGGCTGGGAAAGACGAACAGCCGGTAGATCCGTTCGAGTTCCGCCGGGAACCGGAACGAGCGGCCGCCGGCGCGCAGGCTGCGCTGCAGGAGCGGCTCCAGTTTTTCCAGTTCCGACAGGTTGTCTGCGGGCGTGGCGTGCATCGACGTGACTCTCCCCGGTGGCAATGGCTCTTGCCCTGTGACTCTAGCCCTCCGCAGCCGGGGCGGTCAAGCCTGTCGTGCCTCCAGAGGGAAAATGAGGACCCGCCGGGGCGGTCGTCACCGCTGCGGTGCGCCGGGGGTGAAGATCACTGCTGCGGGAAGGACGATGGGCGAAATACCCTGCGGATCAGGACGAGCCCAGATCCAGGATGGCCTGCGCGTAGGCCTCTTTCAGCTGATCGAGATAGGCGCTGTCGATCGGCCCCTTCCAGGTGCTCACCTGGAAGAACCGCTTGGGGATGGTCACGGCCGCAGGCGCAAAACCGGTGGCCAGGCGGGTCTGCCAGCGCAGTTTCTGCACCCTCGGGCCGAGGGACGCCATGTTAGCGGCCAGAGAACCGTAGCCGAGCACGTCCAGGCACTCGGCGAGCACCGTGTCCGTGTACACCGACCGGGCGAACAGACAGGCGACCATGGAGGTGAGCACCACGCGCGCGGCCTCGTCATCGACCAGGAAGCGGACCGCCGCGGCCACGTCCTGACCGCCGTTCTTCTGGTCGTAGCTGTAGGCGCCGGTGTCCAGGTGCGAGTGGCGGAAGCCCAGGCTCTGGGCCGCGAAAAAGGTCTCGCCGGTGGCGTAGCCGGCCATCTCCTGGCCGAGCACGCAGGCAAAGTCCGCACCGCCGTACTCGTTGGCCGCAACCAGGGTGCCCTGGCCGAGGCTGGCGTAGAAGGGGTTGGCCGAACCGGCCAGATGGTGAATGGCGCTGGAGAAACCCCGCACTCTCGCCAAAGGCGAGGGGATCGATGGTTTCCCGGGCGGAGAGTATGCCCTTTTCGCTCGCCTCGGCGGCCCAGGCCAGGGCCACGCCGGCGGACATGACGTCCAGGCCTGTCTGTTCGGCCGCGTCGAGCAGGGTGAGCACCGCCGCCGTGTCGGTCACACCGAGCATGGTGCCGAGCGCGAAGATCGGCTCGTAGTCGTAGGCGACCTGGCGGTAGAGGAAACGGTGTTCGTCCATGAACCGTCTCGCGCACATAGCCCACGTGGATGCAGCCCACCGGACAGCCCGAGCAGGCGGAGTTGCGCAGCAGGGTGCGGTCCGCGAATTCCTGGCCGGAAATCTGTTCGATCGCCGGGTCACTGGTGGCCTGCAGATTGCGCCAGGGCAGGGAGCGGATCTCGTCGAGCGCCTCCAGGTTGGCCGGGGTGCCGAGGTCGTGGTACTTCTTCATCATGCCGCTGGCCGTGACGCTCTCGTACACCCGGGAGAACAGGTCGTTATAGGCCCGGCCCTCGGGCAGGGAGAAATCCGCATCACCGCGGATGACCACTGCCTTGAGCCGTTTTGCGCCCAAGGCCGCGCCGCCGCCCATGCGGCCGAAATGGCGGTAGGTGTCGACGTTGACGTTGGCCATGGGCAGCAGGTTCTCGCCGGCCGGGCCGATGCGCAGGATGGTGCGGTGGCCCGAGCCCGGGGTCATGCGCCGGAGCAGTCGGCCGCTCTCCTGCACGTCCATGCCGGCGAGGAAGCCGGCCGAACGGAGGGCGAAGTGGCGGCTGCCCAGGTCGAGGAAACTGGTGGCGGCGGCGCGGCCGACAACGACCAGCGCGTCCAGGTCGGCGAAGCGCAGGGCCAGGGCGCTGCGGCCGCCGGCGTGGCTCTCGGTGTACTGGTCGTGGTAGGGCGACTTGAAGGCGAACACGGTCTTGCTCATCAGCGGAAAGGCGCCGGTAAGCGGGCCGATGGCCAGGATGAGCGGCTGGTCGGGGTGGTCCCAGGGCGCCTCGGGTCGGCCGTAGCGGGCAAACAGCCGGGCCGCGAGCCCGGAGCCGCCGGCCACCTCGTCACGGCCGTCCTCGAGCACCACCGTGCCCCGGCCGGTGGTCAGGTCGGCGACGAGCACGCGAAAATGGTCGCGAATCATGGTCCCTCCTCCCCGGTGACCGCCGGGCCGGCCACAGCCTTCTCGATCAGTTCCAGGCAGTTGTGCGGACAGAAGGCCACGCAGCGGCCGCAGTGGATGCAGACGAACGGTTCGCCGCCGCGATCGAGATGGATGGCGTCCACCGGGCAGGCCGCGGCGCACTGGCCGCAGTGGATGCAGAGCTTTTTGCGGACGATCACGCCGCCACCGGGTCGGGGCGCAAAGGCCCCGGTGGGACAGGCCGCGGCGCAGGGCGGCGGGTCGCAGGCCAGACACCGCCGCGCCTCAAAGGCCCCACTCAGGCCGCCGGCGGATTGGATGCGAATGCCGGCCGTGTCCCAGGACAGCCGCCGGTGCACCAGTCGGGCGCAGGCAAGCGAACAGGAATGGCAGCCGATGCAGCGCTCCATGCGCGGCGCGTCAAGCTGTTTCATGGTCCTCTCCCGGACGTTGGCCGTGGCGGGCGGCTGCAGACGATTGTCCATGGCTTCAGGCCGGCAGATCAAGGACGAATATCTGTCGCGCTTCCAGATCGCGCACCAGGTCTGCCCGCGCCCTGGACTTGCTCCTGATCTGCAGTTCCAGCCAGGAACGCCACTCGTCCCGTTTTTTCGCCCGCTCCGAACCGTCCGTCAGCGGCGGGCTGCTGTCGAGCTGCACCCGCGCCTGCTGGATTTCCTCGGTCAGCCGGTCGTAGTGCTCCTGAAAGACCGCCAGATCCTTGACCGTGGCGTAATCGATGGTCACCGCGGCCTGCTTGGTGGTGGACGCGCTGTCGCTCATGGTTGCCCCCTGTGGTGTTCAACAAAAAACTTTCCCCGTTCCCCGCAAGAGTAAAAAAAACCGTGGAAAATGCGAGCATTTTCCACGGCGTGCACTTCCCGGCAGGACAGGGAAGACGATGGTGTGGGGATCAGGCGTTGTGCAGACGCACCCAGGCGACGAAGCGGTCCATCCAGCCCTGGAGGAAGGCGCGGCTGTTCGGGCCGATGTTGCCGTCCGCGTCGATCAGCCCCTCCTGCCACTGCAGGTACACCTCGGGTGCGCCCAGGGTGGGCACATCGAGAATGGCCAGCACGCTGCGCAGGTGCTGCTGGGCCAGGGCCGTGCCGATCACGCCCACGGACACGCCGATCACGCCCGCCGGCTTGCCGGCCCAGGAGTTCTGGCCGTAGGGCCGCGAGGCGTGGTCAATGGCGTTCTTGAGCACGCCCGGGACCGAGCGGTTGTACTCCGGGGTGAGGAAGAGCAGCCCCTGGGCGGCCTCGATCTCGCCCTTCAGCCGCTTGACCGCTGGCGCCTGGTTGGCGTCGTCGTCCTGGTTGTAGAGCGGCAGGTCGCCGATCTCCACCTGCTTGAAGGTGAACTCCGCCGGCGCGAGTTTCGCGAGCGCGGTGGCCAGGGCGCGGTTGTAGGAATCTTTGCGCAGGCTGCCGACGACAACGGCGATCTGGTATTGGGACATGATTCACTCCTTGTTTGTCTGTTCAGATAAAGCGGGACAGGTCGCGCCGGCGCAGGGCACACGCTCGGGCACGGGCTGGGATCGGGGCGTTGACCCGTCCCGGTAATGGCCATACCTTGTTGACGGAACCGGAGATTGTCAAGAACGGTTCCTGCCTGCTGCCCGTGGCCCCTCGTCCGGGGCCCATGCCGGGCTGGGCGAAACGTGCGTTTTTGAGTATGCTGCCCGGATGCGCGGCCACGGCCGCGATCACCATCCTTCCTGCCCGCTGTTCCCGGAGGTTTTCCGTCATGCGCTGCCCTGTTTTCCCCTTTCCCCGACCGGCCGGACGCACCCTGGCTGCTGTTGTTTCCCTGCTCCTCTGCGCGCTGCTGTGGACCCTGCCGGCCGGCGCGGCCGGGACGCGGGATGTACCGATGCGCATCGTCTCGCTCAGTCCGCTGCTCACCGAGAACGTCTTCCTGCTCGGCGCGGGCGAGCGCATGGTGGGCAACACCAGCTACTGCACCAAGCCCGAGGCGGCCAAGGCCGTGGCCAAGGTCGGCTCGGTGATGGAGCTGAGCATCGAGCGGATCATCGGCCTGCGACCCGACCTGGTGCTGGCCATCAACCTGAGCCCGCCGCAGCAGGTGGCCCAGTTGGAGCGGCTCGGCCTGCGCGTGCGCACCTTTCACCAGCCCGAATCGTTCGCCGAGATGTGCGATGCAGTTCCTCGAACTCGGCGCCCTGCTCGGCCGCGAACAGCGGGCCCGGGAGATCGTCGACGAGGCCGCCCGCCGGGCCGAGGCGGTGCGCACTGCCACCGCGGACCTGCCCCGGCGCAAGGTCTTTCTCCAGGTGGGCGCCAACCCCCTCTTTTCCTCGGTGCAGGATTCCTTCACGCACGAGTACATGGTGCTCGGCGGCGGCGAGAACATCGCCGGCGACCGCCGCTCCGGGGCCATGACCACCGAACAGGTGCTCGCCCTGGACCCGGAGGTGATCATCATCGCGGTCATGGGTTCGGAGGACGGTGTCGGCGGCGGCGAAAAAGGCAAGTGGGAGCGCTACCGGGCCATGCGCGCGGTGCGTGACGGCCGCGTGCACGTGCTCGACCCGGACCAGGTGTGCAGCCCCTCACCGCTCACCTTTGCGGCCTCGCTCGAGGCTATCGCCCGCCTCATCCACCCCGGCCTGGAGATCCCCGCGCCGGCACCCTGAATCCCGTGGCCCTTCACGGCCGGCCGCCGCAATCACCAGCCGGCGAACACTGCAGCCGCCGTTGCACGCGCAGGTTCTCCTGCTTGCCGCTGAACCCCAGGCTGACGGCCAGCTCGAGATGCGGGGCTATTGCCGCCCCGTCCGTGCCGGCCGTTTCCAGCCGCACCGACCAGGCCGGTGTTGCGGCCGAGGTCAGCGCCCTGGCCAGGGAGGGGTTGCTCAGCAGCACGTTCGCGCCCGCGGCCAGCTCGCAGCGCACCCCGTCCGCCCGGCCGCGGCACAGGCCCGGCGCAAACCCCGGATCCAGTCAGACTCACCCCCTCGCCACGAACGTCGATCTCCACCGCCACCGGCAGGTCGATGGGATTGCCGAGCCCGTCCAGGCGCAGCATCGCCCTGCCCTGCCCCGTTCCCATCGGCCAGCCCGGCCGCGAATCCGACCCATCCCCCTGGAGCGAAACCTCCAGGTTGTCGATCAGGTAGCCAAGCGCCTGCAGCCGCTCCGCGTCCGCCCGCGGGGTCAGGGGCAGCCGCCTGCCGGTGACTGCGTCGAGCAATTCCAAACCGGTCGGGCCGTCACCCAGGCTGAGCACCGCCACCTGGGCCGTGCCGGCCGCATCCGGACGGGCGTGCTGCACCGTGCCCCCGGCCGCGCCGAGCACCAGGTAGCGGATGCCGTCGAGCACGCCGTCGTCCCGGTCGGTGTGCACATGCGCAGCCACCACCGCGTCCACCCGGTATGCGCGAAGCAGTTCGTGCACCGGTTGCCAGCTGGACCAGTGCGACCAGAGCGGCTGGTGGAGGAACACGGCAATGGCCCGCGCGTCCCGGTGTCGTTCCAGGTCGGCGCGTAGCCAGGCCTGCTGGGCCGCGGACAACTGCGCCAGGAAGACGTTGCCCCAGCGCGGGTCGGTGTGCAGGTGTTCCTGGGCGTTCAAGAGGATGCAGTGGACGCCGTGCACATCGAAGCTGCCGTAGAGGTGCGGTGAACCGGGAAGGTGGGACGCGGCCAGGGTGCGGAACAGGCGTCTCCCGGCTGCGGTCCGCTGCATTCGGCACCGGCGCGGGCGGGTTGAGGTCGTGGTCGCCCGGAGCGATCCGCCAGGCCAGGCCGGTCCGATCGAGGAGGGCGCGGCCGCGGGCGAAGTCGGCCTGCACCCGGGATGCGGGCCGGCCACTCTCCACCAGGTCGCCCAGGTGAATGAGCCCGTCCAGGCGCTGGTGCCGCAGGGTCTCGACCCCGGCGGCGAGCATCCGGTAGGCCCGGTCCAGGTCCTCGGTACCGGTTTGGTCGGCGATCAGGCCGATGCGCACCGCGGGTTCGGCCGCGGCCGGCAGGGGCAGGAACAGCAGGAGGAGCAGCAGTGCCCTGAACGCTGGTCGAAAACGGCGCAGGAACAGTAGAGCGGGGACCGGGCAGGCCCCGCGCCTGCGGGCGACCGGCAGGAGACCGGCCGCCCGGGCGGGAGAGGTGATCAGAAGGTGTAGGTCAGGCCGACGCGGTAGTTGCGCTCCGGCATCAGGTAGCCGCGCACCCATTCCACCTCCTGGTCGAAGAGGTTGAGGACCGAGGCCTTGACCTCCCAGTTGCCGGCGATCTTGTAGCGCAGGGTCAGGTCCCAGTAGTTGAAGCTGCCCAGTTCACTGGTGGTGTAGGGGTAGCTGTCGTAGTTGTCCACCTGCTGCGGGCCGACGAGCACGTGCGTGAGCTGCGCGCCCAGGTTGCCGTGGCTCAGGTTGAGGCCGGACTTGACCTCGTAGTCCGAGATGTAGGTCAGGTCCTCGCCGGTCTCCTCGTCGTCCATGGTGGTGTTCACGGTCAGGTTCGACCACATCGAGGCGCCGAACGGCAGCCCCAGGGTGGCGGCCGCGTCCCACTGGAGGCCGAACTCGAAGCCGTCGATCTCGGCGTCACCGCCGTTAGTGAATGAGACCGTTTCCACGCCGCTGTCAAGGAAGGACTGGCGCATGATCTTGTCCTCGAAGTCGGTGTGGAAATAGCCGGCCTTGACTGTCAGCGGACCGCGGAACAGGTCCAAGCCCAGGTCCCAGGTGCGGCTGGTCTCCGGGTCCAGGTCCGGGTTGCCCACGTAGCGGGTGCCCCAGTGGCGGAAGTCCGCGGCCAGTTGGTCCGCGGTGGGCGAGCGGAACCCCTCGCCGATGTTGGCGCGCACGCGCAGCATCTCGTCGAAGAACTTGACGCTTGCGCCCAGCTTGGGCGAGATGTGGTCATAGGACTCGGACCGGCCGCGGAACCCCTCGTACTCGCCGGTCTCGCCCTGCTCGGTGCTCATCTCGAAGCGGTCGTAGCGGGCCGCGGCAATGAGGTTGACCCGGTTGTCCAGCAGGTCGAGCGAATCCTGGATGAACACCGCCTGGTTGTCGTAGTCGAGCCCTGGCGAGTACGGGGTCTGCGGCTGATATTCCATCCAGGCCGAGGATTCGCGTTCCATGTTCTCCAGGGTGAACCCGGTGAGCAGCGTGTTCCAGTCGCTCGTCCGCCAGGTCACCTGGTGGTCCGTGCCCAGCGACTCGTCGATCTGCTTGCTGCGGTCCGCATCCTTGTCGACCAGGCCGTAATTGTACTGGTTCTTGTCGTACAGGTAGTAGACCAGCCCCTTCCAGTGGACCCGGCCGTCCAGGAAGTCGCCGTTGTACTCCAGGTCGGTGTAGCCGTTGCTCTTGTCCGTGTCCGGGGCGAAGTCCCGGCGGTAGGCGGTGTAGGGGTTGGGGTTGAAGTCGCCGTCCAGGTCCTGCCAGTCCGGGTACTCGCCCATCAGGTCGGCGTAGTTGCCGCCCAGGCGGAGTTCGTGGCGATCGCTGAATGTGTAGACGAAATTGCCGCCCACGTTGGTCTTTTCCTCGCCGGAATTGTACACCCGGCCGATAGGTGGGGTCGTCGTAGTCGTCGATGCCCTCGGTGCTGGTGGTGGCGTAAAAGCGGAACCGCTCGTTGACCTCGCCGCCGGCGGAGAGCAGCCCCTTGTAGGCGTCGAAGCTGCCGTACTCGCCGCCGATGGAGCCGCCCAGCGGGCCGTCGCCCTTTTTGGTGATCAGGTTGACCACCCCGCCCATGGCGGCCGAGCCGTACAGGGCCGAACTCGGTCCCTTGATCACCTCCACCCGCTCGATCCGGTCGAGGTTGATCTTGGCCGCGTTGCCGGTGCCGGCGCGGTGGCCGTCGATGAGCAACAGCACGTGGCCGGCGACGTCCTCGCCGTGGGCCTCGGTGCGGAAGCCGCGCAGGCCGACCGCGGTGTTCATGCCGCTGTACTTCTGCAGGTGGCCGGTGACATGGGTGCCGAGCAGTTCACCCACGGTGGTGGCCCCGGACTGTTCGATGGTCTCCCGGCCGATCACCTGGGTGTCCATGGGCAGGTCGATGGGCCGCTCCTCGGTGCGGCTGGCGGTGACGACCATCTCCTCGGCGGTCTGCACGACCGGCTGGTCGGCGGCCACGGCGACCGCGGCCGGCAGCAGGCCGAGGGTGACGACCAGGGTGGTGCAACGTTTCCTGCGCGTGGTGTCCATCTGTTCTCCTCCTTGTTGGCGTGAATGAGTTTCCGGCATGCCGACGGGAGGACGAACAGCGCACGTTCTCGCCGCAGCATGGTCCTGTATCCTCGACAGTCCCTCACTGCATACAGACAACCGGCAGGTTTTCTGACTCTCCTGCCCCGCCGGCGCCTTCCCGGGCCGTGTGGCCCAGTGGCATGCTGCCGGCGGCGTTCCCGCCCGTTTGCGGGCAGGGTCGGATCACAGCGGCGGGTCCGTTCCCGATTCGCACGGGATTCCCTCGTTGCGCCGCAGCCCGGGGGCTTCCCTGCTGCGGACATCCGGTTGTCGTTTTTTCCTGCTGACCGGCGCGGGGACGCGCTCCGCCTCCCCTGCCGCCGGACGGCCGTGTTCGGTTGGTGCCCGGTGCGGTCAGCGCAGCCGGAAGGAGATGGTCTGCTCGACCAGGGCCTGGACCATCTCCCCGTTCACCGTGCCCGGCCGGAACCGCCAGGCGCGCACGGTGCGGAGCACGCTCTGTTCGAAGAACCCTTCCGGCTCGGCCTCGAGCACCTTGACCGGGCCGACCGAGCCTCGCTCGTCGACCACGTACTGCACCCGGATCCACCCCTCGACGTTCTGCCGCCGGGCGGCCGGCGGGTAGCCCGGCTGCGTGCGGGCGAGTGCCTGCAGCGGCCCGTCCAGGGACCCGGCCGGCACCGGGCTGCCGTTGCGGCCGCCCCGCTCCGCCGTGCCTGCGCCGGCCTGCGCGCTGCGTGCTCCCGGTCCCGGCCGCGGCCACGGACCGGGGCCGGTTCGCTGGCTGCGGTCGGCGGCTCGGCCTGGGGCACACTTCTGCCACGGGTTGCGGGTCCGAGGGTGGGGCCGGCACGGGCACCGTTGGCCGGGTCGGCTGCACGGCCGGGGCCGGTTGTGCGCACCGCGGCGACCTGCTGCGGCCGGACCGGGGTTTTCTTGCGGACCGGTTTGGTCTTGACCACCTGGCGCGGCCGGGGTGCGGCCGGTTCCACTTTTTCCTGTACCGGCGCGGCCGCGGTTCGGGGCCGGCCGCCACCGCTTCCGGCCGGCGCCGATGGCCAGTTCGATGCGCACCGGCGGCTTCAGCGGGGCAGCGTTGCCGGCAAACACCAGGGCGCAGGAAAGAAACAGGGCGTGCAGGAGCAGGGAAAGGACAAGGGCTTTGGTCTGGTGAGCAGTCATGGGCGCTGTTCGGTCTGCAGGCTCAGGGTGGTGAAGCCGAGGCCACGAACCGCCTCGTACACATCGACAAACTGCTGCAGGGGCAGGTTGCGGTCGGCACGGACCACCAGCGGGGTTTCCCGGCCGGTGGCCGCCAGGGCGTCGGCGAGCGTGGCCAGCGACACCTCGTCCGCCTCCACCCAGATGCGGCCCTCCGCGCCGATGGTCAGGGTGCGCGGGGTGAGCGGCGCGGCCGTTTCGGTGGACACGGCCTCGGGCAGTTCCACCTGGATGCCGCCGGTGGCGATGAAGGTGGAGGTGGTGAGCACGATGGTGAGCAGCACCAGCATCACATCCACCAGGGGGATGACGTTGAGGTAATCAAACTCCTTCTCGTCCATGCTGGATATCCCATTGAGCAGCAGCACCTTGCACCTGCGCAGCAGCAGGTTGTACAGGGTGACGGCCGGGATGGCGACGAGCAGGCCCAGGGCCGTGGCCTTGAGGGCCATGCTCAGGCCGCGCATGATGCGGGTGGTGTCGAAACCGGTCTCGCCGATGGTGGCAAAGGTGAGCATGATGCCGAGCACCGTGCCGAGCAGGCCGATGTAGGGGGCGTTGGTGCCGATGGTGGCGATCAGGTGGAGCTTGTTGGTCAGGTGCAGTTCCAGCTCGCGCCGGTCGGCGAAGTCCGTGACCCGGGTGGCGCGAAAGACGAGCCAGCGCTCGATGGCCACCGCGCAGGCGACCAGGCTGAGCAGCAGCAGCAGGCCGATCACGCCGTAGTCGATGATCAGGTGCAGATGGTCCATGCGCGCTCAGACGCCCGGGCCGCGGAGCGCGGACGGCAGGGCAACAGGGCGGCCGGCGGGGGTGCACGGGCGGTGGTGTCCGGGGCGGACAGGGGGAGAAAAGGCGGGTGGTGCGTGGCAATTCCCGGTGCATCGGCTCCTCGCGGCTGTGGTCGGGCAGGGAGCGGGAACGACGGGCGCCGGGCGCGGAGGGTCTGCGGCGAGCCAAAAAAAATCCCGGATCGAAGATCGATCCGGGATAGCCCTTTTTTATCCGCAGAACAGGTATGTGCCGGGTACGCTGCCGTCCTCGCAGTCGTCTCCTCAAGGTTCAGGCAGGTCTTCTGACTCCCGGTTCATCCTACTGGCTGCGCCTTCCCGACTCAAGATCAGTGACAAAATGCAGCGGTCGTCCCCGGTTACAGCGGCGGGCCCGTCTCCGATTCGCACGGAGTTCCCTTTTAAGTTCCTTGCGGAACACCTGAACCGGGTCAAGAGAAACCCTAGAACGACCGGAGAAGTCAAGAAAATTCCAGAACTGTGCACGCGAGAGCAGGCGTCCCGCCTCACTCCTGGCCGCCCGGGACCGGCGGCGCCACCGCGAAGCGCACGCCCATGCCCTGCAGGGCGGCCTTGCCGCGCACGGTCATATCGGTGATGAAACGGAACTGCTGGCCGCCGTCCACCGGGTAGGCCTTGAGGCGGTAATGGGTGCCCCAGGGTCGTTCATGGACGATCACCGCCACCGGGGTGGAAAAATGGAGGTACGGGCTGGTCAGGGCCACGTCCCAGAGCAGCTGTCGCGCCCGGGCGGCGTCGTGCTCCGGGTGGAGGTGGAAATCGGCGATGCACATGAGCCGCGGGCCGCCGTCGTTGGCGTTGTGCACCGGTTCGGTCCACAGCCGGCCATGGGGGATGACCACCACCGTATCGTCCGGGGTGACCACCTCGACGGCGCGCAGGCCGACGTGCCGGACCTCGCCGTAGACGCCGTCGATCTTGATCCAATCACCGTTGCGGTAGGGCTTTTCACCGATGGCGACAATGCCGGCGATCAGGCTGCTGGCATAGTCCTTGAACGCAAAACCAAGCAGCAGCCCGACCGTACCGAGCAGGGCCACCATGTTCTGGATGGAGGGCTCGATCAGTCGCGGCACGATGAGGGCAAGGGCCTTGAGGATGATGAGCAGCCGGACAAAGGGCACCGAGGCGAGCAGATGCAGCCGTTTTCTGCCGTGCAGCCGGTTGGCGATCCACGGCAGCAGGCGCTGCAGGAGGTGGATGACCACACCGGCGCCGACGAAGATGACCGCCACTTCAACGATCGTGTTCAGGTCAGGCGTCTTGAAAATACGAACGATCTGGTCGTCCGGGATCATGGGCGCACCTCAGAAAGCATCACAGAGATAATCGCGGCTGGCGAGCAGGTCGCGCACGGGCACATAGGCCGGCGCCGCCACCTGCCAGCGGCCGTCGTGCAGTTCCGCCAGGCCGGCCTGCTGCAGGCGCCGCAGTCCGGCCGCGGTGCGGCTGGCGGGCAGCGGCAGCAGGTCGCGCGAGCAGCGGTTCAGCCAGACCGTTGTGGAGGAGCAGGGCGTGCAGCAGGAGGACATCCTCCTCGCCGCAGTGCGCGGCCGGTCGGACCTCGGGGATGTTCTCGGCCACGTAGATCACCTCGGTGGGGTTGTCTCCGTGCCGTGGCCGCAGCCGCCGCCTCACCCCCCTCGGGGGCGGCACAGAGGCGCCGGCGCCAGAGGCTTGCGGCCAGGCCGGCGTTGCCGCGGCAGTGGGCGGCGAGTTGAGCGATCTCGCTGCGGACCGGGTCCGCCTCGGCAAACGGTGCGGCGAGCAGGTCGTCGCCGCTCCGGGCATTGCGGAACCGGATCCGCTCCCCGGCGCGCGGCGTGGCCAGGGCGGCGAGCAGCCGCGCCAGGCGGTCGCCGTCAAAGGCCTGGACCGACAGCGCATCCGGCCGGCGCACCGGCCAGACGTGCTCGAGAAAGGCCCAGGCCCAGCTGTCGCAGCCGATCAGGCCGCGGCCGAGGCAGCCGCTCTGCGCCCGATCGAGCAACTCGCGGACGAGCGACAGCCCGTCGGCATGACGAAGGAAGCACCATTCCAGGCGCGGCAGCACCCAGATCGGCGCCGTGTCCGGCCAGTCGTCCAGCCAGCGGTAATCCGCACCGAGAATCTGCTCGCTGGTCGGCTCGGTGATCACCGTGGCCCCGTGCGCAGTGCCCCAGTGGTGAACCATCTCCGCCTGGCCGCTGAACGGCGGACCGACGAGAAAGCGCACCGGCCGCTCCGGGTCGGTCCTGCCGCCACCAGTCGCCCAGGGCGCGGTCGAGCACCTGCGCGGCGGCGGCCCAGTCCGGTGCCGGCGACAGCCGTTTCAATTGCTCCGGCGCCAGCGTTATCAGCTGGTCCCGGTCCACTGCCGGCGACTGCGCCTTGTCCCCGGAACCACCGAACAGCCGGGTCAGGGACGACCAGGTCCTGCCGGCCGCACTGCTCACCGGCGGGAACGGCGGCCGATAGTCGGCAAGTGGCGCAAACCGCCACACGGACACCTCCTGCCCGGTGTCCCCGGCCGGCTCCGACCGGTCGAATCGTGCCGGGCCTTTGTGGTTGTCCATGCTCTTCCCCCTGCGTGCGCGTTGGCAGCGGCCGGCGGGCCGCTCCTGCCCTTTTTTCTAGTGAACCGGAAAACCCTTGTCGAGTTCTTTTGCGAGAGCGGGACCGGAAAAAATCCGCTACCCTGCCAGGTATTGTCCGCCGCCACTCGGCCAAACCGGCCGGCACATTCCGGTAGACCGGCGGCATTGCACAGAAGGAGAACACCACCATGGAACAGGCACAGGACTTTCGTATCGATCGGCTCGGCGAGTGCACCTTCACCACGCCCATGCGCGGCACGGGGTTCATGGACGACCGATCGCACATCCTGCTGCACAGCGATCTGGACACGATCCGCACCTACCTGGACGCCGGCGAGGAACCGCCCCGGTTCGAGGCGGCCGGCCCCCGGCAACAGATCTATTTCGACCCGGCCCGGGTGGCCTGCGGCATCGTCACCTGCGGCGGCCTCTGCCCCGGCATCAACGACGTCATCCGCGCCATCGTCCTCTGCCTGCTGCCACCGCTACGGCGTGCGCCGAGGTGTATCGGCATCCGCTACGGCTTCGAGGGGCTTGCATCCCGAGTGCGGCCACCGGCCGCTCCACCTCGACCCCGGACGTGGTCGACGACATCCACGAGATCGGCGGCACCATCCTCGGCTCCTCGCGCGGGCGGCCAGGATGTCGGCGAGCATGGTCGACTCCCTCGAGCGGCTCGGCATCAACATCCTCTTCAGCCATCGGCGGCGACGGCACCCAGAGGGGCGCGCTCGCCATCGCCGAGGAGACGGCGGCGCGGCCTGGCGATCAGCGTCATCGGCATCCCCAAGACCATCGACAACGACATCTCCTTCGTCCAGACGACCTTCGGCTTCGAGACCGCGGTCGCCGAGGCGCGGCCGGCCATCCAGTGCCGCCCACGTCGAGGCCACTGGGCGCGCGCAACGGCATCGGCCTCGTCAAGCTCATGGGCCGCGAATCGGGCTTCATCGCCGCTTCACACCGTGCTGGTCGACAGCGAGGTCAACTTCTGCCTGATCCCCGAGGTGCCCTTCGCCCTGGACGGGCTGCTGCGCCGCGCTCGAGGAGCGCCTTGCGCGTGCGCAGCCACGCCGTGATCGTCGTGGCCGAGGGCGCCGGCCAGGATCTGCTCGCGGCCACCGGCGAGCGCGACGCCTCGGGCAACGTCAAGCTCGGCGACATCGGCGTCTTCCTGCGCGACGCGATCACGCGCCCACTTCAAGCGCCGGGCGTGGAGCTGCAACCTCAAGTACATCGACCCGAGCTACATGATCCGCAGCCGCCGGCCAACCCGCACGACTCGGTCTTCTGCCTGCTCCTGGGCCACAACGCGGTGCACGCGGCCATGGCCGGCCGCACCGGCATGATCGTCGGCTACTGGAACCACCAGTACACGCACGTGCCCATTGCCCTGGCGGTGCGCGAACGCAAGCGGATCGACACCGACGGCCGGGTGTGGAGCAGCGTGCTCGCCACCACCGGTCAGGCCACGGAGATCGTCTGATGCCCGGCCGGCCGGCCCGACGGAACTAAAAGCCATGCCGCGAGGACGCTACCGCATGGGCGAGGCCGATTTCGTCCGCGTCGTCAACCAGGCCATCGCCCGCATCCCGGCCGAGCTGCGGGCCTACCTGGACAACATCGTCATCACCGTGCAGGACCGGCCCAGCGCCGAACTGCTCGCCGATCTCGGCCTGCCGCCGGACGAACCGCTGTTCGGCGTCTACCTGGGCGTGCCGCTGACCGAGCGCAGCGCCATGGCGCCGCCGCTCTACCCGGACGCCATCCACATCTTTCAGGAGGTGCTGGAGGATTACTGCGCGAGCCGCGCTGAACTGCTCGAGGAGATCGAGATCACGGTGGTGCATGAGATCGCCCACCTGTTCGGCTTCACCGACGAATACCTGGCGGACCTGGCGCTACGGCTAGCAGTCTGTCGGGCTTTGGCCTGTCAAGTATTGTAACTAACCGTGTTTCCGTTGTTTTGCGGTTTGGCTTTAGGGCGGGGTGAAAACACAAAAACACCTAAAATCAGTGCATTACGGATCCTCGCTCCCGAAAGTCCGACAGTCTGCTAGAGCATGCCGCTCAGGGCGGGGCGGCGGTGGTGCGGTGGGCAGGGGGTGCAGCGCAGCGGGGCGGCCGTCACGCCACCGCGGCACCGGTCATTTGCAGGCCGCGGGATTGTCCCGGCAGAGCACGTCGAGGTTGTGCCGGGCCAGGCTGTCCCCCTGGGCCGCCGCTTTTTTCCACCAGCGGTAGGCCTCGGCCTTGTTCACGGCCACACCGTCGCCCTGGGCGTAGATCCAGCCCAGGTTGGACTGGGCCTCGGCATGGCCCTGGCGGGCGGCCTGGGCGAACCACCTGGCCGCTTCCTTTTTGTCCATCCGCACCCCTTCACCGAAATAGTAGCGCAGGGCGCGCTCGAACTGGGCGTTCGGGCTGCCCGCCGCGCCCGCGGCCGGCGCTGCGGTGGCCAGCACCTGTTTGGCCGATGTCGGTGTCTTGTTCCGGCTGCGACTGGCCACCGCCTGGCTGCGCCCGCCCTTCTTCCCGGCTGTGACCTTTTTCTGCTTGGCTTTCGAGGTGGCGGCAGTGGACCTTTTTCCCCGGTCGAGCCGAGCCGTCGATTTTTCGCCCCGCCCCTTTTTGCCGACAGTGACCTTCTGCTGACGCCCCGCCCTCTTTTTCGCCTCGACCTTTGCAGCGGCCGTGACCCGTTTCGTCCGGTTCACCGATGGTTTGGTGGCACTGGTTCGCTTGCTGTCCCTGGCGCGCACGGTCGACTTTTTCGCCACATCCGGTTTGGTCTTGGCCCCCTTGCGCACGCTGGCCTTGCCCTTGGCCGTGCTCCCCTTGGCGGCGGCACCTTTCTTTGCCGGGGCGACGGCCGTTTTGACCGCCCGCTTTTTATCACTGGAAGCCGCTGTTTTGGTCGGCCGCTTTTTATCGCTGGTGGCCGCCGCGGCCGGATCCGGGCAGATCAGGGCCAGGGCGCAGAAGAGCACCACGAGGACGCTCCACCAGCCGGGTGTTTTCCGCGTCCGCACCTGCCCCACTCCACCGCAGGCTGCAGCCAATTGCCGCACACGCTCTGCACTCATCAGCCGCCTGCCTCGAGTTGTTCGTTTTTCCGGTAAACCATGCCGTTGAACCGGGCGATCACCTCGCCCTGCTCGTCGGTGACGAGCACGTCGTAGGCGCCCAGCCGTTTGGGTTCGCTCACCTCGCGGGCCGTGGCCGTCAGCGTGCCCGAGGAGCGGCCGGCGAGGAAACTGATGTTGACGTTGATGGCCAGGGCCAACTGGCCGCGGCTGTTCGAGGCCACGGCAAAGGCCAGGTCGGCCAGGGTGAAGATGGCCCCGCCCTGGACCACGTTGGCCGCGTTCAGGTGCTGGTCGGTGATGACCAGCCGGGTGGTGCATTGGCCGGGACCGGCCTCGACGATCTCGATGCCGCTGAGCGCCGCGTAGCGGTCCGCGGCGAACAGGGCTCGGGCTGTTTGAGTGTCCATGGTGGGTGTCGCCACGCGGGCGCCTCGCTTGGGGGAAGGTGATGCGATGGGTGGCGGCCGGGCCGCCGTCAGCGGGCCTCGTGCCTGCTGTCAATGGGCAGGACAGGCATGCCGCCGGCAAAATACCAGTCGATGATCCGTTTGTCAGCAGCGAAGGCGTAGCGCACCGTGCGGTGCTCAATAGGGTCGATCCAGCGCAGTTGGTCCAGGTCGTCGGCCGCCTCGGCCCGGCCGTCGACCACATCGGCGAGCAGGATGACGACCAGGGTGTGGTGCAGGTCGTCGAGCAGGTTGGAGACCACATTGACAATGCCGCACAGCCGGATGGAGAGGCCGGTCTCCTCGCGCACCTCGCGGTGGGCGGTGTCGAGAAATGACTCCTCGTACTCGATGTAGCCGCCGGGCAGGCACCAGTGGCCACCGTAACGGGCCCGGTCGACGCGCCGGCCGATGAGCACCCGGCCGTCACCATCGCGGACAATCACCGTGACGCCCGGGCTCGGGTTGAGGTAGTGGACAAAGCCGCAGCGAACGCACTGCTGCCGGCCGCAGCGGGCGAGCATTTGCTCGCCAAACGGGGTGGCGCAGTGCGGACAGAAGGCGAACCGCTGGTTGTTGCCGGCCAGCGGGCCGGAGTTGCTGAACACCTGGTAGAAACTGTTCTCGTTCATGATAGTGGGGCGTTGCGGGAAGATGACGGAAAAAATCGGCGCGCCGGGATACGGCCTGCCAGACGGCTGTGGCTGGCGGCAACCGGCCCTGTTCAGCCGTGGCCGGAGCCGGTGCAGGCCGCAGCCAGGCCGAGGCCGAGATAGACCATCCCGGCCACCCGCCCCGGCCAGCGCGAGAGGCTGGACCGGGTTTGCAGCCAGGTGGCGGCCCGACCGGCGGCGAGCGCGTAGGCCGCATCACTGACCAGGCCAATGGTGATGAGCACCCCGCCGAGCAGGAAGATCTGCGCCGGGATTGCCCCCCGCTCCACCTGCACGAACTGCGGCAGAAAGGCGGTGATGAACAGGGCGGTCTTCGGGTTGAGCAGGTTGACCATCAACCCGTGGGCGAACAGCTGGGCATACCCCCTTCTGGCCGGGGCCTGCGCCGGCACGGTCGCCCCGCCCTCGGGACGGCGCAGGGCACGCAAGCCGAGCACCACCAGGTAGGCCGCGCCGCCGTAGCGGAGCAGGTTGAAAGCGAGCGGCGAGGCGAGCACCAGGACGCTCAGCCCCAAGGCCGCGCCGCTCACGTGCACCAGGGTGGCGACGAGCACGCCCACACAGGAGACCAGCCCGGCCAGGGTCCCCTGCTCCAGGCTGCGGGCGACGATATACAGGGTGTTCGGTCCGGGCAGGACCACCAGCACCGTGGCCGCAGCGATGAACAGGCTCAGGGTCGGCCAGTCGGGCATGGTCTCGCTCCTGTTGGGCTCTGGCTTCAGGGTGCGGCGGGCAGCGGGCGGAGGATGCCGCCGTAGTGCTCGTCGTCCGTGCCGGCGAACAGCTGCGCACCGCCGTCCGGCAGCAGGCGCACGGCCAGGCTCTCGACCTTGCAGCCGTCCAGGGTGGCGATGCGCTCAGCTGCCCCCAGTCGCACCTGCGGCCTCCCGTCAGTGCCCGCGGTGAGCACGCCGATCCGCCAGACCACGCTGCGAAACGGGCCGTGCTCGCCCGGATCCAGGGTCGAGGCCAGGTAGATGCGACCCGCCGCGTCCAGGGTCAGGGCCGAGACGGCCCGGGCCCGCGGGCCGAGCGGATCGATCGCCGGCCAGTCGATGGTCTGGAAAGCGCCGAAACGGGGCGGATCCAGACTGAGCGTGGCCCAGTGCAGGGTGGTCCGCTCCTGGCCGCGACCGCGCTCGGCGGCGAGCAGGACCAGCTGATCACCGACGCGGCCGACCTCGACGGCCTCGACGTTATCCACGCTCAAGGGCCAGGGGACTTCGGCGTCGATGACCAGGACGGAATCGACCAGCCGGGCGAAGAACAGCCGCTGACTGCCGCCCTTCTGCCCGCTCTCGGCCAGCAGCAGGCCGCCGCCCGGGATCGCAAGAACCGCTCTACGTGTCGAAGTCTTGAAACCGTTGTCACGATAGCGAGGGTCCGGGTTGTAGACGCTACCTGAGACGATCGGCGCCGCGGGCGGGAACTCAGGGAACGGCTGTTCGCCGGCCAAAGCAATGCCGGCGCCCAGGGGTGAGGGCTGAGGCCTTCAAGGAGGCAGCAAGAGGCTCGCGCCTTTGGACCAGCGGAGATGAAGCAGATTCCTCGACAAGATGGCTTAGCCGTCACCGGGATCGACCGCGGCACTATCGTTCGTGAAGGCTGGCGCCGCGCCTTACCGTGCCGATAGCTCTTCAAAGGAGCATACCAGCCGGGCGGCACCGGCGGCGGCGCCAAGCTTGAGAAGTGGATCTCCTGCCATGGCCGATCGAATTATAACGGTGTTTGGAGGAACGGAATTTCGGACGCCACGTGGTACGCCATCTTCTTGGTCAAAGCCTGCCGGTCCGGACCGCCTCGCGGCATCCTGAGCGGGTTCCAAGTCCCTCCGGAGGATCTCGCGCTTCAATCCATACGCGCCGACATCAACGACGAAGCCGCGGTTGCGGCAGCCGTCGACGGCGCTTATGGCGTGGTGAATGCCGTCAGCCTCTATCGCGAACGCGGAACAGAGACATTTCATGCCCTGATGTGAAAGCGGCCGAACGCCTCGCACGCCAAGCCCAGCGGGCAGGCGTCGAGAGGCTCGTCCATGTTTCGGGGATTGGAGCCGATGCCGCATCGGGCTCGCCCTACATCCGCAGCCGGGGCGAAGGTGAATTGGCGGTACAAGCGGCCTTTGCCAATGCGATCATCGTTCGCCCCGCGGCGATGTTCGGGCAAGACGACGCCTTCCTCAATACCCTTGTGACGCTCCTGAAGTGGTTCCCGGCTTACCCCATGTTTGGGCGAGGCCTGACACGGCTGCAGCCCGTCTCTGTCGAGGATGTGGCCGAAGCCATAGGGCGTTGTCTGCAGCCGGCCGCCGCGAATCCGGTTACGTACGAACTTGGTGGCCCGCGCGTGTATACTTACGAGGAGCTTCTCAAGGCGATTACGGACCGGCTTGGGAGAAGGCCCACCTTGTTTTCAGTGCCATTTCCCATTTGGCGCTCGCTCGCTCGGATCGCGGAGATGCTGCCAGGGTCACCGCTAAGCCGCTCTCAAGTGGACCTCATGGAAGGCCGACACTGCCGCCTCTTCGGGATGCCCGGGCTTGCCGCCCTCGCCATCGTGCCACAGCCCATCGAGCCCGCGCTCGAACAGATTTGCAACGGGCTAGGGGCGGCGTCGCCGCGTCCCTTTGGCTATGTCCGGGCTTGGTCAGCTCATCTCCTAGCAGCGCCCGGCTTGTTGCGCCGGAGGTACCGGCAACATGGGCCATAGAAATTCGCAAGCCTCAAAATACCCCGCCCCCATCTTTGGAGTTCGGCTCATTCCAGAAGTTTCTTCCATGAACGCCTTATGCTTTGCACTCGGTTTGCCGGTGATAGTTTGAGTCTTGATT
>CAVWHP010000015.1:0-20302 GCA_963754825.1 uncultured delta proteobacterium | reverse complement strand
TACCCACCGTTGAAATCCTCGCCATCGGCAACGAGTTGCTGCGTGGCGAGATCCTCGATACGAACACGCAGTACCTGTGCCGGCTGGTCACGGCCCGCGGCGGGCGGGTGGGGCGGGTGACCCTGCTGCCCGACGTCGAGGCCGAGATCGCCGCGGCGGTGCGTGCGGCCATCGAGCGCCGAGTGGCGGTGCTGTTCACCTCCGGCGGGCTCGGGCCCACGGACGATGACCTGACCCTGGCCGCGGTGGCCCGCGGCGCCGGGGTGGAGGTGGTGCTCAACGAACAGGCCCGCGCCATGGTGCGGGCCAGCTACGACGACTTCCACGCCCGCGGCATCATCGCCGAGCCCGGGCTCAATCCCTTCCGCGAGAAGATGGCCCGGCTGCCGGCCGGGGCCGAACCGCTCGACAACCCGGTCGGCACCGCGCCCGGCGTGCTCCTGCGCGCAGGCAAAACCGCCATCATCAGCCTGCCCGGTGTGCCGCCCGAATTGGAGGCCATCGTCAGCCGAACGCTCGCCCCCTTTCTTGACCGCACCTTCGGCAGCGGCGCCAGCGCCTCGCAAATGCTCACCGTGCGCTGCAACGACGAGTCGATCATGGCCCCGGCCCTCACCGGGGTGGTGACCCGTCACCCCCGCGTCTACATCAAGTCACTCGCGCGCGCCCTGGGCGAGGTGCCTGAACTCGACATCCTCCTCCTGGCCACCGGCGGCGACCCGCAGAAACTGCAGTCCCTGGTGGACGCGGCCTGCGTGGACCTGTGCCAGGGGCTGGACGCACTCAGCATCCCCCACCGGCCCAAGGCCGCCCCCGCGCCCTAATCCCGCCCCACCCTTCCTACCCATTTTAAAAAAAGAGTTGACATTCGGTCCATATTAAGTACCATGTCCATATTCAGTACCATAAAAGGATCGAGGTGAATTTATGAACATATCAAGTGACATTAGGCCGGTAACTTATCTGAAATCCAGAGCTGCAGATTTGCTCAAACAAATTAACGACACCCATCGCCCTGTTATTATAACGCAAAATGGTGAGCCTAGAGCAGTTATTCAAGATCCACAAAGTTTCGAAGATATGAGAAATGCCATCGGAATCTTGAAACTGATTTCCATGGGGGAAGAAGATATAAAGAATGGAAACATCCTGGAGCAAGAAGCCGTTTTCAAAAATATAGAAGAAAAAATGAAAAAACAATGAAGCAAGACTTCAAAGTTATTTGGGCTGGCTCCGCTGTGCAGGATCTTGAAAGTATAATTGCCTATATCGCTGAAGATAGCCCTGCTAATGCCAAGAAGATACTGTCAAAAATCAAAAAAACAGTATCTGACCTCTATCACTCTCCGCATCGTGGTCGCTTCGTACCAGAGCTGCAAAGTCAAGGAATTCTACTATATCGAGAACTAGTCATTGCTCCCTGGAGGGTCATGTACAGGGTTTCAGAAAATACTGTATTGGTATTGTCAGTTTTCGATTCTCGGCAAAATATCGAAGATATCTTACTGAAAAAATTGTTAAATCTGAAAATATAAACGGCCAACAAGTCAGTAAACCTGACCGGGAAGAGTTGCGTTCTTAAAAGGCGGGCAGCACCTCGGCCGGCAGGTTCTTTCACCGTTAGCCTTGCTGAACAGGGAAAAAAATCATGACCCCACCCCCCACTGTCGAAATCCTCGCCATCGGCAACGAACTGCTGCGTGGGGAGATCCTCGATACGAACACGCAGTGGTTGTGCCGGCTGGTTACGGCCCGCGGCGGGCGGGTGGGGCGGGTGACCCTGCTGGCCGACGTCGAGACCGAGATCGCCGCGGCCGTGAGCGCGGCCATCGAACGCGGGGTGGCGGTGCTGTTCACCTCGGGCGGGCTCGGGCCCACGGACGATGACCTGACCCTGGCCGCGGTGGCCCGCGGCGCCGGGGTGGAAGTGGTGCTCAACGAACAGGCGCGCGCCATGGTGCGGGCCAGCTACGATGACTTCCACGCCCGCGGCATCATCGCCGAGCCCGGGCTCAATCCCTTCCGCGAGAAGATGGCCCGCTTGCCGGCCGGGGCAGAACCGCTCCTCAACCCGGTCGGCACCGCGCCCGGGGTGCTCCTGCGCGCAGGCCAAACCGCCATCATCAGCCTGCCCGGTGTGCCGCCCGAACTGGAGGCCATCGTCAGCCGGACGCTCGCCCCCTTTCTCGACCGCACCTTCGGCAGCGGCGCCAGCGCCTCGCGCCTGCTCACCGTGCGCTGCAACGACGAGTCGATCATGGCCCCGGCCCTCACCGGGGTCGTGGCCCGTCACCCCCGCGTCTACATCAAATCGCTCGCCCGTGCCCTGGGCGAGGTGCCTGAACTCGACATCCTCCTCCTGGCCACCGGCGGCGACCCGCAGGAACTGCAGTCCCTGGTGGACGCAGCCTGCGTGGACCTGTGCCAGGGGCTGGACGCGCTCAGCATCCCCCACCGGCCGAAGGCCGCACCCACGCCCTAATCCCGTTCGTCCCCTTCCTGTCCCGCCTCCGCGGCCCGGTGCGCGCGGAGAAAGCTCCGTCCGGCCAGCGGCAGCACCAGGCTGAAGATGGCGGCGAGCACGAGAAAGCCCGTGCTCAGCCCCTGGCGGTCGCTCACCCAGCCCACCAGCGGGCCGGTGACCACGTAGCCCAAGCGGAACAGCAGGCTGTGCAGGCTGAGGATGGAGGCGCGCATCCAGCGGCTGGCGTGGTGCTGGAGCACGCTGCGCAGCATCGGCCCCTGCAGGCCGCGCATGGCGGTGAGCAGGTAGTAGAAGAGGAAACTGCCCACAGCCCCGGTCAGCCCCAGACCCAGGTAGCCGACCACGATCAGCCCCCCGAAGAGCAGGCACATCCGTTGCAGGCCGAGCCGGTCCAGCACCCGGTGGCTGTGATAGGCGAAGAACGCCACGGTCAGGTTGGCGCCGGCCCAGATCGGCCCGAACCAGGCGAGCGGCACGCCGCACTCGCGCATGAACGGCTGCACCAGCCACACCGGGTAGAAACTGGCCAGCCCGAGCAGCACGCCGAACACCATGGTCGCCCGCAGGATGGGTTTTTCGGTGAGGGCGTACCGGCCGATGCGCGCCGCCTCCTGCAGGTGCGAGCTGACCCGGTGCGGGCTCGCCTCGACCGCGGGTTCGCGCAGGCTGAAGGCGAGCATGAGCGCCAGCGACCAGACCCCGACCTGGACGATGAACGGCAAGCAGCGGCGAACGCACGTAGAGCAGGCCGGCGCACAGGGCGCCCAGGGCCTCGCCGCTCTGCGCCCAGGTGACCATGCGGCCGTCCAGCCGGTTGTACAGCTCGGTGCGGCCGCCGTCCTTGAGGGTCTCGTACAACAACGCCGTGTCCGAACCGCTGATGAAGGCGTAGCAGACGCCGAGCAGCATCTCCGCGCCGATAACGTGCCAGAACGAGCCGGCCTGCAGGTACACCGACCAGCCGGCGATGCCGAACACGCAGGCGATGATCAGCGAGCGCCGGTAGCCGAGCCGGTCGCTCACATAGCCCGAGGGGTACTCCATGAGCAGGTTGACCCCGGAGAAGAACACGTTGACGAGCAGGATCTCCGCCAGCGACAGGCCGATGTGGTCCTGCCAGAACACGGTGATGATCGCCATGGGGAAGAGCATCATCTTCAGCGCGCTGAAGAGGTTCAGCTTGAGGACGTTGGCGGCGAGCATGGGGGACGGCGGGGCGGGTCAGGGGACGAGCGGCGGGACGATGGTCCGGTCGAGGGCGGGCAGGCAGTGCCCGGTGGTGTGGTTGTAGGTGCGCACTTCGACCCGGTCCGGGCAGAGGAAGAGCGAGTTGGTCCACAGCATCGAACCGCGCAGGTCGGTGTTGTGGATGTTGGTCACCCGATCCTGAAAGCGGTTGATGGGCGCGGCATAACTCGGCTCGGTGGGCGGGGTGTGGGTGTGGCCGCTCACCCACAGGAACACCTGGGGATTGGCAACGAGCAGTTCCTGCACTGCGGCCTCGGGCTGGGCGATGGCGCTTGGCCGGTCGATGTAGTGGCGGAATTTGGCCTGGGTGCCGCGCAGGGGCGCGTGGAAGAAGACGATGGTCGGGGTGGTGCGGTTGCGGGCGAGCAGCCGGCGCAGCCAGGTGAACTGGGCCGGGCCGATGCCGGTGCCGAAGTTCGGGTGGTCGGTGGAGAGAAAGACGAGCAGGTAACCGCCCAGCCGGCGGCTCGTGTACAGCTGGCGCAGGCCGAAGGTGCGGCGGAAGCGGTCGAGCTTGACCGCCTGCTCATCGGGCGGCGAGATCCGGTAGTGGCCCTCGGTCACGGCCATGTCGCGGAAATAGTAGTCGTGGTTGCCGGCAATGGCGACGAGCGGCTTATTCAGCCGGGCGAAGAAGGCGCGCACGGCCGCGTACTCGGCCTCGCTGCCGTCGATCTCGCAGACATCGCCCATGGCCACCACCAGGTCCACGTCATCCCAGCCGTTCACCTGGGCGAGCAGTCGCTCCTTGTCGGCCAGGTTCGGGCCGGGCAGGTGCGGGTCGCCGAGCACGACGACCCGGCGGCAGGTTCGACCCGAGCTGCCGGGCAACAGGCTGCAGGCGGGCAGCGCGGCCGAGGCGAACAGGGCGGCCAGGGTGCGGAGAACGGTCCGGCGGTCTGTTCGCGTCATGGGGCGGTGGTGGGCGGGGTGAGGGGGAAGGGGGCCGCACCTGTGGCCGGGCGGGTTTGCCCGGCCGGTGCGGAGAACGGCGGTGTCAGGCCTGCGAAGTGCGACGCCGGCGTGGCGGCCGGGTGGAACCGCCGGATTTGCTGCGGCTGTCTGCTTTGCCGCGGCCGTCGGACTTGCCGCGACCGTCCGGTTTGCCGCGGCCATCGGCCCGGCCCCGGCCGATCTGGCGGGAACGCGCCGGCTGGACGAAATCGGTGACAAACAGGTCGTCCTCGGCCCACTGCACCGGGATCTTGTCGCCGATGAAGGTTTCGATGTCTTCCAGGTTGAGGGCGCCGACCTCGTCGGCAAAGCTGATCGCCTTGCCGCGCGCGCCGGCCCGGGCGGTGCGGCCGATGCGGTGCACGTAGTCCTCGCAGTCCTCGGGCAGGTCGTAGTTGATCACGTGGCTGACATCGTCGATGTGCAGGCCGCGCGAGGCCACGTCCGTGGCGATGAGCATGGGCAGGCGGCCCTCCTTGAACTCGCGCATGATGCGCAGCCGCTTCTCCTGGGGCACGTCGCCGGAGATCAGCCGGCAGGGGAAGTCGTTGGCCACCAGCCGGTCGTACAACCGTTCGCCCTCGCGCTTGGTGTTGGTGAAGATGATGGTGCGCTTCATGTTGTCGCGCCTGAGCAGGCCGAGCAGCAGGGGGAATTTTTCCTGACGGCTGACGTGGTAGAGCATCTGCTCGATGGCGTCGGCGGTGATCCGCTCGCCCTCGACCACCACCTTTTCCGGCGCGCTCATGAACTCGTAGGCCAGCTCCATCACCCGGGCGTTGAGGGTGGCGGAGAACATCAGGTTCTGGCGCTTCTCGAACGGCGGCAGGTGGCGGATGATGTAGCGCAGGTCGGCGATGAAGCCGAGGTCGAACATCCGGTCCGCCTCGTCGACGACGAGCATTTCCACGGCCTGCAGGCTGAACACCTTCTGCTTGAGATAGTCGATCAGCCGGCCCGGGGTGGCGATGATCACGTCCACGCCCTGGCGCAGGTTGTCGCGCTGCTTGTTGTAGTCGATGCCGCCGTACACCGCCTGGACGGTGAAGCCGCAGTGCATGCCGAGCAGGCGGGCGTCGTTTTCGATCTGCACGACCAGCTCCCGGGTCGGCGCGAGGATGAGCGCCCGCGGGTGGGTGCTGTCGGTGGCGTTCGCGATCAGCCGGTTGAACAGGGTGATGAGAAAGGCCGCGGTCTTGCCGGTGCCGGTCTGGCCCTGGCCGGCGACGTCGCGGCCGGCGAGGGTGATGGGCAGGCTCAGTGCCTGGATGGGGGTGCACTCGGTGAACCCGGCCTCGGTGATGCCCTTGTGGACGCACTCCGGCAGGGTCAGTTCAGCAAATTGCATGCATACTCCTTGTCAAGATTTTCTGAGATGTTTGAAATTACGCCACAATGTAGCCATTTGCGGCCGTTTAGGCAAGGTTTCCGTCGGTTCGCCCGGGGTTTTGGCCGCGACCTGATCGGTCGATGACCGTCGGTTGAGCGGGCAGGGCAGGGGGCAGGGGGTGCGGGGGAGGGCGTCACCAGTCGATGGGGTCGGGTTCGGGTTCGCCGAGCAGTTCCGCCACCTTGCGGCCGCAGCGCTTGCCGCCGCAGGAACCGTCGCCGATATTGCAGATCGCGGCCACCTCGTCGAAGCTGGTGGCGCCACCCTCGATGGCCTCGATCAACCGGATCAGGCGCACGCCCTTGCAGATGCACCCGGGTTTCAGCCGGGCCAGGGTGCGTTCATCCGGCTCCATGTTCGTCTCCGTGCAGGCTGGTGTGGATCTGCCGGGCCAGTTCCGGGCCGATGCCGTCCACCGCGGCGAGTGTTTCCAGGTCCGCCTCCATCACCTTGCGCAGGCTGCCCAGGGTGCGCAGCAACTGCTGCTTGCGTTTGGGGCCGATGCCGTCGATGGCATCCAGGCGGCTCGTGAGCTGCTCGCGGCCGCGCAGCCGCCGGTGGAAGGTGATGCCGAAGCGGTGCGCCTCGTCGCGGATGCGCATCAAAAACAGCAGCACCGGCGAATGGGCGGGCAGCAGGATCGGGTTCTTGCGGCCCGGCCGGAACAGCTTCTCGCCCTCTTCCGCCTTTTCCTTGGCAATGGCGACCAGGTCGATGCGCCCGTCCAACCCGGCGCGGGCCACCGCGGCCACGGCCACCTGCAGCTGGCCCTTGCCGCCGTCGAGCAGGAGCAGGTCGGGCAGGTCGTCCCGTTCGATGCCCCGGGCCAGCCGCCGGTCGAGCACCTCGCCCATCATGGCGTAGTCGTCCGGGGTGTCCTGCGAGCGGATGCGGTAGTGGCGGTAGCGGCCGGCGGCCTGCTCGCCGTGCACGAAACAGACGAGCGAGCCCACTGCCTGCTTGCCCTGCAGGTTCGAGATATCCAGGCACTCGATCACCTCGGGCCGCCGGTCGAGGCGCACCCGGGCCTGCAGGGCCGCGGCCAGGGTCTCCCAGGACTGCTCCTTGCGCTCCCGCTCGGCGAAGATCTGGCGGGCGTTGGTGGTGGCCATGTGCATGAGCTGCATGCGCTTGCCGCGCTGCGGGGTCGAGAGCGCCACCGGCCCCTCGCGCAGCTCGGCAAGCCGCTCGCCGAGCAGGTCCGCGTCTTCCAGGGCCAGGGGCAGGAGCAACTCGCGCGGCGGCTGGCGCTCGGCCGAGTAGTACTGGAGGATGGTCTGGCTGAGCAGGCTGTCGTCCTCGCCCAGCGGCTCGGCCAGGAAAAAGGTCTGGGCGCCGGTGATCATGCCGCCGCGCACGAACAACAGCGCAATGCCCACGGAGGCGTCCTGGCGGTGGATGCCGAACACGTCCTGGTCCAGGTGGTGGTCGGCGACGATGGCCTGGTGCTCGGTGGTGCGGGCGAGCGCCCGGATCAGGTCGCGGTAGCCGGCCGCCTGCTCGAAGCGGAGCGCCTCCGCGGCCTGTTCCATCTTGGCGGTCAGCTCGCCCACCACCTCGTCGGTGCGGCCCTCGAGGATGAGGAGCACGTCGCGCACCATGCGCTGGTAATCCGCCGGGTCGACCCGGCCGGCGCAGGGCGCCAGACAGCGGCCCATCTGGAAGTTCAGGCAGGGCCGGCTGCGCTCGCGCACGGTCTTGCAGCGGCGCAGGGGGAACTGGGCGTAGAGCAGCTGCAGGGTGGCGCGCATGGCCGTGGACGAGGCGTAGGGGCCGAAGTAGCGGTTGCCGTCGCGCAGCCGCCTGCGGGTGACCACCACCCGCGGCCACTCCTCGCGGGTGGTCACCTTGATGAGCGGGTAGTTCTTGTCGTCGCGGAGGATGACGTTGTAGCGCGGCCGGTGCTGCTTGATGAGCGAGGCCTCGAGGATGAGCGCCTCTTTCTCGGTGGTGGTGAGGATGGTCTCCACCCGGTGCACGCGGCTGAGCATGACCGCGGTCTTGGAGTGGACCGGACCGCTGTAGTGGGCGTACTGGGCGAGCCGCTTGCGCAGGTCGCGGGCCTTGCCCACGTAGAGCACCTGGGTGCGGCCGAGCATCTGGTAGACGCCCGGGCCGTGGCTAACCGTGGCGAGGAATTCGGCGGAGAGCGGGCCGGCCGGTCGCTCGGACTCAGGGCTTGATGTAGGCTTGTCCAAACAAACCGCTCCGATCCATTTTTCTGTATTTTTAGGAAATTGTATGATCGTTACCAAGCATTAAAAACCCTTGCTTAACGCTTTGTGGCTATAAAAAAGTACATCTTTACTACATTAGATCTTGGTTAGAGTTGATTCAAGTTGCGTGATATCGCGCCCCCCGGTGCGACAGGCCGGCCAACCGGCAGGTTAACGTTATTTTTCAGATGGTTACGCGGTTAGTTGTATCTCTTGTGAATAGATATAAAAAAAACAGATCCCCCTTCAAGGCCCCCCTATTATGCGGGAATCGAACCCGCGAACCATTAGCACCTCCGGGTTTTTCAGAGTGTTCCGTGATACATGTGGGATACTGATCTGTCCCTCGTTTTTTATTACAACATCCTGAATCTATGGAGTTTTCACGGTTTTCGGTATCTCAATTCAACGACAATACGCTTCACTTTGGTTTACTATGGCCCATCTATCTCCGTCCTTAAAGCAACCGTTCGACCAGTTACCTTCGTAGCGTTCGCCTTTAGCTGTGATAAAAATCCCTCGGCCGTCTGGCTTATTATCACGAAATGATCCTTCAAAACGTCTACCGTCAGGCCACTTCAATACGCCATATCCATTTTTCATATCATTCTCAAAAGCACCTTTGTACGTTACGCCGTCACTATAACTATCGAACCCATCACCACTTTTCAGGCCGTTCTTCCATTGTCCATCGTAGCTTCCTCCTTTCTTCCAATAGAACGCACCTTTACCATCGAATGCTCCATCCTTCCAATTCCCTTGATACTTGTTTCCGTTTTCGAATGTATATGTTCCATATCCATTCATGATATGCCCGCGTGCTTCCATGCAAGCTACAAATATTTGTTCAGCATCTTTTTCAGCGTTAATTTTGTTCATGTAGTTGCCAATGGCCATTATCGGAAATAAAGGTAACGTCAAAATTCCAGATGGATAGAGAACCATAAATTCTCTTTTTGACTCCTGCATACAATACTTAGCATCTGTTGCTCTTTTATTTTTAGTAGCCGAGCAATCCACTGAATTATTAATAATATTATTATTACTATTTACAACAGTTACTACGGCATTGCAGTCTCCAAATATACGCGTAAAATTAGAATCAAAATATCCGAGACTGCTTTCATTTGGGTCATTTTTATGTTCTGGTGCGGGCATACTGCTAACGCAGCCGGCTGAGTTGGTAATTAGAGCTAGCAAAGCTGCGGTACGCAACATGGAATAGACAAATCCATCACATTTCATTTTTACAATACTACTTTGTAATTATGTTGGTTGTGGTTGTATTTCCGCTTCCGCCTTTTATTTTGACAACACTATTGTAATTTCCATTAACGGTTACTTCCTCCCTCTCACCATGCAATTGTCCCCCGGATCTATCTTTGGTTTCCTTCGCATCGGTCTTGACAGAAGGCTTAGGTTTAGTGCCCGTTGTAGCTATAGGCTTCTCCTGTTCGATAAGTTTATTTTTAAGGTCTCCCCACACCATCGTTCTACATGTCATATTGTCTTTCTGCAGCGTTGCAATATCTTGTTGTAGGGCACCGACGTATTCTGATTTTTGGTATTTCGCAGCTCCCTGAAATCCTAAGTCTGCAATTTTCTTAAGTAGTTTGCTCAATTCTGCCTTGCCTTGAGTTGACAACTCAAAATTCTTCGCTTCGCCGTGGAGCGGGATGGTCTTGCAAAATTTATCCGCAAAATCAGCAATTATATCCAATGCGCGTTTCTGTGTGTCGAGGTCGGGCGCTTGCGCTGAAACTGTTGCATTGCTAGCCGTTAAAACAAAAAGCAAAAGACTTGCAAAGAATGCTTTTTTTCGTATTCTCATTTCGTTTCAACTCCTTGAGTTTAAAAATTGGTCTTTGTTGGCGTTGGGTATTTTTTGAATCTGGAATCTTTTTTATAGCCTTTTGTATTTCAGGCTTTTTATTACTAAAATAAGGCTTGCAAGCATTAAAAGGGCCGGAAAGAAAAATTTTGTCAGGTCAGTTCTTCGGTCAAATGTTTGCCGTTCCCGAGTACTCAAGGATTTCTGCCTGAAAGTAGGAGTGCAGGAATTTACCTTTCATTGCA
Organism: uncultured delta proteobacterium; assembly: GCA_963754825.1. Lineage (GTDB taxonomy): Bacteria > Desulfobacterota > Desulfobulbia > Desulfobulbales > Desulfobulbaceae > Desulfobulbus. Next base: position 9,933 of record CAVWHP010000015.1, on the reverse strand, counting down.
TCCGGCACTTGTTCGCTTCGATCTTGGCCACCAAGAACGTTCCCCTTGTCGAAATTCAGAAGATTTGCCGACACACACCCATTTTGACAACGCAAAGGTACGTTCATTCCCTGGTCACCGACAACAGCAAGGCTGTTCAGGCTCTGCCCTCTCTGGAAGAAAGTACACCAAAAGTACATCAACCAATGCGGGTTCAGGGCGGAAGGGCTTTCTAACTCACTGTAAAAAGCCCACAATCAAATATACCTTCAGGGTTTGATGTAGGCGTAGCCATCCTGCTGCAGTTCGATGAGCGCCACCACCCCGGCCGGGACGAGTTCGCAGCCCTCGATCAGGTTTTCCGGGGCGAGGTTGAAGCGGTTGAGGGCGTTGCGGCAGACCTTGAAGCTCACCCGGTTCTGCTGCAGCTGCCAGATCTCCTCGCGGTAGGGGGCGCAGGCTTCGGTCTCGAGCAGGGTGACGGCCGGGCCGTTGAACAGCGCGACCACGTCGTAGTGGTGCTCCGGGATGGCGCGCAGCAGGTTGCCGATGTTGGCCAGGCCCAAGGCAAACACCTTGGGGTCGTCCATGTCGATGTGGAAGACGGCTCGGTAGATCATGGTTCCTCCGTGGAATCGGTGCGATGGAAGGCGGCGCGGAACAGCCGCCGGGTGTAGTCGTCCTGCGGGTCGGCGAACACCGTGGCCGCCGGGCCGCTCTCGACGATGCGGCCGTGGCGCATCACCGCCACCTGGTCGGCGAGCGAGCGCACCGTGCGCAGGTCGTGGGTGATGAAGATGTAGGTGAGGTTGTAGCGCGTCTGCAGGCCCCGCAGCAGGTCGAGCACCTGCTTCTGGATGGTCACGTCGAGGGCGCTGGTCGGCTCGTCGAGGATGAGCAGCCGCGGCCGCAGGATGATCGCCCGGGCGATGGCGATGCGCTGGCGCTGGCCGCCGGAGAACTCGTGCGGGAAGCGATCGGCCATGGCCGGGTCGAGTTCCACGTCCTCCAGGGCCTCGGCCACCAGCTGGTTCCGTTCGGCGCGGCTGCCGCCGAGACCGTGCACCTCGAGCCCCTCGCTGATGATCTGCTCGATGGTCAGGCGCGGCGACAGCGACGAATACGGGTCCTGGAAAACGATCTGCAGTTCGCGGCGCAGGGGCCGGAACTGGCGCGCGCTCAGCCCGGAGAGGAGGTGGCTGGTCTCCCCGCTGTGGTAGCGCACCGTGCCGGAGCAGGGCGCAAGGCCAAGCAGACACAGGGCCAGGGTCGACTTGCCCGAGCCGGACTCGCCCACGAGTCCCAGCGTGGTCCCTTCGTGCAGAGTCAGGCTGACCCCGTCCACGGCCCGGATCACCTTCTTTGTCCGCTGAAAGAGCCCGCTCCAGGCGGAGGTGAGGGTGAAGGTGCAGGTGATGTTGGTCCAGCTCGATGAGCGGGGGGCCGCCGGGACGCGGCTCCTGCACGCCCGCGGGCACGGCACCGAGCAGGTGGCGGGTGTACTCCTGTTGCGGCCGGGCGAAGATATCGGCCAGCGGGCCGGTCTCGATCACCCGGCCGCGGTGCATGATGGAGACCGTGTCGGCGATCTTGCGCACCATCGGCAGGTCGTGGGTGATGAGCAGCACGGCCATGCCGAACTCGGCCTGGAGATCGCGGATGAGCGCCAGGATCTGCTCCTGGATGGTCACGTCCAGGGCGGTGGTCGGTTCGTCGGCAATGAGCAGGGCCGGCCGGCAGGCGAGCGCCATGGCGATGATCACCCGCTGGCGCTGGCCGCCGGAGAGTTGGTGCGGGTAACAGGTGAGCCGGTATTCCGGGTCGTCGATGCCGGTGCGTTCCAGGAGCTTGAGGGCGCGGGCGCGGGCCTGCCTTCTTGTCCACCCCCTGGTGCAGCAGCAGCGGTTCCATGAGCTGCGTGCCGATCGGGTAGACCGGGTTGAGCGAGGTCATGGGCTCCTGGAAGATCATGGCGATGCGGTTGCCGCGGATGGCGCGGATCCGGTCGCGGCTCAAGGTGGTCAGCTCCTGGCCGTCGAAGCGGATCGAACCGCTCGTCTCCACCCGGGTGGTGTCTTCGAGCAGGCGGAGCACGCTGAACGCGGTCACCGACTTGCCCGAGCCGGACTCGCCCACCAGGGCGTGGGTGCGGCCCGCCTCGACCTGCAGGTTGACGCCGCACAGGGCCCGCACCGGTTCGGACTCGCGGTCGCCGGGCGGGAAGGTGAGGGAGAAATTGTCGACGGTGAGCAGCGGTTCCATGGGGTGCGTGGGCGGGGGGAGGGAAGTGGCGGACAATCTACCCGAGGGGGGGCTGATCGGCAACAGAAGAACCGCGCCCGGTCTGCGGCGATTGCCGTGGCCACACCACGAAAGGGTTGAAAAGCGCCGGGCGAACCGGTACATCAAGCAGGTTCCCGCGACGACAATGATTCCTGTTTGCGTGTCGCACCCGGGCCAACCCTGCCCGCCCGCGACCGCCGAACGCCCGCCCACCCCTGCCCGCATCTGCCCATGCGTTTTCGCCCGCACAAGTCCTGGCAGTGCCTCTGCCCTGTTCGCCCTGACCCTCGCCGGCCTGGTCTGGCTGGTGCTGCGCGGCGAGGAGCGGCTGGGCTACAGCTGGCACTGGCGGCAGATTCCGGGCTATTTCCTGAAAATCGTCGATGGCCAGTGGATCGCCGGGCCGCTCATCAAGGGACTGGGCGTGACGCTCGAGATCGTCGCCTACAGCATGGTGCTGGCCGGAATGATCGGCCTGTGCACGGCCCTGCTGCGCCTGTCCGGCTCGCGGGTCGGCCGGGGGCTGGCCCGGGTGTACCTGGAATCGGTGCGCAACACCCCGCTTCTCGTGCAGATCTTCTTTCTCTACTTTGTCATGGCGCCGATCTTCGACATCGGCCGCACCGCCACCGCGGTACTGGCGCTCAGCCTGTTCGAGGGGGCCTACGCCTCGGAGGTGTTCCGCGCCGGCATCGAGTCCATCGGCCGCGGTCAGTGGGAGGCGGCCCACAGCCTGGGGTTGAGCCGCGCGCACACCTACCGCTACATCATCCTGCCGCAGGCCCTGCGCCGCATCCTGCCGCCGCTCACCAGCCAGGCCGTGTCGCTCGTCAAGGACTCGGCCCTGGTGAGCACCATCGCCGTCTACGACCTGACCATGGAGGGCCGCGCCATCATTGCCGAAACCTTTTTGTCGTTCGAGATCTGGTTCACCGTGGCGGCCGTCTACCTGGCGCTCACCCTCAGCCTGTCGGCACTCGCCGGCAGCGTGGAACGCCGCTTTGCCCGGGGGGGTGCATGACGACTGCGGACAGCCCGGAGCGGGACGAGACCATCATCGTTGCCGAGCACCTGTGCCGGACCTTTCCCGGCCCGGTGGTCGCCCTGGACGACCTGTCGGTGCGGGTTCGCCGCGGCGAGGTGCTGGTGGTGATCGGCCCGTCCGGGTCGGGCAAGTCCACCTTTCTCCGCTGCCTGAACGGCCTGGAGCAGATCGACAGCGGCACCATCGTCATCGACGGCATTCCGCTGGACGCGAACGAGGCCAACCGGTTGGCCATCCGCCGCGAGGTGGGCATGGTCTTCCAGTCGTTCAACCTCTTTCCGCACCTGTCCGTGCTCGACAACATCAACCTGGCCCAGCGGCTGGTGCGCGGCCGCAGCCGGGACGAGGCGGCCCGTGCCAGCCGCGAACTGCTCGCCCGGGTCGATCTGGCCGACAAGGCGGACAGCTACCCGGACCAATTGTCCGGCGGCCAGCAGCAGCGCGTGGCCATTGCCCGGGCGCTCGCCCTGCACCCCAAGGTGATGCTCTTTGACGAGGCCACCAGCGCGCTGGACCCGGAGATGATCGGCGAGGTGCTCGACGTGATGCGCGCCCTGGCCGAGGGCGGCATGACCATGGTGGTGGTTACCCACGAAATGGGCTTTGCCCGCGAGGTGAGCGACCGGGTGGTGTTCATGGAGGCCGGCCGGCTGGTGGAGGAGGCGGCCACCGAGGATTTCTTCCTGCGGCCGGCGCAGGAACGGACCCGGGAATTTTTGCGACAGATACGCTGATCCGGCCCCGGTGGCCGGCTGAGACGAACCCAACAAGGAGGTGGTTATGCAACGTGCACTGCAAATGATGGTTTTGGTCGTGGTGGTCCTCGGACTGCTGGCCGTGCGCCCGGCCGCGAGCGGCGAGCTGCAGCAGAAGCTCTCGGCGGAAAGCGCCATCGAGCAGGTGGCCAAGCGGGGCGTGCTGCGGGTGGGCATGGACGTGTTCGTGCCCTGGGCGATGAAGGACAAGAAGGGCGAGCTGATCGGCCTCGAGATCGACATCGCCAGGCGGCTGGCCGAGGACATGGGCGTGAAGGTGGAGTTCGTGCCCACCGAGTGGTCCGGCATCATCCCCTCGCTCATCGCCGGCAAGTTCGACCTGATCATCGGCGGCATGACCGTCACGGCCGAGCGCAACCTGAAGATCAACTTCACCAACCCCTATTACTACACTGGCCAGGGACTGCTCGCGAACCGCAAGATGACCGAGGGGTTCGCCATCGCCGACTTCAACAAGCCCGAGGTGACGCTCGCCGCCCGGCTTGGCTCCACCGCGGCGGTGGCCGCGCGCGCCCACTTCCCCAAGGCGACCCTGCGGCTGTTCGACAACGAGCCGGCCGCGGTCCAGGAGGTGCGCAACGGCCGGGTGCACGGCATGGTTTCCAACGAGCCGCTGCCGGCGCACAGCGCCGCGGCCGCGCCGGAACTGCTCAAGGCCTACCCGGAGCAGCTGGTCAAGGAACCGATCGCCATGGGCGTGCGCAAGGGCGATGCGGACACCCTCAACTTCCTCAACAACTGGATCGAGGTGACGCGAACCAAGGGTTGGATCGACGAGCGCTACGCCTACTGGTTCGGCACCACCGACTGGCAGCAGCGGGTGCAGTGAGCCGCGGCTGAACCCCTGCCCCGGCCCGCCGCCTCTCCACCGAGCCCATGCGTACCCGACTCCGCCCCTTTGGCCGGCTCGACGCGGCGCTGCTCGCCCTGCTCGTGGGCGCGGCCGGGTACGCGGGCTACCGCATCGTCGTCCATCTCGACTATGCCTGGAACTGGGCGGCCATGCCCCAGTTCCTGTTCCGCTACGATGCGGACGAGGGGCGGTGGGTGGCCAACTACCTGGTCGAGGGGTTGCTGACCACCCTGCGGCTGAGCGTGTGGAGCGGTCTGCTGGCGCTCGTCCTGGGGCTCGCCATGGCCCTGGCCCGCACCGGCCGCAACCTCTACTGGCGGCTGGTGGCGCGCAGCTACGTGGAGCTGATGCGCAACCTGCCGCCCTTGGTGGTCATCTTCCTCTTTTACTTCTTCCTCGCCGACCAGCTTATCCCGCTGCTCGCCCCTGATGCCCGGGTGGCCGCGGCCGGCCCCCTCTGGCAGAACCTGGTGGGGGCGCTGTTTGCCCCCCGGGGCCAGCTGGCCCCCTTTCTCTCCGCGGTGGTCACCTTGGCCGTGTTCGAGAGCGCCTATGTGGCCGAGATCCTGCGCGGCGGCATCGAATCCATCCACCGCTCGCAATGGGACGCGGCCCACGCCCTCGGGCTCACCCGCGGCCAGAGCCTGCGCCACGTGATCCTGCCGCAGGCGGTGCGGCGGGTGCTGCCGCCGCTCGCCGGGCAGATGATCTCGCTGGTCAAGGATTCGGCCATCGTCTCGGTGATCTCCATCCAGGAACTGACCTACCAGGGCACCCAGCTGATGGCCTCCACCTACCTGACCATCGAGGTCTGGCTGACCGTGGCCGTGATGTACTTCCTGCTCACCTGGCCTTGCTCGCTGCTGGTCGGCCGGCTGGAGCACCGCCTCCGCCCGGACCGCTGACAAATCCGTGGCCGCCGGTTGCGGGTCGACCCGGAAAGGGTTACCATGCAACCATTGCCGCCGGTTTCCTGCCGGCGGTTTCTTCCCAACCCGACGGTACCCCCCATGTTCAGCAAACGGTTTGTTGTTCGTTTTGTCGCCTGTGTCGTCCTGTTCGCCCAGGCGCTCCTGCCCGTGCAGGTGTCCGCCCTGACCATCGGCGAGGAGCGCAAGATCGGTGAGCAGCTGCTCTTCTCGATCCGCCGCGAACTGCCCGTGCTCGACGACCCGGACATCAGCGCGTACATCAACGCGCTCGGCCACAAGGTGCTCGACAACATCGGCCCGCAGTACTTCGACTACCGCTTCTTCGTGGTCAAGAGCGACCAGTTCAACGCCTTTGCCGCCCCGGCCGGGCTGGTGTTCTTCTACTCCGGCCTGATCGAGACCATGCGCACCGAGAACGAGCTGCTCAGCGTGCTCGCCCACGAGATCGGCCACGTGGTCAGCCGGCACATCGCCCAGCGGCTCGACAAGGGTTCCAAGGTCGGCGCGGTGTCGATCCTGGCCGGCATCGCCGGTCTGGCCCTGGGTGTGCCGTCGCTCTCCCAGGGGCTCCTGGTCGGCTCCATGGCCGCCGGTCAGGCGATCAACCTGCAGTACAGCCGTGAGGACGAGGAGCAGGCCGATCGGCTCAGTTTCGGCTGGATGCAGCAGATGGAACGCGACCCGGCGAGCATGCAGGAGATGCTGCGCACCATGCGCCGCATCACCCGCTACCGCATGGGCGGCGAGGTGCCCCAGTACCTGCTCACCCACCCGAACCCGGAAGCGCGCATGAGCTACGTCGAGTCGCTGGTCGAGCTGGACACGAAGCGGCCGGACCGCAAACCCTACCCCGAGGCGGACAACTTCGCTTTCCTGCGCTTCAAGTACCGGGTGCTGCTCCAGTCCATGGATCACGACCGTCTGCGCATCCACTGCGCCAACACCCTGGCCTCGGGCAAGGAAGGCAGCCAGCAGACCGTCATGGCCCATTACGGCCTGGCCCTGTTGGAAAGCGAGGCGCGCAACACCGACGAGGCGCTCCGCCAGCTGGCCGCGGTGCAGGCGCGCTACCCGGGCCGGGACATCCTCGAGGTCGACCGGGCCGCCATCCTCCTGGGCGGCGGCCGGGACGCCGAGGCCCGGCAGATCCTCGAACAGGCAGTCAACCGCGATCCCACCGACATGTACGGTACCAGCCTGCTCGCCCGGGTTGAGCTGCAGTTGGGCAACAACGGTCGGGCCGAGCAGCTGTTGCGCCGGCTGCAGGCGGCCATGCCCGAATACCCGCAGCTCTATTTCGAACTGGGCCGGGTCGAGGCGAACCGCGGCCAGCAGGGCGCGAGCCTCTTTTACCTGGGCAAGTACAACCTCTACCGGGGGCGGGACAAGATCGCCCGCCAGTACCTCACCCGCGCCTCCAAGGACACCAGCGTGCCGGAGAAACTGCGCAACGAGGCCAAGGTGATCCTGGCCCGGCTCGAGGAACTCGACAAGGGGGTGTGAGGCCATGCTCAAGCGATTTTCCGTGTCGCTCGATGAAAAGCTGCTCAGCCGGTTCGACGGCTACCTGGAAGCGCGGGGCTACGCCAACCGCTCGGAGGCGATCCGCGACCTGATCCGCAAGGTGCTCATCAACGAGGAGTGGGAGCGGGACAGCGAGGTGGTGGGCGTGGTCACCCTGGTCTACAACCATCACCAGGCGCAGCTGCAGGAGCGCATCACCGAGCTGCAGCACGCCTTCCACCACCAGATCACCTCGACCACGCACGTGCACATGGACCACGACAACTGCCTGGAGGTGACCATCGTCAAAGGAAGGGCCTCGCAGGTCAAGGAGCTGGCCGACCAGCTCATCGCCCTGCGCGGGGTCAAGGACGGCAGCCTCACCATGTCGAGCACCGGAGACCGCCTGGACTGAAACTCAGCGCTTGTTCTTGCGCCAGTTGGGGTGGGTGATGCTGAATTTGTTGATCTTGTAGTTGAGCACCCGCGGGCTGATGCCCAGACAGCGGGCCGCGTTCTTCTGCACCCAGAGGTTTTCCTCCAGGGCCTTGAGGATCAGTTCCCGCTCGTGCGTCTCCAGCGGTTCCGCGGTCTGGATGAGCGGCGCGGTCACCCGGCTCAGCTCCGGGATCTGCAGCGAGGTGGGGGTGATGGTGGGGCTGTCCTCGAGGATCACCGCCCGCTCGATGGTGTTGGCCAGCTGGCGGATGTTGCCCGGCCAGTTGTAGCCCTGGATCATGGCCAGGGCCTCGGGCGAGAAGTCGTCGATCCGCTTGCGCATGGAGGCGCTGGCCTTGTGCAGCAGCTTGCGGGCCATCGGCACCAGGCAGCGGGACCGCTCCTTCAGCGGCGGCAGGTACACCTCGAGGACGTTGATGCGGTAGAACAGGTCCTCGCGGAACCGGCCGGCCGCGATCTGCTCGGGCAGGTTGCGGTTGGTGGCCGCGATCAGGCGCACGTCCACCTGGATGGTGCGGTTGCCGCCCACCCGCTCGAAACACTTGTCCTCGAGCACGCGCAGCAGCTTGGCCTGGATCTCCAGGGGGATCTCGCCGATCTCGTCGAGGAAGATGGTGCCGCGGTTGGCCTGCTCGAACCGGCCGATGCGCTGCTTGTCCGCGCCGGTGAAGGCGCCTTTTTCGTGGCCGAACAGCTCGGACTCGAGCAGGGTCTCGGGGATGTTGGCGCAGTTGATCTTGACGAAGGGGTGGTCGCGGCGCGGCGAGTTGAAGTGGATCGAGCCGGAGAGAAAGCTCTTGCCCGTGCCGGTGTCGCCGGTGAGCAGGATGGAGGCGTCGGTCGAGGCGAATTTGCGCAGGCTCTTGAGAACGGCCTTGAAATTTTCGCTCTCCGCGATGATCTGGTTGAAGTTGTAGACGATGTCCTGCTGGCGGCGCAGGTAGGCGAGTTCGTTGACCATCTGCCGGCTTTCCATGGCCTTCTGCACCGCCAGTTGGAGGCGTGCCGGGCTCAGGGGGTCGACGAGGAAATCGCAGGCGCCGGCGCGCAGCGCCTTGACGATGAGTTCGGCCCGTTCTGTTTCGCTGGTGGCGATGAGCGGCGTGGCCTGGCTCTGCTCGTGGATTTTTTTCAGCAGGGTGAAGGAGCCGTTGTTTTCCTGCTTGACGCGCAGGAAGATGAGGTCGAACTGCTGGCGAACCAGGGCCTGCTGCAGCGATTTGGGGTCGCTCTGGAAGGAGAGTTCGGCGGAGTCTCCCAAGGCCAGTTCAATGTTTTCCCTGCCTTTCGGCTGCCACTCGTAGACCAGGACACTGAGTTTCGGTTCGTTCACGGTCTGTCCTCGGCGCGATGATTTCGAATTCGTGATTTCGATATCTTTTTTGTAACTTTACGCCTCCCGCAGGGAAAAGCAACCGGAATTTTCCCCGGATGAGACCGTGCGGACAAGGGGAAAGAGACTGTGACACAAAGCCTGACCATGACCGACGAAGCACCCGGAGACCGGCTGATGATGGAACGGGCGCTTGTGCTGGCGCGGCGTGCGGGGGGTGCCGGTGAGGTACCGGTGGGCGCGGTGGTGGTCGGTGCGGACGGCCTGATCCTGGCCGAGGCGGGCAACACCTGCGTGCGTGATTCGGACCCGAGCGGTCACGCCGAGATGGTGGCCGTGCGCCTGGCCGGCCAGCGGCTGGGCAACTATCGGCTGCCCGGAACAACCCTTTTTGTGACGCTCGAGCCCTGCGCCATGTGCGCGGCCCTCCTGGTCCACGCCCGCATCCACCGGCTGGTGTTCGGCGCCTTCGACCCCAAGGCCGGGGCCGTGGTCTCGCGTTACCGGATCGGCAGCGACGGTCTGCTCAACCACAGTTTCACGGTGACCGGCGGGGTGCTCGCCGAAGAATGCGGGCGCCTGCTGCGGGAGTTTTTTCAGAACCGCCGCCGGATTTCTGTTGTCAAAAATATGACGACAGAGTAGAAAAGCCCCTCGCTGACCGGTCGAACCGGCCGGTGCCCGCGCCCACAACACGGAGAGGTGACCGAGTGGTTTAAGGTGCACGCCTGGAACGCGTGTGTACGCAAGTACCGTGAGTTCGAATCTCA
>CAVWHP010000014.1:0-34240 GCA_963754825.1 uncultured delta proteobacterium | reverse complement strand
AGGAAGTGTTCGCCGACCAGCGGCCGGGTCGCCCTGGATGGTCAGCGCCACCTGGTCGAGGCCGCGGACCGCGTCCACGTCCGACTCCGGATGCCGACCACCGCCTTGACCCGGTCGATCTGCAGCAGCTCACCCACCGGGTCGCCGACGGCGAGGTACACCCGACCTTGGCGTCGAGCGCTTGACCACCGCGTCCATGGGCGCGGTGATGGCGCAGCGGGCGAGGTTCAGCGGCCTGCTCCAGTTCGGCGGCCGCGGTCTGCAGCCGGGCCGTGGTGGATTCCAGGGTGGCTGTGGGGATCACCCGGGTCTTGAGCATGGCCCGGCCGCGCTCGTAGTCGGCCTTGGCCAGGGTGCGCCGCCCTAGCGGTGTCCACGGCGATGCGGTACTCGGCGGCATCGAGGCGGGCGAAGCGTCTGGCCGGCCTGCACCCGGTCGCCCTCAGCCACAGCACCGCCTCCACCGTGCCGGCGACGCGGGCCACCAGGTCGAGCCGCAGCCAGGGCTCCACGGCCGAGCTTCAGCGCCTCGGCCATGGGGCGGGGCTTAAGTTCAACAGGACCACGTTCACCAGGGGCCGCGTCTCGACCCGGCCGCCTGCTTGGCTTCGACGAGCTGTTCCTCGCGCGCACCGATGAACAGGGCAAGCACCCCGATGAACACGACGTGGAGACGAAGGCGACGAGCACCAGGCGGTCCCGGAGCAAACGGAGGATGCGGACAGGAACAACGGCCGCGCGCTCTGCGGTTGTTGCACGGCAAATACTTGAGGCGGCGGGGCGAGCTGGCCCGTGACGCGAAGGGTCACGGGCGACAGAGCGCCCTGCGCAGGGCCTCGGCCGGTTTGTACTCACGGTTAAGAGGGAAGCGAAGAAAAAAGGAGCAGCCCCGGCGGGGAAACCCTCGAGACCTTCGACCATTGACCTAGGCCGCCGGCAAAGTTGTGGCGTGCAGTGTTCGTCCCAGAAGACCAGGAGCCGCATGGATATCAAGGGATTGCGCAAGGAGTACGCCAACCGGGTGCTCACCCGGGAGATGCTCGGACCCGGGACCCGGCACGGCCAGTTCGAGCGCGGTTCCAGGAAACCTCAACGCCGGGGCGGGTCCCACGCCACGACCCTGGCCACGGTGGGCGCGGACGGCCAGCCGACCCGCGCACGGTGCCGCTCAAACTGTTCGACCGGGACGGCTTTGTCTTCTACACCTGCAACTACGGCAGCCGCAAGGCCCCAACAGATCGCTGCGACAAGCGGGGTGGCCCTGCTCTTTCCCTCGGTCTTAAACCCGCCCAGGTGGCCATCACCGGCGTGGCCGGAAGGCGAGCTGTGGCTAGCGGCCCGTTACTTCGCCAGCCGGCCCCATGAAAGCCAGTGGCGTGGCCTATCTCCCAACAGCCGCGGTGCTCACCTCCCGCCAGCTGCTCATGAACGAACTCGAGAAGATCCAGCGGCGAGGTGCCGCTGCCCGATTTCGGCGGCTACTGGGTGCGGCCGGCGAGTATCGAGTTCTGGCAGGGCCAGACCAGCCCGCCTGCACGACCGTTTTCTCTACACCCGCCAGGGGCGGACGAGGGGGATTATTCCAAAATCGACTGGCCGCTCAACGTGCCGCTGTCCCGGCCTCTCCCCCATCCCTAAATCCTGACGCATCAGCTGACCCATGCGTTTTTATCGACCTCTTGTTGTGCTGTGTGCTCTTCGCCACCCTGGCCGTGGCCTCGACCGCTGCGGCCACGGCACCACCCGCCCTGCGGCCGCGCCCACCCAACCGGCCAGCGCCGCGGAAACTCCGGCCTGGGTGAGCAGCGTCCTTGTCCAGCCGCCGTAGCGCAGCCCCGCCCCGTGCCCCGGAACAGCCGGCCCTCGCGCCCGCAGACGCGCCCGGCGGCAGGTCACCGCCCCGCAGACCACCCCCCGGGCCGCGAAGAAGAGCGGTCGCGCCGGCAAGGAACGGCGGAAAAAGCCAACCCGCCGCCGGCCCGCCGAATCCCAGGTGTTCCGCCGCTGGCCGCGCCGGCGACAGCACCCGCGGCCGAACCGTCCTCCTCCTTCTGGCGCAATCTCTTGCCCCGGCCGCGACCGAAGAGGGTACCGCCTTTCCGCCCCGCGCCGGGGTGCAGCCGCCCGAGCCGCCCCAGAGGAGCCGGTACGGATCGAGTCGGTGCTCATCAAGCGGTTCACCCAGCAGGGATTCGGCCCAGCGCCTGCCCGCCTCCTCGTCCGACACCGAGGTCATGCTCGCCTCGCTGGTCGAGTTGCAGAAAAACACTCCGCCAACTTGTAGATTTCGGTCACCAGGAGACAGCTCAAGGCGAGCACCTCCGAGGCGGAAAAAATGACCTGGAAGAGGAACTGAAGCAGCGACCCAGCAGCTCTCGGACAGCGTTGCCGATTTCGAGCGGATCGCCACGGTGTTGAACCGTTGGTGTCGCTCAGGCGAGAAGGGCTTCAGCTGCGAAGCCACCACCCTGCTCGAGCCGACCGTCAAGGAACTCAAACAGCTCACCGCCGGCGCCTGGGGCAAAAGACCCAGCTCAAGGAGGAAATCCTCGATCTCGGCAAGCAGGCGGCCACGGCAAACCGGCGGTGGGCCAGCGAACACGCTGATCGCGAGCCACGACCCGAAATCAAGACCTACCTGCGGGAACTGCTGCCGGCTGGCAGAACATGCACAAGCGCCTCGACGGCAAGCTCGAACTGACCCAACTGGAACTGGTCAAGCTCGAAGACCAGAACGGCGGCGCGGCCCACAGCCCGACCGAATACATCAAGACCTTCTTCCGCGAACGCGGCCTTTACCTGCTGGCCGCCGTGCGCGGCCTTCGGCGGGGTGCTCGTTCTCTGCCGGCTGCTCAACCTGCTGCTCATGCGGGTCCTGCCCGGGGCCCGGCGCGACCCAGTGGCCGCCTATGTGCGCGTCTTCCAGATTCTCTTCGTGTCACCCCGCCGCCGCGGTCGGCAAGCTTCGTCCTCGCGCCCACCTGGCCGGAAGAAACGCTCGGTTCCTGCTCAGCCTGGCGCTCATCCTCCTGTCGGCCGCTGGTCTGGGCGGTGCGCCAGGTGGTGCCCAAGCTCTGCAGCAGAGCCTGCTCATGCTCAATCTGGGGCCGGTACACCGAGGCCGAACGGGTCATCCACCAGGACATCCCTGGAAGGTGGAGGCGCTCAACGTGTTCGCCAAGCTGCACAACCCGGACCTGGGCCTGACCCTGCGGGTGCCGCTGGGACAGCATGATAGGCCAGGTCTCGCGTCCCTTTACCCAGGACGAGCCCTGGTTTTCCCTGCCGCAAGGACGACTGGATGCTTATCGGCGCCAAGCCCCTGGCCAAGGCGGCTGTACCCCACGAACAGGTCGAGGTGGTGGAGATGGGCGGCTGTTCCTCCGCCGCCACCCCGATCAGCAGCGGCTTCAGCCTGAGCGTGCTCTTCGGCGTGCATGCCTGCAGCCGATCATCACCACCGAGGTGTTGACCAGACTGGAGACCTTCCTGCAGGAAGATGGATCTACACGGTTACATGGAGGGGTGCCCACAGCCTGAGCGTGGACTTCAGGCAGGCCGGGAACGTGGTGGTGCTGGCCACCTTCAAGGGGGAGATGGTGCCCCAGTACCCGCGGCTTCGAGTGTGCCCCAACAAATGGTGCGTGGACTGCTGCAACTGAAGCGGCTGGGAGATCCCCTTCCCGCAGCTGACCGTGCACCGCCCGAATGCGCAGCCGGCCTGAAAACCCATCCCGGAGGACAGCGCATGCTCATTGAACAGATCGTGCAGGACCTGGCGGCCATCGTCGGCGCGGACAACGTCTCCGTGGACACCGCCGACGGCATCTTGACGCCTTTGACGCCACCCAGGCCCGCTTTCTGCCCGAGGTGGTGGTGCATGCCACCACCACGGACCAGGTCAGCCGGGGTGGTGCGGCTGGCCCACGAACACCGCATCCGACGGCGCGCGGCGCGGGCAGCGGCTTCACCGGCTCGTGCATCAGGGGCGGCATCGTGCTCGTGCTCACCCGCATGAACCGCATCCTCGAACTCGACGCGGACAACCTCACTGCGGCACGCGGGAGCCTGGGTGGCACGCCCGGCTGCAGCAGCGAGGTCGAGCGGCTCGGGCCGTCTACTCCGCCGGATCCGGCCTCCAGGGAATCAGCACGCTCGGTGGCAACATCGCCGAGTGCGCCGGCGGACCGCGCTGCGTCAAGTACGGCGTCACCCGCGACTACGCGCTCGGGCTGGAGGTGGTGACGCCCACGGGCGCCATCCACACCGGCGGCAGGACCATGAAGAACGTGGTCGGCTATGACCTGACCCGGCTGTTTGCTCGGGTCCGAGGGGACGCTGGCATTTGTCACCCGCATCACCCTGCGCCTCTTGCCCAAACCCGAGGCGCGCAAGACCCTGCTCGTTGCCTTTGCTGCCGACGGCGCGGCCCGGGCGGTGTCGGCCATCGCGGCCGCATCATCCCGGCCACGCTCTCTAGTTCACGGCAGGCCATCGACGTCCGTGGGGTGGAGGTGGCCTTGCCCGAGGCCTGCCGGCCGCGCACCTCGAGCCGGCGGCGCTCGAGGCCCAGGGTGCGCGCATCCTCGAGATCGTCTTGGGCCGCTTGGCGTGATCGAGACCCGGGTGGCAGCCACGGCCGAGGAGGCGGAGGCCATCTGGAAGGTGCGCCGCAGCGTCAGCCCGAGTTTGCGCCGGGTCAACCCGGACAAGTTCAACGAGGACATCGTTGTGCCCCGCTCGCGGGTGCCGGAGATGATCCGCGCCCTGGAGGCGATCTCGGCCCGGTACAACTGTCCATCGTCAACTTCGGCCACGCCGGCACCCGCGAGCGGGGCACAACGATGTCCTCGTTGAACTTGTCCGGGTTGACCCGGCGCAAACTCGGGCTGACGCTGCGGCGCACCTTCCAGATGGCCTCCGCCTCCTCGGCCGTGGCTGCCACCCGGGTCTCGATCACGCCAAGCGGCCCGACGATCTCGAGGATGCGCGCGGCCTGGGCCTCGAGCACCGCCGGCTCGCCGTCCACCTCGATGATGAGCACGGCCCGGCAGGCCTCGGGCAGGTCCAGGTCCATGGCCCGGCGGACGCAGTCGATGGCCGAGGCGTCCATGAACTCGAGCGTGGCCGGGATGATGCGGCCGCGGATGATGGCCGACACCGCCCGGGCGGCGCCGTCGATGGCAGCAAAGGCAACGAGCAGGGTCTTGCGCGCCTCGGGTTTGGGCAAGAGGCGCAGGGTGATCCGGGTGACGATGCCCAGCGTCCCCTCGGAGCCGACAAACAGCCGGGTCAGGTCATAGCCGACCACGTTCTTCATGGTCCGCCCGCCGGTGTGGATGATAGCGCCCGTGGGCGTCACCACCTCCAGCCCGAGCACGTAGTCGCGGGTGACGCCGTACTTGACGCAGCGCGGCCCGCCGGCGCACTCGGCGATGTTGCCGCCGAGCGTGCTGAACTCCTTGGAGGCCGGGTCGGGCGGGTAGAACAGGCCGAGCCGCTCGACCTCCTGCTGCAGCCGGGCGGTGATCACCCCGGGCTCCACCGTGGCGGTGAGGTTGTCGGTGTCGATCTCGAGGATGCGGTTCATGCGGGTGAGCACGAGCACGATGCCGCCCTTGATGGGCAGACTGCCGCCGGTGAAGCCGCTGCCCGCGCCGCGCGGCAGGATCGGGATGCGGTGCTCGTGGGCCAGCCGCACCACCCGGCTGACCTGGTCCGTGGTGGTGGCATGCACCACCACCTCGGGCAGAAAGCGGGCCTGGGTGGCGTCAAAGGCGTGCAGGATGCGGTCGGCGGTGTCCACCGAGACGTTGTCCGCGCCGACGATCTGGGCCAGTTCCTGCACGATCCGTTCATTGAGCATGGGCTGTCCTCCGGGATGGGTTTTCAGGCCGGCTGCGCATTCGGCCGGTGCACGGTCAGCTGCGGGAAGGGGATCTCCCAGCCGTTTTCGTTGCAGCAGTCCACGCACCATTTGTTCAGGGCGCGCTCGAGCCGCGGGTACTGGGGCACCATCTCCCCCTTGAAGGTGGCCAGCACCACCACGTCGAGCGAGGAGGCCCCGGCCTGCTTGAAGTCCACGCTCAGGCTGTGGCACCCCTCCATGTAACCGTGTTCCTCCATCTTGCCCTGCAGGAAGGCCTCCAGCTTCGCCAGCACCTCGGTGGTGATGATCGGCTGCAGGTCGTAGGACAGGCCGAAGAGTACGCTCAGGCTGAAGCCGCTGCTCAGATTGATCGGGGTGGCGGCGAGAAAGTCACCGGTGCGGTAGACGATGCGCCGGCCGCCCATCTCCACCACCTCGACCTGTTCGTGGGTGCAGCTGACCACCTTGGCCAGGGGCTTGGCGCCGATCAGCATCCAGTCGTCCTTGCGGCAGGGGAACCAGGGCTCGTCCTGGGTAAAGGGACGCGAGACCTGGCCGATCATGCTGTCCAGCGGCACCCGCAGGGTCAGGCCCAAGTCCGGGTTGTGCAGCTTGGCGAACACGTTGAGCGCCTCCACCTTCCAGGGGATCTCCTGGTAGATGACCCGTTCGCCCTCGTGTACCGGGCCGAGGTTGAGCATGAGCAGGCTCTGCTGCCAGAGCTTGGGCACCACCTGGCGCACCGCCCAGACCACACCCAACAGGAGGATGAGGGCCAGGCTGAGCAGGAACCAGTCTTCGGCCAGGTAGAGCACGAAGACGAAGCTGCCGACCGCCGCGACCATGGTGAACACGTAGAACAAGATCTCGAAGATGCGCACGTACAAGGGCCGCTGGTCGCGCCGGGCCCCGGGCAGGACCCGCATGAGCAGCAGGTTGAGCAGCCGGCAGAGAACGAGCACCCCGCCGAAGGCGAGCACGGCGGCCAGCAGGTAAAGGCCGCGTTCGCGGAAGAAGGTCTTGATGTATTCGGTCGGGCTATGGGCCGCGCCGCCGTTCTGATCCTCGAGCTTGACCAGTTCCAGTTGGGTCAGCTCGAGCTTGCCCTGGAGGCGCTTGTGCATGTTCTGCCAGGCCGGCAGCAGTTCCCGCAGGTAGGTCTTGATTTTCGGGTCGTGGCTCGCCGCGATCAGCGTATTCAGCTGAGCTACGGCCCGGTTGGCCGTGGCAGCCTGCTTGCCGAGGTCGAGGATCTCCTCCTTGAGCTGGGTCTTTTGCCGGGCGCGGGCGGTGAGCTGTTTGAGTTCCTTGACGGTCGGCTCGAGCAGGGTGGTCAGTTCGTCCTTCCAGCTGAAGCCCGTCTCAGCCTGGGCGATGAACACCGAGGGTTCGACGCCGGTGGCGATCCGCTCGAAATCGGCAACGCTGTCCGAGAGCTGCTGGTCGAGCTGCTTCAGTTCCTCTTCCAGGGTCGTTTTTTCCGCCTCGGAGGTGCTCGCCTTGAGCTGTCTCCTGGTGACCGAAATCTCCTGGCGGATGTTTTTCTGCAACTCGACCAGCGAGGCGAGCATGACCTCGGTGTCGGACGAGGAGGCGGGCAGGGGCCGCGCCGCCTCCTGCTGGGTGAACCGTTTGATGAGCACCGACTCGATCCGTACCGGTTCCTCCCTGGCCGGCTCCGGCGGCTGCACCCCGGCGCGCAGGGGCGGAAAGGCGGTTGCCTCTTCGGTCGCGGCCGGGGCAAAGAGATTGCGCCAGAAGGAGGAGGACGGTGCGGCCGCGGGTGCTGTCGCCGGCGCGGCCAGAAGCGGCGGCGCCTGGGGATTCGGCGGGCCGGCGGCGGGTTCGCTTTTCCGCCGTTCCTTGCCGGCGCGACCGCTCTTCTTCGCGGCCCGGGGGGTGGTCTGCGGGGCGGTGACCTGCGGCCGGGGCGCGTCTGCGGGCGCGAGGGCCGGCTGTTCCGGGGCACGGGGCGGGGCGGCGGCTGCGGCCGGGAGGGGCGGCTGGACAAGGACGCTGCTCACCCAGGCCGGAGTTTCCGCGGGCGCTGCGGCCTGGGTGGGCGCGGCCAGCAGGGCGGGCGGTGCCGTGGCCGCATCGGCCGGGGCGACGGCCAGGGTGGCGAAGAGCACACAGCACAACAAGAGGTCGAGATAAAAACGCATGGGTCAGCTGATCGTCAGGATTTAGGGATGGAGGAGAGGCCGGGACTGCGGCGCTTACGGGGCCAGTCGTTCGATGGTCCAGCTGGCGTCCGCCTGGCGGGTGTAGAGAAAACGGTCGTGCAGGCGGCTCGTCTGGCCCTGCCAGAACTCGATACTCGCCGGCCGCACCCGGTAGCCGCCCCAGAAATCGGGCAGCGGCACCTCGCCCTTTCTGAAACGGGCCTTGATCTTCTCGAGTTCGTTCATGAGCAGCTGGCGGGAGGTGAGCACTGAACTCTGCTGGGAGATCCAGGCGCCCAGCTGGCTTTCATGGGGCCGGCTGGCGAAGTAACGGGCCGACTCGGCCAGGCTCACCTTTTCGGCCACGCCGGTGATCGCCACCTGGCGGGCCAGCTTGACCCAGGGAAAGAGCAGGGCAACCCGGCTGTTCACAGCGATCTGTTGGGCCTTGCGGCTGCCGTAGTTGGTGTAGAAGACAAAGCCGTCCCGGTCGAACAGCTTGAGCAGCACGGTGCGCAGGGTCGGCTGGCCGTCCGCGCCCACCGTGGCCAGGGTCATGGCGTTGGGTTCGGACAGGCCGGCGTTGCAGGTCTCCTGGAACCAGCGCTCGAACTGGCCGTACGGGTCCGGGTCGAGCATCTCCCGGGTGAGCACCGGGTTGGCGTACTCCTTGCGCAATCCCTTGATATCCATGCGGCTCCTCTGGTCTTCTGGGGACAAACACTGCACGCCACCATAAGCTTGCCGGCGGCCCAGGTCAATGGTCGAAGGTCAAGAGTTTTGCCCCGGCCGGGGCTGCTCCTTTTTTCTTGCAGCCCTTCTGAACCGTGAGTACAAACCGGCCGAGGCCCTGCGCAGGGCGCTCTGTCCGCCCGTGACCCTTCGCGTCACGGGCCAGCTCACCCCGCCTATCCGGAGAGTGTTCCCCATGCCCGAGAACGACCCGCAGAGCGCGCGGCCCGTCTCCCTGTCTGCCCGCATCCTCCGTTTGCTCCGGGACCGCCTGGTGCTCGTCGCCTTGGTCTCCCTGGTCGTGTTCATCGGGGTGCTTGCCCTGTTCATCGGTGCGCGCAAGGAACAGCTCGTCCAGGCCAAGCAGGCGGCCCGGGTCGAGACGCGGCCCCTGGTGAACGCAGTCCTGCTTGAACTCAAGCCCCGGCCCATGGCCGAGGCGCTGAACCTGCCCGGCGCGGTGGAGCCCTGGCTGCGGCTCGACCTGGTGGCCCGCATCACCGGCACGGTGGAGGCGGTGCTCGTGGCTGAGGGCGACCGGGTGCAGGCCGGCCAGACGCTCGCCCGCCTCGATGCCGCCGAGTACCGCATCGCCGTGGACGCCGCCCGGGCGGCCCATACCCTGGCCAAGGCCGACTACGAGCGCGGCCGGGCCATGCTCAAGACCCGGGTGATCCCCACCGCCACCCTGGAATCCACCGCGGCCCGGCTGCAGACCGCGGCCGCCGAACTGGAGCGGGCCCAGCTGAACCTCACCCGCTGCGCCATCACCGCGCCCATGGACGCGGTGGTCAAGCGCCTCGACGCCAAGGTCGGGTTGTACCTCGCCGTCGGCGACCCGGTGGGCGAACTGCTGCAGATCGACCGGGTCAAGGCGGTGGTCGGCATCCCGGAGTCGGACGTGGACGCGGTCCGCCGCCTCGACCAGGTGGCGCTGACCATCCAGGCCCTGGGCGACCGGCCGCTGGTCGGCCGCAAACACTTCCTCGCGCCCTCGCCGGACAGCAGTGCCTACCTCTACCGGCTGGAGCTGGCCCTGGACAACCCGGGCCACGACATCCTGCCCGGCATGTTCTTCCGCGCCCGCATCGTCAAAAAAAGCATCCCCGATGGACTGGCCGTGCCGCTCTACAGCGTCATCAGCCGCGGCGACGAGCAGTACGTGTTCATCGCCGAGGGCGACACCGTCCGCCGCCGGCCGGTGCGCCTGGGCGTGATCGAGGGCTGGCTGGTGCAGGTGGTGGAGGGGCTCGCCCCGGGTGACCGGGTACTGGTCGAGGGCCACCGCGAGGTCGAGGAAGGGCAGGGCATCCGCGTCATCCGCACGCTCACCGACCCCGGCCAGGGCACGCCGTGATCCTCTCCGACACCGCCGTCCGCAAGAGCACCGCGGTGCTCGTGCTTGCCTTCCTGGTCTTCATCTTCGGCGTCACCAGCTACCTGGGACTGCCGCGGGAGAGCGACCCGGACATCACCATCCCCAACGTCTTTGTCAGCACCAGTTACCGCGGCGTCAGCTCGGCGGACATGGAAACCTCGGTGACCATGGAGATCGAAAAGAAGCTGAAAGGCTTGGACGGTCTCAAAAAGATCCGCTCGGTGAGCGCCGAGGGGCTCAGCTCGATCAACATCGAGTTCGTCACCGGCACGGACATCGACCAGGCCCTGCAGGACGTCAAGGACAAGGTGGACGAGGCCCTGGGCGAGCTGCCCGACGACCTGGACGAGGACCCGCTGGTGTTCGAGGTCAACTTCTCCGAGTTCCCCATCATTGTCTTCTCCCTGTCCGGTACCTGCGGCCTGCCCTGCCTGAAAAAGATCGCCGACGACCTGGAGGACGACATCGAGGCGGTCACCGGCGTGCTCGAGGTGGATGTCACCGGCGGGGTCGAGCGCGAGATCCGGGTGGAGGTCGATCCGGCCAAGCTCGGCCATTACGGCCTGAGCTTCGCGGCGCTCGAACAGGTGGTCAAGAGCGAGAACCGCAACACCTCGGGCGGGGCGCTCAGGCTCGGTCAGGGCCGCTTCCTGCTGCGCGTGCCGGGCGAGTTCGCCACCCCGGAGGACATTTTCTGGCTGGTGGTCGGCGCCCACGACGGCCAGCCGGTCTACCTGAAGGACGTGGCCCGGGTCACGGACAGCTTCAAGGAGGAGACCAGCCGCGCCCGCCTGGACGGCCGCGAGGCGGTGAACATCGCCGTGAAGAAGCGCTCGGGCGAGAACATCATCGCCATCAGCGAGGAGATCGACCGGGTGATCGAGCGGCGCCGGGCCACCTGGCCGGCGGGCACCGAGGTCACCAAGGTGGTGGACAAGGCCAAGGACATCGGCGTCATGGTGGCCGACCTGGAGAACAACATCCTCACCGGCCTGGTGCTCGTGCTGGTGGTGGTGTTCGTGGCCATGGGGCTGCGCGACGCGGTGCTCGTCAGCCTGGCCATCCCCTTCTCCATGCTGCTCACCTTCACCACCCTGTCCATCCTGGGCGTGACCCTGAACATGGTGGTGCTGTTCAGCCTGACCCTGGCCCTGGGCATGCTCGTGGACAACGCCATTGTCATCGTCGAGAACATCCACCGCTTCATCGAACAGGGCGCCGGTCGGGTCAGTGCGGCCATGCGCGCCACCGGCGAGGTGGCCTGGCCGGTGATCGGCTCCACCCTGACCACCCTGGCCGCGTTTGCGCCCATGCTCTTCTGGCCCGGGGTGATGGGCGAGTTCATGAGCTACCTGCCGCTCACCCTGATCATCACCCTGGCCAGCAGCCTGTTCGTCGCCCTGGTGTTCACCCCGGCGCTGGCCTCGCTGTTCATGCGCCAGCCAGCCGGCGCCGGCAGGGGCGACGCCGATGCGGAATCGGCCGAGCAGCCGGTGGCCATCGACTCCTTCCTCCTGCGCCGCTACGCCGCCACCCTGGGGTTCTGCCTGAGGCGGCCGCTGGCGGTGGTGTTCGCCTCCGGCCTCGCGCTGGTCCTGCTCGTCCAGGTCTGGCTGTTGGTCATCGGCCTGGAAAAACCGGTGGAGTTCTTTCCCGAGGTGGACCCCAAGGGCATGTACGTCAACGTCGAGACCCCGGAGGGGGCGGACCTGGACTACATCGACCAGGTGATGCAGCGCCTCGAGATCGCGGTCGCCGGCTTCGACCCGGGCGAGGCGGCCCGCGACCGGTTCAGCCGCGCCGACTACCTGCAGGCCCTGGCCCCGCAGGAGCACACCATGCCCTCCGGACTCGTGCACACCGCTCCCGGCGACCTGGCGAACATCGAGACCCTGTACATGAAGGGCGTGGTCGCGGCCGGGCAGGGCTCGGCCTTTGACAGCAACACCCCCAGCCACCTGGGCGTCCGCTTCCTCGACCTGCAGGACCGGAACGAACGGTCGCAGACCACCCTGGACACCATCCGCCGGCGGGTGGCGGAAATCCCCGGCGGCAAGGTGACCATCGCCACCGAGGAGCAGGGGCCGCCCACCGGCGCGCCGATCAACATCGAGATCATCGGGGACGACTTCGCCGTGCTCGGCGAGACCGCCCGGCAGATCCGCGGGCTGCTCGCCGACCTGCCCCATGTGCGCGACATCCGCGATGATTTCAACGAAGGGCTGCCGTCGGTGCAGGTGCGCGTCGACCGGCAGAAGGCGGCCCTGTTCGGCCTGACCACCGACGCCATCGGCTTTGCCCTCAAGACCGCCTACAACGGCCTGGACGTGAGCACCTACCGCGAGGGCAACGACGACTACGACATCACCGTGCAGCTGGCCGAGGCGGACCGCCGCACCGTGGACGTGCTCAACGAGCTGCTCATCCCGGCCCCGGACGGCCGGCTGGTGCCGCTCTCGACCCTGGCCACGGTGCGCTTCGCCGGGGCGCTCGGCGACATCAACCGCATCGACGGCGAGCGGGTGGTCACGGTCAAGGCGAGCGTGGACGAAACCGTGACCACCGGTCCGGTGATGCGCGCCCGCGCCGAGGAACTGCTCGCGGACCTGCCCCTGCCACCCGGGTACCGGGTTCGCTTCACCGGCGAGTTCGAATTCCAGCAGGAGTCCGAGGCCTTTCTCAGCCAGGCCTTTGCCGTGGCCGTGCTGCTCATCTTCCTGGTGCTGGTCGCCCAGTTCAACTCGATCAGCCAGCCCTTCCTGATCATGGTCACGGTGGTGCTTTCCCTGGGCGGGGCCTTCCTCGGCCTGGCCCTGCACCGCCAGCCCTTTGGCATCATCATGACCGGGGTGGGGGTGATATCGCTCGCCGGGGTGGTGGTGAACAACGCCATCGTGCTCATCGACTACACCAACCGGCTGGTCGAGCGCGGTTTTCCCCTCGACGAGGCGGTGGTCAAGGCCGGCGCCACCCGGCTGCGGCCGGTGCTGCTCACCGCGGTGACCACCATCCTCGGGCTGGTGCCGATGATCACCGGGGTGTCGTTCGATTTCCACAACCTGAGCGTGGCCTGGGTGAGCGAGTCGAGCCAGTGGTGGCGGAGCATGGCGGTGGTGGTGGTCTGGGGCCTGATGGTGGCCACCTTCCTCACCCTGGTGGTGGTGCCGTCGATGTATTTTCTGTTCGAGCGGGGCAGGGAGAGGGTGGCCCGACTGGGCGCACGGCTGCGCGCGCAAGGACGGGACGGGCGGACCTGAACGGGCCCGCACCCGGCCGGCAGGGAAGCGTGCCGGCCGGGTGCGGGTCGCTCAGGCCATGGCCGCGAGCACGGCGGGTAGGGCCGTGGCGCTCGGTTCGCGCAGGAAAAACCCCTGCAGGCTGCTCTCGGCCAGTTGGGCGAAGGGGTTGGTCTCGATGTTGATGTCGAGGATCACGCCGTCGCGCTGGTAGACCGCGCGGGCCACCTGGTTGGGCAGGTTGGTGGCCCCGGCGGTACCGACCACGATGAGCAGGGCGGTCTGGCGGGCGGTGTCGAGCGAGCTGTAGAAGTGGTAGTGGTGCTCGTTGTAGCTCTCGTCGAAGAGCAGGATGTGCGGCCGCGAGCGGGCGCCGCACAGCGGGCAGCGGAGCAGGGCGCGGTCGCTGTCGGTGAGATGTTCCTCCCTGGTCTTGGCGCGCACCCCGCCGGGAATCGGGTAGACCGCCTCACTGCACTCCTGCGAGCAGCGCATGTAAAAGACGTTGCCGTGGATCTGAAAGGTGCGGGCCAGGGTGTTGCCGGCGCGCAGGTGCAGGCCGTCCACGTTCTGGGTGAGCAGGGTGAAGCGGTCGCCGAAGCGCCGCTCCATCTCCGCCAGGGCCAGGTGACCCGGGTTGGGTTCGGCCCGGGCGCACACGCCCATGCGGTACAGGTACCACTTCCACACCTCGTCCGGCTGCAGGGTGAACATCGAGAAGGTGGCCATCTCCTGCGGCTGGTACACCTGCGAGCCCACGGTCCAGTACCCCTCCGGGCCGCGGAAGGTGGGGATGCCGCTCTCCGCGGAGATGCCCGCGCCGGTGAGCACGGTGATCCTGCCGTCGCCGCGGGCAATGGTCGCCAGCATCTTCCTGATGTCGTCGCGCATGGTTTTCTCCTGAAGAGGGGTGAGCCTGTTGTGCAGGTGGCGCCAGCCGTACCGGACGGCCCCGGAACACTGCGTATAAACGACAGATTCCGATGTTTTTCAAGGGAATTGTGCCGGCCCGGGCCGGCCGCCCGACCCGGACGGCGCGGCCGCCCCTTCTGCCCGGGGCAGGCGGTGACGGAGGCCCTTGCTCGCCGGAACTTTTCCGGATTTTTTCTTGACCCGGGGCTGGGCTTCTGTTTTAAGATAGCCCTTATCAAAAAAAGCGTATCTGTTGAAATTAATGGAAAAAAGAGCAAGGACGGGGCAGCCGCTCACGCCGCCGCCCGCCACCACCCCAGCCAGCCCCGTCGGGCGCAGTGCCATGGAACTGATCTACTTCCCCGAACCTGGCGGCCGCTATCCGGACGATATCCGCATGGATGGCGTGACCTACCACGCCTACAGCGATTACGCCGCCCTGCCCGAGGCCGTGTCGCCGGGCTCGGTGTTCGTGCTCTCCCTGGCCGACCGGGACAGCGCCTACCGCCTGCTGCACGCCCTCCGCCAGGACCCGCGTACCGGCCTGCAGCCGGTGTTCACCACCACGGCCTTCGGCTTTCCCCTGGACCAGGTGAGTGACGGCCGGGTCGAATCCGCCCTGGACGCCTACACCCGGGCCCGCGCCATCGTCGACCGGCTCGGCCGGCTGGACGAGAGCGTGTTCGCACCCGGGGCCAGCGACCAGCTGCGCATCCTCGGCTACCTGTACAGCCGACCCGAGCTGCACCTCGTCCCCCAGCGGCTGTGGTCGAGCGAGGGGTTCTACTCCTACCCGGTGCTCGAGGCCATGCTCGGCACACCGCAGCTGGTCGCCACCCGTCTGCTCGCCCTGTGCGACCGCAAGCTGCTGCGGCGCGGCCAGCTGAACGACCGCGTCCGCCACTGTCCGGCCTGCGATGGCGTCCACCTCAATTTCGTCGACCTCTGCCCCAACTGCCGCCACCTCGATATCGTCCAGCAGCCCTTTCTCCACTGCTTCACCTGCGGCGCGGTCGCGCCCGAGGAACGGTTCGTCGACCAGGACGGGCTGCGCTGCCCCAACTGTTACGCCCGCCTGCGCCACATCGGCACGGACTACGACCGGCCGCTGGAGAATTTTTCGTGCACCAACTGCGGCCACACCTTCATCGAACCCGAGGTGCAGGCCCGCTGCATGCACTGCACCACCCTCACCCCGCCCGACCGGCTGACCCCCCGGACGGTCTGCACCTACGAACTCACCGACCTGGGCGTACAGGCGGCCGAGAGCGGCACCATGGAGGACGTGTTCGCCCTGCTGGACACGGTCAACAGTGTCAGTCCCACCTACTTCCTCAACCTGGTCAACTGGCTGCTGGCCCTGGCCCGCCGCCACAACGAGGAGCGGTTCACCATCATCGGCCTGCGTCTGCAGAACATGGTGGAGCTGAACGCCCGCCTCGGTCAGCAACCGGTACTCGACATGATGGACACGCTGGCCACGCGGTTGCGCGAACTGGTGCGCTCCACCGACCTGTCCACGCGCACCGGCCAGCAGATGTTCTGGCTACTCCTGCCGAAAACCGGCCAGGCCCAGCACCGGATCGTGCTCGACCGCATCCTCGCCCTGAGAAACCTGCTGCCCGACGGCGGCGGCATCGATTTTGAGACCGTGGTGTTCAGCGCGCCCGAGGACATGCAGCCGGATGAGACCGGCAAGCTGCTGCTGGCCCGGCTGGAAGGGGAGCTGGCCTGAGATGGAGGCGCTCGTGCAGGCCCGCGAGACCATGCTGCTCCTGCTGACCATGCCGTTCGGGCCGGGCTGGGGCGAGCTGCTCTTCAGGTTCGTGCCGTTCGTGCTCTTTCTGGAACTGCCGGTCTACCTGCTCATCCTGCTCGGCGCCCTGCGGCATGCCCTGCGCCGGGACTTCGCCACGCCCAGGGCGTGCACCCAGTTCCCCCGCGTGACCTGTCTGGTCACCTGCTACAACGAGGGCGAGGCGGTGGCGCGGACCATCACCTCGCTGGCGGAACAGCGCTACCCCGGCTTCATCGAGATCATCCCGCTGGTGGACGGGGCCATCCAGAATCACCGCACCTATGCGGCGGCCCGAGCCATGGAGCTTGTGGTCCGGCGGATGGCCAACCGCTCGCTGCGGGTGGTGCCCAAGTGGCAGCGGGGCGGGGCGGTCTCCTCCCTGAACCTCGGCCTCCAGCTGGCCACGGGCGAGGTGGTGCTGGCCCTGGACGGCGACACCTCGTTCGACAACGACATGGTCCGCCACATGGCGCGCCACTTCCAGGACCCGGCGGTGATCGGCGTGGCCGGCAACCTGCGCGTGCGCAACGCCCGGGTCAACCTGCTCACCCGCCTGCAGGCCCTGGAATACCTGCTGGCCATCAACGTCAGCCGCATCGGCATGGGCGAGTTCGGCGTGGTCCACGTGATTTCCGGGGCGCTGGGCGGGTTCCGCCGCTCCTTCCTGGAGAAGATGGGCGGCTACGACAGCGGCACGGCCCAGGACGGTGACATCACCCTGCGCATGAAGCACTACTTCGGCCGCCATCCCCACCTGCGCCTCGTGTTCGAGCCGCGCGCCATCGGCCACACCGACGCCCCCGAAACCTGGCGCACCTTCTTCCGCCAGCGGCAGCGGTGGGACGGCGACCTCTACTACCTCTACATCCGCAAACACTCGCGCAGCTTCCTGCCGCGCCTGCAGGGGTGGAAAAACGTCATCCTCCAGGTGTGGACCGGTCTCTATTTCCAGATGGTCATGCCCTACATCATCATCATCTACAGCACCGCGGTGTTCGTGCTTTTTCCGCCGGGCGTGGTGCTGGGCACCTGGGCCATGGTCTACCTGCTCTACACTTTGATCAACGGCCTGCTGTTCGCGGTGCACATGGCCCTGTTCTCCGAGCGGCCGCGCGCCGACTGGCGGCTCGTCTGGCTGCTGCCCCTGCAGCCGCTGTTCATGTTCCTGCAGCGGGTCAACAACGCGCTCGCGACCCTCAAGCAGATGACCTGCAGCGCCCACCTGGACAGCAGCATGGCGCCGTGGTGGGTGCTGCGTAAGTCCAGGTTCTGACCCCGGTGGCCCGCCCCATGCACACCCGATCCGTTCGTGCCGGCGGCACGGCACCGGCCATGGTTCGCCTCGCCCTGGCGGTTGTCCTGCTGCTCGCAGTGGTGACAGGCTCTCCGGCCGCAGGCGCCGATCCGGGCGAGGGCGGGCCGTCCCTGAGCCTGGCCGCGGTGGAAGGGCATCTCGTCCGCGCGGACGAGGTCCTGCTCGCCGCCGCGGACCTGGAACTCGGCCGGGCCCGACTGGCCGGTCAGCAGAGCGGCCGGGGCGCCCGGCTCTTTGCCGGGGCCGGGCTCGGATCAGGAACCGACACCTCTTTGAGCGGTGCGGACCGCACCTACACCACCTACGATCTGCGCGCCGGCGTTCGCTTTCCCCTGCTCGGCCGGGCGGCCGCCGAGGAGCGTGGCGTGGCCGAGGCCGAGAGCGCGGTGCGCGAGCACACCCACCGGCTCGACCAGGCCCGCGAAGCGAGCCTGGGCCTGCTGCGTCGGCAGTACGTGGCCCTGTATGCGGCCGGGCAACAGCTGCAGCTGACCCGCGCCTTCCTGGCCGACGAGAAAGAGCAGGCAGCCCTGCTCGAGCGGCGGCAGCAGGCCGGGTACCTGCGCGCCTCCGCCCGTCTGGAAGCGCTCGCCGCCTTTGACCTGGCGCGGCGCAACGAGGCGAACCTCGAGGCCGCGGCCCAGGCCGCCCGGAACCTGCTGGAGCGGCTGACCGGCCTGGTCGACCCCTGGCAGCCGATGGCGCCGCAGCTGGCCGAGCCCTGTCTCGACCGGGACACCCTCGTGGCGCGGGCCGGGCAGGACCATCCGGCCATCCGCATCCTCGAAGAGCGGCTGCGCGGCTTCGAGCAACAGGCCGCGCTGGCGGACCGGTTCGGCGCGGGCGCCAACCTCGACCTGTACTCGGCCACGGGCAACGACGACTCAAGGGATGCGGCCGAATACGCCGTTGGCGTGGCCCTGGGGGTGGAACTGCCGCTGGGCCGGGTGTTCGCCGGCGAAAACAGCGCCCGCAGCATCGCCCTGGCCGAGGTCAGCCGCTGCCGCCTGGACCTGGCCCGTGCCCGTGCCGAGGCCCGGACCCGGGCCACGGAGGCGCTTGCCCTGTTCCACGCCGCGGCGGCTGATCTGCGCTATGCCGAGCGGCGACTGCAGGCCGCGACCGAAACGGTGCGGGAGGACACCCTGCGCCTGGCCCTGCCCGGGGACCAGTCGGCCGTCCTGCAGCAGAGTCGCTACGCCCGCTATCAGGCCGCCCTGGGGCTGGTGGAGGCGCAGCAGCACCACTGGAACCAGCAGATCACCCTGCTTGAAGTCCTGCCGGTGGCGGCGCCGGCACCGCCGGTCAACGAGGTCGCGGCAGCGGCCGACGAACCCGGAACCGCTGCCCGGGCGGCAGCGGGTGGCGACCCGGCCGGCCGGGGCGTGCACAGCCTGTACGTCTGGCAGGCCGCTGCCCTGCGCCGCGCGGCCGACAGCGATCCCAGTTTCTGGGCCAACCTGCGCGCGGCCGGCATCACCCGGCTGCTCTTGTCTCTCGATCCGCGGGAAATAGCGGAACTGGCTGCGCCCACGGCCCGGCAGGCGCTGGCGGACTGGCTGGTCGCACGCCGTGACCAGGGGCTGCGGGTGGAACTGCTGCTCGGCGAGCCGCTGTGGATGCTGCCGGCCGAGCGGCCCCGGCTGCTGGCGATCATCCGCACGCTGACCGGCCTGCCCTTTGCCGGCCTGCACCTGGACATCGAGCCGCACCAGCTGAGCGCAGCCCAATTGGCGGAGATCGATGCAGCGGCCGAGTGGCTGGCCACGGTCCGCGCGGCCGGGCAGGCGAGTCCCTGGCCGCTCGGGGTCAGCGTCCACCCCCTGTATTTTGCTGCCGACGAGGGCTGGCCCGGGCTGGGCGCAGGGCTCGTCGAGGCGAAGGTGGCCGAGGTGACGCTGATGCTCTACTCAACCACGGCGGACCGGGTGCGCGCGGTGGTCCTGCCCATTCTCAGCGCCTGGCCCGGGCTGCGTTTTTCCCTGGCGCAGAGCGTCGAGCCCGAGCTGCCGGCCACGGAAAGCCATTTCACCGCGGGCCGGGCGGAGTTCGCCCGGCGCATGGCGGCACTGGCGCCCACGCTCGACCAGGCCAATTTTACCGGGATTGTCGTCCAGGACTGGACCCGCTGGCAGGAGATGCAACCATGAAGGTGCGTTTTACCCCCCCGCCGCAGGCCGAGGTCAGCCGCGGCATGAAGGTGCCTTACGGGCCGGGCCGGCGGCCTGCGGTCCAGTGGCGCTGGCTGGTCATCCTCGCCCTGGTGGCCAGCCCCTTTGTCTACCTGCTGTTCAGCCTGGCCTGGCCCTACCTGATGGTCACCGCCCCGGGCGTGGTGGTGCTCGGCAAGGAGAGCGTCACTGCCGCCTCTGCCGGGGTGGTGCACACCGTGCATGTGCGGCCGGGTGACCCGGTGCGCGCCGGTCAGCCGCTGGTGACCCTGCATTCGGCAGCGCTCGACGAGCGGATGGCGGCCGTGCGCGCGGCGCTGAGCGAACCTGCACCCGCATCGGCAGCGGCCGCGACGGCGGACGGGAAGGGGACAGAGCGACAGGCCGCGCTGGAGGAACTGCTCCAACTGGCCGAGCACACGGCGGCTCGCCAGGCCGGCCGCCTTGCCGTGGTCAGAGGACTGTTGGCCGAGGGCGCGGCCACGGTTGCCGAGGTCGAGACGGTGGCCGCCCAGGCCGACAGCGCCCGCCACGCCCTCTTGCAGGCCCGGCAGCAGGTGCAGGCTGCCCGACGGGATCAGGCTCCCGTTGCGGTCGAGGCCGTGGCCCGGCCGGACCGGCAGCGGCTGCAGGCGCAGCTGGAGGCGCTCACGATTGAACAGCAGGGACTGGTGGCCCGTTCGCCCCTGACAGGCCGGGTGCTCGATACCCCGGTGGAGGTTGGCCAGCCGGTCGCCCCGGGTGCGCTGCTGGCGCAGGTCGCCGCGCCCGGCCGGTCGCACGTGGTCGCCTACCTGCGGCCTGCCGCGCAGGACAAGGCCGCCCCGGGCCGGGAGGTCACGGTCCGCCTGCCCAACGGGCGGTCCGTGGCGGCCAAGGTCCGCGAGCAGCCTTCCCGGGTCGGCCTCCTGCCCGCCGGGTTCACCGCCACCCTGGGCAACAGCCGCGAGCCCATGCTGCTTGTCCCCCTCGACCTGGCCGAGCCCCTGCCGGTCGATCAGGCCATAGAAGGACTGCCGGTGCAGGTGCGCTTCCCCTGGTTCTGAGCCAGCCCATCTTTCCCGTGGCCCCGGTGTCGTCCTGACGCCGGCCCGACGTCTTCCCGCCCCCCTGGGGATCGTTTTCCCGCCCCCCTGGGGGATCGTTTTCCCGCCACTTCGGCCCTGTGCCTCCGCCCATTCGTTTTCCCCTCGCCTCTGCCGTCTCGGTTGACCACCCAACCCACTGCAGCCGTCAGGAAAGACGCAGGGTGTGCCGTTTTTTATGGCGCACTTTGATCCCTCTTTGTCCCGGCCTCTACCGTCTGCTTTATCGCCAGGGCCATGGCCGGGTTTGTCTCGGTGTCCGCTTAAGCACCCTGTTTGTTGAGGATAAATGAAAGAAAACAGCGATATCGCGGGACGATTATCAGAAATTCTTATTTCCCGTATAAGCCCTGTTTGCTTATCGGGCTAATTATGATCAGTTAATTTACAAGTTATTTGACAATAGATTGCTAAAAAATATTGACGACCGGGCCGGCGATTTGCTAAAAACGCAGCCAAGGGAAGGACGTCCCCCATCCCGCCCCCGTTGCGGCACCCCCTGCCGCGGACGGACGGCATCACCACACCACAGCATTGGCAGTCCGGAGGCTGCAGGCGCGCCGCTCAGGGTCGCGGCCGGCGCCACCCTCCGGAGCATCGGCGTCAAGGAGGAGTTCATGGAGACCATACTGTTTTTCGTTGTCTGGCTGGGTGGCGCACTGCTCCACACCTTGTTCGACCTGAAGATCAAGCCGGTCCTGCGGGCCGTGCGCGAAGAGAGCGATTTGCCGTGAACGTTCGGCCGTCGGCCGCAGGGTCGGACGGTCGCTGATCAACAACAGGCTGCGCCGGGCAGAACCTCTGCGCACCGGCCGCACCGGAATCGAGGAGAACACATCATGATCATGGAGAATATTCTGACCAAGGTCCTGCCCCAGGAAGGGGGGCTCGCCGGCAGCCGTTCCGGGGTGTACAACGGCGTGATCGGCCTGCTGGGCGTCTTTACCCTGATTGGCGTCGCCTTCGGCACGCACGCCATGTTCATCGGCCACGAGCATGCCTACGGCGTCACCCGCGAGGTCCCGTGGGGGCTGATGCTGGCCGCCTACGTCTTCTTCGTGGTCACCTCCACCGGGCTCTGCCTGGTCTCGTCCATCGGCCACGTGTTCGGCTTCGAGGCCTTCAAACCGATCGCCAAGCGGTCCGTGTTCCTGGCCATCGCCACCATCGTCGCCGGGTTCCTGGTGATCTTCTTCGAGATCGAGAACCCCTGGCGCATGGCCATCTACAACGTCATCTCGCCCAACCTCAGCTCCAACATCTGGTGGATGGGCACCCTGTACGGCGCCTACCTGTTCTTCATGCTCATCGAGTTCGCCCTGCTCCAGGCCGGGCGGCACCGGGTGGCCGGCATGTGCGGTCTGCTCGGGGTGATCGCCGGTGTGGCCGCCCACTCCAACCTGGGCGCGGTCTTCGGTCTGCTCGGCGGCCGCGAGTTCTGGCACGGTCCCTACATGCCGATCTACTTCATCACCTCGGCGATGATGTCCGGCTGCGCCCTGGTCATCTTCTTCCACTGGGTCGCCTACCGCATCAACGGCTGGAAGATGAGCGAGAAACTCGAGGAGTCGCTGCGCGCCGTGGCCAAGCTGGGGGCGCTGCTCTACCTGATCATCATGTTCTTCACCACCTGGAAGATGATCTCCGGCTTCGCCGGCCACCCGCCGGGAAAATACGAGGCGATCATGAGCCTCCTGAACGGTCCCTTCAGTAAGAACTTCTGGTACGGCGAGGTCGCCCTGGGGATGGTCATTCCCTTCCTCATCATCCTTGCGGTCCGCGCCCGCAACCTGACAGCCATGGCCTTCGGCTCGATGTTGAGCATCATCGGCATCTTCGTCATGCGCTATGATCTGGTGATTGTCGGCCAGATCATCCCGGGCTTCCATGAGACTGAGCCTGGTCGACCTGCCCCACATTCTCCCCTACGCGCCGACCCTGCACGAGTGGATGGTGACCCTGTCCGGTTTCACCTTCTGCGGGGTGCTGTTCATGATGGGCGAGCGGATGTTCCGCGGCCACCTGTCCGAGGACCACTGACCGCCTGCGGGGCGGCGGCCGGCCCTGACCCGGCGCCGCCCCGGCAACAGCAGAAGGAGAGACGCCATGGCGAGAAAGAGAACCGAAATCAAGGCGATCCGTTCGAACGTGCCGATCTATCCGATCGGCGTGGCGGCCCGGCTGCTCAACGTCCATCCCCGCACCCTGCGCATCTACGAGCAGGAGGGGCTGGTCAGGCCGACGATCATCGGCACGCGGCGGATGTACTCCGCCGACGACATCCAGTGGATCACCTGCCTGCGCACCTTTATCCATGAAGAGGGGATCAGCATCCCGGGCCTGAAGAAACTGCTCGACTACGTGCCCTGCTGGGAGGTGGCCGACTGTCCGGCGGACATCCACGAGAGGTGCCTGGCCCGGATCGATTGGACCCGGCCGCGCAAACCGTACCCGGTGGGCGACGCGGTGGCCGCCCAGAAGGCCAGGGAAGAGGACCGGCGCACGCAGGAGACCGCGGCCGGGGAAAAAAAAAAGCGCGGCTCATCCACCTGAGCCTGTATCGGCCGGTCGTCCGGCCGCAGCGGGCCGACGAGCCGCTGGCGCAGCCGTGCTGCGGCTGATTGGTGGGGCGCGCTGCCTCCGCTCCGGCGGTTGCAGGTCCGCCGCCGCGTGAAGCATGGTGGCACAAACACAAAAGGCGTCCCGGGGAACCGGGACGCCTTTTGTGCGTCGGCAGGGCAGGGGGCGCCGGCGGCTCAGTCATCCTCGCTCTCGTCATCAAGGGGGTTGACCAGGCCGTAGCGTTCGATCTTGCGGCGCAGGGTGTCCTTGGAGATGCCCAGCTCGCGGCAGGTGACCATCTTGCGCCAGTAGTTGCGCTCCAGGCTGCGGCTGATGGCCTGCCGCTCGATCTCTTCCAGCGAGCGCGGCTCGGCCGCATCCGCCGGCTGGGTCGAGTCGGCCGCGCCGACGCCGGCGGCAAACGGCTCGGGCAGGTGCTGCGGCTGGATGTAGCCGCCCTCACAGAGGATGAAGGCGTACTCGATGATGTTCTCCAGTTCGCGGATGTTGCCGGGGAAGTCATGGCGCATCAGCGTGGCCAGGGCCTCGTTCGCTATGCCGACGATGTCCTTGCCCTGCTGGGCGCTGTATTTGCGGATAAAATGCTCGATGAGCAGGGGGATGTCCTCCTTGCGCTCGCGCAGGGGCGGCAGGCTGATCTTGACCACGTTGAGCCGGTAGAACAGGTCGTCGCGGAAGGCGCCCGCCGCGCACCAGCGCCTCCAGGTTGCGGTTGGTGGCGGTGATGATGCGCACGTCGGCCTTGACCGGGGTGTTCGAGCCCAGCGGCTCGTACGACCTTTTCCTGGAGGACGCGCAGCAGCTTGACCTGGACCGGGCCGGGCAGGTCGCCGATCTCGTCGAGGAACAGGGTGCCGCCCTCGGCCGCGGCGAACCGGCCGATGCGGTCCTTGCGGGCGTCGGTGAAGGCACCGGCCTTGTAGCCGAACAGCTCCGATTCGAGCAGGGTCTCGGGCAGGGCGGCGCAGTTGACCACCACGAACGGCTTGTCCGCCCGCTCGCTGGCGGTGTACAGGGACCGGGCGATCAGTTCCTTGCCGGTGCCGCTCTCACCGAGGATGAGCACTGTGCTCGGGCTGCGGGCGATGTCCGGCAGGATGGCGAACAGCCGCTGCATGGCCGGCGATTTGCTGATGATGTTGTCGAAGGTGTAACGCTGGCTCAGCTGCTGGCGCAGGGCGGTGATGGTCGACAGGTCGCGGAAGGTTTCCACCCCGCCGATGATGTTGCCCTCGTGGTCGGTGAGCGGCGCGGCGCTGATGCTGATCGGCACCTTGTCGCCCCGGCTGTTGACGATGGTGATCGAGCGGTTGGCCGCCGGCGTGCCCTTGTAGAGGCTCTCGGCGATGGCGCAGTTGCGGCCGCAGATGGACGAGTGGAACACGTCCGAGCAGGACTTGCCCATGGCCTCGTCGCGCGACCAGCCGGTGATCTCCTCCGCCGCCCGGTTGAAGCTGGTGATCTTCCAGTGGCGGTCCACGGTGAACACCCCGTCGGCGATGGAGTCGAGGATGAGGCTCTCGCGGATGGACGATGTGTTGTCGCGGAAGGTCTCGATGCCGCCGATGATGTTGCCGAAATCGTCGAACAGCGGCGACGAGCTGACCGTCACCGGGATGGAGTTGCCGGCCTTGCCCTTGATGAAGATGGCTCGGTCGACGAACAGGCTGTTCTGGTCGATGGCCATCTGCAACAGGCAGTTTTTGCCGCAGACGCTGGAATGAAAAATCTCCCGGCATGGTTTGCCGACCACCTCGGCCTGGGTCCAGCCGGTGATGTGCTCGGCCGCCCGGTTGAAGCTGGTGATGGTCCGGTCGTGGTCGATGGTGAACACGCCGTCCGCTACCGAGGCGAGGATCAGGTCGTTGAGCAGGGAGGCGGAGCAGTCGTGAAAGGTCTGCACCGCGCCGATCACCTTGCCGCTCAAATCGAACAGCGGCGAGGTGGACAGGCTCAGCGGGAAGGCGTGGCCGTCCTTGTGGTGCATGAAGATGGTCTGGGCGGAAAAGGGCGTGGCCTGCTCGATGGCCGACTGGATGAGGCACTTGTTTTCGCAGAGTTCGGGCGGAAAGACCTGTCGGCAGTTCTTGCCGAGCACCTCGTCCAGTCTCCAGCCGGTGATCCGCTCGGCCGCGACGTTGAAGGAGACGATCTCCAGGGCGCGGTTGACGGTGAGGATGCCCTCGGGCACCGAGTCGAGCAGCATCTGGTGGTAAAAGGCCTCGTTGTTGGTGTCGAGCGTCACCAGGGCGCCGGACACGGACCGGTCCCGGCCCCAGATCGGCATGACCGTGGTGAGCACCTCCAGGCGGCTGCCATTCTGGCGCATCTCCAGCAGGTGGTGCTGCCGGACGAGCGATTCGTCCCGGTCCAGCCGGTCAAAGATCCCGGTGAACGAGGCGGCGTCGTCCTCCGGGGCAAAAAGGTCCTGGACCGGCCGGTCGAACAGTTCGGCCAAAGGCCGACCGGTGAGGAGTTCGGCGTTGCGATTGAGACCGGTGATGCGACCTTCCCGGTCGAGATGAAAAATCGCCCGGGTGTCTTCGGTGCGACGGGTTTTCGTGGGCAAGAGTGTTTTCATGGGCAGTACGAGGGGGTCGATTCCGGGTGGCTGGAGGGAGGGGGGACGGGGCAGGGTACGGTCCGTTGCGCCGGGGGGATGGCCGGCCTGCCGACCATCGTCCGGAGACCCGTCCCGGAGGGCCGCAACGGCTGGCGGGAGGGCATTGGCAACACTATACCATATCTTTGAAAACTTGCCCTTGTCATGGTTTTAGGGTATGTTCTCCCGGCGTCTTTTTCAATAAATGAGTGATTATTCATTCTCCGGTCGGGTTTTCTTTCGCCAGAACAGCACATTGTGGCATCAGCGGCCGGCGCCGGTCGTGCAACTTTACTTTTGAGGGTTCGGAATGAACATCAACGAGCTGGAAAAAATGGAAAATGAGGGGGCGGAAAACCTGCCTTCGCTGGAGCGGCGCACCTTTCTCCGCGCCGGGCTGGCCATCACCGGTCTGTTCATGGGCGGGACGATCCTTTCGCTGACCACCGCGCGCACGGCCGGCAGCGCCCTCGCCCCCCTGCCCGGCAAGGGGAACTACCCCTACAAACCCCATTACGCCATGGTCATGCGGCAGAACCTGTGTGTTGACTGCGAACTGTGCATGCAGGCCTGCGTGGAGACCAACCACGTGCCCAGCTACGGCTGGCGGACCAAGATCCTCGAAGCGGCCAAGCCCATCGGCCCGGACCAGCGGGAGCGCATCTTCATGCCGGTGCTCTGCAACCAGTGCAACGAGCCGCCCTGCGTGCGCGTCTGCCCGACCGTGGCCACCTACAAGGACAAGACCACCGGCATCGTGGTCATGGAAAGCAAGAAATGCATCGGCTGCAAGACCTGCATGGCCGCCTGTCCCTACAACGCCCGCTATTTCAACGAGGAAACCCGGGCGGTGGACAAATGCAATTTCTGCCTGGACACCCGCCTTGCCAAGGGCATGAAGGACACGGCCTGTGTGGAGGCCTGTCCGGCGCATGTCCGGGTGTTCGGCGACATCAGCGACCCGGAGAGCGAGGTCTACAAACTGGTGCATCAGCCGGAAACGACCGTCTGGGTTCTGCGGCCCGAAACCGGGGCGCTGCCGAACGTATTTTACATGAACGTCAATTTAGACGCCTGATCGGTGCAAGGAGAGCAGCGCATGAAGAGAAAATTGATTGTCTTGCCGGCAGTTTGTCTGTTCGTGGCTACCGGCGTACTGTTTGCCGCGAACAGCAGGGCCGAGGCCCCGGCGCCAGCCGGGGAACCGGTGGCCGCAGCCGAGGCGCAGCCGGCCAAGGAGTACGAGTCCTTCGGTGATACCCAGATCATCAACATGGAGCCGGTCAAGGCCATGTTCAGCCACAAAAGCCACGTGGTCACCGCCGGCCTTTCCTGCGACAGCTGCCATCCCGATCTGTTCGAGCGCAAGCGCGGGGCGGCCAAGGCCAAGGGCGACCTGAACCACACCGCCATGGACGCGGGCATGTACTGCGGCGCCTGCCACGACGGCAAGGACGCCTTTGCCACCACCAACGCCAAGTCCTGCAAGACCTGTCACGGCAGCGACATGAAACAGCCGGGCGTGATCGTCTTCAACAAGCCGGTGAAAGGGGTGGTGTTCGATCACAAGGGCCATGTGGACATGGGCCTCTCCTGCTCCAGCTGCCACGACTCGGCCTTCGAGATGCGCATGGGCGCGGCCGAGGAGGAATACAAGAAGTTCAACATGCAGGCCCTGTACCAGGGCAAATACTGCGGCGTCTGCCACAACGGCAACATCGCCTTTGCCTCCAACACCCGCTGCACCTCCTGTCACATCGGTGTGAAAGGGGTGGCGCGCATGCAGACTGCGGACCAGGCCGCCGGGCAGCAAGAGCACAAGTAAAACAAACGATTCGTGTCTGCATGCACGGGGCGGAAACCTGTTTTCCGCCCCGTTTTCTGTCCCGCCTGACTATCCTCCTCGCCCTCCGATCCTGCCGAACCTTCTGTCAATCTCCATTGGCAAGGTTATCAGCCCCGCCAGCCGGTCTTATCGGCTGGAGTCAGAGCCGCCTCCCCGCCGTTGTCCGCCAGCCGGCTCCCTTGCAGTGGTGACCTTGCCGCCCCGTGTTGCGACACAGACCGGGGCTGCAGTTGGAGACGCCCATCCTCCCTGTTGTTCGTGCGCTTTGGGCGTTTTTTGCGCCCAAATCTCTCTCGGCTCACGTTAACCTATTGTTTTATCTTTAAAAAATATTTTACCTTCTTCGCTGTTCCCCTGCTGGTCCTCCCCTGCTGTGTGCAGCGCCGATCCTGGACGATAGTCCTTGGTTTTTTAAAAAGAGATAGAAATTCAATTTGTTACGATCGCAATAGAGCGTCTTTGAGAGCAGCTGCCGCCTTCGTCGCAGAGTGCGCCGGGGTGGTGGGCAAGAGGGATAATTATGCGCCTACTCAGTAAATAACCTGCCATTAGATCTTGCCTTAAAAACCTGTAAACAAATGTTGTCCGCATAAATTTCTCCTGGAACATTGACGTGTTGCCGCAGGAGGCCGCTCCTGTGCGTGCCCCCGGAGGCCTGTCTGGCACGCCCCTTGCGAAGAGAAGGGCACAGACGCCGCACCGGACGGTCGGCGCACAACGAACATAGGGGGAACACATGAACATCCTGCAGGCATACCGCGACAAAGAGATGGGCAGCGACGGCGGTCACACCCTGAGCGCCTGGCTCCGCACCCACTCCACCCAGATCAGCGAATCCTGCTGGTTCTGTCTGACCTTTGCCCTCTTTCTCCTCATGGGACCGTTTTCGGTCCTCGCCGTGCTCATGGGCCTCCGCTCATTGGCCAGCGAGGAGAATCAGGCGAAAATGACGGAACCGGCCCGGCTGTAAAACAACAGGTTGGCACACACTCACAACGAACAAGAAGGAGGTTGGTCATGGCAAACGGGTTCTCACTGACAGCAACGGCAGAGCCGGAGGTGTCCAGTCTACAGGTCAAGGTGTTGTCCGCCATGTTCGGACTGCTGCTGGTCACCGGCGTGGTTGTCGGCCTGGTCGGCTTTTTCGTCGGCCACGAGCATGTGTACAATGTTTCGCGGGAGGTGCCGTGGGGACTGATGATCTCCACCTACGCCTTTTTCGCCATCACCTCGACAGGTCTCTGCCTGCTGGCGGCGATCAGCCATGTGTTCGGCGGCAACCGGCTGGCGCCGCTGGCCAACCGCATGGTGTGGCTGTCGCTGATCACCATCCTCAGCGCCTTCATCGTCATCGGCATGGAGATCGCGAGCCCCTGGCGGATGGCGATCTATAACATCATCTCGCCGAATATCACCTCGAACATCTGGTGGATGGGCACCCTCTACGGCATGGCCCTGGGCTTCATGCTGCTCGAGTTCTGGCTGATCCTCACCCGCCACTACTCGATTGCCCTGGCGCTGGGCATTCTCGGCGCACTGGCCGAGGTGGCCGCCAACACCTGCCTGGGCGGCGTGTTCTCGACCCTGGCGGCGCGGCCGTTCTGGTACGGTTCGCAGCTGCCGGTCTACTTCCTCGCCTGCGCCTTCCTTTCCGGCGCCGCCGCTGCCATCCTGTTCACCCATTACGCCTCGCTGATTCGCGGCAAAGAGATGGAGCGGCCGGTGTTTCAGGGCGTGCAGTCCGCCGGCAAGGTGCTGCTGCTCATGCTCATCCTCGTGTCCGTGGCGACCTTCTGGAAGATGGCCTCCTTCTACGTGGGCGGCAGCTCGGACGGCCGGACCGCGGCCAACGCCCTGTACAACGGCCCGCTGGCCACCAGTTTCTGGACCTTTGAGATCGGCATCGGCCTGGTGGCCCCGGTGGTGCTCCTGGTGCTCACCCGCATGCGCAGCATCTGGGCCCTGTCCACCGCCTCCCTGATGGTCCTGGTGGGCATGTTCATCGCCCGCCTGAACATGGTCACCGCCGGTCAGATCGTTCCCCAGTACAACGGGTTTGATGGCCTGCCGACCTACATCAACTACACGCCCTCGGGGTACGAGTGGCTGGTGGCCCTGGCGGGCATCGGCTTCACCGGCTTTGCCTTCCTGCAGGGCGAGCGGTTGTTCGGCAGGGTCTTCACTGATCAGGACGCGCACTGAGAGTCGGTCGATGCGGCAACGCGGTCGTCCGGATGCGTTCCGGGCGACCGCTTCATTGGATGGGGGATGCAATGGTTGATGAAAAGAAAGCGATATTTACCATCGGTGTTGCGGCACAGATGCTCGATGTGCACCCGCGAACCCTGCGGATCTACGAGGAAGAAGG
Source organism: uncultured delta proteobacterium (assembly GCA_963754825.1). GTDB lineage: Bacteria > Desulfobacterota > Desulfobulbia > Desulfobulbales > Desulfobulbaceae > Desulfobulbus. The sequence continues at coordinate 4,180 of CAVWHP010000014.1, read as the reverse complement.
ACTGATCACTGCCGATGCGCAAGGGCAAGTGGCGCTACTACACCATGGACGACATCAAGTGGATAGAGTGCCTGCGCGAGATGATCCACGAGCACGGCATTTCCATCGCCGCGGTGAAAAAGCTGCTGCTGTACACACCCTGCTGGAACATCACCGATTGCCCCTTCGAGAAGCGCAAACAGTGCACGGCGTTCATGGCCAATGCGCTGGTGCCCAAGAAAATCGACAAACAGGCCGCGAAAAAGGTGGTCGGGCTGCACACGAAAGCGGCCTGAACCCTCTTGCCGGCCGCAGGTTCCCGAGCCGGTTCCTGTCCGCTCTCCGATCGGACGGGAACCGGCTCGTCTTTTGTCCACGGAAAGACCTCCTGACCTCGACACTTTTTATGTGGCGCAGGGTTCATGTGTAACCTTATGAAATTGTGCGCAAAGGGCGTAGATGCTTCCAGATGGAGCAAAGGCGATTTACGGCTGCAGCGGATTCCGATATGTTAGCGACATTTACGATCTCCACGCCCTCTCTCCGTATCGGAGCGCTGCCATGCCCCAACTGCAACTCCCCTTGTTCCCGGAAGGCATCACCCTGATCAATCAGAACATCGGTTTTCTGCGCCAAGGTTCGACCATCACCTATGTCTACGGCAACCTGCCGGTGTTCACGCATGCCCTTGACGATATGCAGAGCTTCCGCATGTTCACCAGCCAGTTGTATATCAACGGCAGCGCCAGCCAGGCTGAGATCTGCCGGGCCTTTGGGGTGAGCAAGATCAGCGTGCTGCGCAGCGTCAAGCTGTACCGGGAAAAAGGCATGGCCGGTTTTTTTGCCCCACGGATTTGTCGAGGTCCGGCGGTGTTGACCCCGCCGGTGCTGGAGCAGGTCCAAGAGCGTCTTGATGCCGATCGGCCCATTGCCGAGATTGCCGGAGAACTGGGCTTGAAGGTTGATACCCTGAACAAGGCGTTGCGGTCGGGCAAGCTGCGCCGGCCAAAAAAAAAGAACTGAGTCCTCTGGTCCCTGACGGCAACAGCAAAAGCGCACGGAGCGCGACGGATGCGACAGCCCCTCTGGGCATGGGGGCAACGGATACCACCGGCAGGCTGCTGGCCAGCATTTTCGGGACTGGGCCGGCAGCTGGTCTTCGCCTCGGCACTGGCCGGGGAGATCGACCTGCCGCTGCCGGCGGCGGGCAGTGGCCACCTCGTCCCCACCAACCTCAATCTGAACCGGTTTTACGACGAGGAAGGAACGGACGAGGCGACCTCTTTCTGGCACCGGGCGTTCAGGGTTCCGGTGGCCGGGACCACCTACCTGGTGCACGTGGCCCGGCCGGTGGAGAGCCTGGTGTGGGAATCGGTGGAGGCGGCAACGGTGATCGGCTCGGCCTTGCTCGCTTCCGTCCTGCTGCTGGTCGTGGTCAGTTACCTGGTCGCCGGTCGGATTCTCGGGCCGGTCCGGGAGATCAACCGGCTGGCCCGCGAAATCAACGAGAACACCCTGGCCAGGCGCATTCAGCTTGTTGCCAACGGTGACGAAATCGACGAACTGGCCGCCTCGCTCAACCAGATGTTCGATCGCCTGCACACCTCCTTCCGCCGCCAGAAGGAGTTCGTTGCCAACGCCTCCCACGAACTGAAGACACCGATCACCCTGCTCAGGCTTTCCCTGGAGGAAACCCTGCAGGACGAACGTCTGCCCGTTGAGGTCCAGGAACGGCTGCTCGCCCAGGAACGCGCCCTGTCGCGCATGCAGCAGCTGGTCAAAAACCTGCTCGATCTCTCCCGGCTGGAGCTGACCGAGCGGCTGGAGCGGACGACCTTCTGCCTGCGTAACTATTCAGCACCCTCGGTTACCGGTGACGCTGTCATAAAGGCGGGCCACTTGCCCTGGAAGAGCAAGCGCAAGGCTTCGGAGGCGGTCAGCCCCTGTTTTCGGCAGGTCGACACATAGCTGCGGATGCGGCAGAAGGTCTGGGCGCCGTCCATGGACCGGAAACACCCGGACACCTTCTGCTGCACCTTGATCATGCGCAGGTCGTTTTCCGCCTGGTTGTTCGAGAAGGGAACCCGGGGATCCTCCATGAACCGCAGGACATCGTCCTCAAACCGTTGCAGCCGCTCCAGCAGGTTGCGGGCCTTCGACCGGGCGACCCTGCCTCGTTTCCCTGCTCCCTGGTGCGGTTCCGGGGCCGGGCATTCGTCCTCGGCGGCTTTCAGCAGTTCCCGGTAGCGACTTCTGTACTGCGCCGCCGTGGCTGCATCCAGACAACCACCGGCGTCATGCACTGCCTGGTTGGCCTCTTTGAGGAAGGCGTTCATCCGTTGTGCCCACTGCTGCCCGTCCTGCTCCCAGGCCCGCTCCAGTTCGCGCAGATGATGGGCGTTACACAGCGCATGGTTCCTGCCGTATTGGAAGTACGGTTTCCAGTGGTCATGACAGAGGACACCGTGGAACCCGGGCAAAATCCCGATCGCGTCCAAGGCCTCGCCGCCGCGTTTGGTATGGGCGTAAAAATAACTCAGCCCCTTGCTCGAGGTGTTGTGCAGCCAGCAACGGCTACCACCGACATTGATCCCGGTCTCGTCGACGTGGACCACCGGCTCGCCGGCCAACGCCTGTTTGACCCAGAGCTCGAAGAACGCCAGGCGGGCAAAGGCGTCCTGGTTGAAATTGACCACGGTGCCGGCGCTGACCGGCATGTGCATCTGCTCGAGAAAATGTTCCGCGATGCGGTTGTACGGCACCATCTGGTACTGGGACATGTAGACCGCCTGGACCTTGACGCCGATCCCGTACTGCACGGGCCGCGAAACCCCCTCCGGGAACGGCGCCACGTAACGTTTGCCCCGGGCGTCAACGAGGATCTCGGCTCGCCATTCGGTCACCACCGTGGTGATGTCCAGATCGATCACCTGCCGCCTCTCGTGACCGACCACCCGGTATTGGCCCGAGGGTAGGAGACTGCGATCCACCGCGATCTCCCGGACGATATCGGGATCGGCCACCTGCTGCAAGGTGGCCCCGACGTGGCCCGGCTGACCGCCGGGTTTGCGGTCGCTGGCCGGCCGCGGCTGTTTTTTGCGAAACGGGTCGGTGGACGGCGGTTTGCTGCTGTTACTGCTGTTGAGTCCCAACCGATTAAGCAGCAGCGACACCAACAGCAGCAGCATTTCGAGGCTGCCCTTGAGCGCCGGCGAAAGCCCCTGCTCGGTGGCGAGCAGGTTGGCCACCTGCTGCACGGTCTCTTCGACATTGATGTTGTTGAGTGTCACCTTGCCCCCGTGGTTGTGTGCTGCCGCACTATACCACGGGTTTTAAAACCGGATTTTTTGTCCCACATTTGCCCTGTGCCGCGTTCTTTTTTTCGGAACAACCCCCGGGCCGGACAATGACTGCGCAGTCGTCACCAGAGGCAGCTATCGCGGCTCTTGGTGCCGATACGAAGCAGGGGCAAAGCGGAACTGATTTTTCAAAATTTGACCCAAAACCGTGTCAAGAACTTTTTTTGAAACACTGAAAAAAATCGACTGAATAGTTACCTGCCTGCACGCGCTCCTGCGCCTGGTGCTCGACGAATTCCAGGTGCTGCTGGACGAACGCCGGCTCACCCTGCACGCCGATCTCGCCGATGCTCTGCCCATCCAGGCGGACCGGGAGAAGATCCAGCGGGCGCTGATCAACCTGATCGACAATGCCATCCGCTACAACGTCCCGGGAGGGTCGGTGACCTGCCGCACCTTCCAGGAGGCCACCCGGGTCCGGGTGACCATCACCAACACCGGTCCGGGCATCGCCGCCGCGGACCAGGTGCGGATTTTCGACCAGTTCTTCCGCTGCGAGAAATCCCGCGCCAGCGAACACGGCGGCGCGGGACTCGGCCTGACCATCGTCCAGCGGATCGTTGAACTGCACGGCGGTCGCCTGACCATCGACAGCGCCCCTGCCGGCCCGACCTGTCTGCAGGTGGACCTGCCCTGTATCCCGGACGTTGCCCCTCGTCCTCCAAACCTCGCCACGGCCGCTCGACCAGGTCACGGACCTACCGACCGGTCAGCTTCCCCCTGATCAGGTTCGGGTTGTGTGGCTACTGCGAACTGATCACCCCTGGCCAGGGTGCCCAAAGGTCGATCATTGAGGGTCGACTCGCCGGCTTGGTTGGCGTCCCGGGCGGCCGGCCGGGAGG
>CAVWHP010000013.1:0-12849 GCA_963754825.1 uncultured delta proteobacterium | reverse complement strand
GCACGATGCGGTCGTTCACCGGCGGCCAGTGCCACTTTTTCTGGGCCTGGAGCAGGTCGAGGATGTCGCCCACCAGGTAGAGGTAGGTGGATTCGGTGTGCTCGAGAAAGTCGAGCAGTCGCTCGTTTTGCTGATGTCTGGTGCCCAGGTGCAGGTCGGAGATCCAGATCGAGCGGAAACGATGAATGGGCATAGTGTTCTCCTTGGGGTCGGTGGCCCGCTGGGCGGGAGTGGTCGCGCTGCTGATGCGACCGCCTGGACCCGCCGGTTCAGATCCGCTCCCGGCGGACGGCAAAGTCGAGGGTCACCCCGGTGACCGTGCTGCGGCCGAAGCGCAGAACAGAAGCCACCACAGCAGTTGTAGACCCATCAGCACCACAGGGTCGGACAGCAGGGCCAGCCCCCGGTCGAGCTGCACCGTGTTCGTCGGCCCGATCGGCAGCAGCAGGCCGAGGCCGACCGCGTAGACGATCGCGGCCACGGCCCCATCTGCTCGTAGGCGGAGACAATGGATACGCCGCGAAAATCCGCGCGCAGCCGTTCGGACAAGACCCGCGAGGCCTGACTGGCGGGCACGCAGCAGCGGAAGGCGGCCCGGTACCGCCCCTGGAAGAACAGCCAGGTAGCGACGAGCGCGGTGGCGGTGAGCACCGCCGCGGTCAGCCCCTGCACCGGTACCAGCCGGACCCCGGCCAGGCCGCCCTCGTACACCGCCTTGCGGGTCGAGGCGGAGAAGACAAAACGCGACCGGCCGCAGCAGGGAGCGGCAGAGCGGGCCGCACTCGTCCAGCGGCCGGCCGTAGCAGCAGCCGAAACTGATGCAGGCCAGCCGGCCGAGCCCCTCGCCGAGCACCCCGCCGACGGCGAGCGCGGCGAGCAGCACCCACGGGTCCAGAGTCGGCCGGCCCAGCCGGGCGCAGGCGCCGTTCACCAGCAGGATGAGGGGCAGGGCCGCCAGCAGGCCGCAGAAAAAGGCGCCGCCGATGGTGAAGGTGTGGCGCTTTTTCTCCACCACCCGGGCGACCAGGCGGCTCGCCGGCACGCAGAGGACGAGCAGCCCCAAGAGCACCGCCAGCATGGGCGCGGCCGGGACACCGCCGCTGGCGGCAAGCGTGAGCACGAACAGCAGCCCCATGACCACGGCCGAGGCGAGCAGGGCCCCGTACCAGGTGAGGTTGCAGCCCTGCCAGCGGTTGGCGCCGACCGGACGGAGCGGCAGGCTGGCGAGCACCTGGAAGCGGTCGTGGGGCAGCAGCCGCCAGCCCAGGCCGATTGCCAGGGCGAACAGGGTCCCGCTGAGGGCGAGAAAGAGGGTTTCAGTCATACGGTCTCCAGGGGTGCATGGGCAGGGGCGGGCGGGTCAGCCGGATGCGCAGGACCGAGCGGCTTGCGCCTGGCAATGGTCTCGCGCACCCGCACCTCGGTCTCGACCAGCGGTCGGCCGAGGCCGGCGGAAAAGCGGCTGGGCACGTCCACCCGGGCGAGATTGTGCACCAGGTCGTCACTGAAGCGCACCGCCCCCTGCTGGAAGAGCAGGATGACCGTGCTGCTGCCCGGCCGGAACAGGCTCTTGGGCGCGCCCTTGCAAGGCGCATGGACCGGGCGAGCGGCCGCGGGTGGTCGTAGCGATGTGTGCTCACGCACTGGACGATGTCGCCGATCATCAGCGCCACCACCTCGATCATGGCCACCAGGCCGACCCCGGTGCCGCCGGGCACATCGGTGTCGATCACCGTGACCACCCGCCGGTTGCTTGGCATGGAGGGAGGCCAGGGCCGATCACCGCCCGCGGGTTGCAGGAGTGGTAGCTGCCGTCCAGGGTGTAGAAATCGACCACCGTGCCGGCGACCGGCGCGTGGTTGTAGTGGTACTTGTCCGGGGTCAGGCGGAACACCGCGTAGTCTGCCCCGGTTGAACAGCTCCGCCCACGAGGACCCGGGCCCGAGCAATTCCCCGGTGGTGAAGAACTTCTCCTTGACGAACAGGGCCGGGGTCTCGGCCAGCTCTCCGCAGAGCAGGCGGCTGTCCGCCGGCGCGACCACCGTGTCCGGGTCCTCCTCCATGGGGCGGCAGTCCCAGTAGCGGATCTGCCGCTCGAACACCTGGCGCGGGCTGACAAAGGTGTCGGCCGGGTGCAGACACTCCCGCCAGTCGATACCCATGTGCTGAAAGAGCGGGATGCCGCGCAGCCCCGGCCTGGCGGTCGTAGCCGAGATGGCCGAGCAGGCTGGAGACCCGCCGGCCGGTAAGGGCGCGGAACAGGGCGGGCGCGCTCTCGCGCAGACGGTCGTAGAGCAGGCCGACGCTGCGGTCGGCCAGGAAGGTCTCGCGGACGGCCGCCCCGGTGCGCCGGTCGATGTAGTGATGGTCCATGGGGACTCCGCTGGTGTTCACCCGGCGGCCTGGGCGGTCGGCCTGGCGCATGCGCACGATGAGCACAGCGAGCAGGATGAAGGCGTGCAGTTCCTCGACCGTGGCCTCGCCGGCCAGCACCCTCCGGCCGGTCACGCGGACGAACAGGGCCACCGGCACACCGCCGGTGAGTTGGTCCCGGGCCCCGCCCACGGCCGGATCGCTGCACCGGTCGAGTTCCCGCCGTCGTCGGCCAGGGTGGCCAGGCCGTCGTCCATGTGCCGGCGGCAGAGGGTGGTGCGGTAGTAGTGCTCGGCCGCCTGGTTGAAGGCGCGCGCCTCGGTGCGCATCGGGTCGACGGACCGGCCGCGTGCGCTCGAGGATGGCCGTGGTGAGCCGTTCGGCCGCGGTGGGCAGCGCCGCCGCCGAGGATCGCCTCGAGCCGGTCCAGCGGCTCGTCCGCGGCCGTGCCCCAGCCGGTGATGCCGATCTCCTCGCGGAGCAGGGCCAAGCAGGCCCGGCGGTAGCTGGCGAGTTCGATGCGCACCATGCCCCGGTAGCGGCGGCTGGGCCGCTGGTGCTCGACCAGGCCGAGGATTCGCCGCAGCAGCCGGTTGCGCGGTGTCCGCGCGGACAAAAACCGTGGGCAGGCCGATGGCCGTGGCAAAGAAGATCTGCCGCCGTTCGCTCTCGGTGTGAGGGTCGTCGGGGATATGGCTGTGGTCGATGCGTCCGTTCGATGCACCCAGGCGTAGGCCAGGGCGGTGACCAGGGTCTGCAGGTTGACGGCCCGGGCAAAGGTCTCGCCCAAGGTCCGGAAAGAGCGAATAGATGCCGCCCCTCGAAACCGGAAAAGCCGTAGTGTGCAAGTCGCGCATGCCGATAGGGCAGGTAGATGGCCATGCGCTGGTCAAAAACCCCCATTTCGAACAGGTCCCGCTTGAGCCGGTCCTGGTTGCCGATCCGGCCGTCCAGGGCCGGGCTCCGGTCCACGCTGGGCAGGGCCACCAGGTAGTCGATCAGGCGGAAATCGGGCAGGAAGTCGCCGTGCAGGCCGAGCACCCGGCCGAGCAGCCGGTCCAGCCAGGGCGGGCCGAAGGGGGTGAGGCTGTGGCCGCAGCAGCGGATGGCCGCCTTTTTCTTCCAGCGCCGCCAGAGCATGCGCAGGTGGGTGTAGTCCAGTTCATGCGGCAGGAAGCCGAGCACCTTTTCCGGATGGAAATCGGCGAAGGCGAGACGATAGGGCGCGGCGGTGTAGGTGGTGACAAACAGCGGCAGGAAATGCTCGACGATCTTGATCACCAGATCGCCCAGGTATTTTTCGATGCGGCCGTGAGCCCGCCTCGCGGTAGCCGGCGGGTGAGCAGCCGGCTGCCCAGGGTGATATGGGTGCCGTTGTTGGCCAGCGAGGTGGACGAGGTGTTGGGCAGGACCACCAGGTTGTTGACGATGATGCCCGCCTCGCGCAGCTTGGCGATGGTGTTGCAGCTGGCTGCGCGACAGGGCCTGGTGACAGAGCGCCATGTACGCCTTCTTCTCCTCGCCCCGGTCCCAGCCGGACAGGCAGGGGTTGCAGAACAGCTCGCGGTAGAACTGGTCGGAGATCAGGTCGTTGAGCCGCTTCTGCCGGGCCGGCGGGTTGGGCGCCAGGTAGAGGTGGCAGGTCTGGCCGTGGTCGGTGAGGGCAAAGGCCTGGTTGGCGAACTGGACGAGCAGCTGCAGCAGGAAGAACTGGCGACTCGTCTCGGCGGCGGCGGCCCGACCGGGCAGGGTGGTGGTCCCCCCGCCGGTGAGCACGAAGGAGGTGACCTCGGGCGAGCAGTTGTCGCAGATGAGATGGCGCATCATCCGTTCGCCGGTGTGGCGCAAGGGGGCGAGCGCGCCCGCATCCCGGCCGAGGGCCTCGGCCAGGGACAGCTTGAGCAGGTAACTGACCGGCAGCCGCAGCCAGACCTCGCCGCGGTGGCGCAGGTGCAACTGGCCGGCGTCGGCGCGCAGCGGGCTGTTTGCCCTGGATTTGTCGGCGCGCAGGTCCGCGGCCAGGGTGGCAGCCGCGTAGGCGGAGAGCAGGCTGCGGGGAAAACGCACCCAGGAGTTTTCCCAGATGCGGTTGGTACGGTCGTCGAGGAATTCGTCCAGGTCGGCGAGCGCGGCCGGCGGCAGGTCGCCCCGGCGGGCACGGAGTACGAGGTTCTGGTAGTAGCGCGAGCCGCTGATGGTCAGGGGCAGGTCCACCCGGTCCCGGCGCCCCTCGATGGCCACCTGGAACTCGTTCTCCACGCCGACGGTCACGTCTTCGCCGACAAAGGGCAGTCCGTCTGTGGTCAGCGGGGCAGGGGCCGCGCCGGGCAGCACGGCGCGGGAATGGAGCACGGCTAAGGGCAGGGGGACAGTCATGGCGCACCGATCGGGAGGTCTTGGGGTTGTGGTCTGGCGCAACCCTAGCCCTGCCCTGTTCGGTTCCGGTCAGGAGCGTGTCAGGCTTCGGTCAGGGACCGGCCGGTGCGGGCGTCCCTAACCGCTTTGTAGCCGGAAGATAACCGAAGGGTAACCCGATCCTAACTTCGCCCTGGTCTGGTGGGCGCGTTCGCGGACGACCACCGTCCGTCACCCGAAGAAGCCCCACCACCACGGAGGAACCCATGCACCTGAAACGAATGCTGTACAGCACGACCCTGGCGGCAATGCTGCTGTCCGGGACCACGGCCCTGGCCGAGATGCCCAGGTATGTCTTTTTCTTCCTGGGCGACGGCATGTCCGCCACCCAGACCCAGGCGGCCGAGGCCTACCTGACCACCTTCAACGGCGGTAAGGCGACCGAGGCCGCGGACCTGCTCCGACCGGAAAACCGGCTGAACATGAGCACCTTCCCGGTGATGGGCATGCAGACCACCTATGACGCCCATGCCCTCATGACCGACTCGGCCTCTTCGGCCACCGCCTTTGCCTGCGGCCTGAAGACGCAGAGCGGCGTGATCGGCATGGACGACAGCAAAACGTACAGCTACAAGAGCATCGCTCAACTGGCGGCCGAGCAGGGGAGGCGGGTCGGCGTGATCAGCAGCGTCTCGCTCGACCACGCCACCCCGGCCGCCTATTACGCCAGCGTTGCCAATCGCGGCGAGATGAACACCATTGCCCGGCAGATGGCGGCCAGCGGCTACGAGTTCTTCGGCGGCGGCGGGCTTGCGGCCACGGAGGGGGCATCCATCCTCACCAGTGAGTTCGCGGCGGGCGGCTACACTGTGTTGAACAGCAAGAAAGACATCCTCGGCCTGAAGAACAACCCGAAAGCCAAGGTCTACTGCATCAACCCGGAGTTGCAGGACTCGGCGGCCATGCCCTATGCCATCGATCGCACCGACAAGGGGCTGAGCCTGGCCGAAATGACCGAGGTGGCCATCAGTGTGCTCAAGGACGGGCCGAGAAGCCGTCCGGGCCGCGATCAGGGCTTTTTCCTGGCGGTGGAAGGCGGCAAGATAGACTGGGCCGGCCATGCCAACGACGCCATGGCCAACATCGGCGACACCCTGGCCTTTGACGACGCGGTCGGCGTGGCCCTGGAGTTCTACCGCCGCTTCCCGAGCCAGACCCTCATCGTGGTCACCGGCGACCACGAGACCGGCGGCATGAGCATCGGCCATGCGACCACCGGCTACACCGGCTATTACGACCGGCTGCTCGATCAGAAGATGAGCTTCACCGCCGTCATCGACAGCGAACCGTTCAAGGCGATCAAGGCCAAGTACCCCAAAGGAAGTTACACCGACTCGGACAACAACCTGGAGAGCGACGCTGCCATGCTTGCGCTCATGCGGGAGGCCTTCGGTCTCGACTATGCCACCCTGAACGCGTACCAGAAGGAAAAGCTCGAGGACGCCTTTGACCAGTCCATGGGAAAAACGAACGACAACAGCGCCGATGAGAACAAGTTCCTCTACGGCGGCTACGAGCCGATCATCGTCACCATCACCCACATTCTCAATGAGCGCGCCTCCATCGGCTGGACCTCGTACTCGCACACCGGCGTGCCCGTACCGGTCTATGCCATCGGCCAGGACGCGGGGCGGTTCGAGGGGTTCTATGACAATACCGACATCGCCAAACAGCTGGCCCGGTCCATGAACATCCACGAACCGCTGCCGGTGCTGCGCGAACTGCCGGTGGTCAACTGAGTCGCTGCCGCAACCCCACACCCATTCCCACTGTCCGCGGCGACCGTCCCTGGTGACGGCCGCCGCGGCCTTGTTGTGCCGAGCCTATCATGCCCAGCTTTCGTCGCGAACTGCTCTTCTCCCTGGTGATTGGCGCGCTCTGCGTCCTGCTGTTGCTCATCGACATCGCCGGGATTCCCGGGGCGCTGTCCGGCATCCGCAGCCGGGCCCTGGTCACGGCGGTGGACAACTCCCAGGTGCGCACCCACCTGATCGTCAAGACCAACCTGCAGCAACTCCAGGTGCGGCTGCTCTCCGGCCCGCACAAGGGCCAGGAGATGGCGGTGGTGAACATGCTCACCGGCAAGATGGAGATCGACGAGTGGTACGAGCCGGGCACGACCATCCTGGTGGAGTACTCCGCCCCGGATGGCACCCCGAAAAACGCGGTGGCCCGCGGCGCCCATCGCCTCGGCCTGCAGCTGTTTCTCGCCGGGCTGTTCGCTCTCCTGCTCGTTGCCGTGGCCGGGGTCACCGGTCTGAAGGCGGGACTGAGCTTCGTGTTCGCCGCGCTGGTGCTGTGGAAGCTGTTTTTTCCCCTGCTCCTGCGGGGATATCCACCGATCTCCACCGGGCTGGCCATCGTCACCCTGCTCACCGCGGTGATCTGTTTCTCCGTGGGCGGGCTCACCCGGCGCGGGCTGGCGACCTTCCTCGGCTCCCTGCTCGGTCTGCTGCTCACCTGCGGCCTGGCCACCCTGTTCACCCAACTGTTCCGGCTGCACGGGGCGGTGCGGCCCTTTGCCGAGATGCTCCTCTACTCCGGCTACCCCCATCTCAACCTGACCGACATCTTCACGGCCAGCGTGTTCATCGCCTGTTCGGGCGCGGTCATGGACCTGGCCATGGACATCGCCGCCACCATGGACGAGATCAAGCACCGCCATCCGGAGATCGGCCGGGTCGAGCACATGCGCTCCGGCCTGCGGGTGGGGCGGGTGGTCACCGGCACCATGACCACCACCCTGCTGCTCGCCTACTCGGGCAGCCATATCACCATGTTCATGGTCTTCATCGCCAAGGGCTTGGCCCCGGCCAACCTGCTCAACGCCCCCTTCGTCGCCGCCGAGGTACTCAACATCCTGGTGGGCAGCTTCGGGGTGATCGCGGTGGCGCCGTGCACGGTGCTGATCGCGGCCCTGCTCTACGGCCGCGATCAGGACACGCTGCAGGCAACACCCACCCCCAACCTGGATCAGCCATGAAGACCGATGGTCCCATCTGTCCCGCCGATGCAGGTGCCGAGGCCTGGCCGGTCCGCTCCTCCCTGGTCCGCTGGCTGCCGGCCCTGGCGGCGATCCTGCCCTGCTGCTCGCCCCGGCGCTCTGGAACGGCTACGCGGTGGTCTTCCACGATACCGGCGGCTACGTGGGCAGCGTCCTCGAATGGCAGCTCTTCCCCGGCCGTTCCTTTTTCTACGGCCTCTTTCTCTGGCTGACCTCGCTCGGCTGGCTGAACTTCTGGGGTCCGGCGGTGGCCCAGTCGCTGCTCGCCGCCTGGACGATCCATCTTCTGCTGCGCTGCCACGGCCTGGCCGCGGGACCGCTGGCCCTGACCCTGCATTGCGCCGGCCTGGCGCTCGTGACCGGGATCTCGTGGTATACCAGCCAGCTGATGCCGGATATCCTCGTGCCCCTGGTGGTGCTGGCCTACCTGCTGCTCGGCCTGCACGGGCAGGCCCTGCGCCGGTGGGAGCGGGCGGGGCTTGCGGCCATGGCCCTGTTGGGACTGCTCTCGCACATGTCCTGCCTGGCCCTGGCGATCGGCCTGGTGGGAGTGACCCTGATCCTGCGGCTCATGGCCCGATGGCGCCACTGGCCGCTGCAGGTGCGGGTCTGGCCCGGCGCGGCCCTGGCTGTCGCCGCCCTGCTGCTCATGCCGACCGTGCATGTGCTTCTCTTCCAGCACCCCGGCTTTACTCCGGGCGGTTCGGCCTTTCTCTACGGCCGGCTGGTTCAGGACGGCCTCGCCCATCGCTGGCTGGCCGACCACTGTCCCGCCGACGGGGTCAGGCTGTGCGCCCTCCAGCAGCGGCTGCCACACACCGCCGACGAATTCCTCTGGGCCGATTCCTCGCCCTTTCGCGACCTGGGCGGCTGGGAGCGGCAGTCCCAAGAGGAACTGGGCCGGCTGGTCCGGGCGACCGTGGCAGCCTACCCGGCAGCCTTTGCCTGGAACTCGCTCCGCTTCACCGCCGTGCAACTGGTCAAGGTGGCCACCGGCGACGGTCTCGACGAACATCATGACGCCACCCGGGGTGTGCTCACCGGGGCCCTGCCGCAATCCGCCCGGCCGTACACCGAGGCCCGCCAGCAGCAGGGTGAGGTCAGCCGACAGCTGTTCAAGACCCTGAACCGGGTGCATCGGCCGGTGGCCTGGCTGGCCACTGCCATGCTGCCGCTGCTGCTCGTGTTGGGGGTGCGGGCGCACCGCTTTGATCGCGCCCTGCTGGCGTTTTTTCTGCTGACCGCGCTGGTGGGCAACGCCTTTATCTGTGGGGCGCTGTCCAACCCGCACGACCGCTATCAGAGCCGGGTGGTGTGGATCGCGGTGTTGGCCGTGGGCATGGCGCTGGCAGACCGGGGCCGGCCTGGGGAGGGGGAAAAGGCGAAGGGCTGAGTCGTCCGGGATAAGCTCGGTCGGTGCGCCCGGCCGGGAAGGGGGGAGGGCACGGTCAGCGCGACAGCGGTGCGCTCGGGCGTGCTCAGGTAGCGCATCCGCTTCATCTCGCTGCGGCCGCGGCTGACCGTATCCAGGATCAGGCCACAGGCGAAGCTGAGGAAGCCAATGGTCATCAGCCCCATGCTGAGCACCGCCGTGGGCAGGCGCGGCACCAGGCCGGTGGTGAGGAACTCGCGCAGGATGGGCAGCATGAGCACCACCGCGACCAGGCAGAAACCGAGCCCGATCAGGCTGAAGAAGGCCATGGGCTTTTCCTCCTTGATGAACACCAGGATCTTCCACAGGATGCGCAGGCCGTCGCGGTACGTGGACAACTTGCTGGTCGAGCCGCTGGGCCGGTCCCGGTAGGGCGTGGCCACCTCAGCGATGGGCATGCGCAGGTGCAGGGCGTGGATGGTGAGTTCGGTCTCGATCTCGAAGCCCACGGCCAGCGACGGGAAGCTCTTGACGTAGCGCCGGGAAAACACCCGGTAGCCGGAGAGCATGTCGGTCAGGCCATTGCCGAAGGTCCGGGCGACGATGGAGGTCAACAGCCAGTTGCCGAACCGGTGTCCGGGCCGGTAGGCCTCCTGGATATCGGTGGTGCGCGCGCCGTTGACCATGTCGAGGTGGTGTTCGCACAGCCGCTGGATCATGGCCGGCGCGGAAGCGGCGTCGTAGGTGGCGTCCCCGTCCACCAGCAGGTAGACTTCGGCATCGATGTCGGCGAACATCCGCCGCACCACGTTGCCCTTGCCCTGCAGCGGCTCGGAACGGACCACGGCGCCGGCGGCCTGCGCCTTCTCGGCGGTGCGGTCGGTGGAGTTGTTGTCGTACACGTAGATGGCCGCGTCGGGCAGCACCCGGCGGAAATCGGCGACCACGGTACTGATGGTCACCTCCTCGTTGTAGCAGGGGACAAGAACGGCGATGGCGGGTGCTTTGGTCATGGCAGGGTGGCGAGGTAGCGGGTGGGTTGGACAGCGCAAAGGTGCAGTCGTTCTGCTGCGGGATCGTCACTGACGCTCCGGCAGGTGGGCGCGGCGACGAGCAGGCCGTAATGGGCCAGGGCCTCCTGGCCAAGGGCCAGCTGGCCCTCCGGGATGAGCAGGTGGAACGAGCCGTTATGATTGCGGACCCGCTGGCGGACACGGGTGCTGAACGGGCCATGGACTTCCGGGCTGATCCCCGCACCCTGGATGCGCACGAGCGGTACTTCGGCCGGGAACAGGTGGCGCGGCGGTGTGGCGGGGGAGAAACCGGCGACCAGGACCATGGCCTTGTCCGCTTCGGCGAGCGGAGCCGTGGCCAGGATCGTGCGGTCCGTCCCCTGCGGTCGTTGGTTAGTGTGGCCCGGCTGGGCCGTGTAGGCGACCAGGAACAGCAGCGACACGGCCACCCGGCCGCGGCAGGGGAGGCTCGCGGGCAGCAGGCCGAGGGCGAGCACCAGGAGCAGCGGGGCGAGCAGTTCCAGGGCAAAGGGCTGGCGCGCCGACACAGGGGACAGCAGCCAGCCGAACAGGGCCAGCGCGCCGGCGGCGAGCAGCAGCCGGGTGGCGAACGGGGTGGCCAGTGGCTCGCTCCGGCTTCGTCCGAACAGCAGCCCCGGCAGAACACAGACCGGCAGGAGCAGGGCCAACAGCGGTAACCGCAGGTCGCGCCAGGGGGTCTCACCGGCAGGCAGGGCCAGATCAAGGAACGCGGCCGGGGCAGCGAGCCGCCGCCACCAGCCGGCCGGCGGCACGAAGGTGTCCAGACCCGGCACGGCCGCACCGCCGAATTCCCGCACCAGGAACCAGGCCCAGGGGCCGTAGGCCAGGGCAAAGCCGAGCAGCACACCGAACGTGCAGCCCGCGGTCAGCAGCAATTGCCTGCGCCAGCCGGTCCGAATGGCGAGCGGGGCACCGGCAAGACCAAGGGCAACGAGGAGCAGGGTGGGCTGGAGCCCGGCCATCAGTCCGGCCGGCAGGCCGCAGCCCAAGGCGGTGAGCATCGCAATGAAAGGCGACGGGGCCAACAGCAGCCGGCGGCCGGCGAGCAGGAGCAGGAGGGTGGAGAGTAAACCTAAGCCGGTCACACTGTCGGCCACGGTGGTGCCCAAGAGGGTCTGGCCGGCGCCGCCGAACAGGCCCACGGCGGCCACAGCACTGCAGACCGCCACCTTGCGACCGGCGCCATCGATGACCAGGCTGCGATGGGCGAGAAGATAGAGGAGTACGAACCCGAGCCCCTGGATCGTGGCGACAACAAACACCGCGGTGCGGGCCTCAAGGTGGCCGGTGAGCAGGGAGAACAGCAGGTCGAGCGCCGGGTTGCCGGACAGCCACCCGGCTGTGGGCAGCAGGTCAAAACCGAGCCGGCCGTACATTGGGGGCAGGCCGAGGTCCCGGCCGAGGACCAGGACGAGCAGGCCGACGAGCGGCGGAACGGCGAACAGCAAGAGCCGGGTCAGGCGGCGGGCCGGAATGATGACAGGCGTGAACAGGGCGTAGGTTTCCATACCGCCTATTCTGCCCGCTCCCTGTTACGCCGGGGTTAGGACTTCGTTGCAAAACGGTGTGGACGGACAGCGGCTGGTGCAGGCGGTGCGCCCATGGCCGGGCACGCCGGTGGGGTCTTCCGGTGCGGGGGGCTCTCTACAGGATACCGAGGAACATGGCCAGGGCGCCGAGCAGGGAGTGGGACAGGGACACCCCCCAGATCGACGGCCAACGGAGGAAGAGCACGCCCCAGACGAGGCCGCTGACCAGGGTGAGCAGCAGCACGGCCGGGTTGTGGTAGATGATGTGGAGGAAGCAGAAGGTGCAGGTCGAGATGAGTACGAGCCATTTCCCGTCGACGATGCCGCTCTTGCGCATCTCGGCAAAGAGGATGCTCCGGAAAATGATCTCCTGCACCGGGCCGAGAAAGAAGAGGTAGAAGAGAAAGGCGGTCAGGGGATAGCCGGAATGGAGCGGCATGGTCCAGCCGGCCCGATCCAGGGCAAAGAGGGTGATCGCGCCGACCACCAGGAAGAACAGGTTCCAGCCGAGGGCCTGGCGGCTGTGCGCCAGGGTGAAGCCGAGTTCCCGGCGGTCAAAGCCCCGGTGGACACCATGCGCGACCAGGACGAGCAGCACCGCGGCCAGGACCTGAAAGCGATAGGCGAAGGGGATGAGCCCCGACCAGATGAGCAGCACCGGCACGTAGCAGACGAGGAGCAGGCGCAGCGCAAAGCGGCGGCTGTCCGGGGCCAGGGCGAGGGTCTCGAAGGACAAGGCTCGGAGCCACAGGGCAGGCCTGGGCACGAGGCATTGATCGGGCGGCACGGGGTTGGCTGCATGGGGCTGTCCTGCGGTCGGAAAAAGAGGGCACGAACGAACAGACCCCATACTGCCAGTGCATTGTTAGAATCCCGAATAAATATTGAACGAAAATTAAATAAAAATGTGCGCCTGCCGCACGGGCCCGGCGTGGGAGGGCCTGCCCGCGGCACCGGCAGGTCAGCACCGCAGGCAGGACCGCGCCGCCTGCCTCCTTTGAAAATGGCGAGAGCAGGGCCACAAAAAAGCCCGGGACCGCGCGGGCCCGGGCTGAAGGCAAAGGATTGAAAAATCTGTTCGGGTGTCGTGCTGACCGGCCC